>NZ_FYDL01000016.1 GCF_900187505.1 Pseudomonas sp. Irchel s3h17
CCCATATGAATCAGGCGCTGCCGAAGAAACTCTGGGATCGACTCGGGCTGGTCTCAATACTGGACACGATAACCCGGCTTAACCGCTTAACCTGAACCGCCGTATACGGAACCGTACGTACGGTGGTGTGAGAGGACGGCGGATGTAAATCCGCCTCCTACTCGATTATGAGAGAACACCCATGAACGCCGCCGAAAACCGCATCCTAGAGCTGCGCGCTGAGCTGGATCAGCACAACTACCGTTACCACGTACTGGATGAGCCGAGCATTCCGGACGCCGAGTACGACCGGTTGTTCCACGAACTCAAGGCGCTGGAAGCGGCCCATCCCGAGCTGGTCACCCGTGATTCGCCCACTCAGCGGGTCGGTAGTGCGGCGTTGTCGGCCTTTACCCAGGTGCGTCATGAAGTGCCGATGCTCAGCCTGGGCAACGCCTTCGAAGAAACCGACATGCGTGAGTTCGATCGCCGGGTGAGCGAAGGCCTGGGCCTGCCGGCCGGTGATTTGTTTGGCGGCGGTGTCGAGGTTGAGTACAGCTGCGAACCCAAGCTCGATGGCCTGGCGGTCAGCCTGTTGTACCAGGATGGCGAGCTGGTGCGTGGCGCCACGCGCGGTGACGGCACCACGGGCGAAGACATCAGCATCAACGTGCGCACGGTGCGCAATATTCCGCTCAAGCTGCAGGGCAGCGGCTGGCCGTCGACCCTGGAGGTGCGCGGCGAAGTCTATATGTCCAAGGCCGGTTTCGAGCGCCTCAATGCGACGCAGCTGGAAGCCGGCGGCAAGACCTTCGCCAACCCGCGTAACGCCGCGGCGGGGAGCCTGCGCCAGCTGGATTCGAAGATCACCGCCAGTCGCCCGCTGGAGTTCTGCTGCTATGGCATTGGCCAGGTGTCGGCAGACATTGCCGAAACGCACATTGGTCTCTTGCAGCAGCTCAAGCAGTGGGGCATGCCGGTCAGTCGCGAGCTGAAGCTGGCCAAGGGTATCGGCGAGTGCCTCGACTACTACCGCGACATTGGCGAGCGCCGCAACGCCTTGCCTTACGAAATCGATGGCGTGGTGTTCAAGGTCAACAGCATTGCCTCGCAGCGCGAACTGGGCTTCCGTGCGCGGGAGCCGCGCTGGGCGATTGCCCACAAGTTCCCGGCCATGGAGGAGCTCACCGAGTTGCTCGATGTGGAGTTCCAGGTCGGTCGCACCGGCGCCGTTACTCCGGTTGCGCGCTTGAAACCGGTGAAGGTAGCGGGCGTGACCGTGTCCAATGCGACCTTGCACAACATGGACGAAGTGGCGCGCCTGGGGTTGATGATCGGCGACACGGTGATCATTCGCCGTGCCGGCGACGTGATTCCGCAAGTGGTGCAGGTGGTCGCCGAGCGTCGCCCGGACGATGCCCGCCCGGTGCAGATTCCCGAGAGCTGCCCGGTGTGCGGCTCCCATGTCGAGCGCACGCAACTGGTCAAGCGCAGCAAGGGTCGCGAGACCATCAGCGAAGGCGCGGTGTATCGCTGCGTCGGGCGCCTGGCCTGTGGTGCGCAACTCAAGCAGGCGATCATCCATTTTGTGTCGCGCCGCGCCATGGACATCGAAGGGCTGGGGGAGAAAAGTGTCGAGCAGTTGGTGGATGAGGGCCTGGTCGGCTCGCCAGCGGACCTCTATGCATTGACGTTCGAGCAGATCGTCGACCTCGAAGGGTTCGCCGAACTGTCGAGCAACAACCTGCTGGGCGCCATCGCCGACAGCAAGAAGCCCGGGCTGGCGCGTTTCATCTATGCCCTGGGGATTCCCGACGTCGGCGAAGAGACGGCCAAGGTGCTGGCACGCTCCCTGGGGTCGCTGGCGCGCGTTCAGCAAGCGTTGCCGGAAGTCTTGACCTACTTGCCGGACGTCGGCCTGGAGGTCGCTTACGAGATTCACAGTTTCTTTACCGACGGGCACAACCAGCGGGTGATCGAAGCGTTGCTGGGTCACGGCCTGGACATTCAAGACCAGGGTGAACTGGGGGCCGAGTTCGCCGCCAGCACCACCTTGGGCGGAATGATCGACAAGCTGCACATTCCCTCGGTCGGCCCGGGTGGGGCGCAGAAACTGGCGGACAAGTTCGGTTCGCTGCAGGCGATCATCGCCGCCGACTGGCTGGATATGCGCCAGGCGCTGCCGGAGAAGCAGGCCAACGCGGTGCGCGAGTTCTTCGCCGTCGAGAAAAATCGCCAGCTGGCGTTGAGTGCCGAGCAGCAGTTGCATGATTTCGGCATGCATTGGCACAGCGAGAAGAAAGTCGTCGAAGGCTTGCCGCTGGCGGGGCAGACCTGGGTACTGACCGGTAGCCTGGAGTTGATGAGCCGCGACGTCGCCAAGGACAAGCTCGAAAGCCTCGGCGCCAAGGTCGCGGGCTCGGTGTCGGCCAAGACCTATTGCGTAGTGGCAGGTCCGGGCGCCGGCTCGAAGCTGGTCAAGGCCAATGAGTTGGGGTTGAAGGTGCTGGACGAAGAGGCCTTCGTGGCGTTTCTTAAGGGGCAGGGGATTTCGGTCTGAAGCGGACCTTGTGGCGAGGGGGGAGAGCATGACCCATTGTGGTATCTCTCCTGCAAGCCTTCTTAAGAGTCGCGCTCCCTGAGGTGATGGCCGACGAAATGTTGGTAATTTACTCAATGTATCTTCGATACATATTGAGTGCGATCAGGGCGAAAAAGAAAAAGGTGCTAGAGCCCCATGTTACGACCAATTTTTGTCTCAAGCCTTTCGGGAGTTTTCTGACGTTGGCGACACTCACAAAACCCCTTTTTACAGTGAGGGTTGGCGTCAGCAACACCACAGTAAGAAAGCCATTGCGCATGGCTTTCCCCATAAGGCCCGCTTGTGAAAAAACTCCTATGTTAGCTTCTACGAAACGACTGTTTGGCATCAGTGCTTCCGCTTTTTCTGTGTAGATATGAACCATGTAAAACAACCATATCGTGATAAGCGTCAACGGAGCCCCGATGAAGAGTCCAATCAGACCGAGAGGTGGGGGGCTCATTGCGTCATTTCTCTATGCAAATACTCGCCGACTTTTTCACCCGTTTTTTCCCCGAGCGATCCAGCGGCCCACCCTCCTACAGCACCGCCTATCACGCTGCACACCAGCGCGCCGGGACCTCCGGTAGCAATGCCTAACGCCGCTATGCAGCCGTAAGTTGTAGCGAGCCCGCCTAGAGTGCCCCCACCGGCTCCACCCACCAAGCCTAAAATCAAAGAAGAGCCCTCTACATACTTGGCCTTTGTGCACTCATCCTCCCTCCCCAACGCACAAGCCTTCCTGATATCAAGCCCGGACGAAGCAACATTCAGCGCAACGCCTATATAGACTCCTCTCTTGATAAGTTTCGCGGCCCTGGCCACGCCGCTGACTTTTTGTGCATAGCCCGCAACCTCGCCGGTAGTCATGTAACTTTTAGTAGAAATCCCCAGCATTCTTTTTATCGAGCCTTGATGACGCAGTCCGGAGCCATAGGACGTGACATTTCCCAGTTGCTTTTCCAGTTTGCTGAAAAGCGTGGCGCGTTCGCTGTAAAACCTGTCCCTGGCGGCTATTGATCCAGAACGCAGATATTCCTTATGGAGCTGTTCAATCTCCTCCAGGGTTGTCTTGATCCTGGTCATGTACTTGCTCCACCCATCACTGACGACGGCGGCGCCAACAGAGCCGTGAGCGAGCATGCCCTGGAGCAGTTCGAAGTTGTCCAGAAAGAAGTCGTCAGCGTCGACATGATTGGTCAGCAAGCCGATATGGATTTCGCTCGCCCTGGCCATCAAGTACGCCTCTTGACTCGTATTGGATGCAGTAGACAGGTCACCGATGATAACGAGCTCGCCTGCCAGCACTACCGTGTTGGCGATGTGGCTGTTGAGCGCATCGAACTTGCTTTTTGATATGCCGGTCAGACTCAATTGAGCCTTGAGGGACTCGAAAGGCTGGGTTCGGGAATTGATGAACGATAGAGGCTCCGCCATTTCAGCCTCACGAATATTTTTTATTGCTGATGCGATCCCAGCCGCCCGCTACATTGCCGCCACCGGCACCATCGTTGCGCTTTTGCTGGGTATAGATCGTCTTGATGCGGCCATAATTCAGCTGCACGATTTCTACTGGAATACCAGCGCTGGCATTTTGCATATAGTCGGCAATGATGACTTCCTCGAGAATGATCTCGAAATATTTGAGCTTTTCAGTTCCCGCACGACTAAGAATCAACGTTACTTCTTTCAGGTGTTCGCCGGCGCAACTCGCTTCCATCAGTTTGCAGCTGGATTTGTCCAGAAATTTGGTAAAGGTGAAGTTGCTCAGCGTTGTGCGGCCGGCGGTCGCACCGCCAGCAGAGCTGGCCGTTGCCGAGGCACTTTGATGAGTGCCAAAACTGTATCCGCTGACCTCGATCCAGTTACGGTACTTTTCATCCAGCGCTTCACCTGGAATACCTTCGATTTTGACAAATGCATCAAACGCCATGCTACCTCTCCGTGGTAATTGAATTGTTTATCAATTCTTGCATGAGTAAATGTACTACTCCTGAATAAGCAATGGCTAACCTAAAAGCCATTAAACAGAAAAATCGGATCTTTCCTACTTATGTTTTACTTTGGGCTTGTAGGGTGTTTCCACCAAAATCGCAGACTCTAGCCCTGATTGAAAACGAACGAGTCGTTGCAGTCCACTAGTTCAAATTTCCGTCTTCCCTCCACATGCAATCCCGGGGCCAAACTGTCTCCTGCGTGAAAATATGGGAACGTTCAACAGCCATCCATGATCTAGTCATGGCAAGTCTCAGGGAGAGATCGCCATGTACCGTTTCTTCGAACAGCTCAGTTCGCGTATCGCCGTGCCTTTCATGGGCGAAAACTCGCGCAACAGCAAGGTCTGGTATTGCTGTTGCGGGCAGTAGCTGTTTTTTCGCAACAGTCAGTGTCAGGCCTCTTCCGCGGCCTTGGGCTATCAGTCCGAGCAAAACCGCTTGTCTTCCCCGCAAGCCCGGTTTGCAGCCGGACACCTGGCAACTCGATGCCGAGCTGCAGTCGGGGCCGTTTCGCCGCTGCACCAACTGCGATACCCCGGCGGTCTGTCACTGGCTACTGTCTGAATCAGACACGGGCATGCATTGCATGGCCTGTAGCCTAAACCGGACCATCCCCGACCTGTCGATTACGGAAAACTACGATCATTGGCGCAAAGTCGCGATCGCCAAGCGCCGTCTGGTTGCACAGTTGGTCAGCCTGGGGTTGCAGTTGGTCCTCAAATCTGTCGATGAAGTGTGCGGGCTGGCGTTCGATTTCGTCGGTATCGACCTTGAGGGCAAGTCGCCGACCACGGGCTGATCACTCTAGACATCAAGGAGGCTGACGATGCGCATCGCGAGCGCGTCCGGATGCAGATGCACGACCCCTACCGCACCCTGCTCGGGCACTTTCGACATGAGGTGGGGCACTGCTACTGGGATCGATTGATTGCCAATGGCGCCTGGCTTGAGGGCTTTCGCGGTTTGTTTGGCAATGAACGCTTCCGTTACGCCGAGGTGCTGGAGCAACATTACCAGCAGGATGCACCGCTGGACTGGCAGCAAAGCCACGTCAGTGCCTACGCCACCATGCACCCATGGGAAGACTGGGCGTGGGCGGAAACCTGGGCCCATTACCTGCACGTGATGGACGCGGTGGGGTTTGGCATGAATGCGCGAGAAATGGACTTCGACTATCAGCCATTTGCGTCGAGCGTCCTTTATGACCCACAGCACCCTGGCGGCCCGGTGTTCCTGTTGTTCGTCAACGCGTGGATCGAACAGGCCGGCATGCTCAATGAGTTGTCACGCAGCATGGGGCAGCCGGACTTCTATTCCTTCGTCCTGCTACCCGCGGTGATCGGCAAACTGCATTTCATCCACCTGGTGATCCGGCAGTAGGGTGGCAGGGCGGACGAGGTGTTGGCACAATAAAACCGCGAACAACGCAGGTCCTTGACGGGCCTCGTATTTTTAATCCGAAACCAACGGTTGTAACTTCGTCTCAGATAGGTACAATGGCGCGGCTTGCCGACTGGCGAGCGTCGTTATGGTGACCCCATCGGTCCCCCCGCAACGATCAGCCGTGAACCCGGTCAGGCCTGGAAGGGAGCAGCCGCAGCGGTGACATTGTGTGCCGGGGTGTGGCTGGTGGGGTCGCCACCTTAACGCTAGCTCGTTCTTCAGAAACGGGCTGATCCTCGAAAAATCCTCAAAATAGAACGCCATCTCAGCTGACCCAAACGGGCCCGCGCGAAAGTCTGTTCGTTGCAGACGTCTCTTTTGTCAGTCTCCCTGCCGATTGCCCTCTGAACGCTCCTCGGTTCAAGGTGTCTGCTGCTGCCAATGCGTTCGCGTTATTCCCCCGGTTGGAAAAACTGCACCCATCAACAGGCATCTGATTGATCTCTTTGCGCCTGCGCGCTGGGTGCGCGCATCGGCGTTCTGCCAGTCGCGCGCCCAGGTGTTTGACGATGACGACTTACCGAGGCTGCCAATTCCCGGTCATGGGTCTTTTTTGCCGGGCGCGCTGGTTTCCAGGCGTAATCAAACAAAACAGGCGGGGCAACGATCAGTCGTTACTCCGCCTGTTTCTGTTTCTGTTTCTGGCTCTAAGGCTTGGACAAGGCTTGATCTACCGCTGCGATCAGCTTTCCCAGATCCTTTGGGGGGGCTTTGTGTATGACACCGAAGAGATAGGCACGCTGCTCTTCTTCGTCGCCCAGGTCGGCAAAGAACGCCTTGGGCTTCACGCCCAGTACGTCGGCAAAGCTGAACAGGGCTTCGACGCTGGGGGCGTAGGTGCCGGTTTCGAAGCGGCTGATGGTTTTGGGGTCAAAACCGGTTTTCTCGCCAAGTTCAGCCTGAGTAAGCCCGGCTACCTTGCGGTAGCGTTTGATGGCTGGACCCAAACTTGAAATGTGCATCGCTCGATTCCCATTTAGAATCAAGAACTTAACGACAGTTTTTTGCATTGGACAACTGCATGAACCATCACCTTGCTTTTAAAAACGTGATGTATTTCGTAGAATTAGCGTTTGGCTCGCATATTGGCTGGCCTGGTGCTGGATGTTCGGGTGATGAGAAACGGCCATCATTGCGTCAGCCCTGGACCGGTCTGGAGGGCGTGTCGATGACACCCGGGGCCGTCAACCTTGCCAGTACCGGACGCTCGTCTGAGTGTCGCGAGGTCTTCAAGACTAGTCGATCTTTATATGTCCCGGGGCCATCACCTGCTGTTCATGGAGTTTTAAAGTGCATCTGAATTTGCTGGTCCGCACGCTTGCAAGGACGTTACTCCCGCCGCTTCAAAGGCTGCACGATCCCCGGCAGCGCACCTCCTACTCCTTCATCTCTGCCAGGCATTGCGCACTGGTCGAGCGGTGCAGCCGCTAGATGGGGCACGCTCATGGATGAGAAATACCGCAGGGCAGTGGACGCTGCCGCCATATTTTCCGAGACCGACCTGAGCGGGCGGATTATTCACGTCAACGACCGGTTCTGCGCGATATCGGGCTATAGCCGTGAAGAGTTGCTGGGCGCCGATCATCGCCTGCTGAACTCGGGACTGCACCCTGGCGATTTCTTCGCGACCATGTGGCGCACCATCGCCCTGGGCAAGGTCTGGAAGGGGGAAATCTGCAACCGGGCCAAGGATGGGAGCCTGTATTGGGTCGACAGCACCATGGTACCGGTGCTGGATGAAGTGACCGGCCGGGTGATGCGCTATGTGTCCATTCGCTTCGATGTCAGTGAGAAACGCCAGTTGCTGCACTCCCTGGAATGGCGGGTGGGGCACGATGTGCTGACTGGCTTGCCCAATCGGGCGTTTCTCTTTGATTTGCTCGACCAGGCCCTGGCGTTCTCTCGTGCGGAGGACGTCCCGCTGGCGGTGTGCATGCTCGATCTCGATGGCTTCAAGGCCGTCAACGACGGCTATGGTCATGCCTGTGGCGACTTGTTGCTGGTCGAAGTGGCCAAGCGCCTTCGCGATATTGTGCGGGGCGAGGATGTGGTCGCGCGGCTGGCCGGGGACGAGTTCGTGCTGATCTTGCGCGATGTGAGCGACGTGTCGGAGTTGCGTGCGGCCCTGAACCGGGTACTGGGGGTGATCTCGGCCCCGTATTCGATCCTGGGCAAGGAGTTGCATGTGTACGCCAGTGTCGGCGTCACGCTGTTCCCGGTGGACAACGAAGACGCAGAAACCTTGTTGCGCCATGCCGACCAGGCCATGTACGTGGCCAAGCAAAGCGGGCGCAATCGGTTTCACCTGTTTGATGTGGTGCATGACCGGGAGGTCAAGGCGACCTACCAGACCGTGGCGCGGGTTCGGCAGGCCTTGCTCAATCACGAGTTGCGCCTGCATTTCCAGCCCCGGGTCAACATGCGCAGCGGCACGGTGGTGGGCTTTGAGGCGTTGCTGCGCTGGGAGCACCCGGAGAGGGGCGTGGTGCCGCCCAGGGAGTTTTTGCCATGGGTGGAGGAAACGGACCTGATCGTCGACATCGGCGAGTGGGTCATGGAGCAGGTGCTGGAGCAGTTGTCCCGGTGGCAGCGGCTCGGGTTGCAGTGGCCGGTCAGCATCAACATCGCCGCACGGCACTTTCAGCGTGCCGACTTTTTCGAGCGGCTCAAGGGCGTGCTCCAGCGTCATGCCAGCGTCTCCCCGCGGCTGCTCGATCTTGAGATCGTCGAGTCGGTGGCGATCGAAAACATCCAGCATGTCAGCACTTGCCTGCGAGCCTGCCAGGCGCTGGGCGTGAGGTTCTCGCTGGGGGATTTTGGCACCGGTCACTCATCGCTCAGTTACCTCAAGCGCCTGCACACCCAGACCATCAAGATCGACAAGTCCTTTGTGCGCGACATCCTGCATGATCGTGACGACCTGGCGTTGACCACTGCCGTGATCGGCCTGGCCCGGGCCTTCGGGCGAGAGGTGGTCGCCGAAGGCCTGCACAGTGTGGAGCATGGCCAGTTGTTGCTGCGCCTGGGGTGTGAGGTGGCGCAGGGGTATTTCATTGCCCGGCCGATGCCGGCCAGCGAGGTCCCAGGCTGGGTTGCAGGGTTCGCCGCTCCCGTCCAGTGGCAGGCGCTGGACCGGGTGATCTGAGGTTCATGGCGCGGGGGAGGCCAGGACCGGTTCGCGGGTGCCCGTGTAGAGCTGGATGATGTCGTCGATTTCCCCGGACATTTTCATTTTGTGCAAAGTGCCTAGAATTCGTTGTACCGGTACTTTTGGGTCATTGCGCACGTAGCAACCGACATTCAATTCCTGCAGCACCGTGACGACATGCAGTTGCTGGTCGGGCGTCATCCGTTGATTGAACCAGGCCAGGGTCCATTGATTGCTCACGGCGTACTGATAGCGCCCGGCCTGCAGCTTGTGCAGGACCTGGTCCTGGTTGCGCGCGTCGTCGCGTTGCAGTTGCCCGCTGTCGAACAGTGGCTGCAGGGTCGGGTAGTAATACCCGAGTACAGTGCCGATGGGCTGCGCGGTGAGGCGCGCCGGGACCACTGGGGCGGGAGTGCCAGGCCGGGCGATCAACAGGTCACGCTGCAGCCACAGCGGGACACTCCAGATGTAGTTCCCGGACTGGTTGGGCAGCCAGGCCTGCGCCGCAAAACAGCGCACATCGATTTCCCCGTGTTCCATGCTGCTGTGCACGCGTGCGCGGGCCAGCACCTTGAATTCGGCCGGCACGCCGATCTGGGTGGCCAGGCTGAGCATCATGTCGTACAAAATGCCCTGGACGGGCCGGCCGCGCTCGATCTGCGCCATGGGCATGGCCCAGCTGTCGGTGATCGCGAAACGTATCGGTGTGGGCGCGGCCGTTGCGCAGGTGCCGATTAACAGCAGAACCCCCAGGGCTGAACGCATAAACTCTCCAGCAGAATGCCGCCATACACCGATTAAAGCGTCCCCAAAGACCAGCTTAGACAGATTAGCCGAGCGCACCGGATGCAATTTTGCCCTTGCTCCGCTAGCATTAGCCGCTTCAGCTTCCTTCGTTGCGACGGTTTTCGATGAGTTATCAGGTTCTTGCACGTAAATGGCGTCCGCGCTCGTTCCGCGAAATGGTCGGCCAGACCCATGTGCTCAAGGCTCTGATCAATGCCTTGGACAGCCAGCGGCTGCACCACGCCTACCTGTTTACCGGCACTCGCGGCGTGGGCAAGACCACCATTGCGCGGATCATTGCCAAGTGCCTGAACTGTGAAACAGGTATCACTTCGACGCCGTGCGGCACGTGTTCGGTATGCCGTGAGATCGACGAAGGGCGCTTTGTCGACCTGATCGAGATCGACGCCGCGAGCCGGACCAAGGTCGAGGACACCCGCGAGTTGCTCGACAACGTCCAGTACGCGCCGAGCCGTGGGCGCTTCAAGGTCTACCTGATCGACGAAGTGCACATGCTCTCCAGCCATTCCTTCAATGCACTGTTGAAAACCCTCGAGGAGCCGCCGCCCTACGTCAAGTTCATCCTGGCGACCACCGACCCGCAGAAACTTCCGGCAACGATTCTTTCCCGGTGCCTGCAGTTCTCGTTGAAGAACATGACGCCGGAGCGCGTGGTCGAGCATTTGAGCCACGTGCTGGGTGTCGAGAATGTGCCGTTCGAAGACGATGCCCTGTGGTTGCTCGGGCGTGCCGCCGACGGTTCGATGCGTGACGCCATGAGCCTGACCGACCAGGCCATCGCCTTCGGTGAAGGCAAGGTCATGGCGGCTGACGTGCGGGCGATGCTGGGCACCCTGGATCATGGGCAGGTCTATGACGTCCTGCATTCGCTGATCGAGGGCGACGCCAAGGCGTTGCTCGAAGCGGTGCGCCACCTGGCCGAGCAGGGCCCGGACTGGAATGGCGTGCTGTCGGAAATCCTTAACGTGCTGCACCGGGTGGCGATTGCCCAGGCCCTGCCCGAGGGCGTGGACAACGGCCATGGCGATCGTGACCGGGTGCTGGCGCTGGCCCAGGCCTTGCCGGCCGAAGACGTACAGTTTTATTACCAGATGGGCCTGATCGGTCGTCGCGACTTGCCGCTGGCGCCGGACCCGCGTGGTGGTTTCGAAATGGTCCTGCTGCGAATGCTTGCCTTCCGGCCGGCAGACACCGCGGATGCACCGAGGCAACCGCTAAAGCCAGTGGGGATCAGCCAGGCCACAGTTGATTCCGCGAACTCGGTGGCTGGCGCGCAGCGTGTGGCGCCGGTCGTGGCTGCGGCTCCTGTCGTGGAGGCTGCGGTGCAGCCGATGGCCGAGGTGGCGACACCTGCACCTGCGCCGGTTGCGCCCCAGGTGGTGCCTGCGCCGGTGGTTGAGGCGGTGGCAGCACCCGTGGCCATTGCCGAGGAAGTAGTCGACCTGCCGTGGAACGACCCGGTAGAACCGGCCGTCGTGCAGCAGCCGGCTGCCGAGCCCATGCTGGAAACGACCGCCGAACAGCCTGACCTGACGCCGATGCCGGTGCCGGTTCCAGACAGCGTCGTGCCGGACGCACCGGCCTGGGCCGCCGAGTCGATTCCTGAGCCGAGCGTGGCGCAGGTCGATGCCGCCACGCCGGGCATGGACCTGGACGACGAGCCGCCGCTGGATGAGGACTACATCGAGCCGGACCAGGATTCGGCCTACAGCTACCTGGATGAGCTGGCCAGTGAGCATGCCGCGGAACCGGCGCCGGAGCCTGAACCGGAGCCCGCCGCGATGCCGGCCACCGGTCTGGCGCTGCAATGGCTGGAGCTGTTCCCGAAGCTGCCGATTTCCGGCATGACCGGCAGCATCGCCGCCAACTGCACGCTGATTGCCGTTGATGGCGATCACTGGCTGATGCACCTGGACCCGGCCCACAGTGCGTTGTTCAACGCCACCCAGCAACGCCGACTCAACGATGCGCTGAACCAGTATCACCAGCGTACCCTGACGGTGAGCATCGAACTGATCAAGCCCGAGCAGGAAACCCCGGCCCAGGCCGCCTCGCGTCGACGTGCCGATCGCCAGCGCGAGGCCGAGGATTCGATCCACGGCGATCCGTTCATCCAGCAAATGATGCAACAGTTCGGCGCGGTGATCCGTAACGATACTATTGAACCTGTCGAGGCCCTGGTCAGCCAGGGCTAATAACTGAAGGCGTCCGGCCCGCTTGGCCGGGCGCTGTTTTGATCCAAGTACTTTTGAGGTGATTCCCATGATGAAAGGTGGCATGGCCGGCCTGATGAAGCAGGCGCAGCAGATGCAGGAAAAAATGGCCAAGATGCAGGAAGAACTGGCCAACGCCGAAGTCACCGGTAAAGCCGGTGGCGATATGGTCACCGTGGTGATGACCGGTCGTCACGACGTCAAGCGCGTGACCATCGATCCAAGCCTGGTGGAAGGCCTGAGCGAAGACGACAAGGAGATGCTCGAAGCCGTGTTCGCCGCCGCCGTCAACGACGCGGTGCGCAAGATCGAAGCCAACAGCCAGGACAAGATGTCCGGCATGACTGCCGGCATGCAATTGCCACCGGGCATGAAACTGCCGTTCTGATTCGCCAAGGCGCTTCGGATGGGCTACAAAAAATGCCAGGCATCGCGCCTGGCATTTTTGTTTCTGGTTGAAGGCGATTGCTCATGTCGCCACCGAGCCGGCAAAAACATCGAACGCGAGATCCCCGTCACGGTCTGCTCCCTATACCCACCACGTTCATCGTACAAGGAGATGCTCACATGCCACACGCATTGACCCTCAACCAACGTATCGTCCTGGTGTCGCGGCCCTCGGGGGCGCCGGTGCCGGAAAATTTTCGCCTGGAGCGGGTGGCGCTCCCGGAGCTGGGTGAAGGCCAGGTGCTGCTCAAGACCCTCTACCTGTCGCTCGATCCCTACATGCGCGGACGCATGAGCGATGCACCGTCCTACGCGGCGCCCGTGGCGCTCGGCGATGTGATGACCGGTGGTGCCGTCAGCCGGGTCGAGCGTTCGCTGAACCCGAAATTCCAGGAGGGCGACCTGGTGGTGGGCATTACGGGCTGGCAGAGCCATAGCATCAGTGATGGCCGGGCGCTGGTCCCCGTGCCGTCGGGCTGGCCGAGTCCTTCCCTGGCACTGGGTGTCCTCGGTATGCCGGGGATGACCGCCTACATGGGCCTGATGGACATCGGCCAGCCCAAGGCCGGCGAGACCCTGGTGGTTGCTGCAGCGTCCGGTGCCGTGGGTTCGGTGGTGGGACAGGTGGCGAAAATCAAGGGTCTGAAGGTCGTGGGGGTTGCAGGGGGTGCCGACAAATGCCGTTACGTGGTCCGGGAGCTGGGCTTCGATGCCTGCATTGATCACCACAGCCCGAGCTTTGCCGATGAGTTGGCGCAGGCCTGCGGCGACGGCATTGATGTGTATTTCGAAAACGTCGGTGGCAAGGTGTTCGACGCGGTGTTGCCGCTGCTCAATCCCAAGGCGCGGATCCCGGTGTGC
Organism: Pseudomonas sp. Irchel s3h17; assembly: GCF_900187505.1. GTDB lineage: Bacteria > Pseudomonadota > Gammaproteobacteria > Pseudomonadales > Pseudomonadaceae > Aquipseudomonas. The sequence continues at coordinate 13,477 of NZ_FYDL01000016.1, forward strand.
GGCCTGATTGCGCAGTACAATGCCCAGGAGCTGCCCCCCGGCCCGGATCGCTTGCCGCTGCTGCAACGCCTGCTGCTGACCAAGCGTGTGCGGATGCAGGGCTTTATCGTCTTCGACGACTACGGTGATCGGCAATCGGAGTTCATCAAGGCGATGGCGCCCTGGGTGCGTGAAGGCAAGGTGAAGTTTCGCGAGGATGTCGTCCTTGGCCTGGAGCAGGCGCCCGAGGCATTTATCGGGCTGCTGGAGGGGCGTAACTTCGGCAAGCTGGTGGTACGGGTCGCCGAAGACTGACGCCCGGATGAGCATTTGACGCTGGCCAGAGGCGCGGGTATAAACCGCGTCTCGTTGATTTGTCGGACCTTTCTACCATGAGCTTCAGCCCTTTGATTCGCCAACTGATCGACGCCCTGCGTACTTTGCCCGGTGTCGGTCAGAAAACCGCCCAGCGCATGGCGCTGCAACTGCTCGAGCGTGACCGTAGCGGTGGTTCGCGGCTGGCGTTGGCGTTGAGCCAGGCGATGGAAGGGGTTGGCCATTGCCGGCTGTGCCGCACGCTGACCGAAGATGACTTGTGCCCGCAATGCTCGGACACTCGGCGTGACGACACATTGTTGTGTGTGGTTGAAGGGCCGATGGATGTCTATGCCGTGGAGCAGACCGGTTTTCGCGGTCGTTACTTCGTGCTCAAGGGCCATTTGTCACCCCTTGACGGCCTGGGCCCTGAAGCCATCGGTATCCCGCAGCTGCTGGCGCGGATCGAAGAGGCGGGCACCTTCACCGAAGTCATCCTCGCCACCAACCCGACCGTGGAAGGCGAAGCCACCGCGCACTACATTGCCCAGTTGCTCAGCAACAAGGGCCTGATCGCCTCGCGCATTGCCCATGGCGTGCCTTTGGGTGGCGAGCTGGAACTGGTAGACGGCGGTACCCTGGCTCATTCCTTTGCGGGGCGTAAGCCGATCGTTCTGTAGCGTCCGGCTTGACGTTGCCGGCCTCGCGCTTCGGCTGATTCGCTGAAGACGCTTGAAAACCAAGCAAGCGCTCGGTTAACTTCGCTGAACCTTCAGTGGAGTTCGCCGATGCCTGCCTTCCAGGAATACTTCGACCCAAGCCATGAATTGGTCCGTGACAGCGTGCGACGTTTCGTCGAGCGCGAGATTCTTCCGGACATTGATCAGTGGGAAGAGGCCGAGGGCTTTCCCCGTGAGCTCTACCACAAGGCCGGCGCGGCGGGCATCCTCGGCATCGGTTACCCCGAGGCGCTGGGTGGCAGCCACGAAGGCGACCTGTTTGCCAAGATTGCCGCCAGCGAAGCGTTGATGCGCTGCGGTTCCGGCGGGCTGGTGGCGGGGCTCGGCTCGCTGGACATCGGTCTGCCGCCGATCGTCAAGTGGGCCAGGCCCGAGGTACGCGACCGGGTGGTGCCGCACGTCCTGAGTGGCGAGAAAATCAGCGCCCTGGCGGTCACCGAACCCGGTGGCGGCTCGGATGTCGCCAACCTGCAGACCCATGCTGTGCGTGACGGTGACCATTACCGGGTCAATGGCAGTAAAACCTTTATCACCAGCGGGGTACGTGCGGATTTTTATACCGTTGCGGTGCGCACCGGTGAGCCGGGGTTTTCCGGCATCAGCCTGCTATTGATCGAAAAGGGCACGCCGGGATTCACCGTCGGTCGCCAGTTGAAGAAAATGGGCTGGTGGGCGTCGGACACGGCCGAGTTGTTTTTCGACGACTGCAAGGTGCCGGTGGGTAACCTGATCGGTGCCGAGAACATGGGCTTTGCCTGCATCATGGGTAACTTTCAAAGCGAGCGCCTGGCCCTGGCGCTGATGGCCAACATGACCGCGCAGCTGGCACTGGAAGAGAGCCTGAAGTGGGCGCGGCAGCGCGAAGCGTTCGGCAAGCCGATTGGCAAGTTCCAGGTGCTCAAGCATCGTCTGGCGGAAATGGCCACGGCGCTGGAGGTGTCCCGGGAGTTCACCTATCGCCAGGCCGCGAAAATGGCGGCGGGCAAGAGTGTGATCAAGGAAATATCCATGGCCAAGAACCTCGCCACCGACACCGCCGACCGCATCACCTACGACGCGGTGCAGATCCTCGGTGGGCAGGGTTACATGCGCGACAGCCTGGTGGAACGGCTGTACCGCGACAACCGGATCCTCTCCATTGGCGGCGGTACCCGGGAAGTGATGAATGAAATCATCAGCAAGCAGATGGGGCTATAGATTGCGGTATGGCGGTTGACGTGCCTGCTCCCACTGGGGATTGTCGCGAGACACAAATCTTGTGTGCGAAACAGATCCCTGTAGGAGCGAGCGTGCTCGCGATGGTCGCCAACGATAACGCGTGCTGCCTGACACCCCGCGTCGCGCTCACGGTCATCGCGAGCAAGCTCGCACCTACAGGCGCCGCCTGCATTGCCCTGTAGGAGCGAGCGTCGGGCGGTGTTCCGCTTGCCCGCGAAGGCGTCAGTGCAAGCGCTTACTTTTCGGACAACGCAAACTGCGTCAGGCAGAACGTCGGGATGCCCATGTCTTCCAGGCGCTGGGAACCGCCCAGTTCCGGCAGGTCGATAATGGCCGCGGCCTCGAAGATGCTGGCGCCCATGCGTCGCACCAGGTTGGCGGCGGCGATCAGGGTCCCGCCGGTGGCGATCAGGTCGTCGAACATCAGCACCGAGTCCCCTTCACAGAGGCTGTCGGCGTGGACTTCGAGGAAGGCTTCGCCGTACTCGGTCTGGTAACCCTCGGCCAGTACGTCGGCCGGCAGTTTGCCTTGCTTGCGAAACAGCACCAGTGGCTTGTTCAGTTGGTAGGCGAGCACCGAGCCGATCAGGAAACCACGGGCATCCATGGCGCCGATGTGGGTGAAGTCGGCCTCGACATAACGGTGCGCAAAGCAGTCCATCACCAGGCGCAGGGCCTTGGGCGACTGGAACAGCGGGGTGATGTCGCGGAAAATTACGCCCGGCTTCGGGAAGTCGATCACGGGGCGGATCAGGGATTTGATGTCGAAGGAGTCGATGACCATCGTCGGGATGTCCTGGCAGGCTACAAACGCGACAGTATAACCGTGGCTGAGCGGGGCCGCTCAGCCACCTGCGTATCGTCAGCCGTCGACTGAACCGCCGGCCAGCGCGCACAGCTGGATCGGGTCGAGGATGTGCACTTCCTTGCCTTCGGCGGCGAGCAACTCGCTTTGCTGGAAGCGCGTGAACACCCGGGACACGGTTTCCACCGCCAGGCCCAGGTAGTTGCCGATTTCGTTGCGCGACATGCTCAGGCGGAACTGGTTGGCCGAGAACCCGCGAGCGCGGAAGCGTGCCGACAGGTTGACCAGGAAGGTGGCAATGCGCTCGTCGGCGGTTTTCTTCGACAGCAACAGCATCATTTGCTGGTCGTCGCGGATTTCACGGCTCATCACCCGCATCAATTGACGGCGCAATTGCGGCAGTTGCAGGGCCAGTTCATCAAGGCGCTCGAAGGGGATTTCGCAGACCGAGGTGGTTTCCAGCGCCTGGGCGGACACCGGATGCCTCTCGGTGTCCATGCCGGACAAACCGACCAGTTCACTCGGCAGGTGGAAGCCGGTGATCTGTTCTTCGCCGCTGTCGCTCAGGCTGAAGGTTTTCAAGGCGCCCGAGCGTACTGCAAAGACGGAATCGAAAACGTCGCCCTGGCGGAACAGGAATTCGCCTTTTTTCAGTGGGCGGCCACGTTTGACGATGTCGTCCAGCGCATCCATGTCTTCCAGATTCAGAGAAAGTGGCAGGCAAAGTGGTGCCAGGCTGCAATCCTTGCAATGAGCCTGGTTATGAGCGCGCAGTTTAACTGGCTCGGACATTTCTTAGATCCTTGTGGGAAAACACACATAAGGCGTAAGGGTAACCTACGCAAGGACCTTGAAGCCAGTCTGCGGCAACATGGCGCAACCTCGTGGGTGCGCCCAGTGCTTTAAATAACCCGAGAGAAGCGTTGGCGGTTCTGCTGCTCCAGGTAGGCATCGAACACCATGCACACTGAGCGCACCAGCAGTCGCCCGGCGGGCAGGACCAGGATTTTTTCACGGTCGAGCTCGATCAGGCCATCCTCGGCCATCGCCTGCAACTGTGGCCAGAGTCCGGCGAAGTAACCGCGAAAATCGATGTTGAAGTCTTGTTCGACCGTGGCGAACTCCAGGCGGAACCCGCAGATCAGTTGCTGGATCACCGCCCGGCGCAACCGATCGTCCTGATTGCACAGCAGGCCACGGCTGGTGCCGAGTTGGGAGTTGGCCAGGGCGTTCTGGTATTCGTTCAGGTCGCTGCTGTTCTGGCAGTACAGGTCGCCGATCTGGCTGATGGCCGACACGCCGAGGCCAATCAGGTCGCAATGGCCGTGCGTGGTGTAACCCTGGAAATTGCGTTGCAGGGTCGATTCTTCCTGCGCGATGGCCAGTTCATCGTCAGGCAGGGCGAAATGGTCCATGCCGATGTAGCGATAACCGGCGGCGGTCAGTTGCTCGATGGTGCGCTCAAGCATTTTCAGCTTTTCGGCGGGCGCCGGCAGGTCGTCGCTGTTGATTCGCCGCTGCGGCATGAAGCGCTCGGGCAGGTGGGCGTAGTTGAACACGGAAAGGCGGTCGGGCTGCAGGCTGATGACTTCCTCGACAGTGCGGGCGAAGTTGTCGGCGGTTTGCTTGGGCAGGCCGTAGATCAGGTCGATGTTGATCGAGCGGAACTGCAAGGTGCGCGCAGCATCGATTACCGCCCGGGTTTCCTCCAGGCTTTGCAGGCGATTGACCGCCCGTTGTACCGCCGGGTCGAGATCCTGCAGGCCGATACTGACGCGATTGAAGCCCAGTTCGCGCAGCAGGCCCATGGTCGACCAGTCCGCTTCCCGGGGGTCGATTTCGATGCCGTAGTCGCCCGAATCGTCATCCAGCAGGTTGAAGTGCTTGCGCAGTTGCGCCATCAACTGGCGCAGTTCGTCATGGCTGAGAAAAGTCGGGGTGCCGCCACCGAAGTGCAGTTGTTCGACTTTCTGGTTCGGGTCCAGGTGGCAGGCGACCAGCTGGATTTCCTGTTCCAGGCGTTGCAGGTAGGGCTGGGCGCGGCCGCGGTCCTTGGTGATGACTTTGTTGCAGGCGCAGTAGTAGCAGATGTTCGCGCAAAACGGCACGTGCACATACAGCGAGAGCGGGCGCCGGGCCTTGCGGCTGTCACGCAGGGCGTGGAGCAGGTCGAACGTGCCGACCTGGCTGTTGAATTGCACCGCGGTCGGGTACGAGGTGTAGCGTGGTCCCGCCAGGTCGTAACGGCGGATCAGGTCTGTGTCCCAACGAATGGCGTCGAGCATGCGGGCGTTCCCCCGGATAGGCTGGCAGTGTCAGCGAGTCTAGGGGGTTGCCACGAGGGGAATCTTGATTTGTATCAAGAGTGTACGGGTGTACACCGTCGAGCCGGGGTAAATGCCCTGCATGCGGTTACATGGGGGTTCTTCAAGCCTTCGATCGCGGCGGCCTAGTGCCCCATGAGCCAATGCTGGTGGGGCCCGGGCAGGGTCCAGATACCGAACAGGATCACCAGCAGGCCGCCGGTCATGCGTACGCTGCGTTGGCGTAACAGCGCCGTGACGCGTTCAGCGGCGAGCCCCGTGGCCAACAACACCGGCCAGGTGCCGAGGCCAAAGGCGAGCATCAACAGCGCACTGTCGATGGCATCGCCCTGGCTGGCGGCCCACAACAGGGTGCTGTAGACCAGGCCGCATGGCAGCCAGCCCCACAGCGCGCCCAGCAGCAAGGCGCGCGGCACGCTCGATACCGGCAGCAGGCGGTTGGCAACGGGCTGGATATGGCGCCATAGGCCGCGGCCCAGGCTTTCGATGCGGGTCAGGCCGCTCCACCAACCCGCCAGGTACAGTCCCATGGCGATCAGTAGCAAACCGGCGAGCACACGCATGAACATCGCCGCCGGACTGTTGGCCAGGGCCCATCCCGCGAGGCCGATCAGCAGGCCGGCGGTGGTGTAGCTGAGGATTCTGCCCAGGTTGTACGCCAGCAGCAGGCGAAAGCGTCGGCTGCGTTGTTCCTTGGGGATCGCCAGGGTCAGTGCGCCCATCAACCCGCCGCACATGCCCAGGCAATGACCGCCACCGAGCAGGCCGAGGATCACCGCTGACACCAGCAGGGGTGCCAACTCAAGCATGGGGTGGCGCCTTGTCGATTGGCTTGGCCGGATCCGCCGTTGGCTGGCCGTCGGCTTCGTCGATGGCGGCCTTGTGGTTCGGGTCCTGGTCGTCGAACAGGATGCTGTGGGCCGGCCCGTCGAGGTCATCGTACTGGCCGCTGTCGACGGCCCAGAAGAAGATGTAAATGGCGATGGCGACGATCAGCAGCGCTGCCGGGATCATCACGTAGAGAGCTGGCATCTTTACTCCATGCCCGCGCGGCTCAGGCCGGCAGCGGACTTTGATTTTGCCTTTTCCTGACATTCGTTTGTGTCCAGATCGCGTGAAAACGTAACGAGCGAAGGAAAGACAAGGCAAAAACAGGCGAGGAAGCGGAGTTTACTGGTTGTAAATGAGCATTCCGAGCCTGTTTTTAACGCAGTATTTCCGAGCGCAGTAGTTTTCACGTGATCTGGCGAGTAAGGCGCAAGGCATTGAGCACTACGGTCAACGAACTGATGGACATGCCGACGGCGGCCCACACCGGAGTGATCCAGCCGAGGGCGGCAAACGGCAACATGAGGCCATTGTACAGCCCCGCCCACAGCAGGTTCTCGATGATTACCCGGCGGGTGCGGCGGGCCAGGCTGAAGGCTTGTACCAGGGCATCCAGGCGGTTGGACAGCAGCACCGCATCGGCGCTGGTTTTCGCAAGGTCGGTGGCCGAGCCCATGGCCACGCTGATGTCGGCCGCGGCCAGTACCGGCACATCGTTGACGCCGTCGCCGAGCATCAACACTTTGCGGCCTTCCTGGTGCAGTTGCTTGAGCACCTGCAGCTTGTCGTCCGGACGCAACCCGCCACGGGCTTCGTCGATGCCCAGTTCTGCCGCGACGCTGGCCACCATCGGCGAACTATCGCCCGACAGCAGCAGGGTACGCCAGCCGCGTGCCTGGCAGGCGGCGAGCAGGGCCGGTGCGTCGCTGCGCAGGCGGTCATCGAGGACCAGCCAGGCCAGTGCGCCGTTGCTGTCGCCCAGCAGCAGCCATTGACCGGCTTCGTCGGGCATCGGGGGGACGGCGCAACCGCTCAGTTCGCAGACGAATCCCGGCTGGCCGATGCGCAGGCGCTGCGTGCCGACCAGGCCTTCAAGACCCAGGCCGGGCGTGCTCAACACTTCTTCGGCGGCCACGGGGGCTCGACCAAAGGCCCTGGCAATCGGGTGTTCCGAGCGGTTTTCCAGGGCGGCGGCAAGCGCCAGGCACTGGTTGCTGTCGAGGGCCGCCAGTGGGCGGATCGAGCGCAACGCCAACCGACCTTCGGTGAGGGTGCCGGTCTTGTCGAAAATCACTGTGTCGATCTGGTTCAGGCCTTCCAGCACATGGCCTCGGGTCAGGAGCAGGCCGAGTTTATGCAGGGTGCCGGTGGCGGCGGTGAGGGCGGTGGGAGTGGCCAGCGACAAGGCGCAAGGGCAAGTCGCGACCAGCATGGCCAGCACGATCCAGAACGCACGGGACGGATCCAGTTCCCACCAGACCAGGCCGATGACCGCAGCGGCCACCAGCGACAGCAGCAGGAACCATTGCGCCGCGCGGTCGGCGATTTGTGCCAGGCGTGGTTTCTCGGCCTGGGCGCGGTCCAGCAGGCGGACGATGGCCGACAGGCGCGTGTCCTGACCCAGTGCCAGCACTTCGACGGTCAGCGCGCCCTCGACGTTCAGGGTGCCGGCGGTGACGGTGTCGCCGACGGTACGCGGTTGTGGCAGGTATTCGCCCGTCAGCAGCGACTCATCGATACTCGACTGGCCGTCGAGGATCTTGCCGTCGGCCGGCAGGGTGGCGCCGGGATGGACCAGCACCTGGTCGCCCAGGCGCAGTTCGCTGAGCAGAATGCGCTCGCTCTGGCCGTCCGGGCTTAAACGCAGGCACGACGCTGGCAGCAGGTTGACCAGTTGGGCGGTGGCGGCGGCCGTGCGTTCGCGGGCGCGGCGCTCCAGATAACGGCCGGCCAGCAGGAACAGGGCGAACATGCCGACCGCGTCGAAATACAGCTCGCCGGTGCCGGTGATCGAGGTCCAGATGCCGGCCAGGTAGGCACCACCGATCGCCAGCGAGACCGACACATCCATGGTCAGGTGGCGGGTGCGCAGGTCGCGCATTGCCCCTTTGAAGAAGGGTGCGCAGCTGTAGAACACGATCGGGGTGGTCAGGAACAGCGCGACCCAGCGCAGGATCGCATGCAGCTCGGGGCTGAGGTCGATGTTGAACTCCGGCCAGGTGGCCATGGTTGCCATCATCGCCTGGAACCACAGCAAGCCCGCTACGCCCAATTGGCGCAAGGCCAGGCGGTTTTCGCTGGCCAGTTGTTCACTGGCGCGGTCCGCTTGATAGGGGTGGGCGGCGTAGCCGATATGGCGCAGTTCGCCGAGCAGTTGGCTCAATGGCAGCTGACTGTCGGCCCAGCGTACGTGCAGGCGATGGTTGGACAGGTTCAGGCGCGCCTCCGCCACGGCGGGCAGGTTGCGCAGGTGTTTCTCGATCAGCCAGCCACAGGCGGCGCAGCTGATGCCTTCCATTAATAGCGTGGTTTCGGCCAGGTCGCCTTCGTGGCGTACAAAGGGCTGTTGCACGTCGGCGCGGTCATACAGCGCCAGTTCGTCCACCAGTTGCACCGGCAAGGCGTCGGGGTTGGCCGAGGCCTCGCTGCGGTGGCTGTAATAGTGTTCCAGGCCACCGGCGACAATCGCTTCGGCCACCGCCTGGCAGCCCGGGCAGCAGAGCTCGCGCGTCTCGCCGAGGATGACGGCGGTGAACCGGCTGCCGGGCGGGACGGGCAGGGCGCAGTGGTAGCAGGGGGTTGGGGTGGTCATGTGTGCTGTCATGAGAGCTACTGTGGCGAGGGAGCTTGCTCCCGCTCGGCGGCGAAGCAGTCGCAATGCTGCGAACTCGCTGTACCTGAAAGAACCGGTTTGCAGGTTTCAGGGGCGCTTCGCGCCCCAGCGGGAGCAAGCTCCCTCGCCACAAGGCAGTTACTGCTTCAGGTCTTCGGCGCCTTGCAGCGGTTCGTCGCCCAGCAACAGGTCTTTGTCGTGGCTGACCTGTTCTTCTTCGAACATGCGCCAGATGTGGTCGTCCTGGGTGCCCAGCAGCTCGATGAAGCGACGGCCTTCAATCTTGTCGCTCACCTGGCCGATGTAGCGGCCTTGTTCGGTTTCACTGCGGGTCAGGATGATCTTGCGGTCTTTCTCTGGCTGGGTGGGCGAGATCAGGTTCAGTTCCAGGGTCTTCGGCTGGCTGTTGCCGGTCAGGTGCAGGTCGACTTCACCGGTCATGCCGTCCAGGTGCATGCTGGCGCGCATCAGCAGGGTCTGGGCCAGCAGCTCACGGTCCAGCGAACGGTTGATGCCTTTGCCGGCTTCGTAGTAGTTGTCGTTGACCAGGTTGTCCGGGTTGTTCACCGCGATGGTCACCATCGACAGGGTCAGCGTTACCGAACAGGCCAGGATAGCGATGATGATCCATGGCCAGAGGTGCTTGTACCAAGGGCTGGTGGCAGTTGCTGCGGGCATGATGACTTCTCTCAACGAATTTGTGGGCCGATGAATCGGCTCTTGGCTTCAACGTGGACGCTGTCGTCATCGGCATCCTTGAGGATGAATTTCACCTCGTTGGTGCTCGACGGCAGTTGGTCCGGTGCACTCGACAACTCGACCGGCATGCTGAAAATTTCACCCGCGGCGACCTTGATCTCACGCTTGCCTTGCAGCTTGAGGTCGGGCAGGCCGGCGGCGTCCAGTACGTAGGTATGGTCGTGCTGGTCCTTGTTCATGATTTTGAGGCTATAGACGTTCTCGATCCGGCCTTCGGCGTTTTCGCGGTACAGCACGCGGTCCTTGCTGACGTCGAAACCTACCAGCGAGCGCATGAAGAACGCGGTGACCAGCAGGCTGATCATCGCCAGCAACACCAGGGCGTAACCGATCAGGCGCGGGCGCAGTTTATGGGTTTTTTGCCCGGACAGGTTGTGCTCGGTGGTGTAGCTGATCAGGCCGCGCGGGTACTCCATCTTGTCCATGATGCTGTCGCAGGCGTCGATGCAGGCCGCGCAACCGATGCATTCGATCTGCAGGCCGTCGCGGATGTCGATGCCGGTCGGGCAGACCTGCACGCACATGGTGCAATCGATGCAGTCGCCCAGCCCTTGGGCCTTGTAGTCGGCGCCTTTCTTGCGCGGACCACGGCTTTCGCCACGGCGCGGGTCGTAGGAGACGATCAGGGTGTCCTTGTCGAACATCACGCTCTGGAAACGCGCATAGGGGCACATGTAGATGCACACTTGCTCGCGTAGCCAGCCGGCGTTGCCATAGGTGGCGAGGGTGAAGAAGCCGACCCAGAAGTAGGACCAGCCATCGGCTTGCCCGGTGAAAAACTCGAACACCAGTTCACGGATCGGCGAGAAATAACCGACAAAGGTCATGCCGGTGACGAAACCGATCAACAGCCACATCGTGTGCTTGCTGAATTTGCGCACGAACTTGTTGGCGCTCATCGGCGCCTTGTCGAGCTTGATGCGTTGATTGCGGTCGCCTTCGGTGACCTTCTCGCACCACATGAAAATCCAGGTCCAGACGCTTTGCGGGCAGGTATAGCCGCACCAGACGCGCCCGGCGTACACGGTAATGAAGAACAGGCCAAAGGCGGAGATGATCAGCAGGCCCGACAGCAGGATGAAGTCCTGCGGCCAGAAGGTGGCGCCGAAGATGAAGAACTTGCGCTCCGGCAGGTTCCACCAGACAGCCTGGTGGCCGCCCCAGTTGAGCCAGACCGTACCGAAATACAGCAGGAACAGCCCGGCACCGCCCATCATCCGCAGGTTGCGGAACAGGCCGGTGAAGGCGCGGGTGTAGATTTTTTCCCTGGAGGCGTAAAGGTCGACGCTATTGTTCGCGTTCTTGGTGGGCGGGGTAACGTCGTGTACCGGAATCTGGTTGCTCATCATTGCATCCCACGGCAGTGGAAAAATGCCTCGGTCAGTACGTGCCGACCGCGGTCAAAAAGGGCTGTAACAGTGGCGCAATGATACGCCTGTCGCTCTAGGTCAAGGGTGCGACCTTTAGTCGCGTTGGGGAAAAATCCTGGATGGTGTAGCAAATGTAACAAATCATGATGCAGATCAATTGACTACAGCCGATTCCCCTTTTCCTTGGCTGCCTGCACATGATTTGGCTCGGGGAGGGGTGTGCAGCGGGTTGGCGCTGCACACCGGTTACCTGCGTAGTTCACTCCGATGATGCGCTGGCGTCAAGGAAGGTTACCGCCTCCGAGAGAATCCAGCCCACTGCTGCCGCGTTTTTTATCAGCGGCGCTTTCGATGTCCGCGGACCGTCGTGCTCGGCGCTTTTGGGTGCCGGTTTTGTTAGTCGTTCCAGTTGGTGCAACAAGCTCGCAATTGATTGGTTGGTCGGTGTTGTTGGGTTCGTTGTCCGTAGTGTTTTTTTTGCTCATGTCGTAACTTCCTTGTTTGTTGGGTCACTGTTTGTCAGCTTTGATCGTGGTAGCTGGAATATTATTACTTGGCCGTTGATCAAGCTGAGTGAGAAGTTATCAGTTAGCGCAAGCCTGATCTATTGCCGGTTGATTTCAAAGCGTGAAATTTGTAGTGCATGATGTTTGTAAAAGCACTCTCCCGGCATATGGTAGGTGCTTCTGGCCCGCAGCGGCTTTGAGGGATCGCTCGTCGATGGCAATAGTGTGGATGCCGTTATTAATTAACGGAGTTGTTGTCTTTAATCAGGGTGGTGAAAGTTTTTAATTTAATTTGGTGTTCGAGGGTGAAGGAGGTGAGCGTGATGTGCGGTCCGGGTAATACCGTCGCTTGAAACAGCCGTTAACCAGGTCGATGAAGTTGTCCGTGTATTCAACTAGCCGTGAAATGCAAACGGCCCCGCCAATTCTCATTGGCGGGGCCGTTTCTTGTTACTTCAAGCGTTTGCCTTACTTGGCGTCCGCTGCCTTCTCACCGTGAGACAGGCTGTAGACGTAAGCGGCCAGCAGGTGAACCTTGTCGTTACCCTGCATTTGCTCTTGCGCAGGCATCTGGCCCTGACGGCCGTAACGGATGGTCTGCTGCAGTTGAGCGAAGCTCGAGCCGTAGATGAACGCTGCCGGGTGGGTCAGGTTAGGTGCACCCATTGCCGGGGTACCTTTGCCTTCCGGACCGTGGCAGACCGCGCAGTTGGTGGCGAACAGCTTCTGGCCGGCAGCCGGGTCGGCTTTCGCACCTTCTGGCAGTTTGCGGCCATCGAGGTTGGTCAGGACAAACGCAGCGACGTCGCTGACGCCTTGTTCGCCGATCACGTCGGCCCAGGCCGGCATTACCGCGTGACGACCGGCCATGATGGTGGCCTTGATGTCTTGCGGTGCGCCGCCCCAACGCCAGTCGCCGTCGGTCAGGTTAGGGAAACCATAAGCGCCCTTGGCGTCGGAGCCGTGGCAAACCGAGCAGTTGGAGGCGAACAGGCGGCCACCCATCTTCAGGGCTTGCGGGTCCTTGGCGACCTCTTCAATCGGCATGGCGGCGAACTTGGCGAAGATCGGACCGAACTTGGCGTCCGACTTGGCCATTTCCTTTTCCCACTCGTGAACACCGGTCCAGCCAGACTGGCCGTTGGCGAACGGGGTCTGCTTCTCGTTGTCGAGGTAGGTGTAGCCCGGCAGGATGCCTTTCCAGTTACCCAGGCCCGGGTACAGCACCAGGTAGCCGAGGGCGAAGATGATGGTGCCGACGAACAGCATGAACCACCATTTCGGCAGTGGGTTGTCGTACTCCTCGATCCCGTCGAAGGAGTGGCCAACCTTCTCATCTGTCTGTTCGCTGCGCTGGCCCTTGCGGGTCGACAGCAACAGCCAGGTCAGGGCGAAGATGGTACCCAGACTGAGGACTGTGACGTACAGACTCCAGAACGTAGTCATTCTTTGTTACTCCTAGAAGCTTGCTCGACGTGCTTGATGGCTTCGGGATCATCCGCGAAAGGCAGCAAGGTCGCGTCTTCAAACTCGGACTTGCGCTTGGGGCTGAACACCCACAGGGCCAGACCGATAAAGGCAACCATCACGACAACGGTGCCCAGGCCACGAATCATCCCGATATCCATCTAAATCACCGTTTGCTTTTGATGATGGTGCCCAGGCCTTGTAGATAGGCCACCAGCGCGTCCATTTCGGTTTTGCCCTTCACTGCGTCTTTTGCACCGGCGATGTCTTCGTCGGTGTAAGGGACGCCGAGCGTGCGCAAGACTTCCATTTTCTTCGCGGTGTCTTTGCCGTCGAGCTTGTTTTCCACGAGGAACGGGTAACCCGGCATTTTCGACTCGGGTACAACGTTGCGCGGGTTGTACAAGTGCGCACGCTGCCAGTCATCGGAGTAACGACCGCCTACGCGGGCCAGATCCGGACCGGTACGCTTGGAACCCCACAGGAACGGGTGGTCCCAAACACTTTCACCGGCTACCGAGTAGTGGCCATAACGTTCGGTTTCAGCGCGGAACGGACGGATCATCTGCGAGTGGCAGCCGACACAACCGTTGGCGATATAAATGTCGCGGCCTTCCAGTTCAAGGGCGGTACGAGGCTTCATGCCCTCGACCGGCTTGTTGGTGACGTCCTGGAAAAACAGCGGAACGATCTGGGTCAGGCCGCCGATACTGACGGCGATGACCATGAAGAAGGCCAGCAGGCCAATATTCTTCTCGACTGCTTCATGCTTCATCAGTGAGCTCCAACTACGGCAATCTTGGCGGCGGCTTCGGCTTCAGCCGGGTTCGAGGCACGTACGGTACGGAATACGTTGTAGGCCATGAACAGCATGCCGCTGGCGAAGAACGCACCGCCCAGGGCACGAACGATGAAACCAGGGTGGCTGGCTTGCAGCGCTTCAACGAACGAGTAGGTCAGGGTGCCGTCGTCGTTGATTGCACGCCACATCAGGCCCTGGGTGATGCCGTTGACCCACATCGAAGCGATGTAGAGCACGGTACCGATGGTGGCGAGCCAGAAGTGTGCGTTGATCAGGCCGGTGCTGTGCATCTGCTGGCGACCGAACAGTTTCGGGATCATGTGGTAGATCGCGCCGATCGAGATCATCGCTACCCAGCCCAAGGCGCCGGCGTGTACGTGGCCGATGGTCCAGTCGGTGTAGTGCGACAGCGAGTTGACGGTCTTGATGGCCATCATCGGGCCTTCGAAGGTCGACATGCCGTAGAACGCCAGGGAGACCACCAGGAAACGCAGGATCGGGTCGGTGCGCAGCTTATGCCAGGCGCCCGACAGGGTCATCATGCCGTTGATCATGCCGCCCCAGCTCGGTGCCAGCAGGATGATCGACATCGCCATGCCCAGGGACTGGGCCCAGTCCGGCAGTGCGGTGTAGTGCAGGTGGTGAGGACCGGCCCAGATGTACAGGGTGATCAGTGCCCAGAAGTGCACGATCGACAGGCGATACGAGTAGATCGGACGCTCGGCCTGTTTAGGAACGAAGTAGTACATCATCCCCAGGAAGCCGGTGGTCAGGAAGAAACCTACCGCGTTGTGGCCGTACCACCACTGGATCATGGCATCGGTCGCACCGGCGTAGGCCGAGTAGGACTTGAAGAGACTGACCGGCAGGGAAGCGTGGTTAACGATGTGCAGCATCGCCGTCACGACGATGAAGGCACCGTAGAACCAGTTACCCACATAAATGTGCTTGGTCTTGCGCTTGACGATGGTGCCGAAGAACACCAGGCCGTAGGTGACCCAGACGATGGCCAGCAGAATGGCAATAGGCCATTCCAGTTCGGCGTATTCCTTGCTGGTGGTGTAACCCAATGGCAAGGAGATGCCTGCACCGACGATCACCGCTTGCCAGCCCCAGAAGGTGAAGGCCGCGAGGCTGTCGGAAATCAGTCGCGTTTGGCAGGTTCGCTGCACGACGTAATAAGAAGTGGCAAACAATGCACATCCACCGAAGGCGAAAATCACCAGGTTGGTGTGCAGTGGGCGCAGGCGTCCAAAGCTCGTCCACGGCAGGTCGAAGTTCAACTCCGGCCAGACCAGTTGCGAGGCGATGAAGACACCGAGCCCCATGCCAAGGATCCCCCAGACCACCGTCATGATGGCGAACTGGCGGACTACCTTATAGTTATAAGCAGTCGGACTGATTGCTGTGCTCATTCTAAGGTTCCACGGTTTGGGTGTTTTATTAGGGATAAAAATCGGCCGCAAGTATGGAGAAAGCGGGGGGTCATTGCAACGCGCCATGACCTGCGTCAATGCTTTCAAATGCTGATTCTGCGGCCTTTCCATGCGCCGCGTAGGGACAAAATTGCCTGGGGGCAAAATGTCTCGGCGGACGAAAAAGGCGAGGGGGGTCGGGTCGGTTGTAACTGGGCGTGTTCAAACGAAGCGCGCAGGTGACAGACGGCAACTTGCGCGACAGCCGGTAACTACCAGCCTTTGCGGCCTGTCATCGAACAGATTCGTCGGACGCATCCTGTACGGTTGACCTGTGACCGGCTGTTGCCAGTCCGCTTCGGAGCAAGCTTAGACGTGAATCCGCCGAACGGAAAGGCGGACCTTTTGGGGGTGCGACAATGGGTCGCAAAGGGGTAGGGAACTGCCGCATCCGAGGGATGCGGCAGTGGAGCGGTCAAGATTTACTCGCTTTTACCTTCAGCCTGCAGCGGTTGCGCGTTGGCACCGTGAGACAGGCTGTATACATAAGCGGCCAGCAGTTGCACCTTGTCGTTGCCCAGCAGTTCATTCTGCGCCGGCATGTGCCCCTGGCGACCATGGCGAATGGTCTGTTGCAACTGGGCCAGGCTGGTGCCGTAGATGAATGCTGCCGGTTGCGTCAGGTTGGGCGCGCCCATCATTTCCATGCCCTGGCCTTTTGCTCCGTGACACGCTACGCACGTGGTGCTGAACGCTTGCTGTCCGGCGACAAGGTCGGCGCCACTGTCGGCCGGCAGCGGCAGGCCGGCCAGTTCATGACGAACATAAGCGGCGACGTTTTTCACCCCGGCCTCGCCCAGCACTTCACCCCAGGCCGGCATCGCCGCCATCCGGCCACCCATGATGGTGGTCTTGATGGCGTCGGCACTGCCGCCCCAGCGCCAGGCGCTGTCAGCCAGGTTAGGGAAGCCGAACGCACCCTTGGCATCCGAGCCGTGGCACACCGAGCAGTTGGAGGCGAACAGGCGCCCGCCCATTTTCAGTGCTTGCGGGTCTTTTGCCACCTCTTCCACGGGCATGGCTGCAAACTTGGCGAAGATCGGCCCGAACTTCGCGTCGGCCTTGGCCATTTCCTTTTCCCACTCGTGGGCGCCCGTCCAGCCGTTCTCGTAACCGGGCAGGATGCCTTTCCAGTTGCCCAGGCCCGGATAGAGGATCAGGTAGCCGACCGCAAACACCAGGGTGCCGGCGAACAGCAGGAACCACCATTGTGGCAACGGATTGTCGTATTCCTCGATGCCGTCGAAGGCATGGCCCATGGTCTGGTCGACACTGCCCTTGGTTTCGCCCTTGCGGGTGCCGATCAATAGCCAGGTCAGGCCGATCAGGCTGCCGATGGTCAGTACGCAGATCCACGTACTCCAGAAGGTCGTCATGGCCGAATGCTCCTTGTTGCAGGCTCTTGAGAGTGAGCGTCATCTGGTTGAATCAGCGGCTCGTCGGCGAACGGCAGCAGCCGTGCCTGGGCGAACTCCGGATTGCGTTTGCTGTTGAACACCCACAGCGACAGGCCGATGAAGGCGATCATCACCACCAGCGTACCCAGGCCGCGGATCATTCCTGTATCGAGTTCAAAACCCATGGCTCACCTCTTGCTCTTGATCGCAGTGCCGAGCACTTGCAGGTAGGAGACCAGTGCGTCCATCTCGGTCTTGCCCTTGAGGGTCGCGGTCGCGCCTGCGATGTCCTCGTCGGTGTATGGCACGCCGAGGGTGCGCATGACCTTGAGCTTGGTTTCGGTGTTGCTGCCGTCCACCGGTTTGGTCACCAGCCACGGGTAGGCGGGCATTTTCGATTCCGGCACGACGTTGCGCGGGTTGTACAGGTGCGCGCGGTGCCAGTCATCGGAGTAGCGGCCGCCGACACGGGCCAGGTCCGGACCGGTGCGCTTGGAACCCCACAGGAACGGGTGATCCCAGACGCTTTCACCGGCTACCGAGTAGTGGCCGTAGCGCTCGGTTTCGGCACGGAACGGACGGACCATCTGCGAGTGGCAGCCGACGCAGCCTTCGCGGATATAGATGTCACGGCCTTCCAGTTGCAGGGCGGTATAGGGCTTCATGCCGGCGACCGGCTTGTTGGTGACGTCCTGGAAGAACAGCGGGACGATCTGGGTCAGACCACCGATGCTCACCGCAAACACCATCAGCAGCAGGAGCAGGCCGACGTTTTTCTCAATCGTTTCGTGTTTCATGGCGGACTCCTCAGGCCATCTGCGCCGCGGCGGCGACTTCGGCTGGTTGTGCCTCACGCACGGTGCGCCAGGTGTTGTAGGCCATCAGGAACATGCCGCTGAGGAAGATAGCGCCACCCACCAGCCGCACGATGAAGCCAGGGTGGCTAGCCACCAGGGTTTCGACGAAGGAGTAGGTCAGCGTGCCGTCTTCGTTGATCGCGCGCCACATCAGGCCCTGGGCGATGCCGTTGACCCACATCGAAGCGATGTAGAGCACGGTGCCGATAGTGGCGAGCCAGAAGTGCGCGTTGATCAGGCCGATGCTGTGCATCTGCTGGCGACCGAAGATTTTCGGGATCATGTGGTACAGCGCGCCGATGGAAATCATCGCTACCCAGCCCAGAGCGCCGGCGTGTACGTGGCCGATGGTCCAGTCGGTGTAGTGGGAGAGGGCGTTGACGGTCTTGATGGCCATCATCGGGCCTTCGAAGGTCGACATGCCGTAGAACGCCAGGGACACCACCAGGAAACGCAGGATCGGGTCGCTGCGCAGCTTATGCCAGGCGCCCGACAGGGTCATCATGCCGTTGATCATGCCGCCCCAGCTCGGTGCCAGCAGAATCAGCGACATCACCATGCCCAGGGACTGGGCCCAGTCCGGCAGTGCGGTGTAGTGCAGGTGGTGAGGGCCGGCCCAGATGTACAGGGTGATCAGTGCCCAGAAGTGCACGATCGACAGGCGATAGGAGTACACCGGGCGCTCGGCCTGTTTCGGCACGAAGTAGTACATCATCCCCAGGAAGCCTGCGGTCAGGAAGAAACCGACCGCGTTGTGGCCGTACCACCACTGCACCATCGCATCGGTTGCACCGGCGTAGACGGAGTAGGACTTGGTCAGGCTCACCGGCAGTTCGGCGTTGTTGACGATGTGCAGGATGGCGACGGTGATGATGAATGCACCGAAGAACCAGTTACCGACGTAGATGTGCTTGGTCTTGCGCTTGATCAGCGTGCCGAAGAACACGATGGCGTAGGCGACCCAGACAATGGTGATCAGGATATCGATCGGCCATTCCAGCTCGGCGTACTCCTTGGAGCTGGTGTAGCCCAGCGGCAGCGAGATGGCCGCCAGCACGATCACCAGTTGCCAGCCCCAGAAGCAGAACGCAGCAATTGCGGGAGCAAACAAGCGGGTCTGGCAAGTACGTTGCACAGAATAGAATGAACTGGCGAACAAGGCGCAGCCGCCAAAGGCGAAGATCACCGCGTTGGTGTGCAGCGGGCGCAAGCGACCGAAGCTGGTCCACGGTAAATCGAAGTTCAGTTCGGGCCAGACCAATTGAGCTGCGAGAAAAACCCCGAGCCCCATGCCGACGATGCCCCACACCACCGTCATAATGGCGAATTGGCGGACCACCTTGTAGTTATAGGCGGTACTTAAAGAAGTGTTCATGGTTCCCCATCCACGGTTCAGCCAAAGTGAAGCGTCCGCGCAAGGCGATGACGCTCCCTTCGCCTGGAGTTATAGGCAGATTAAAAGCGAGGCAAGCATGGACAAAGAGCACGGGGCCAGTATTGACGGGGATCAATGGGCGCAGTGTGTGCGCGAGCAAGGATGGCTGTGGAATCGCGCCTGCGGGCCGCTGCCGGACGCGGCGCCGACCCTGATCCTGGCCCATGGCGCAGGCGCGCCGATGGACAGCGATTTCATCAATGACATCGCTGCGCGCCTTGCTGCCCGTGGCGTCAACGTACTGCGCTTCGAGTTCCCGTACATGGCCCAGCGACGTATCGACGGCGGCAAGCGCCCACCCAACCCTGCACCGAAACTGCTGGAGTGTTGGCGCGAGGTGTATGCCGTGGTGCGACGCCATGTCACTGGGCGTCTGGCGATCGGTGGCAAGTCCATGGGCGGGCGGATGGCCAGCCTGCTGGCCGATGAATTGGGCGCGGACGGGCTGGTGTGCCTGGGCTATCCGTTCTATGCGGTGGGCAAGCCGGAGAAACCCCGGGTGGAGCATCTGGCCGGACTCAAGACCCCGACCTTGATTGTGCAGGGGGAGAGGGATGCGCTGGGCAACCGCCAGGCGGTGGACGGCTACACACTGTCGCCGAACATCGAGCTGATGTGGCTGGTGGCGGGGGATCATGACTTGAAGCCGTTGAAGGCTTCCGGGTTTAGCCATGAGCAGCATTTGGACGCGGCGGCTGCGAAGGTCGCAGGCTATCTACAGGGTTTGTGATGATCGTTCCCACGCTCTGAACTGGCCCCCAAAGGTTGGACACAACCTTTGGGGGGGGGTGACAGGCCTAGCGGTTAAATCGCTGCACCAGCGAATACTGGGTATTGGCTGTCCTGGTCAGCTCTTCACTCAACAGCGCCGAGTTCTGTGCCTGTTCCGAGGTGTGGTCGGCCAGTTGGGAAATGTTGCTGATGTTGCGGCTGATCTCTTCGGCGACCGCGCTCTGCTCTTCGGTCGCGGCGGCGATCTGGGTGGTCATGTCGGTGATGTTGGCCACCGCTTCACTGATGCCAACCAGTGCCTGGTCTGCTTCCAGGACCCGTGCCACACCCTCTTCAGCCTGGCGATGCCCGGCTTCCATGGTCTGGACCGCGGTGCTGGCGGTTTGCTGGAGCTTGGCGATCAGGCTGTGGATCTGCCCGGTCGATTCAGCGGTGCGTTGTGCCAGCTGTCGAACTTCGTCGGCCACCACCGCAAAGCCACGTCCCATCTCGCCGGCGCGAGCCGCTTCGATGGCGGCGTTCAAGGCCAGCAGGTTGGTCTGGTCGGCAATGCCTTTGATCACATCGACCACGCCACCGATTTCGTCGCTGTCCTTGGCCAGCTGGGTGACGGTGAGGCCGGTCTCTCCCACCACCGCCGACAGGCGCTGGATGGCGTCGCGGGTTTCGCCGGCGATGTCACGCCCGCGCCCGGTCAGGCGGTTGGCTTCCTGGGTGGCGTCCGCCGTGCGCTGCACGTGGCTGGCAACTTCCTGGGTGGTGGCGGCCATCTGGTTGACGGCGGTGGCCACTTGTTCGGTCTCGACGCGCTGGCGCTCCAGGCCGCTGGAACTGTTGTGTGCCAGGGTATCGGACTGGCGCGCCTGGTCGGTCAGGTGCTCGGCGGTGTCCTGCAGACGGGTCAGGCAGGTCCTGAGGCGCGCTTCCTGGCTGAGGATCGACATCTCCAGGCGCGCCTGGGCACCGCGACTGTCGGTGTACATCTGCGCGATCAGCGGGTCGGAGGTGGTCTGCTCGGCCAGGCGCAGCAGGCGCTTGAGGCCGCGTTGTTGCCAGCCCAGCCCCAGCAGGCCCAGCGGCACGCAAAGGCCGGCGGCCAGGGCAAAGCCCCATTGCGAGTTGAGCGTGGCGCCGATCATGAAGCTCAACTGGCTGACCAGAATGAACGGCAGCCAGTCCTGCAACACCGGCAGCCACTTGTCTGTCGATGGGATCGCCGACTTGCCCTGGTTGATGCGTTGATAGAGCGCTTCGGCGCGGCGGATCTGTTCGGCGGTGGGCTTGACCCGCACCGACTCGTAACCGACCACCTGATTGCCGTCGAACACCGGCGTGACATAGGCGTTCACCCAGTAGTGGTCACCGGTTTTGCAGCGATTCTTGACAATGCCCATCCATGGCAAGCCTTGTTTCAGGGTGCCCCACATGTGCGCGAACACCGCTGCCGGTACGTCGGGGTGACGGACCAGGTTGTGCGGTGCACGGATCAGCTCCTCACGAGAAAACCCGCTGATCTCGACGAAGGCGTCGTTGCAGTAGGTGATCACGCCCTTGGCATCGGTTGTGGAAATCAACCGTTGTTGAGCCGGGAAGGTCCGTTCGCGTTGTGTAATGGGCTGGTTGTTACGCATGGCTTTTTCAATCCGTAAGGCTTTGACAGGGTGTCGGCATGGCGGGTGAATTATTGAAAATTTTTTTCAATTGTTGGCACTGCGTCGCAAAACGACCGATGCGTCAGCGGGCCAGCATCGGGTAGCTGAACAAACCGAAATGCAGCAGGTTCAGGCCAAAATGCGTGGCGATCGCGGCAGCCAGCCCGCCGAAGCGATAGGCCAGGCCATAACCGACACCGGCCAGGCCCGCGAGCAGTACCCACTGCCAGCCCGCGCCCAGGTGCGCCAGGCCGAACAGTAATGAGGCGAGCAACAACGCCAGGTGTTCGCCATAAGGCAGGTGCTTGAAGTGCCGGCTCAGGCCACCTTGAATGTAACCACGAAACAGGGCTTCCTCGACCAGGGTCACCAGCAGCAGATTGTTGAGCACCCACAGCCAGGCCTGATCCGGCCATTTCGGTGCCCAGTTGATCATGCCCAGCAACAGTGCGCCGCCAAGACCCAGCGTTGCGCTCAAGATCAATGCCGCGACTGTGGCGCGAATGGCCTGGGGAAGCGAGCGCCGGCCGACGATCCATGGGCAGGCCAGCAACAGCCAGAAGCCGATCAGTGGTTTGTCCAGATTCAGGTACAGGACGAAGGTGACGGCGTCGTCCGTGAAGCGCTGCGGGTCGATCCCGCGCCCATTGTAGAAACCGGGCAGCCAGTGCAACGCCAGCGCCAGGGACATCACGATGAACAAGGCGTGGCCCAGGTAACGACCGATGAGTACCTGGCGCTGAAGTGCGGCATAGCCGGCGAACAGCAACAGGCTGAAGGAGATGACGGCCAACCCGCCGAGTCGACCATAGGCCAGCGCCATGCCGTAACCCATGGAGAGGAGCGCCAGATACGTCCATGGCAAGACAAGCATGTGCGGTCCTTACGCGCCCACGGGGCGGGGGTGTTTGCGGGGGCGCAATTATAAACAGCGAACCGACAAAAACTCCGCCCTGGGGTGTAATGCTGTTCAGTTAACGATAGGTTTGCTCAATACATCCCCCGTGGCGAGCGAGCTTGCTCGCCACAGGTCTCTCACTCGCTTCAAGCGTTTCTTGACTGAATAGCATTACGCCCTGGGGCGGTGTCTTTGTGGGACGGATGTCACGAGGCAATCAATTGTCGCAACACGTAGTGCAGAATCCCTCCCGCCTTGAAGTACTCCACTTCGTTGAGTGTGTCGATCCGGCACAGCACTTCGATTTTCTCGCTGCTGCCGTCCTCACGGGTGATCACCAGGGGCAGGTTCATGCGTGGCGTGAGTTCGGCCTGGCTCAGGCCCTCAATGCTGAATGTCTCTTTACCCGTGAGGTTGAGGCTCTTGCGGTTCTGATCGAGCTTGAACTGCAGCGGCAGGACGCCCATGCCCACCAGGTTGGAGCGGTGGATCCGCTCGAAGCTTTCGGCGATGACCGCCTTGACCCCCAAAAGGTTGGTGCCCTTGGCGGCCCAGTCGCGGCTGGAGCCGGTGCCGTATTCCTGGCCGGCGATGACCACCAGCGGGGTGCCCTCGGCTTGATAGCGCATGGCGGCATCGTAGATGGCCAGCTTCTCGCCGCTGGGCATGTGCAAGGTATTGCCGCCTTCTTCGCCGCCAAGCATTTCGTTGCGGATCCTGATATTGGCGAAGGTGCCGCGCATCATCACCTGATGGTTGCCGCGCCGTGAGCCGTAGGAGTTGAAGTCTCGCGGCTCCACGCCTTGTTCGCGCAGGTAGTGGCCGGCCGGGCTGTCGACCTTGATGTTGCCGGCGGGGGAGATGTGGTCGGTGGTCACCGAGTCGCCGAGCAGGGCCAGGACCCGGGCGCCGCTGATGTCCTGGATCACCGGCAGGGGGCCGGCGATGTCGTCGAAGAACGGTGGGTGCTGGATGTAGGTCGAGTCCTTCTGCCAGACATAAGTGGCGGCCTGCGGCACCTGGATGGCTTGCCACTGTGCGTCGCCGGCAAACACTTCGGCGTACTCTTTGTGGAACATGGCGGTGTTGACCTGATTCACCGCGTCGGCAATCTCCTGGGTGCTGGGCCAGATGTCCCGCAGGTACACCGGGTTGCCATCCTTGTCGTTGCCCAGGGACTCGCTGCTGATATCGATGCGCACGGTGCCGGCCAGTGCATAGGCGACCACTAGGGGCGGGGAGGCCAGCCAGTTGGTTTTTACCAGCGGATGCACCCGGCCTTCGAAGTTGCGGTTGCCGGACAGGACCGAGGCCACGGTGAGGTCAGAGCTCTGGATGGCTTTTTCAATCGGTTCGGGCAGCGGTCCGGAGTTGCCGATGCAGGTGGTGCAGCCATAGCCGACCAGGGCGAAACCCAGTTGGTCGAGGTACTGGGTCAGGCCGGCAGCCTTGTAGTAGTCGGTGACCACCTTGGAGCCGGGGGCCAGCGAACTCTTGACCCAGGGTTTGCGCTTGAGGCCTTTTTCCACGGCCTTTTTTGCCAGCAGGCCTGCCGCCATCATCACGCTCGGGTTGGAGGTGTTGGTGCAGGAGGTGATGGCGGCAATCACCACGGCGCCGTTTTTCAGGCGGTGGGTGTAGCCCTCGAAATGGTAGTCGGCCTCACCGATCAGGTCGGCATTGCCCACGGCAACGCCACCGCCGCCTTCGTTTTCCAGGCGACCTTCTTCCTTGCTGGTGAGTTTGAGCTGCAGCCCCAGGAAGTCATTGAACGCCTGGCCGACATTCGGCAGCGACACCCGGTCCTGTGGCCGTTTCGGCCCGGCCAGGCTGGCTTCGACGCTGCCCATGTCCAGCGCCAGGCTATCAGTGAACGCCGGTTCCTTGCCCGGCAGGCGCCACAGGCCCTGGGCCTTGCAGTAGGCCTCCACCAGCTTGACCACCGCCGTCGGGCGGCCGGACAGGCGCAGGTAGTCCAGCGTCACCTCATCCACCGGGAAGAACCCGCAGGTGGCGCCGTACTCCGGGGCCATGTTGGCGATGGTCGCGCGGTCGGCCAGCGGCAGGTCGGCAAGGCCGTCACCATAGAACTCGACGAATTTGCCCACCACGCCTTTCTTGCGCAGCATCTGGGTGACGGTCAGTACCAGGTCGGTGGCGGTGATGCCTTCCTTGAGCTTGCCGCTGAGTTTGAAGCCGATCACTTCCGGGATCAGCATCGATACGGGCTGGCCGAGCATCGCCGCCTCTGCCTCGATACCGCCCACGCCCCAGCCGAGTACGCCGAGGCCATTGATCATGGTGGTGTGGGAGTCGGTGCCCACCAGGGTGTCCGGGAAGGCATAGGTGCGACCGTCTTCGTCCTTGGTCCACACCGTGCGCCCCAGGTACTCCAGGTTCACCTGGTGACAGATACCGGTGCCGGGGGGCACCACGCTGAAGTTGTCGAAGGCACTTTGCCCCCAGCGCAGGAAGGCATACCGCTCGCCGTTGCGCTGCATCTCGATGTCGACGTTCTGTTCAAAGGCGTGGCTACTGGCGAACTTGTCGACCATCACCGAGTGGTCGATCACCAGGTCAACCGGCGACAGCGGATTGATCCGCTGCGGGTCGCCACCGGCCCTGGCCATGGCGGCGCGCATGGCGGCCAGGTCGACCACCGCCGGAACACCGGTGAAGTCCTGCATCAGAACCCGTGCGGGGCGGTACTGGATTTCCCGGTCGCTGCGGCGTTCCTTGAGCCAGTCGGCGAGGGCCTTGAGGTCGGTGCCAGTGACGGTCTTGTCGTCCTCCCAGCGCAGCAGGTTTTCCAGCAGGACTTTGAGCGACATCGGTAGTTTGTCGAGATCGCCCAGGCTCCTGGCGGCGTGCGGGAGGCTGAAATAGTGGTAGGTCTTGTCGTCTATTTCCAGTGTCTCAAGGGTTTTCAGGCTATCGAGGGACGGCATTGAAATGACTCCTTTGGGTCCGCACGGCTACGGACTGACGGAACGGACAGAGCTTTAAACCTAGCCCTGTTTCAAGTAGCTGGCTAATAACCGGACTCTATGGGCAGGTCCAGCGTTGCGAAGTCAGCTATCATGCGCCGGTTTTCGTGACAGGCTTTGCTACAGGGCAAGTTTGCGCGCATTTGCCCAGGAGATTTAATGAACATCCTCTTTATGCATTGCCGGCCAGGCTTCGAAGGTGAAGTCTGCTCCGAGATAGCCGAGCACGCCGCGCGCTTGAACGTGGCCGGTTATGCCAAGGCCAAGACCGGTGCTGCGTGCGCCGAGTTTGTCTGCACGGAAGAAGACGGCGCCGAGCGCCTGATGCGCGGCCAGCGTTTCGCGCAGTTGATCTTCCCGCGACAATGGGCCCGCGGGATGTTTATCGACTTGCCGGAAACCGACCGCATCAGCGTGATCCTGGCGCACATGGCGGATTTTCCGGTGTGCGGCAGCCTGTGGCTGGAAATGGTCGACACCAACGACGGCAAGGAACTGTCGAATTTCTGCAAAAAGTTCGAAGTCCATCTGCGCAAGGCACTGATGGCCGCCGGCAAGCTGGTGGAAGATCCCCAAAAACCGCGTCTGTTGCTGACTTTCAAGAGCGGTCGTGAAGTGTTCATGGGCCTGGCCGAGTCCAACAACTCGGCCATGTGGCCGATGGGCATTCCGCGCTTGAAGTTCCCCCGTGATGCGCCAAGCCGCTCCACCTTGAAGCTGGAAGAGGCCTGGCACCACTTCATCCCGCGTGATCAGTGGGACGAGCGCCTGCACAGTGACATGACCGGCGTCGACCTGGGGGCCGCCCCTGGTGGCTGGACCTGGCAACTGGTCAACCGCGGCATGCTGGTGACCGCCATCGACAACGGCCCGATGGCCGAAAGCCTGATGGACACCGGGCTGGTGCAGCACTTGATGGCCGACGGTTTTACCTTCAAGCCCAAACAGCCCGTGGACTGGATGGTCTGCGACATTGTCGAGAAACCGGCGCGCAACGCCGCGATGCTGGAAGAGTGGATCGGTGAAGGACATTGCCGTGAAGCGGTGGTCAACCTCAAGCTGCCGATGAAACAGCGTTACGCTGAAGTGAAGCGCCTGCTCGAGCGTATCGAGGAAGGCTTCAAGGCTCGCGGCATCAAGGTCGATATTGGCTGCAAGCAGCTGTATCACGACCGCGAGGAAGTCACCTGTCACCTGCGCCGGCATGATGTGAACAAACCAAAAAAACGCTGACCTCCGCGGACCAGGCCTTTGTGGCGAGGGAGCTTGCTCCCGCTGGGCTGCAAAGCAGCCCTGAAATCAACGACCCCCGTGTCACCGGGCGCACTGCACGAACAGGTTTTGCGACGGCTTCGCCCCGAACGCGGACCGGCCGAGCGGGAGCCAGCGCCCCCGCCACAGGTACAGGTTGCACGCGCTGTTAACGCATCCGGTTTTGCGCGACAATGCCGGCCAGTTTCAGGAGTTAACCATGAGTGAAATGATCAATGCGCCGGTAGACGGCACCCTCGACGCCACTGGCCTCAATTGCCCGGAACCGGTGATGATGCTGCACCAGCACATCCGCGACCTGGTGCCTGGCGGCCTGCTCAAGGTGATTGCCACTGATCCGTCGACCCGTCGCGATATTCCCAAGTTTTGCGTGTTTCTCGACCATGAACTGGTCGGGCAGCATGAAGACGCCGGGACCTTTCTGTACTGGATTCGCAAGAAGTCCGTTTAGCCAGCGTTTGTAGGGCTGTCAGTCAGACGTGTAGGAGCGAGCGCGCTCGCGATGGACGTCAACGATAACGCGTATTTTCTGGGTAAACGCGTTGCTCTGGCGTTCATCGCGAGCGCTCGAACGTCGACCGGCTGCTCCTACAAGGGTCAGCGTTCGTTCGATTGACTGATGCGTATCCGCTTGCGTGCACTGCGCACCAGCCGGATCGACAGCATCAGCGCCGCGCAACTCAGGCCTGCGATCAACCCTTCCCATAACCCGCTCGGGCCGCTGGCCGGGCCGAACCAATCGGTCAGTCCCAGTACGTAGCCCACCGGCAAGCCAATGCCCCAGTAGGCAAACAGCGTCAGGATCATGGTCACCCGAGTGTCCTGGTAGCCGCGCAAGGCGCCCGCGCAGATCACCTGGATCGCATCGGAGAACTGGTACAGCGCGGCATACACGATCAGCATCGAGGCGATCTGGATCACCGCCTTGTCGGGGGTGTAGATCGAGGCGATAGGCTCGCGCAGCAGCAGGATCAGGCTCGCCGAGAACGCCGCGAACACCAGTGCCGCGCCCAGCCCGACCTTGGCCGCGAAGCGCGCCTGATACGGGTCGCCGGCCCCCAGTGCCTGGCCCACTCGCACGGTGACCGCCATGCCCAGTGAATAAGGAATCATGAACAGCAGCGAGCTGATGTTCAGGGCAATCTGGTGCCCGGCCACCACGGTCGAGCCGAGGCTGCCGATCAGCAGGGCAATGACCGCGAAGATGCTGGACTCGGCGAAGACGGCGATGCCAATCGGCAAGCCGATGCCGACCAGGCGCTTGATCACGGCCCACTGCGGGCGATCGAAACGCACCAGCACGCGAGTACGGGCATAGACGGGCGCCCAGCGGGTCCATCCGGCCATGCTCAGGGCCATGAACCACATGACGATGCCGCTGGCCCAGCCACAACCGACGCCACCCAGGGCAGGCAGGCCGAAATGGCCATAGATCAGCGCATAGTTCAGCGGGATGTTGAGCAGCAGGCCACACAGGCCAATGACCATGCTCGGACGGGTGCGGCCCATGCCATCGCTGTAGCAGCGCAGTACGTAATAGAAGGCAATGCCCGGCAAACCGAAGGCGATACCGTGCAGGTAGCCCATGCTCGGTTCGATCAGCTGTGGATCGACTTTCATCCAGTGCAGGATCGGCTCTGCGCTGAGCAGCAGGCCGCTGCCCATCAGTCCGACACACAGTGCCAGCCACAAGGCCTGGCGTGCCAGCGGACCGATCTCGTCGAACTGCCCCGCGCCAAAGCGCTGGGCGATCTTGGGGGTGGTCGCCAGCAGCACGCCGGACATCAACAGGTAAATCGGAATCCAGATCGAATTGCCCAGGGCCACCGAAGCCAGGTCCCGTGGGCTCACCCTGCCGGCCATCACGGCATCGACAAAACCCATGGCCGTGGTGGCCAGCTGCGCGATGATGATCGGTACGGCCAGGCCAAGCAGTCCTTTGAGCTCCAGGCGAACCCGGGCCGGACGGGGGAGGGTGGTAGCGGCGAGGCTGTCAGTCACAGAATTCACAGGCGAAGCGTCCAGAAGGTGTTGATGCGCAAAGCGACGCATTCTACGCCTTTGACGCAACGGTCAGGAAAACTCCCGTGTTGGGGATTTGTAAACCCCGACTGACGGGAGCTGCGCTACACTGCCGATCCGCCAAAGGAGCCTGCCATGCTGATTGTTGCCGACGAAAATATCCCGCTGCTCGATGCCTTTTTTCAAGGGTTCGGCGAAATCCGCCGTGTGCCGGGACGCTCCATCGACCGCGCCACGGTCGAGCAGGCCGATGTACTGCTGGTGCGCTCGGTGACCAACGTCAGCCGTGCGTTGCTCGAAGGCAGCAAGGTACGGTTTGTCGGGACCTGCACCATCGGCACGGATCACCTGGACCTGGAGTACTTCCAGCAGGCCGGCATCACCTGGTCCAGTGCGCCGGGTTGCAATGCGCGAGGGGTGGTCGACTACGTGCTGGGCAGTCTGCTGACCCTGGCCGAGATCGAAGGCGTGGCGTTGACCGAGCGCACCTATGGCGTGGTCGGGGCCGGTGAAGTGGGCGGGCGACTGGTCAAGGTGCTCAAGGGGCTGGGCTGGAACGTGCTGGTCTGCGATCCGCCGCGCCAGGCAGCCGAAGGCGGCGATTACGTCAGCCTGGAGCAGATTGTTGCACAGTGTGACGTCATCAGCCTGCACACCCCGCTGACCAGGAATACCGAGCAGCCAACCTGGCACCTGTTCGATGAGCCACGTTTGCGGCAGCTCAAGCCTGGCGCCTGGCTGATCAACGCCAGCCGTGGCCCGGTGGTGGATAACAGCGCGTTGCGCGAAGTCTTGCTGGCGCGCGAGGACTTGCAGGCGGTACTGGATGTGTGGGAGGGCGAGCCGAGTGTGGATATCGCCCTGGCGGAACTGTGCGTGATCGCCACCCCGCATATCGCCGGCTACAGCCTGGATGGCAAGCAGCGCGGGACCGCGCAGATCTACCAGGCGCTTTGCCAGTTCCTTGGCCAGCCCGCGACGATTTCCCTGGATGATCTGCTGCCGGCGCCGTGGCTGGCACAGGTCAGCCTGAACGCCAGCAGTGATCCGGCCTGGGCCCTGGCGATGCTGTGCCGCGGGGTGTACGACCCGCGTCGTGACGATGCGGACTTCCGTCGTAGCCTGGTCGTCAGCGGTGCCGAACAACGCACGGCATTCGACCTGTTGCGCAAGCACTACCCGGAACGACGCGAGATTGATGGGCTGAAGGTACGGATCGAGGGTGATTCGCCAGCGTTACGGCAGATCGTGACGGCACTGGGCGCGCAAGCCATCTGAGTCATGCGTGCCGATAAAAAACCCGGCCGATAGGGCCGGGTCGGAAGACGCAAGGCTATGTATCAATCTTGCTTGGCAGGCTTGACCAATCGCTGTTCCAGTTCGCGGCAAGCGCTCTGGATCATGGCTTCAGTGATCGGTACTTCGCGGCCCTGAGCATCAATAATCGAGCACCCCAGAGACTGGTCTGGCTGCGTGCGGATCACTTGAATCTTGTCATCGCTGCTGTGTTGCAAGGACATGGCCTGTCTCCTCATCAGGTTGTGCACATAGTGTAGATCCGCCAAATGACCACGCTGTGACAGCTCCCCACAGGCGATGAGGCGGTCTATTGAGTCCATCAGAAATAACCCCTGACTGCCAGCCGGACTTTAGACCAATAACAACTAGGCTCTAGTGTCAGTGGTCATATTCAAACTGACTCATTGTGATTTACATCAGTTCAAGCGGATGGACCGGTGTAGGCTCACCCTGTTGCTCCTTACCGTTGGCCTTTTCCGGATGAACCCGATGCTGTCTGCCCGTCACCGCCGCGCCATTCGCCTGTCCGTCCGCTTTATCGCGCCCTATCGCTGGCAGGCGTTGGGCGCCTTGCTGGCGCTGGTCGTCACGGCGGGCCTGACCCTGTCCATGGGGCAGGGGATTCGCCTGCTGGTGGACCAGGGCTTCATGACCCGCTCGCCGCACCTGCTCAACCAGAGTATCGGCCTGTTCCTGATGCTGGTGGTGGGGCTGGCGATAGGCACGTTTACCCGGTTCTACCTGGTGTCATGGATCGGCGAGCGCTGCGTGGCGGATATTCGTCGGCGGGTGTTCAACCACTTGATCTACCTGCACCCGGGGTTCTACGAAAACAACCGCAGTTCCGAGATCCAGTCACGCCTGACGGCCGACACCACGCTGTTGCAAACGGTGATTGGCTCCTCGCTGTCACTGTTCCTGCGCAATGGGTTGATGGTGATCGGCGGCATTGTGCTGCTGTTCATCACCAACCCCAAGCTCACCAGTATTGTGGTGGTCGCCTTGCCCCTGGTGCTGGCGCCGATCCTGATTTTCGGGCGGCGAGTGCGCAGCCTGTCGCGCCAGAGCCAGGACCGCATCGCCGATGTCGGCAGTTATGTCTCGGAGACCCTGGGCCAGATCAAGACCGTGCAGGCCTACAACCATCAGGGGCAGGACGAACAGCGCTTCGCGGTGACCGTGGAGCAGGCCTTCGATACGGCGCGCAAGCGTATCCTGCAGCGCGCCTGGCTGATCACCCTGGTGATCGTCCTGGTGCTGGGGGCGGTCGGGGTGATGCTCTGGGTCGGCGGCATGGACGTGATCGCCGGACGCATCTCCACCGGCGAACTGGCGGCGTTTGTGTTCTACAGCCTGATCGTCGGCGGCGCCTTTGGCACCTTGAGCGAAGTGATTGGTGAATTGCAGCGGGCAGCTGGGGCGGCGGAGCGGATTGCCGAGTTGCTGCGCGCGGAAAATATCATCCAGCCGCCCGCGACTGGCCGGGTGACATTGCCGGATCGGGTGCGCGGTGAGCTGCAACTTGAAGACCTGCGCTTTTGCTACCCGTCACGCCCTGAAAGCTATGCAATCGACGGCTTGAGCCTGGCGATCAAGGCGGGCGAAACCCTGGCGCTGGTCGGCCCTTCGGGGGCGGGCAAGTCGACGGTGTATGACCTGCTGCTGCGTTTCTACGACCCGGCGCAGGGGCGCATTCTGCTCGATGGCGTGCCGCTGACCCGGCTCGATCCACAGGATGTGCGCCGCTGTTTTGCCCTGGTGTCACAGACCCCGGCGCTGTTTTTCGGCAGCATCGAAGAGAACATCCGCTACGGTAAACCTTCGGCGACGCTGGAGCAGGTCCAGGAGGCGGCGAAGATTGCCTACGCCCACGACTTCATCGAGCAGATGCCCAACGGTTACCAGACCCATCTGGGCGACGGCGGGATGGGCCTCTCCGGTGGTCAGCGCCAGCGCCTGGTCATCGCCCGGGCATTGCTGGTGGACGCGCCGATCCTGTTGCTCGACGAAGCCACCAGCGCCCTCGATGCGCAGAGTGAACACCTGATCCAGCAAGCACTGCCCAGCCTGATGAAAAACCGCACCACCCTGGTCATCGCTCATCGCCTGGCCACCGTGAAGAATGCCGACCGGATTGCGGTGATGGATCAAGGCCGGCTGGTGGCGGTGGGGACGCATCAGGAGCTGGTTGCCAGTAACGCGTTGTATGCACGCTTGGCTGCGTTGCAGTTCAGCAATGAGCATGAAGTGGGGTAAATGAACGCTGCTGAATGCTCTCGGGTTCGGGCATTATGTCGGTCTGAAGGAAGTACCCGGATCAGGAAATGAGCAGCTACCAACCACCGTTAACCCTGAACACTAGAATTCTGGCGTTGATCGCTGAGATCAGCGAGCAGATCGGTCAGCTTTCGGCTGTGGACGAAGGTCGGCAGACACCTCAGCTGCGTCGCGGTAACCGAATTCGGACGATTCAAGCGTCGTTGGCAATCGAGAACAATACCCTCAGCGTCGAGCAAGTGACAGCCGTGTTGGCCGGGCAGCGAGTGCTGGGCTTGCCCAGAGAAATTCAGGAAGTACGCAACGCCTTTGCGGCCTACGAATCCATGCCGGGCTGGCGGTCGAACAGTCGCGTCGATTTGCTTCGGGCTCACGAGTTATTGATGCACGGTTTGATCGACGACTGCGGTCGGTTTCGTCGCGACGGAGTGGGTATTTACCGTGGCGAGCAACTGGTTCATATGGCGCCACCACCGAGCCGTGTGGCAAGTCTGATGGATGACTTGCTGGCATGGCTGGGTACCTCCGATTGGCATCCGTTGATCCTTAGCTGCGTTTTTCACTACGAATTCGAGTTCATCCATCCTTTCGCTGACGGTAATGGGCGTATGGGGCGACTCTGGCAAACCTTGATTCTCAGTCAGTGGCGGCCGGTATTGGCCTATCTGCCGGTCGAAGCCGTCATTCGAGAACAACAGGATGCTTACTATGGGGCCTTGTCTGCCGCCGACCGGATGGCCGAATCGACACCGTTTGTCGAGTTCATGTTGCAGGCCTTGAGTCAGGCCCTTGCTGAAGCTGCTCGTAGCGAGCCAGTAACCGACCAAGTAACCGACCAAGTAACCGACCAAGTAGCGAGGTTGCTTGAGGTGATCCAGGGCGAGAGTTCGCTCAAGGTCAGTGAGTTGATGGCAGAGGTCGGATTGGCGCACAAGGCGACCTTCCGGGCTAACTACCTCAAACCGGCATTGATGGCAGGTTTAATCGAAATGACCAGTCCCGATTCGCCCAACAGTCCCGCTCAGCGGTATCGTCTGACCGAACTTGGCAAGCGGCTTGTGACACGATCTGCCTCGGTTTAGCAGGTCTGGTAATCGACAACGGTTCGAGGCATCAACAAAAAAGCTCGCATCATTCGATGCGAGCTTTTTTCAAGCGAGATCAAAGGGTCGTCCGAACAGGGTTCGAGCTTTCGCCGGTGCCTACGGAACCAGTATTATTGATCGTCAAAATACCGCTCATGCCAATCCACCAGCGGTTGCGGTGAGTTGAGCTTCTGGCCGTAGATCACCGAGTACGACAACACGTTCTGCACGTACTGGCGGGTTTCGTCGAACGGGATGCTCTCCACCCAGACGTCGAAGCTCAGGTGGTCGGCACCGCGCAGCCATTGGCGGACGCGGCCGGGGCCGGCGTTGTAGGCCGCGGAGGCGAGCACGCGGTTGCCATTGAACTGGCTGTGCACCTGGCTCAGGTAAGCGGCGCCGAGCTGGATGTTTTTCTCCGGGTTCAGTACTTGCTGTGGCGAGGCCAGCGGAATGCTGAACTTGCGCGCGGTTTCCTTGGCGGTGGCGGGCATCAACTGCATCAGGCCGCTGGCGCCGACACTGGAGCGGGCATCCTCCATGAAGGCGCTTTCCTGGCGGGTAATGGCGAACACCCAGCTCGAATGCAGGCCGCGAACCTTGGCCTCCCTGACCAGGGTGCCGCGATAGGCCATCGGGAAGCGGATGTCCAGGTCGTCCCAGTACTGCGCCTGACTGATGGTACGAATAGCCGGGAAGTACCACTTCAGGTCGTAGGCCAGTTTGGCCTGGGCAACCATTTCGTCACGGTTGAAGCGGCGACTGACGTGGTACCACTCGCGGCGACCGTCGACGATCTGCCCGCGGGCATGGAACTCCAGCGCGCGGCGAATGCCCGGTGTGTTGCGCACCTTGTTGATCAGTGCCTGGCTCATCACCAGCGGCTTGTGATTCAGGGAGTACGGCGATTGCGAGCGATCGGCCGCCAGGAACCCGTAGAAGTCCCGTTCGCGGGCGAGGTTGCGATACAGGGTCTGTGCTTCCGGGTTCTTTGGCTGGGCCAGTTCCAGGCTGCGGGCCTGCCAGTAGCGCCAGCGACTGGTGGTGGCCAGGTCCTGCGGCAGACGGCGGGTCAGCTGATAGGCATCGTCCCAGCGGGCCAGGCGCAGCAACAGGCGCAGGCGCCATTCGGAGACGGTGTTGTCGCGCAATTCCGGGTCGTACTTGGTCATGACATCAAGGGCGCGGCTGTCGAAGCGACGCGCCAGGGTCAGGCCGATTTCCCGGGCAATGGCGACTTTTTCGTCGCGGGAAAAATGCATGCGGCTGGCGTAATCGTCGAGCAGCGCCATGGCCCGCTCCGGATCCTGGCGTGCCAGGCGCCGCAAGCCAAGGCTGACCACATCGCCCATGGCTTCATCGGCGGGGGTAAAGCGCGACGGCTGGTTGAGCAGCTCCGGTTTTTGCGCCACGTCCACCAGCAGGCGGCCACGGGGGGTCAGGGTGGTCATGTTGTTGATCAGGCTGTTGGCCAGGGCATAGTTACGGCTCTGGGCGGCCAGTTTGGCGCGTTCCCAGCGCTTCTGCTCGGTCAGTTGGCCCTGGGCGGCCCACTGGGCAAACAGCGCATCACAGGCCGCCGGCTGGGATTTGCCGGTCAGCCAGAGTTTTTCGGTGTTGGCATAGCCTTCAGCCTTGAGATTGTGGCTGATCTGGTATTGGGCGTTGAGGCAGTCCAGCTCGGTGAAGTTGAGCTTGGGGTCGTAGTATTTGACGAAGGTCGACCAGTCGCCGCGCTCGGCCAGCCAGCGCAACCAGCGCAGCTTCATCCAGTTGGCCTGTGGCAGGTCACCGTGTTCGGCGAGGAACTTTTCGATTTCGGCATTGCTCGCGCTTTTCAGTCGCGCGGTCAGCTCGTCATAGGCCAGATACGGTTCGAGCGGGTAGTCGGCGAGCGCCTGGCTGTAGCGAAAGTACGGGCCGGTGTCACCCTTGGCCAGGGCGCGCTTGGCTTCATCGTAGTACTGGCGTTGGGTGGACAGGTCCACCGCCTGAGCGGATTGAGCGGCAGTGGCTGAAAGAAGCAGACAGGATAAAAAGCTGAAAAGGCGACTGCGCATGAGACATCCGGGCAGAGAAATCATGACAAGTGCCGGCTGGTGCCGGCACTGATTACCCGTAGCTTAGCCTTTTGCCAGCAACGGGTGAAAGCTTTGCCGGTTCGGCGGCACAAGTTCGCAACATTTAATGTGCAGAGTGCTTGGGCAGTGAAAATGCCGGCCTTCTGGAGCCTCAAGTCAGGTAGAATACGCGCCCGGTTTTTGGAGAAGCTCATGACCCTGCTCAAATTCAGCGATGTGTCCCTTGCTTTCGGCGCTATGCCGTTGTTGGACAAGGTGTCCTGGCAGATCGCCCGTGGTGAGCGGGTGTGCATCATCGGCCGCAACGGCACAGGCAAGTCCAGCATGATGAAGCTGGTCAAGGGCGATCAGAAGCCCGATGACGGCTCTGTATGGCGCGCGCCTGGCCTCAAGATCGGCGAATTGCCGCAAGAATTGCCAGTGGCCGACGAGCGGACAGTGTTCGACGTGGTGGCCGAAGGCCTGGACGGTGTGGGCGAGCTGCTTGCGCAGTACCACCACCTGAGCCAGAACATCGTCACCGATGCCGACCTGGACAAGCTGATGCACGTCCAGCACGACCTCGAAGCCCGCGACGGCTGGCGTTTGCAGCAACTGGTCGACAGCACCCTGAGCCGTCTGCAGCTGCCCGCCGACAAGACCCTCGCCGAATTGTCCGGCGGCTGGCGTCGTCGTGTCCTGCTGGCGCAAGCCCTGGTTTCCGAGCCGGACCTGCTGCTGCTCGACGAACCGACCAACCACCTGGACATCGGTGCGATTGCCTGGCTTGAAGAAGCCCTGAAGGATTTCCAGGGCGCCGTGCTGTTCATCACGCACGACCGCTCCTTCCTGCAGAACCTCGCCACGCGCATCCTGGAACTGGATCGCGGCGGCCTGATCGACTGGAACGGCGACTACGCCAGTTTCCTGGTGCACAAGGAAGCCACGCTGGCGGCCGAAGAAACTGCCAACGCGCTGTTCGACAAAAGGCTGGCCCAGGAAGAAGTCTGGATCCGCCAGGGCATCAAGGCCCGTCGCACCCGTAACGAAGGCCGCGTGCGTGCTCTCAAGGCCCTGCGTGTTGAGCGTAGCGAGCGTCGTGAGCGTACCGGCAAGGCCAATCTCCAGCTGGACACCGCCGACAAGTCTGGCAAGCAAGTGATGGTTCTCGAGAACGTCAGCTTCGCTCACCCGGAGGGTCCGTTCCTGATCAAGGATTTCTCCATGGTCTTGCAGCGCGGCGACCGTATCGGCCTGCTGGGCGCCAACGGTACCGGCAAGACCACCTTGCTGAAACTGATGCTCAACGGCTTGCAGCCGACCAGCGGCACCGTGGAGGAAGGGACGCGCATCGACGTGGCCTACTTCGACCAGTTGCGCCACCAGTTGGACCTGGAAAAGACCGTAATCGACAACGTGGCCGAAGGCCGCGATTTCATCGATATCGACGGCCAGAGCCGCCACGTGCTCAGCTACCTGGGCGACTTCCTGTTCAGCCCGCAGCGTGCCCGCACGCCGGTCAAGGCGCTGTCCGGTGGTGAGCGTGCCCGTCTGTTGCTGGCCAAGCTGTTCAGCAAGCCGGCCAACCTGCTGGTCCTCGACGAACCGACCAACGACCTGGATGTGGAAACCCTCGAGCTGCTGGAAGAGGTCCTGCTGACCTTCAACGGCACCGTGCTGATGGTCAGCCACGACCGGGCATTCCTCGACAACGTGGTCACCAGCACCCTGGTCTTCGAAGGCGAAGGCAAGGTCCGTGAATACGTCGGTGGTTACCAGGACTGGCTGCGTCAGGGCGGCTCGCCGCGCCTGCTGGGCGTGACCGAGAGCAAGTCCGGCAAGGCCGACCTGAACTCTGCCGTGGTCACCGCGGCACCTGCGCCGGCAGTTCAGGAAGCACCGGCGGCGAAGAAGAAACTCAGCTACAAGCTGCAGCGCGAGCTGGAAGCCTTGCCAGGGCAGATCGAGGCCATGGAGCAGCAGATCGCTGCGGTTGAGGCCCAGATGGCCGATGCCGGTTTCTATCAGCGTCCTGCTGCCGAAACGGCGGCGGTGATCGCTCAGTTGGAGCAGTTGCAGGTTGAGCATGACGTGATGGTCGAGCGTTGGGCCGAGCTGGATGCCTGAGTGATCCTGCGATAAAAAAGCCCGGCGTTCAGTGATGAACGCCGGGCTTTTCATATGGGATGGGATCTGGCGCGTTCCCCCTGTAGGAGCGAGCGCGCTCGAAAAAAAGCCCAAGGTAAATGCGGTTCTTCAGTTTCACCGCGTTATGGTTGGCGCCCATCGCGAGCGCGCTCCTGCAGGGAGGGTGGATCAGCTTTTGATCAGGCGCACCGCCAGTACATCGCAAGGTGCACCGTGCAGTACATCATTGGCGGTGGAGCCCAGCAGCAGTGCCAGGCCATGACGACCATGGCTGCCGACGACAATCAGGTCGCAGCCTTGCTCCTTGGCGAAATGGTGGATTTCCTGGCGTGGCTGGCCGTAGGTCAGGTGGCTGTCGTTCTTGGAAAGTTCGGGGTATTTGTTGATCAGGCGCTCAAGGCGCTCCTTGGCCTGGTCGAACTGCTGTTGTTGCAGTTGCGACAGGTCCATTGGCACGTCACCGCCAAAGGCCATGGCCATCGGCTCGACGATGTGGACCAGGGAGAGCCTGGCACTATTGCTCACCGACAGCTCGCGAGCGCGGTGAATCACAGGATCGCACTCTTCGGTTAGATCTACGGCGACCAGAATGTGGTGGTAGGGCATGAGGTGCACCTCCTGAGGATTGCGATAAGGGTAAGTATGGCTGGTTTCAAGCGAATGGGTTTCGACAGAGATCAATTCGCTCATCAAGAATCGGGAGTACAGATATGACGGTCTGGATAGTGGTGTCAATCCTTGCAGTAGTGCTGAGCCCCTTGGCGTGGCTTCGGCCATCACGTCGCCAGGGTGGCCAGATGGCGCTGCGCATGGAGGCTCGGCGCATTGGCCTGGCCATGCAACTGGCGCCCCAGGTGTGGCCTCACTGGCTGGCGCCCGAGCCGCCCAGCCCCTGTGCGCAGTACCATCGGCCACGGCGCGGCAATCGGCCGGCGTGCTGGAGCTACTGGCAAAAGACCCCGGGGGTCTGGGTCAATCAGTGGCAGGAGACCTGCGAGGATCCGGCCTTACTGATTCATTTCGAGAAGTTGCCGGCCAACGTGTACAAGGTCGAGGCCGACAAGCAGATGATTACCCTGTATTGGGGCGAGAAGGGCGAGGTCGAGGTGTTGCAGCGCATCGATGCCACGCTCAAGGCGCTCGCCTGAATACGTCGCTCCCCGTGGCGGCAGGCTTGGCTGGCCGCCGCAGGGGCGTGTTTATGGCGGGGCATAAAAAGCCCGACATTATCATCGGGCTGGAGTTGGCCAGGCAGGCCGGCAATCGGGTTCGATCCGATCTCACGCCGGGTATTCGCCCAAAGCGTTGATCTTTTTCCTTCAAGTCCTGCCAGCGTAGCTGCTTGAGCGCACGTTGCGTCGGATTAGGGCGACGTTTCTAAATATTGATTCTATGAATGTCTATACAGGCTTCGGCGTGTTGCGGCTCTTCGCGTTACGGAAATGACTGCAAAGTCGAGTTTCAACCCGCATTTTGGGCGATTGACAATTGTCGGAAATTCCGTGAAGGTGGTGTACCCAAATCAAACGGGCGTATGAATTGAGCGTTTGTATTTCAGACCGCTCCTACAGAATCCCGACTATCGCGTTGGCGGGTGTGCCTGGTGGAATGGTGTCAGCATCGACGTAGACGTCCATGCCGAGCCAGAACATCAGCGTCCGACGTGTACTGTTCAGCTTCCATATCGTGGAGATCAGTTGATGATTTACGAAGGTAAAGCCATCACGGTTACGGCTCTTGAAAGTGGCATCGTCGAATTGAAATTCGACCTCAAGGGTGAGTCCGTCAACAAGTTCAACCGTCTAACCCTGAACGAATTGCGTCAGGCCGTGGACGCCATCAAGGCAGATGCGTCGGTCAAGGGTGTGATCGTCAGCAGCGGTAAAGACGTCTTCATCGTCGGCGCCGACATCACCGAATTCGTCGACAACTTCAAGCTGCCGGATGCAGAGCTGGTTGCTGGCAATCTCGAAGCCAACAAGATCTTCAGCGATTTCGAAGACCTCAATGTTCCGACCGTCGCCGCGATCAATGGCATCGCCCTGGGTGGCGGTCTGGAAATGTGCCTGGCAGCGGACTACCGCGTCATGGCCTCCAGCGCGAAAATCGGCCTGCCGGAAGTCAAGCTGGGCATCTACCCGGGCTTCGGCGGTACTGTGCGCCTGCCGCGCATCATCGGTGCCGACAACGCCATCGAGTGGATTGCCGCTGGCAAGGAAAACCGTGCTGAAGACGCGCTGAAAGTTGGCGCCGTCGATGCCGTGGTTGCTCCCGAGAAGCTGGCAGAAGCCGCATTGAACCTGGTCAAGGGCGCCATCAGCGGCGAATTTGACTACAAGGCCAAGCGTCAGCCGAAACTGGAAAAACTCAAGCTCAACGCCATCGAACAAATGATGTCGTTCGAAACCGCCAAGGGTTTCGTGGCCGGCCAAGCGGGCCCGAACTATCCGGCACCGGTTGAAGCAATCAAGACCATTCAGAAAGCCGCGAACTTCGGTCGCGACAAGGCACTGGAAGTCGAGGCTGCCGGTTTCGTCAAGCTGGCCAAGACCTCTGCCGCGCAGAGCTTGATCGGTCTGTTCCTGAACGATCAGGAGCTGAAGAAAAAGGCCAAGGCCTACGACGAAATCGCCAAGGACGTGAAGCAGGCCGCCGTATTGGGCGCCGGCATCATGGGTGGCGGTATCGCCTATCAGTCGGCGTCCAAAGGCACGCCGATCCTGATGAAGGACATCAACGAGCACGGTATCGAGCAGGGTCTGGCCGAAGCCGCCAAGCTGCTGGTTGGCCGCGTTGACAAAGGCCGCATGACCGCCGCGAAAATGGCTGAAGTGCTCAACGGCATTCGTCCGACCCTGTCCTACGGTGACTTCGGTCACGTGGACCTGGTGGTTGAAGCCGTTGTCGAGAACCCGAAGGTCAAGCAAGCCGTACTGGCTGAAGTTGAAGACCAGGTCAAAGAGGACACCATCCTCGCCTCGAACACCTCGACCATTTCCATCAGCCTGTTGGCCAAGGCCCTCAAGCGTCCGGAAAACTTCGTCGGCATGCACTTCTTCAACCCGGTGCACATGATGCCGTTGGTTGAAGTGATCCGTGGCGAGAAGTCCAGCGAGCTGGCCGTGGCCACCACCGTTGCCTACGCCAAGAAAATGGGCAAGAACCCGATCGTCGTCAACGACTGCCCGGGCTTTTTGGTCAACCGCGTGCTGTTCCCGTACTTCGGCGGTTTCGCCAAGCTGGTCAGCGCCGGTGTGGACTTCGTCCGTATCGACAAGATCATGGAAAAATTCGGCTGGCCGATGGGCCCGGCGTACCTGATGGACGTAGTCGGCATCGACACCGGCCACCATGGTCGTGACGTGATGGCCGAGGGCTTCCCGGACCGCATGAAGGACGACCGTCGTTCGGCCGTTGACGTGCTCTACGAAGCCAAGCGCCTGGGCCAGAAGAATGGCAAGGGTTTCTACGCCTACGAGACCGACAAGCGCGGCAAGCAGAAGAAAGTGGCCGACCCGTCGGTGCTGGAAGTGCTCAAGCCGATCGTCTACGAGCAGCGCGAAGTCACCGACGAAGACATCATCAACTGGATGATGATCCCGCTGTGCCTGGAAACCGTGCGTTGCCTGGAAGACGGCATCGTCGAGACCGCCGCCGAAGCCGACATGGGCCTGGTCTACGGTATTGGTTTCCCTCCATTCCGTGGCGGCGCACTGCGCTACATCGATTCGCTCGGTGTTGCAGCGTTCGTTGCCCTGGCTGACCAGTACGCTGATCTGGGCGCGCTGTACCACCCGACCGCGAAGCTGCGCGAGATGGCCAAGAACGGCCAGAGCTTCTTCGGTTAAGCGCCCCCAACTAGAGTGAGAGTGAACGTATGAGCTTGAATCCTAGAGACGTCGTGATTGTCGACTTCGGTCGTACTCCGATGGGCCGCTCCAAGGGCGGCATGCACCGCAACACCCGCGCTGAAGACATGTCGGCGCACCTGATCAGAAAATTGCTGGAACGCAACGTCAAGGTCGACCCGAGCGAAGTCGAGGACGTGATCTGGGGCTGCGTGAACCAGACCCTGGAGCAGGGCTGGAACATCGCCCGCATGGCGTCCCTGATGACCCAGATCCCGCACACCGCTGCCGGCCAGACCGTCAGCCGCCTGTGTGGCTCGTCCATGAGTGCCCTGCACACCGCGGCGCAAGCGATCATGACCGGCAACGGTGACGTGTTCGTCGTGGGCGGCGTCGAGCATATGGGTCACGTGAGCATGATGCACGGTGTCGATCCTAACCCGCACATGTCGCTGTACGCGGCGAAAGCCTCGGGCATGATGGGCTTGACCGCGGAAATGCTGGGCAAGATGCACGGCATCACCCGCGAGCAGCAGGACGCCTTTGGCGTGCGCTCCCACCAACTCGCCCACAAGGCGACCGTGGAAGGCAAGTTCAAGGACGAAATCATCCCGATGCAGGGCTACGACGAGAACGGTTTCCTGAAACTGTTCGACTACGACGAAACCATTCGTCCGGAAACCACCCTGGAAAGCCTGGCGGCTCTGAAGCCGGCGTTCAATCCAAAGGGCGGCACCGTGACAGCCGGTACCTCGTCGCAGATCACCGATGGTGCTTCGTGCATGATCGTGATGTCGGCGCAGCGTGCCCAGGACCTGGGTATCCAGCCAATGGCGGTGATCCGTTCGATGGCAGTGGCGGGTGTGGATCCGGCGATCATGGGCTATGGTCCAGTACCGGCTACACAGAAAGCATTGAAGCGTGCGGGCCTGGGTATTTCCGACATCGACTTCTTCGAGCTCAACGAAGCTTTTGCAGCGCAGGCCCTGCCAGTGCTGAAAGATCTGAAAGTGCTCGACAAGATGAACGAGAAGGTTAACCTGCACGGCGGCGCGATCGCCTTGGGCCACCCATTCGGTTGCTCTGGCGCGCGTATCTCCGGTACGTTGCTCAATGTGATGAAGCAAAATGGCGGCACCTTCGGTGTGTCGACCATGTGCATTGGCCTCGGCCAGGGCATTGCCACCGTCTTCGAACGCGTTTAAGCGTTGCGTTGACGGAAGCCGGGGCCAAGTGCCCCGGTTTTTGTTTTTCTGAAGATTTTTTTGTTTTTTATTTGATTGGATTTCAGCGAGGCCCAACGCATGCCGATACAACCAGGGCTCTACCAGCATTACAAAGGTCCGCAGTACCGTGTTTTCAGTGTTGCGCGGCACTCCGAAACCGAAGAAGAAGTGGTCTTCTACCAAGCCCTGTATGGCGATTACGGCTTTTGGGTGCGTCCCTTGAGCATGTTCCTGGAGTCGGTCGAAGTTGACGGCGAGCAGGTCCCACGCTTTGCTTTGGTGCAGGCCGAGCCGAGCCTTTTTTCAAGGCCATAAGGGCAGGGCGCGCAGAACCCTGCGCTTGACCTCACCTTGTTGCCACTATATATAGCGGTGCCGCGTCAGGCGCCAACCGCCTTTCACTTCTAGAATTCAGGAATTTTCTGATCCATGGGCAAATCGCTGGTCATTGTGGAATCCCCGGCTAAGGCCAAGACCATCAACAAGTATTTGGGCAACGAATACGTGGTGAAGTCGAGTATCGGCCATATCCGAGACCTGCCCACCAGCGGTTCGGCTAGCGCCAGCAAAGAGCCTGCCGCCAAGCGTGGCAAGGCGGCGGCTGGTGAAGTGCCGGCACTATCGCCCAAGGAAAAGGCGCGCAAGCAGCTGGTCGCGCGCATGGGTGTCGATCCCGATCATGGCTGGAAAGCCAAGTACGAGATCCTCCCGGGCAAGGAAAAGGTCATCGAAGAGCTGCGCCGGCTCGCCAAGGATGCCGACACCATCTATCTCGCAACGGACTTGGACCGCGAGGGGGAAGCCATTGCCTGGCACCTGCGCGAAGCCATTGGTGGTGACGACAGCCGCTACAAGCGCGTGGTGTTCAACGAAATCACCAAGAAGGCGATCCAGGAAGCCTTCTCCCGGCCAGGCGAGCTGGACATCGATCGTGTCAACGCCCAGCAGGCACGTCGTTTCCTCGACCGCGTGGTGGGTTACATGGTTTCGCCGCTGCTGTGGG
This sequence comes from Pseudomonas sp. Irchel s3h17, assembly GCF_900187505.1. GTDB lineage: Bacteria > Pseudomonadota > Gammaproteobacteria > Pseudomonadales > Pseudomonadaceae > Aquipseudomonas. Next base: position 57,096 of record NZ_FYDL01000016.1, read on the forward strand.
CCAAGATCGCTCGCGGCCTGTCGGCCGGCCGTGTGCAATCGGTTGCCGTGAAGCTAGTGGTGGAGCGTGAGCGCGAGATTCGCGCGTTCAACCCGGAAGAGTACTGGGAGGTCCACGCTGACCTCGGCACCGCCAAGGGCGCCAATGTGCGCTTTGAAGTGGCCCGTGAAAACGGCGAGGCCTTCAAGCCGCTCAACGAAGCCCAGGCCATGGCCGCGCTGGAAAAGCTCAAGGCGTCCAGCTACACCATCGCCAAGCGCGAAGACAAGCCGACCAGCAGCAAGCCGTCGGCCCCGTTCATCACGTCTACCCTGCAGCAGGCCGCGAGTAACCGCCTGGGCTTCGGCGTGAAGAAAACCATGATGATGGCCCAGCGTCTGTATGAAGCCGGCTACATCACCTATATGCGTACCGACTCGACCAACCTCTCGGCCGATGCCGTGGAGATGGCCCGCACTTATATCGAAGGCGAATTCGGCGGCAAGTACCTGCCGGAAACCCCGAATGTCTACAGCAGCAAGGAAGGCGCGCAAGAGGCTCACGAAGCGATTCGTCCTTCTGACGTGAATACCGATCCAAGCAAGCTGTCGGGCATGGAACGTGACGCTGAGCGTCTCTACGAGCTGATCTGGCGCCAATTCGTGGCGTGCCAGATGCTGCCGGCCAAATACCTGTCGACCACCGTCAGCGTCGCGGCCAGCGGCTTCGAGCTGCGCGCCAAGGGCCGCATCCTGAAGTTCGACGGTTACACCCGTGTCATGCCGCAAATGGCCAAGCCGGGCGATGACGACGTACTGCCGGACATGGCCCAGGGCGACGTGCTCAAGCTGATCAAGCTCGATCCAAGCCAGCACTTCACCAAGCCGCCGGCGCGTTACTCGGAAGCCAGCCTGGTCAAGGAAATGGAAAAACGCGGTATCGGTCGTCCATCGACCTACGCGGCAATCATTTCGACCATCCAGGACCGCGGCTACGTGGCCCTGCATAACCGTCGCTTCTACTCGGAAAAGATGGGTGACATCGTCACCGAGCGTCTGTCCGAGAGCTTCTCGAACCTGATGGACTACGGCTTTACCGCCGGCATGGAAGAGAACCTCGACGACGTCGCCCAAGGCGAGCGTGACTGGAAGAGCGTGCTCGACGAATTCTACGGCGACTTCAAGAAGAAACTCGAAGTGGCCGAGAGCCCGGAAAGCGGCATGCGTGCCAACCAGCCGGTCATGACTGATATTCCGTGCCTGACCTGCGGCCGTCCGATGCAGATTCGCACCGCATCGACCGGCGTGTTCCTCGGTTGCTCGGGCTACAGCCTGCCGCCGAAAGAGCGCTGCAAGGCCACCGTCAACCTGGTGCCGGGTGACGAGATCGCCGCGGACGACGAAGGTGAGTCGGAGTCGCTGGTGCTGCGTGGCAAGCACCGTTGCCCGATCTGCAGCACCGCGATGGATGCCTACCTGCTGGATGAGAAGCGCAAGCTGCACATCTGCGGTAACAATCCTGATTGCGACGGCTACGAAATCGAACAAGGCAGCTACCGCATCAAGGGCTACGAAGGCCCGAGCCTGGAATGCGACAAGTGCGGCAGTGAAATGCAGCTCAAGACCGGTCGTTTCGGCAAGTTCTTCGGGTGCACCAACGCCACCTGCAAGAACACCCGCAAGCTGCTGAAAAGCGGTGATGCGGCGCCGCCGAAGATGGACCCGGTGAAGATGCCTGAACTCAAGTGCGAGAAGGTCAACGACACTTACATTCTGCGTGACGGTGCTTCCGGCCTGTTCCTGGCGGCCAGCCAGTTCCCGAAAAACCGCGAGACCCGTGCTCCGCTGGTGATCGAGATCGTGCCGCACAAGGATGAGATCGATCCGAAGTACCACTTCCTGTGCGATGCGCCGAAGAAGGACCCGGAGGGTCGTCCAGCGGTGATCCGCTACAGCCGCAAGACCAAGGAGCAGTACGTGCAGACCGAAGTCGAAGGCAAGCCTACCGGCTGGAAAGCGTTCTACGATGGCGGCAAGTGGGTGGTTGAAGACAAGCGCGTAGCCAAGTAACCGGGCAACGCGATGCCAAAGGCCGCATGCACACCTTCGGGTTGGCATGCGGCCTTTGTTTTGGGCTTGCAGTCAGCTCGTCCGATCCACGACACTGTCTGACCTGCATCATGCGTTTTATTTCGTTGTGGAGACTGCCGTCATGGCCTTTGAGCTCTATACCCGCACCAATCAGAAAATTTACTTTGCCGGCTTGTCGCTCGAGGCGTTGGCCCGAGCGGAAGCGGGGGGGGCGATGAACTCCCTGGCGCTGATTCAGGCCGGGCGCGAATCGGCGCTGTTTCATTTGTACGGCGCGTTGCTGGGCCTGTGCCATGAAATTGCCGGTTTTTACCGATTGCCTCAGGCCAATGCGCCACGGGCAGAACTGCTGCTGACCCGTGAAGTGCTCGAAACCATCGCCATTCCGGAAATGGCTGAAATGGTCGAGCTGGCGCACAACCCCGAAACCTGGCTGGCAAAGCTGATAGCCGCCCATGCCGCGCTGTTTCAGCCACCCCGCGCACCGCACAAACCCAAAGGCGACGTGACGCAGCCGTTGATCGTGGCGGTGAGCCTTGATGACGAAGCACCGACGGAGTTGAGCAGGGAAGAACTTGAGAGTTGGCGCCAGAACCTTAAAAGCCTGGCATTACGCTTTCGCGAAGGGCTGAACGAGTGTTGAGTGTCCGCATGATGCGCTGATCGCTCAAGCGTGGCCATGGATCAGGGATGATCGTAAACAGTGGTTTCGGTGACATGCAGCCGGTCAAGATCCCGAGCGAAGCAGCGTCGATGCCTATATAATCCCCGCCTTTCGTGGAGAACAGACCTTTATGCCAACGTCCTTTCTAGAAATTGTCGAACTGCCAGATGGCCGTATTGAGCTGCGCAGGGCTGAGGACGAGGGTTCTCTGGTGACGCTGGACTTCTCTGAAGACGCCAAGGCGTTCCTGCAAGGCCAGCACGTCGAGGTCGCCAAGGCGATGTTGAGCGTGGGCGTGCAGATGGCCGGGCGCCTGGTCGAAGGCGAATTCGAAAAGGAAGAAGGGCCGCGGATTCTTCATTGATTCCGTTTGTCGGTTTTTCTTGAGGCATCATTGCACGTTGTTGTTACAGATCGGCTTCTCTGTTCTGGAGAAGCCCTGCAGCCTTCAAGTGCGCATTGCGCGTCACTTAACCCAGGCGAATATTCAGGCTTTGCGCATCCCCGATACGGGCAGCGCTGATCAACTGTTGCCGTGCACTGCCATTCAGCGGGTTCAGCCAGCTGACAACCGTGTGGCTGCGGCCCAGGCGCAAGGCTTCGCAGGCCAGTTGCTGGGCGCTTTGCGTTCCGCTTGGCTGCAACAGAAGAATACGCTCGCGGTTCAGGCCGGCATCGCGTAGCCAGGCTTGGGTCAGGCTGGCCGGCGGCGCAATCAGCGTTAGCCAGCGGGCGTCCTGGTCCTGGCTCAGCTCCCTGAGGATGGGGGCCAGAAGGTTCAGGCAGTTCCCGGCCGCACCACGTAACGACAGCTCACTGAAGGCTTCGGGTTCGGCACTCCAGGGTGTCTCGGCCACCTCTTTGAGGATCGGCGCCAATGGCTGGGCCAGAAACGCTTCGAACAGCGGAAGTTGTGCATGTTGTGGTGTGTGTGGAAACTGCATAACGCCTCCTTTAGCGGCGAATGACGCCGACACTCAAGCCTTCGATCACCAGTTCCTGGTCTTTCAGGTTCACTTCGATCGGGGCAAACTCCGGGTTTTCGGCCAGCAGCCAGACCTTGCTGCCGTCGCGCTTGAAGCGCTTGACGGTGACTTCGTCGCCGATCCGCGCGACGACGATCTGGCCATTGCGGGCTTCGCGAGTGGTGTGTACGGCGAGCAGGTCACCGTCGAAAATCCCCACGTCCTTCATGCTCATGCCGTGGACCCGCAGCAGGTAGTCGGCGCGTGGATGAAAGAATGCCGGGTTGATGTTGCAGGATTCCTCGATGTGCTGCTGGGCGAGAATCGGCGCGCCGGCAGCGACCCGGCCGATGATCGGCAGGGTGGACTCGTCGGCCTTGGCTTCGAAGCCCGGGATACGAATGCCCCGCGATGCACCGGGGGTCATTTCGATAGCGCCCTTGCGGGCCAGGGCCTTGAGGTGTTCTTCGGCCGCGTTGGGCGACTTGAACCCCAGTTCCAGGGCAATTTCCGCACGGGTGGGCGGATAGCCGTTGTCTTCGAGGCAACGTTTGATGAAGGCCAGAATCTCAGCTTGGCGTGGCGTCAGTTTTAGCATCTCGATCGCTCTGTCTTTTTATACAGTGACTGGGATTATATACAGTGGAGTGGGCTTGGCAATCCTCCATTTGTGCAAGGTCGCCGGACGGTCACCGACAGATCGTCGGCCCGCACGCTACGGGGGCGGCTACAGCCGGCGGTTTATATGGTTAAATGGCTGACTGGGCGTTCGTAAAACGAACCGGTAGACTTGACAAGCCACGGGCTGAAACGTATGTTTCAAACAAGTGTTTGTCAGGCGGAGTAGCCATGGCCCAGTCGGAAACCGTTGAACGCATTCTTGATGCCGCCGAGCAGTTGTTCGCGGAAAAAGGGTTTGCCGAAACTTCATTGCGCCTGATCACCAGCAAGGCTGGGGTCAACCTGGCGGCGGTGAACTATCATTTCGGCTCGAAGAAAGCCTTGATCCAGGCGGTCTTCTCGCGTTTTCTCGGTCCGTTCTGCAGCAGTCTCGAGCGTGAGCTGGAGCGTCGTTCCGCCAGGCCGGACAACAAGCCGAGCCTGGAAGAACTGCTGGAAATCCTCGTCGAGCAGGCCCTGGTGGTACAGCCACGCAGCGGCAATGACCTGTCTATCTTCATGCGCTTGCTGGGCCTGGCATTCAGCCAGAGCCAGGGGCACTTGCGGCGTTATCTGGAAGACATGTACGGCAAGGTGTTCCGCCGCTACATGATGCTGGTCAACGAAGCCGCCCCGCGTATCCCGCCGATCGAACTGTTCTGGCGCGTGCACTTCATGCTGGGTGCGGCGGCGTTCAGCATGTCGGGGATCAAGGCCTTGCGGGCTATCGCCGAAACCGATTTCGGGGTCAATACCTCGATCGAGCAGGTCATGCGCCTGATGGTGCCGTTCCTGGCTGCGGGCATGCGCGCTGAAACCGGCGTGACCGACGACGCCATGGCTGCGGCCCAATTGCGTCCGCGCAGCAAATCGGTACCGCTGGCCGCCAAGGTTTAACCGCGCACGGGTGGGCGCGGCAGCTGACATCCGCTAAGCTAGCCGCCCATGCCGACTCTCGTTTCAGACCCGCTCCCGTTTCCCTCTACCGACTCCGTTGCGCCGGGCATCGCCCTTGGCGGCGCGGTCGTGTGTCTGCCTCGAGCCGGGTCCTTCAAAGACGCGCCGTGCGCGCATTTCGTTATCAAGGAATCTCTATGACTGCTGGCCTGCAAGGCTCGTTGATGGTGGACGTCGCCGGTACCTGGCTGACGGCCGAAGATCGCCAATTGTTGCGTCAGCCCGAAGTGGGCGGCCTGATCATCTTTGCCCGCAACATCGAGCATCCACGCCAGGTGCGCGAGTTGAGCGCGTCGATCCGCGCGGTGCGTCCGGACCTGCTGCTGGCGGTCGACCAGGAGGGCGGTCGGGTGCAGCGCTTGCGTCAGGGCTTCGTCCGTCTGCCGGCCATGCGGGCGATAGCCGACAATCCGAATGCTGAGTACCTGGCCGAGCAGTGCGGCTGGATCATGGCCACCGAAGTATTGGCCGTGGGCCTGGACCTGAGCTTTGCGCCGGTGCTGGATCTCGACTACCAGCGCAGCGCGGTGGTCGGTACCCGTTCGTTCGAGGGTGATCCGGAGCGTGCAGCGCTGTTGGCCGGTGCTTTTATCCGCGGGATGAACAGCGCCGGCATGGCTGCCACTGGCAAGCATTTCCCGGGCCACGGCTGGGCGGAGGCGGATTCCCACGTCGCGATCCCGAATGACGAGCGCAGCCTGGATGACATCCGTGCCCATGACCTGGTGCCGTTCGCGCGCTTGAGCAAGCACTTGGCAGCGGTGATGCCGGCCCACGTGATCTACCCGCAGGTCGATTCCCAGCCCGCCGGTTTCTCGCGCCGCTGGTTGCAGGACATTCTGCGTGGCGAACTGCAGTTCGACGGCGTGATCTTCAGCGATGACCTGTCGATGGCCGGCGCCCATGTGGTGGGCGACGCCGCCAGTCGCATCGAGGCGGCCCTGACGGCGGGTTGCGACATGGGGTTGGTGTGCAATGACCGTGCGGCGGCCGAACTGGCCCTGGCGGCGGCGCAGCGCATGAAGGTCAAACCGTCGGCGCGGATTGCGCGGATGCGTGGCCAGGCCTTCGCCAGCACCGATTACCGACAGGATCCCCGTTGGCTCGCGGCTATTGGCGCCCTCAAAGACGCCCAACTGATTGATTAAGGACTTTTTGCAATGACGGTTTACGCAATTATCGGTGGCACCGGCCTGACCCAGCTCGAAGGTCTGGACATTCGTCAGTCGTTGGCCCTGGATACGCCGTATGGCGCGCCGTCGGCCGAGATTCAGGTGGGTGAGTATGCAGGGCGTGAAGTGCTGTTCCTGGCCCGTCACGGCCACCCGCACCGCTTCCCGCCGCATCAGGTCAACTATCGGGCCAATCTGTGGGCGCTCAAGCAAGCCGGCGCGCAGGCGATCCTGGCGGTCAACGCGGTGGGCGGGATTCACGCGGCCATGGGCACCGGGCATTTCTGCGTGCCCCATCAGTTGATCGACTACACCAGCGGTCGTCAGCACACCTACTTTGCCGATGATCTGGAGCAGGTCACCCATATCGACTTCAGCTATCCCTACAGCGAGCCCTTGCGCGAACAGTTGATCGCCGCGCTGGCCGCCGAAGGCTGTGCCTACAGCAGTCATGGCGTGTACGCCTGCACCCAGGGCCCGCGCCTGGAAACCGTTGCCGAGATCGCTCGCCTGGAGCGTGATGGTTGCGACATCGTCGGCATGACCGGCATGCCGGAAGCCGCGCTGGCCCGTGAACTGGAACTGGATTACGCCTGTCTGGCGCTGGTGGTGAACCCGGCGGCGGGCAAGTCGACGGCGGTGATCACCATGGCCGAGATCGAGCAGGCCCTGCATGACGGGATGGGCAAGGTGAAGTCGACATTGGCGCGGGTGTTGAAGGGCTGAGTATTCGTTGCGCCGGTTGACCCTATCGCGGGCAAGCTTGCTCCCACAGGTACAGTAATCACCTTGTGGGAGTGAGCTTGTCAGGCGTCGCTAGAGCTTCGACTTGTCAGGCAATGGCGCAAACAGCGCTTCAATGTCATCACTCTGCAGCTTCCAGTCGCCGGTCGTGCGACCGTCCAGTACGCCGGCCGCCAGGTCGGATTTCTCCTTCTGCAGGTGCTGGATTTTCTCTTCGACCGTGCCGCGGGCGATCATCTTGTAGACGAACACGGGCTTCTCCTGGCCAATCCGGTATGCCCGGTCAGTGGCCTGGTTTTCCGTGGCCGGGTTCCACCACGGATCGTAGTGAATCACCGTGTCGGCTTCCGTCAGGTTCAGGCCCACGCCGCCGGCTTTCAGGCTGATCAGGAAGATCGGTCGCTTGCCGCTCTGGAACTCCTTGACCGGGGTGCGCCGGTCCCGGGTCTGGCCGGTCAGCAGTGCATACGCGATCCCGCGCTTGTTCAGTTCATCTTCGATCAGCGAGAGCATCGAGGTGAACTGGGAGAACAGCAGGATCCTGCGGCCTTCGTCGAACAACTCCTCGAGCATTTCCATCAGGCTGTCCAGCTTGCCCGAGGTGCTGCCGCGGGTGGGCAGGGCGGCTTCATTGACCAGCCTCAGGTCGCAGCACACCTGGCGCAGCTTGAGCAGCGCTTCGAGAATGATGATCTGGCTGCGCGCCACGCCTTTGTGGGTAATTTCGTCGCGGACTTTCTTGTCCATGGCCAGGCGCATGGTTTCGTAAACGTCACGCTGCGCCTCGTTGAGTTCGACCCAGTGGATGATCTCGGTTTTCGGTGGCAGCTCGGTGGCCACCTGTTCCTTGGTTCGGCGCAGCAGGAAGGGTTTGATCCGGCCGTTCAGGTGCAGCAGTCGTACGTCGCTGGCGTGTTTTTCGATCGGCACGCGGTAATCGCGGTTGAAGCTTTTGACGTCTCCCAGCCAGCCTGGCAGCAGGAAGTGAAACAGTGACCACAGCTCGCCCAGGTGATTCTCCAGGGGCGTGCCGCTCAGGCACAGGCGCTGGCGGGCATTGAGCTCGCGTGCTGCTTGGGCGGCCTTGCTGTTGGGGTTCTTGATGTACTGCGCTTCGTCGAGCACCAGTATGTGCAAGGGTTGTCTGGCGAGGCGTTCGACATCCTTGGGCAGCAACGCGTAGGTGGTGAGAATCAGGTCGTAGTCGCCCAGTTGCTCGAAATATTTTTTGCGCCCGGCGCCATACAGCGCCAACACCTTGAGCTGTGGGGCGAAGTGCGCCGCTTCGTCGAGCCAGTTGGGAATCAGGCTGGTGGGCATCACCACCATGCAGGGGCGGTCGAGGCGCCCGGCGTTTTTCTCGCTCAGCACATGGGCCAGGGTTTGCAGGGTTTTGCCCAGCCCCATGTCGTCCGCCAGGATGCCGCCGACTTCGAGTTGGCGCAGTGACTGCATCCAGCTCAAGCCTTCGAGCTGATACGGGCGCAAGGTGGCGTTCAGGCCCTCGGGGACTTCGGCGCTGCAGTCCCGGATATCGCGCAGGCGTTGGGCAAAGGAGCGGATGTGCTCGCCGCCTTCCCAGAGCAGTGGCAAGTCTTGCAGAGGGTTCAGGCGCGTGGCGTCGGCGTTGCTCAGGCGCAGGGTGGTTTCACCGGGCTCTTGCAGGTAGAACTCGCCGAGGGTCGCCAGCACTGGCTTCAAGCGGCCGAACGGCAGTGCGACCTGCAGGGGGCCGTCAGCGTTCGGGCGGTGCGGGATGTTCACCAGGATCAACTCGTCGTCGCGACGCCTGGCCAGGCGCTCCGGGTTGAGGATCTCGGTGTGCGAACGCATCAGGTTCAGCAGGATCGGCAGCAGGCTCAGGCGCTCGCCGTTGACGATGATCCCCAGCTCCAGGTCGAACCAGTCGCGTTCCGGCGCTTCGTCGACCGTGGCGTACCAGTCATCGACGGCCGTCAGGTCGAACCCGAAGTCTTCGTCGATCTGCAGTTCCCAGCCCTGGCTGCGCAGCTTGGGCAGTTCATTGAGGGTAAAGGTCAGCCAGGCGCTGTCATTGACCATCTCATAGAGTTCGCCGGCGCTTTCAGGCAATGCCTTGCTTTGCCGGGTCGCCACTTTGAAACCGAGGGTGCGCAGCTGTTCCCGGCAGGCCTTTTCAACTTCCGGCTGGCGCTTGATCCGTAAGGTCTGGTGCTCCTGGCGAATCAGGACGTCGGTGTTTTTCTGCCCGCTGACGTACTCGTCCAGGTAGCTGAAGGACAATGCCGCGCGGTGCTGGATGTAGCGCTGCATTTTGCCGTTGCGCGGTTCGAAGGCGCTGAACTCGACGCTAGCCAGCCACAGGCGCGGGACCGGTTGTACGGTGTCGACCAGCTGTTGTGGCAGCGGTGCGGGCGTACGGTTTTCCAGGACGGCCTGGAGCTTTTCCAGCAACTGCAAGTCCGTGGCGGCCGCCGGGTATTGCAGGGTGTCCTGGACTTTGAGCAGCACCGCCGCGCAATGCTTGCAGTTCACCCGTACCGGGCAACTGCACAAGGCGTCGACCAGCAACAGTGTGCTTTTGGCGGACTCGCGCAGGGTGATGGTCTGGCGGTAGACATTGCCGCCAGAGCCCTCGCAGCTGGCGGTGATCGTGCTGTCGCCGGCCTCGACGATCCTGACGCGGTTTTCCAGGGCGTAGCGGCGGCCACGCTCCAGGCTTTGTTCCTTGAATCGGCTGGCCCAGGAAGGGGCCAGGGGCTTGCTCAGGCTCGGGGACATAGGGACTTCAATCAGTCCGGAATGACATCGGGGGTTGGTTGCGCTGCGGGCGCTGTCAGGGAGGTGATCTTGATCAACAGGCCCAGGTGGCCATTATCGAGAAAGTTCAGCTGGCCATTCTTGGTGTGGCTTTCCTGCTGCAAACGCTCGCTGGCGGTGACCAGGCCATTGCCGCCGAATTGATTGACCCAGAAGTTGGCGTTGACGTCGGTAAAGCGCCCCAGCTTGAGGTCCAGCGTGCCTTCGATCGGGAAGTGACCGTATTGCTCCCGGCCATCGCTGACCGCCACTTTGCTCCCCGTTTCGTCGATGTACTGCTGCCAGGATTTGTGCAGCAGTACGGTGAAGTCAGCGCTGGCGCTGAGTTTTTCCACTTCGGCGTTGAGCGCCGGCGTGCGCAGGCTGTCGGCACCGATCGACTGCGCGCCCACGGCCCAGTCTTCGGGTGCGGCGGGGCTGGCAACGGCCGGTACGGTGTTCTGGCGAACCAGGATCATTTCAACCTGATACAGGTCGGCGGCAAATGCGGTGGGGGCGAGCAGCGTCATCAACAGGGTCAGTGAGCGAAACAGGCGCATGGGGCGTCCTTCAAGCAGTTTTCGGGATGAGGTGCTCAAGCAGCGCCTCTACAGTATTAAAGCGCTCTTGCGGGCTTTCCATGGGCACCATGAACTTGAACAGGGTCGCGCCTTCGAACTTGTAGCGTTTGGGCTGGCCCTGAATCAGTTTGATCAGCGTCAGTGGGTCGACCGGCGTTTGCGCGCTGAACTCGATGCGGCCGCCTTGCGGGCCGCCGTCGACTTTCTTGATGCCCAGCTTCTCGGCCTGCAATTTCAGGGCAGTGATCCGTACCAGGTTCTTGGTCGGCTCCGGTAGCAGGCCAAAGCGGTCGATCATCTCCACTTGCAGGTCCTTGAGGCCGTCCTCGTCGGTGGCCGAGGCGATGCGTTTGTAGAGGATCAGGCGGGCATGCACGTCCGGCAGGTAGTCCTCGGGAATCAGTGCCGGCAAGCGCAGGTTGATTTCCGGTCCGCCACCGAGCGGTTGATCGAGGTTCGGCTGTTCGCCCTTGCGGATCGATTTCACCGCGCGCTCGAGCATTTCCATGTACAGGGTGAAGCCCACCGCCTGGATCTGCCCGCTCTGGCCGTCACCCAGCAGTTCGCCGGCGCCACGGATTTCCAGGTCGTTGGTGGCGAGCACGAAGCCCGCGCCGAGGTCCTGGGTGTTGGCGATGGCTTCCAGGCGCTTTTCCGCGTCCGGGGTGATTTGCTGGCGCGGTGGCGTGAGCAGGTAGGCGTAGGCCTGGTGGTGACTGCGACCGACCCGGCCGCGCAACTGGTGCAACTGCGCCAGGCCGAACTTGTCGGCACGCTCGATGATGATGGTGTTGGCGCTCGGCACGTCGATGCCGGTCTCGATGATGGTCGAGGCGATCAGCACGTTGAAGCGCTTGTGATAGAAGTCGCTCATCACCTGTTCAAGCTCGCGTTCGCGCATCTGCCCGTGGCCGATGGCGATCCGCGCCTCGGGCACCAGTTCGGCGAGGTCGGCGGCGCACTTCTCGATGGTTTTTACATCGTTGTGCAGGTAGTAGACCTGGCCGCCGCGCAGCAACTCACGCAGCAGGGCCTCCTTGACCGTGCTCTTGTTCTGCTCCATGACAAAGGTGCGCACCGACAGGCGACGGGCCGGCGGCGTGGCGATGATCGACAGGTCACGCATGCCCGACACCGCCATGTTCAGCGTGCGCGGAATCGGCGTGGCGGTCAGGGTCAGGATGTCGACTTCGCTGCGCAGGGCCTTGAGTTGCTCTTTCTGGCGGACACCGAAACGGTGTTCTTCATCGATGATCACCAGCCCGAGGTTTTTGATCTTCACATCGTCTTGCAGCAGCTTGTGGGTGCCGATGACGATGTCGATCTTGCCTTCGGCCAGATCCGCCACCGCGGCATTCACTTCCTTGGCCGACTTGAAGCGGCTCATCACTTCCACGGTCACCGGCCAGTCGGCAAAGCGATCGCGAAAGCTGTTGTAGTGCTGCTGGGCGAGCAGGGTGGTGGGCACCAGGATCGCCACCTGGCGACCGCCGTGCACGGCGATGAAGGCTGCGCGCATCGCCACTTCGGTCTTGCCGAAGCCGACGTCGCCGCAGACCAGGCGGTCCATCGGCCTGGGCGCGAGCATGTCTTCGCGCACCGCTTCGATGGTGGTTTGCTGGTCCGGCGTTTCTTCGAACGGGAAGCCGGCGCTGAACGTGGCGTAGTCGGCCTTCGGGTCGGCGAAGGCATAGCCTTCGCGGGCGGCGCGGCGGGCATAGATATCGAGCAGCTCGGCGGCCACGTCGCGCACTTGTTCGGCGGCCTTGCGCTTGGCCTTCTGCCAGGTTTCGGAGCCCAGCCGGTGCAGCGGCGCCAGGGCGTCATCGCTGCCGGTGTAGCGGGCGATCAAATGCAGGCTGGCCACCGGCACGTACAACTTGGCGCCCTCGGCGTATTCGAGGGTCAGGAACTCGGCGGCCTGGTTTTCGATTTCCAGGGTCGCCAGGCCCAGGTAGCGGCCAACGCCGTGATCGATATGCACCACCGGCGCGCCTTCGCGCAGTTCGGTGAGGTTCTTGATTACCGCATCGTTGTTGGCATCGGCGCGTTTCTCGCGACGGCGACGCTGCATCACACGCTGACCGAACAGCGGGCTTTCGGCAACCAGCGCCAGGGCTGGATCGTCCAGTAGCAGGCCTTCGTCCAGTGGCGCGATGGTGATGGCCAGGCGTTCCTTGCCGGCGACGAAGTCCGGCCAGCTGTCGACGGTCTTCGGTCGCAGCTTCAGGCGTTCCAGCAACTCCAGCAGGACTTCGCGGCGACCGGCCGACTCGGCGGTAAACAGCACGCGCCCGGAGAACCCGTCGAGGAAGTTCGCCAGTGCTTCCAGCGGCTGATTGGCCTTGGCCTCGATGGCCAGGTTCGGCAGCGGCTGGGCCGGGAAGCGTTCACGACCGGTACCGGTGTCGACGTCCTGCTGACTGGCGACCACTCGCGGCCAGTTCTTGAGTCGGGCAAAGCAGTCTTCCACCGGCAGGAACAGCTCGGCGGGCGGCAATAAAGGACGGGACGGATCGATGCGCCGCTCTTCATAGCGGTTGCGCACGTCGTTCCAGAAATTTTCGGCCGCCTGCTCGATACCGGGCAGGGAGAACACCTGGGTGTCCTGGGGCAGGTAGTCGAACAGCGTCGAAGTTTCGTCGAAGAACAGCGGCAGGTAGTACTCGATGCCGGCCGGCGTGATCCCGCTGCTCAGGTCCTGGAAGATCGGGCAGCGCCGGAAGTCGACATCGAAGCGCTCGCGGAAACGCGCCTTGAAGCGGGTCACCGCATCCTTTTGCAGCGGAAACTCGCGCGCCGGCAGCAGCTTGACCGAATCGACCTTGTCGATGGAGCGCTGGTTCTCCGGGTCGAAGGTGCGCAGGGTTTCGATTTCGTCATCGAACAGGTCGATGCGATAGGGCAGTTTGCTGCCCATCGGAAATAGGTCGATCAGCGAGCCGCGCACCGTGAACTCGCCGTGTTCGTACACGGTATCGACATAGCGATAGCCGGTGGCCTCAAGGCGTGTGCGCATGAGCTCGACGTCGAGCTTCTGGCCAATGTCCAGCACCAGGCTGCTGCCGAGCAGGAATTTGGTCGGCGCCAGGCGATGCAGGGCCGTGGTGATCGGCACAACCAGAACGCCGTGACTCAGCTCGGGCAACCGATAGAGGCTGGCGATGCGCTGGGAGATGATGTCCTGGTGGGGCGAAAAAAGATCGTAAGGAAGTGTTTCCCAGTCCGGGAAATGCAGTACCGGCAAATCGGGGGCGAAGAAACTCAGCTCCTGTTCCAGCCGTTCAGCGCTTTGGCTGTCGGCCGTCAGTAGCAGGGTGAAGCGCTTGGCAGCGCTGGCGGCCTCGGCAATGGCCAGGCTCAGGGCGGCACCGGGCAGGTTGCCCCAGTGCTGTTTACCTGCCGCGGCAGGGAGAAGCGGTAGACGCAGAACGGGCACGGAAGGTTGAGCTCCAAGCGTTGCGACAAAGTCGTCAATTGTAGCGGCCTCGGGTGCCGGCTGTCAGTTGCAGACTGTGTCTATCTACGCGGGGTGCGAAAAATGTAGTGGTAATGACAAAAACGGTGGGTGTTTTGCCGGATATGTAGTGCCGAAACGGGGGTGTGTTACGGAGGGTTACAGACATGGCTGCGCTGTCGTCGATTATTTGACGGCGCTGAAAGCCCCGGTTTTACTGGGCTGGCGCGGGGCGTGTTTTTTTTGCAAGAGATTTTGTTACTGCTCGAACGACAGGCGCGCATTGCTACACGAGTCACTCGGCGGCATAATGTAGCCCCTTTTTTCTGCCCCTACATGTGGAAGGTTCCCGTGACTCAGAAGCCCGACCAGTGTCTTGGTGAATGGATCGACCGTGAAGCACTCGCAGAAGCGATGATTCCGCTTATCGGTCAGCTCTACCGCAATAACAACGTGGTGAGCTCGATCTATGGCCGCAGCCTGATCAATCGTTCAGTCATTGCGATTCTCAAAGCTCACCGCTTTGCTCGTCACCGTCAGTCCGACGAAAGCGAGCTGTCCGTCCACGAAACATTCCCGCTGCTCAAAGCGATGAGCGAGCTCAAGCTCGGCGCCGCTTCGGTAGACCTGGGCAAGCTGGCGGCCAAATTCAAGGCCGAAGGCAATGGCCGTACTGCCGAGCAGTTCGTCCGTGACGAGATGGCCGACGTGGTTGGCCAGCAGAACGCTTCCGCCCGCAAAGGCACCGACGTTGTCCTGTACGGCTTCGGTCGTATCGGCCGTCTGCTGGCACGCATCCTGATCGAGAAAACCGGTGGTGGCGATGGCCTGCGCCTGCGTGCCATCGTTGTCCGCAAGGGCGCCGAGAACGATCTGGTCAAGCGCGCCAGCCTGCTGCGTCGCGACTCGGTTCATGGTCCGTTCGATGGCACCATCACCATTGATGAAGCCAACAACACCATCACCGCCAACGGCAACCTGATCCAGGTTATCTACGCCAAGGGCCCGAGCGAAGTCGACTACACCCAGTACGGCATCGAAAACGCGCTGATCGTCGACAACACCGGTGTATGGCGTGACGCTGACGGCCTGAGCCAGCACCTGGCTTGCCCGGGCGCTGCCCGCGTGATCCTCACCGCACCTGGCAAGGGCGCGCTGAAGAACATCGTGCATGGCATCAACCATGGCGACATCACCCCTGACGACAAGATCATCTCGGCGGCGTCCTGCACCACCAACGCCATCGTGCCGGTGCTCAAGGCAGTCAACGACAAGTACGGCATCGTCAACGGCCACGTCGAAACCGTTCACTCGTTCACCAACGACCAGAACCTGATCGACAACTTCCACAAGGGCAGCCGTCGTGGCCGCTCCGCGCCGCTGAACATGGTGATCACCGAGACGGGTGCCGCCACCGCGGCCGCCAAGGCGCTGCCAGTGCTCAAGGGCAAGCTGACCGGCAACGCGATTCGCGTTCCTACGCCAAACGTGTCGATGGCTATCCTGAACCTGAACCTGGAAAAGGCTACCACTCGCGAAGAGATCAACGAGTACCTGCGCCAGATGGCCATGCACTCGGATCTGCACAAGCAGATCGACTACGTCAGCTCCCAGGAAGTGGTTTCCACCGACTTCGTTGGCTCGCGCCACGCTGGCGTTGTCGACGCTGAAGCAACCATCACCCAAGACAACCGCGTTGTTCTGTACGTTTGGTACGACAACGAATTCGGTTACAGCTGCCAGGTGGTTCGCGTAATGGAAGACATGGCCGGTGTAAACCCGCCAGCATTCCCGCGCTAAGCCTTAGCCGCACATGAAAACGCCCCGACAATGTCGGGGCGTTTTTGTTTGTGCGGTTTGTAGGAGCGAGCAAGCTCGCTCCTACCGTTCTATCGCATAATACCTGGCCTTGGCGTTGTGTCAGGGCGGAGCATCGGGGGAGATGGTTTTGTTGAGTGGGCGCAAGGGTTCTTTTCTGGTGTTATTCGTTGCCCTGTCTGGCTGCGGTGCTAGCGACTCCATGGAAAGCTTCGGCGGTCCGACCATGGGCAGCACCTATTCGATCAAGTACGTCCGTCACGCCGGTTTACCCGCTCCGGCGGACGTTCAAGTGGAAGTCGAGAAAATCCTCGCCGAAGTCGACCGGCAAATGTCGACCTACCGCAGCGACTCGGACATCGAGCGCTTCAACGCATTACCCGCCAACCGTTGTCAGCCTATGCCCGCGCCAATCCTTGAGTTGGTTCGCGTTGGCGAGGATTTGTCTGTGCAAAGTGAAGGCTCCTTCGATTTGACTGTCGAGCCGTTGCTCAATCTCTGGGGGTTTGGCCCGCAAGCCCGCGAGGAAAAAGTCCCGACCGCCGAAGCGCTCGCCGAGGCACGGCAGCGAGTCGGTCATGGGCACCTGCGCATCGATGGCGATCAGTTGTGCAAGGACGCTGCGGTCGAGGTTGACCTCAACAGCATCGCCGCCGGTTACGCGGTGGATCGCATTGCGGCACAACTCGAAGCAGCCGGCATTCATAGCTACCTGGCTGAAGTCACCGGCGAACTCAAGGCGGTCGGCAAGAAGCTCGATGGCTCGCCGTGGCGCATTGCCCTGGAAGAACCTCGGGATGACAAGCAAGTGGCCGAGCGGATCATCGCCATCGACGGTTACGGTGTGTCGACGTCCGGTGATTACCGCAACTATTTCGAGCAGGACGGGCGCCGCTACTCCCACACCTTCGATGCCCGTGTCGGCAGGCCGGTCTTGCATGACCTGGCGTCGGTGACGGTGATTCATCCTCAGGCGTTGATGGCCGATGGCTTGTCGACGCTGTTGCTGATTCTGGGGCCCGAGCGCGGCCGGGATTACGCGGAAAAAAACCAGGTCGCTGCATTTTTTGTGATGCGTACCGATACCGGTTTCGTCACATCCACCAGTCAGGCTTTTGACCGCCTGAGCGTCGGAAAAACCCAGTGAACACGGCCCCGATCGCAAGGATTACTGGCGTTGTAGTGCAGGCAAAACTAGCCTACGACGCTACCAAGGGTTAATGTGCGCGGCGTTGACGCTTCTATAGACTGTTCCCGGGTTTCGACTGACCCCAAATTGTTCCTTCATGCCGCGCCGTCGGCATGATTTAGCCGCGGGTGCCAACGGGGTGCCGCGGCCTGTTCTGAGGAGTACGCATGGCTGTCTACAACTACGACGTGGTGGTGTTGGGTTCCGGCCCGGCGGGAGAAGGCGCGGCAATGAACGCCGCCAAGGCAGGACGCAAGGTGGCCATGGTTGACAGTCGTCGCCAGGTCGGCGGCAACTGCACTCACCTGGGCACCATCCCGTCCAAGGCATTGCGTCACTCGGTCCGGCAGATCATGCAGTTCAACACCAACCCGATGTTCCGGGCCATTGGTGAGCCGCGCTGGTTCTCGTTCCCGGACGTACTCAAGAGCGCCGAGAAAGTCATTTCCAAGCAAGTCGCCTCGCGCACCGGTTACTACGCGCGCAATCGGATTGACGTGTTCTTCGGCACAGGCAGTTTCGCTGACGAGCAAACCATCGAAGTGGTCTGCGCCAACGGCGTGGTCGAAAAACTGGTGGCCAAGCACATCATCATCGCCACTGGCTCGCGCCCGTACCGCCCGGCCGATATCGATTTCCACCACCCGCGTATCTACGATAGCGACACTATCCTCAGCCTCGGCCACACCCCGCGCAAACTCATCGTTTACGGCGCCGGAGTGATCGGTTGCGAATACGCCTCGATCTTCAGTGGCCTGGGTGTGCTGGTTGAGCTGGTGGATAACCGTGGCCAGTTGCTGAGCTTCCTGGACTCGGAAATCTCCCAGGCCCTGAGCTACCACTTCAGCAACAACAACATCACGGTTCGCCACAACGAAGATTACGATCACGTTGAAGGCGTGGACAACGGTGTGATCCTGCACCTCAAGTCCGGCAAGAAGATCAAGGCCGATGCCTTGCTCTGGTGCAACGGCCGTACCGGCAACACCGACCAGTTGGGCCTGGAAAACATCGGGGTGAAGGTCAACAGTCGTGGCCAGATCGAAGTCGACGAGAACTATCGCACCTGCATCCAGAATATCTATGGTGCCGGTGATGTGATCGGCTGGCCGAGCCTGGCCAGTGCGGCCCATGACCAGGGTCGTTCGGCCGCTGGCAGCATCGTCGACAACGGCAGCTGGCGCTTCGTCAACGACGTGCCGACCGGGATCTACACCATTCCGGAGATCAGTTCGATCGGCAAGAACGAGCAGGAGCTGACCCAGGCCAAGGTGCCGTACGAAGTCGGCAAGGCGTTCTTCAAGAGCATGGCGCGTGCGCAGATCGCCGGTGAGCCGCAAGGCATGCTGAAGATCCTGTTCCATCGCGAGACCCTGGAAGTGCTGGGCGTGCACTGCTTCGGTTATCAGGCGTCGGAGATCGTGCACATCGGCCAGGCAATCATGAACCAGCCGGGCGAGCTGAACACACTGAAGTACTTCGTCAACACCACGTTCAACTACCCGACCATGGCCGAAGCCTATCGGGTAGCGGCATACGACGGCCTCAACCGGCTTTTTTGAGCGGCTCCGGCCGGTGGCCTGAGCCGGCCGGGGAGACCGATTTCAGCAATTCTCGAGGGTGGCAGTGGCCAAACCGGGAAAGTCTGTAATCAGGCTGTCAACGCCGAAATCAGCGAGCCTGCGCATCAGCGCGGGTTCGTTGACTGTCCACACCGACACATGCAGCCCCTGGCGCTGCGCCTTTTCCAGGCGTTCCGGCGTACACAGGGTCCAGTTCAGCGCCAGCATCTCGCAGCCATAACCTTGTGCGACCTTCAACGGGTCGAGCCAGGCGTATTCGGCCACCAGTCCACGCGACACATCCGGCACCAGGTCCAGTGCGGCCTTGAGCACTTCCCGTGAGCTCGAGGTGATCGTCACCTTGTCGAGCAGGCCGAAACGCTGCGCCATTTCGCGAATCGCCAATACCGTGGTGGCGGCGCGGGTGCGTGAGGCGCTTTTGACTTCCAGTTGCCAGTGCTCGAAATCGCATTGCTCGAACAGCGTCTCCAGCGTCGGGATCGGGCAGGGCTTGATCCAGCCCGGGCCGCCCTTGCGTGCGTCGTAGGTCACCAGCTCTGCCGCCGTATGCTCGACCACCTTGCCGCGACGGTCAGTGGTGCGCTTGAGTGTCGGGTCGTGGATGACCATCAACTCGCCGTCCATGGACAGGTGCAGATCCAGTTCGCAACGACGTACGCCGTGCTTGAGGCATTGCTGGAAACTGCTCAGGGTGTTTTCCGGTGCTTCGCCTTTGGCGCCGCGGTGGCCATAGATGAGGGTCACGGTTCTTCCTTAATTAATTGCCGGATTCGGTGTGCTCGCGTGCCAGGCGCCGTTCTTGGGCCTGTCGCTGCAAGATATAGCGGGCCAGCAATTGTCGCTGGGCATCGGTCAGGTATTGGAACTCGGTGCCGATTGCGAACGTGCCGAAACTCTCTGGTTCACAGTGAGTGACCTTGGCTCGCAACAACAGGCCCAGCGCTTGCGGCATCAACAACAGTTTGATCGCCAGATGGCTGCCGGCGGGGTAGGCGAGGTGGTGCTCGAACTCGATACCGCCTTCCGACAGCACCACGCGCTGCGGCTCATCGAACTTGCCGAGCACGGTTTGGGCGACCACCTGACTGAGCAGGTCGATGCGTTTGTTCAGCACTTTCAGGTACGCCGCAGTGTTTCGGTCGCGCTCGCTGATCTGGCGCAGCAGGTGCTGCGACTCGAATTCGCTCAGGTGCAGTTCGCTGAGCAGATTGAACAGCGGGGAAGCATCCTGCAACACTTCCTGGCCTGCGGCTTCGGGGCCGGACAGGGGCTGAATTTCCAGTGCGATCGTGTCCTCGATACGGTAGTATTCGCGGCGATCTTCTTCATCTAATGTCGACATGGCGAACCCATGGTAGCGGCGGTGGTCTGAGTGTAAAGCTGGTTATCGACCCCCGCCACAAGGACGTTCCTTTTCCCTCCGAACAAGCCCCGACATGTTCAGACCACTCTTCGTATTTATCGGCACGCGTTATACCCGTGCAAAGCGTCGCAATCATTTTGTGTCATTCATTTCCCTGACTTCGATGATCGGGCTCGCCCTTGGCGTGGTCGTGATGATCGTGGTGCTGTCGGTCATGAACGGTTTCGATCATGAGATGCGCACCCGCGTGCTGGGCATGGTGCCCCACGCGACCATCGAATCCGGTGAAGCCATCAACGACTGGCAAAGCCTGGCCACCAAGGTCAAGCAGAACCCACAGGTGCTGGCCGTTGCGCCGTTCACCCAGATGCAGGGGTTGCTGACCAACAACGGCCAGGTCTCCAAGGTGTTGCTCAATGGCATTGATCCTGCGCTGGAGCGGCAGGTGTCGATCATCGACAACTTCATGCAGCAGGGCAAACTCGACGACCTGTCCCCGGGCAGCTTCGGCATCGTGATCGGTGACAAGGCCGCGGCCAAGCTGGGCGTGGGTGTCGGCGACAAGCTGACCTTCGTCGCTCCCGAGGTCACCGTGACGCCGGCCGGGATGTTCCCGCGCATGAAGCGCTTTACCGTGGTCGGGATCTTCCACGTCGGCGCCGGCGAGATCGACGGCTACCTGGGGGTCACCAACCTGCAGGACCTGTCGAAACTGCATCGCTGGAAGCCGGACCAGATCCAGGGCTTGCGCCTGAAGTTCGACGACCTGTTCCAGGCGCCGCGCACGGCGTGGAGCATCGCCCAGCAGCTGGGTGACGACCGTTTCTATGCCCGTGACTGGACCCGCACCCACGGCAACCTCTATCAGGCGATCCGCATGGAAAAAGCCATGATCGGCCTGTTGTTGCTGCTGATCGTTGCCGTGGCGGCGTTCAACATCATTTCCACCCTGGTGATGGTGGTCAATGACAAGAAGGGCGACATCGCGATCCTGCGTACCCTGGGCTCCACGCCGGGGCAGATCATGGCGATCTTCATGGTCCAGGGCACGGTGATCGGCGTGGTCGGCACGGCGATCGGCGCGGTGGTCGGCATGTTTGCCGCGCTGAATGTCAGCGCCGCGATCGCCGCCCTCGAGAGCCTGATCGGGCACAAATTCCTTAACGCTGACGTGTACTTCATCGACTACCTGCCTTCGCAGTTGCAGGCCCAGGATGTGTTGATGGTCTGCGGCGCGGCGTTGGTCCTGAGTTTCCTCGCCACCCTGTATCCAGCCTGGCGTGCTGCGCGCACCCAGCCGGCGGAGGCGCTACGTTATGAGTGAGTCGGGCATGAGTGATAAAGCAATCTTGAGTTGCCGCAACCTGGGCAAGTCCTACGAGGAAGGCCCGGAGTCGGTGGTGGTGCTGAACGGTTTGCAGCTGGAACTGCACCCCGGCGAACGCGTGGCGATCGTGGGCACTTCGGGGTCGGGCAAGAGTACCTTGCTCAACCTGCTGGGCGGTCTCGACACGCCAACCGAGGGCAGCGTCTGGCTGGCCGGCGAAGAACTGTCGGCGCTGAACGAAAAGAAACGTGGCCTGCTGCGCAACCGCTCCCTGGGTTTCGTCTACCAGTTCCACCACCTGCTGCCTGAGTTCACCGCCCTGGAAAACGTCTGCATGCCGCTGTTGATCGGCCGCACCGCGATCCCGGAGGCCCGCCAGCGCGCCACGGCATTGCTGGAGCGGGTAGGCCTGGGCCATCGCCTGGAGCACAAGCCGGCCGAACTGTCCGGTGGCGAGCGTCAGCGCGTGGCCATCGCCCGTGCCCTGGTGAACAACCCCGGGTTGGTGATGCTCGACGAGCCCACCGGCAACCTCGACTCCCACACGGCCCAGGGCATCCAGGACTTGATGCTGGAACTCAGCACCTCGATGCGCACGGCGTTCCTGGTGGTGACCCATGACATGAACCTGGCGCGCCAGATGGACCGCGTCCTGCACCTGCAGGAAGGTTTTCTGACGCCCATCTGATGGGTTGAAACCCGGCGCCTGAAGCGGTACCGGGTCTTTTATATTTATACGGTGCCCCAGCGAATGTTCAGACCGTTATCGATCTTTATCGGCACGCGCTATACCCGCGCCAAGCGCCGCAATCGCTTTGTTTCGTTTATCTCGATGACCTCGATGATCGGCCTCGCCCTGGGCGTGCTGGCGATGATCGTGGTGCTGTCGGTCATGAACGGCTTCCAGCGCGAAATGAGTTCGCGCATCCTCGGCATGGTGCCCCACGCCACTATCGTCGGGGTCAAGCCGATCGACGACTGGCGGCCGGTGGCAGCGGCCGCGATGAACAACCCGCAAGTGACCGCTGCCGTGCCGTTCACCGAAATGGAAGGCATGCTGTCCTACAAGGGGTCGATGCAGCCGATCCAGGTCAGTGGTATCGATCCGGCCCAGGAAGGCAAGGTGTCCATCGTCGCCCAGCACATTGTGCAGGGGCGTCTGGACGCCTTGAAGCCTGGCGAGTTCGGCGTGGTGCTGGGGGAAATCACCGCACGGCGCTTTCGCTTGAACGTCGGTGACAGGATCACCCTGATCGTGCCGGAGGTCAGCACGGCGCCGGGCGGGATCACGCCGCGCATGCAGCGGTTGAACGTGGTGGGGGTGTTCAAGGTCGGTGCCGAGCTGGACGGTTCGATGGCCCTGATCCATGTCGCCGACGCCGCGCAGATGCAGCGCTGGGAACCGAACCAGGTGCAGAGCGTGCGCCTGGCGGTGAAAGACCTGTATGCCGCGCCCAAGGTGTCGAGCGATATCGCGGCAAGCCTGGGCAGCGCCTACAAGGCCGATGACTGGACCCACACCCAGGGCAGCCT
This sequence comes from Pseudomonas sp. Irchel s3h17, assembly GCF_900187505.1. Classification (GTDB taxonomy): domain Bacteria; phylum Pseudomonadota; class Gammaproteobacteria; order Pseudomonadales; family Pseudomonadaceae; genus Aquipseudomonas. The sequence continues at coordinate 79,956 of NZ_FYDL01000016.1, forward strand.
GTTCAGTGCGATGAAAATGGAAAAGACCATGATCGGCCTGTTGCTGCTGATGATCGTGGCCGTGGCGGCGTTCAACATCATCGCCACCCTGATCATGGTGGTGAACGACAAGGGCGCGGACATTGCGATCCTGCGCACCATCGGCGCCACGCCGCGGCAGATCATGGCGATCTTCATGGTGCAGGGCACGGTGATCGGCGTCGTCGGCACGCTGATCGGCGGCGTCCTCGGGGTGCTCGCGGCGCTGAACGTGAGTGCGCTGGTGGGCTGGGTGGAGCGGGTGAGCGGCCAGCACATCTTCAGTTCCGACGTGTATTTCGTCAGCAACCTGCCATCGGAGTTGCAGGGCGCCGATGTGCTGCTGATCTGCTCGGCCGGTTTCATCCTGAGCTTCCTGGCCACCCTTTACCCGGCCTGGCGCGCCGCGAAAACCGAACCGGCGAACGCGTTGCGGTATTCGTAATTCCCTTTAGAAGTTGTGTGTGGGTTCGGCCCAGGTGCGAAGCGTCGAACACACACACACACACACCTTGTGGCGAGCGAGCTTGCTCGCGCTGGGCTGCACGGCAGCCCCAAAACTGGTCGCCGAGTGTTATCTGAAGGACTGCAATCGTCTTGTCGGGGCCGCTTCGCTGCCCAGCGGGAGCAAGCTCCCTCGCCACGCGGACAGTGTTCACGGCGGGTGAGCGGCGTTACTGCCAACGCGTTGCGGTATTCGTAATTCCCTTTAGAAGTTGTGTGTGGGTTCGGCCCAGGTGCGAAGCGCCGAACACACACCCACCTTGTGGCGAGCGAGCTTGCTCGCGCTGGGCTGCACGGCAGCCCCGAGCCCCGTCGCCGAGTGTTATCTGAAAGACTGCAAGCGTCTTGTTGGGGCCGCTTCGCTGCCCAGCGGGAGCAAGCTCCCTCGCCACGCGGACAGTGTTCACGTCGGGTTGAGCGGCGTTACTGCAGACGTCGTCTTTATGGGAGCTGCTTTCCTGCAAAGAGGTCGGTCTTGCCGGTCTTCCCCTGCGGGAGTCAGTCCCCCTTCGGCAACGCCATCACAAACCGCGTCCAGCCTGGGCCTGATTCGCAACGAATCGTCCCGCCATGGGCGCGGATGATCGACTGGGTAATCGCCAGTCCCAGCCCCGCATGTTCACTGCTGCCTTCACGACGCGCCGGGTCGGCGCGATAGAAACGGTCGAACAGGCGCGGCAACAAGGCTTCGGGAATGCCTTCCCCGGAGTTTTCGATGCTCAGCTGCAATCCCTTGTCGCCATCGACAATCCGTACCTCAACCGCACCCTGTGGCGGGGTAAAGCGCAGCGCGTTGTCCAGCAGGTTGGAGAGGGCGCGGCGCAGCATGCTGCGGTCGCCACTGATGGGCGCGTCACCCTGGCGGGTCAGGCGGACCTGCGCGTCTTCGGCCAGCGGCGCGTAATACTCCAGCAGCAGGTCCGCCTCATCGCCCAGTTGCAGCGGTTCACGCTTGGGCATCAATAAGCCGTGGTCGGCCTTGGCCAGGTACAGCATGTCATTGACCAGTTGCGCCATCCATTGCAGCTCTTCGAGGTTGCTGTGCAGGGCTTCGCGATAGTCTTCCAGGTCCCGGGGGCGGGTCAGGGTGACCTGGGTGTGGGTCAGCAGGTTCGACAGCGGCGTGCGTAGCTCATGGGCAATGTCGGCGGAAAACGCCGACAGCCGCTGGAACGAGTCCTCGAGCCTGCCGAGCATGGCGTTGAATGTGTGGGCCAGTTCCGCGAGCTCGGCGGGCATCTGGTCTTCAGGCAGGCGCTGGGTCAGGGAGCTGGCGGAGACGCCGGCGGCGACTTCACTCATGCGTCGCAACGGTCGCAGCCCGCTGCGCGCGGCCCAGGCGCCGAGCAGTGCAGTGGCTAGCGCGCAGAGGCTCACCGTCAGCCAGATCAAGTGCTGCATGCGTTGCAGGAAGTGCTGATGGTGGGTGATGTCGAGTAGCAGCGTCAGTTGTGCGGAGTCGGCTCGTTCCGGCTGCAGCGGCGCGCTGTAGACCCGGTAGGCCGTGCCCGCGCTTTGCACGGTATGGAGGCCGGGCAGGGCAGGCAGGTCGGTGGGCAGGTTCGGGCTGCTGTCGAACCATAGGCCGCCATCGGCGCCACGCACGCGCAACGCCAGGTCGGTCTGGTGGCTCATCTCATCCTGCAATGGTGTTTTGCGTTCGGCAAACAGTGCGGGATCGTCGGCACCCTGCAATGCGCTGCGCAGGGCGATCAGCTTGCCGTCGAGCAGTTGCTGGTCGAGTTCAATGAAATGCGCTTCGCTGGCGCGGCTGAACAGCACGCCGGCAAACAGTGAAACCACCGCGGTGCAGGCGGCAAACAGCAGGGCCAGGCGCGTGCCCAGGGACAGGCGGCGCATCAGGCCGCACGCTCTTCAAGCACATAGCCCATGCCGCGCACGGTATGAATCAACTTGTTCGGGAAGTCATCGTCGATCTTCAGGCGCAGGCGCCGGATCGCCACTTCTATCACGTTGGTGTCGCTGTCGAAATTCATGTCCCAGACCTGGGAAGCGATCAGCGATTTGGGCAGCACTTCGCCCTGGCGGCGCAGGAGCATTTCCAGCAGGGCGAACTCCTTGGCGGTCAGGTCGATACGCTGGCCGCTGCGTTCGACCCGGCGGCGAATCAGGTCCAGGCGCAAGTCGGCCAATTGCAGGCTGGTTTCCTGCGGCGTGGCACTGCCGCGCCGCAACAGGCTGCGCACCCGGGCCAGCAGTTCGGAGAAGGCAAACGGTTTGACCAGGTAATCGTCGGCGCCCAGTTCCAGTCCGTGGACCCGGTCTTCCACCGCGTCCCGCGCGGTGAGGAACAGCACCGGAATCTCCAGGCCAGCGCTGCGCACGGCTTGCAGGATCTGCCAACCGTCGCGGCCAGGCAGCATCACATCGAGTATCAGCAACGAGTAATCGCCGGTCAGGGCCAGATGCTGGCCGGTATTGCCATCGGCCACCAGTTCGGCGTTGAAGCCGGCCTCGGCCAGGCCCTGGCGCAAGTAGTGGCCGGTTTTCGGTTGGTCTTCGACGATCAGCAGTTTCATGGGCGACTCGAGTGGGATGGCACGGGTGCGTTATACCGTGGCGGGCGGTCGAACAGCCCAACCTTACAAAGTTGTAATCTGCTTGTCAGCTGGCTGGCAGCGGCGGGACACTAGAGTTTCCCACAAGCTGAACCTCATCTTGTTGGAGTGTGATCATGTTTTTGCGTAATCGACTGGTACTGGCTGGCTGCTTGCTGGTGTTGAGTTTTCCGGTATTTGCCGCGCCGGCACAGACCTACGGGTTCGGCACGCCGGCCCCGGCGGCGAAGGCCACGCGCACCGTTGAAATCGTCATGGGCGATATGTCGTTCAACCCCAAGGCCCTGCAGATCAAGGCCGGCGAGACCGTGCGTTTTGTGCTGATCAATAAAGGCCAGTTGCTGCACGAGTTCAACCTGGGTGACGTGGCCATGCATGCCCAGCATCAGGCCGAAATGCTGAAAATGCAGCAAAGCGGCATGCTCACCCCGACCGCGATGAAGACAGCGCCCATGGATCACGCCGCCATGGGCCACGGCTCGATGGCCGGCATGGACCATGGCGCGATGAAGCATGACGATCCAAACAGCGTGCTAGTAGAGCCGGGCAAGACCGCCGAGCTGACCTGGACCTTCAGCAAGGCCGGCAGCCTGGAATTTGCCTGCAATATCCCCAGCCATTATCAGGCCGGTATGGTCGGCAAACTGACAGTCAGTCAGTAAGCACTCAAAGGCGGGAGCAAAGGCTGATAGAATCGGCTGATTCTTCAGTCAGGTTTCCGCCATGCATCCCGCAGCCGAACACTCGCCGCTGGGCAAGTCCAGCGAATACATCGCCACTTACACGCCGTCCTTGCTGTTCCCGATCCCGCGCACCGCGAAATGGGCCGAGCTGGGCCTGACGGCCGACACCCTGCCGTACAAGGGCGTGGATTTCTGGAACTGCTTTGAACTGTCCTGGTTGCTGCCATCGGGCAAGCCGGTGGTGGCCATCGGCGAGTTCAGTATTCCGGCGGATTCGCCGAATATCATCGAGTCCAAGTCCTTCAAGCTGTACCTGAACTCGCTGAACCAGACACCGTTCGTCGACACCCCGACACTGCAAGCCACATTGGCGACCGACCTGTCGGCCGCCGCCGGCAAGCCGGTGGGCGTACGCATTCGTCGTCTGGACGAGGTCCAGGCCGAGGGGGTCGTGGCCTTGCCGGGCGTGTGCATCGACGACCTGGACATCAGTGTCAGCAACTACGAGCATCCGCGCCCGGAATTGCTGCGTTGCGATGCTTCGCGCATCGTTGAGGAGAGCGTGCACAGCCATCTGCTCAAATCCAACTGCCCGGTCACCAGCCAGCCGGATTGGGGCAGCGTGGCGGTGGAATACCGTGGCGCGGCACTGGATCACGCCAGTCTGTTGGCCTATCTGGTGAGCTTCCGCCAGCACTCGGATTTCCACGAGCAGTGCGTGGAGCGGATCTTCCTTGACCTGCAGCGCCTGTTGAAGCCGGAAAAACTCACGGTGTATGCGCGTTATGTGCGCCGTGGCGGGCTGGACATCAACCCGTACCGCAGTACCGAGGACGTGCAGTTGCCCAATCACCGACTGGTTCGTCAATAACGCCCTGATGTCCGTGGCGAGCGCGATCAGTGAGTGCGGTTCCATCAAGCAGAGGCGACGAACACCTGACCTGTGGCGAGCGAGCTTGCTCGCGCTGGGCTGCGTAGCAGCCCCCTGAACAGTCGCCGAAGTCTCGCTGATAGGGTGCAATCATCTGGTCAGCGCGAGCGCCTGCTCGCCACGCGGGAGCTGCGGTGTTGGCTCAGTCGCGCGCAGTGCGCTAAAAACGAAAAAGCCCCACCATCGCTGGCGGGGCTTTTTTGCATGCGTCGGGGTCAGATCCCCATGTTGCCCAGGGTCTGCACAATGTTGCGCAAGGTCGCGGCCAGCGCCGGGTGGTCGAGTTCGAAGCGTTCTACGGCCAGGTTCACGCCATCGGACAGGCTGCTGTCCTGTGTGGCGCTTTCCAGTTTGATCTGTGCTTCGATTTTCTGCATCAGTTCCAGCAGGTGGTCACGTTCTTCCTGCGTGAGCGGTGGGTTCTGCTCCAGTTGCTCGCGCAGGGTAGTCAGTTGTTCTTGCAGTTCGCGGGCAGGCATGACGTCTTTCCTTTTATCGATAGGCACTGGCATAGACCGCAAGGGTGGATCAAAGGTCTACGTCTGGCCTTTAGATTAATCCACTGGCGAGCGAAGTGCATGATATTGATCAACAATGACCGATCAGGGTTTCTCGCCCTTGCGTCGGCGCAGGCCGATGTCCGACAGGCAGGTGTCGAGTTCGCCCAGGTGATCGATGACCGAGTGCGCGCCCAGGCCGAACAGTTGCAGGGTCGCCTTGCCACGCTTGAGTTCGCGTTCCTGCTGGCTCAGGGCGTGCCATTCATTCGGTGCCAGCCCGCACAGTGAACCGCAGGACGCCAGGCCGATGGTCCAGAGTCCGGCGTTGAGGCCCGATTGCAACAGGCGCGGTTCACCGCTGACCAGTACGCAACCGTCCAGGCGATCGATATTGAGCGTCATCAGGGCTTGCCAGCAGGCATCGGGAGCGGGCCACTGGCCGACGCTCGGAGTGCGTGGGCTGGCAGTGATCCAGTCCGGCAGCGAGGCGGCCAGTGCCTGGCTTTGTCTGGGAGGCAACTCCTCGAGCCAGGCACAGGGAATGCCTTGCAGTTGCAGGGAGAGCAGCGCTTGCTCGGCGCCTGGTGTCGGCTGTGCGTGACGGGTGCAGTCGGCGCCGTCGTGTCGGGTGCGGGCACCGAAATCCACCAGGCAGCCGCTCAGGCCAAAGAGCACGGCGGTAGGGTGGGGGACGGGGAGGGGGAGTGTCTGGGTGCGGGGCATTATTACATCCCTGAAATGATCAGAGAGGTTAAGGCAGTACAGTGACAGCTGAGTGACAAAAAAGGGCGTGATTATAGGCCGATGAGTTGTAGGGGATTTCCCTGAAAGCGGGCATCCGTCTTATACTAGGCGGCTTATTGCCCGGGTTTTGCGACCCTGGCCAGTACCAACCACGGAGTTTGCGTCTATGCGCTGGAGCAATTGCCTGGCTCGAGTATGTGTGTTTGCCAGCGTTTTGCTGGTCCCGTTCGTTGCCCAGGCGGCCACGGAAGAAGACCCTTGGGAAAGCATCAACCGCCCCATCTACACCTTCAACGATGTGCTGGACACCTATGCCCTCAAGCCTTTGGCGCAGGGTTACCAGTTCATCACGCCGCAGTTCCTTGAAGACGGCATCCACAACATGTACCGCAACATCGGTGACGTCGGCAACCTGGCCAACGACATCCTGCAGGTCAAGCCACACGCCGCGGGTGTTGACACCGCGCGCCTGATGCTCAACACCACCCTGGGCCTGGCCGGCTTTTTCGATGTGGGCACCAAGATGGGCCTGCAACGCAACGACGAAGACTTCGGCCAGACCCTTGGCTACTGGGGCACGCCCAGCGGTCCTTACGTGATGCTGCCGTTCTTCGGTCCGAGCACACTGCGTGATGCGCCGTCCAAGTACATCGACGGCTATGCCCAGCCATACCGCTACATGAACGATGTTCCGGCGCGCAACATGGCGATCGGCATGGACGTGATCGACACTCGCGCCAGCCTGCTGTCGAGCGAGAAGCTGATCAGCGGCGACAAGTACGTGTTCATTCGTAATGCCTACCTGCAACACCGCGAATTCAAGGTCAAGGATGGCCAGGTTGAAGACGATTTCTGAATCGACTCCGGCATGACAGGAAGGCGGCCAGGTGGCCGCCTTCTTTGTCTGGATCGTCGTTTGATTCAGTGTGGCGTCGCCGCCGTTACCCCTGCTTGCGCCGTGCAACCTCGGTATCGGCCTTCCAGGCGCTGTTGCATCCACATCCATGCGCAGGCGGATGAAATCGCGCTTTTAACGGTAGTCACGATCGGTTTGGCCCGCGGGTATGATCCTTCCATTGTGTCGCGGATTTAACCGTTCTTATAACTCCCGGTGATTTGCGACGCAAAGACGCCTGATGACCATCGGCGCAAGCTTGAAACACCTCGCGGATGGGAGTACCGTCTGCGCCTTAGAAGGGCACCTCTGATGAACACGTGTGTAGGGCAAATGCTCGAAAGCAGTGCAACAGAGAGGCTAGAAAGCGAATCCAGTAGTGTGCGCCGGGCCAATTGCCCCGCCAGCTACGCCAACCTAATTCTGGCGCCGTTTGCCCACATGCAAAAAACCAGTGCCACGCTGCTGATAATCGATGACGACGAAGTAGTGCGCGCGAGTCTCGCGGCCTATTTGGAAGACAGTGGGTTCAGCGTCCTTCAGGCCAGTAATGGCCAGCAGGGGCTCGCGGTATTCGAGCAAAATCAACCCGACCTCGTGATCTGCGATCTGCGCATGCCGCAGATGGGCGGGCTCGAACTCATTCGTCAGGTGACCGACCTTTCGCCGCAAACCCCGGTGATCGTGGTGTCCGGTGCTGGCGTGATGAACGACGCGGTCGAAGCCTTGCGCCTGGGCGCGGCGGATTACCTGATCAAGCCGCTGGAAGACCTGGCCGTGCTTGAGCACTCGGTACGCCGGGCGCTGGACCGCGCGCGCCTGCTGGTGGAAAACCAGCGCTATCGCACCAAGCTCGAAACCGCCAATCGCGAGCTCGAAGCCAGCCTGAACCTGTTGCAGGAAGACCAGAACGCCGGGCGTCAGGTGCAGATGAACATGCTGCCGGTCAGCCCCTGGGCGATCGACGAGTTCAAGTTTGCCCATCAGATCATTCCGTCGCTGTACCTGTCGGGCGATTTTGTCGACTACTTCAGGGTCGACGAGCGTCGGGTAGCCTTCTACCTGGCGGACGTTTCAGGGCACGGCGCGTCCTCGGCATTCGTCACGGTGCTGCTGAAATTCATGACCACGCGCTTGCTGTTTGAGTCCAAGCGTAATGGCACCTTGCCTGAATTCACCCCTTCAGAAGTCCTCGGCCATATCAACCGGGGCCTGATCAGCTGTAAGCTGGGCAAACATGTCACGATGGTCGGTGGCGTCATCGACGAGGAGACCGGTTTGTTGACCTATAGCATCGGCGGGCACCTGCCGTTGCCAGTGTTGTACACGCCAGACAGCGTGGGTTATCTCGAGGGTCGCGGTCTGCCGGTGGGCTTGTTCAACGAAGCCACCTACGAAGACCACGTCATCAAGTTGCCGCCGGTGTTCAGCTTGACGCTGATGTCCGACGGTATTCTGGACCTTTTGCCAGAACCCACACTCAAAGAAAAAGAAGCCGCCTTGCCGCAACGGGTAAGATCGGCGGGCGGCAGCCTGGACGGTCTGCGGCAGGTTTTTGGATTGGCCACGCTAGGGGAGATGCCGGATGATATCGCCCTGTTGGTGTTGAGCAGGAATCTTCAATGAGTACTGGTAGAATCCAGTTCGCCGAGCAGGACGGCACCTTCGTCCTGAAGTTCGTCGGTGAAGTTCGCCTGACCCTGTGTTCGGCGTTGGATGCGACTATAGAGCGGATCTTCACCGCGTTGAACTTCAACGCGATCGTGATCGACCTGACCGAAACCCGCAGCATCGACAGCACTACGCTGGGCCTGCTGGCCAAGCTGTCGATCATGTCGCGGCAAAAGGTCGGCCTGCTGCCGACGGTCGTCACCACCCACGAAGACATCACCCGTCTGTTGGAGTCCATGGGCTTCGAGCAGGTGTTCAACATCGTTGACCGCCCAGTGCCATGCCCGGAGTGCCTGACCGACCTGCCAGACCAGGACCAGTCCGAAGAAGTGGTGCGGATCAAGGTGCTCGAGGCACACAAGATCCTCATGGGCCTGAACGACTCCAACCGCGAAGCATTCCACGACCTGGTGAACGCCCTGGAGCGTCATTGACCAGGCGCAGGACTTTGGTACCTGTGGCGAGGGAGCTTGCTCCCGCTGGGCTGCGCAGCAGACCTGAAAAATCAGCCTACAAAAAAGGGCGAACCTGTGAGGGTTCGCCCTTTTTGCACTGGCTAGGCCTGAATCACAACTTGGCCTGCAACAGCGCCTCCAGCTTCTCCTGGTCCCGCGCGAACTGGCGAATGCCTTCGGCCAGCTTCTCGGTGGCCATGGCATCTTCGTTCGACGCCCAGCGGAACTGCGCTTCGGTCAGGCTCTGGCGCGCTTCACCGGCATGGCCTGGCGCCAACTTGCGTTCCAGCTTGCCGGTGTCGGCCGCCAGCTTCTCGATCAGGTCCGGGCTGATGGTCAGGCGATCACAGCCGGCCAGTTGCTCGATCTGATTGAGGTTGCGGAAGCTCGCGCCCATGACCACGGTCTTGTAGTCATTGGCCTTGTAGTAGTTGTAGATGCGCGTCACCGACTGCACGCCCGGATCGTCGGTGCCGGTGTAGTCGTTGCCGTTGGCCTTCTTGTACCAGTCGTAGATGCGCCCCACGAACGGCGAAATCAGGAACACACCGGCCTCGGCACAGGCAACCGCCTGGGCGAAAGAGAACAGCAGGGTCAGGTTGGTCTGGATGCCTTCCTTCTCCAGTTGCTCGGCGGCGCGGATGCCTTCCCAGGTGGAGGCGATCTTGATCAGCACGCGGTCGCGGCCAATGCCGGCCTTGTCGTACAGCTCGATCAGGCGGTGCGCGCGTTTGAGCATCGCGTCGGTGTCGAACGACAGGCGCGCATCCACTTCGGTGGAAACACGCCCCGGAATCACTTTCAGGATCTCTTGGCCCACCGCGACCGCAAAACGGTCGCTGGCCAGGCCAACATCGCCCTTGCAGTCATGGACGCAGGCGTTCAGCAGCTCGGCATAAGCAGGAATGGCGGCCGCCTTGAGCAGCAGGGACGGGTTGGTGGTGGCATCCACCGGTTTAACGCGGGCGATAGCCTCGAAGTCGCCGGTATCGGCCACGACGGTGGTGATTTGTTTGAGTTGTTCCAGCTTGGAAGTCATGAGCGTGCTCTATCCTGTGGGTCTGTTGACATTACCCGAGCGCTGGCAGCCACTCAAGGGTACGAATGCGTAACAACGGCCTGGGCGGCAACTACCTGGAAACAGGTGTTTGAAAGGCCTGGCGCTATCCGTTAACTACGATGTCGAAACAGGCCACAGGTTCAATACAAACGACGGTCAGCGTCCCTCGAGCAGCGCCGCCGCCTGATCCAGCAACGCCAGCGGCTCCTTGGCCCTGTGGATGTCCACCGACAGCAGCTGGCGAAACTTGCGTGCCCCCGGAAACCCGGTGCCCAGGCCAAGCACATGCCGGGTGATATGGTGCATCGCACCACCCGCGTCCAGGTGCGCAGCGATATACGGTCGCAACTGCGCCAATGCCTCGGCGCGGCTAATCACCGGTGCGGTGCTACCGAACAGCTGCTGGTCCACCTCGGCCATCACATAAGGGTTGTGATACGCCTCACGGCCCAGCATCACCCCGTCAAAGGTCTGCAAATGCTCGCGGCAGGCCTCCAGCGTCTTGATCCCGCCGTTGAGAATGATCTCCAGCTCCGGGAAGTCGGTCTTCAACTGCGCGGCCACGTCATACCGCAGCGGCGGAATGTCCCGGTTCTCCTTCGGCGACAAGCCCTCGAGAATCGCAATCCGCGCATGCACGGTGAAACTGGTGCAGCCGGCATCCCGCACCGTACCGACGAAATCACACAGCTCGGCATAACTGTCGCGGCCATTGATCCCGATCCGATGCTTCACCGTCACCGGAATCGACACCGCATCGCGCATCGCCTTCACGCAATCGGCCACCAACTGCGGATGACCCATCAGGCACGCGCCAATCATATTGTTCTGCACCCGGTCACTCGGGCAGCCGACGTTGAGGTTCACCTCGTCATAACCGTGCTCTTGCGCCATGCGCGCACAGGCCGCCAGATCCAGCGGAACACTACCCCCCAACTGCAACGCCAACGGATGCTCGGCCTCGTCGTGACGCAGGAAGCGCTCGTGATCGCCGTTGAGCAGGGCGCCCGTGGTGACCATTTCGGTGTAGAGCAGCGCATGCCGGGAGAGCAGGCGCAGGAAGAAACGGCAGTGGCGGTCGGTCCAATCCATCATCGGCGCCACGCTGAAGCGGCGGGAGAGGGCTGGATGGGTGGTTGGAGCGAGATCTAGAGGCATTGGGGTGTCTTTGGGTTGCATTTTCAGCTGGGCACAGAAATGGAGAGTGGACTGGGCTTGGCTAGAGAAATTGGCAGGTGGAACAAAGACGAGAGTTTATCAGGATTGGAGGATACCAGGCAGCGAACAGCACAGTGCTCTGCGATAGAGGCTGCGCTGAATATTCGCCTTTCGAGACAGCTGACTTGGCGAGCACGAGACGAATGACAGGGGTAGCGCGGCGCTCAACCCATCCTGCGTACAGCTCACACTCCATACCATTGCATTATAGGGCTGTTCAGATTGGTTATATCCGCGCTCCAACATTCGGCTACCGTGATCATTAATACGGTGTGTTGAAGCGATGTTTGCCTCTGCTCCGATACACCCACAGCCCCAAGCATGAGGAAACCATGATGAGCGCCCACAAAGCTGTCGCTGTTTCTCTGGCCTTGCTCAGCGCAGCCTTCCTGGCATCTGCGGCCCAGGCCGAGGGAGCGGGTTTGATTACCGCCACCCCATCCGAACTCAAGTGGACAGCGGCACCTTCGGTGGGGCCCGGTGCGATGATTGCAGTGATTGAAGGTGACCTGAAAGCCGCCGAGCCTTTCACCCTTCGCTTGAAGCTGCCGGCAAATACGAAAATCGGCGTGCATACCCATCCCGTGACCGAGCGCGTAACCGTTATCTCGGGCACCTTCTACTTCGCCACCGGAGACAAGTTCGATCCGGCACGGGCCAAAGCCTATCACCCGGGTGACACCCTGATCATTCCCGTCGGCATGTCGATGTATGGCGCCAGTCGAGAACAGGAAACCGTACTCCAGCTCCACGGCACGGGGCCTTGGGGGATCACCTACCTCAACCCGGCGGACGACCCCAGGAACAGCAAGATGTAGCGAGCGCTCTCGCTTGAATGGGTAGCCGGTTAGCTGGAATTTCGGGACAAGGTCAGGCTGCGACAACTCGCCCGGCGTGCTGCCGCAGTCCTCAGTCGCCTGTGGAAAGCCCATGCTTGTGTGCGTAGGCGTACAGATCTATGCGGTTCGTCAGGCCCAGCTTGCTGTAGATCGATGTCAAATGGTTGCGCAGGGTGTGCTCGCTGATGTGCAGCCTCTCGGCCACCAACTTGCCAGGGGCTGAGGGGGCGCTGGCCAGCGATGCAATGGTCTGGTGCTCGCGGCGCGTTAGCTTGGCGATTTTTTGCTGCTCCGGGTCTTTATCGCGCTCGGCTTTGTTGCGGGCCAGCTCAAGAAAGATACGGCTGGTCGCATTGCGGTCAATCCAGAGTTCGCCGTCATGCACTTTTTCTATGGCTTTGAGCAATGTGGAGGCGGATGCCGACTCCCGTTTATCCACCACGCCACGTGCGCCCGCCAGCACCGCACGGTCATGCAGCGCCACGTCGCTCGACCCTGTCACTACCAGAATCTTGGCTTTGGTCTGGCTGTGCAAGTCGGCCAGTGACTCGATACAGTCCTCGCCGTCCAGGTCCAGCACCACCACATCTGCCGTGTATTGGTGCAGCGAAAGCAGGTATTGCGCCACCGACGTCGCCGAACCCACCAGCGCCAACTTCGGTTGAGCGCTTTCCACCAGACGCTCAAGGCCCCAGGCCACGAGCGGCAAAGCGACTAACTGGACTTGAATTGGCATGCGGGCTGCTGCCTCTTTAGGCGGGTTGTGTTAGCTGCTCATGATAGCAATCGTTGCAGCCTGTCGCTTTTTTCTATAGCGCTTCAGGCATCCCCTCCCATGACATTTGTCCCGTAAAACACTGTTTTCATGGGGGATTGACTCCCAGAAAAAAGGGATAGCGCGCTCATGTAAAAAACAGCGGCCGTTTTTAGACTGCAGCCATGAAAGACGCATACCGAACTGAGCCCCGTGAACAAGTCACCCTGTCGCTGCAACTGACCGGCGGGAGCCAAGGTGTCACCCGTGACATCAGCGCCTCCGGTTTGTATTTCGAAACCGATAGCGAGCAGCAGGTGGGTAGCTTGATTGACTTCGAGATCGAACTCGACACCCCCGGCGGCCCCATGAAGTTCAAGGCGCAAGGACAAATCGTGCGCATTGAGCCACAGGGCGGCAGGACCGGGGCGGGCGTGAAGCTGCTGGCCAGCCGGCTGGTGCCGGTGGAGTGAGCTGTTCGTGGGTTGAGGAAGAATCGGCTTGTGGCTGTTGGCGGCCACAGCGGTTTTTTACTCGGAGTGACATTCTTGGGAGAAAGACATGGCTAGCACCACTACTACCAGCGGCGGAACCGTTACCTCGTTTTCCAACACGCCCCAGGCGAAGGATGACATCTTCACCACCACTGAAGAATTGTTGGGGGTCGTGTATTGGGACGTCATGTCTAATGACCTCGGCGGCAACGCGAAGACACTCTGGTCACTCGACAACGCGGAAAGTCTTTCTACTGCCACCAAGTCTTATGCTCCGGCCGACCTCCTGACCCAGGATACGGTGAGGGCTGAGGCGACGAGTTCTGACACCAGTTTGAATGGTGCAAAGATCTGGATCACCTCGGACGGGAAGGTCGGCTACGACGCCGCTACTTTGTCGTGTGCTTTCAAGGTACAACTCCAGGCGCTTGCTGCTGGTGAGCTCCTGACGGACAGCTTTACCTATGCGATTCGTCTCGGCAACGGAACGCTCGGTTGGGCCACCGCGACGGTGCAGTTTTCGGGCGTGAATGATGGTGTGACGATGAGCATCGGCGCGCAGGCCGGCATGGTGACCGAAGACGCCGTTACCACTGCGAGCACGACCGACTCGCTGACGGCCAGCGGCACGATTGCCTTTAACGACGTCGACCTGAGCGACACGCACACGGCGACGTTCGCGCCGGCGGGGGACAACATTTCTTATCTTGGTACGTTCGCGCTCTCGCCGGTAAGCGAAGCCGCGAACGAGGCCAACGGTTCGGTGCAATGGACGTACAACCTGAGCAATGCGGCGGCGCAGTACTTGGCCCAGGGACAGACAGTTACCGAAACTTACCGGGTCACCATCAGCGATAGTCATGGTTTGTCGGTAACGCAGAATGTGATCATCTCCATCACCGGCACCAATGACGCGCCGACGGTGACGGCGGCAGAGGTCGAAAGCGGTGCGGTGGCCGAAGACGGCACCACGGTGGCCGGCGGCAGCTTCGCCTTCGGCGACGTGGACCTGGCCGATGACGCGCATGTGGCCAGCGTGAGCGCGCCGGCCGGTACGCTGGGTACGCTGGTGGCCAATGTGAGCGTCGAGAGCACAGGCGGCGCTGTGGGCAGCGTGGGCTGGACCTATACGCTGAACAATAGCGCGGCGCAGTACCTGTCCGAGGGCCAGACCAAGACCGAAGTGTTCACGGTGACGCTGACCGACGACTTCGGGGCGACGGTAACCAAGGACGTGACGATCACCCTCACCGGCACCAACGACCAGCCGACGCTGACCATCGCCGACACGACCGGTGCGATGAACGAAGGCAATGCTACGGCCACGCTGAGCGACAGCGGTGCGCTGAGCTTCGCCGATCTGGACAGCAATGACGTAGTGACGGTCAGCCAGACCTCCAACAATGACATCGCCTGGAGCGGCGGTACCCTCGATGAGGCGCAGGCCGCCGTGCTGGTGGCGGGCTTCTCGGTCGACCAGGACAGCTGGAACTACAGCAGCAGCCAGAACCTGGACTTCCTGCGCGCCGGCGAAACCATCAGCTTCTCCTACGCCGTGATGGCCAGCGACGACAGCGGGGCGGGCAACGCGGTCTCGGCGACGCAGACGGTGACGATCACCCTCACTGGCAGCAACGACCAGCCGACACTGACCATCACTGACACGATCGGTGCGATGAACGAAGGCAACGCCATGGCCACGCTGAGCGACAGCGGTGCGCTGAGCTTCTCGGACCTGGACAGCAATGACGTAGTAACGGTCAGCCAGACCTCCAACGACGACATCGCCTGGAGCGGCGGTACCCTCGACGCGGCGCAGGCCGCCGCGCTGGTGGCGGGCTTCTCGGTCGATCAGGACAGCTGGAACTACAGCAGCAGCCAGAACCTGGACTTCCTGCGGGCCGGTGAAACCATCAGTTTCTCCTACGCCGTGGTGGCCAGCGACAACAGCGGCGCGGGCAACGCGGCCTCGGCAGCGCAGACGGTGACGATCACCCTGACCGGGACCAACGACCAGCCAACACTGACCATCGCCGACACGATCGGTGCGATGAACGAAGGCAACGCTACGGCCACGCTGAGCGACAGCGGGGTGCTGAGCTTCGCCGACCTGGACAGCCATGACGTAGTGACGGTCAGCCAGACCTTCAACCACGACCTCACCTGGAACGGCGGTACCCTCGACGCGGCGCAGGCCACGGCGTTGGTGGCCGGCTTCTCGGTCGATCAGGACAGCTGGAACTACAGCAGCAGCCAGGACCTGGACTTCCTGCGTGCCGGTGAAACCATCAGTTTCTCCTACGCCGTGGTGGCCAGCGACAACAGCGGCGCGGGCAACGCGGTCTCGGCGATGCAGACCGTCACCATCACCCTGACCGGCACCAACGACCAGCCGACGCTGACCATCACCGACACGATCGGTGCAATGAACGAAGGCAATGCTACGGCCACGCTGAGCGACAGCGGTGCGCTGAGCTTCGCCGACTTGGACAGCCATGACGTAGTGACGGTCAGCCAGACCTTCAACCACGACATCGCCTGGAGCGGCGGAACCCTCGGTGCGGTACAGGCCGCGGCGCTGGTGGCGGGTTTCTCGGTTGATCAGGACAGCTGGAACTACAGCAGCAGTCAGAACCTGGACTTCCTGCGCGCCGGTGAAACCATCAGTTTCTCCTACGCCGTGGTGGCCAGCGATGACAGCGGCGCGGGCAACGCGGCCTCGGCGACGCAGACGGTGGCGATCACCATTACCGGCAGCAACGACGCGCCAGTGCTCAGTTTCGCGGTGGGCAATGATGCGGGCGCGGTGCAGGAAGACACCAAGCTCACCGTGAATGGTCAGTTCAGCTCGGCCGACATCGATCACGACGCCACGGCGACATGGAGCATTGCGGGTACGGATACGGGCACCTACGGCTCGATCGCAGTGGACAACACCGGCAAGTGGAGCTACACGCTGGCCAATGGCACCAATGGCGTCGCCAGTGCGGTGCAGTCGCTGAAGGCTGGAGAGAGTCACGATGAAGTGTTCAGCGTGCAGGTCAGCGATGGCCTGGGCGGCGTAGACACCCAGCTGGTGACCGTCACCGTCACCGGTACCAATGATGGTCCGGATATCCATCTGGTCACGAGCGACAGTGCGAGCGCGACGCTGACGGAGACTAATGCAGGGCTCACCGCTAGCGGTACGCTGAGCGTCAATGATGTCGATCTCTCGGATTCGATCAGCACCTCAATCACAGGAGTGGTTGCAACAGGCACTACTGCAGGGCTTGGCCTGACGAACGCACAACTGCTGAGCATGCTGAGTGCAACACCTGCTTCCGGCCTGGCGGCTGACAGTGGCGACGCGCACAACCTGATCTGGAGCTTCGATTCCGGCATACAGGCGTTCGACTATCTCACTGTCGGCCAGTCCCTGGTGCTGACTTACACGATGCAAAGCGCAGACAACAATGCTGCGTCTGACACACAGACAGTGACAGTGACTATCAACGGCACGAACGACGACACGACGGTGCCGACGGTAACGGGCGCCAGCTATGGCACTAACGATGGCACGCTCAAGGCAGCTGAGACGGTGACACTGAACCTGACTTTCAGCGAGGTCGTACTGGTCACGGGTTCGCCGACGCTCAACCTGAACACCGGCGGGACGGCAAGCTACACGAGCGGCTCGGGCACTAATACGCTGACGTTCACTTACACGGTAGGGGCCGGTCAAAATACAGCCGACCTTACCCTGGCTGCGTCCGCATTCACTCTTGGTGGTGCGACGATCAAAGATGCGGCGGGGAACAATGCCATTCTTACAGGAGCCAATGGCGTCAATCCAACCGGCACATTGATAGTCGATACTGTTGCACCCGTCGGGGCGGGTGGGGGAGGGAACGGATACTACGTTTCAGGTAGCAATGTTTTCACAATAGGTGTGACTGACACTTCAGGTTCAGGCGTGGTGTCAGTGACCGTTCATGATAACCATCTCACTTCTCCTGTCGCAGACTTCTCTTTAGTGCTGGCTAATGGAACTGCAACCAATGGAAATTGGGCGATAGATGGCGATACCAGCCCCGCTTTAGGAACCTCAGACACTATAGATGGACACACTGTCACAGTGACCATGACTGACCTGGCGGGTAACACAAGCACGAGATCAGGAGCTGCTCCGGCGGGTATCGCTGGAGAGGCTATCAACCTTGCACTGACTGATCCGGCGGTGGGCGCGAGCGACTCTATCGAGGTGACGATAACAGGGATGCCGTCAGGCTGGACACTGAACGCAGGAACCAACAACGGCGACGGTAGCTGGACAGTGCATACCGACGATCCCGGCTCACTGACGGTGACAACTCCAACTGACTTCGCCGGTGCGCTGGTGCTTGGCGTCAGCATGACCTGGACCAACGCCGATGGCAGCATTGGCAATACCTTCGTTTCCGACAACGTCGAAGCCTACGCGCCCGGCTCACCGATCTTCGCCTTGTCCACCGACGACAACCTGACCGGCTCCAGCGGCGCCGACCTGTTCGTGTTTGCCCAGCCGATCGGCAACAACGTCATTCACAACTTCGATGCGGTGTCGGACAAGATCGACTTGATCGGCTTCACGGGCGTCAACGATTTTGCGGATGTGAGTATCGCCAACGACGCGAGCGGCAATGCCGTGCTCAGCATCGGCGCCGACCAGACGATCACTGTCAAAGGCGTGGATGCGGCGGCGTTGAGCGGGGCCAACTTACTGTTCGATGTGGACCCAGTCACGACTAATGCGGGCACCATCACCATTGCCGACGGCGCGATCATGCCGTTCGGTGGCAGTATCGACAACAGTGGCACCATCACGCTCGGCTCCACCGGCAGCGGGACCCATCTTGAGATTCTGTTCCGTGGCGCGACGTTGACCGGTGGCGGGCAAGTGGTTCTGTCCGACAGCGCGCAGAACGTGATCTTTGGTGGCAGCGCGGACACGGTGCTCACCAATGCCGACAACACCATCTCGGGTGCCGGCCAGTTGGGCGCGGGGCAGATGATGCTGGTCAACGCAGGCCTGATCCTTGCCAGCGGCGTCAATGCGCTGGTGATCGATACCGGTAGCAACGCCGTCACCAACACGGGCGTGCTGGAAGCCAGCGGCAGCGGCGGATTGGTGATTGAAAGTGCGCTGGTCAACAGCGGTAGCCTGTGGGCGAACGATGGCAATATCATCATCCATGCAGATGCCAGCGGCGCGGGAAGCGCGACTATCAGCGGTTCGGCGATGCTCGAATTCGGCGCTGCCTCCGATCAGAACGTGACGTTCGACAGCGGCGCGGCAGGCACGCTCAAGCTCGATGTGTCGGCGGCGTTCAGTGGCAGCGTCAGCGGTTTTACCGTGGGCGACAAGCTGGACTTCGGCGATATTGCGTTCGGCGTCAATACGCAGATCACCTATGCCGCGAATGACACAGGCACCGGCGGCATGCTGATCGTGAGCGACGGCGCGCATGTAGCGCAGGTCGCGCTGAGTGACCAATACGCGGCGGCGGGCTTGCAGGCGAACGCCGAGGGCAGCGGCAGTGAGCTGGCCTACGATGCAGCGGCGGCAAACCACACGATGCTGGGCGGCCTGGCCAACGACATTCTGGTCGGCGGCGCGGGTGACGATCTGTTCTTCGGCGGGCTGGGCAACGACACGCTCAACGGCGGCCTCGGCAACGATACCTTCGTGTTTGCTGCCGCGGGCTTCGGCAACGACTCGATCCGGGGCTTCGACGCCAATCCGGCCGGAGGGCAGGACTTGCTCAATATCGCGGGGCTGGGGATCAGCAGCGAGACGTTCGCTGCCAACGTGAGCATTGCGACTGAGGGGGCGGACACGGTGATTGGGATCGGAGTGGAGTCTATTCGCCTTGTCGGTGTTAGCAGTGAAGGTATCGATCAGGCGGACTTTATCCTGACGGTATGATGCTTTTGCTGCTGGCCGTACGTTGCTACGCGGTTGCAGACCCGTCGCGGATAAAACCGCGATGGGGTCTGTACGAGGTGTTTTTCTCGTCATTCCACCGGGAACGAGGGGGAGCGCCTTTGGAGGCCATGCAGTCTCCTTTCTCGGGTACTGCACGAGCAGGGTGAGTGCGGGGTGATGCTCAATGCCTGTCTGCAGGAAAGACTCAGCTATGTAATAGAGGGGGAGGCGGGGCAAACGTTTATCAGGAATGAGGCACAAGGGTGTGCAGGTTCGTGCCAGGCCGGTCTTGAGCGCTTGGGTCAGACGGTTAAGGGGGGGCTTCTTGGTCGAATGTGATGAGTAATGGTCGGTAGGCAGTTCCCGTTAAGCAGGTGCCAACCGTTACAGATACAGCGGTGCATCCATCCGATCATGCAAGATACGAATGATCGCAATCCCGTAAACTGTGATCCGGAAGTAAATCATATGCCGCTCAACACTGCGGCGGCGATAACCGGAGCGGATCTGGTCGCAGGCCGATGCTGTTTTGGGCCGTTGCGCTAACTCCGTAAAAGCGGCCGTCATGATGTCGATGTAACGGTTAGCCTGAGCTACATCCCACTGCTGGACAGTGTAAACCCAGATCCCCTCAAGATCCCGCTCGGCAGCAGGCGTTAGACGATATTCAGCCATGCGCGGTCAGCATCCGCCGCTTGAATGCTTCGGAGTCGAATTGACGGGGTTTGCCACTGGATTCCCCCTCTCTCAGTGCTGCGCGAATAGCCTCAACCTCGGCGCTTCGCTCTTGTTCGCGCCGGATCAGGTCGCGGATGTATTCGCTGTCATTGGTGTAATGACCCGCTTCGATCTGAGCCTTGATCCAGCTGTCCTGTTGGTCGGTCACAGTGATGGTTTTTCGCACGGTTGCCATGATTGAGCCTCCTGGGCAGTAATCAATGGTGTGAAATTATCATACTATTGGTGCGGAATCGAGAATGCGTGGGCGCTTGTTTCTTCATGCGCAGAAGGCTTCTTGGTCTAGTGCGGTGAGTGATGGTCAGTAGGCTGCCCCTCAACAGAGTCTCGCCATGTGAACCATCTCGAACATTTCATGCGGTAGCCACTGCTTAGTGTTTTCCCTTGCCGTCCAGACCGCGTATTATTCCGACATATTTTCTGAAGACCTCCTGCGCCCAGCGTTTAGGGACAGCCTTGCTTTCAACAGGTGCTTGGCAAGGTAACCTCCAGATCACAGAATAATCCTCAGGTAACGTTTAACGACTTGCCCAAAATATATCGGCCAGGCATGCGGCTGTCCGCAGGATGGGACGGTGTCCGGTAGTGTTTTAAAGGAATGGATTTTGACAAAGCCTAGACAGGTAGCAATTGTTGGTTGTTCTTTTCGCTTCCCCGGTTCCACGACCAGCAGTTTCTGGCAGAACCTGATGGCAGGGCGGGACCTGGTGACCCAGGTCGACGCCTCGCGCTGGGATCACGCCGAATTCCTGCACCCGGACAAAGCCAACCCGGCCACCAGTTATACCTTTGCCGCCGGCAGCCTGGGCGACATCAGTGCCTTCGATGCGGGTTTCTTCAACATCTCGCCGCGGGAAGCAGCGGTGATGGACCCACAGCAGCGCATTCTCCTGGAAATGTGCTGGGAAACCTTCGAGAACGCGGGCATCAAGCCCTCGAGCCTGCGCGGCAGCAATTGCGGTGTGTACCTTGGGATCGCCGGTGTCGAGCAAGCGTATCGCCTGGTGGAAGACCTGGCGTCGATCGATGCCGCCACGGCCACCGGCAACACCATGAGCATTGCCGCCAACCGCCTGTCTTTCTTCTACGACCTGCGCGGGCCGAGCATGGCCATCGATACGGCGTGCTCGTCTTCGCTGGTGGCCTTTCACCAGGCCTGCCAGGCGATCATCAGCGGCGATATCGATCAAGCGGTGACCGGCGGCATCAGCCTGCACATGCACCCATTCGGCTTCATGATTTTCGCCAAGGCCTCGATGCTGTCGCGCACCGGGCGTTGCCAATCCTTCGATCAAAACGGTGACGGCTACGCGCGCTCCGAGGGCGGGGGTCTGTTCCTGCTCAAGGACTACGACCAGGCGTTGGCCGATGGCAACCCGATTCTCGCGGTGGTCGCTGCCAGTGCGGTGAACACCGACGGTCGCAAGTCCAGCCTGACCTTGCCGAGTGCCGATGCACAGGCGGCTCTGCTCAAGAGCACCTATGCCAAGGCCGGGATCGATCCGTCCCGACTCGACTATCTGGAAGCCCACGGCACTGGCACGGCCGTTGGCGACCCGATCGAATCCCGCGCCATCGGCGAGGCCCTGGGCCAGGCCCGTGCCTCTGGCAACCCACTGCCGATCGGTTCGATCAAGAGCAACCTGGGTCACCTGGAAGCAGCCTCCGGTGTTGCCGGCCTGATGAAGGCGCTCAATTGCCTGATCGAGCGGGAAGTTCCGGCGACCATCGGCGTTGAGGAACTCAACCCGAATATTCCGTTTGCCGACCTGAACCTGCAGGTGGTCACCGAAAGCCGAGCGCTCAAGCCTGAAGGGCAATTGACCGTCGGTATCAACTCGTTTGGATTTGGTGGTGCCAACGCCCACGTGATCCTGCAGAGTGCCGAGCCGCTGCCGGCGTCCACGGCAGCAACGCATACACGACGCCTGCCGCTGTTGCTCAGCGCCAAGGATGCCGAAGGCCTGCGTGCCACGGCCGAGGGCTTTGCCGAATACCTGGCAGCGCACCCACAGATCAATTACTACGATGTGGCCTACCAGGCCATGTTCCGTCGCGATGCCCACCCGCATCGCCTGGTGTTGATTGGTTCCGAGCCGGCCGAGGCCGCGCAGGCCCTGGCCGACTATGCCCAGGATCCGAGTCTCAGCGAGCTGAGTTCGGTGGTCGAGGTTGGCCAGGCACTGGACAAGGTCCAGGGCCCGGTGTTCGTTTACTCCGGCAACGGTTCGCAGTGGCAGGGCATGGGTCGGGCGATGCTTGGCAATCCGCTGTTCGAAGCAGCAGTGGCCGAGGTCGATGGGCTGTTCCAGCCGCTGGCCGGCTACTCGCTGCGTGCCGAACTACTGGGTGAGAACGGTGATGACCGTTACGTGCGCACCGAGATCGCGCAACCGGCGCTGTTCGCTCTACAGGTTGCAGTGACCCGTGTGCTGGCGGCGCAGGGTTTCCATCCGGCGGCCGTGATCGGGCACAGCGTTGGCGAAGTGGCGGCAGCCTGGGCCAGTGGCGCCCTGAG
This sequence comes from Pseudomonas sp. Irchel s3h17, assembly GCF_900187505.1. Classification (GTDB taxonomy): domain Bacteria; phylum Pseudomonadota; class Gammaproteobacteria; order Pseudomonadales; family Pseudomonadaceae; genus Aquipseudomonas. The sequence goes on from NZ_FYDL01000016.1 coordinate 102,504, forward strand.
CCTGGAAGATGCCACCCAGGTGATCTTCCATCGCAGTCGCCTGCAAGGACTGACCCGTGGCAACGGCAAGATGGCCGCCGTGGGGCTGTCGGGCGAAGCCACCGCGAGCGTGCTGGTGGAGCTGGGCCTGGACGACCGTCTGGTCGTGGCGGGCGAAAACAGCGCCCGTGGCGCCACGGTTGCAGGTCCCGTCGAGGCCCTGGCCGAACTGGAGCAGGTGCTGACCGAGCGCCAGGTGTTCGTTCGTCGCCTGGATCTGGATTACGCCTTCCACTCCCCGGCAATGAATCCGATCGAGCAACAGGTCATCGCCGACCTGGCTCACATTCGTCCATGCACCGGTCGCATTCCGTTTTACTCCACGGTAGTGGGTGGCGAACTGGACTGCCAGCGTCTGGACAGCCGTTACTGGTGGCAGAACATCCGCTTCCCGGTGTTGTTCCAGGGCGCGATGGACGCGCTGCTGGGGCAGGGTTTCAACCTGTTCGTCGAAGTCGGTCCGCACCCGATCCTGCGCTCCTATGTGACCGATGCCCTGACCCAGCGCGAGCTGCCCGGTCAGGTGCTTGCCACGCTGCAGCGCAAGGACGACAGTCCTGCTCTGCTGGAACGTTGTGTCGCCAGGCTGCTGATTGCCGGCGCCGAGCCGGATTGGCAGGCCCACTTCCCGGTGGCCGGTAACAACCTGCGCCTGCCGAACTACGCCTGGCAGCGCGAGCATTTCCAGTTGCCCGTCAGCGCCGAGTCGTTCGGTGTGCTGCAACGCGAGCGGGTGCATCCGCTGCTGGGCTACCCTCTGCCCGACCGCACCCTGACCTGGGAAAATCGCCTCGACACGCAACTGTTCCCGACTCTGGGCGACCACAAGGTCGGCGACGCGGTGCTGTTCCCCGGTGCTGGTTTCACCGAACTGGCACTGGCCGTGGCGCTGTTGCACCAGCCAGGCGAGTTCGTCGACATCGAAGAGCTGGAGATTCACAACCCGCTGTTGCTCGGTAACGAAGGCAGCAAAAAGATCCGGGTCAACATCGAGGAAGCCGATGGCACCCTGCGCATCACGTCCCGCAGCCTGGCCCAGCGTGAAGAGTGGGTGCAGCACGTGGTCGCCCGTCTGCCTGGCGAAGCCCGTGGTGTGATGCTCGGCGGTCGTGCCCCGGCGCTGCCGCAACGCCCGGCGGACTTCACGGGTGAGCAGCACCTGGCACTGACCCGTGCGGTCGGCCTGAATTATGGCCCGGCCTACCAGGCCGTCGCGGCGGTGTGGGTCGAGCCGGCGTGCATCCTGGCGCAACTGAGCGTGCCCGACGCCATCACCCATGAGCTGGCCGCACTGCACCTGCACCCGGCCTTGCTCGATGGTGCATTTCAGTTGATCACCGAGTTGCTGGTCGGCACGCCTGGCAGCAACAAGGGCCTGGCGTTCATTCCGGTCAAGCTCGGTCGCATTGCCTTTGCCAAGGCCGGCGGTGTGCCGTGCCTGGCCGAGGTGCGGCAGCTCAAGCGCACCGAGCATTCGTTGCTGGTGGACTTCACCCTGTACGACGCCGCGGGCGACGCCGTACTGTTTATCAAGGATGCCCGTTTCCGTGGGGTGCGCCTGCAGCGCGACCGTTCCGGCGACATCAAGCGCCTGGCCCATGTCGGCCTCGCCGCGCCAGGTCAGGTGGTGCCCGTACTGCGTGAAGCGCACGGCAGCACTCCGCTGGCCGCTCATCTGCACGGGCTGGGTGACGAGGCGGTGCAGGTTCGTTACCTCAATGAGGTCGAACCACTGCTCGATGTCCTGTGTTCAAGCTTCGTGCTCGACCTGATCGACCAGGTCGGTGGCGATTTGAGCGCCGAGCAGGTTGCCCTGTGGTCGCAGCCGGACGGCGTGCCGAGCGACTACCTCCTGACGCTGCTGCGTCATGGCCTGGAAGACGGCAGCCTGAGCCGCGATGCCGACGGCACCTGGCACGTTGTCGAGACGGGCGAGCGCCCAGCATCCGAGGCCATCTGGCAGGAGCTGTTCCAGTGCTACCCGGAACACTTCCAGATCATTCATTCGGTGGGCCGTATCGGCCGCCATTTGCAGGCATTGCTCGACGGTCGCCAGCCCCTTGAGCAGTTGCTGCCACGGGAAACCAGCGGCGCCAACCTGTTGCGCCTGGTGCTGGGGGCGTCCGGTCAGCAGCGTGTACTCGCCGGCCTGCGCGAAACCCTCGCCCAGCGCCTGGCCGCATTGCCGGCTGGGCAGCGTCTGCGGGTGCTGGAACTGGGCTTTGGCGGGCCGTCCTTCGCCGAGTCGCTGTACGCCGGGATCGATTTCGATCGTGTCGATTACAGCTATTGCGTGCAAGAGCCGGAGCTGGCGCAAATGCTGCGCGTCGATTGCCCGGCCCTGGACGTCCTGGGCTTTGATCAATTGGCCCAGGGCAGTGGCTACGACTGGGTGCTCATGCCGACCGACCTGGCCGCTCTGGATACCGTGGGTGAAACCCTGCGTCAGGCGGCGAGCCAGCTCAACCCCCACGGGCAGCTGGCGTTGCTGGCACAACACCCGGCGCGTTGGGCCGACTTTGTGTTCGGTGCCCAGGCCGACTGGTGGTTGGCCGGCCCTGAGCAGGCGTTGTCCCGCCAGCAGCGTCCGCAGTTCTGGCAGCACGAAGTGCAACGCCACGGCTTGATCCTGACACACACTCTTGAAGCCTTGCCGGGCAGCGCCTGTGGCAGTTACCTGCTGCTGGCCGATAAACCGGCGGGCGCGATGACCCCGCAGGGCGAGACAGTGCCACAGCGTTGGGCCCTGCTGGCCGAGGCCGGGCAGGGCGCTGCTGAAGCGTTGGCCCAGGCCCTGCGTGAGCAAGGCCAGCAGGTCAGCCTGCTGGTTCCGGGCGATGCCCAGGCCTTGGCGCAACAACTGGCCGCCCTGGATCAGGCGCCGGAGCAGGTGCTGCACCTGGCCGGGTTCGACGGCGACCAGGGGCTGGATGCCCAGGGTGCTCGTTGCCTGCAGGCCGCCGCGCTGGTCCAGGCGTGCGAGTCGCGGGGCATGGCCCCGTCATGCTGGCTGCTGACCCGGGGTGCGGCCGGTCACTTCTATGGCGCCGACACGGCGACAGACGTCGACGCCATCGCCGATGCCGCGTTCTGGGGCTTTGGCCGTACCCTGGCGAACGAGTCCGCCAGCTGCCGTATCCGTCTGCTCGACCTGGCCTTCAAGGCGCCGATTGCCAGCCTGATCCCGGCGCTGTTGCACGCCGATGCCGAGACCGAGGTGGCGATCAGCGCCGACGGTCAGCGTTATGTGCCGCGCTTGCGTGTTCTACAGGAACACTCCCGCGCCACGTCGGGTGCCGACAAACGCATCAGCCTGGGCTTCGACTTGCCCGGCCAGTTGCGCAACCTGCGCTGGGAAGTCCGCGAGCCGCGCCTGCCGGCAGCGGATGAGCTGGACATCGAAGTGCGCGCCACCGGCCTGAACTTCCGCGACGTGATGTTCGCCCTTGGCCTGTTGTCCGATGAGGCTATCGAGAACGGCTTCTCCGGCCCGACCCTGGGCTTTGAATTCTCTGGTGTGGTCCAGGGCAAGGGCGCCGATGTGCTCGGCGATTTCGCCCCGGGCGACCGTGTGGTGGGCTTCGGTCCATGCAGCTTTGCCAACCGGCTGGTGACCAACGCCAATGCCGTGGCGCGGATTCCGCAAGGCATGTCGTTCGAGGCGGCGGCGACCATCCCGAGTACCTTCTTCACGGTTTACTACGCCCTGCATCACCTGGCACGCCTGGAGCCGGGCGAGAAGGTGCTGATCCACGGCGCAGCCGGCGGCGTCGGCATTGCCGCGATCCAGATCGCCAAGTGGTGCGGTGCAGAGATCTACGCCACCGCCGGCAGCGACGAGAAGCGCGACTTCCTGCGCCTGCTCGGTGTCGACAAGGTGTTCGATTCCCGCTCCCTGGCCTACGCCGATGAAGTGCTGGCCGTGACCGGTGGGCGTGGCGTCGACGTGGTGCTCAACTCCCTGGCCGGCGAAGCGATCAACCGCAATCTGCGGGTACTCAAGCCGTTCGGGCGCTTCCTGGAGCTGGGCAAGCGCGACTTCTACCAGAACACCCGCATCGGCTTGCGGCCGTTCCGCAATAACATCAGCTACTTCGGTATCGACGCCGACCAGTTGATGAGCGAGCGTCCGGACCTGACGCGGCGCTTGTTCGGGCAAATGATGGAACTGTTCGAACAGGGCATCCTGCATCCGCTGCCGTTTCGCGAGTTCGATGCCAACCAGGTGGTCGAAGCGTTCCGCTACATGCAGCAAGCGCGGCAGATCGGCAAGATCGTGGTGACCTATGGCAACCCGATCGAACAGTTGGTGGAAACCCGCGAACAGCCGGTGCAACAGCTGCAACTCAGTGGCGAGGCGACCTACCTGGTCACCGGCGGCCTGGGCGGTTTCGGCTTGCGTACCGCCCAGTGGCTGGTAGACAAGGGTGCCCGGCACCTGGTGCTGCTCGGTCGTCGTGGTCCGGCCAGTGTCGAGGCCCAGCCGAGCCTGGCGGCCTGGCAGGCCCAGGGTATCGATGTGCAGGCGCTGGCGTGCGACATCACCGATGTGCAGCAACTGCGCGGTGTGTTCCAGCGCATTGCGGCCAGCCCTTATCCGTTGCGCGGCCTGGTGCACGCGGCGACGGTGATCGACGACGGTCTGATCCGCAACCTCGACGCCGAGCAACTGCAGCGTGTGCTGGAGCCCAAGGCCAAGGGTGCGCAATACCTGCATGAACTGACCCGTGAGTTGCCGTTGGACTTCTTCGTGATGTTCTCCTCGGCCACCACCCTGTTCGGCAATCCCGGCCAGGCCAACTACGTTGCGGCCAACTATTGGCTCGAAGCCCTGGCCCGCCATCGTCGCGGCCAAGGCCTGGCTGCCACCGCCGTACTCTGGGGCGCCATCGACGACGTGGGCTTCCTGGCCCGCAACGAGCAGATCAAGGACGCCCTGCAAAGCCGCATGGGCGGTGCTGCGCTGCGGGCCGACGTGGCCCTGGCGCACCTGGAGCAGATGCTGCTCGGCGGTGATGACGGCATCGGCGTGCTGGAGCTGGAATGGAAGGCCTTGTCGCGCTTCCTGCCGAGCGCGGCGACCCCGCGTTTCCAGGAACTGGTCCGCGCCCACGGCGGGGATCAGGACGACGACAATGACGCCGAGGACATCCAGCGCATGCTGCTCGAGCTTGACGACGAGCAACTGCTGGAGCGCTTCGTCGAATTGCTCAAGCACGAAGTCTGCGAGATCCTCCGGCTGCCGGCTGCCCGCCTGGACACCCAGCGTCCGTTGCAGGAACTGGGGCTGGACTCGCTGATGAGTGTCGAACTGGTGGTGGCGCTGGAAGAGCGCTTCGGTGTTCGTCTGCCGGTGATGGAGCTCAGCGAGAGTTCCAGCATCGACAAGCTCAGTGTGCGCATTCTTGACCTGCTGCGCGGTGAAGCGGGGGCTGATCAGGCCCCGGCGCCTGTGGCCCTGGCCGAGAACGTACTGGCTCGCCACGGCAGCGAATTGAGCCGCGAGCAAATGGCCGAGATGAATGCCGAACTGGCCGACAGAGCCGCGGCACCCAACCGATTGATTGAGTGATGTTTGATTGAGTAATAGCCCGATGACTGCAACAACGACCACCGGCCTGAGTGTCGGTATCAAGCAGCGGCTGATCCAGCAAGCGTTGGAACGCCGTCGCAGCGAGGCGGGCGACACGGCGGGTGGTGCGACTCTGGAGCAAGCGCAACAGGCCGCGCTGAAAGTGCCCGAAGCGTTTTATCGCTTCGACCAGCACCCCGGTTATCAGCAGTTGCGCGTGATACAGCAGAGCGCCGCGCGCCTGGGCCTGGCCAACCCGTTCTTTCGCATGCACGAGGGGACGGCGGGTGCCGAGACCTGTATCGGCAGCCGTGAATACGTCAACTTCGCCAGCTACAACTACCTCGGTTACTCCGGTCACCCGATGGTGGCCGAGGCGGCCAAGGCAGCGATCGACCGATACGGCACTTCGGTATCGGCCAGTCGTCCGGTGTCGGGCGATCGTCCGTTGCACCGTGAACTGGAGCGCGAGCTGGCCAGCCTGTACGAGGTCGACGACGCGGTGGTGTTTGTCAGTGGCCATGCCACCAACGTGACCACCATCGGCTATCTGTTCGGCCCCCGGGACCTGGTGCTGCACGACGAACTGATTCACAACAGTGTGCTGCAGGGCATCCAGTTGTCCGGCGCGCGCCGCCTGAGCTTTGCCCACAACGACTGGCAAGCGCTGGACCGGATCCTCGGTGAGCAGCGCCAGCATTTCGAGCGGGTGCTGGTGGTGGTCGAAGGGATCTACAGCATGGATGGCGATTACCCGGACTTGCCGCGTTTTGTCGAGCTCAAGCACAAGCACAAGACCTTCCTGATGGTCGATGAGGCGCATTCGCTGGGGGTGATGGGAGCAACCGGCAAGGGTATTCGCGAGCACTTCGGCCTGGCGGGCGATGACGTGGATATCTGGATGGGTACCCTGAGCAAGACCCTCGCCAGTTGCGGCGGCTACATTGCCGGCAACACGGCGCTGGTCGAGCACCTGAAGTTCCTTGCGCCGGGCTTCCTCTACAGCGTGGGCATGCCACCGTCAGTCACGGCGGCGGCGCTGGCGGCGTTGCAGTGCCTGGCCCATGATCGCGAGCGGGTGCAGGCGGTACAGGCCCGTGGTGAACTGTTCCTGCGGCTGGCCAAGGAGGCGGGCCTCGACACGGCCACCAGTACCGGGCTTGCAGTGATTCCAGTGATCACCGGCAGTTCGTTCAAGGCCGGGCGGCTCTCCAGCGCCTTGTTCGACCGGGGCATCAATGCCCAGCCGATCCTGTACCCGGCTGTCCCGGAGCACGCGGCGCGGTTGCGCTTCTTCGTTTCCTGCGAACACACCGAAGCGCAAATCACCCGCACCGTGGCCATCGTTGCCGAAGAAATGGCCAGGATCGGCTGACGCGACGGGTTACCGGCATACAGGCAAGGCTGTTAAGCCCCCGTGGCCACACGCATCAGGCTGGGCAAGGCTGCTGGTGTTCATGCTTGATTGAACGGCCTGCCCGCGCCCACACGCATCAGGCTGGGCAAGGCTGTTGGTGTTCATGCTTGATTGGACGGCTGCCCGCGCCCACACGCATCAGGCTGGTCAAGGCTGTTGGTGTTCATGCTTGATTGGACGGCTTGCCCGCGCCCACATGCATCAGGCTGGTCAAGGCTGTTGTGGCGAGCGAGCTTGCTCGCGCTGGGCTGCGTAGCAGACCCCAAAAAGGTCGCCGAGGTTTTTCTGCAAGACTGCCAGCGCCTGCTCAGGGCGCGCTGCGCACGCCAGCGGGAGCAAGCTCCCTCGCCACGGGGATGGCGTTCATGTTTGATTGAACGGCTTGCCAGCACCCACACGCATCAGGCTGGTCAAGGCTGCTGGTGTTCTTGCTTGATTGGACGGCCTGCCCGCGCCCTCACGCATCAGGCTGTGCAAGGCTGTTGTGGCGAGCGAGCTTGCTCGCGCTGGGCTGCGTAGCAGACCCCCAAAAGGGCACCGAGGTTTTTCTGCAAGACTGCCAGCGCCTGCTCAGGGCGCGCTGCGCACGCCAGCGGGAGCAAGCTCCCTCGCCACGGGGATGGTGTTTACGCTTGATAGAACGGCTTGCCAGCACCCACACGCATCAGGCTGGTCAAGGCTGCTGGTGTTCATGCTTGATTGGACGGCCTGCCCGCGCCCTCACGCATCAGGCTGGGCAAGGCTGTTGTGGCGAGCGAGCTTGCTCGCGCTGGGCTGCGTAGCAGACCCCAAAAGGGCACCGAGGTTTTTCTGCAAGACTGCCAGCGCCTGCTCAAGGCGCGCTGCGCACGCCAGCGGGAGCAAGCTCCCTCGCCACGGGGATGGCGTTCATGCTTGATTGAACGACTGCCAGCGCCCATACGCATCAGGCTGGGCAATGCTGTTGTGGCGAGCGAGCTTGCTCGCGCTGGGCTGCATAGCAGACCCCAAAACGGCACCGAGGTCTTTCTGCAAGACTGCCAGCGCCTGCTCAAGGCGCGCTGCGCACGCCAGCGGGAGCAAGCTCCCTCGCCACGGGGATGGCGTTCATGTTTGATTGAACGGCTTGCCAGCGAAGGCGGCGTGTCTGGCACGCCGCGGCTGTTGTGGATCAGATGTAGGGCTTTTCGTAGGCGTTGAGCTGTTCGATGAAGCGCCAGTGGCTGCGTTTGTCGAAGCCCATCAGGCGCTTGAGGCGGATGTCCCAGCGCATGTGGTGGTTGGCGATCCAGGGCAGGGCGAACAGGTGGGCGCCGCGCCAGGGGATGAACGGGTTGCGGCGCAGGCTGGCGTAGATTTCCACCCGGTGGCTGGGGCGCAGGCTTGGACAGCGGGCGTGGAAGCCCGAGGTGTCCGCCACCACCAGGGTGTTGGCCGGTACCGAGAAGCGTCGCGGTGCCGGCAGGCCGAGCCCGGCCAGTTCGTGTTCGTGAATGCGGAACGAGCCCTCGCGGTGCATCTGCTCGTCGGAGCGTGCCGCGCCGAGGCTCTGGCGATACTCCCAGGCCAGCCGTTCCGGTGTCAGGCGATGGGAACCCGGGACGTAACTGAACGGTCCCTGGTCGTCGGCCACGTCATCGAGAAACAGCCAGGCCTTGGCGGTCGGATGGAAGGTATCGGCGTGCAGGCGGGTTTGCGGGTCCTGCTCGGCATTCACCCCATCGATCACGATGGACTGCAACTGATAGGTGATCCCGCCGGTGTTCGACGAGGCATAGGCAATCAGGTCGCGCACACTGCGGTCGGCCACAAAGGCCGCGCTGGCCGGGTTTCGGGCCAGGACATCCTGGTCCAGGCTGACCCGCCGGGTCACGGCCTTGCCCTGGCGCATTTCCCAGCCGGTGCTGCGCAGGTCACCCAGTTCGGCCCGCAGAGCGGCGAACTGTTCGGCGGGCAGTGCGTTCTCGCGAACGAAAAACCCCTGCTCCTCGAAGCTGGCAAGCTCCCCGGCCTCCAGCCGAGGCGCCAAGGCCCGGCGGCGCATGGCGGCCATGCCCATGGCCAGTTGGCGACGTTGCACATGCAGGCCCAGGGCATTGAGCCGGGCACTGCCGATTACCGGGTTGTTCTCGAACGATTTGGCGTGGGTCAACAGCTGCAGGCAATGCCAGGGCAGCGCCGCATAACGGCCCAGGTCCTTCAGTGATGCAGGCATGGTCTAATCCTTGAGGGGGACCGCTGCGCGAGCGCAGCCAAGCATGGTCCGGGTGTAATTGAGCAGCGGCAGCAGGCGCGGATGGTGCGTCAGGCGCGGCGGGCGAGGGGTCGACAGGCATGTCAGGGCATGCCACGCATCGCAGGGCAAAGCTTGCTGGGGGTCGGCATAGCGCGCATAGCGCAACAGGGCGCCGGCTACCAACTGGTCCAGGGTCAGGCGCCGGGTCCGGCGCGGCAAAAGCTGGTGGTCATGGGTCAAACCCCAGCCGGCATAGAACGGCGTACCGTAGGTCACCACGGTCAGGTCGCGTAGCAAAGCCTCGAAACCCGAGGTGGAACTGAGGGTGTGTACTTCGTCGACCTGGGCATACAGGCGAGCGATGTCGGCACCGGGCAGCACCTGGTCGGCCAGCCCGTGCAGCAACTGCGCAGGCACGGCGCCCTGGCGTTTGCCGGCTTCCACATCCGGGTGCGGCTTGTAGACGATCCAGGCGTCCGGCGCGCTGGCCCGCACTTGCCTGAGCAGTTCGAGATTGTCGTGCAAGGTGCCGCCACTGCACAGCAGCGAGGCGTCGTCTTCCACTTGGCCGGGCACCAGGATCCGCCGTTGGCCAGGTCGTGCGCACACCGGGCTATCGGCGTCATGCTTGAGGTTGTACTTGCTGGTGCCGCAGGCCACGATCCGTTCGCGCAGGCGGGCCGCTTCGGCCAGGCTGTCGGCGTCGAAGTCCGCGTGTTCCAGCAAGTGTTCCAGGTCGCAGCTGGCGCTGGCATCGAAGTGCATGCCGCTGCGGTCGAGCACCAAGGACAGGGCCGGTGCGTTCAGCGCGCCAAGCCCCCTGGAACGCAGGAAACCGTCTTCGACGCGCCACAACGGCACCCCGAGCGCGGCAGCGCGAACCTTGAGGCCGGCCGGTTCGCGAGCGGCCCACACCAGCAGCTTGCCGCGCTTGGCGGCGATCTCCTTGACCAGCGTCGGGCTGTCTTCGGCGAAGTCCAGACGACCCCAGCGGCTTTCGAAAAAGCGCCGCATGTTGTGCTGCTTGTGACGCTTGACCCCCAGCACGGTGATGTTCCCGGCGAACTCGGCGTCCCGGGCTTTCTTGCGGGCCAGTTGGTGGGCCACGGTCAAGGCGTCGGTGGGTTGGCCGGTGAGCGGGTCGACATAACGGCAATAACGCAGGTAGGCGGCGGCCACCAGTTGCACCAGGTCCGGCCGCGCCTGTCGCCGGGGGATCGGCATGCGATCGTCCGTCAGGCCCCAGCCGGCATAGAAGGGCAGGCCAAAGCAGGTCACCGGGATGCCCTGGATCAAGGCTTCGAGCCCCGCCTGGCTGGTGCCGATGTACACCCGTCGGGCGCGGCGGGCCAGCGAGGCCCAGGACACCGGGCGACTCTCAAGGCCAACCCCTCGCGCCGTGGCGGCCGCCAGCAGGCAGCTGGGTTTTTGTCCACCCACGCAGTCCGGGTGAATGCGCACCCGCACCTCGGCGTCCGGGTTTTCCGCCAGGGCCGCATCGAGCATGCGCACGTAGTCGGCTTCACACAGGCCGCCACCAGGAATCGAGTAGTCCCCGGCGGTCTGGTCCACCACCAGCACCAGGGGCCGATCACGGCCCAGCGGGTCGTCCGGGTCCAGGTCCGGGGCATTGTTGTATTTGCCGATGCCGCTGCTGCGCATCAGTGCGATCAGTTGCCGGGCGCTGTCGAGTTCTTCAGGGCTGAGGCTGCCGGGATCCTGCAGGATGTTTTCCAGCAGCGAAGGGCGGTCGGCCAGGTAGTGGATACCCACCGGATCGACCACCATCGACATCGGCGTGTCGCCCTCGATGCCTAGGGACGACGAGCGCAGGAATCCGTCTTCCAGGGCGATGTAGGGCAAGCCCCAGCGCTGACACAACACCCGGGCCCGGGCCGAGGAGTCCTTGTAGCCAATGCCGGCAATGGCTTTCAGGCCTTTGGGAGCATGTCGCCCGCGCCGCCACAGCCAGAATGGCGAGCCTTCCGGTCCGAGGAATTGCGGCAGGTGCAGGACCTTCCACGCCACCCACTGGGACATGATGCCGATCCAGCCGGGGCCTTCGACCAAAGGCTGCAGGGTGATCGCGGGTCTGTCGAGGCCGTTCACAGGGCGGGCTCCGCGCGTCGGTGCATGGTGCGCACCGGTGGCCACGGCACCCAGCGCTTGCGCAGCAAGCGGAAGCCGTTATGCAGGTACAGTTCGCGTGCTCGCTGGTTGTCCAGTGGCACTTCCAGGAACACGTCCTTGAAACCGCTGGCCGCGGCCTGTGCGCAACACGCCTGGACCAGTGCCGAGCCGACGCCATGCTGGCGTGCGGTTTTGTTCACGCGCAGGCCGTACAGCAGAAACGGATAGCGCCATTCGCGCCACTCGCTCAGGCAGAACGCGGCAAAGCGCAGCCAGCCGCGCAGCCAGCCGAATTCGCGGACAAAGGGTTGCGGGTGCAAGGCAAAGGGGCCGCGCAGCTGATGCTTGAACGCGGCATAACCCACGGCCTGACCGTCTTCAAAGGCCAGCAGCACCCGGTCCCAGTGAATGCTGGTGCCGAGCAGGCGCTGGCGGCAGGCGGTATCGCCGAGAATAAACGCCAGCGAGCCGCGCCCGTCCGTGACGATCCGCGACAGCGCGGGGTCGGCGGTCAGGTCCGGTGCCAGGCTCGACCCCAGTACGATAGTCACCACGACTTCAAGCCACGCCGGCAACAGCGGAGGGCGAGCGTTCCTCGTGGGCGCAGGCAACCAGGCGGCTGGACAACGCGTCAACGCGGATCGGGCAAGGACTGGCGCCGGGGTGTCGCCGGTTGGACCAGATCAGGTAATCGGTGTCGCCGGCCGGCGCGCCGATGGCCTGGTACACGTTCGGCAGGATCGGCACATGGTCGCCGAAGAAACACAGGAGTGCTTCCCGTGGCTGTGCGAGCAGGGTGCCGCGCAGCTTGCCGAGCATGCGATCGGCGTTGGCGATGTGGCGGAGATAGGGGGCCAGGTCGTCCATGCCGACGAGCAGCGGGCGGTCGAACCAGGTCGGCAACTCGGCGGCGTCGACGTGTTCCAGGTGCAGCGGGCCGTGGTTCTCCATGGTCACCGCATGGATGAACAGCGGCTGGCTGCGGGCCGGGTCTTCGAGCAGTTCGCGGATCTTGTCGGCCACGGCGCAATCGCCAATGAACGGCCCGGCCTTTTGCGAGTCGTCGAAGGCGCGCACGTCAATGAACTCATCGAACCCCAGGGCCGGCAGCACGGTGTTGCGTCCGTAGAAACTGCCGTCGTAAGGGTGGATGCAGACCGTGCGGTAGCCCAGGGCCTTGAGGTGCGCCGCGATGCTTGGCAAGCCCTGGCGGGCCAGCACCCGGTAGGGGTTGAAGCGGTGTACGCCGAGGCGGTCGCCGGGGATGCCGGTCAGGTAGGCGAACTCGGTGCGCACGGTGTTGGCACCCCAGGCGGCCACTTGCAGCTTGCCACGGGCCAGGGATTGCTCCGCAAGGCGGTCGTATTCACTCAGAACCTGGGGCTTGACGCCAGGCCACAGGTCGCGCACATCGAAAAACGATTCGCTCTGCACCGACACCAGGTCGGGCAGGGGCATGCCGGGTGGGCAAGCGCCTGGTGTGTTGAACGGCGAGCCCAGTGCACTGCGGTCGACCGGTGCGCGGGCAGCCCAGAAGTACCGCCACAGGCTGGCCGCCAGGCCCCAGCGCCGTACATCGGCCTCGGCATCGAAAGTCGGTACGCTGCGGCGGTGGCCGAGCTTCAGCAGGATCACGCCCGCGAGGCCCAGCCAGAGTGCGCTGAGGCGTCCCCCCGCGACTTGCGGTTCGAAGCTCAAGCCGGCCCACAGGTAAATCACGAAGCCCACTGCCAGCAGCGCGGCCTTGCCGATGCCGAAGAACGGCAGGTACAGGCGCGGGAAACGCACGGCATCGCTGAAGTATTCGAAGTCGGCGCACACGAACGGTTCGCGCAGGGAATGGTACTTGGCGTTGCTGACCATCACGATCAACAGCCACAGCAGCAGTACGTTGATGCCGCTGAACAGCGGGCGGGCGGTCGCGCCATACAGCACCGCCAGGGCCACGCACCACAAGCCGCCGTGCAGCAGCCAGCAGCTCAACGGGCGGCGCAGGTTCGGGCGCGGGGTCAGCAGGCGTTCGATCAGGACGGTGAGGAGCAGGCCGACGATGCCGACCTGAAGGATGGACAATTCACTCACTGTAATTCAGACCACGCAGGATAAACGAAGAAAGGCGCTGCGGAATCACCCCCAACAGCCAGGTGCCGAGGTTCAGCGGGAACGGGAAACTGATGCGGGCCTGGTTCGCCGCCAGTCCGCGCTTGATCCGTCGGGCCGCCTTTTCGGCGGTCCACAGAAAGGGTTTGGGACCGGGCATTTCGAAGCACATTTTCGACTCGACATAGCCGGGGAGGATCACGTTGATCTTCACCCCTTCCGGGGCCAGCCAGTCGCGGATCGCCTCGCCGTAGACGCGGATCGCCGCCTTGCTGGCGCTGTAGGTCGGCGTCACCGGCAACCCGCGCCAACCCGCCAGTGAACTGAACAGGGCGATCTGCCCATTGCCGCGGGCACGCATGGCCGGCAGTGCCGCCTCAACGGTGGCCAGGGCCGCCATCACGTTGACTTCGAGCAGGGCGCGGCTGTCGTCCCAGCGCTCGGCTTCGCCATGGCTACCCACGGCGGTATTGAGCCCGGCGCCGACCAGGACCAGGTCTGGCTGCTCGGCTTCGCTGACCCGACGAACCATGGCGCGCAGTTCATCCAGTTCGCGTACGTCCAGGGCTTCCAGCAACACGTGGGCACCGAGGGCGCGGCATTCGCTGGCCATTTCTTCGAGGCGGTCCAGGCGACGGCCCTGCAGGATCAAGGTCACGCCCGGCGCGGCATAGGCCGGCGCCAGTGCGCCACCGATACCGCCGGTGGCGCCAGTGATGAGAATGCAGCGGGGCGAAGAGCGGTGCGTCATAGGAAGTTTTCGATTCTCGAGGTCTTTGCCAGCAACACGTCCAGGCAATTGTTCACGGCCATCTCGATACCGCAGTCGGTATAGAAGCCGCCATTGATCTGGGTGGTGTGGATGACGGTGTTGCGAAAATGATGGAACAGGGCCATGTCCGGCGCTTGTGGGTGATGCCAGAAGTCGTCGAGGCTGCCTTGTTGGGTCAGCCCGGGCATGGCGTAGATCGGATTGGCGAGGGTGAAGGTCGGGCGTTTGTGCAGCAGCGCCGACGCACCTGCCGTGCTGTTGACCGTGATCATCCCGGCAATGTGCGAGAGCAGCGTCGGCATGTGCCCGCTTTCCAGGAAGTCGACCCGGTCGGCCACGCCATATTGCCCGGCGAGCGCCTGGGTGATGCGCTGGTAGTTCACCAGGCCGGGGGTCAGCGGATGGTTCTTCACCAGCAAGCGTGCGGCGCTCGGCGCCGAGGCGGCGAACGAGGCGATCACATGGTTGATAACGTCGAACATATTGGCGAAGGGCGAGTGATCCTTGATCTGCGCATCGCTGTCCAGTTGCAGCGGCAACAGGAAGGTCGGGTGCCGCTCGCGGGCGACTTCGGCCACCCGAGCATCGTCGCGACGCGCGGCAAACAGCAGGCGTATGCCCTGGCGGACGAAGCCGGCATATTCCGTGGCCGCACTGTACGGTGCATGGGTGCGGTAGTGTGGGAAGCACAGTTTGTTCAGTGCGCCACCGCTGTGGTAGAGCATGTCATGGGCGGCACGGGCGACGAAGGACAGCTTGAACGGGTTGCCATTGTCATAGCGTGCAATGTGCTGGCCGACGTCGCGGAACCAGTCCGGGTCCCGTGGCAGGCGCGAGTTGTTGTTCACACCGTCGCGTTCCAGGGTGACCCAATAAGGGCGGAAGTAACCTTCCTCGAACACATGCACACGAATGCCCTGCAGCCGGGCCAGGGCCACCGCCGGGCGATGCACAGGGCGGCAGTCACCGAACAGCACCAGGTCGGTGACCTGGTGGTCGTGGAAATACTGGCTGTAGAACGCCTCCAGTTCCTGCGGGTGCGCCGAATAGACGCTGCGCGAACCGGTGCTGTACAGCAGGTCGCCGACGTTGAAGCTGATGCTGTGCACGCGATGGTCGATCGCCCGCAGGGCCTTGGCCAGTCGGGCGAAGAACGGCGAGCTGACACCCTGCAAAAACAGAAAGCTGTTGCGCGGATGAGGCGCAGGAGGGCGATCCGTTGCCCGCGCCTTCAGCTTCTCAGGCGTCTCATGCCCAACAAGCTGCTCAAGCGCTGTTTCAAGTCCTGCCATCGGGATGTTGCTCCTGGCTGCGGTAAAGCATGCCAATTCTGTAATTCGTAGAGAGTCTGTTCAGCGGTGGTGAAGCGGTTGGTGATGCGGCTGACATACGTGGGGTACAGCAGCAGCGTGCCCGCCACCAGTTCATCCAGGTTCAACTGGCGTCCACGCCGGGCTTGCACGTCGGGGTGCAGGTCGACATCCCGGGTCAGCCCCCAGCCGGCATAGAACGGCTGGCCATAGGTGGTGACCGGCACACCGCGCAGCAAGGCTTCGAAGCCGGACTGGGAGGTCAGCACGTGCACCTCGTCCACGGTTTCGAGCAATTGCTGCAAGGGCGTATTGCCGATGACCTCGTCGCACCAATGCACCGTTTGTGCTTCGTCGTCGCCTCGGGCACGGGTACCGGCCAGCACTTCAGGGTGCGGCTTGTACAGCACCCATGCCTCGGGATTGCGCTCACGCACCGCCTGCAGCAGTTGCAAGTTGCTGCGGATGCGATGGGCGCCGAAGCGGATCGAGGCATCGTCTTCCACCTGGCCGGTCACCAGGATCACCCGTTGCGCCAGGGGTGGACGCTGCCAGTCGTTGCCAGGCAAATTGTATTTGGTTACGCCTGCGCGGCAGATGGCCAGGCGCAGTGCTTGTGCCCGGGCCAGCAGTTCGGGGGAGAAATGCTGATTCAGCAGGATGCGTTCCAGGCGCGAGGGGCGCGTGGCGTCGTAATAGATACCGAGATCGTCGACTACCCAGGACAGGGGGCGGGCCTTGCCGGCGCCAAGGCCGACCGAACGCAGGAAGCCATCTTCCACCCGGCTGACCAGGAGCGGGTGCGCTTCGAGGGCGGCGTCATGTTTGCAGCCCCAGGAGACTACAGGAAGACCTTGCGCAGCGCGCTTTTTGGGTTTGATGAACCGGATGGCCGTGCCATCGAAAAACAGCTTTGCCAGGGGGTGCTTCCAGCGACTGAACCCTACCATCTGGATGGCACCGGGTAGCGCACTGCGATGGCGGCGTTGCAGGCCGAACCAGTTGATCAGCGCTTCCGGGGTGCATGGCTGACCGGTTTCGGGGCTGACATAACGCGGGTAGCGCACCAGGCTGGCGTGTACCAGCTGTGCAAGGCTCACCGGTTGGCGCCGTGACGGTGCCGGCAGGCGGTCATTGGTGAGCCCCCAGCCAGCATAGAAGGGCATGCCCCAGGTGCGAACGGGCACATTCCACAGCAATGCGTCGAAACCCAGCTGCGAGGTCATCACGTACACAGCCCGCATGCGCGGCAGCAACTCGGCGGGGTGAACATTACGCGCCAGGATCTGCACCCGTGGATGGCTTGCCAGCGCCTTCAGGTCGAAATGTCCCTGTTTGCGGCCGGCAACCACGTCCGGGTGAACCTTGAGCAGGATCGTGCTGGCAGGAAAACTCGCCAGGGCAGCTTCGAGCATCGCCCTGAAGTCGGAGGGGCCGGCACCTTGCAGCGAGGCATCGGCAAAGGTCTGGTCGGCCACCAGCACGCAGTCGGCGGGCAGGTCGGGGTGTTCGATGCGGGCATCGTTGTATTTGGACACCCGTTGTTGTTGCCACAGCAGTTGCAGCGCCGTCGCACGCAGGGTGGCGGCATCGTCCAGGGGGACGGCAATCAACTGTTCCAGGCGCGAAGGCGCGCTGGCATCGTAGTACACGCCGATGTCATCGACGATCAACGACAGCGGCGGTTCGTCAGCGCCCAGGCCCACGGAACGCAGGAAGCCGTCTTCGAGTGTGAGGATGGGCCGATTGGCTTTCGCTGCCTCGGTCATGGCCTTGAGCGCACTGGGCTTGCGCCCCCATGCCATCACGCAGTCGGCGTGTTCCATATCGCCCACAGTCCCGTTGTGCGGCGCGTAATCGGGCAGCAGCGAGGGCAGCGTGGCAATGCGTTGAGCACCCTTGGAGAGGATCAACAAGCGCGGGCGATGAGAAACGTCATCCATAAACGTGGAGCGGAAATCCATTAGAGTGATCGATTGCGCAAGGCAATGCCGATGGAAAAGCCATTGCCCCTGAATAATATCGCGCGAATGTTAATACAATTTAACAGATGGAGAACTGTCTTTCGGGCAAATACGTAGGAAGAGTCCGAAAAGTGTTCGCTATCACCCTCGATGACGCCCTTTCGCCAAGCTCACAGCAAACTGAGCAAGTAGTCGTACTTCTGTCGCAGCACCGGCATGCGCTGTTTTTCCTGATACTCGGCAATGGTTTCCGGGCGCAGGCAATGGAAGAGGGCATTGAGCAGGAACATGTAGTGCAGGTTGCGCAGCGCTTCCCCGGTGTCGAAGCCGGCGGGCAGGGCCTCGCGGTAGGCGTCCAGGAACTGCTGCCGGGCGGTGAGGAATACCGGCATGTCCTTGCGCCGGAACAAGGCCCCCAGATAGGCCCCGCCATCGAACCCCACGCGTCCGACCTTGACCTCGCTCCAGTCGATCAATTGCAGCTGGCCATTGTCGATGAACAGGTTCTTGCGCAGGTAATCCATGTGGCTGATGCAGCGGGGACTGCGGCGCGCGGCCCGGCCCAGGCGTGCCAGCAGCGGCTCGAAAGCCTTGAACGAGTCGGCCAGGCCATTGAAGCGCTCATCGCTCTGGGCCAGGCGTTCGAGCTCGGGCAGGCAGCGGGCGAAGTTGAAGCGTGGACGCAGCAGGAACCAGGGGCGAAAGAAGTCCATGCTCCAGAACAGCGGGGCCTTGTGCCACGGCTGCTGGCTCAGATAGCGGTGGCTGAGGCTTTCCAGTTCGGCGATACCGAGCGCCAGTTGCTTGGCAATGGCCTGCATGCGTGGCGGTTTACCGCGCGCGAAGCCGGTGAAAATCAGGCTTTCCCAGGGGGTTTCAATGACGCCGAGGCAGGCGGGGTAGTGAAAGTGCTTGCTGCCCCTGAGCATGTCCCGGGCTCGATAAAAACGGGCCTCCTGGCTGCCGATGAAGGCCACTTTGCGAATCGATTTTTCCACCAGTTCCAGGTCCTGGCCCGTGCAGGGGTCGACCAGTCGATGGTGGCGCACGTAGTTGACGAATGAGGCGTTGGAGGCCAGGTCCTGGCTGGTGATGGTCAGGGGGCGCTCGCCCCATTGAGGGTGCAGGGTGCGTAAATGGTGTTCCAGGTGACCGTGTTGCCAACGGTAGAGCGTTCTGCAACCTTGCAGGGGATGTAGATCCAGGTTCATGACTTCAACTTAGACAAGCGCCACATGGCTGATTTATAGCGGTTTTGGTAACAATATGCTGCGTCATACAGAGCAAAGGCACAACGAAAAGTTTGCCGAGAGGTCGGTTGTTGCAGGTTGGATGGGCATCAAAGTGTTTAAATTGCCTGCCCGGCAGTAAAGGGACTTTGCTAAATGTTGCATAAACCATAAAATTCGCGGCTCGATGCCACGTTGCTCAGGGACGAAAGTCATAAAATGAATCACCTTGCAATAGCAAAAGAAGCCCTTATCGCCCAAGCGCAGGCAGTTACTCAATTGGCCAGCCGCCTGGATGATGAATTCCAGAATGCCGTCGAACTCATCCTCGGCTGCAAGGGGCGCGCAGTCGTGTGTGGCATGGGCAAGTCCGGTTTGATCGGGAAAAAAATGGTTGCGACCTTTGCCTCCACCGGTACCCCAAGTTTCTTCCTGCACCCGGCGGAAGCCTTTCATGGTGACCTGGGCATGCTCAAGCCCAGCGACGTGCTGATCCTTATCAGCTACAGCGGCGAAACCGAGGAATTGATCAAGCTGATCCCTAGCCTGAAGTCATTTGGCAATAAGTTCATCGCCATGACTGGTAACGGCAAGTCGACCTTGGTCAAGCACGCGGATATCTGGCTGGACATCTCTGTCGAGCGTGAGGTTTGTCCGAACAACCTGGCGCCGACTACTTCGACTCTGGCGACCATGGCTATGGGGGATGCGCTGGCCGTGGCCTTGATTGAAGCCCTGGAGTTCAAGGCCATGGACTTTGCCCGATTCCACCCTGGTGGCAGCTTGGGCCGTAAACTGCTGACCCGCGTGAGTGACGTCATGCATTCCCCAGCGCCGGCCGTTACCCCTGCAACCAGTTTTCACGATTGCTTGCTGGTGATGACTCAAAGCCGCCTGGGCCTGACCGTGGTCATGGAAGAGGACAAACTGGTTGGTATCGTGACCGACGGCGACCTGCGTCGTGCGTTGCTGGAAAACCAGAGTGTGATTCACTCTACCGTTGCCCATTTCATGACCGTCAATCCGCACACCATCAAGGACAATGCACAGATGTCAGAGGCAGAAGCCTATATGCTCGACAACAAGATTCGAGCGTTGGCCGTTACCGATCATGAGGGTGCTGTTGTGGGTGTGGTTGAGATCTTCGACTGATCCAGCTGCATGCTCACAAAGAGTAACTGGACCCGATAACGGATCCATTTTTCTGCGCGAACTTGCTGCGCCATGTTCGCCATAACCTGCAGCAGTCCCCGGTATCGTATCTTTAACCGACTCATAGGGAAACTCAACAGCAGCTCGCAGTTCCTGGTACTTCCAGTGATTGACAGTGCGCGTGTTGCATTGGCTGTCTCCATGCCGCAGCTTGCGGGCTCAACATCATCTCTGCGGTGGTGGGCGCAGGGCACAGGGCGTCCTTCTCTATCTGAAGGCGTCCGGAGAACTCGACTCGGGCAGACGCTTGATGATATGCCCTGCGCAAGGAGATCGGCCCTGCGCGTTGCAAGGTTTCGTACTACATCTCTATCCAATAGCTCCTTGAAATACCTCCTCAAGTCCGCAGGGTCATCAGAGTCGCGATGTAATGCCAGTGCTTTGAGCAATGGTTAAGGAAACGCACCCTGCGTGTGGCTAGTCATGCATTGCTCCTTTGGTCGTTGGCTTTGTGGCCAGGCTTTTGTCGATTGGCTGCACGAATTTATCGGTGGCCAGTGGCGCGGTTTCATGGCCTAGCAGCCGTATACGGATATGCTTGATCATCCTATGACCTCGCTGGCAGCGATAGGCAGATTAACAGACTAGATGGCGACCAGCCCTTGAGTGCCCACTCTTGATCAGAAGCCGTTACCTACTTGAGCGCATAAATTTCCCGGGTTCGGCCTGTTTCGGCCCTCCCGGTGGTCACGCCGATATATAAAAGTGGCTCGTTGCCACCCTCTAAGTGGCTGTAGCAGAGACCTTCTGGCTCGTATGACCAGCGCGCCGGAAGATTGTCCTTTCCCGGATTGATGTCCGGTATATCCCCTAATTCGCGGCCATTGATAGAGAAGTAAACCACCGGTTTGATGGCTGCGGCCTTGGAGGTTCCGTATGAGATCGCGACGACATCCTTGTAGCAGGCAAGCCCCTGTACTGGTAGTCCCGGTTTGGTGAGGATGCTCCATTCATACTCAAATAGCTGGGAGCAATTCTGCGAAGGATGATTAAGCACCGCTTCCAGGTTGAATACTCTCACCGTATTCATACTGCCAGACGGGCCGCGTTTTCTGCTCACCGCGATAAGCCACTTGTTGTCGTAACTCACCGTGACGGTTACTGCAAATGGAATGAAGGGCGCGCCAAACAGGGTGTATCGTTTCACATCGACGCTGCCGCTAGTCGAGTACTTGAACCTCACGACATCACGACTGCGGCCCGGAGCGGCCGCCCACATCCAAGCCTCGCTTCCCGAATGTTCTAATGTCAGCCCCTGGTGGCCGATCACTTCTGTGGCAGGCTGCATGGATAGGGGAAGTCCTTCTCCGTAAGGGATAAGCTCATACTTCGCGATGATGGTCTGGGAAGGATAGTTACGCGTGACGAACTGGCCGTAGATTGTGTTTCTACGGTCGTCTATGGTGAAGGACTGAAATGCAACGTCCATTGCGTTGTATTTAGAAGGGAGACGCATGGAAAAGTAAGGGCGCTCTCCGCCTCTGTTCTTCCTGCCGAAGGATGCTGCTTCTACATAAGGAGCCATCAAGAACGAAAGCAAGGCGGAGTTGAAGGTGCGTCTTGATATAGCCTTTTTCATTTGTAATTGGCGTTTATCTGGAGGATAAGTAGAGAGTTTGTTTGGTTACTTCCCAGGTCGACCTTTCAGGGTAGCGCTCCAGGAAAAACTTCTGAGACAGTTCTTTATAAACTAGATCGCTGGAGCTGTTGCCGCCATCGTTAATGCAAACGAATTTATACTGAACAGAGCCATTATTTAGCAGCTTCTTGATATTGCTGGGTTTCGCGGTAAAGTTTTTTACGTCGGCGCTTATGGCGCATCCCGTGGCACAGGAGTAGTGCTGGCAGAGGAACGAGGCGACGTTTATGTCAGTGGTTGATCTCAATTTCGAGTTTCGCGTTGTTTGGAATGCCTCATCGAATCGGCCCTCAAGCTCCTCTAGCACCGATCGCTTCAATGCATACGGAACATGCTTGTGCGGCCGTCTTGGTCTGCGCTGGAACGTGTCATGGAGTAGTTGACTGGAGTTCTTGGTGGCAACGATGTAGTCCGGTGTATCAGCTGAAATTTCATCAGGGTAGGCAAGCCCATAGGGCTCGAAATACGCGATCGCACGGCCGTACTCATCGAAAAAGTCCCCAGGCAGGCAGGGCTGCCCGAGGAAGAAGTCATCATTGAAGTAAATGAAGTTCTCTGAGAGCCCCCTGATTCTATGCAGGCAGGACTCGATGGCATGCGAGTTAAACGTTGGCAGCACTGACGGATCGGGGAATACGTTCTCGTGGCGCACCCATTCTATACTGGGATGCTCGACGGACAGCCATGCGGGGGGGGCACAGTTGCTTACCACATAAATTCTGTTGAGCCAAGGCGCATACTTCCCGAGAGAGCGAAGCGAGTAGCGAAACTCATCATTGTTAGTGTATCGGTCAGCATCGAATGATTTCCCTGGAAGTGCTTGCCGCCAGGCGCTCTGCCATTCAGGGTCGGCGCTATTGACCCATGTATAGACCGCATCAATGGGTTTTGCTTGCGGTTCTACTTCGCGGCTCATGCAAATACTGCCGCGCTCGCTGGGTGGGAGCTTTCTGATCCAGACATTGCCCGATCGAAGCACCATACCCCCTGAGGGGAGGGCGTCGCCGATAAAGAAGTGGATGACTGTACAGTCGCAGTCATCTAGGTCGGACAATTCCATGACAAAGTCAGAGGCTGTCGACAGGAGCTTGCAGAGTCGTCTGGACAAGCCAAGCGCCTGGTGACTCAACCTGAAGCTGTATCGGCCATCCAATGTGTAAATATTTACTCGCAATGGATGGGCCGATCTGACCGCATCCACCAGCTTCAGGGTGTATTCGATCTGACCTTGCTCGATCAGCAGACTGGCGGGATCAGAGCCATCCTTCACGCCACTTCGACCTCCCAATGCCTCCTTCAGGAATGCCAAAAGTCCTAAAGACCTCAGCTTTTCTCGATCGAATCCTATGGTGTCTGGCTCTCTTTTTTCGGTCACGCCAGATTCGATAGAAAATGAATTTTTCTTTTCAATTCGCTTGCGAAACAGATCATAGAAGAATAAGTCTGTATTCGTGATTAACTTTTTAAGTTTCTTGAGTTCGCGAAGAATGATCATTTTATGAGGAATTTCATGCGGCGGCGAAAAGTATCATAACGGTCCACGTGGCCGGGTTTGTTTTCAAAATAGATGGAGTAGTCATGAATGTTCTTTCCATTGGCTAGGCACTTTTCTATGAATGCGGTGATCAGTGTAGGATCACCAGTGTTCTGCCCTTCGGAATATTCTTTGTGTATTTCGCGAAAATACAAAAAATTATTCTTGCGCGATGAAGAATGCTGATTGCCCGCTGTGTTCTTCTCATGAAAAATATGGAAAAAGAAGTCCTTTTCCAGTAATGCATCAAGACATAGGCGCCCCAGCTCACGCCTGAAGCCCTGCGCGAACAGGGGGGAGCGCATCGTGGCGTTGGAGAGGAAGTCTGGTGACGGACTGATCAACAAATGCAGTGAGGCCAGCCTGATCAAGAAGTCGAAGTCCTCATAGCCGTGGCCAGAGAACTCTACATTGAAGCCATTCAAAGATTCGTAGTCTGTGCTCCGCATCACGACGATGGAAGAGGGGTTGGCAAGGTGCAAGAATTCCTTGCGTGAAAATGCAAAGTAGTCAGCCCTCAATTGCTCTATCGATCGTTTTCCCGACATTAATACCATGCTTCCGGCCAAGGTCAGATAAAGGCATGGCAAAATGCTAAAAGGGGCGACTCCGGCACAGACCAAGCCGAGGTACTTTCTCAATAATCCTTGGTCCAGCCAAAGGTCGACATCCAGTAGGACCAGATATTTCGTCGAGACTTCAGCAAAAGCCATATTCCTTAAAAGCGCTGGGTTTACGGCCCCCTCATAAAACTTGCCGGATATCAAGGAGATATCTTTGTAGCCCGAGAGAGCGTATCTCAGCCGGGCATCAAACTTCGTTTCTCGATCGTTATGGGCAAAGACGATCTTCAGGGAAGAGCCCTGAGACTGCTCTGCCATCAGTTTCGCCTTAGCGATTATGTCATTGGCGCGAAACTGCAAATCCAGCGGGACAATGGCAGTCAGGGATGCAAGACACTCCACTGCACTCAGTTCTCCCTTCATCAATCCTCGACCTTATAGCTCACAGTGGCGACCCACTTACTGAGGCGCATCAAAACCAACCAGCCCGACAGCGACAGTGGGAACCGCTAATCTTAGCACGCCCAATGCCCGATCTGGTCGCGTACCATGACTCTTTTTAATCATGAGCGGCCGCCTCTCTTTGTCGTGGATGCGGTGGAACAAACTAGTCTGCACGACATGCCTCACCGCAACACCTGCCTCTTGGTTGTGCCGGGCAGTATTGGCGGTATAAGAGAGGTTAATGGCTGGTTCTGGGGTGCGCTCCTGTTCGGGATGCCCGAATAAGGCGGGAAGGTGCTTATCCAGCGACCAGCAGACTGCCGTAAAATACGGATGAAGTGATCTACGTGGGTATATGAGCGGTAGAAAGTCATCTCGCCTATCGTCCAAACAACGATTTTAAATTTCGCGCTGGTCAATAAGTTCAATACTGCGCGGTTGAGTATGCAATCAAGAGTATCGTTATCACTGCAGATGACTAGCCTGGACCCAGTGTAACTTGACAGGCTGCGAAGTCTGCGACTCGGCTCGCCTGACGAGAGTGAGGGAACTCTTCAGAGATCGTCACATTTTAACAAATGCAGGTGCCAACCCGTTGCAGAGATGAGGAGGGGGGTAAGTACGACGGAGAGGACAATCCAGAGCATAACCATACCTCCAGCAGTTAGTCGTTCGGAGAAGCGTGTACGGACTATCCTAGGCAGTGTTTTGTTTCAGTTTTGCTACTTTACAATGCATAATAGCTGTCGATTTCTGGCGGTCTGTCACTTTCGCCAAGCTTTGCGCCCGATCAAAAGCGGCTTGATTGCTCGTTCGGCGGCGTTTTTGTTTTGAGGTAAATAGCCTGCTTTGACGTAACGCTCCAATCGGCTCCAGTTGTTCGTCAGATACTGCGCCACCTTGCCCAGAGCACTTTGTGCCTATGCTGCATGGGCCATGTACGCCAGACGCTCTATACTCGCTTGCAGCGCCAAGGCGTTTAACCTGCGTAGTAATCGGTCATCACGTAGCCGCGATAGCTGTCTAGCGGGCGCAATGGCGCTTACTGCACTCTGCTGGTGATGTAGTCAAACAACACGACTTTAGTGTCGGGCTGATCGCTGGCCTACACCTACACCTACATCCAGGACTGGTTGGTCGGATCGCGGTCCGGTTCGTTTAGCAACTGGATGCGGGATTCGTCGCAGTGCATCACCTGGCGTTCCAATGTGTGTCGTGAGATAACGACGCCGTGACGGACCAGTATGGTTTCAAGCTGATGCAGCGGTAAGTCCTCGAAATACTTGGTGGTTAACAGAATGTCCAATACGTTGGGGCAGGCCATGTTTTTTCGATCAGCTGCGCGGGTTTGTCGGCAGTGACCAGCGTTGTTTTAACAGCTTCGGTATACGTAGACCTTGCGGATGTGTTTGATCACTCGATCATGCACCGGCATGATGCCTAGTTGCGCGCTGATTTCTTCGCCTATGGCAGTTTGCGGCAACCTTCGCCTATGGCAGTTTGCGGCAACCGCAACGAAATTCGTGTTCGGGCAGTTCGTGGATGACTTCGATGCGTGGTAGATCAGCCGAAAATAGTGCGCTTCCGCGACAAGGGATGGGTGCAACGAGTTCCTCTTCGGCGTCATCAATGGGCAGTTGTATCGGTTCGATTTCGTTGAGGGGGGTCGATTGCGGGGTTTTGGGCTCAACAGTCTGCTGGCATTTGTGCCCGAACAAGCGGTCGTGCGGCAGCTTGATCTGTTCTTTGAGGTCGACGATATAGGTCTGATAAGTCTGGGAGGTTTCCTCTTGTCGATTGAGCGCTTCAAGCAGCAACGGTGTGTGCAAAACAGGATTGTCGAGAAACTCATTGGGCATGGAAATCACACCCGGATCACACCGGGGTAGGTCACGAAGTGTGGTGTCAAAACCTGATGGAGGCGTTTGCGCAAGAGATCACAATCGTCGAGTAATCAGTTCAGTTTCTGGAGGCTCAGGACAATGGTTCCGGCGGTGGCCTCGGGCAAGGTTTTAAATCGTTCGGACTCGAGGCGTTTGAATCAACGGCAAAGCCGCTGCACTCTTAGTACAACATCTTCACCCGGTTGCAAGGCTTGTAGAGAAAGATGGAAAGCACTGGGTTGAATGCCACGAGCTTAATCTAGTTGGACGGTGAGGTCGTCTTTGGATTTTCGAAAGTTCACGGGCTGGGGTGGTGGTAGACATTTTCGACTTTGGCGTCGGGATGCATCATTGTGTACAGGCTCCCGGGAGAGTTCGGGAGCAGAGCATAGGGGGGCTCTTGCAGCGGCGTAGAATGTGGCTGGTGATGGGGTGCTTATCCTTTTGAGGGTGGGGTTTATGGAGCTGTTACAATTTATAACGATGAGCGACTGCATTTGTCCCGGAAATACAAAACGCCCGATGCGGTGCATCGTAACCGCGCCATGAACCCCACATTCAAAGTCGTCCTCTGATCCTTGAGGCTGTGCTCTCGAATTTCTCTGGAGCCCGCCCGCCATGATGCGACCCGACGCCAAAGTCGAAAAGGTGTACCTCTACC
>NZ_FYDL01000009.1:0-44228 GCF_900187505.1 Pseudomonas sp. Irchel s3h17
CTCAGCAATCGTTGGTTACATCTTTGATTTCTCGCGGAGTAACTTGTGATGCTGATAATCTTGTTGACTATCAGTCTGACTGCACAAGCACCCACACGAATTGCTTGATTCAGTTGTTAAAGAGCGGCTGGTTAAGATCTTTCGTCTCAACCGAGGGGCGCATTCTACAGCAGCCTCTGTTGCTGTCAAGCGGTTATTTTCAGAAGTTTTCAAATAATCCTTTGTAACTTCAACCACTTGCGCTTTCGATCTCTCGTCAGCGGGAGGCGAATTCTACAGCGTTACACGCTGCTGTCAACACCTCTTTTTCAACTTCCTTCTGGCTTCGATGACCTGAAGCAACCTGCTGCCGAAAACTGCGTAACTCTTTGTTTACCAAGGAGTTTTCCGTTTCGACTGCGCCGGAAGTGGGGCGAATTATAGACAGATAAAATTCGCCGTCAACTGCTAATTCAGGATTTCTATCAGAAAGCCGCCAAAGCCCTGAAAACCTGGCTGAACAGGCACTACTCGCACAAAGACTGCGCAGTA
Organism: Pseudomonas sp. Irchel s3h17; assembly: GCF_900187505.1. GTDB lineage: Bacteria > Pseudomonadota > Gammaproteobacteria > Pseudomonadales > Pseudomonadaceae > Aquipseudomonas. The sequence goes on from NZ_FYDL01000009.1 coordinate 532, forward strand.
TATTGCTCAATCCATATTAGTTGAGCATGATGTGCCACACGTATGCTCTCTCGCCTCCTGATTCTGGAAGACTCCACGCAATGAATGACCACCCCCGCAGCCTGGCTTCGACTCTGCTCCCGGTCGGCCTGCTATTAATAGCCATGGCGTCGATTCAGTCCGGCGCGTCCCTGGCCAAAAGCATGTTCCCGGTCGTGGGCGCCGAAGGAACGACGACCCTGCGACTGGTCTTCGCCAGTGTGATCATGGTCCTGCTGCTGCGCCCCTGGAAAGCCAGGCTCACGGCCAGCTCATTGCGCACCGTGATTGTCTACGGGGTGGCGCTGGGTGGCATGAACCTCCTCTTCTATATGTCGCTGCAAACCGTGCCCCTGGGTATCGCCGTTGCACTGGAGTTCACCGGCCCCCTGGCAGTGGCGATCTATGCCTCACGCAAGGCCATCGACTTCATGTGGATCGGCCTGGCGATCGTCGGCTTGCTGCTGCTTATCCCGACGGACGCGGCAAGCGCGAGCATTGACCTCGTGGGTGCCGGTTACGCACTCGCAGCCGGCGTCTGCTGGGCGTTGTACATTCTCTTCGGCCAGAAGGCCGGGGCAGACAATGGCGTGCAGACCGCCGCGCTCGGGGTGATGATTGCCACTCTCTTCGTTACACCGTTCGGAATTGCCCATGCCGGTGCTGCGTTACTGACGCCGTCGCTGATTCCCATCGCGCTTGGCGTGGCGATTCTGTCCACCGCCCTTCCTTATACCCTCGAAATGGTCGCCCTCACCCGCATGCCCGCACGCACCTTTGGCACGCTGATGAGCATCGAGCCCGCTGTCGGCGCCTTGTCCGGGCTGCTGTTCCTGCACGAGTACCTGTCCCTGGCGCAGTGGATGGCCATTACCTGCATCATCCTCGCCTCCGTGGGCGCAACCATGACCATGCGCAGCGAATCCAAGCCGCTGGTGCCGGCAGACTAAGTTTCATTCTTACGAAGGTCTGGTATTTAGCGCTCAATTAGGCCATTTTAGCCCCGACTCGACATAGGATATCGACAGCTCGGGTAGGGATGTCATCGACAAGAAATGAAAGCGCACGCTGTCAGGCTTGGGTGCCAGACCCGAGACCGTATTAGGGAAAGGAATGAAACGATTTTTGGTACTTGTTGCAGTACTTGCCATTGCCGGATGTGCCGCGACCTCTAAAACCGAAGTTAAGCGTGGAAAAAAAGGCCTTCACATCAACTGTTCCGGCCTTTCGTCCTCCTGGGACAAGTGCGACGCAACCGCCGTCCACGCGTGCGGACCAAAAGGCTACAAGGTAATCGCCAAGTCCGGTGACAGTGTCGAGGACCCGGGCGATTATCCGTTTGGCTTGAACCCTGCCGGATATACCAGCCGCAGCATGATTATCATCTGCAAGTAATCCGTACATTCCGGTCAGGCTTTTCGAGTGGCTATCTGCAGTCCGATTTCCTCGTAGCCTGACTGCAATACGCTGCGCTGGACCTCAGGACTCACCAGCATCCGCGCAACCACCAGTGCCCCGACACATTGCGACAGGATGGCCCAGGCCAGACTGTCGCTCTCCAGAACAGCCGCCCAGCTTTTGTGCAATCGACATATCCACTGCTCCGCTTCCTGGCGAACGCGGACATCGGAGCGTGCAATCTCGGCCCCCAATGCGGGCAGTGCACACCCGGTCCCGGGCTGCTCGACATGGGCCATGCTCAGGTAGTGCTTGAGACAACGCTCTAGCCTGTCTCGACTCAAGTCCCCCTCGCCACTCAATCGCTCAAGGCTGTGACGCAACTCGCGCTCGACGATCGATACGAAAAGCTCGTCCTTGGAGGCGAAGTGGCTGTAGAACGCCCCGCCGCTGAGCCCGATGGCTTTCATCAAGCCATCGACACCCACGGTGCTGAAACCTTCGGTCTTGGCCGATACCGAGCTGCTTTCCAGCAGTTTCTGCCTGGTTTCCAGTTTGTGACTGGCTGAGTAGCGCATGCTTTTCCCCGAACTTCCATCACCTTGACGTACTCGCAATCGTAGCATAACGTTCGTTTAGTTAACGACCGTTTACCAAAGAGCGATCACTATGACCACTGCTATCAACAACAAGAAAGTCGTACTGGTTGTCGGGGCCGGCGATGCCACCGGCGGCGCCATTGCCAAGCGTTTTGCGCAGGAAGGCCTGATTGCCTGTGTCACCCGTCGCAGCGCCGACAAGCTGCAACCATTGGTCGATGCCATCAAGGCCAACGGTGGCGAGGCCCACGGCTTTGCATGCGATGCCCGCAAGGAAGAAGACGTGATCGCGCTGGTGGAACAGATCGAAAGCCAGATCGGCCCGATCGAGGCCTTCGTCTTTAACATTGGTGCCAATGTGCCGTGCAGCATCCTTGAGGAAACAGCCCGCAAGTACTTCAAGATCTGGGAAATGGCTTGCTTCTCGGGTTTTCTGAACGCCCGTGAAGTGGCCAAGCGCATGGCGACCCGCCAACGCGGCACGATTCTGTTCACCGGGGCCACTGCCGGCCTGCGGGGCGCCGCCGGGTTTGCCGCGTTCGCCGGCGCCAAGCATGGTATCCGTGCCCTGGCCCAAAGCATGGCGCGGGAGTTGGGGCCCATGAACATCCATGTCGCCCATGTGGTGGTCGATGGCGCCATCGACACTGACTTTATCCGTGAGAGCTTCCCGGACAAATATGCGCTCAAGGACCAGGACGGCATTCTTGACCCCGCGCACATTGCCGAAAACTACTGGTACCTGCACAGTCAGCCGCGGGATGCCTGGACCTTCGAACTGGACCTGCGCCCCTGGAATGAACGCTGGTAAGCACGCCCCCCAGAACAATAATCAGAGCGTATCGAACATGAGCAAAACCCTGGAGTTCTACTTCGACCTCGGCAGCCCCGCCACTTACCTGGCCTATACCCAACTGCCGAGCCTCTGCGAACAAACCGGCTGCCAACTGATCTACCAGCCGATGTTGCTGGGAGGCGTGTTCAAAGCCACCGGCAACGCCTCGCCGGCGACGATCCCGGCCAAGGGACGCTACATGTTCCAGGACCTGGCGCGGTACGCCAGGCGCTACGGCGTACCGTTCAGACTCAACCCACACTTCCCCATCAATACCTTGCTGCTCATGCGTGCCGTCACCGGCATCCAGCGGCAACAGCCCGAGCGGTTCCTCGATTTCATCGATTGCCTGTTCCAGGCGATCTGGGTCGATGGCCGCAATCTCAATGATCCGGCAACCGTCGCCGCCGTGCTCAGCGAACACGGCTTTGATCCCGACACCGTGCTGGCGTTGACGGCGGACGAAGACGTCAAGGCTGCCCTCAAGGACAACACCGAGCAAGCGATCAGGCGGGGAGTGTTTGGTGCGCCAAGCATGTTCGTCGATGACCAGTTGTTCTTCGGTCAGGACCGACTGGACTTCGTTCGCGAGGCGTTGAGCTAAGTCTGGGTCAAGCTGTGCGCCGGCAGCCCTGGCCGACGGCGCACGCTTGAGTCAGATAGCGGCAGTGCGGGTGTTCAGCCAGGCCAGGGCAGCACCATCGAGCAGAGGGCTCAGGCGCTCACGGACTTGTGCGTGATAGTCGTTGAACCACTCGCGCTCATCCTGGGTCAGCAATGAAGTCTCCAGGCAGCGGGTGTCGATCGGGCACAGGGTCAGGGTTTCGAACTTGAGGAATTCACCGAACTCGCTGCTGCCCGCCTCACGGTTCAACACCAGGTTCTCGATCCTCACCCCCCAGCGCCCCGGACGATAAGTACCCGGCTCGATCGAGGTGATCATCCCCGGTTGCATCGCGGTTTGCGGCGCTGCCGCGGCTTGATAGGCAATGACTTGCGGGCCTTCGTGAACGTTCAGGAAGTAACCGACGCCATGCCCGGTGCCATGGCCGTAATCAACGCTTTCGGCCCAGATCGGTGCCCGAGCAATCGAATCGAGCAACGGCGAGAGAATGCCGCGCGGGAACTGGGCGCGGGACAAGGCAATCACACCCTTGAGTACCCGCGTGCAGTCACGCTTCTGCTCTGCGGTAGGCGTGCCCACCGGGGCCATGCGCGTAATGTCGGTGGTGCCACCCAGGTATTGACCGCCGGAGTCGATCAGCAACAGGCCGTCGCCCTCGATCACCGCATGTTCGTCTTCGGTAGCGTGGTAGTGCGGCATCGCACCGTTGGCATTGTAGGCCGCAATGGTGTTGAAACTCAGCGACACATAACCCGGACGACGGGTACGGGCAGCCGTCAGGTGTTCGTCAATGGTCAGTTCGGTGATGCGCTCACGCCCCAGGGCGTCGTCCAGCCAAGTGAAAAACTCGCACAGTGCTGCGCCGTCCTGCTCCATGGCCCGGCGAATGTGCTCGGCATCGGCGAGGCTTTTCTGCGACTTGGCCAGGGTGGTCGGGTTCAAGCCTTCAACCAGCTTCACCCCACTGCCCAGGTTCCCCAGCAGTCCGGCCGTCACCCGCGCCGGGTCGACTTGCAGGCTTGCACCGTTGGGCACCGCTGCCAGGGCCTGGGCCACTTCCTCGTAGTCACGCAGGGTGACGCCGTCTTCTTCGAGGACCGCGCGCAAGGACGCATCCACTTTGCTCAATGCGACAAACAGCGTGGCCTGCTCCTGGTTGATCAGCGCAAAGGACACGAACACCGGGTTGAACGACACGTCGCCGCCACGCAGGTTGAACAGCCAGGCGATGTCGTCGAGGGTGGCGATGAAGTGCCAATCGGCACCGCGCGTTTTCAGGGCTTCACGCAATTTGGCGAGCTTTTCACCGCGACTCACAGTCGCCTGTGGTGGCAAGTGCGGGTAGATCGGTTGATCCGGCAGGCTCGGGCGATCGTTCCAGGCCTCATTCAACAGGTCGATATCGGTACGCAGCCGGGCACCACGCTCTTCAAGCTTGCTGCCCAGGGTGCGCGCCGAAGCCACGGCCATCACCGCACCATCCACCGCGACCACGCCACCTTCCGGGGTTTGCTCGGCCAGCCACTCCAGCGGGCCAGGCTGCCCCGGTTGCAGCTTGACCAGTTCGATGCCGCTGCCCTTGAGTTCCTTGGTCGCCTGCTCCCAGTAACGACTGTCGGCCCAGACGCCGGCGAATGCCTGAGTGACGATCAGCGTACCGACCGAGCCATGAAAGCCCGACAACCACTGACGCCCCTGCCAGTAACCCGGCAGGTACTCCGACAGGTGCGGGTCGGCCGACGGCACCAGCAGGGCGTGAATGCCCTCCCGGCTCATCAGCTCGCGGGTGAGCGCCAGGCGCTGGGGAACCGTTCCTTGGGTCAAAGGCTGCGTACTCATCATGTCTCCTGCTAACCACTTGATATTGTTATAGAGCGCTGACTTCTGATCGGCGCATCAGGGTTGGGCGGTAGCCCAGAACGCCGGTGCACTGGCGCTTGCTGCCTTGATCAACTGTGCCGCCTGATCAATGTCCTGCTCGGTGGTGAAACGTCCCAGGCTCAAGCGAATCGTCCGCCCGGCCGCCCGTGCGTCGTGGCCCAGTGCCAAGAGCACATGGGACGGCACATTGTTTGCCGAATTGCAGGCCGACGTGGCCGAGAAGGCAATCGAAGCACTCAAGAGCTGTGAATTGAACTCGCCCTCGTTGAAGGTCAGGCTCAGGGTATGGGGAATGCGTTGCGTCGGGCTGCCGTTCAAACGCAGGCCGGCAATCCCGTCGAGCTGCTCAAGCAAACGTTCGTGCAGCCGGGTGATGGTAGCCCCCTCCTCGGCAAAGTGCTCGGCCGCCAGGGCGAAGGCTGCGCCCATGGCCGCGATCTGATGGGTGGCCAGGGTTCCGGAGCGCAAGCCCCCCTCATGTCCTCCGCCATGGATCTGTGCCTGCAAGCGCTGCTGGGCGCGCGGACCAACGTAGAGCGCGCCGATCCCCTTGGGACCATAGACCTTGTGCGCGGAAAACGACATCAGGTCGACCGGCCACTGGGCCAGGTCAATCGCCACTTTGCCCGCACCCTGCGCCGCATCGACATGGAACAACGCACCGTGCTCGCGCACCCGCTGGCCAATGGCCGGGATGTCGTTGACGGTGCCCAGTTCGTTGTTGACCAGCATCAGCGATACCAGGAAGGTGTCGTCGCGCAGCGCTTCGCTGACCGCTTGGGCGGTGATCAGCCCTTCGGCATCCGGCAGCAGGTAGGTGACTTCAACACCGGTCTCCTGCAATTGCCGTGCAGTGTCGAGGATCGCCTTGTGCTCGATCTGGCTGGTAATGATGTGCCCGCCGGCCTGCCCCCGGGCCTGGGCCACGCCCTTGAGGGCGAGATTGTTCGATTCGGTGGCGCCGGAGGTCCAGACGATCTGTTGCGCCTGCGCCCCCACCAGATCGGCGACTTGCTGCCGGGCATGCTCGACCGAGAGGCGGGCCTGCTGGCCAAACGCGTGGGAGCTGGACGCCGGGTTGCCGAAGTTGCCGCTGAACCCCAGACAGTCGACCATCACCTGGATGACCCGCTCATCCACCGGCGTGGTGGCGGCGTAATCGAAATACAAAGGACGCTTATTCATAAAAGACTCGCAGAGCTGGTTCCGGGATCAGGTGCATGGGCTGGCATTGCCGCGCCACGCTCAGGGTAGCGCGCGAATGGCAGGCACTCAGCAATACCTGATCGGATGCCGTTAAAGAAAGACAACTTCATTTAAAAGTGCGTAGGAACGCTCCTGAAGTCGAGCTTAACAGGCATCGGACATCCGGTCGAAGCACCCGTCAGCTGAAGCTCTCCTGCAGCATCGGGTACAACGAGGCCACCAGCAACAGCGCCATGCCCCAGTTGAACACCCGCAGCCAGCGGCGATCACGCAGGACATTGCGCAACAGACTGCCGCACACCACCCAGAGACTGACACTGGGCAGGTTGATCAAGGCGAACACGGCGGCGATGACGATCACGTTGGTGAAGTAGCCCTGCAAGGGGGTGTAGGTACTGATGGCACCAATGGCCATGATCCAGGCCTTGGGATTGACCCACTGAAACGCCGCGGCCCCCAGGTAACTGATCGGCCGGGCCTGATCGTGCCCGGTGTCGGACACCGGCCCCGAGTGGGCGATTTTCCACGCCAGGTACAGCAAATAGGCCGCGCCGATAAAACGCAGCACGCTGTAAAGCAAAGGGTAAGTCTGGAACACAGCGCCCAGGCCGAACCCGACCGCCAGCACCAGGCTGAAGAAACCGCAGGTAATGCCAAGCATGTGCGGAATCGAGCGGTTAAACCCGAAATTGACCCCCGAGGCCAGCAGCATCGTGTTATTCGGGCCAGGGGTAATCGACGTTACCAGGGCGAACAGGGCAAAGCCCAGCAGTAAATCCAGTGAGAGCGTCATGGCGCATTCCGTCGGTGTCAGTCAGATACCGACCCTATCGCAGCCGCGGTCTGCCGCCCATGGACAGTTGGGTAAAACTTCGAGCAGTACAGTGCCTCAACTGGAACGACCGTGAAGCGTCACGCCCCGCTCGGCGTTCATCTCACCGTGCTGGTCGAAGCCGAAGGTCTTTTGCGGTTGGCCAAGCAGTTCGGCTTTTTTGGCCTGGTATTCATCAAACGACAATCCACGGCGATTCAGGGTTTCCAATGCCAGCTCCCGGCTTTCCTCGGCGGTGTAGGGGCGCAACTCGGGCGCGGACTGGCTGGCACAACCGGCGAACACCGAGGTCATCAACAACAACGAAGAAACGAGCAAAACGTGCATGAGGGCGATTCCCGGGAGCTGGCCTGAAACAATGGACACAGGCTACCCCCGCCCCTTTCGGGAGAAAAATCATCGTCCTCGATAGTCATTATTGAGCGCACTGCCGTCTTTCCACGGTTCAGTTCACCAGGCTGCACTGCAACGCATTGTCTGCGCTGCGTTCGATGCTGCGCAGCACCTGGAAGGAGCCAAAGGTGACGCCCTTGGCCTGATGGGCGCGGATCAGTTGCCAGAAATCCTGTTCACCGCTCTCGAAACCGCGAAACGCCGCCTCACCTGCTTCGCGCGATTGCCATTGCAGGTAATTGAGCACGCGCCGGCCGTCATCGCTGGCCTGCACGCTGGCACTGAGAAAACCCTGGTAGTGCTGGGCCAGATGTTCGGTCTGTGCAGACAGCGCCGAGACCAATCCTGGCTGTTGATGGGGTTCGATCTCGAACTCGATCAGTTGGGTAAAACTGCAATTTCTCTCTACTGGTTGCATGAGGATTCCCCCTGGCACGTAAGTCGCGACTTGCGAATGAAAGGTCGGCAGGATAAAACCTCTACTTAAGTAAAGGTCAAGCGGCAATTGAAATGACGATCAAGGAAAACCTGCACAAAGAGTTGAGCGTCGGCCAATTGGCCGAACGCAGCGGCGTAGCGGTCACAGCCCTGCACTTCTACGAGTCCAAGGGGTTGATCAAGAGCAACCGCAATCAGGGCAATCAACGGCGCTATCCTCGCGAAGTACTGCGACGGGTGGCACTGATCAAGGTTGCCCAGCGCCTGGGCATCCCCTTGGCGGAGATCGGCCGGGCACTCAAGTCCCTCCCGGATCACCGGGCTCCGACGGCCACGGACTGGAAACAGCTGTCCGCGCAATGGAGCAAGGACCTGAATGAGCGAATCACTCAGCTGACCTTGCTGCGCGACAAGCTCAACGGCTGCATCGGTTGCGGCTGCCTGTCGATGGAGGCCTGCCCGCTACGCAACTACGGGGATGTGCTCGGCGAACAAGGCGCGGGGGCACAATTGCTGGCGCCGGGAACGACTGATCAGCAGTGGCATGACTGATAGCCCTTTAATGGCCATACTGCAGTCCGTCGGCCTCTCGGAGAGGTTGAACAGGCTGGCCTATAGTTATCCGACCGGAAACCGGCGAAGGACTTGCACCACCCCATCAACGAAAACAGGGAGAACGGTCATGAGTGTCAAACCCATTCCCGAGGGTTATCGAAGCATCACCCCCTATCTGGGCATCCAGAAAGCCGCTGAAGCCATCGAGTTCTACAAGAAAGCCTTCGGCGCCACGGAAATCATGCGCCTGGCAATGCCCGATGGCAGTATCGGCCATGCCGAACTGCGTATCGGCGACTGCGCGATCATGCTCGGCACGCCGTGTGATCAAGGTCCGCTGAGCAACCCCGACAATTCACCTTCCGTTGGCCTGCATTTATATGTCGAGGATGTTGATGCTAGCTACACCCAAGCGATCGAGGCCGGCGGTATCGTGGTTTCAGAAGTGAAGGACCAGTTCTATGGCGACCGCTCGGGGACCCTGAAAGACCCCTTTGGTCACCTGTGGTTTCTGGCGACCCACAAGGAGGACTTGACCCAGGAACAGATCGAGCAGCGAGCCAAGGAAATGTTCACCCCGCAATAATCCCCTCCCCTGCAGGAACCGGCTGGCCAGCGAAGACGGCGTATCGACCCTCATCGCCTCGGCGCCAGCCGGCTCCCGCAGGCCTGCGCGTCAACCGCAGCCCCACCCTGAAACATTTGCTTTCACATCGCCCTTCTGGATTTATGATTCTCATTCGTCTTAATGAGATGCAGCGGCCTCGTAGGCAAAAGCCACGGCCAGCTTTTTCGGGAATCACGGTGCTCGGGCACCGCTCCTCTCATCGATTAAAGACCCCCATTCATGTCGAAGAAGTCCCGCTCCAAACTCTGGTTCCTGGTGCACAGCTGGCTCGCGTTGCCCATCTGGTTCTTTGTCCTGATCGTCTGCGTCACCGGCACCCTGGCGGTGGTCAGCCAGGAGATTGTCTGGCTGGCCAATCCGGACATCCGTGCCAGCCAGCCGTCCGACGACGCCGAACTGCTCAGCTATGACCAGCTCATCGCCGCCATCAAGAAGGCCGAACCAGACACCCTTGTCGAGTCCATCAGCCGCCCCGATGAATCGCACTTCGCCCTGTCGGCTGATGTCAGCTACCCCGACGGGCGATCAGTCACGGTCTACGTCAACCCCTATACCGGGGTGATTCAAGGGATCAGCCCGGACTTCAACTTCCAGGCCTTCACCCGCGCATTGCATGGCTGGTGGCTGGTGCCGTTCACCAACGGTTTCAGCTGGGGCTGGTACCTGGTGTCGTTCCTGGCTATTCCGTTGCTGGTGTCCCTGATCACCGGGCTGGTGGTGTACAAGAAATTCTGGAAAGGCTTCTTCAAGCCCACGCTACGGGTTCGCCACGGCACGCGGATTTTCTGGGGAGACTTCCACCGCCTCAGTGGCATCTGGTCGATCTGGTTCATCGCGGTGATTTCCATCACCGGCGTCTGGTTCCTGATCCAGGCGCTGCTGTCCGACTTCCACATTTCCATATCCAGCGAACCGGTGATCCCGGTGGTGGCCCGGGAGAGCGTGCCGCTGTCACCGAGCGGTACGCCAGCGAAAATGATCGACCTGGACAACGCCATCCTGATTGCCCAGGAGAAAATCCCGGGGCTGGAAGCCAGCTTCGTCAGCCTGCCATCCAACGCCTACAGCCACCTGACCATCGGTGGCCGTGGCTGGTACCCGCTGATGTTCCAGACCGCAACGATCAACCCCTACAACGGCGACATCGACGCCTCGCGCCTGTTGTCGGACCGCACCGGCCTCGAGTTTGTCACCGAGTCCATGCGGCCCTTGCACACCGGTGATTTCGGCGGGCTGTGGATCAAGCTGATCTGGTTCTTCTTCGGCCTGGTGTTGAGCATGATGGTCCTCAGTGGCCTGCTGATCTGGACCAAACGCACGGCCCTGGCCACCGCCAATGCCCTCAAGCGCAGTAACAAGACCGCGCGTCCCGCCAGGGCCGGGCAGCCGGTTCCCGCCATGCACATCGACACGCCGGAGGGCAGCCTGTGAGCAACGTCACCGCAGCAGCACCGTCGCGCCTGAGCCAGCTCTGGCACAAGTGGCGCTTTCACATCAATGTCCTGCTGATCCTGATTCCACTGGGGTTCATGCCCAAGTACTTCGCCGACGTCGCGCTGTTTCGCGGCGACAGCGGGTTGGGCGAGCGTGAAATCGGTGAGGTCCAGGTCGGCCCCTGGAGCCTGCGCCTGGCCGAGTTGCGCAATGCCGCGCCGGAAATGTCCGGCCCGGCCGGCTACATGAAGAGCTTCAACGCTGCGCTGTGCAAGACCTGCGCCGAGCAGGTCAAGGCCACCTACCTGCGCATCGGCAAACCCCGCAGCCTGCGCGCCGCCGGGGTGATCTTCTTCGGTACGCCCTACCGCATGGGCGCCATGCTGCCGGTCCCGGAGAAGACCCGCGCCGACGCTGAAATCTGGATCACCATGGAAGGCTGGGACGGCAGCCTGCACCAGGCAGCCGTGCCACTGAGCAAGGCGTCCCCGGCCACCCTCGCCTGGCTGAACAAACAAGGAGGCAAACCATGAAGAGCGCCCACCCCATGACCGCTGTACGCCTGATCGGCAGCGCTCTCACCCTGGCACTCAGCGTGGGCTTCAGCGCCCAGGCGCTGGCTCACAACCCGATGTGCGAGTGCAAGGCCATCGATGCCGAACAAATTCGCTGCACCGGTGGCTTCTCCGATGGCAGCGGCGCCCCCGGCGTCACCCTGGATGTCATCGGCTACGACGAAACCATCCTGGTACCGGGCAAGCTGGGCACCGACTCGACCCTGACCTTCAAAAAACCGGGGGCCGAGTTCTACGTCCTGTTCGACGCAGGTCCAGGCCACGTGGTCGAGATCGACCAAGCGGATATCGAGGCCCCATGAGCAACCCGACGACACAGGTAGTCCGCCCGGCCGGTGCCGGCCATGAAACCCTTTATGTACTGCTCTTGTGCCTGGCGATCCTGACGGTTGCCGCGTCGGTGGTGCTCTGGCGCGGCGAGACGCAAGCGGTCAGCAGCATCGAACGCCATCAACTGGACGCCCGACGCGACCTCAGTGCCTCCGAACAAGGCATCTACGCCGACCTGCGGGTAACCCTCGACGAGATCCACCTGCTGCGCGAAGAACAGCACACCCCGCCCTCCCCGCAAACCCTTGCCGATGAAGGTTTTGCCCCCTTCGCCCAGGACGCCAGTTCGCTCAGCCGCGGCGCTCATGCCTGGCAAATGCTGGTATCCGGCGCCTACTTCGGTCACAGCCAGACGCCGAGCGTGGCCGGTTCGTTTCTGATGCGCCTGAGCGCTGACGATGAGGGCGAGCCGGACATCTGGCTCAACCGTAGCGCCAGCCTCACCGCCCCCTCCGACCTGGCCGATGCCACGCTCATCAGCGCGGGCTGGCAACAGATCGTCGCCCAATTCGATGCCGGCGTCACCCGCCAGCATCGGCACTGATTTTGCGCATTCACCCGAGAGAAGACCGCTTGCCCATGCCTAGTTCATCTCAACGTTATCCTTTGCTGTCCATTGCCCAGCGCCTGCTCGTCGGCCTGCTGGCCGTCTTGATCGTGCCACTGGCCAGTGCCGATCAGGCCAAGCGCCTGCGCATCGGCATTACGCTGCATCCGTATTACAGCTACGTGACCAATATTGTCGGCGACAAGGCCGACGTGGTGCCGCTGATTCCGGCAGGCTTCAACCCTCACGCCTACGAGCCTCGCGCCGAGGACATCAAGCGCATCGCCGGCCTGGACGTGATCGTGCTCAACGGTGTCGGCCATGACGACTTTGCCGACCGCATGATCGCCGCCAGCGAAACCCCGAACGTCACGGTGATCGAGGCCAACGAAAACGTGCCGTTGCTGGCTGCCACCGGCGTGGCGGCGCGCGGCGCGGGCAAGGTGGTGAACCCTCACACCTTCCTGTCGATCAGCGCCTCCATTGCCCAGGTCAACAACATCGCCCGGGAGCTGGGCAAGCTCGACCCGGATAACGCCAAGGCCTACACCCAGAACGCCCGCGCCTACGGCAAACGCCTGCGGCAGATGCGCGCCGACGCCCTGGCCAGGCTGACCACGGCGCCCAACGCCGACCTGCGGGTGGCCACCGTCCATGCCGCCTACGACTACCTGCTGCGCGAGTTCGGCCTGGAAGTGACCGCCGTGGTCGAGCCGGCCCACGGCATCGAGCCCAGCCCGAGCCAACTGAAGAAAACCATCGACCAACTGCGTGAGCTGGATGTGAAGGTAATCTTCTCGGAGATGGACTTTCCGTCCGCCTACGTCGACACCATCCAGCGTGAATCCGGGGTCAGGCTCTACCCGCTGTCGCACATTTCCTACGGTGACTACAGCGCCGACAAATATGAAAAGGAAATGACCGGCAACCTCAACACCGTGGTCCGGGCCATTCAGGAGGCTGGCGCATGACGGCCCGGCAAATCCTGAACGCACAACATGTTGGCCCGGCCCTGAACTTCAACGATGTCAGTCTGACACTCGGGCGCACGACGATCCTCGACCAGGTGAGCTTCCAGGTGCAACCCGGCAACGTGCATGCATTGGTCGGCCCCAACGGCGGCGGCAAAAGCTCGCTGATCAAGACCCTGCTCGGGCAAATGCCCCATCAGGGCCTTCTGAGCCTGGAATGGCCGGGCGAGCCAGGCACCATCGGCTACGTACCGCAAGCCCTGGAGTTCGATCGCGGCTTGCCCCTCACCGTCGACGACTTCATGGCCGCCATGTGCCAGCGCCGTCCGGCGTTCCTGGGCATCAGCCGGCACTACAGCGCAGCCATCGGCGAAGCGCTGGAACGGGTCGGCATGCAGGACAAGCGCAAACGCCGCATGGGGGCGCTGTCCGGTGGCGAGCGCCAGCGTGTGCTGTTGGCCCAGGGGTTGATCCCGGCACCGCAGCTGCTGGTGCTCGACGAGCCGATGTCGGCCCTCGATGAAGCGGGGATCCAGGTGTTCGAACGCCTGCTGGCCGATTGGCGCCAGGCCGGGATCACCGTGCTGTGGATCGAGCACGACCTGGAAGCCGTAGGCCGTCTTGCCGATCGCGTCACCGGGCTCAATCGCCGCGTACTGTTTGACGCCACGCCGAAACAGGCGTTGACCCCGGAACGCTTGCTGAGCCTGTTCTCCACCCACCCACGAACCGCCGGGAGCGCCGCGTGATGAGTTACGAAGCCTTTCGCTTGATGGTCCAGGGCTGGGCCTCTTCGGGTTACCTGCCCGAAGCGCTGGCCTACGGGTTTGTGGTCAACGCATTGCTCGCCGGGTTGTTGATCGGCCCGGTACTGGGCGGCCTGGGCACGCTGGTGGTGGTCAAGCGCTTTGCGTTTTTCTCCGAAGCGGTCGGCCATGCGGCATTGACCGGCGTAGCCATCGGCATTCTGCTGGGCGAACCCTACACCGGCCCTTATGGCAGCCTGTTCGGCTACTGCCTGCTGTTCGGCATCCTGCTCAACTACCTGCGCAACCGCACGGGCCTGGCGCCCGATACCCTGATCGGGGTCTTCCTCTCGGTGTCATTGGCCCTGGGCGCCAGCCTGCTGCTGATTCTGGCCGGCAAGATCAACGTGCACATTCTGGAGAACGTACTGTTCGGCTCGGTGCTCACGGTCAACGGCAATGACCTGCTGGTACTGGCCATCGTCGGTTCACTGGTGATGGGCCTGAGCCTGCCGCTGTACAACCGCATCATGCTGGCCAGTTTCAACCCGCAACTGGCGGCCGTGCGCGGCGTTGCGGTCAAGACCCTCGACTACCTGTTCGTGGTCCTGGTCACGCTGATCACCGTGGCCGCCGTGAAAGTCATCGGCGCCATCCTGGTGGGCGCGCTGCTGGTGATTCCGGCGGCCGCGGCACGCCTGCTGAGTCAATCGCTCAAGGGCTTCTTCTGGTGTTCGGTGCTCATCGCCACCGTCAGTACCCTGTGCGGGATTCTGGCGCCGATCGTCTTCGACCTGCCGATCCCGTCAGGTGCCGCGATCATTCTGACGGCCGGTATCGCCTTCGCCCTCGCCGCCATCGCCCGTGGCGTGGTCCCCAGCCTCAAAGGGAATATTGGATAAATGTCATTTTCCATGCGCCAGCTGACCTTGACCCTGGCCCTGTGCGGCCTGGCAAGCACCAGCACCTTCGCCACCGACCGCTTCGAACCGATGCGCCTGACGGCCACCAATGGCATTGGCAACACCGTGCTGCATGCCGCAACCGCGGCCCGCACCGTACAGGTACTGGCCTCGCTGCCGATCACCCATGGCCTGGCCGCCCGCCTGACCGAGGGCACCGACATCGCGCTGGAACGTGCGGCGCCCGCCAATCTTCCGGGCTCACGGCAAGCCGCGTACTTCTCCGGACGGGGTGCAGCGGCCCTGCACACCTTGTCGCAGCAAGCGGACGCGGTGATCGGCCTGCGCTCGTTGTGGCCAGACGACCCGCTGTACCCGAACGCCCGACGCAGCAATATCCGTATCGTCGAAATCGATGCCGCGCGCCCGGTGGACGGTGCCTTGCCGGGCGTTGCCTTGCAGCCGGGCAATGTCGACGGGCTGAACAGCCAACCCTGGATGGCCAGCAACAACATGGGGCGCATGGCCGACGTGATTGCCGCCGACCTGGTACGCCTGGCTCCCGAGGCCAAGCCGAGGATCGAGAGCAACCTGGCAACCCTCAAGCAACGCCTGCTCAAACTCAGCGCAGACAGCGAAGCGCAGCTGGCCGACATCGACAACCTCAGCACGTTCAGCCTCAGCGATCACTTCACCTACCTGGTCAGCGGCCTCAACCTGGAACCGGTCGGCCTCGACACCCGCGCCGACAACGAGTGGACAGCCGAAACCCTGCAACAGTTGAGCGCAACCCTCAAGGACAACGATGTAGCGGTGGTGCTGCATCACCGCCCGCCATCGGCGGCACTGAAGGCTGCCATTACCGCGGGGGGCAGCCGGTTGCTGGTGCTGCAGACCGACGGTGCCGATCCGGTGGCCGAGCTGTCCGGCAACATTGATCAAGTGCTCCAGGCGCTGAAAAGCCGGTCCTGAAACCTCCCGCCTGAAGTCGCGGCCCTACCGGGCCGCGCTTACAAAGTCCCTCAAGAAACCAGGCAGCCCCCCATGCTAGCTTGCCCTGCGCATGACGCGAACAGACAGGGAGAGGGACTAAGCCATGAGTGACTCCATCGCACTGAACAAGGCCAACTGGGACGAGCGCGCACCACTGCATGCCGCCTCAGCGGAATACGCGACCGCCGCCTTTATCGACGCCCCCCGGCATCTGTCCGATGTCGTGCGGTTCGACCTGCCACTGCTGGGGGATATCTCCGGACTGCGCGGCGTGCACCTGCAGTGCCATATTGGTACCGACACCCTTTCACTGGCCCGACTGGGCGCACAGATGACCGGGCTCGACTTCTCACCGGCCGCCCTGGCTCAGGCCCGCGCCCTGGCGCAGCAATGCGGCGTGCCCATCACCTATGTTGAATCCGAGCTTTATCACGCCACCGAGGTGTTGCCCCTAGCGGCATTCGATCTGGTGTACACCGGCATTGGCGCCCTGTGCTGGCTACCGAGCATCGACGCCTGGGCACGCACCGTCAGCGAACTGCTCAAGCCTGGAGGACGGTTGTTCATCCGCGAGGGCCACCCGATGCTGTGGGCGCTCAATGAAGACTGCGAACACGCCCTGTCTGTCGAACTGCCGTATTTCGAGCGTGAGGCGCCACAGGTGTGGGACGACGACCGCACCTATGTCGAAACCGATGTCTCGCTCAAGGCGACGGTGACCCATGAATGGAACCACGGGCTGGGGGAAATCATCAGCGCATTGCTCGCCCACGGGCTGGACATCACCGGCCTGGTCGAGCATCAAAGCATTCCCTGGGATGCCCTGCCGGGCCAGATGGTCAGCGACGCCAACGGGGAGTACCGTCTCAAGGAAGCACCGTGGCGCCTGCCGTTGACCTACACCTTGCAGGCCGTCAAACGGGGCACCTGAAGCCCGGTGGCGGACACGAAATCCACTGCCTCGCCACGGTAATGCCGTTCAGTTGAGGCGATGAAACCACCGTTGCAGGAGCGAGCGTGCTCCTACAACGGGGCATATGTCCGGCATCCCTGTTCCTTTGAACAGTGTCAGGTCTGCAACGGCATGGTCAGTTCAACCCGCAAGCCGTCATCACGACTCTCGAAATGCAGCACGCAACCGCAGCGCTGGACGATCGCCTGGACAATCGCCAGGCCCAGGCCACAACCGGTGCTCGAACCGTTGCGCCAGAAGCGTTGAGTCAAGTGCTGCAGGTCCTCTTCGGCAATCCCCGGGCCGTGGTCGCGCACCTTGAAGCGCACGCGATTGCCGGTGGTTTCCAGGCTCAGTTCCACGGCCGCATCCGCCGGCGTGTGGCGCAAAGCGTTGTCGAGCAGGTTGCGCAGCGCGGCAATCGACAACACCGCGGGCATCTGTACCGGTGCCTGGGAGTAGCTGGCCGGCAGGTGCAGCTTGATCCGGCTGCGGTCGCCACTCGCCGCGTCCTGAATCGCCAGGCGGGCGACCTGTTCGGCGCTGCACTGCACGCCATCGTCGAACGACAGGCTGCCCTCGACCCGAGCCAGCAACAACAGTTGCTCAAGGGTCCGGTGCAAGCGGTCGGCGCCCTCCTCGGCACGGGCCAGGGACTGGTCACGGGCCGCCCCGTCGGTCATGCGGGCCACTTGCAGATGGGTCTTGATGGCCGTCAACGGGCTGCGCAGTTCGTGGGCCGCGTCACCGGTCAGCCGACGCTCGCGCTCGATGGTCTTGCCAATGCGCTGGAACAGTTGGTTCTGGGTTTCCAGCAACGGCTGCAATTCACTGGGCAACGGCTGGATCTGCAGGGGTTCAAGGGAATCGGCGCTGCGACGCATCAAGGCATCGCGCATACGGTTGAGTGGCGCCAGCCCCTGGCCGATGCCCAGCCACAGCAGGCACAGGCAGCCGAGCAAGGCCACGCCCACCGGCACCGACGCCGCCAGCAGTATCGACAGGTTCAACGCTTCGCGCTCCACTTGCCGGTCGGCCGTGGTGATGCGCAGGTCGCCGCGGGCCAGGGTGAAGCTGCGCCAACGGGCGCCGTCGATCATCTGATCGTGGAAGCCCAGTTTTTCCGCTTCCAGGGTTTGCTCGGGCGTCGCATGACTGCGGGCCAGGATTTCGCCGCGCAGCGAGCTGACCTGACAGGCCATCCCCCCAGGTACATTCAACTGTTCGGCACTGAAGTGGGTGCCCTCGCCCTTGCTCGGCAAGGGCGGCAGCTGCTCCAGCAGCCCCGCCACCATGCGCGCCGACGCCACCAGCCGCTGATCGAGGGAGAACATCATCTGGTTACGCAGGTCGCTGAGCATCCAGGCCGCGGCCAATGCCCAGATCATCGCGAAAGCCGCGCCGAGGGTCAGGCTCAGGCGCACGCGCAAACTCATCACTTCGATTGCTCTCCAGCGTCCGCCGGCCCCAGGCGATAACCCAGCCCTCGCACGGTTTCGACAATGCCATTGCCGAGCTTGCGCCGCAGGTGATGGATATGAACATTGAGGGCGTTGCTTTCCAGTTCATCGTTGAAGCCGTACACGCTGTCCTTGAGTTGCTCGGTGGACAGCACCCGGCCACGGTTGTGCAGCAAGGCCTGCAACAGCGATTGCTCGCGGCGCGACAGGTCCACCGATTGACCAGCCAACAAGGTTTCCCGGCTGCTGGGGTCGTAGGTCAGGGCCCCGTGTTCGATCAGGTTGACGCTGCGACCCGCGACCCGACGCAACAGGGTGTGCAGGCGCGCGGCCAGCTCACGCAAGTCGAAGGGCTTGAGCAGGTAGTCATCGGCACCGGCTTGCAGGCCATCGACACGGTCGGTGACCGAGTCGCGGGCGGTGAGAATCAGCACCGGAATCTCCAGGCCTTGCTGGCGCAGTTGCTGAAGCAGTTTCAAACCGTCTTCGTCGGGCAACCCCAGGTCGAGTACCATCACCTCGAACTCGGCGACCTTGAGCATCGCCCGGGCAGCCGACGCCGTGGCCACATGTTCCACGGTCATGCCCTGGGCCGTAAGGCCGGCAACAATGCCGCTGGCGATCAGCTCATCGTCTTCACAGACAAGTACATGCATGGTGGGACCTGTAGAAAAGTGTTGATTAAGAAGGCGCCGGATTAAGCGGACATTATGCCCCAGCTGTCATCGCCACAAGGATAACGCGGTTAATCATCGGTTAATCGTGATCCTTCATGGTGCACCCTACTTGCACCGGTATAAGGTTTACCCATGCGTCGTCTGTTTCTATTCATGCTGTTTGTTTTCGCAGGCCTGGCCCAGGCCGCCGCCAACCCGTTTGAAACCAAGCCTGATTTCCTGCCGGTGGGCAAGGCCTTCACCTTGACCTCCGAACGCCTGGAATCCGGGGAAACCCAGCTGTTCTGGCAAATTGCCGACGGCTACTACCTGTACCAGAAACGCCTGAGTTTCAACGGCCTGTCCGAGACCAACGCCCCTGCGCTGCCCGAGGGCGAAGCCCACAGCGACGAATTCTTTGGTGATCAACAGGTCTATCGCCAGGGCCTGGAGCTGAAGATCCCGGCTGACGCCACGGGCCGGATCAAAGTCGGTTTCCAGGGCTGCGCCGATGCTGGCCTATGTTACCCGCCACAGACCCAGGTGGTTGATCTGGGCGGCATCGTGCCCGCCATCGACACCGCAGAGGCGCCGGATCAAGCCCTGGCCAGTGGCCTGCAACAACACGCGTTGGGTTGGAGCTTGCTAGTGTTCTTCGGCCTGGGCCTGCTGCTCGCATTCGCCCCTTGTTCATTGCCCATGCTGCCGATTCTCGCCGGCTTGATCGTCGGCAGTGGTGCCAGTGCCAAGCGCGGTTTTGCCCTGGCCGGCAGCTATGTGGTGAGCATGGCGCTGGTGTATGCGGCACTGGGTGTGCTGGCGGCATTGCTGGGGGCCAATCTGCAGGCATGGCTGCAAAACCCCTGGCTGCTGGGCAGTTTCGCAGTGATCTTTGTGCTGCTGTCGCTGCCGATGTTCGGCTTCTTTGAACTGCAATTGCCGGTGGCCGTGCGTGACCGCCTGGAAAACGCCAGCCGCAAGCAGGGTGGCGGCAGCCTGGTCGGGGCCGGTGTGCTGGGGGCGTTGTCCGGTTTGCTGGTGGGCCCGTGCATGACCGCGCCACTGGCCGGGGCCTTGTTGTACATCGCCCAGAGCGGCAATGCGCTGCATGGCGGGCTGATCCTGTTCACGATGGGCATCGGCATCGGTTTGCCCCTGTTGCTGCTGGTGACCGTCGGCAACCGTTTCCTGCCCAAGCCCGGCACCTGGATGAACCTGCTCAAGGGCATCTTCGGCTTCCTGTTCCTCGGCACCGCGCTGGTCATGCTCCGGCCGGTGCTGGATGAGTCGTTGTGGATCGGCTTGTGGGGCGCGCTGTTGCTGATCATTGCCTACAGCGCCTGGCGCCAGACCGGCGGGTTCGGTCGTGCCGCCCATGTATTCGGTGGCCTGGCACTGCTGTCCGGGTTGTGGGGCAGCATGCTGATGATTGGTGCTGCCGGCGGCAGTGATGACCTGTTCAAACCCTTGCAGGTCTATCGCGCACAAGCCTCCACGGGAGTGGCCGGCCCTACGGCCCATGACGCCTTCATCACGGTCAAGGACGCCACCGCGCTGCAACGCGAACTGGACACGGCACGCGCCCAGGGCCAGTGGGTGCTGCTGGACTACTACGCCGACTGGTGCGTGTCGTGCAAGATCATGGAGAAACAGGTGTTCGGCAAACCCCAGGTGCTGGAGGCGCTGAAGGATGTGCGCTTGCTGCGCCTGGATGTCACCGCCGACAATGCCGACAGCCATGAACTGCTCGACCGTTACACAGTGCCCGGGCCACCCAGCCTGCTGTGGATCGGCACCGACGGCGAAGAACGCCGCAGCCAGCGCATGACCGGAGAGGTCGATGCCGCCGGTTTCCTCCAACACTGGAACATCGTCCGGAACGCTCTTTGATGCTGACCTTTACCCTCGGCACCTTTGCCATCGCGCTCAATCATTTGCTGCTGATCAGCGCCCTGGGACTGGCCACCCTGGTCGGTTGGCGCGTCGCCAAGCGCGGAGGCGAGAACCCCGAGTCGGTGCTGTTCGGGTTATTCATGCTGGGCCTGCTTGCCGCCAGAGCGGGGTTCGTGGTCGCCTACTGGCCTCACTACCGCGGTGACCCGTGGCAAATCATCGACCTGCGCGATGGCGGTTTCCTCGCCTGGCCGGGGGTGATTGTGCTGCTGCTGGCAACGGTGGCGTGGGGCTGGCGTCGTCCGCCCCTGCGCAAACCGCTGGGGTACGGCGTGGCCAGCGGTCTGTTGTTCTGGCTGCTGGCGAGCCTGTCCCTGAATCTGTATGAACAAGGCACCCGCCTGCCGGAAATCACCTTGCGCAATGCCGCTGGCGAAACCGTGCAACTGGCCGACTATCAGGGAGGCCCTCTGGTGATCAACCTCTGGGCCACTTGGTGCCCCCCCTGCCGGCGGGAAATGCCGGTGCTGGAAAATGCCCAGCAACAACGCCCCGACCTGACCTTTCTGTTCGTCAACCAGGCTGAAAGCATGCAGAGCGTCAGCACCTTCCTCGCCACCCAGGGCCTGAGCCTGTCGAACGTCCTGTTTGATCGTGGCGGCCGGTTGGGCCAGGCCGTCGGCTCCATGGCATTGCCGACGACGCTGTTCTACAGCGCCGAGGGTCGCCTGCTCGGCAGCCATCTGGGCGAGCTTTCAGAAGCCAGCCTGGCCCGCGCACTGGAAAATTTCGATACCCCCTCTACCCCCATTCAGGCCACACGGCCAAGGAAACTGCCATGCCCCGCTTCCGCCATCTGCTGACGATGACCCTGGGCGCAGCCCTGCTGCAAAGCCCCTTGCTCCATGCCGAAGAACTGCCTGCGGCAATCCGCAAGATCGAAGAAAAAGGCGCGAAGATCATTGGCAGCTTCGATGCACCCGATGGTTTGCGTGGCTATGCCGCGCAGTACCAGAACCGTGGCATGGCCCTGTACCTGACACCCGATGGCAAGCATGTATTGTTGGGCAACCTGTATGACGCCAACGGCAAGGACCTGAGCGCCGAGCCGTTGCAAAAGCTGGTGTACGCGCCGATGGCCAAGGAGGTCTGGGCGAAGATGGAGTCCAGCGCCTGGATTGCCGACGGCAGCAAGGACGCCCCTCGAGTGGTGTACCTGTTCAGCGACCCGAACTGCCAGTACTGCACCCTGTTCTGGGAGCAGGCCAGGCCGTGGGTGAAGTCCGGCAAGGTGCAACTGCGGCACATCATGGTCGGCATCATCCGTGAAGACAGCCCGGGCAAATCCGCCGCCCTGCTGGCCAGCAAAGACCCGAGCAAGGCCCTGGACGACCATGAAAAGGCCGGCAAACAAAGCGCACTCAAGGCGCTGCCAACCATTCCCCAGGAGGTCCAGGACAAACTCAATGCCAACATGGCATTGATGGAAGAACTCGAACTGCCCGCCACCCCGGCGATCTTCTACCTGGACGCCAAGGGTGACCTGCAACAGCAGCAAGGCGCACCGTCGCCGGACAAACTGGCGAAGATCCTCGGCCCTAAATAGAAACCGCAGAAGCAACCGAGCGCCATTGCGGGGCGCCCGGTTGGGTGCATCATCGTCGACGACCATCGCGAGCAAACGCAGCACCGTCCGACTGCTCGCGATTGCAACGGCTCAATCGCCGAAGATCAAGCCACCACCCCCGCATCCGCCCGCAACCCCAGCGCCTCGACGGCATTGATCGCGCACTGCTCATCGACATCCGACAGATCACCGCTGATTCCTACGGCGCCGAGCACATTGCCGTCCTGATCCCGAATCAGCACGCCGCCCGGTGCGGGTACCACGCTGCCCTGCCCCAGGCTGTTCAACGCCGCGATAAACGCCGGACGCTGTTGTGCGTCCAGTGCCAATAGCCGCGAGCCCTTGCCCAGCGCAATCGCGCCCCAGGCTTTGCCGATCGCAATGTCGGGACGCAGCAGGCTCGCGCCGTCTTCGCGCTGCAACGTGATCAGATGCCCGCCGGCATCCAGTACCGCAATGGTCAGCGGGGCTGCGCTGATTGCTCGCCCGGCGGCGATCGCCTCGTTGACCAGGCTGACTGCGACTTTCAAGGTTAAAGCGCTCACGGGTGCCGTCCTTATTTTGTTATGGGAAAGCCGTTGGGTTCTTTTTGTCGAGAAACCCGATGGAACAAATAGAACACAAAGAGTTATTTTTTTGTATACAATAATTATCGAAAAGCGCCTCATGCGACGAAACGCCACAGTGTTTATGGGCTTCCGACGAATGAAACAAGCGCTTGAGAAAATGGATTGACCTGCGCCGTCCGCCGTGAATACACTCTGCGCAAAGCCACTTGTATACAATTACAAAACGTAAAGAGGCACAAAACCATGAGCAAAATGAGAGCAATCGAAGCCGCCGTTCTGGTGATGCGCCGTGAAGGGGTCGATACCGCTTTTGGCATCCCGGGTGCCGCCATCAACCCGCTGTACTCCGCCCTGCAAAAGGTCGGCGGCATCGATCACGTCCTCGCTCGCCACGTTGAAGGCGCCTCGCACATGGCCGAGGGCTACACCCGCACCAAAGCCGGCAACATCGGCGTGTGCATCGGTACTTCCGGCCCTGCCGGTACCGACATGGTCACCGGGCTCTACAGCGCCTCGGCCGACTCGATTCCAATCCTTTGCATCACAGGCCAGGCACCCCGCGCCCGTATGCACAAGGAAGACTTCCAGGCTGTCGATATCACCACCATCGTCAAGCCAGTGACCAAGTGGTCGACCACCGTCATGGAACCGGGCCAGGTGCCTTACGCGTTCCAGAAGGCCTTCTATGAAATGCGCTCCGGCCGTCCAGGCCCAGTGCTGATCGACCTGCCGTTCGACGTGCAGATGGCCGAAATCGAATTCGACATCGACGCCTACCAGCCGCTGCCATTGGCCAAGCCGAGCGCGACCCGCGTGCAGGTGGAAAAAGCCCTGGCCATGCTCGACCAGGCTGAACGCCCGTTGCTGGTGGCCGGTGGCGGCATCATCAATGCCGATGCCAGCGACCTGCTGGTGGAGTTCGCCGAGCTGACCGGCATCCCGGTGATCCCGACCCTGATGGGCTGGGGCACGATCCCGGACGATCACCCGTTGATGGTCGGCATGGTTGGCCTGCAGACGTCGCACCGCTACGGCAACGCCACCATGCTGAAATCCGACGTGGTGCTGGGCGTCGGTAACCGTTGGGCCAACCGCCACACCGGTTCGGTCGACGTGTACACCGAAGGCCGCAAGTTCATCCACGTCGACATCGAGCCGACCCAGATCGGCCGCGTGTTCACCCCGGACCTGGGCATCGTCTCCGACGCCGCCGCCGCGCTGACCGTGTTCATCGAAGTGGCTCGTGAATGGCAGGCCGCCGGCAAACTGAAAAACCGCAGCGCCTGGTTGCAAGACTGCCAGCAACGCAAAGCCAGCCTGCAGCGCAAGACTCACTTCGACAACGTACCGGTCAAGCCGCAGCGCGTGTACGAGGAAATGAACCAGGTGTTCGGCAAGGACACCTGCTACGTCAGCACCATCGGGCTGTCGCAGATCGCCGGCGCGCAGTTCCTGCACGTCTACAAGCCGCGCCACTGGATCAACTGTGGCCAGGCGGGCCCGCTGGGCTGGACCATTCCGGCCGCGCTGGGCGTGGTCAAGGCTGACCCGAGCCGCAAGGTTGTGGCACTCTCGGGCGACTACGACTTCCAGTTCATGATTGAAGAGCTGGCAGTGGGCGCGCAGTTCAAACTGCCGTACATCCATGTCGTGGTGAACAACTCGTACCTGGGCCTGATCCGTCAGGCGCAACGCGGTTTCGACATGGACTACTGCGTGCAGTTGTCCTTCGACAACCTCAACGCACCGGAGCTCAACGGTTACGGGGTTGACCACATAGCCGTTGCGCAAGGCCTGGGTTGCAAGGCACTGCGCGTGTTCGAACCGGCTGAGATCGCCCCTGCACTGCGCAAGGCGCAAGAGCTGATGGAAGAGTTCAAGGTTCCAGTGATCGTCGAGATTATCCTGGAGCGCGTGACCAACATTTCCATGGGCACCGAGATCAACGCCGTCAACGAATTCGAAGACCTGGCGCTGGTCGGCAACGACGCACCGACTGCCATTTCGATGCTCGATTAACGGCTACAGATCGTTCCCATTGTGGGAGCGGGCTTGCTCGCGAAGGCGGCTTCACATCCAACAGCGATGTTGACCGTTACACCGCTTTCGCGGGCCAGCCCGCTCCCATGAGGGAGCTCACACATTTACAGGAGACCACCATGCCGCGTTTCGCAGCCAACCTGTCCATGCTGTTTACCGAGCAGGATTTTCTTGCCCGCTTCGAAGCGGCCGCCAAGGCCGGCTTCAGTGGTGTCGAATACCTGTTCCCGTACGATTTCAGCTCCGCCGAAATCAAGGCGCAACTGGATGCCAACGGTCTGACCCAAGTGCTGTTCAACCTGCCGGCCGGTGATTGGGCCAAAGGTGAACGCGGGATCGCCTGCCACCCTGATCGCGTGGAAGAGTTCCGCGCTGGTGTGAGTCTGGCCATCGCCTATGCGCAAGTACTGGGCAACACCCAGGTCAACTGCCTGGCCGGTATCCGCCCACAAGGCGTCGACGATGCCACGGTAGAAAAAACCTTCATCGCCAACCTCCGGTTCGCCGCCGACAAGCTGCAAGCGGCCGGCATCAAGCTGGTGATGGAAGCCATCAACACCCGCGACATCCCGGGCTTCTACCTGAACAACACCGCGCAAGCCCTGTCGATTCGCGAACAAGTGGGCAGCGCCAACCTGTTCCTGCAATACGACATCTACCACATGCAAATCATGGAAGGTGACCTGGCCCGCACCATGGCCACGCACCTGGACGAGATCAACCACATCCAGCTGGCCGACAACCCCGGCCGCAACGAACCAGGCACCGGAGAAATCAACTACCGCTTCCTGTTCGAACACCTGGACCGCATCGGCTATCAAGGCTGGGTGGGTTGTGAATACAAGCCACTGACCACCACCGAAGCCGGTCTTGGCTGGTTGAAAACCCATAACGCACTCTGAGATTGAAACCGGGCTTTTGTGGCGAGGGAGCTTGCTCCCGTCGGCCGGTCCGCGTTCGGGCGAAGCAGTCGTAAATCCTGAGCACCGGCTCTACCTGATTCACTGCAGTGAAGGGCTGTGGGGCCGCTTCGCGTCCCAGCGGGAGCAAGCTCCCTCGCCACAAAAAGTGGTCGCCTCAACTACCTGCACATTAATTGGCTACATAAAAACAAGAGGATTTTCTCATGGCTAAAATCGGATTTATCGGCACCGGCATCATGGGCCACCCAATGGCGTTGAACCTGCAGAAAGCCGGTCACAGCCTGTTCCTGTCGGCACACCACGATACCGCTCCGGCAGACCTGATCGCCGCTGGCGCGGTGGCGCTGGCGAACCCGAAAGAAGTCGCCCAGGAAGCCGAATTCATCATCGTCATGGTGCCGGATACCCCGCAGGTTGACGACGTACTGTTCCGCGCCGACGGCATCGCTGCCGGTGTCGGCCCTGGCAAAGTCGTGATCGACATGAGCTCGATCTCGCCGACCGCGACCAAGACCTTCGCCGCCAAAATCAATGAAAAAGGCGCGCAGTACCTCGACGCCCCGGTATCCGGTGGTGAAGTCGGCGCCAAGGCGGCCACCCTGAGCATCATGGTCGGCGGCGACGCAAACGCCTTCGAACGCGCCCTGCCGCTGTTCCAGGCCATGGGCAAGAACATCACCCTGGTTGGTGGCAATGGCGACGGTCAAACCGCCAAGGTGGCCAACCAGATCATCGTCGCGCTGAACATCCAGGCCGTTGCCGAAGCGCTGTTGTTCGCCTCGAAAAACGGTGCCGATCCGGCCAAGGTGCGTGAAGCCCTGATGGGTGGTTTCGCTTCGTCGAAGATTCTCGAAGTCCACGGCGAGCGCATGATCAAAGGCACCTTCGATCCAGGCTTCCGCATCAGCCTGCACCAGAAAGACCTCAACCTGGCGCTGGCCGGTGCTCGCGAGCTGGGCATCAACTTGCCGAACACCGCCAACACCCAGCAAGTGTTCAGCACCTGCGCGGCCATCGGTGGCAGCAACTGGGACCACTCGGCGCTGATCAAGGGCCTGGAACACATGGCGAACTTCTCGATCCGCGACAAGAAGTAAGCCCTGCCCGGTACTGATCGTTCCCACGCGCAGCAAAGGAACGCATCCCTGCCGAAGCGGACGCGGAGCGTCCATTGAGGCATTCCCACGCGGAGCGTGGGAACGATCATTAGCTCTGTTCCAAAAACAATAAGATTGGGAGCCCGCCATGTCGGTCGATCCGCAACAATTCCTGCGCGACCTGTTCGCCACCGCCATCGACGCGGCCCATCCGCACCAGGTCCTCGAAGCCCATTTACCCAAAGACCGCAGCGGCCGGGTGATCGTCATCGGTGCCGGCAAGGCTGCCGCGGCCATGGCGCTGGTGGTCGAGCGCTGCTGGCAGGGTGAAGTGTCCGGCCTGGTCGTCACCCGCTACGGTCACGGCGCACCGTGCGAAAAAATCGAAGTGGTCGAAGCCGCCCACCCGGTGCCCGACGCCGCCGGCCTGGCCGTGGCCAAGCGAGTCCTGGAACGGGTCAGCAACCTCAGTGAAGACGACCGCGTGATCTTCCTGCTGTCGGGGGGTGGTTCAGCCTTGCTGGCCCTGCCCGCTGCCGGGATCACCTTGGCCGACAAACAGGCGATCAACAAAGCCCTGCTCAAGTCCGGCGCGACCATTGGCGAGATGAACTGCGTGCGCAAGCACCTCTCGGCGATCAAGGGCGGACGCCTGGGTAAAGCCTGCTGGCCCGCGACGGTCTACACCTATGCCATTTCCGATGTCCCGGGCGACCTTGCCACGGTGATCGCGTCCGGCCCGACCGTGGCCGACCCAAGCACCTCGGCAGACGCGCTGGCCATTCTCAAACGCTACGCCATCGATGTCCCGGCATCGGTACGCAGCTGGCTGCAGAACCCCGAATCCGAGACCGTGAAACCTGGCGATCCATGCCTGGCGCGCAACCATTTCCAACTGATTGCCCGTCCCCAGCAATCCCTGGAAGCGGCTGCGGTGAAAGCCCGTCAAGCCGGTTTCAGCCCGTTGATCCTCGGTGACCTGGAAGGCGAGTCCCGCGAAGTGGCGAAAGTCCACGCCGGGATCGCGCGCCAAGTGGTGCTGCACGGCCAGCCCCTGGCGGCTCCCTGCGTGATCCTGTCGGGAGGTGAAACCACGGTCACCGTACGCGGCAATGGCCGTGGCGGACGCAATGCCGAGTTCCTGCTCAGCCTGACCGACAGCCTCAAAGGCCTGCCGGGTGTCTACGCCCTGGCCGGCGATACCGACGGCATCGACGGTTCCGAGGACAACGCCGGCGCCATCATGACCCCGGACAGCTACGCTCGCGCCGCGGCGCTGGGCCTGAGTGCCAGCGATGAACTGGACAACAACAATGGCTACGGCTACTTCGAGGCGCTCGACGCCCTGATCGTCACCGAGCCGACGCGCACCAACGTCAACGACTTCCGTGCCATCCTGATCCTCGAGAGCCCTAAACATGACGCCTGATAAAAAGGTCAAAATCCTCGCCACCCTGGGTCCCGCCACCGACGGGATCGACACCATTCGCGAGCTGGTGCAGGCCGGGGTCAACATCTTCCGCCTGAACTTCAGCCACGGCGAGCACGCCGATCACGCCCAGCGCTATCAGTGGATCCGCGAAGTCGAACGCCAGCTCAACTACCCGCTCGGCATCCTGATGGACCTGCAAGGCCCGAAACTGCGGGTCGGCAAGTTCGCCCAAGGCAAGGTGCAACTGGTCCGGGGGCAAGCCTTGCGCCTGGACCTGGATACCACACCGGGCGATGAACATCGGGTCAACCTGCCGCACCCGGAAATCATCGCCGCCCTGGAACCCGGCATGGACCTGCTGCTGGACGACGGCAAGCTGCGCCTGCGGGTGGTGACCAAGTACGCCGACGCCATCGACACCACAGTGCTCAATGGCGGTGAACTGTCGGACCGCAAGGGCGTCAATGTGCCGCAAGCGGTACTCGACCTCAGCCCGCTGACCGACAAGGATCGCCGCGACCTGAGTTTCGGCCTGGAGCTGGGTGTGGACTGGGTGGCCCTGTCGTTCGTGCAGCGTCCTGACGACATTCGTGAGGCCCGTTCGCTGATCGGCGACAAAGCCTTTTTGATGGCGAAAATCGAGAAGCCATCGGCCGTTGAACAGTTGCGCGAGATCGCCGAACTGAGCGACGCGATCATGGTGGCCCGTGGTGACCTGGGCGTGGAAGTCCCGGCCGAGAGCGTGCCGCAGATCCAGAAAGACATCATCAGCACCTGCCGCCAACTCGGCAAGCCGGTGGTGGTGGCGACTCAGATGCTGGAGTCGATGCGGTTCTCTCCGGCACCGACCCGTGCCGAAGTCACCGATGTGGCCACGGCCGTGGCCGAAGGCACTGACGCGGTGATGCTGTCGGCGGAAACCGCCTCCGGTGACTACCCGCTCGAAGCGGTGCAGATGATGAGCAAGATCATCCGCCAGGTCGAAAGCGGCCCGGATTATCAGGCACAGCTGGACGTCAGCCGACCGAAAGCCGAGGCCACCACCTCGGACGCCATCAGTTGCGCCATTCGCCGGATCAGCAACATCCTGCCGGTTGCGGTGCTGGTGAACTACAGCGAGTCAGGCACCTCGAGCTTGCGCGCC
This sequence comes from Pseudomonas sp. Irchel s3h17, assembly GCF_900187505.1. GTDB lineage: Bacteria > Pseudomonadota > Gammaproteobacteria > Pseudomonadales > Pseudomonadaceae > Aquipseudomonas. The sequence goes on from NZ_FYDL01000009.1 coordinate 30,231, forward strand.
GCTCGCGAGCGTCCTTCGGTGCCGATCCTCAACCTGACCCCCAACCTGACGACCGCGCGGCGCCTGAGCGTGGCCTGGGGCGTGCACTCAGTGGTCAACGATCGTCTGCGCCAGGTGGATGAAGTGTGCTCTACCGCGCTGGAGATCGCCCAGGCGCAAGGCATGGCCCAGCGTGGCGACACGTTGTTGATCACCGCCGGTGTGCCTTTCGGTCAACCCGGGTCGACTAACTCGTTACGAATAGAGACATTGATCTAACGAACTGCCCTTGTGGCGAGGGAGCAAGCTCGCGCTCGACTGCAGAGCAGTCGTCTTTCGGTATGACGGTTTTCACAGAAAAACCGCGCTCATCGATTTTAGGGCCGCTTTGCGGCCCAGCGGGAGCAAGCTCCCTCGCCACAGGGTTTTATGCAACTCCCCGGTAATGATCTTCATGCCTGCCAACCACTTCAACACCCATTGCCCCGATTGGGCCACTGCCCTGCTCAACGGCTTCAGCCAGATTTTCCTCCAGCGCAACCCGCTGTGCGGCCTGCTATGCCTGCTGGCCATCCTCCTGACGGCCCCGGCCTTGCTCGGCGGCGCCCTGCTGGGTGGCGTCGCCGGCTTGCTCACCGCGCAACGTCGTGGCTATGCCAAGGCGGATCGCCAGGCCGGCCTGTTCAGCTACAACGGCGTATTGATCGGCCTGTTGCTGAGCCTGGCCTTCAGTTGGTCGGCCATGCTGCCGCCCCTGATCCTCGCCTGCGGCGGGCTGAGCGCCATGCTCACCGAGCAATGGCTCAAACGCACGCGCGAGCGGCGCTTTTTACCCGCCTATACCGCGCCCTTCGTGCTCCTGGGCTGGTTGCTCCTGAGCTTCGCCGCGCCCACCCCTGCAACGCCTGGCCCCGTGGCCGAACTCACGGCCTTGAACCTGCTGGGTGCCGGACTCAAGGGCCTGGGTCAAGTCATGTTCCTCGACCATCCGCTGGCGGGTGTCCTGATCGCCGCCGGTCTATTGCTCGCCGATCGCCGCGCCGCCCTCTGGGCACTGGTCGGTTCCGCCGCCGGCCTGACCTGCGCCCTGTGGATGAACGACACCCCAGGCGCCTTGCTCGGCCTGCAGGGCTACAACCCGGCACTGGCAGCCCTCGCCCTCAGTCAGCAACGCCGCCAACCCTGGCTGCCGCTGCTGGGTATCGCGCTGGCGATCCTGCTCACACCGGCCTTCGCCGCCATGGGCCTGGCAACGCTGACCGCGCCCTTCATTCTTGCCTGCTGGTTGCTGCGTGCCGGCATTCGGTTGCTGCGCCGCACACCCCGCGACCGTACGCCTTGCCAAACCCCGGAGAATCAACCTAGGCTGCGCTGATTTAAAGCCAAGGCGATGTGAATGGACAGCAGGGACACGTGGCGCAATCGCCTGTACGTGATTATTTTCCAGACCGACACACCGGCGGGACGGCGCTTCGACACCAGCTTGCTGCTGATCATCTTCGCCAGCCTGGTGGTGGTGATCCTGGACAGCATCGATGACGTCCATCAGAACTACGCCGGCCTGCTGGCCGCCATCGAGTGGGGCTTCACCGCGATTTTCCTGCTCGAGTACGGCCTGCGCCTGTACTGCTCCCCCAAACCGCTGCGCTATGCCTTCAGCTTCTATGGCCTGGTGGACCTGCTGGCGATCGTGCCGGGGATCCTGGCACTGTATTACAGCGACGCCCAGTACCTGTTGATCATCCGGGTGATCCGGATGCTGCGGATCTTCCGCGTGCTCAAGCTCGGCCCCTACCTCAAGCAGGCCCATTACCTGCTCGACGCCTTGCGCGGCAGCAAACAGAAAATCCTCGTGTTCCTGCTCAGCGTCTGCACCCTGGTCACGGTGTTCGGCACCCTGATGTACGTGGTCGAAGGCCCGGAACATGGCTTTACCAGCATTCCCAAAGGCATCTATTGGGCAATCGTGACCCTGACCACGGTCGGCTACGGCGACATCGTGCCCAAGACCATATTGGGCCAGATCATTTCGTCGATGGTGATGATCACCGGTTACTCGATCATTGCTGTGCCCACCGGGATCTTCACCGCGGAACTGGCCAACGCCATGCGCGGGGAAAAGCTGCAACACGACTGCCCGGTGTGCAGCAAAGACAACCATGAACACGGCGCGTCGTTCTGCTCACGCTGCGGCAACGCGCTATTCAAGAGAATCGAATAAGCAAAGCACTTTTTAGTATTTAAAGAGCTATAGAGCTCCAGCTATAGTCGACGGCAAATTGCCTTCACTCTCTCGAACAAAAGGAATGTGCAGTGAAAAAGATCTTTGGCGCTTCACTTCTGGCCGCCGGCCTGACCCTCGCTAGCGTGGCTCAAGCCGCACCGACCCTGCTTAACGTGTCCTACGACGTGATGCGCGATTTCTATAAGGACTACAACACTGCCTTCCAGAAACACTGGCAAGCCGAGCACAACGAAAACATCACCGTGCAGATGTCCTTCGGCGGCTCCAGCAAACAGGCGCGCTCGGTGATCGACGGCCTGCCAGCCGACATCATCACCATGAACATGGCCACCGACATCAACGCGTTGGCCGACAACGGCAAACTGGTCCCTGAGAACTGGGTCACCCGCCTGCCGAACAACAGTGCACCGTTCACCTCGGCCACCGTATTCATCGTCCGCAAAGGCAACCCCAAAGCCCTGAAAGACTGGCCAGACCTGCTCAAGGATGGCGTCCAGGTCATCGTGCCAAACCCGAAAACCTCGGGTAACGGCCGCTACACCTACCTGTCGGCCTGGGGCTACGTGCTGAAGAATGGCGGCGACGAGAACAAGGCCAAGGACTTCGTCGGCAAACTGTTCAAGCAAGCCCCGGTGCTCGACACCGGTGGCCGCGCCGCCACCACCACCTTCATGACCAACCAGATCGGCGACGTGCTGGTGACCTTCGAAAACGAAGCGGAAATGATCGCCCGCGAGTTCGGCCGCGACCAGTTCGAAGTGATCTACCCGAGTGTCTCCGCCGAAGCCGAGCCACCGGTGAGCGTGGTCGACAAGGTCGTCGACAGGAAAGGCACCCGCGCCGCCGCCGACGAGTACCTGAAATACCTGTGGTCCCCACAGGGCCAGGAAATTGCCGCCGCCAACTACCTGCGCCCGCGTGACCCGGCCATCCTCGCCAAATACACCGACCGCTTCCCGACAGTCGATTTCCTGTCGGTGGAGAAAACCTTCGGTGACTGGCGCACCGTGCAGAAAACCCACTTCAACGATGGCGGTGTTTTCGACCAGATCTATAGCGGCCAGTAAACGCTGGGCGAGACATGAAAAAGGCGACCTTCGGGTCTAATGCCAGTCAGTCAAGTAACTTGAGCGAAGAAGATCCTGTGGGAGCGGGCTTGCCCGCTCCCACGGGTTCTGCGGCTTAACTGACGGGCATTAACCTTGGGGTCGACTAAGGAAGCATCGCCTCCACTTCCACCTCAATCAGCCATTGCGGTAGCGAAAGACCACTCACCATCACCCACGATGACGCCGGCGGATTGCTCGGAAAACGCTCCAACAACACCTCGGTGATCTGGTCCTGCTGATCACGGGCAGAATCGACAATGTAAATCCGCATAATCACCACATGAGACAAGTCTCCACCCGCCTCGGCCAGTATGGCCTCGATGTTGTCGAATACCTTGTCCGCTTGTTCGCGCAGCCCCAGGGCAACCGTGCGCTCACACTCATCGACACCAACCTGACCGGATAACAACAAACGGCGCCCGCCGCTCACTTCAACGGCCTGGCTGAAACCGTACTGCAGCGAGTTGAAAACAGTTGAAGGATTCAAAACCGACTTCTGCATAGGGACTCCCGATTCCTTGAGATGATCGGGAAAACTAAACCAACGCCCATCAGAGTTCTACCCGAAGTCCACCCGCTGCAATACCAGGAAACGTAACTACTCGGGACGAAGTTACCCCTATTACCTGCAGGTGTTTCTCAGTGCCTCACCAGTTTCTCCAATGCCGCGTCGGCCAAAAAGGAGGAGCGGCTTTTAACGTTATGCTCCCGTACATAGCGGTCAATGCGCTGGATCACGTAGCCCGGCAATGTCACGTTGACCTTCTCGGTCTTGCCCAGATAAGGCGCGATGTCCAGTTCCAGCATCCCCCAGCCCATGTCGGAAAAATCCGGGTTACTGCGGTGCAACGCGGCAGAAGTCGGCATCGGTATGTCCTCCCCGCCAGCGGCGATCTCCTGCAACATGATGTGGGCAACTTCTACCGCTGAGTTGTAAGCCTCTTCAAACGTGTCTCCTGCGGTGACAGCGCCCGGAATATCGGGGATCTGAATACCGATGGCGGTGTCCTCGTCGCCCCATTCGATACAGATGGGAAATTGCATTACGGATCTCCTGCGTAACTGGCTACCGGGTAATGAAGCCCGGCTCGCCTCCTGATGCTTTTAACCGTCCCGATCGGCAAGTCTTTCTTTGGATGGGGTACGGGTATCGTGAACGGACTGTAAGGGTGGGTGAAGATGTGATGACTGCCAGTGACCCGGTCGAGCCTCCAGCCCGCCGCCTCCAGCTCCTTGATCAATAACCTGCTCTGCACCACGCGCCTCCTTGCCCCGGCCCAAATAAAAATAACCCTAGAGTTACTTTTACTCAAGCACAAAAAGTCGAGCCGTGACGTACGGTTGTTTTACAGCGTGTTGAATTGATCGGTGTCTGCGGCGAGGACTGAGCCGGTAGATGCATTGAACCCACCTGCAAAAACGGCGACCCGAAGGTCGCCGTTTGCGTTACTGCCCGTACTGCCGGCCCAACCCCGACGGCACGCCATGGATATCGGTATCCTCCCATGGCCCTTGCGGGCTGATGCTGCGGCTCCAACCGTTGTTCCAGCGATAGTAGGTGCGCTGGCGGTAGAAGACGTTGGTCTGGTCGTCGAGGACATAGACACCCAATCTGGCGTCCCAGTGGCTGTTGCCGCCAGGAGGTGGGGCGAAGCTTGCCGAGGTGCGAGGCAGGGGCTTGCCCGGTTTGTTCGGGGTCACCGGCTTGCTGGGCGCGGTGGAAGGCCCAGGCTTGGTCGTCGGGCCCGATGGCGGGATCGGCGGCAATGGCCGGGTATCCGGTAATGGCTCCTGGACCGCACAGGCGCTCAACCCCAAAACCAGGCTGAGCAGAGTGATACGGGCGAATACGGTCATTGCGGTGTTTCCTGGTTATTTGTCCGGACTGTCGATGGTCAGTATTTGCGGCGCGGTGGTGCTGCTGGCCAAAGGCTGGCTGCGACCGATCCATTCGCCGGCAGTCGGTTGACCGGCACGAGACACGCGCGCAACCAGTTGGACTTCAGGAAAGTTGGACAGTTTCAACTGCGGCATCATTGCGTCGGCATCACCCAGCTCAACGGTCACAGGCAGGTCGGCGACTGTCAGGCGCTTGGCTGCCAGGGGGGCCGGCGGGCCGGACGTGGCGCGCGCAAAGATGAACACGCTGTCACCCGGCAGGACCTTGGCCTTCAGGTCAGCCGCCAGGTCGACGGTCACCTTCAGCAGCGCCGCGGGCTTGGCCGCGGCGACCGGAGCCTTGGCCACGGCACCGCCGCTCTCCTGCAATTTTTCGCTCGCCCGTTGGATGCCGCCCTGCAGGGCGCTGCGCGAATTGTCCTCGGCTGGCAGTTGCGCCAGCAGGCGATTCCAGTAGTCGATGGCCTCCTGGTAACGCTCGCCTTCGAAGGCCGCGATGCCCAGCAGGCCGAGGCTGGTGACTTCTTTCGGATCAGCCTTGAGCGCTTCGTCGGTCAGCGCCTGGACCTTGTCCGACCACTTCTTGTTGTCGGCAAAGTACTGGGCCTGGGCCCACTGGCCGAGCAACTCGGGCTGACGACCGGCAATGGCCACGGTGCGTTCGAAAATCTTTGCGGCGTCCGCCGGACGGTCCTGGGCCATATAGGTACGCCCCAGGAAGTACAGGCCTTCGGCAGAGTCCGGCTGAGCGGCAACGGCACGCTCCAGGCGCAGGGTCATCTCTTCCATCGACTGCGGCGCCTGGGCGAACTCGCGGGTCAATTCGACCTTGTCGCTGGCACCAAAATGCAGGTACAGCCCCAGCCCCAACACCGGCACCAGGATCGCGGCCAGCAACGGCAGCGGCTTGCCCAAGCGGGAAACCCGGCCGGTATCGGCACCTTCGGTGTCGGCCAACAGCTCACGGGCGGCTTCGTCACGACCGGCGCTCATCTGCGTCGCATCGAGCACGCCTTCGGCCTGCTGCGACTGCAACTCGGCCACGCGCTCTTGGTAAAGCGCCACGTTCAGCGCGGTACGATCCTCTTCGCGCTGGGCGCGACGGCCCCGCAGCACCGGGATCAATAGAAAACTCAGGGCAACCAGTAGAAGCAGACCTGCAGCGAGCCAGAAATCAATCATTCTTGGTTTTTATCCAACAGTTGGTCGAGGCGCTTGCGCTCCTCGTCAGTAAGCGTGTCCTTGCCAGCGGCACGCTCGACGCGCCGACGACGGACGATCAGGGCAATCACCACCACACCTCCGAGCAACAGCCCGGCCGGGCCAAACCACAACAGCGCGGTCTTGCCGGTCAGGGCCGGCTTGTAGCGCACGAAGTCGCCATAGCGATCGACCATGAAGTCGATGATCTGCTGGTTGTCCTTGCCCTCGCCGAGCATGCGGAAAATCTCTTTGCGCAGGTCAGCGGCAATCGGCGCGTTGGAGTCGGCAATGTCCTGGTTCTGGCACTTGGGGCAACGCAGCTCTTTGGTCAGCTCGCGAAACCGCTCGCGATCGCCTTCCTTGGCGAACTCGTAGGTGTCGATGGCCGCATGGGCCACACCCGCGATGCTCAAGCCCAGTACGGCGGCGGCAATCCAGCGCTTCATGGCTTGGCCTCGTCGACCAGCGCCTGGTACTTGAACGCCAGTTGCTCACGCCAGACCACTTCGTCGATCACCCCGACGTATTTGTCGCGAATGATGCCCTTGGCGTCGATGAAGAAGGTTTCCGGGGCACCGTAGACACCCAGGTTCAGGCCCAGGGTGCCCTCCTCGTCACGGATGTCCAGCAGGTACGGGTTATGGAACTCGGCCAGCCACTTCAAGGCGTCGGCATTGACGTCCTTGTAGTTGACGCCGTAGATCGCCACGCCCTGCTCGGCCAGCTTGTTCAGCACCGGGTGTTCGACCCGGCAGGAAATGCACCAGGTCCCCCAGACGTTGACCAGCGCCGGCTTGCCCAACAGGTCGGCGCGGGTCAGGGTCTTGTCGCCCTGCACCGTGGGCAGGGAGAACTCCGGGAACGGCTTGCCGATCATGGCCGAAGGCAACTCGGCCGGGTTCAGGTACAACCCCCGATAAAGAAACACGGCGACCACCAGGAACAGCGCCAGTGGCAACACCATCAACCAACGTTTCATGCAGTCGCTCCCGTCATGCCCAGCGCTTCACGCACACGGCTTTTCACCTTGACCCGATAACGCCGGTCCATTGCCGCCAGCAAACCGCCAAAACCGGTGAGCAGGCCGCCGAACCAGATCCAGCGCACGAACGGCTTGACGTGCACGCGCACGGCCCAGGCGCCATCGCCCAGCGATTCACCCAGGGCCACATAGATGTCCCGGGTGAAGCCGGCGTCGATCCCGGCTTCGGTCATGACCGAGTTCTGCACGGTATACAGGCGTTTTTCCGGGTGCAGGACACTGACTTCCTTGCCATCGCGGATCACCCGCACGGTGCCCTTGTCGGAGGTGAAGTTCGGGCCTTCGAAGTGCTTGGCCCCTTCGAACACGAAGTGATAACCGGCCAGCTCCATCGACTCGCCCGGGTCCAGGCGCAAATCGCGCTCGGCGCTGTTCTGGCTCGACAGCACCACGCCCAGCGCGCACACGGCGATGCCAAAATGCGCGATCTGCATGCCCCAGTAGCTGCGGGTCAGGGTCGGCAGGCCCTTGACCAGGCCCTTGTGACGGGTTTTATCGAAGATGTCACGCACACCGGCCAGCAACACCCAGGCCGCGAGCATGAAGGTCGCCAGCACCGCCCAGTTGAAATCGCCGTAGGCGATCCCGGCCACCACGGCCAGCGCGGCGCTGCCCAGCAGCACCGGGGTCAGCATGCCCAGCAGCCATTTCACCGGGGTGTCTTTCCAGCGCACCAGCACGCCCACCGCCATGACCATCATCAGCAATGCCATCAATGGAATGAACAGGGCGTTGAAGTACGGCGGGCCTACTGACAGCTTGGCGCCGGTCAGGGCGTCCAGCACCAGCGGGTACAAGGTGCCCAGCAGAATCATCGAGGCCGCCACCACCAGCACCAGGTTATTGCCCAGCAGCAGGGTTTCACGGGACCACAGGTTGAAGCCCACGTGGCTCTTGACCACCGGCGCGCGCAAGGCAAACAGCGTCAGCGAACCGCCCACCACGAACAGCAGGAAGATCAGGATGAACACACCGCGCTCAGGGTCCGAGGCGAATGCGTGCACCGACGTCAGGACGCCGGAACGGACCAGGAAGGTGCCCAGCAGGCTCAGGGAAAACGCGGCGATGGCCAGCAACACGGTCCAGCTCTTGAACACACCCCGTTTTTCAGTCACCGCCAGCGAGTGGATCAGCGCGGTGCCGACCAGCCATGGCATGAACGAGGCGTTTTCCACCGGGTCCCAGAACCACCAGCCACCCCAGCCGAGTTCGTAGTAGGCCCACCACGAGCCGAGGGTGATGCCGATACCCAGGAAAGCCCAGGCAACAATGGTCCAGGGACGGGACCAACGGGCCCACGCCGCATCCAGGCGACCGCCCATCAACGCGGCAATGGCGAAGGCGAAGGCCACCGAGAAGCCGACGTAGCCCATGTAGAGCATCGGCGGGTGAACAATCAGGCCGATGTCTTGCAACAACGGATTGAGGTCGGCGCCATCCGTCGGCATTTGCGGCAGGATGCGCTCGAACGGGTTCGAGGTAGCGATCAGGAACAACAGGAAACCGGTGCTGATCATGCCCATCACCGCCAGTACCCGGGCCAGCATGACCTGCGGCAGTTGCCGGGAGAACACCGACACCGCGAAGGTCCAGCCACCGAGAATCAGCGCCCACAGCAACAGGGAACCTTCGTGGGCGCCCCACACGGCGCTGAACTTGTAGTACCAGGGCAACGCGCTGTTGGAGTTGTTGGCCACATAGGCGACCGAGAAGTCATCGGCCATGAAGGCATAGGTCAGGCACCCGAAGGCGAACGCCAGAAAGGTGAACTGCCCCCACGCCGCAGGCTGGGCCAGGCCCATCCACAGGCGATCGCCGCGCCAGGCGCCGAGCAACGGCACAATGGCCTGCACGACGGCAAAGCACAGGGCGAGAATCATCGCCAGGTGGCCAAGCTCGGGAATAAAGAGACCGGAAGTCATGGATCAACCCTCCTTCGCGGGTGTGGGAGCGGATTGACCACTGTCTTTGAGCGCCTTGGTCACTTCGGGCGGCATGTACTTCTCGTCGTGCTTGGCCAGCACTTCGTCCGCCACCACTACGCCATCAGCGTTCAGCTTGCCCAGCGCAACGATGCCCTGCCCTTCACGGAACAGGTCCGGAAGGATGCCGCGGTAGGTGATGGTCACGGACTTGTTGAAGTCGGTCACCACGAACCTGACGTCCAACGAATCGCCGGAGCGCTGCAGGGACCCGGCTTCGACCATGCCGCCCGCGCGGATGCGCGTGTCTTGCGGAGCTTCGCCGTTGGCGATCTGGGTCGGCGTGTAGAACAGGTTGATGTTCTGCTGCAGGGCGCTCAAGGCCAGGCCGACGGCAGCGCCGACACCGACCAGGATCGCGAGAATGATGACAAGACGTTTTTTACGCAGCGGATTCACTGGCTGTTCTCCCGGCGCAGACGACGCGCCTCTTGTTGCAGATAACGCTTGCGGGCCAGGATCGGCGCAGCCACGTTGAGGGCCAGTACCGCCAGGCAGATGCCATAGGCCGACCAGACATAAAGACCGTGATGGCCCATGGCGAGGAAGTCGCCAAATGAAGCGAAACTCATGACGCGGCCTCCAGGCTGTTTTGCACTTCGGCTTTCACCCAGCTGGCACGCGCTTCGCGCTTGAGCACTTCAAGGCGCATGCGCAGCAATAGCACCGCGCCGAAGAAACAGTAGAAGCCCAGCACCGTGAGCAACAACGGCAGCCACATTTGCGCCGGCATCGCCGGTTTTTCGGTGAGGGTGAAGGTGGCGCCCTGGTGCAGGGTGTTCCACCACTCCACCGAGTACTTGATGATCGGGATGTTGATCACACCGACAATCGCCAGCACCGCGCAGGCCTTGGCCGCGCTGTCGCGATTGCTGATGGCATTGCCCAGGGCAATCAGGCCGAAATACAGAAACAGCAGGATCAGCATCGACGTCAGCCGTGCATCCCAGACCCACCACGAGCCCCAGGTCGGCTTGCCCCAGATCGCCCCGGTCACCAGCGCCACGGCGGTCATCCAGGCACCGATCGGCGCGGCGCACTGCAGGGCCACGTCCGCCAGTTTCATCTTCCACACAAGTCCGACAATGCCGCAGACCGCCAGCATCACATAGACGGACTGGGCCAGCATGGCGGCCGGCACATGAATGTAGATGATCCGGAAGCTGTTGCCTTGCTGGTAGTCCGGCGGCGCGAAGGCCAGGCCCCAGACGGCACCGATGCCGATCAGCAGCAACGCGGCGATGCTCAGCCAGGGCAGCATTCTACCGCTGATGCCGTAAAACCACTTGGGTGAGCCGAGTTTATGAAACCAGGTCCAGTTCATTACTGTTTCCATCACGGTTGTTTTTCGTTGTCACGAAAAGCCAGGGCCTTTTCTGGTTAAAAAATAACCAGGCCTCATTATTCGCCGACGCTGATCTTCAGGCCAGCAGCTATTGCAAAGGGTGTCAGGGTTATCGCCAGGGCGGCCAGGCTACCCAGCCACAGCAGATACCCGGTTGCCGGCATGCCCTGGAGCGCCGCCTGCAAGGCGCCACTGCCCAGGATCAGCACCGGGATGTACAACGGCAAAATCAACAGCGCCAGCAGCAAGCCACCGCGCTTGAGACCCACCGTCAGTGCCGCACCGACCGCACCGAGCAAGCTCAGTACCGGTGTACCCAGCAACAGCGACAAGAGCAAAACCGGCAGACAAGCGGCAGGCAAACCGAGCATCAACGCCAGTAACGGCGCAAGCAATACCAGTGCCAGGCCGGAAAACACCCAGTGTGCCAGTACCTTGGCCAAAACCAGAAGAGGCAGGGGGTGCGACGAAAGGACCCACTGCTCAAGGGATCCGTCCTCGAAATCACTGCGAAAAAGCCCGTCCAGCGAGAGCAAAACCGACAAAAGGGCCGCTACCCAGACCAGGCCCGGCGACAAGGTTTGCAACAATTGTGTCTCAGGTCCGACCGCCAGCGGGAACAATGCAACGACGATGGCGAAGAATACGAGAGGGTTGGCCAGCTCTGCCGGTCGACGACACAGCAAGCGCGCCTCACGGGCGACCAACAGCGCAAAGACACTCATACGGCCCACCGCCCCAGATCAATGTCGCGGTAACCGGCCGGCATCCGGGTCAGGGTGTGGTGAGTGGTCAAGACCACCATGCCACCCTGCTCGCAGTGTGCGGCCAGGTGTTCTTCCAGCTGGGCGACACCTTGTTTGTCGAGCGCGGTAAACGGCTCGTCGAGAATCCACAACGTCGGACTGTCCAGGTACAACCGCGCCAGGGCGACCCGGCGTTGCTGCCCGGCGGACAAGGTGTGGCAGGGAACATCTTCGAAACCACGCAGTCCTACCGCTTCCAGCGCCCGCCAGATGGCCTCATGCGTGGCCGGTTGATGCAAGGCGCACAACCAGCTGAGGTTCTCCTCAGGGGTCAGCAAGTCCTTGATGCCGGCGGCATGGCCGATCCACAGCAGGTTGTGGGCCAGCTCCGTGCGCTGTTGATTGAGTGGCTGGCCATTGAGCAACACCTGGCCGCTGGTAGGCTGCATCAACCCGGCGAGCAGGCGCAGCAGGCTGGTCTTGCCGCTGCCGTTGGGGCCGCTGATCTGCAACATGTCACCGCTGCCCAGCTGCAATTCGAGGTGCTCGAAGAGCATTCGCAAGTCTCGCTCGCAGGCGAGCGCTACGGCTTGTAGTCGAGGGATGGTCAAAAGATCGCGGGCCTTTACGGTTCAAGTCGGCTGTGGATCGGCCGTTAACGTGGTGCAGCATAGAGGCATTGACGGCCTGTTCCAGAGAGCTGGGTCAAACAATTGCGATGTTTTCGCGAGGTCTCCGAAGACGGGCCGCATTATACATGTGATGTCCTACTCTAAAGAGGGCAATTTCGACAGGGTGTGACCTGATGACCGGTGAGATCAACATTCTTCCATTGCCCCCCACCGCAGCGGTCCCGTCGCGCCAGCAGGTCAGTGGCGAGTTGCTCAAGCTGCTCACGCCCATGGATGGCCTGATCGCGGCGGGCAAAAGTGCCGACGCGCAAGTCCTGTCGCTCAAGCAGAACGACCAGATCTTCCAGCTCCTGCTCAAAGTGACGCTCGACAGCGGCCGCCAGACCACGGTGCAGGCCACCAGCAATCTGCCGCTGCCCCAGGGTACCGGCCTGACCCTCACTCAACCCTCGGCCAGCAACCTGGCGATCACGGCACAACAGGTCCAGGCCGCGAACATTGCCGCCCTCACCCGCCTGGACACCTCGCAACTGCCGGTCGGCACGTTGTTGCAGGGTAAAGTACTGACCCAGCAGGCGTTACCCCAAACCCCGGGGCAACCGGCGGTGTACCGCTCCATGGTGAGCCTGCTCAATACGGCGCTCAGCGGCAGCACCCTGAGTATCGACAGTGCGCAACCGCTGCGCATCGGCACCCTGCTCAGCGCCCTGATCCAGGACTCGCAGACCCTGAGTTTCGTGCCGCTCGCCAACCGCCAGGATCAACTGGCGATCGCTCAACAGCTGATCAACCAGCAGCACCGTCAAGGCTCGCTGGAGGGTTTGCTCAAGGCCTTGCAAAACCTGCCCGCCGGCCAGCCCGCCGAGTTGCGTGCCACCGTCGAGCAACTGTTGGCAAGCCTGCCCGATGCACAACAATTAAGTTCCAGCAAAGGGCTGGCGCTGGCGCTGGCCAACAGCGGTCTGTTTCTGGAAAACAAGCTGCTCGCCGGAGCGTCTCCCGAGCTGGCCCAGGACCTGAAAGGCAACCTGCTGCGCCTGGTGGCACAGCTGGCGCCGGGATTGCCGGCCAATACCAGTTTCAATGCCGCCATTGCGGCCAACACCTTGGCCCAGGCGCTGCCAAGCTTCGTGCGCAACGCCCTCGGGACCCTGGGCCAGGTCAGTGCCAAGCCGCACCCCGGCAGCTTCCCCCTGCCTTCGCGCCTACTGCAGAGCCAGGACGGCGAAGGCGACCTGGAGCACCTGTTGCGCCTGGCGGCAGCCGCCATCTCTCGCCTGCAAAGCCATCAACTGGCGGGCCTGGAACAAACCGGCATGACCGAGGATGGCCGGCTGCAAACCACCTGGCAGCTGGAAATCCCCATGCGCAACGGGCAAGACATCGTGCCGTTGCAGGTCAAACTCCAGCGTGAAGATCCGCCACCCCGGGAGCACAAGGATCAACCCACCGAACGCGAAGCCCGGCAACCGCTGTGGCGGGTTGACCTGGCCTTCGACCTGGAGCCGCTGGGGTCGTTGCAGGTGCAGGCTCAACTGGTACGCGGTAGCCTGTCCAGCCAGCTCTGGGCCGAGCGCCCCTACACCGCGAGCCTGATCGAACAGCACCTGGGCAGCCTGCGCGCGCAACTGCTGGCCGCCGGGCTGAACGTTGGCGAACTGGGTTGCCACCTCGGCAAACCACCCCAGGGCCCGCAAACCCGTCTCGAACAACGCTGGGTCGACGATACCGCATGAAAAACCCCAACCCGCCCCGCCAGGCCATCGCCCTCAAGTACGACGGCAGCCAGGCCCCCACGCTGACCGCCAAGGGCGAC
>NZ_FYDL01000009.1:44325-150994 GCF_900187505.1 Pseudomonas sp. Irchel s3h17
AGGGCCCGCAAACCCGTCTCGAACAACGCTGGGTCGACGATACCGCATGAAAAACCCCAACCCGCCCCGCCAGGCCATCGCCCTCAAGTACGACGGCAGCCAGGCCCCCACGCTGACCGCCAAGGGCGACGAGGCGCTGGCCGAAGCCATCCTGAAAATCGCCCGCGACTGTGAAGTGCCGATCTATGAAAACGCCGAACTGGTGAGACTGCTGGCGCGGATGGAATTGGGCGACAGCATTCCTGAAGAGTTGTATCGCACGATTGCCGAGATCATTGCGTTCGCCTGGAAACTCAAGGGCAAGTTTCCGGCGGGGATGAGGCCGGATGCGCTGATGGTGGAACACGATGTAACGCCTACTGAGCATCAATGAGAACGTCGGCCGGCGGACGACGTTCGTCACGTTGACAAATCAGCTCGCCAGGTACTCGTCATAGGTGCGGCGAATTGAGCCCCAGTCCTCTTCGCTAAAGACAATCCCGCCCAGCAGATGCTCTGCTGCCTGGTCGAAAGCGGTCACATCGGCCCACAAACGGTCAGCATCGGTGTCACAGAAACTGGCATTCATTGGTGATGAAATCAGATTGTGGGTCGGCCCGTACTCGTCACCTTCACTGATCACACAAACATAACCCTTGAAGGAACTCAGTAGCGCCAGGCATTGCTCCAGCAATGGCTCGCTCGTTGAATAAACACCGCTCTCGACGCAAATCACATCAGAAACGATGGCAGGAGCTTTCAATACTGCATCGCGCATGTTTTCGGCATCGCCGAAATAAGCCTCGTACAACTGCTCCAACAGCGAGGCGTCGTAGCAGTCGACAAACAATTGGGGGGTAATGGTGCCGTGCATACGGGCGGCTGCCTCAATCATCACGGGGCCATCCTCGCCCATGACCAGTTCCATATGCACCGCACCGTACGTGATGTCGAGCGCATTGGCGGCACGCTTGGCGTAGTCGCTCAAGGCTTGGCAGACCGGCCGGTCAAGGGGCAGCATGAAGGTGAATTTTTTAACGAAGTCGCACCCGGCAATGTCCAACTCATCACTGCGAACATAACGACAAACCGATGAAACAACGTACTTGCCTGCGCACGCCACCATGTCCACCACATACTCCGGCCCCTGGATCATGGGCTGGATCAAAAAATGGTCATTGACTGTCCAGGTCGCGGAAAACGTGTCCCAGGAAGCGTTGTCCAATGCCTGCTGCAGTTCAGTGTGGTTGTTGCAACGCTGTACCCCTTCGCCGCCGGCAGAAGACTGTGGCTTGAGAACGCAGGGATAGTGATCCCACTCTGCTATCGCCGGCCCTACACTTTCACGCCCATTGAGTACTAGGGTGGGAATAAATGCCAGGCCCGCTTGCGCCAGCGAATGCTGCATCTGGTCCTTGTGTCGACGCCGGAACGATGTCGCCGGGTCGTTTCCTGGCAGCGAATAGTGAGCAGCAAGCTTTTCCGCCAAGAACACACCATTCTCACTGCCCGCCAACACAGCGTCGAACAAACCACTCCCTACTGGAGGTAATTGGTCTTCGCTGGTAAATATGCCTTTGTAGAGTTCAGCCTGAAACTCACCTTTCTTTTTCGCATTGAGTTTCGGTATCCGCGCCACTTTATCGAGCTCAATGATGGCGTAGCAATCAACGCCCCGCTCTTTCAAATAGCGAACCAGAATATTGGCGTTTGACACAGGATTAGCAATCAAACATGACGGCATTTTCTTGTTCCTCTTTAGCTACCGAAGACCATTAAAAATATCACCAGGTAACGACACGAAGTCGCCAATCTTAAGTTTAATATCAAAATATTCTTCCAATACTTCCACCAACTCACAGCGCGAATTGACATGACGTCGATCACGAGTGCATTGTTGAATGGAAACCAGCACATTATTAATCAGATAGCAGCCACCCAGAAGCGATGGCCGGGCACACACCAGATTGTTTTTGAAGGGCGACAACGGTGAATAGGCATTAAAAAACTGGCCCACCACAAATTCGTGTGCGCCGTAACTGGCATCTCGCAGTACATACATGTTTATCCACTGCACACCGCGCCGGTATTGAATGCTCCACACCGAAGTTCCGGTACGCTGTACCCGATACTCATGGACACCCTGCACGGCTTGCGCATCGTGAAGCAGGCGCAGGGGATACAAAAAACCCCGATAGCCGAATCCAACATCACAGACCCACTCTTCGTTATTGGCCCACACCAACAGCACCATGTGAGTTGACACGTTCATGCCCCCATCTTCCCGAGATACCGCGGACAGACTGCGCCGGACGCTGAAGCCCAGTGTCTCCAGCACCGCCGCCAGCAATCCGTTCATCTGGGTGCAGCCACCACCCCGGCGTCCTGATGTGAGCTTGTCACTGATCGCCTCCATGTCGAAAGACGGCGTTATACCAAGGAAGACATCGAGCATGTCGTATGCGATGGCATTTGCATGGGCAAAGTGGATATCAGCCAGTGTCCTGGCATTTACATCCGTGGGGACGTCCAAGTTGATCCTCTTGAAATAAAGCGCCAGCCACTCTGGTATTAAGGACGCGCACGCACCTCGCACACACGATGACACCGGTTCGGCATTCACAGATGCAACCTCATAAAGACAGGGCGGGTTCAGTTATATCGGGTAAGCAATTCAGGCAAGGGATGGATAACAAGCTGCGTCACCCGATATTTTCACCATTACCGACCCTAATGACAGTGCCCGTTGTATTAAACTGACGGGTCGCTAACAAAAAGACCATATTGGCAATTTCCTCGGGCTGCATTATTTTCCTTCCCGGTATCGATTTCATAATATCGCGCTCGCCGCCTTTGGCAAAGGCCTTAAACATATCAGTATCGACAAAGCCCGGAGCAATGCCATTAACTTTCACATCAAACCTCGCCAGCTCAAGTGCCAACCCGAGCGTCAATCGTTCAATGGCTGCCTTAGCACACCCATAGGCCGTATTACCAAGTTTTATTTTAGTGGCCGCGACCGAACTGACGTTGATGATATTGCCAAAGCGGGCGGCCGCCATGATGGGCGCGAAAACATTGCAGTAGTTCAATGTACTCCCGAAATTGGTCTCCATCACTTGATGGAACGTCTCCAGGCCGGCATTCAAAAAAATCCCGTCTCCGGTAGTGCCGGCATTGTTCACCAGCACTGAAGGCGTACCTTGTGCAAGGATTTGGTCACGCAACAACTGTATCTGATCAATACGTCGACCATCGAGTTGCAACGCGCTCAAGCCAAGACATTCCGCCATGAGACTGGACGCAGCCTGCTCATCGCAAGCATAGGTAACAAAGACTTTATAACCGGCGCCTAGCAATTTTTCGGCGATACAACGACCGATACCCCGGGTGCCACCGGTTACAATTGCAATGCCACTCATACTCCATCTCCTTCAAGCGCTATCACGCCGCGACAATAATTGATGGCCTCGTGATGGATTCTGAAACGGTAACTGTCGAGTCTTTTCTCGATCTCCAGGCAAAGCGACAACTGTGGAACGATCGGTTCGAGAAAGGCGACTCGGGGAATCGTGAACGCGCCCACTGCTGCCCCTTTCATCAGAGCAATGCAATCACTGATGAAACCGACGATGCAGGCGCCGGGCACAATAGGATAGTCGGGAAAGTGCTCTGCAAATATCGGCGCTACTGCATTAACGGTCAGACGAGCATCAAAGCGCTGCGCCGAAACGACAGAGGAGTCCACTTGAAAAATCTTCAAATCAGCCATTTACCAAAGTCCTTTTACTCAAGTAGGCCTCCGGAAATACTTCCGTCATCACCGACGCCACCAATATGCTCATATAGGAGCCGATCAAAAAAACCGGCCAGTACGCTTCAAAACCCAGACTCAAACCGGCCAATACCCAGTTTATTGAGAAGGACATGCACCATACCTTGGTGATGGTATTGTTGATTTCGAAAAACTCGCTCGACCGACAAACATTGTCAGCAACACCTTCACGACTGTATTGCAGGGTGAACGGTTGACCCAACAGCACACTCGACCAGCCAATCACTGTTAACACGCCGTACAGCAGAAGTTTGACGCTTTCAAACGTAGAGAGCCCTGGCCAATAGAGGGAAGCCAGTGCCATGCCGAGCACACAAATGACCAACGCGCACTCAATGATGAAGCCTCTTCGAAGGTTGTCAAAACACAGGACGAACATAAAAAAGGCCACCGCCAGGGCTGTCTTCGCGAAGTTGCCGCCGAACCAGTCAACCAGATAGGGGAACAACAGCCATGGAATCATGAGTTTGATCATGACTGCTGTTCCTTCAAGCTTAAAACCGTGATGGTGGCCAACACACAATCCCGGGCGCCCGAATCAAGTGTGCCGAAGACTTCGACACGCCCTGCTCCGCTGTCGATGTTGACCAGTCCCGTCAATTGCGAAATCCTTTGCGGGTCCACACTTCGCAGGCCGGTAATCAATGCTGGCACGTAATGCGTCGACGGTGTCTCGCCATGAGCGGCGCCCCGTACACAACGCACGGCAAACTGACCCAGTAACTCGGCAAGCACGACGACAGCGCCGTAATACTCGATGTAGTCGTTAAAGCGTCCTTCGTTCACCCGGCTGCACCAGCCTTGTTCCGACGGAATAACCGATGGACACATATCCAGATAAGCTGTCATTTGGAAGACGCCACTGTAACGTTATCGAGCTTGAAAAAACGCAATAACCTGAGGGATCGACCAACAATCAAACCATTGATCAGCCCGGAACCCAGTGCTGCACAGGCCACTGATGAAACTTCATCGGCCAGTTCCGGCTGCATGGCAGCCTGGTAACCACTGTAATAACGCCAGGCAAAAAAGCACCAATACACCACCAATACCTTGACCGTCCCCCCCAACACCAGGCGCGCGCCCTCACGCTCCACGTTGTGGTAGGAGTAGAAGCGCAAGGCCAGAAACCACCCGACCAGTAACCCCAGTGCATAAACCGAAAGCGGAATCACGAGTCCCTGGGAGAGTTTTAGCGACGTCAGGGAAATAGTGACGAATATCGCCGGTGTAATTTGTAATGATCTTTTCGATTCATGATTCTTGAAGCATGCAATGACGCCGTAATACGTCACGATAAAGAAGACCGCATAAACCCACAGCGGCGTACCACGCAAAATGTCGAGCATAGAAACCCCTTGGCACTCCATGTACCTGGACAAACAGTGACGATCAACTGACGACTGACAATTGATTGCGCTGATCAAGCAAACGGTTGAACTTACCCCGTGGGTTATAGGCGAAGTCTACATTACCGGCCCACTTGACCACCGCAACACCACGCATCACCGCCTCTTTCAACTTCGGAATATGGAAGAGTTGCTCTTCCAAGCGTGCGGTCCAGGACGCATCGATTACCGATGGATCGAGATCGACGAGCACAGTAACGCAATCCTTCCCGGCATCGGTGGTTGACAGCTGCACCTGGAACGCCTCTGCCGGCACATCAGCGGCCACCAGTACCTGCTCAATCAGCGTCAGGCAGATGCGGTGTCCGCCGAGACTGAACTCCTCGGCAACTCTTTGGCCGATTGTGAGGTAGTACTGGTTGTCTTCCCCCTGATTCAGTTCACCGACATCACCTATCCGGTAGCGAATGATAGGCACCACCGGGGCTTTCAGATCAGTGACCAGCAACTCGCCGGCCTCGGTTTGCTCCATGAAGAACCAGTCAGAAAGTATCAGATGCTGATGCGCTTCCATGGCTGGCGTATTCAGCGCTGCAAACCCCAGTTCGGTGGCCCCGTAAAGACTGTAGAACCGAGCTTTCGGCCATAACCGCTGAATGAACTCTCGCTTGCCCAAGTGGAACGCTTCTCCGACAAATACGATCTTGGTGACTGCAAGGTCCACATCGAGCCTTTCTGCTGCCTGCGCGACTTGGATGATTCCAGTTGGCGAACCCACCAGCACATTTGCCTTGAAGCGCTTCATGGTGCCGAGCAACGACGGCATGTTGTTCATCACGTCGGGGCGTCCTACCGGCAACACGGTCGAGCCGATCGGCTCAAGCATCCGGCACATGCCTTCATAGTTGTAACCCAGGCATCCAGCGGTAAGGAGATTGACCACGGTATCGTCGGCACAAAACACATGCTCGGCCATGAAACCGCGAACTTGGTACGGGTAGCTGTCTTCTGTGACGCGCTGGAAAATACGACTGGCTAGCACCAAGGGAGCCGATGTGGTGCCCGAGGTAGAGATGACATAGCAATGCATGAGTTGGCCGGCATCAATCAGTACATCACTCACCTCCATGAGCGTTTGCTTGCTCAATGGAGGGTATTTCTGCACGAAGTCGTCATACCCCGTGACCGGGGGCAAATCCAGCGGGTAAGCCTGCTCGGCGTACTCGCCGACCATTTTGTTGAACTTATCGATATCAAACGAAGTGCGGCTTTTTATAGTCATTATCCGATTCTTTTAAATATCATCGACGCGGCCAGGCCGCCCATACCGAAGGAGTTTTTCAGACAGTAATCCACGGAACGTTGCAGGGTGAATGGAGAAACGTTGGCCCGGCAGTCGGGATCCTTGGACTCGAGGTTGATCGTCCCGGGAATGAACCCCGAGCGCAGACTGATCAATGTATTGAGGGTTTCCATGGCGCCAGCGGCGGCGATCATGTGTCCATGCAAAGACTTGTTGGCGGTGACGGGCACCTGCTCTCCCAGCACCGCACAAATGGCAGCTGACTCGTGTAGATCATTGAGGATCGTTGACGTCCCGTGGGCATTGACCATGCCGATATCACTCGCCTGCAACCCGGCGCTGCTCAATGCCCGGGTCATGGCCAGCTTCATCTCGGCACTATCGAGTGCCGGCTTGACGATATGACTGGCATTGGTACTGGTACCAAAACCTGCCAATTCCATTAACGGCTCACGCCCGGCTTTCAGGCAAGCGTCAAGAGACTCCACGAGAAACAGCACTGCACCCTCAGCCGGCAGATAGCCCGAACGCCGCGCATCGAAGGGCCGTGACAGGCCTGTGGGATCAAATCGTTCATCGGTGGCGATAATATCAACCGACTCCAGGCCGATGTAATGCTCAGGCGTAACCTTGGCCGAGATGCCCCCGACAATCGCTGCGTCCACACGCCCCTGCCGTACGGCTTGATAACCGGTGCCGATGGCTTGTAATGACGCCGAACACAGTCCCAGATGCACGGACGCAGGGCCTTTGAACGGCACACGTTTATGAACTGTGCGTAGTGCATTGGTCGGGTCGTAGCGAATGAAGTCCTGCACCCGAAAGTGCTTCTCAAGTGCAAGGTCAAGGTTGGCAAACTGACCATCGACCTTGTACAGGTCGTAGGCCAGATTGACCGTTTGCTGGATGCCCACGACAGGTTCGTCGACCCCCAGGAAACACCCGATCCGCTGCTCGCCCACGGCAGCCGGATCGAAGGACACCGATGCCAACAGATTTTCCATGGCATTGCGGGTATAGAACTCATCATGACTGAATCGCTGCAATTCACCCTGGTCCGCAAAGTTTCCCGATACGGGGATTCCGGCGAAGTGGCTCTTGAACGTAGCGCTGTCGTATTTTGCGATTTTTCTCACACCGGAGTGACCATTACGCAACGCGTCTTCAATGGCTGCATAGTGATCGCCCAACGGCGTGCAACAACCGAAGCCGCTGATGACAACTCTTTGCTGATTCATGCCGACACCTTCTGCGATGGTATCGATGACTTGCGCAACACGATCAAGCCCAAGCCCATCCCTGCGCCTTCACCATGGATGATGATTACGCGGCCCGGCTCGATAGAGGGGTCGGCCAACGCACACACCAGATCGACCAGTCCGCTGGTGGCCACGGCATACCGCGACCAGGGTTTGTATCGACGTAGCTCAAATGTGTTCAGACTGCTCTCCAGCGCCTGTACTTCCGCTTCGCCAACACCAACTGCACCGTTGTCATAAAGCACCACGACGGGATGACTTTCACGGACCCAGGGTTCCAGCAGTGCGTAGGCCTCAACCCAGTCCTGACGTGAAGCGAACATGCTGGTGGAAAATTGACTGACCGCCTGCAATATTTTGGCCAGCGGCTGGACTTGCAACCGGGAAACCCGCTCCCCAGTTTCAACTACCAACGATACTGCGCCGCTGGTTCCCTGGACGCTTGAGCGATGGGGCTCTCTGGTATTGATCAAGCCCATTTTCTTGAACACCTGGGCGTTATCGGCTTTCGACATATCACCGTAAGCACAGATCAAGGCACCGCTCGACTCGCTACATGGCAGGTTATAAAACGCTTCCTCCAGCAACGAGAGCCCGCCCAACGACATCTTACGCAAGGGATAGCCGCCACCGCGAAGTCCGAAGAGCTTTGACAAATGGTAAAGACTATTTGTGGGTAGTTTTCGAAATAGCCGTAACGGATGCACGGCGTTGACCATTTCCCCCAGGTTTTCGAACAAAGAAGCCTTATTGGTGCAGTATTCGTTAGACGATTTGAACTGCCAAACCACCTCATGAAAGTCCCGAACCGTTTCATAGGTGGTGTACACGCACATGGCGTCTTTCTCAGCTGGCGTGAAGCAAACGTTTTGTTCGGCCATGCTCATGGCCGAGAAACCGACATTAAGGCTACAAATCGTTTGCGAGGTCAGCATCGCCCGATCTTCTCGGGCGATGCGAGGAATAATTGCCGCTGACAACCTTGCCTCCCCTGGCGAGTTGTCCGGCAAATCGTCCAGGCACTCAGTCAAGCACTGAACCAGATCATCCGTGCTCAACGCTGCCTGTTCAATGCCATAGCCGGTAATAAATAGACTATGCATTTAGAACTGTCTCGATCCGTTGTGCGCAGAACCCTAGCGTCCAGTATTTATCCAGCGACTTGGGGTCGACCTCCACATTGTCATCCACACTCAATATGTCATTGACAATTTTTCTCCCCGCTTGAGTCCAGCAACCTCCAGTGTAAAATTGCGGATCGACTAGCAGCCTTGCAAACGGCCATATATCATGCGGTTCAATATCTGGATTTATCTGAGCCTTGACCTCATAACAAAAATCAATGAAGTCAATCGATGAAAAACCTATTTCCTCGAATGATGCGCCACTATCAATATCATCTGAAGAGTCCAGAAAAAGTATATCCGCAGCTATTTTTTTAACCTTGGCGAGGTACATAACGATCCTTATTATTCTCTCAATACACAATTATGGATACTGCGTACGCTATGGGCATTAGTTAAAACAAAACAACCAGGAAACAGCATAAAAAACCAAGCAACCATATAAATCAAATTACGCCATCACCGCCAACACTTAACGCACAAACCAATTTAAAATTAAATCGTCAAGCAAATACTGATCAGCAATTCAAAACTATAATGCTTTGTGACAGAGACGAATTTATCGGCGACAGGCAAACTTCACAAGTCGGTGGATTCTGGCGCGATTGTAGGCAGGGGAGCACAGAAGTGTAATTTTGTCTAAGGACCAAAAACCACCAGGTAATTAAACAGCTTTCACTTCGACTTTTGACTTGCACCTGGCCCGCAAACCCGTCTCGAACAACGCTGGGTCGACGATACCGCATGAAAAACCCCAACCCGCCCCGCCAGGCCATCGCCCTCAAGTACGACGGCAGCCAGGCCCCCACGCTGACCGCCAAGGGCGACGAGGCGCTGGCCGAAGCCATCCTGGAAATCGCCCGCGACTGTGAAGTGCCGATCTATGAAAACGCCGAACTGGTGAGACTGCTGGCGCGGATGGAATTGGGCGACAGCATTCCTGAAGAGTTGTATCGCACGATTGCCGAAATCATTGCGTTTGCCTGGAAACTCAAGGGCAAGTTTCCGGCGGGCTATGACGCGCAGGCGCCGATGGCTGCGCGGGATGTGACAGATCGAGGGGAGGATTATTGATCCAGCAGGTGCAGCACGTTCAATGTGGCGAGGGCGCTTGCTCCCGCCGGCCGGTCCGCGTTCGGCGCAGCAATCGCAAAAAAGCTGACGAGGTCTATCTGGAAGCAGGCAATTGTAGGTTGTAGGGCCGCTTCGCAGCCCAGCGGGAGCAAGCTCCCTGGCCACAATTGTTCGCCCGGCGCCAGACGCTCGTCATTGCTTTTAGTTCTTGTGCATCTTGCGCATCAACTCCGCCTCGGCCTGGGTCAGTCCGCAGGACTGAATGAGTTCATCGACGCTGGCGCCCATCCCCACCAGCCGCGCCGCCTGGGCGAACGACAGGCTCGTCGGGTCGCGCTGCTCGAGCTGCGCCAGTTTGTCCGGCAAGGGCCCGACCACCGCACGCAACTCATGCAGGTCTTCGCCCATGCGCACGTTACCGTCCTGGTAGTTGTCGACGCGTCTGGCCAGGTCCTTGAGGCGTTGATCGCGCAACGCATCCGCCTTGGCCTGCTCCACCGCCAGCTCGCGCGGCTTGCGGGTGTAGGCCAGAAACATCGCCAGGGTGCCAATCCAGAGCAACCCCAGCACAATGACAGCAACCTCGAGAATCAATCAGATACTCTCCAGTTCCGACCACTCTTCTTCGCTCATCATCTTGTCCAGCTCGACCAGGATCAGCAATTCGTTGTTCTTGTTGCACACGCCCTGGATGAACTTGGCCGACTCGTCGTTGCCGACATTCGGCGCGGTCTCGATTTCCGACTGACGCAGGTAAACCACTTCAGCCACGCTGTCGACCATGATTCCGACCACTTGCTTGTCGGCCTCGATGATCACAATCCGGGTGTTGTCGCTGACTTCCACCGTCCCCAGGCCGAAGCGCTGGCGAGTGTCGATCACCGTGACCACGTTGCCGCGCAGGTTGATGATGCCCAGCACGTAGCTTGGCGCACCCGGAACCGGAGCGATCTCGGTGTAACGCAGGACTTCCTGGACGCGCATCACGTTGATGCCGTAGGTTTCATTGTCCAGCTTGAAGGTTACCCATTGCAGGATCGGATCTTCGGAACCCTTTGCTGACGACGCCTTATCATTCATACCCTGACCCCTCGAAAAAAAAATTGCCCATGGCGGTGTGTGTTCTGCCTGGCCGCACGGTGCATGCGACCCGCTACCTGTTATGTCGGTTGATTGACCGGTTTCAAATGGCCCATGTGCCTGACGCCGCCACTGGCGATCAACTCCGCCAGCGCCGCGACATCCAGCAACGCACACATGTGTTCGATCACGGTGCCCGCCAGCCAAGGTCGTTGACCACGGTGGCTGCGCCATTTGATTTCGTTCGGATTCAGGCGCAACGAGCGGCTGACCTGATGCACGGCCAGCCCCCACTCATAACCCTGGACCGAGATCACGTATTGCAGGCCCTGGCGAAAATCGTCGCGATAGCGATCGGGCATGACCCAGCGCGCGGTATCCAGCACCTTCAGGTTGCCGGCCTGGCTCGGCAAAATCCCGAGGAACCACTCCGGCTGCCCGAACAACGGCGTCAGCTCGTGCCCGGCCAGCGGATAGATCGAACCCAGGCACACCAGCGGCACGGCCAGGGTCAAGCCGGCGACATCGAACAGCAGGCATTCGAACGGCTCCGCGGCCCAGCTCGGCCGGCCATCCCCCTCGAGGGGCGGTGGTGTCTGGCTGGGCGGCAAGTGCACCTCAGCCACGGGTTCAACCAGCAGCGGCTGTACCGGCGCAACCAAAGCCTCGGGCGCCAGAATCGGTGCAGGAGCTTCCAGCACCGGCATCACGACAAGCGCACTGGCCATCGCAGGGGTGAGCGGCTCGGCCACCGCCACGATGGCCTGCGCATCACGCGCCTGTTCTTCGAGCACCGCGGCCTGGAACTCGTCCAGCGCGCCTTCAGCCTCGATCGTCGAGAGGGCTTCAATGACCTGGACCCCTTCGGGTGCCAGCTCTTCGGTGGCGTCTTGCAGCAACCCATCCAGATAGGACTGCAACGCCAATTGCGGGCGAGACGCGATCTGTACCGGCCGAATCATCTCAAGCCACCTGCGCGACAAGTTGCTGGGCCAGCAAGTGCTTGAACAACGAACGATAGGCCAGCACGCCACGGCTCTTGCCGTCGAACTGCGAAGGTGTCAGCCCCGCCCGACTGGCGTCGCGCAGCCGGGTATCGACCGGGATATAGCCTTGCCAGATGTCATCCGGGTACAGGTCGCGCAGCACCCGCAAGGTGCCGAGCGAGGCCTGGGTGCGACGGTCGAACAGGGTCGGCACGATGGTGAACGGCAACGCCTGCTTGCGTGAGCGGTTGATCATTGCCAGGGTATTGACCATGCGCTCCAGCCCTTTGACCGCCAGGTGCTCGGTCTGAACCGGGATCACCAGTTGCTGGCTGGCCGCCAAGGCATTGACCATCAGCACACCGAGCAACGGCGGGCTGTCGATCAGTGCGTAATCGAAGTCCTGCCACAGCTGCGCCAGACTCTTGGCGATGACCAGGCCCAGGCCACTCTGCCCCGGCGACTGGCGCTCAAGGGTGGCCAGCGCGGTGCTCGAGGGCAACAGGGAAATGCGCTCGTCGCTGGTCGGCAACAGCAACTGCCCGGGCAGCCCCTGGGGCACGCTGCCCTTGTGCAAGAACAGGTCGTAGCTGCTGTGCTCCAGGCTATCGGGGTCGTAGCCGAAGTAGCTGGTCATGGAGCCGTGGGGGTCCAGGTCGACCACGACCACGCGCTTGCCCGCCTCGGCCAGTAATCCGGCTAACGCGATGGAGGACGTGGTTTTACCAACACCACCCTTTTGATTGGCAACTGCCCAGACTCTCATTCAGTTCGTTCCTCCCGGTCGTACAGGGGCAACCGAGAAATAGCTCAACGTGTTAAGCCGGGTGACGGAGAATTGACGGCACTCGCGTTGCCCGGCGACTTGACAGGCGTTGGTGCAGTTTGTGTGCCAGCACGCTTCAAGGCGGCGTCCGGTTGCGCATGGGCGGTTCCGGTGGCGGTCAGGCTGCGCCGCACATCGAGATTGCGCGACACCACCAGCACCACCCGACGGTTGCGCGCGCGGCCTTCGGCGGTGGCGTTGTTGGCCACCGGCTGAAACTCACCGTAACCCACCGAGGCCAGTCGTCCCGGGTTGACCCCCTGCATGGCGAGCATGCGCACGATGCTCGCCGAACGGGCCGAGGACAGCTCCCAGTTGGTCGGGTACTGCGCGGTGCGGATCGGCTGATCGTCGGTGAACCCTTCAACGTGAATCGGGTTGTCGAACGGCTTCAGAATCGCCGCGACCTTGTCGATGATGCTGAATGCGATATCGCTGGGCATGGCGTCGCCGCTGCCGAACAGCAAGCTGGAGTTGAGTTCGATCTCGACCCACAACTCGTTACCGCGCACGGTCATCTGGTTGGAACTGATCAAGTCGCCGAACGCCGCGCTGATATCGTCGGCAATGCTCTTGAGCGGGTCGTTGCTGGCCTGGGCGAGCCCCGCGTCGATCTGCTCGGCGTCCTTGACCAGCGGCTGGGCCGGGGTCACGGTGCGCGGGCGCTCGTCACCAATCGGGATCGGCTTGAGGGCACGATCCGAATCGGTGAACACGCCGATCAAGGCTTCGGAGATGACCTTGTACTTGCCTTCGTTGATCGAGGAGATGGAATACATCACCACGAAAAAGGCGAACAGCAACGTAATGAAGTCAGCGTAGGAAACCAGCCAACGCTCGTGGTTGACAGGCTCTTCAGTGTGGCGACGACGTGCCATGGTCAGGGTGTGCTCACAGTAAATGACGAAGCGCGTTGGCGCTGTGATTGTGCCAGGCAAGGCGCGGGGCGCCGAGAATGGTCGCTCCCTTCTCAAGCCACGCAACGCAGCCTGGCGCAATCACAGCGCCAACCCGGAGGGCAGCGCCCTGCGAGCCGCAATACGTCGTCATTCGTCGTTCATTTGAAGCAACCAAACTTCTCTCCTCACGCCTAGTCTTGCGGCTCGCAGGGCGCTGCGCGCTCGTCATTTACGGTGAGCACACCCTGTAATCCCTTAGTCCATGAAGCCCTGAAGCTTCAACTCAATGGAACGAGGGTTTTCACCTTCGGCGATCGACAGCAGGCCTTCGAGCAACATTTCCCGGTACCGGGACTGGCGCAAGGCAATCGCCTTGAGCTTGGCGGCAATCGGCAGTAGCACCAGGTTGGCACTGGCCACCCCGTAGATGGTCGCGACGAACGCCACGGCAATGCCGCTGCCCAGTTGCGACGGATCGGCCAGGTTGCCCATGACATGAATCAGGCCCATCACCGCACCGATGATGCCGATGGTCGGCGCATAGCCGCCCATGCTTTCAAACACCTTGGCCGCTTCGATATCGCGGCTTTCCTGGGTATAGAAATCCACCTCCAGGATGCTGCGGATCGCTTCCGGCTCGACGCCATCGACCAGCAATTGCAGGCCCTTGCGCGAGTAGCTGTCCGGTTCGGTGTCCGCCACGCCTTCGAGGCCGAGCAGGCCCTCCTTGCGCGCGGTGAGGCTCCAGTTGACGACGCGGTCGATGCCGCCGGCCAGATCGATACGGGGCGGGAACAGGATCCACGCGAGGATCTGCATGGCCCGCTTGAAGGCACTCATCGGCGATTGCAACAACGCCGCGCCAATGGTGCCACCCAGCACAATCAGCGCCGCCGGGCCGTTGGCCAGGGCACCCAGGTGCCCGCCCTCCAGGTAGTTGCCGCCAATAATGGCGACAAACGCCATGATGATCCCGATGAGGCTTAACACATCCATCAGAGGCACGCCTCGACCAGGTGCTTGCCGATCACGTCCAGGTCATAGATCGCGTCCGCCAGATTGGCTTTGACGATCGCCATCGGCATGCCGTAGATCACGCAGCTGGCTTCATCCTGGGCCCAGATCGAACTGCCCCCCTGCTTGAGCAGGCGCGCACCTTCGCGACCGTCGGCGCCCATGCCGGTGAGGACCACCGCCAGAACTTTGTCACCGTAGGACTTGGCCGCCGAACCGAAGGTGATGTCCACGCACGGCTTGTAGTTCAAACGCTCATCGCCCGGGAGGATTTTCACCGCGCCCCGGCCATCGACCATCATTTGCTTGCCGCCCGGCGCGAGCAAGGCCAGGCCCGGACGCAGGATGTCACCGTCCTCGGCTTCCTTGACGCTGATCCGGCACAGCTTGTCCAGACGCTCGGCGAAGGCCTTGGTGAAGGCTGCCGGCATGTGCTGGACCAGCACGATCGGGGCCGGGAAGTTGGCGGGTAACTGCGTCAGCACGCGCTGCAAGGCCACGGGTCCGCCAGTGGACGTACCGATGGCCACCAGCTTGTAGGATTTGCGCTTGGGGGCCGGCGACGACGGGCTGGCGACCGCAGCACGGCTCGGCACGGGCAGCGGGGCCGGGCGTACTGACGCGCTGCTGCCGTAGCTGCTGACACTGGCCGGTGCCGGGGCTGTCGGCGCGGCAACCGCTGCCGGAGCGCTGTAGCCGTTCATGCGACGGTTGCTGCGTGAAAGGCTGTGAACCTTCTCGCACAACAGTTGCTTGACCTTCTCGGGATTGCGCGAGATGTCTTCGAAATTCTTCGGCAGGAAATCCACCGCGCCGGCGTCCAGCGCATCGAGGGTCACCCGGGCGCCTTCATGGGTCAGCGAGGAGAACATCAACACCGGGGTCGGACAGCGCTGCATGATGTGCCGCACCGCCGTGATGCCATCCATCATCGGCATCTCGTAGTCCATGGTGATCACGTCCGGCTTGAGGGCCAGGGCCTGATCGATCGCCTCTTTACCGTTGGTGGCCGTCCCGACCACCTGGATATTCGGATCGGCCGAAAGAATTTCCGAGACGCGGCGGCGGAAAAAACCCGAATCATCCACCACCAGGACTTTGACTGCCATAAACACTCCATTAGACGGAGCGAGGCTCAGTCGCCCCGCCCCATCAGAATCAAATACGCCGTGCGGCGTAACGCTTGAGCATGCTCGGTACATCGAGAATCAGGGCAATGCGGCCGTCACCGGTAATGGTGGCGCCGGACATCCCCGGGGTTCCCTGGAGCATTTTGCCCAACGGCTTGATGACCACTTCTTCCTGGCCCACCAGTTGATCGACGACAAAGCCGATTCGCTGGGTGCCCACCGAAAGGATCACCACATGGCCTTCGCGCTGCTCTTCATGAGCGGCGGAACTGACCAGCCAGCGCTTGAGGTAGAACAGTGGCAACGCCTTGTCGCGCACGATCACCACTTCCTGGCCGTCGACCACGTTGGTGCGCGACAGGTCGAGGTGGAAGATCTCGTTGACGTTGACCAGCGGGAAGGCGAACGCCTGGTTGCCGAGCATGACCATCAGCGTGGGCATGATCGCCAGGGTCAGCGGGACCTTGATGACGATCTTCGAACCCTGGCCCTTGGTCGAGTAGATGTTGATCGAACCGTTGAGCTGGGAAATCTTGGTTTTCACCACGTCCATGCCCACGCCGCGCCCGGACACGTCGGAGATCTCGGTCTTGGTCGAGAACCCCGGGGCGAAGATCAGGTTGTAGCATTCGGTGTCGCTCAGGCGGTCGGCGGCATCCTTGTCCATCACGCCGCGTTTTACCGCGATCGCGCGCAGGACGTTCGGGTCCATGCCTTTGCCGTCATCGGAGATCGACAACAGGATGTGATCACCCTCCTGCTCGGCCGCCAGCACCACCTTGCCACCGCGGGCCTTGCCCGAGGCTTCGCGTTCTTCCGGCGATTCGATACCGTGGTCGACCGCGTTGCGCACCAAGTGGACCAACGGATCGGCCAGCGCTTCGACGAGGTTCTTGTCCAGGTCGGTTTCTTCACCGACCAGTTCCAGGTTGATCTCTTTCTTGAGCTGACGCGCCAGGTCACGAACCAGGCGCGGGAAGCGCCCGAAGACTTTCTTGATCGGCTGCATCCGGGTCTTCATGACGGCCGTCTGCAAGTCGGCCGTCACCACATCGAGGTTCGACACAGCCTTGGACATGGCTTCGTCGCCACTGTTGAGCCCCAGGCGAACCAGACGGTTACGCACCAGCACCAGTTCGCCGACCATGTTCATGATTTCGTCCAGGCGCGCGGTGTCCACACGGACCGTGGTCTCGGCTTCACTGACCGGCTTCTCGGCAGGCGCTGGCGTTGGTGCACGCACCGGCGCGGCGGCTGGCTTGGACGCTTGAACCTTGGCGGGCGCTGGCTTGGCCACCGGCTGTGCCACAGGCACGGCAACCGGGGCCGCGGGAGTAACCGTAGACCCGGCACTGCCGACGTCCTGGCTGAACTTGCCCTTGCCGTGCAACTCATCGAGCAAGGATTCGAACTCGTGATCGGAGATCAGATCGCTGCCAACCGCCACAGCGGCGGGCACCGCCGCAGCCGGAACAGAGGCAATGGCCGACTCCAGCGCTTCGACGGCAAAGTTGCCCTTGCCGTGCAACTGATCGAGCAGTGCTTCGAATTCGTCATCGGTAATGTCGGTGCTCTCGGCCGCGGCGACAGGCGCAACGGGCTCGGCCGGTGCCGCGAGCGCATCGACGGCGAACTGGCCTTTGCCGTGCAACTGATCGAGCAACGACTCGAACTCGGCATCGGTAATCTCATCGTTGCCGGCAGCTGGTGCTGGCGCAACGGGTGCCTCGGCTTGCGCCTTGACCGCGTTCAGCGAGTCGAGCAACTGTTCGAATTCATTGTCGGTAATGTCGCCCGAATCGCTTTGCGCTTCAGGCTCGGCCACCGCTTCTACCAACGGCGCGACTTCATCGGCCGACTGTGGCTCGGCCAGGCGCGCCAATGCCGCCAGCAGTTGCGGGGTCGCCGCCGTGATCGGCGCCCGCTCACGGACTTCGCCGAACATGCCGTTGACGGCGTCCAGCGCTTCGAGAACCACGTCCATCAGCTCCGAGTCGACGCGACGCTCACCCTTGCGCAGGATGTCGAACACGTTCTCGGCGATGTGACAGCACTCCACCAGCTCGTTGAGCTGGAGGAAGCCGGCGCCCCCTTTTACAGTGTGAAAACCGCGAAAAATTGCATTGAGCAAATCCGCATCATCCGGCCGGCTTTCCAGCTCGACCAGTTGCTCGGACAGTTGCTCTAGAATCTCGCCGGCCTCAACCAGGAAATCCTGAAGGATCTCTTCATCGGCGCCGAAGCTCATTAATGGGTGCTCCTAATGGTAAGTCCTGATGACGGTCAATGCCGGACCGGCATTCACCGTCATCACGACCTGTGACCTAAAAACCAAGGCTGGAAAGCAAATCGTCCACATCGTCCTGACCGGACATCACGTCATCACGTTTATCGGCATGAATCTGCGGACCTTCACCCTTAGCCAGATGTTTTTTCGGATCTTTTTCAGCCAGGATCGATTCGCGGTCATGTTCGATGCCCGCGAAGCGGTCGACCTGACTGGCCATCAGCACGAGCTTGAGCAAATTGCTTTCGACTTCCGTGACCAGTTGCGTCACGCGCTTGATCACCTGACCGGTGAGGTCCTGGTAATCCTGGGCCAGCAGAATGTCATTGAGGTGGCCTGAGACGACCTGGGTCTGCTCGGCGCTGCGCGCCAGGAAACCGTCGACGCGCCGGGCCAGTTCGCGGAACTCCTCGGCCCCGACTTCGCGACGCATGAAGCGCCCCCAATCCGCGCTCAAGGCGCGGGCATCAGTGCCCAGGCCATTGACCAGCGGTGTACTGCTCTCGACCAGGTCCATGGTGCGGTTGGCGGCGGCCTCGGTCAGCTTGACCACATAGGACAGGCGCTCGGTGGCATCCGTGATCTGCGACACTTCCTCGGCTTGCGGCATGTGCGGGTCGATCTGAAAATTGACGATCGCGCTATGCAGCTCACGGGTCAGCTTGCCGACCTCCTGGTACAGGCCGCGGTCACGGGTCTGGTTGAGCTCATGGATCAGTTGCACGGCGTCGCCGAACTTGCCCTTCTCAAGGCTTTCGACCAATTCGACCGCGTGTTTTTTCAGGGTCGATTCAAAATCGCCCTGTGAAATCTCTCGTTGCTCCATAGCTCCCCCGTGGCGCAGTGGCACCACCTGTCAACCGATGCGTTCGAAGATTTTCTCGATCTTCTCTTTCAACGCCAGGGCCGTGAACGGCTTGACCACGTAGCCGTTGACGCCGGCCTGGGCCGCTTCGATGATCTGCTCGCGCTTGGCTTCGGCGGTCACCATCAACACCGGCAGGTGCTTGAGTTTTTCGTCGGCGCGCACGTGGCGCAGCAAATCGATGCCGGTCATGCCAGGCATGTTCCAGTCCGTTACCAGAAAGTCGATACTGCCGCTGTTGAGTACAGGGATGGCGGTAGTGCCGTCGTCTGCCTCGACCGTGTTGGTGAACCCGAGGTCACGCAACAGGTTTTTAATGATCCGCCGCATCGTTGAGAAGTCATCAACGATGAGGATTTTCATGTTCTTGTCCAATTCGACCTCCAAGCAGTCTTAAACGCGCCCAGCACCTGGACACGCCATTCAATCAATCAGGCGTAACACTCAACGACTGTCTGGAGCACAACGGATTGAAGCCTGTGCGGCTGCACGCCACACCGGTCTCGTTCGCAGTGTCCCCACACTGCTGTCAACGCGCTCGCCACTCTCCCAAACGCCCCCGCAAACGGGCCGCGCACTGGCTGTGTAACTGGCTGACCCGCGATTCGCTGACCCCCAGGACCTCACCGATTTCCTTGAGGTTCAGCTCTTCGTCGTAGTACAGCGCCAACACCAGTCGCTCACGCTCCGGCAAATTGGCAATCGCGTCCGCCAGCGCGGCCTGGAAGCGTTCATCTTCCAGGTCACGCGACGGCTCAAGATGAGCACTCGCGCCATCCTCGTGCAGCCCTTCGTGTTCGCCGTCCTGCAGCAGGTCGTCGAAACTGAACAGGCGGCTGCCCAAGGTGTCATTCAAAATCCCGTAATAATCATCGAGACTCAATTGGAGTTCGGCCGCAACCTCGTGATCTTTAGCGTCACGTCCGGTTTTAGCTTCAATTGAGCGAATCGCGTCACTGACCATCCGGGTATTGCGGTGGACCGAACGTGGCGCCCAGTCCCCCTTGCGCACTTCATCGAGCATCGCGCCGCGGATACGAATCCCGGCATAGGTCTCGAAACTTGCGCCTTTGCTCGCGTCGTATTTGGTCGACACTTCAAGCAACCCGATCATCCCCGCCTGGATCAGGTCTTCCACCTGCACGCTGGCCGGCAGACGCGCCAGCAGGTGATAGGCAATGCGTTTTACCAGTGGCGCGTAACGCTCGATCAGCTCGTACTGCGCGTCACGCGCCGAGTTCTTGTACAGGTTGTAACCGCTGGCTGTCATAACACCGGACCCGCCGTTTGTTGCACCAGGCGCTCGACGAAAAACTCCAGGTGCCCGCGCGGATTGGCGGGCAACGGCCAGGTATCGACTTTCTGCGCGATGGCCCTGAAGGCCAAGGCGCACTTGGAGCGGGGGAAGGCTTCGTACACGGCGCGCTGTTTCTGCACGGCCTTGCGCACGCTTTCGTCGTAAGGCACCGCGCCGACATATTGCAAGGCGACATCCAGGAAGCGATCCGTGACCTTGGTCAACTTGGCGAACAGGTTGCGCCCTTCCTGCGGGCTCTGCGCCATGTTGGCCAGCACGCGGAAACGGTTCATGCCGTAATCGCGGTTGAGCAGTTTGATCAGTGCGTAGGCGTCGGTGATGGAAGTCGGTTCGTCGCACACCACCAGCAGCACTTCCTGGGCGGCGCGCACAAAGCTGACCACCGACTCGCCGATGCCGGCGGCGGTGTCGATCACCAGCACATCGAGGTTGTCACCAATGTCGCTGAACGCCTGGATCAGGCCGGCGTGTTGCGCCGGGCTCAGGTGCACCATGCTCTGGGTGCCCGAGGCGGCCGGCACGATACGAATGCCGCCCGGCCCCTGCAGCAACACATCGCGCAGTTCGCAACGGCCCTCGATCACGTCGGCCAGCGTGCGCTTGGGGGTGAGCCCCAGCAACACGTCGACGTTCGCCAACCCCAGGTCGGCGTCCAGCAACATCACTCGCCTGCCGAGCTCTGCCAGAGCCAGGGACAAGTTCACTGACACGTTAGTCTTACCGACGCCACCCTTGCCGCCGGTCACCGCGATCACCTGTACGGGATGCATGCTGCCCATGTGCTTTCTATACCTTGTCTTCTTAGACGCGGGCTACATGGCTGGCTGCGCGTTCAATACTGAACAATGCATGGCAGGCCATCGATGTAGATACAAATCTAGTCATTGTTACCTCAGCCAACCCGCTTGGTCGGACTGTGGTAGATATCAGCGAACATATCAGCCATGGCTTCTTCGCTGGGTTCTTCCTGCATCTGCACACTCACGGCGCGACTGACCAACTGATGGCGGCGCGGCAAATGCAGATCATCCGGGATCCGCGGCCCATCGGTCAGATAGGCCACCGGTAATTCGTGGCTGATCGCCAGGCTCAACACTTCGCCCAGGCTCGCCGTTTCATCCAGTTTAGTCAGGATGCAGCCCGCCAGGCCACAACGCTTGTAACTGTGGTACGCGGCGGTCAGCACCTGCTTCTGGCTGGTGGTGGCCAGCACCAGGTAATTCTTCGCCTTGATCCCGCGACCGGCCAGGCTTTCCAGCTGCATGCGCAACGCCGGATCACTGGCTTGCAGGCCCGCGGTGTCGATCAGCACCACGCGCTTGCGCAACAGCGGATCCAGGGCCTGGGCCAAGGACTGGCCCGGGTCGACATGGGTGACCGAGACATTGAGGATCCGCCCCAGGGTCTTGAGTTGTTCCTGGGCGCCAATGCGGTAGCTGTCCATGCTCACCAGCGCGATGTTCTGCGCGCCGTACTTGAGCACATAACGCGCGGCCAGCTTGGCCAGGGTGGTGGTCTTGCCCATGCCGGCAGGGCCGACCATGGCAATCACACCACCCTCTTCCAGCGGCTCGATCTCGGGGGTCACGATC
This sequence comes from Pseudomonas sp. Irchel s3h17, assembly GCF_900187505.1. Taxonomy (GTDB): domain Bacteria; phylum Pseudomonadota; class Gammaproteobacteria; order Pseudomonadales; family Pseudomonadaceae; genus Aquipseudomonas. The sequence goes on from NZ_FYDL01000009.1 coordinate 66,246, forward strand.
ATCCTCGCCAGATGCGCCAACAGCATGCGCCAGGCTTGACGAGGCTCTTCAATATCCGTGGTCAACGCCAGCAGGTCGCGTGACAGCGGGCCCGACAGGCCGATGCGCTGCAGGCGACGCCACAGGTTGGCCTGCTGCGGGCGGCTGCCCTGCAGTTGATTCCAGGCCAGCGAACCCAATTGCACTTCCAGCAGCTCGCGCAAGCCGTTGAGTTCCGAGCGCATCGAATCATAGGCCCGCACGTCGACAGTGGCCGCTGCCACTGGTGCTGGCGCAGGGCGTGGCGGTTCGGACAACGTGGGCTCGATCAGCGGTTCGGCCGCCGTCAGCGGCAGGCCGGCAAACAACTGACGATTGGTGCTGGTGCTTGCCTCGCCATCGCCGCGCAGGCTGAGTTCGGCCTGGGCCGTGACGATCCGCGACTGGGTCTTGCGCAGCTCGTCTTCGAGTTCAATGTTCGGCACCCGAGGTGCCAGCGCCGACAACTTGTAATCCAGGGCAGCCATCAGCTCGACACCGCCGGCGATGCGGCGATTGCCAATGATCGCGGCTTCGGCGCCCAGCTCATCACGAACCAGTTTCATGGCCTGACGCATATCGGCGGCGAAAAAACGCTTAACTTGCATAAACCACTACCTCAGCCGTTGGGCCCTACTGTCGCAACGATGGTCACTTGCTTGTTGTCAGGGATTTCCTGATACGCCAACACATGCAACCCCGGGACTGCCAGGCGGCCGAACCGCGAGAGCATCGCGCGGACCGGACCTGCGACCAACAGAATCACCGGGTGACCTTGCATTTCCTGACGCTGCGCCGCGTCGATCAGTGAGCGCTGCAGCTTCTCGGCCATGCTTGGCTCCAGCAAGACACCCTCATCGGCGCCTTGCCCAGCCTTCTGCATACTATTGAGCAATATTTGTTCCAACCTTGGCTCCAGCGTGATCACAGGCAGCTCGGACTCAGTGCCTACAATGCTTTGCACGATTGCGCGGGACAAGCCGACACGCACCGCGGCGACCAAAGCGGCGGTATCTTGACTCTTGGCGGCGTTGTTGGCGATGGCCTCGGCAATGCTGCGAATGTCGCGCACCGGCACCTGCTCAGCCAACAGCGCCTGCAACACCTTGAGCAACTGCGACAGCGACAGCACGCCGGGCACCAGTTCCTCGGCGAGTTTCGGCGAGCTTCTGCCCAGCAACTGCATGAGTTGCTGGACTTCTTCGTGGCCGATCAGCTCGCTGGAGTGCTTGTACAGGATCTGGTTGAGGTGCGTCGCCACCACCGTACTGGCGTCGACCACGGTGTAACCCAGCGATTGCGCCTGGGAGCGCTGGCTGACTTCGATCCACACCGCCTCCAGGCCAAAGGCCGGATCCTTGGCGGTAATGCCATTGAGCGTGCCGTAGACCTGGCCCGGGTTGATCGCCAGCTCGCGGTCCGGATAAATCTCCGCTTCGGCGAGGATCACCCCCATCAGGGTCAGGCGGTAGGCACTGGGCGCCAGGTCGAGGTTGTCGCGGATGTGCACGGTCGGCATCAGGAAGCCCAGGTCCTGGGAGAGCTTTTTACGCACACCCTTGATCCGCGCCAGCAACTGCCCACCCTGATTGCGATCCACCAGCGGGATCAGGCGGTAGCCGACTTCCAGGCCGATCATGTCGATCGGGGTCACGTCGTCCCAGCCCAGCTCCTTGGTTTCCATGGCGCGTGCTGGCGATGGCAGCAGTTCCTGCTGGCGCTTGACCTCTTCCAGCGCCTGCACCTTGACGGTGTTCTGTTTCTTCCAGAACAGGTAGGCGCCGCCTGCGGCGAGGGCCGCCATGCTGAGGAAGGCGAAGTGCGGCATGCCTGGGACAATACCCATCACAGCCATCAGGCCGGCCGAAACGGCCAGGGCCTTGGGCGAGGCGAACATCTGCCGATTGATCTGCTTGCCCATGTCTTCGGAGCCCGAGGCACGGGTCACCATGATCGCCGCAGCGGTGGACAACAGCAGTGATGGCAATTGCGCCACCAAACCGTCACCGATGGTCAGCAAGGCGTACACCCGGCCGGCATCGCCAAAGGTCATGCCGTGCTGGAAGATCCCCACCGCCATGCCGCCGATGAGGTTGATGAACAGGATCAGCAGGCCGGCGATGGCGTCACCGCGCACGAACTTGCTGGCACCGTCCATCGAACCGTAGAACTCGGCTTCCTCGGCGACTTCCGAACGGCGGGCCTTGGCCTGGCCCTGATCGATCAGGCCGGCGTTGAGGTCGGCGTCGATGGCCATCTGCTTGCCGGGCATCGCATCGAGGGTGAAGCGCGCGCTGACCTCGGAGATCCGCCCGGCCCCCTTGGTCACCACCACGAAGTTGATGATCATCAAAATCGCGAAGACCACGATACCGACCACGTAGTTACCGCCGATCACCACCTCGCCGAAGGCCTGGATCACCTTGCCGGCGGCGGCGTGACCGTCCTGGCCGTGGAGCATCACCACCCGCGTGGAGGCCACGTTCAACGCCAGGCGCAACAGCGTCGCCACCAGCAGAATGGTCGGGAACACCGCAAAATCCAGCGGCCGCAAGGCATACACGCAGACCAGCAGCACCACGATCGACAGGGCAATGTTGAAGGTGAAGAACACGTCGAGCAGGAACGGCGGGATCGGCAACATCATCATTGCCAACATGACCAACAGCAACAGCGGCACACCCAGATTGCCTCGGCTGAGGTCTGCCATGTTGCTGCGGGCATTGTTGATAAATTGAGAGCGATCCACCGGTATTCCCCGTTCCTTTGAAGCAAACTTTTGACGCCGCAAGCGGGCGCAGGGCGGCTACTGCAAGAAGCCTTCCAACTTTTGCGGAGGTTTGGAATTGAGGGTTAATTGGGGGATTGGGGTTGACTGGACGGGCTCCTTCGCGGGCAAGCCGCGCGCCCACACCGTTCTATGTCGAACGCCGATTCTGCAGCCAGACCCGATCATTGCGGGGGCCGGGCTTGCCCGCGATGAGGCCGGCACTGCCAGCGAATATCTCGGAAAGTGCGCTGCTGACCAGCCATTCGAACAAGTAAACCTATCAGTTCTGCTAGTACCCAACCCTTGCAAAGCCGCCAATACTGAACTCCCGCACTTCAGACGTTCGGAGCAACCACCCATGCCATCGCCACGCGAAACCGTGCTCTGCCATTACCACTACGATCCCCTTGATCGACTGATCAGTCACGCACTGCCAAATATCCCCGAGCGCCAGCGCTTTTACTGCAAAAGCAGGCTGGCCACTGAGATACAGGGGGCGATGCGCTATTCAATCGTCCAGCATGGCGACCAGTTGTTGGGGCAACAGCGAAGTGAGGGTGATGCGCCTGATACCACGCTGCTGGCCACCGATCAGCAGCGTTCGGTGTTGCAGACGCTCAAGGCGGATCGTCCACCTCAGCCCATCGCCTATTCGCCCTATGGCCACCGTCCTGTTGAAAGCGGGTTGCTCAGCTTGCTCGGCTTTAACGGCGAACGGCCGGATCCGGTGACTGGGTGTTATTTGCTGGGGAATGGGTATCGGGCGTTTAATCCGGTGTTGATGCGGTTTAACAGCCCTGACAATTTGAGTCCATTTGGGGTGGGAGGGTTGAATGCCTATATCTACTGCGGGGGAGAGCCAGTGCTTGGGAGCGATCCTACGGGGCATAAGAATATTGCAAGAAGCTTGTGGAAGGGGATACAAAATCTTTTTATTGGTAGAACACCTAGTAAACTTAGAACACCAACGTCTGTTGTCAAAACAAATAGCACTGCCGACCTCACAAGCAGTCAATTAACGTCAAATACAGCTCGTCAACCCAGTAACAGTAGTTTTTCGAGTACACAATCAGCAGGGTCTTTCAACCCACGACATCAGCGCTCAGATTCCCTCTTGGAAGACGCAGACATGAGCATGTTTGAACAAAATCCAAAAAATAATATCGAAAATCTCATGAGCTCGCCAAAGAGCTCACGCCAACAAAACGGCACGACTTCATCACGAAGCCCATCTTCACAAAACCTCAAAGCTTCGCCAAGGGTTTCATCACAACAATACAAATCCCTCGAAGAACTAGAGCTGCGATTACAGTTAGCACATGATGAAAGACAGATGATGGCGTATATAAATGGCGACAGAGATGCATTCAACAAACCATTTACCCTGTCAGACCATAGGAAATATATTCGCGAACAAGGTTTCTAAGCCGAAATCCGGAGTTTCCCAAGATGGAACATTTTGGGAGTTCATTCAGATTACGCAAAAAATGCGCAAAAAATGGGGGCAGATTTATTTACAACATAGCGAGCGCAAAATTATTCGCCCCCACTAAGCTTTCATCATCACTACAAGGACGTAGGAGGATGCATGCCCAGAATAGGACGAGTAGTACTGCCCAACCACCCCCACCATGTCGTACAACGCGGCCACAATCGACAGGTCGTTTTCGCGAATGCAGGTGATTGCTTTGGTTTTATCAGGAGTCCCGCCGCAACTCCGGCGGAATCGGCACCTCATCCTTGAACGGCTCCGGCCGCTTGCCTTTGCCCGCGCGGTACTGGCGGATCTGGTAGACGTAGGCCAACACTTGCGCGACGGCCAGGTACAGCCCGCCGGGGATTTCCTGGTCGAGTTCGGTGGAGTAGTAAATCGACCGCGCCAGCGCCGGTGACTCCAGCAACAGCACATTGTTGCCCACGGCGATCTCGCGGATTTTCAGGGCCAGGAAGTCACTGCCCTTGGCGATCAGCATCGGTGCGCCGCCCTTGTCCGGGTCGTACTTGAGGGCCACGGCATAGTGGGTCGGGTTGGTGATGACCACGTCGGCGTCGGGAACAGCCGCCATCATCCGCCGCTGGGACATTTCGCGCTGCAGTTGGCGAATGCGCTGCTTGACCTCGGGGCGGCCTTCCTGGTCCTTGTGCTCGTCGCGGATTTCCTGCTTGGTCATCAACAGTTTCTTGTGACTCTGGTACAGCTGCACCGGCACGTCGACGGCGGCGATCAGGATCAGGCCGCAGGCCATCCACAAGGTGCTCCAGCCCACCAACTGCACGCTGTGGATGATTGCCTGCTCCAACGGTTCGTGGGCGATACGCAGTAAGTCGTCGATGTCCGATTTCAACACCGTCAGCGCCACAAACAGGATCAACAGGAACTTGGCCAGCGCCTTGAGCAACTCAATCACGGCGGTGGAGGAAAACATGCGCTTGAGGCCGTTGGCCGGGCTCATCCGACTGAACTTGGGCGCCAGGCTGCTGCCGGCAAACAACCAGCCACCCAGGGAAATCGGACCGATCAGCGCGGCCAGGAGCAAGGTGATCAGCACCGGCTGCACGGCGATGATCGCAATCTTGCCCGAGTGCAACAGGTATTGGCCCATGGCGCCCGGGCTGAGCAACACCTCGCGAGGCAGGGAGAAGTTAAGGCGCATGATTTCCAACAGGTCCTGCGCCAGGCCGCCGCCATAGATCAGCAGCCCCCCGGCACCGGCCAGCATCACCGCCAGGGTATTGAGCTCCTTGGAACGGGCAATCTCACCCTTTTCCCGGGCGTCCTTTTTCTTTTTCTCCGTGGGTTCTTCGGTCTTGTCCTGACCACTCTCGCTCTCGGCCATGGCTTAGCGCGCCTGTGCCATATCGCGCAGCAACTGCAAGGCCTCGGTGGCCAGCGGTTGATACTGATTGAGAATGTCGCCCAGGCTGATCCAGAAGATCACCAGGCCCAGCACCAGGGTCAGCGGAAAGCCGATGGAGAAGATATTCAACTGCGGCGCTGCCCGGGTCATGACCCCGAAGGCAATGTTGACCACCAGCAGCGCAGTGATCGCCGGCAGCACCAGCAACATGGCCGCGCCCAGCACCCAGCCCAGCTTGTTGGCGATTTCCCAGAAGTGCGTGGTCAGCACTGCACTGCCCACCGGCAAGGTGGTGAAGCTTTCAGCCAGCACTTCAAACACCACCAGATGGCCGTTCATGCCGAGAAACAGCAGGGTCACGAGCATGGTCAAGAACTGCCCGATCACCGCCGCCGACACGCCGTTAGTGGGGTCGACCATGGAGGCGAAGCCCATGCCCATCTGGATCGAGATGATCTGGCCGGCGATCACGAAGGCCTGGAAGAACAACTGCAAGGCGAACCCCAGCAGGCCACCAATGAGGACCTGCTCGGCAATCAGCAGCAGACCGCTGAGGTCCAGCGGATTGACCGCCGGCATCGGTGGCAGCCCGGGCATGATCACCACCGTGATCGCCAGTGCGAAGTACAGCCGGATACGCTTGGGCACCAGTGTCGTACCCACGATCGGCATGGTCATCAACACCGCACCGACCCGGAACAGCGGCAGCATGAAGCTGGCCACCCAGGTACTGATCTGCGTGTCGGTCAGCGCCAGCAGCGACATGGCTTAGCCGATCAACTGCGGAATACTGCCGTACAAGCGCAGGATGTATTCCATGAAGGTTTGCACCAGCCACGGGCCGGCGACGATCAGCGTGACCAGCATCACCAGCAGGCGCGGCAGGAAGCTCAGGGTCTGTTCGTTGATCTGGGTGGCCGCCTGGAACATCGCCACCAGCAACCCCACCAACAGGCTCGGGACCACCAGCACCGCCACCATCAGGGTGGTCAGCCACAGCGCCTCACGGAACAGGTCTACCGCTACTTCAGGAGTCATATCGCCCTACCCGTCCACTCATGGCTACACACCGCCGAAACTGCCCGCCAGGGTGCCGATGATCAACGCCCAGCCATCCACCAGCACAAACAGCATGATTTTGAACGGCAGGGAAATGATCAGCGGCGAGAGCATCATCATGCCCATGGCCATCAGTACACTGGCCACTACCAGGTCGATGATCAGGAATGGAATGAAGATCATGAAACCGATCTGGAACGCAGTCTTGAGCTCCGAGGTGACGAAGGCCGGCACCAGGATGGTCAGCGGCGCCTGTTCCGGCGTGGCGATGTCGGTCCGCTTGGACAGGCGCACAAACAGTTCCAGGTCACTGCTGCGAGTCTGCGCCAGCATGAAGTCCTTGATCGGCACCTGGGCCTTGGCCACCGCATCCTGGGCGGTCATTTTCTCCGCCAGGTAGGGTTGCAGGGCGTCCTGGTTCACCCGGTCGAACACCGGCGCCATGATGAACAGGGTCAGGAACAGCGCCATGCCGGTGAGGATCTGGTTCGACGGTGTCTGCTGCAGACCCAAGGCCTGGCGCAGGATCGAGAACACGATGATGATCCGGGTGAAACTGGTCATCAGCATGACGAACGCCGGGATGAAACTCAGCGCGGTCATGATCAGCAGGATCTGCAGGCTGACCGAATACTCTTGGGCGCCCTCGGCGTTGGTGCCCAGGGTAATGGCCGGAATCGACAGCGGATCGGCGGCAAACGCCAGTGGCGCAGCCAACATCAAGACCAGCGTCAGCAGGGCTCGCAACGGCATTACTTCTTATCCTTGTCTTTACCCAGCAACTCCATCAGGCGCTGGGCAAACTCGGGGGTGGCCTGCTCAGTGCTCGGCACCGCCACCGGTTCTTTCAGTACATGCAGCGGGGTGATGGTGCCCGGCGTCAGCCCCAACAGGATCTGCTCGTTGCCAACCTGTACCAGCAGCAGCCGGTCACGCGGCCCTAGGGCACGCGAGCCAATCAACTCGATCACCTGCCCTTTTCCCGCCGGGCCCGCCTGCTGTACCCGGCGCAGCAGCCAGGCGAGGAAGAAGATCAACCCCAGCACCAGCAGCAAGCCCAACACCAGCTGGGTCAACTGCCCGGCCACGCCACTGCCGGCCGCAGGCGCCGCCACGACTGTCACCGGCTCGGCAGCCATGACGCTGAACGGCAAGGTCAGCAACACACCGAGAAACCTCTTCACTCAGCGCAGCTTCTTGATGCGTTCGCTGGGGCTGATCACGTCAGTCAGGCGGATACCGAACTTCTCGTTGACCACCACCACCTCGCCGTGGGCGATCAAGGTGCCGTTGACCAGCACATCCAGTGGCTCGCCCGCCAGGCGATCCAGCTCGATCACCGAGCCCTGGTTCAATTGCAGCAGGTTACGGATGTTGATGTCGGTGCTGCCGACTTCCATGGAGATCGACACCGGGATATCCAGAATCACGTCCAGGTTCGGACCGTCGAGGGTCACCGGCTGGTTATTCTTCGGCACGCTGCCGAACTCTTCCATGGGCAGGCGGTTGGAGGGCGAGTTCGCTGCATCGGCGGCCAGCAAGGCATCGATGTCGTCCTGTCCGGCGTCACCGGCCTCTTCCAGCGCGGCAGCCCATTCATCAGCCAGCGCCTGGTCGTCCTGGGAATTCATATCGTTAGCCATCATTTGTCCTCGGCGGGCTGCCGTTCAATTGGAAGCCGTCATTTAAAAGCGAATAGGGACGAGCGCCGGTCAGCGGCGCTCGATCGGCTCGATCACCTGCAACGCCAGGTTGCCTTTGTGGGAGCCCATCTTGACCTTGAAGGCCGGCACGCCGTTGGCGCGCATGATCATGTCTTCCGGCATCTCCACCGGGATCACATCCCCCGGCTGCATGTGCAGGATGTCGCGCAGGCGCAGCTGGCGACGGGCGACGGTGGCACTCAATGGCACGTCGACGTCCATCACGTCCTGGCGCAAGGCATTGACCCAACGTTCGTCCTGGTCGTCGAGGTCGGACTGGAAGCCCGCATCGAGCATTTCGCGCACCGGTTCGATCATCGAGTACGGCATGGTCACGTGCAGGTCGCCGCCACCGCCATCGAGTTCGATGTGGAAGGTGGAGACCACCACGGCCTCGCTCGGCCCGACGATGTTGGCCATGGCCGGGTTCACTTCCGAGTTGATGTACTCGAAGTTGACTTCCATGATCGCCTGCCAGGCTTCCTTCAAGTCGATGAAGGCCTGCTCCAGCACCATGCGCACCACGCGCAGTTCGGTGGGCGTGAATTCACGGCCTTCGATCTTGGCGTGACGCCCGTCACCACCGAAGAAGTTGTCCACCAGCTTGAACACCAGCTTGGCGTCGAGAATGAACAGCGCGGTGCCACGTAGCGGCTTGATCTTGACCAGGTTGAGGCTGGTGGGCACGTACAGCGAATGCACGTACTCGCCGAACTTCATCACCTGCACACCGCCGACTGCGACGTCTGCCGAGCGCCGCAGCATGTTGAACATGCTGATGCGGGTGTAGCGGGCAAAACGCTCGTTGATCATTTCCAGGGTCGGCATGCGCCCCCGGACGATCCGGTCCTGACTGGTCAGGTCGTAGCTTTTGACACTGCCCGGTTCAGCAGCGGTATCGGTCTGTACCAGACCATCGTCGACACCATGCAACAGCGCATCGATCTCATCCTGGGACAGCAGGTCCTGCACGGCCATGTCGTGTTCCTACTGCAGTACGAAATTAGTAAAGAGCAACTGCTCGACCACTACCTTGCCGACTTCTTTCTGCGCCACTTCCTGCACGCTGGCAGTGGCTTTCTGGCGCAGCATTTCCTGACCGACCGGGGTGGCCAGGGTGTCGAAACTCTGTGCGGAGAACAGCATGACCAGGTTGTTGCGGATCACCGGCATATGCACTTTCAGCGCATCCAGATCGGCCTGGTTGCGCGCCTGCAGGGTGATGCTCACCTGCATGTAGCGCTGACGGCCATTGTGGTTGTAGTTGGCAATGAACGCCGGCGCCATGGGCTCATAGATCGCCACGGGCTTGCCAGTGCCGGTCGACTCCGCCATGGGCTCAGGCTTGCTCTGAGCGCTGTGCATGAAGTACCAGGTCGCCCCCACGGACAGGCCGACGGCCAGCAGCAACGCCGCCACAACCACCAGGATCAGCTTGAGTTTGCCTTTCCCGGCGGGGTCTTTTACTGCTGCGTCGCTCTTCGCCATGCCAATAATCCGTCACTATTCGGGTTTTCACAGTCGCACGGCAAGGCAAGAGCAAGTGTTATGCCAGAAGTGTCGGGGCGCACTCATGCGGCTCAATAACACATGAAGGCTGCCCTTGTGGCGAGCGAGCTTGCTTGCGCTGGCGTGCGCAGCGCGCCCTGACAAGGTGGCGGCGATCTTTCGGAAAGACCTCGGCGAGGGTTTTGGGGCTGCCGTGCAGCCCAGCGCGAGCAAGCTCGCTCGCCACGGGGTCTGTGTACGACGCCACTTTACTTGACTGAAGGTCGCCACGGGAGTGGGTTCTGCGTTCAGTCAGGCGTAGTAATCGACCGCACTGGTGCCAATCACACTGGTGGTGCTGGCGGCGACTTCGGTCACGCTGACCGAGGGTTCATCGGCGGTCGCGTCCAGGCGCGCACCGCTGGCCGAAGTGCGCCCGCTGTGCCCCTGCTGAGTCTGCTCCTGGGAACCCCGGGACTGGTCGGACACATTGACGTCGACCAGCCCCATGCCTTGCTGCACGAACATCTCGCGCAACCGGTGCATCTGCCCGTCCAGCGCTTCGCGAACCCCGACGTGGGCGCTCATGAAGGTCACTTGGGTCTGTTGATCGGGAATCAGGTTGATGCGGATATCCAGGCGACCCAGTTCGGCCGGCTGAAGCTGAATCTCGGCGGCCTTGAGGTTGGCACTCGACAGGTACATGACGCGATTGACCACTTCTTCGGTCCAGCCGCTTTGATGCATGGCGATCGGCTGGTTGACCGGTAGCGCATTGGCGGCTTTCGGCGTCGCCGCCTGGGTCAGCGCCGCTAGGCGGCTGGCAAAATCGTCGACGCGAGTGTCGCTGCCGGCAGCGCCCAGGTCCTTGAGTCCGTCTTCCAGCAAGCCGGTGAAGGCTTTTTCGCCCCCCTGGCCGGTGCTGTCCTTGTCGGCTTGCAACTCAAGCATGCTGGCCATGCCGGCGGAGAAGTGTTGCGCCGGCGTCGGCTCGCCATCGAGTGCAGCCGGGGCCACCTTGGCCTGGGCCTGCGTGGATGCGGAAACGTGACCGCTCTGCTCCATGGCCAAGCGCACGGCGGGCAGCGCATCGAGCGGATCGGCTTCAGGGTCGAATGCCGGAGCGGTGACGGTTTGAACCGAGGCAGCAATGGCAGCCTCGACAACAGGGTCCGCCGCGGCCACAGCCGCTGAGTCAGCAACCGGTACCGGCGCTGTTGGCTGTGCATCCACCTGCAATGCCGGATCCAAGGGCAGCGTATCGTCCGTCGCGGCCTGGGCTGTGTCGGGCGTATCGACGTTGTCGGCAGGCAAGGTTTTGCCGCTACCGGCAACCACAGGGGCCGCAGCGGCAGGCAGATTACTGGCGACATCCTTTTTGGCCGGGCCTTCGGCAGCCTTGTCGCGCGGCGCTTTTGCCACTGCGTCAGCGGTCACGGGAGATTTTCCCGCGGCCTGACCGGCAAACACCCCAGCAAAGCTGGCGGCCTTGTCCCCAGGCGCCACGGGCACCGCCGGGGCATTGACGGGGCCGGACTGAGGCTTGGCCTTGGTGCTCGCCTGAAGAAGCAGATGTGGGGAAAGGGGCATGGCAGTCTCCGCTGCACGGGGATCGTAGATACAGTCAGTGGAGATAACTGCAAAGGTCGAGCCAGCTTTGCCCGGCGGCGACTAAGAGCGCTGGCCGGTCGAGCGGCTATCAAGGGAACGCCGTTGTTCGGCTTCATAAAGCGGCCGGACAATCGCGAACTCACCGTCGATTTCGCCTACCAGCCGTTCAATGACGGCCGGGGTGGTCGTGTTTTTTTTGGCGCGCTGTTCCAGCTCACCGCAGAACTCGGCCAGGCGCAGCGCTCCCATATTGCCGCTACTGCCCTTGAGGCTATGGGCCACATTGATAATCTGCGCGACGTCGTCTGCCTTGCGCAGCAAGCGCAAACGCTCTTCGGAGTCAGTAAGAAACGCATCCAGCAACAGCGGATACTCGCCCTCCATGACTTCCCGCAACGCACTCAATACGCCGTGATCCAGATGTGTCTCAGTCACTTGTTCGCTCCTTGATCAAGAATGTATGGATTATGCCTGAGCGCCCCAGGAAAACTCCACGCGGGCCCGTCGACCATCGTCCGACCAACAGGCATTGCGGCTCAACTGACGGATCAGGCTCACGCCTCGACCCGACAAGCGGCCGACGTCATGCGGTCGGTCCATCACGCGTTGTACATCGAACCCGTTGCCGCTGTCTTCGACCTCAATCACCAGGCACCCGCCCGCCCCTTGGGGCACGACCTGCAAATGCACCCGCAGGTAGCCGTCCGCGAGCTGCTCAAGGCGTTGATTGCGCAACTGATAATAGTGCGCAAACCCCGACACGTCGCGCTTGATGCTCGAATCCAGCCCCAGCACGCCATGCTCCAGCGCATTGGAGTAAAGCTCGGCCAGCACACTGTAGAGCGCACCGCTTTGCGCGCGCAATCCATGCACTTCCAGCAGCAGCTGCAGCAGATACGGCAGCGGGTTGAAGCGCTTGAGGGTGGCGGCACGAAACTCGAAACTCACCGACCAGTCCAGCGGACAGGACTGGCCACTGTCGGAATACACCGGCGCTGGCGGGCTGATGTGCTCAGGCTCCAGCAGGCTGATCTCGACCATGCTCACGTCATCCCGCGCCCCGCCGCCAAAGTCGCCCAGCGCCCGCTCGATCTCCTCGAACAACCGCTCTGGCTGACGATTGTCGGCAAACACCTTGTGCAGGCGCTCGACACCGAACAACTGCTCGTCGGCATCGCAGGTGTCGATGACCCCATCGGACAACAGGAACACCCGATCCCCCAAGGCCATCGGGAACACCTCGGTGCGGTCGTCAAAGGCTTCGGGACTCAACACACCCAACGGCAAATGCCGCGCGGTCAATGGCCTGCGCTCGCCCGTGGCGATGTCATGCAGGTAGCCATCCGGCATCCCGCCATTCCAGACCTCGACCGAGCCACGCTGAAAACTCAAGGACAACAAGGTCGCGCAGCAGAACATGTCCACCGGCAGGATGCGCTTGAGCTTGGCATTCATTTCCCGCAGGGTTTCGGCCAGGCCGTAGCCCTTGGCGGTCATGCCGTAGAACACTTCAGCCAGTGGCATGGCACCGACCGCCGCCGGCAACCCATGGCCGGTGAAGTCGCCGAGCAGCACCTGCATGTCACCGGACGGGGTGAACGCGGCCAACAGTAAATCCCCGTTGAACAGCGCATAGGGGGATTGCGAGTAACGGATGCTCGGTGCGCTCAGGCACCCCGAATGGGTCACCTTGTCGAACACCGCCTTGGCCACGCGCTGTTCGTTGAGCAAGTAATCGTGATGCCGGGTGATCTGGTCGCGCTGCTCCAGCACCGTGGCCTGCAAACGCCGCAAGCGATCCATGGCCTTGATCTTGGCCGCGAGGATCACCTGGTTATAGGGTTTCGCCAAAAAGTCGTCGCCACCGGCGTCCAGGCAACGGGCCAGCCCCTCGCTTTCGGTCAGGGACGTCAGAAAGATGATCGGTACCAGGGTCTCCCCGGCCAGTTGCTTGATCTGGCGCGCCGCGTCAAAGCCGTCCATTACCGGCATCATCGCGTCCATCAACACCAGGTGGGGTCGCTGCTGGCGGTACAGCTCGACGGCCTCGACACCGTTGGCGGCCACCAGCACCTCGTGCCCCTGGCGCCGCACGATACTCGATAGCAACAGGCGATCGGCGGCGCTGTCTTCCGCGATCAATACCGTCAGGGACTCCGCCAGCGGCGCCATGGCGATCAACTGATGTCGAACAGCTTGTCGAAATTGGAGATCGCGAGAATCTTGCGCACGTCAGTGCTGCTGTTGACCAGGCGCACGTCGGATTCATCCCCACCGGCATGGTCGCGCAGCAACAGCAACATGCCCAGCGCCGAGCTGTCGAGGTAGGTGGCATCCTTGAGGTCAACCACCACCGAGCTGAGCTGATCATCGAGCTTTTCGTAGGAGTCGCGAAATTCCTGATGCTTGGCGAAGTCAAACCGTCCTTTGATCGATATCGTCAGTTTCTGTCCATCCGGTGAGACTTCGGTGATGACTGACATGCTAAAGCTTCCTTGTCATTGGCAATCGTGTACAAGGTTTAGCACCTGCACAGGGCATGTTCAAGGAGCGAAATCGACGCCCTGCCTCCATCAATACGGACTCTCTCGCGGTAAACGCTGGGAAAGCTCATCCAGCAGCTTCTGCTCGCGCCTGTCTTCAAGCTGGCGGGCCTCATCGATATAGCGTTGCACCAGCTTGCGCAGGCCTTCGACCCGGGCGTACGCCTGCTGCCAGGTGTCCCGCGCCTTGTCCAGATTGTTCTGGTGCCAGGCCAGGCTTTGCCGCTGCTGGTCGATCGCCGTTCCCAGCTGCACCAGGAAGCCCTGGTAGCCGAGCAACCATTGCCCGGAAACACCCTCGCGCCCACGTTCGACCCAGCGCTCCAGGTATTCCAGGCGAAAGCCGTCCAGATCGGCCAGCTTGGTTTCCGCCAGCCGAACCTGCCCCTGGAAATACCCCAGGCGCTGGACAGCGGTCTTCTCGGCTTTTTCAGCCATCTCGACCACCGGCACCAGGCGCGTTGCTCGGCTCTGGGCCATACCGATCAGCCCCCGGCCGCTGGCGCGAAGATCGTCTCCAGGTGCGCATCGCTTTCACCCAGGCCGATATTGTCGTTGAGCCCCTGGCGCAGGTACTTGACCAGGGTCGGCTGCAAGGCAATGGCGGTGTCGGTCTCCCGGTCGCCACCGGCCACGTAGGCACCGACGCTGATCAGGTCGCGACTCTGTTGATAACGCGACCACAGCTGCTTGAAGTACTGGGCACGGCGCATGTGCTCGGGCGAGACCACCGACGGCATGACCCGGCTGATGGAGGCCTCGATGTCGATTGCCGGGTAGTGCCCTTCTTCCGCCAGGCGCCGCGACAACACAATGTGCCCATCGAGCACGCCCCGTGCCGAGTCGGCAATCGGGTCCTGCTGGTCGTCGCCTTCGGACAACACGGTATAGAACGCGGTGATCGAACCCCCACCGGCCTCGGCGTTACCGGCCCGCTCCACCAGTTTCGGCAGCTTGGCAAACACCGAGGGCGGATAGCCCTTGGTCGCTGGTGGCTCGCCGATAGCCAGGGCAATTTCCCGCTGGGCCTGGGCGAAACGGGTCAGGGAGTCCATCAGCAACAGGACATTCTTGCCCTTGTCGCGAAAGTACTCGGCGATTCGCGTGCAATACATCGCCGCGCGCAAGCGCATCAGCGGCGCATCGTCGGCGGGGGATGCGACCACCACCGAGCGCTTGAGGCCTTCTTCACCGAGAATATGCTCGATGAATTCCTTGACCTCACGACCCCGCTCGCCGATCAGCCCGACCACAATAATGTCGGCCTCGGTAAAGCGGGTCATCATGCCCAGCAGCACACTCTTGCCCACGCCGGTACCGGCGAACAGGCCCAGGCGCTGGCCACGCCCCACCGTCAACAAACCGTTGATGCAGCGAATACCTACGTCCAGCGGCTGGCTGATGGGGTCGCGATTGAGCGGGTTGATGGTCGGACCATCCAGTGGCACCCAGTCCTCGGCTTTCATCCCGCCCTTGCCGTCCAGGGCACGGCCGGCACCGTCGAGCACGCGCCCGAGCATGCTCATGCCCATCGGCAAGCGGCCGTTGTCGGCCAGCGGCACGACCCGGGCGCCGGGCGCAATACCGGCGACACTACCCACCGGCATCAGGAATATTTTATTGCCGGAAAACCCCATGACCTCGGCTTCCACCTCGATCGGGTGATAGCTGTTGTCGTTGATCACCCGACAGCGACTGCCCATGGCCGCGCGCAAGCCCTCGGCCTCGAGCGTCAGGCCGACCATGCGCAGCAGGCGCCCCTCGAGGATCGGTTGGCCCGGCAGCTCAATGGCCTCGGCGTAGCCACTCAGGCGCTTGCCGAAACTGGTGCGCTCAAGACGCATCGAGGCAGTCCACTGGCTCTGGCCGGGCAGGCGCTTTCGCGGGAGCGGACAAGTCGATCGACAGGTCCGCCTCGGCCGGGTGCAGCGCCTGCTCGTGCAGTTGATCGAGCAACTGCGCCGTGGCCTGGGCGATGCGGGTTTCCACCGTGGCATCGATGCGGCTGTGTTCGGTCTCGACACGGCAACCGCCTGGCAGCAGGGCTTCGTCCTCGACGATGCGCCAGGTTTCCTCATGACGCTCGCGCAAGGCCTTGACCTGCGCGAAATCCTGCGGATTGATGTACAGGCGCACGTTATCCACGCCCAGCGGCAACAGCTTGAGGGCCTCGCGCATGACGTGTTCGATTTGCGAGGAGTCGATGGCCAGCTCGCGCTGGATCACCTGGCGGGAGATGTGCCGGACCAGGGCCACCAGGCCTTTTTCGATTTGCGTGTCCTGCTCGGCGATGGGCTCGAACAGATGGCCCATCAGCCGCTCAAGGCTGGCCAGCTTTGCCGCCAGGGCCACTTCCGCTTCCTGGCGGACCTTGAGGGTGGTGCTGTGAAAGCCTTCTTTCTCGCCGGTGGCAAACCCTTCGTTCCAGGCTTCCTGGCGAATGCTTTCGAGCTCTTCGAGGGTCAACGGCTGGACTTCCTCCAGCGGCACCTCTTCGATTTCCGGCGGCTCGGGTTCAGGCTCGGGTTCGGGCTCCGGGACAAACGGATCGAAACTGGGCAACGACCAGATGTCGAACCCACTGACATCACGCGCACGAATCAGGTCGGTGGGCGACTCATCACTCTTGAAGGCCATAAGGTCAGATCATTTCTTCGCCGCCCTTCCCGCCGAGAACGATTTCTCCGGCTTCGGCCATACGGCGGGCAATGGTGAGGATTTCCTTTTGCGCGGTTTCCACATCGCTGACGCGCACCGGGCCCTTGGCCTCCAGGTCGTCGCGCAGCAGTTCGGCGGCACGCTTGGACATGTTCTTGAAGATCTTGTCCTTGACGCCTTCGTCGGACCCCTTGAGGGCCAGCACCAGCACGTCGGAGGAGACTTCGCGCAGCAACGCCTGGATGCCACGGTCGTCGACGTCGGACAGGTTGTTGAACACGAACATGAGGTCTTCGATCTGACCGGACAGGTCTTCGTCGACTTCGCGGATCGAGTCCATCAACTGGCCTTCGATCGAACTGTCGAGGAAGTTCATGATGTCCGCCGCGCGCTTGATGCCACCCAGGGTGGTGCGCGAGGCGTTGGAGTTGCCGGAGAACTGCTTCTCCAGAATCTGGTTCAGTTCCTTGAGTGCCGCCGGCTGTACCGTGTTCAGCGAGGAAACCCGCAGGATGATGTCCAGCCGCACCTTGTGGTCGAAGTTACCCAGGACTTCACCCGCCTGGTCCGGGTCCAGGTAGGCCACGACAATGGCCTGGATCTGCGGGTGCTCGTAACGGATCACGTCCGCCACCGCGCGCGGTTCCATCCACTTGAGGCTGTCCAGGCCGCTGGTGTTGCCCCCCAGCAGGATCCGGTCGATCAGGCCGTTGGCCTTGTCCTCGCCCAGGGCCTGGGTGAGCATCTTGCGGATGTAGCCATCAGAGCCAACGCCCAGGCTGGTCTGGTCGCCGACGATGTCGACGAACTCGCTCATCACCTGCTCGACCTGCTCACGGTGCACATTGCCCATTTGCGCCATGGCCACGCCCACGCGCTGGACCTCTTTGGGCCCCATGTGGCGCAGCACTTGCGCGGCATCGGTTTCGCCCAGGGACAGCAGCAGAATCGCGGCTTTGTCGACCCGGCTGAGTTTGGCGATAGCGGCTCGGTTATCACTCATCTGCGTTAATCCACTCTTTCACGACCTGGGCCACACGACCCGGGTCTTCGGCCACCAGGCTCTTGATTGCGTTCAACTGGGCGTCATAGCCTTCGCTCGGGCTAGGCAGCAGGATGCTTTGCGGACCGCCGAGGCTGACGCGATCGTTGCCCAGCTCGCCATCCAGGCCGCCCAGGCCACCCAGTTCGGAATCACTGCCAATGCCCGCCAGCTGCCGGTCCTTGCCGCCACCGGTGATGTTGTTGAGCACCGGACGCAGCACGCCGAACACCAGTACCAGGATGAACAGCACGCCCAGCACTTGCTTGACAACGTCCCAGAACCACGGCTGCGAGTAGAACGGAATCTCGGCGATTACCTCACCGCGCTCTGCGGAGAACGGCATGTTGATCACGCTGACGCTGTCGCCACGGCTGGCGTCGAAACCGACCGCGTCCTGAACCAGGCGAGTAAAGCGCGCCAGTTGATCGGCGCTCCACGGCGCTCGGCTGGTTTCGCCGTTGGCCGGGTTGATCTTGACCTGATCATCGACCACCACCGACACCGACAGGCGATTCAAGCGGCCCTGCTGCTGCTTGGTGTGGCTGATGGAGCGATCAAGTTCGAAGTTCTTGGTCGACTGCTGGCGCTTGTCCGCCGGGTACGGGGCCAGCATCGGCTGACCGGTGGCCGGGTCCATGATCTGCTGGCCGTTGGCATCGAGCAGCGGCTGGCCGGGCTGCACCATACCCGCCGATGCGGTCGCGCCACCGGTGGTTTGCGGCGCCGAGGCCGGTGCCGGCGGCTGATTGCTCAACGCGCCGGGAACGCCTTGCGGGCCGTTGCTGGCGGTACGTTGCTCGGACGTCGACTGCTCGCTGCGCAACGCCGGTTGATCCGGGTTGAACTGTTCGGACGTCGACTCGACCGCGCTGAAATCCACGTCGGCGGACACTTCGGCTTTGTAGCGATCATTGCCCAGCACCGGCTGCAGGATGTTATGCACACGCTGGGTGAGCATGCTTTCCATGCGACGGCTGTAGTCGAACTGTTTGCCGGCCATGGTCAGCGCGGAGTTTTCCGCCTGGTCGGAGAGCAGGTTGCCCTTCTGGTCGACCACGGTGATTTGCGATTTGCTCAATTCCGGAACACTGGTTGCCACCAAATTGATGATGGCCAGCACCTGGCCCGGCTCCAGCGAGCGCCCGGCATACAGCTCGACCAGTACCGAAGCACTTGGCTTGCGCTCGTCACGCACGAACACCGAACTCTTCGGGATCGCCAGGTGCACGCGGGCGCCCTTGACGTTGTTCAGGCTGGCAATGGTGCGCGCCAGTTCGCCTTCAAGGCCGCGACGATAACGGGTCGCTTCCATGAACTGGCTGGTACCCAGGCCCTGGTCCTTGTCGAGAATCTCGAAGCCGATGTTGCCGTCGGTGGGAGTGACACCCGCGGCGGCAAGCTTGAGCCGCGCTCGCGACAGGTCATCGGCCTTGACCAGCAAGGCGCCGGAATTGGGTTCGACGGTGTAAGGAATGTCAGCGGTGGCCAGGGTTTCCATGACCTGCTTGGCATCCATCCCGGCCAGGCTGCCGTACAGCGGCCGATACTCGGGCTGCTGCGACCACAGCACCACGGCAAAGCCAATCGCCACGCTGGCTGCCAGGCCGACCAACAGGCCGACCTGACGCAGCATGGTCATCTCGGAGAGGTTTTCCAGGAAGGACAACCCGAACAGCGGCGGTTTGCCGTCAGTGGGCGCGACCTTGGCCGGAACGTTATTGGCGACTGCTTCTGCCATGACTCAATCTCGTCCTTAAACCGGCATCTGCATGATGTCTTGGTATGCCTGAACCACTTTGTTACGCACCTGGGTCAGTGCCTGGAAGGAGACGCCGGCCTTTTCCTTGGCGATCATCACGTCGGTCAGGTCGACACCGCTCTTGCCGATCTCGAACGCGGTGGACAGCTGGGTCGACGCCTGCTGGGTGTCATTGACCTTGTTGACGGCCTGGCCGAGCATGTCGGCAAAGCTGCTGCCGGCCAGTTCCGGCACGGCGACGGCAGCTTTGGGCTGAGCCATGGCGTCCATTTGCATGGCCCGCATGTCCAGCATCAACCGGTTGAATTCAATTCCTTGACTCATGGACTACTCTCTCTGACGACCCGCAATTTTTTGACACTCACTCGGCGGATAGAGTGGTGTTAGCAACAAGGGTGCCAGCTCCATGGCGACGCTCGACAAAAGCCCTCCCCGGGCTTTACTCACAGAAGGTTCAGGTCGCGAATAAACAGGCCTCGACGTCCATCCCGGCATCACGCATCTGCGCCAGTTTGTAGCGCAGGGTCCGCGGGCTGATGCCCAGGCGCTCGGCAGCTTCCTTGCGCCGCCCGCGCTCGCTGCGCAGGGTATCGATGATCATCTGGAACTCATGACGCCGCAGGTCGTCGCCCAGCCCCCCGGCCGACTCTGCCTGGGGCGCCTCGACCGCCGGCCCCCGCGACGCCACGTGAGCAGGCGCCAGGACCGGCAATGGCGCACAGGCCACCGGCCCGGACAGGCAAAAGTCCTCTGGCTGGATCAACCCGCCCTGCTGCAGAATCAGCGCTCGCTGAATGGCGTTGTCCAGTTCGCGCACATTGCCCGGCCAGGGATAACCGATCAGGCAAGCCTGCGCTTCAGGCGAAAGCCTGGCGGCGGCGTGCTTCATTTTATTGACGTGCCGGGCCAGCAGGCGCTCGGCCAGCGGCAGAATGTCGGCAGTGCGCTCGCGCAGCGGGCGCCAGGCCAGCGGGAAGACCGACAAGCGATAATAGAGGTCCTCACGAAAACGCCCCGCCGCCACTTCCGCCGCCAGGTCGCGGTTGGTCGTCGCTACCACACGAATGTCCAGGGCAATCGGCTTGCGCGCGCCCACGCGCTCGACTTCACGCTCCTGCAACACGCGCAGCAGCTTGGCTTGCAAACCCAGGGGCATCTCGGAAATTTCGTCGAGCAGCAGGGTCCCGCCGTCGGCCTGCTCGAACTTGCCGGCCTGGGCGGCAATCGCCCCGGTGAACGAGCCTTTCTCATGCCCGAACAACGTCGCCTCGAGCATGTTGTCCGGGATCGCCGCACAGTTGATCGCAATGAACGGCTGCTGGCCGCGTCGTGAGTGCTGATGAATGTAGCGCGCCAGCACTTCCTTGCCGGTGCCGGACTCACCCGAAATCAACACCGTCGAATCGCTGCGCGCCAC
The DNA here is from genome assembly GCF_900187505.1 of Pseudomonas sp. Irchel s3h17. Taxonomy (GTDB): domain Bacteria; phylum Pseudomonadota; class Gammaproteobacteria; order Pseudomonadales; family Pseudomonadaceae; genus Aquipseudomonas. Next base: position 87,175 of record NZ_FYDL01000009.1, read on the forward strand.
CCGTGCCGCCAGCGCCAGCAACTGTGCGCTGGCCGGCTCGTACGCCACGGGTCCCTCATCCTCTGCCCCGCCCAGGCTGCCCAGGGCGTGGCGCGCCACCAGGTCGAGCAACGCCTTGGGCTCGAACGGCTTGACCAGATAATCCGCGGCGCCCTGGCGCATCGCATCCACCGCGCGCTCCACGGCGCCATGGGCGGTCATCAGCAGCACCGGCAGGTGCGGGTAACGAACCCGCAGTGCGCCCAGCAACTGGTGGCCGTCCATGCCCGGCATGTTGACGTCACTGATCACCAGGTTGAAGGACTCTTCGGCCGCCACGCTCAGCGCCTCTTCGGCCGAGCCCACGGCGCGGTAGTCGTGACCGGCCAGCAGCAGCGTATCGGCCAGTGCCTCGCGCAGCGCGCGGTCATCCTCGACCAGCAGAACCTTGATTGCCATTGACCTCACTCCAGTCCTTGAGCGCTGGAAAACAACGGCAGGTCGACCCGTGCACAGGTGCCGCGACCCGGCCGCGAGCGCAGCTGCAATTGTCCCTGATGAGCCCGCGCCACGGCCTTGACCACGGTCAGGCCCAGGCCGGTTCCGGTGGCCTTGGTGGTAAAAAACGGCTCGCCCAAGCGCTCCAGCACTGCGCCATCGATCCCCTCGCCGCTGTCACTGACGCACAGCCGCAGGGTATTGCCACGGCTATAGGCATGCACCTTCAAGCGCACATCGTCGGCGCTGGCCTGAATGGCGTTTTCAAGCAGGTTCAGCAGTGCGCCGACCAGCGTGTCGCGATTGCACAGCAACTCACCGGCATGGGTGTCGCACTGCCAACGGATCGGCAAGCCCTGGACGTGAGTCTGGGCCGCCGCCTGCAGCGATTGCATCAGCGCCTTGGGGGTCACGCGATCCGTCAGCGGCAACTCGCCACGGGCAAACACCAGCATGTCGCGCACCTGGTGCTCCAGTTCGTGCAGGCGCTCTTTCAAGCGGCCGGCAAAGCGTTGCTGGGTCGCCACCGGCAACGCCTGCTCGGCCAGATGACTGGCATAGAGCAAGGCCGCCGACAGCGGCGTGCGGATTTGATGGGCCAGCGAGGCGACCATGCGCCCCAGGGATGACAAGCGCTCATGACGCGCCAACTGGCCTTGCAGGTGGCGGGTTTCGGTCAGGTCGTTGAGCAGCACCAACTGGCCCGGCTCGGCATCCAGGGAACGGGTGGCGATCGACAGGCGCCGACCATCCTTCAAGGAGACTTCATGACCGTCGTCGTCACGGGGGGCAAAACTGCGCGCAATCACCTGGCGCCACAATTCGCCTTCGAGGGGCAGACCGAGCAATTCCTCGGCGGCCGGGTTGGCTTCGCGCACGATACCCTGGGCATCGATGACGATGACGCCGCCGGGCAACAGATCAAGGAGGTTTTGCAGACGGTTGGCCAAGCGTTCTTTTTCGGCCAGCTCCTGCATCCGCTGGGCACTGACCACCGCCAGCTCACCCTTGAGCTCGGTGACCCGGGCTTCCAGCATGCTGTAGGAATCGGTGAGTTGGCTCGACATCTGATTGAACAGCGCGAACGCCTGCTCAAGGCCAAGCCGGCTTGCCTGCTCTACGCAGGGCGTGTCGGGGACTGGAGACATCTGGGCGGCGTGGGGCATCGTGCTCTCTCGCTTGGCTGACCGTCAGTGAAACGGAACGTTGCGAGGGATGTAGCAATACCCGTGCCTAAAAAAAACTGCCCATTATTCAATGAGTTGAAAAACAGGCGTCAATCCTCCGCCTGTTCTTCTCCGTCACGACGGCTCATGCCGTACTTGCGCATCTTTTCCACCAGGGTGGTGCGGCGAATGCGCAGGCGCTCGGCCGCGCGCGCGACGATCCCGTTGGCATCGTCCAGTGCCTGCTGGATCAGCCCTTGCTCCAGGCCACCCAGGTAATCCTTCAGGTCCAGGCCTTCAGGCGGCAACAGGGCAGTGGCCGCGAAGTCCGGGGTATGCCCGTTGATGGCCACCCGCTCTTCCAGATCGCTGCGCAGGTTGTCGACCATTTGCTCGTCTTCGTCATCGACGTAGCGAAACTTCTTCGGCAACTCGACCACGCCGATCACCCCGTACGGGTGCATGATCGCCATGCGCTCCACCAGGTTGGCCAGTTCGCGGACGTTGCCCGGCCAGCCGTGACGGCACAGCGACATGATCGCCGCCGAGTTGAAACGAATGGAACCGCGCTTCTCGTGCTCCATGCGCGAGATCAACTCGTTCATCAGCAACGGGATGTCCTCGACACGCTCGCGCAGGGGCGCCATTTCGATCGGGAATACGTTCAGGCGGTAATACAGGTCTTCGCGGAAGCTGCCGACCTCGATCATGCTTTCGAGGTTCTTGTGGGTCGCGGCAATGATTCGCACATCGACGCTCTGGGTCTTGTTGCTGCCCACGCGCTCGAAGGTACGCTCCTGCAACACCCGTAGCAGCTTGACCTGCATCGGCAACGGCATGTCGCCGATTTCGTCGAGGAACAGGGTGCCGCCGTTGGCCAGCTCAAAACGCCCGGCACGGCTGGTGATCGCCCCGGTGAAGGCGCCCTTCTCGTGGCCGAACAGTTCGCTTTCCAGCAACTCGGCCGGGATCGCCCCGCAGTTGACCGGCACGAACGGCGCGTCGCGGCGCTTGGAGTGATAGTGCAGGTTACGCGCCACCACTTCCTTGCCGGTGCCGGACTCACCGAGGATCAGCACACTGGCATCGGTGTCGGCCACTTGCTGCATCATCTGGCGGACGTGTTGAATCGCCCGGCTGGTGCCGACAAGGCTGCGGAAAAGATTGGGTTCACGATGACGACCGCGCTCACGGGCCTGGTCGTACATCTCGCGATAGACCTGGGCACGGTGCAGGGAGTCGAGCAACTTGCTGTAGCTGGGCGGCAGTTCCAGGGTGGAAAGCACCCGGCGGCGCTGTTCATCAGGCAGGTCAACGGAAGAATTATCGCCCATTAACAACACCGGAAGGAACTCATCCCAGGTAGCGAGTGTCTTTAACAGACTCGACAACGTACCAGGAGCGCTTACCGTCCCGATGAGGACACAGATGACTTCACGACTGGATGACAACGAACCGACAGCCTGCTGCCAATCATGGCTACCACAGGGTAAATTTTCTTCACCGAGAAAATTTAAAATCACCGCCAGGTCGCGGCGGCGGACGCTATCGTCATCGATCAGCAGAATTTTGGTTTCACGCCACATGCAATAGCAACTTCCCTGGTCAACTCATATGCCCGAATAAAGAGGGCAATCTAGACGCCTGCCGGCACATTAAGCCTGATAGACGCCTGAAAACTCGAATCAGCCACTAGTTAAGTCAAAAAACCGTGCACAGTCAAATTTATGGCGCACTAAGATCGGATTAAATGAATACTACCCGAAAAGGTGGTAAACCTTTGTCGCATTTTGCGCTTGGTTGATCTGGGTCATTTCATTGACTATTGCCTGACGCTCCCCCATTGCCACTTCCAGCAATTGCTTGTAGACCGCCAGCAGACTCTCCAGATTCTCGCGCAGCGCCTGTTCATCTAACGGCGCCTCACTGAGCACGTCGTCAACGCAGGCGCGACAGGCTACGTCCAACTCGCCGATGGTTTGCCAATTGCGCTCCGCCAGCGCACCGATCAGCGCCTCACGGGTTTGTTCAATCCGTTGCAGTGCAGGGTTCATGACGCTTTCCTCAGGCCTAGAGGCCTACTGGTGCAATTTCGTCCCAGCCACTTTTCAGGGTAGTCAGAAGGCGGACGACTTCGTCGATGATTTCCGGATCGCTGTTGACGTTGGCCTTGAGCAGCTGGGAGTTCATGTACTCATACAGGCTGTCCAGTTGCTGAATCGCGGCCGGATCCTCGGCCTTCTCTTCATCCAGGCCCTGGCGCAGGCCGGTGATGATGTCGATGGCCTTGCTGATGAGCAGGCACTTTTGCGCGATATCTCCGCGGCCCATTGCCCCCTTGGCCTGGGCCAGGCGATCGAGGCCACCCTCGAACAGCATCTGGATCAGGCGATGAGGACTGGCCTCGGATATCTGCGCGTGGGAATTGACCTTCTGGTACGCACGAAGGGCTTTCATCGGGTTCATGTTGCTACCTCGTTACAGGCCACAGGCAAATAGGTTAGTTCTAACCAGTTTCTCGACTGCCACCAAAAAAACTTTAATCCGGCCCACAGGACCGGACCCTCGCGCCAACCGTTACGGGGCGCTTGAGCGCCCCGGCTATCAGTCCGACTTCGGATTATTCAGCGAGTTGAGGGTGGTCATGATGCTGGAGCTGCTGGCGTTGAGCTGGGCGATCATGGTGTCCATGGCCGTGTACTTGGCACTCAAGGATTTCTGCAAGCTCTCCATGCGCCGATCCAGCTCTGCCTGCTGGGTGGTGAGGTCGGTCAACTTGGTGTTGAGGTCCGTCACCCGGCTCGCCAGCGACCCGGTGCTGCCCACGTAGGAGTCAGTCGCCTTGGTCATGCGAGCCACCAGGCCAGTATCGCCGGTAAACATCTTGGCAATATCACCCGCCCCCTTGACCACTGCCTTGTCCCACGCCTTGTCGTCCAGGCTCAGCAGGCCGGTTTTCTGGTCCGTGGTAATGCCCATCTGCGCCAGGCTGCTCATGGCGCTCGAACCCGAGCTATTGACCAGTTCGCTGCGCAGACTGTTGACCAGTTGACGCATCGATGCGTCGCCGGTCAGGGCGCCTGCGGTGGTGGTCGAGGCATCGCCGGTGGCGGTGACCTTGGTCTGGGTGTTGATGCTGGTCAGCAACGCGTTGTAGGCCGAGACGAAGGACTGGACCGAGGTCTTCAGCGTGTCGGTGTTGCTCGCCACGTTGATGGTGATCGGCTTGTCCTTGTCCTTGGCGACCAGGTCCAGGGTCACGCCGCTGATGGCGGACGCGACCTTGTTGCTGGTGGACTCCATCGCGATACCGTCGATGCTGTACTTGGCATTCTGCGCCGGCGTGCCCTGGTCATAGCCCTGGACCAGGTCCGAGTCACCGCTGAGGGTGATATCGGTGTCGACGCCCGTGGTGTTCGAGCCGATCACCAAACGCGCGCCATTGGCATCGGTCAAGACGTTGGCGCTGATGCCCTGGGCCGACAGCTGGGTATTGATCGACTCACGAACTTCCTGCAGGGTCGCGCCGCCTGGCACCAATACGTCGTAGCTCTTGCCCGACTGGGTAATGGTCAAGGTCTGGGCTTCGTCGCTGGCATTGGCCGAGCCCGATGCGCCACCCTCGAACACCTTGCTGGTGACTTTCGAGGACGTCGCCAGCTCGTTGACCACCACCACGTACTTGCCGCTGGAGGCACCATCGCCCAGGGTGACCTTGACGTTTTTTTCTTCGGACGAGGTAGCGGCCAGGCCGTTGAACGCGGCCACGTTGTTCAACTTGGCGATTGCCGTCCGGTAAGTTTCCAACGCACTTTTCACCGAGCCGACAGCCGACAACTTGATGGTCGCGTCTTTTTGCTGATCGGTGATCTGGGCTTGCTTGGGCGCCTTTTCAGCCCCCACCAACGCCTTGACGATGGCTTGGGTGTCGTAACCCGAACCCGGGCCGGAAATCGTTGAACTTGCCATTACTCTTCTCCTTGTCCTGTGGCTGCCGCTTTATTGGCGCACAAACACCTAGGCCGCAACCAGAAACACATTTCGTGCCAGCTCAAACCTGGGTCTGGAACAACAGGCTGCTGGCATCGCTCAGGTTCTGCGCCAGCTTCAGCGCGGTCTCCGAGGGAATCTGTCGAATCACTTCACCACTGTCGGTGGCGATCACCTTGACCACTACCCGGCCGGTAGAGTCGTCGATGGAAAAGTTCAGGTTACGCTGGGTAGCCTGCACAAACTCACGAATATCGGTGACGGCCTTTTCCAGCGCCACGCGTTGCAGCTCCTCGCTGGAAGCCGGGTCAGCCACTACCGCAGGCGCTGCCTGGGCAGCAGAGGTGCCACTGGCCTGGGGGGTGCCAGCGGGGTAAGCCGGGTTCAGCTTGATGCTCATGTCCATGTCATCACCTCAAAACTGAAAAAAACGAAAGGGCACGTATACGCGCCCTTCCGTTAGTTAACCGCGGCCGATATTACTGAAGCAGCTTCAGAACAGCGGATGGCAGTTGGTTGGCCTGGGACAGGATCGCGGTGGATGCCTGTTGCAGGGTTTGTTGCTTGGTCAGCTCAGCCGCTTCGGAAGCGAAGTCAGCGTCTTCTACACGGCCTTTGGCGGCAGTGGAGTTCTGCGAAATGCTCTGCAGGTTGGCCACGGTGCTGGCGAAACGGTTTTGCACCGCACCCAGCTGCGAACGCTGGCTGTCGATCTGCTGCAAGGCACCGTCCAGGGCCTGAACGGCTTGCTGCGAAGTGGCAGCCGACAGGATGGTCAGGTCAGAAACGGTGGTTTCCAGAGTGGTAGCAACCTTGGTGCCTTTAGCAGCGGTCAGACCCAATGCGTTCAAACCGGTACCTGCACTGCCGTCAGCGACAACGATATTTTGGTCAGCGAACAGAGCCAGGGTGCCATCAGTGTTTTTGGAAGCAGTTACACCGGTGCTCGCGCTGTTGATCGAGGAAACGATCGCGTCAGTGGTGTCGCCTTTCTTGAACTTGACTTCAACGCCGTTCAGGTTGATCGAAGTGTCGGCGCCCAGTTTCGCTTGGGAAGTACCGGAGGTGAGACCCAGTGCGGAAAGCGCGCCACTGGTCTTGTTGGACAGAACAACGTCTTTACCGTTATCGGAAGTGACTTCAACACGACCATTTTTGACCTGGGCGGTTGCGATACCGGCTACGTTGCTGATCTTGGTCAGAACATCACTGACTTTCTCGGTGGCCAACATTGCTACATCTTGACCGTTAACCGAGATAGTGCCGGCTGGCACAAGAGTATCTTCAGGTTTAGTAGTACCAGCAGTCAGACCGATCGCGGTCGCGCCAGCACCCGCCAGCACCAGGTCAGCATTCGCCGACTTGATGGTCAACTTGTTACCTGCATCTACCGACGCATTGACGCCCGAGATGCCTGCATCGTTAATGGCTTTGGCAACATCGGCACCGGTAGCGCCGCTAGCCAGGTTTACAGTGGTACCGTTGATGTCCACAGTCGCAGCTGCAGCCAGCGGGGTAATTGCAGTACCCGTCACGCCAGCGCTCAACGGAGAACCGATGGAGGTAGCCGACAGGCCAGTCATAGCAGCGCCGTTAACTTTGGCTTCGCTGTAAGTACCTTTCAGGCCAGTGGCGCTGATGTCGGTCATACCAAACGAAATGGTTTCGTTGGCGTTGGCGCCGATCTGGAAGCCGATGTTGTTGAACGAACCGTCCAGCAGGTTACGACCACCGAACGTAGTGGTTTGCGAGATACGGGTCAGTTCGCCGACTTTAGCGGTGAATTCTTGCTGCAGGGAAACACGGTCAGCGTCGCTTTTATCACCGTTCGCAGACTGCAGGGCCAGCTCACGCAGACGTTGCAGCAGGTTGGTGGATTCTTGCATTGCGCCTTCAGCGGTCTGCGCGATCGAAACACCGTTGTTGGCGTTGGCGATGGCAACGTTCAAGCCTTTGACCTGGTTGCCCAGACGGTTGGCGATCTGCATGCCTGCGGCGTCGTCTTTGGCGCTGTTGATTTTCAGGCCGGAAGACAGACGGTTCATCGAGGTGCTCAGAGCGTCGGAAGCCCGGTTCAGGTTTTTCTGAACGCCCAGGGAGGTGATGTTGGTATTTACAGATAAAGCCATGACGAATTCCTCGTTGGTTGGGTGCTGCGGCTTCCGGCCCTGGCAACCGCCGGGTGTGGCCTAGAGAACCTTCGTAATAGTTATCGTCGTGGAAGCAGGTTGCTTGAGGGCTTTTTTCAAATTTTTTACTAGCACCGTGCCACCTCCTCGCAGTTCAAGGCTTTAGCCTGCGTGTAGCCGGCCTGCCGGAGCCAGGCCGGCCGGCAACTTCGACCCAGGGATCACCCTCGCGGGCATGCCTCGCGCCGGCCAGATCGGGGGCAACAAAAAACGCCCAGGACCTGTCGGCCATGGGCGTTTTTTTGTGCTGCGATTAGCGCATCAAGGGCGGTGGATGATGGCCGAACCCCAGGACAGGCCCACACCAAAACCACTGATCGCCACACGTTTCCAGCTGGAATCGAGCATGTGCTTTTCCAGCAGCAACGGAATGCTCGAAGACACCGTGTTACCGGTCTCGACCATGTCTTTGATGAACTTCTCTGGCTCACCTTCGAAACGCCGCGCCACGGCATCGACAATGGCGGCGCTGCCCTGGTGAATGCAGAAGGCATCGATGTCTTCGGAATTGAGGCCAGAGTCATCCAGCAATTCGCGCAAGTGCGCCGGCACCTTGAGCAAGGCGAAGTTGAACACCTGCCGACCGTTCATGAAGAACACGCCGTCGCTGACCTTCAGGTGCGGCGCGCCGGAACCGTCAGTGCCGAACTTGGCCTTGCCCAGCTGCCAGGTAGCGTCTTCGCCCATCCAGGTTGCCGTGGCGGCGTCGCCGAACAACATGGTGGTGTTGCGATCTTCCGGGTCGACGATCTTCGAATACGGATCAGCGGTCACCAACAGGCCGTTTTTCAAGCCTGTCGCTTCCATGAAGCCCTTGATTGCATAAAGGCCGTACACGTAACCGGAGCAGCCCAGCGAGATATCAAAAGCAGCAACACCGGTCGACAGGCCCAGCTTGTCCTGGACGATCGCGGACGTATGGGGCAAGCCCTCTTCGTCGCCGTTCTGCGTGACAACGATCAACACATCGATGGCTTGACGGTCGAGCTGCGGGTTGTTTGCGAACAACGCGTTGACAGCCTCGACGCACAGATCGGAGGTTTCCTGGCCGGCATCCATGCGCGGCAGGAATGCCGAGCCAATCTTGCCCAAAATGAACTCTTCATCCTTGGCGAATTTCGCGCCCTGAGCGTAGTTATCAAGCCCGCTCACTGGCACGTAACTGGCGATGCTTTTTATGCCAATCATTGTGGCTTCCCAAAACAGAATAACTGGAGATCACCGCTCGCAGGATCGAGAGGCACTGATAACAAAGGGGTTTAGCGCACAAAAACGCGCCAGACACGGGTGCCAAAACCATGAAAATAAACCCAGCGAACACCGGGCACCCGTCCCACTCTTTTCACACGATACAGTGAAGATGCCCTTTATGACTCATAGGTCACTCTATTTTGTGCGCTTTGGACAAAACAACCAACAACACAAAATCGGCCGGACAAGCGAATACCCACGCAAACGCATGCAATATGAGCGGGCTGATGGCAGGAAAAACAGAGGATCAAGCATGACCGGCCCGTCACTGCGCTCAGTGACGGGCCGGCATTCAGATGGGGGTCAGAGCTTGTTGAACAGGCTCAGTTGAGAGATTTTCACGAAGGCCAGCTGCGAAGCTTCGAGCATGGCTTTCTGGAAGGCCAGCTCAATGGAGGCGCCTGCCATATCGGTGTTTGCGATGGCGGCGGTGGTCGAGTCGTTGGCCAGGCCCATGCTGATATTTTCGTTCGCCTGGATATCGATTGCCTTCAAGCGTGCGCCGATCGACCCCCTGGCGTTGTCGATGCCCGCACTGGCGTTCTGCAGGTTGCCAATGGCCGAGTTGATCGCATTCTTCTGCTTTTGCTGGGCAACCAGGTCGCCATCGCTTGGCGTTGCCAGCGCCTGACGCAACTGGCTGATCGTATCCAGCGCACTTTGGGTCTGATGATTGTTGGCGCCAATGACAAACTGATCGCCCGACTTGAGCGCGCCATTGAAGTCGAATTTTACCCCGGCTGCGGTCAGGGAATCGCCGGTGGCATTCAGGCTACCCTTGCCGATGGCCTTACTATTGGCGGTCAGCGGCTGGGCATAGAGTTCATATTCGGTGTCGCTGGTGAACTTGATCACCGCGCCATTACTCGGAAAGCTGTCGCCGTACACCTTGGCATCGGTCACGCTCGCGCCAGTCAACTGCGCGGTCGAAGAGTTGCCCGGGGTGCGTGAGGCATTGAAGCTGTCCGGCTTGGCTTCAAGGGTGAAGACGTGCCCGTTGACCGCCGCATCCCGGTCCACCGGGGCAACATCCTGAAGGTTCAGGTTGATGTCGAACTTCACCCCACGCAGGCTGACGCTGTGCGCGCCCTCCTTTGTCGAGTCGAATACGCCATTGCCCGGAACTTCAGAAGTCACATCGTTGCCAGAGGCATCCTTCAGGATGTACTGGGTGCTGCTGGTGAACTCCAGCGTGTACGGCTGCCCCTGGGTGAAGCTTTTGTTGTACACCTGATTGGAGGTGATCAGACCGTCCGAGACCGCGACCTTGCCGTCATTGACCGATGGCGGTTGCAGCGTGGCCTGGGTCCGACCGGTATTCAGCGCGCCTTCCATGATGCTCTTGGCCGTGTCACTTGCCGCCAGGCCAAGGGTGTCCGAGACCTTCAGGTTGAGCTGCGTATCGTCGCCTTGATAGGTGTAGGTGCCGTCGTTGTTGCGAAGGTAGGGAGGAATGTCAGTCCTGGAGCCGGAAAACAGGTAGTTACCCGACTCATCCTTGCTGTTCAGCAGGCTGAATACTTGCTCTTCGATATTGCCCAGCTCGTCGGCGATAGACTTGCGATCAGCGTCGCTGATAACGCCTCCCCCCGACTGTAACGCCAACTCGCTGACCTTTTGCAAGGCGGTGTTGATGCTGTCGAGCACGCTTTCCTGATTGGTCAGCGAAGACTTGATGCTGTTCATGTTGCCGGCATACTGAAGCAACATGTCTTTTTGCTGCTGTAACTGCAGCAAGCGGGCCGCTCCGACCGGATCATCCGCCGCCGTCTGAATGCGCACACCCGAGTCGATCTGCCCCTGGGTCTTGACCACCGAAGAGAAGTTGTTCTGGTACTTGGACGTACTGGTCTCAAAGAACTGGGCCGTAGAGATACGCATCGTCAATGACTTCCTTAAAGACTGTTGATCAGTGTCGAGAATGTGTCTTGCGCGACCTTGATGATCTGCGACGACGCGGTGTAGTACTGCTGAAACTTGAGCAGATCACTGGCTTCTTCATCCAGGTTGACCTGGGAAACCGAACCGCGACTGGCCTTTGCATAGGCCAGCGCGGCGCTGTTGGCCGTGCCATCGACACTGGCCTGACTGGCCTTGCCACCGACAGCGGAGACTAACTGACTGTAGGATTCACCCATGCTGACGCCGGCACTACCGCCAGTGACCCCCACGGTCGCCTTGGTCTGCAGGGCCAGCAGTTCGTTGGCATTACGGTTGTCCGCCTTGCCGTCTTTGTTGAACTTGATATCGAAACTGTCGCCCTTGCCTGGCGAGCCGCTGATAGTCGTGTCGAAGCCAATGGTTTTGGCCGTGCCATCGGGGTTATTGACCGGATTGCCTGCGGCATCCAGCACTGGCACATTGATCGTGACCTTGTTGTCCTGGCCCGGAACAATACTGCCGTTGCCGATTTCGGCGCCCGCCTCGTTCAGCACGCGGTAAGTCTGCGTTCCGTCCTTGGCTTCATCGAAGGCGATCCGCACAGGCATCGCGCCTTCGATCTGGCTTTGCAACTGGCCAAGATCGGCTCCGCCATAGATATCCAGCATGGATGACAGGTTCGGGCCGCTCAATGCGCCCGTGCCCGTGTTTGAACCACCTTTATCAGCCACCAAAGGCCCGGCAAACGCCAACTTGTTGGGATCACTCAACTGCACCCCGATGTCGCTGGCGCCATTGCGGGTCGGGCTGACCTTGAAGCTGTCGCCGGCACTCAAGCCGCCGCCATTGAGCTTAAGGGTGAAGCCATCAATCACGTCAGGCGGATTTTTGTTGACGTCAAACGGCCCCAGGGTGGTGCCGTCGGAACGTCTTACGGTGTAGTCCTTGTTGCTGGTAAACGTCACTTGATAGTCGTACGGGGTCAGCGCGCTGCTGTCGCCGATAGTGACGTCCAGATTGCCGGAACCTGCGCTGTTACCGGAGGTGGCCAGGCTGCGCTGGCTGATGGCCTGGGGGCTGTTGATATTGTTGAACAACGAAGAGCCGAACTCGCCGTTGGCATCCAGGCCCTGACCCAATTGCTTGTTGATCGCATCGGCAACCACCAGCGCGGTGCGCCCAAGATCATTGATCGCCGGGGCCAGCACGTCGTTGCGATAACGGACCAAACCGCCAATTTTGCCGCCCGTGATTACCGAGGTCACATCGACGCTGGATTGCGGGTAGTCGATCTGCAGGCTGAATTGGCTTTTATCGGTCTTGCCCGGTACCGCCGACAAGGTGTTGGAGGTATTGCCCAACACCAGCGACTGGCCGGTGCCCAACGACACATCGTAGACACCGTCGTGCTCTTGAACCTTGACCCCAACCAGCTCATTCAACGAGCGGACGGCTTCGTTACGTGCATCCAGCAGGTTGTTCGGCGTACTACCGGCAGTGCTTGCCTGAGAAATCTGCTTGTTGAGCGAGGCAATGGTGGCCGTGTGCTGGTTGACCATCGAGGTCAACGTGCTCAACTGGCTATTGATACCTGCATTCTGTTGAGTGAGCTGGGACGAGATCGCGTTGAAACGGTTGCTCAAGGTCTGCGCATTAGTCAGCAACAACTGGCGCGCCGACATGTCACCGGGAGCGCCGGCAGCGGTTTGCAACGACGCGAAAAAGCTACCGAGCGCGGCAGAAACGCCGGTGCTTTTATCCGACAACAACTTGTCGACCGCACCCACCTGATCGAGATAGGCCTGGGCGTCGCCATTGAGCGAAGTGGTGGTCTGCAACTGAGCATCAACGTAGGAGTTATAGGCCCGACGCACGTCGGCCAGGGTGGTGCCCGTACCGATAAACACACCACCGACCTGTTGCGAGCCTGCGCTACCCTGGACGATCTGTTGACGCGAATATCCCGCGGCATTGGCGTTGGCAATGTTATTGCCGACCGTGGCCAGCGCCGCCTGGCTCGCATTCAGACCCGACATCCCGATACTGATCAAGCTCATGTTTCAAACCTTATAAATTCGTGGAGGAGCCGGCCGCAGCGTAGTGCTCGTAACTCTTCATTTGCTTGGCAATCTGCGAGATCTTGCTGGCGTAATTCGGGTCGGTGGCATACCCGGCCTTTTGCAACTCGCGTACAAACTGTTCCGGCTTATCGGCCGACTTCAGCACTTCTTGATAGCGATTGTTGCCCTGCAACAAGCTCACCAGGTCATGGAAGCTGTCCTGGTAGGAGGTGTAGGAGCGGAACTCGGCGGTCTCCTTGACCATCTCGCCATTCCTGAACTCACTGGTGATCGCACGGGCCTGCGCACCCTGCCAACTGCTGCCGGTCTTGATGCCGAACAGGTTGTGGCTGCTGGTGCCGTCCTGCTGGCGCATGACCGATTTGCCATAGCCGGTTTCCAGCGCCGCCTGAGCCACCAGGTACAGTGGATCGACGCCGATGCGGTCAGCGGCCTGGCGCGCCATCGGCAACATGGTGGCCACGAACTCGTCAGGTGAACTGAAGGATTTTTTCGCCGGTGCCAGCGGCGGCTGCGCCATGGCGCGGCCATAGACCTGCAAGCGACCGCGCTCCGCGGAATAGCTTTGCGCTGGCTGCCAATCCCCTTTGACCAGCGCATTGCCGGTGGCGGTGGCGCGATTGGGCAACGTGGTATGGGCCGTGGTGGCCGCCCCCGTGGTCGATGGCACCAGCCCCGCCAACAGGCGATCGGCCAGTTTGGGTGGCAAGGCCAGGCGACGCTGGTTGAGCAGCGCCATGTCATTCGCATGGGCGCCCTCGCCCGCACCTTGCGGCGGGCTGACCGCGCGCGAAGCCCACAACGGACGCTGGCCGTTGAGCCGGGACAGTGGCCCGTTGGTCGCTGTGGTGCCGGCGGCGACCGGTGTCTGCACGGCCGCTTTCGCCGCTTCCTGCTTGGCGGCGGACAAGGCCGCCGCCTCACCGGGCGCCAGCGGTTTGTTTTTTGACATCTGCCGCATCAGCACATCGGCCAGGCCGATACCGCCGCCCTCGCGGGACATGGAAACCGCCAACTGCTGGTCGTACATTTCCTGGTACTGCTTGGCCGCCGCCGTATTCAGCGGATTGTCCTGGCCCAGGGCGTCGGTGGCCGAGCGCATGGACTTGAGCATTTCATTGAGGAACAGCGACTCGAACTCCTGCGCCACCTTGCGCATGTTGCTGTCGCTGTTCTTGTCGCCGACCTTGAGCTGGTTAAGCCGGTTGAGGTCCGAGTAGGAACCCGAATCGCTGCTGCTGACCAGGCCGCTCTTGTGAATATCCATGCCCGCCACCTCAAATCACGATCAGGTCGGCTTGCAAGGCGCCGGCCTGCTTCAAGGCTTCGAGGATCGCCATCAAGTCACCCGGCGCCGCCCCCACCTGGTTCACCGCCCGTACGATCTCGTCCAGCGTGGTGCCCGGGCCGAACTTGAACATCGGCTTGGCTTCCTGCTGGGCATTGACGTTCGAGCGTGGGACCACCGCTGTCTGGCCATTGGAAAAGGCACCTGGCTGGCTGACGATCGGGTCTTCGGTGATGGTCACGGTCAGGCTGCCGTGGGTCACGGCGGCCGGCGAAACCTTGACGTTCTGGCCGATCACGATGGTGCCGGTACGCGAATTGATGATGACCTTGGCCACTGCCTGCCCCGGATCGACTTCGAGGTTTTCCAGGATCGACAGATAGTCGACGCGCTGGCTCGGATCGAGCGGCGCGGTGACGCGAATCGAACCGCCATCGATGGCCTGGGCGACGCCAGGGCCCAGCATGTCGTTGATCTTGTCGACGATGCGCTTGGCGGTGGTGAAGTCCGAGCGGTTGAGGTTCAGGGTCAGGCTGTTGCCCTGGTTGAAGCCACTGGGCACTGCTCGCTCCACCGAGGCACCGCCGGGAATACGACCGGCCGACGGAACGTTGACGGTGATCTTCGAACCATCACGCCCCTCGGCATCAAAACCGCCCACCACCAGGTTGCCTTGGGCGACCGCATAGACGTTGCCGTCGATACCCTTGAGCGGCGTCAGTAACAAGGTGCCGCCACGCAGGCTCTTGGAGTTGCCGATCGACGAGACCGTGATGTCGACCTGCTGACCCGGCTTGGCGAAGGGTGGCAGGTCGGCACTGATCGACACCGCCGCGACGTTCTTCAACTGCACGTTCCCCGAACCCGGCGGTACCTTGATGCCGAACTGCGACAGCATGTTGTTGAAGGTCTGCAGGGTGAACGGGGTCTGCGTGGTCTGGTCGCCCGTGCCGTTGAGCCCGACCACCAGGCCATAGCCGATCAGCTGGTTGGAACGCACGCCCGAAATACTGGCGATGTCCTTCAACCGCTCGGCCTGGACGCCGAGGGAAGTGGACAGCAACAACGCGGCCGCCATCAGGTGCTTGAAGTTCAACATGGAAATAGTCATCACCTAGAAAGGGAACAGCGGGCTTAAGAAGAAACGGTCGAACCAGCCTGGCTGACTCGCATCGGCAAACGAACCGGTGCCCGAATAGGTGATGCGCGCATCGGCGATACGGGTCGAGGGCACGGTGTTGTCGGTGGCGATATCGTCTGCCCGCACCAGACCGGCAATGCGCACCAGCTCGTCGCCAGTGTTGAGGGTCATCCACTTCTCGCCGCGCACGGAGATGATGCCATTGGGCAGGACGTCCGCCACCGTCACGGTGATCGAACCGGTCAGGCTGTTGCCCTGCCCCGCCTTGCTGTCGCCCTTGGTCGCGCGCTCACCGCTGTAGCCGGCCTCCAGGCTCAGGTCGCCACTGCCAAACGGGTTGTTGGTGTTGGGCACACTGCCGAACAACGAGGTCAGGCCGATGTCGGCCTTGCTGGTCTTGCCCACCTGGGAGTTGGCGTTTTTGCTGGCCTGGGTTTTTTCGTTCAGGGTGATGGTGATGATGTCACCGACCCGGAACGCCTTGCGGTCGCTGTACAGGTTCTGCTCGAACCCGGCCTGATAGATCGAGCCGTTGTTGGCTGCCGCCGGCAGTGGCGTGCGTGGCAACACCGGTGCGTAGTAAGGGTCATTGGGTTTCGGCGTCGGCCCGACGCAGCCCGCCAGCACGGCGATCCCACTCAGTGCGAGAACAGATACAAAGCGATTCATGACCCTAACCTCACGGTGTTGCAGGCGGCCTCACGCCGCCCCATAGACTGGATTACAGATTCTGCGTTACGAACGAGAGCATCTGGTCGGCGGTGGAGATCACCTTGGAGTTCATCTCGTAGGCGCGCTGGGTGGTGATCATGTTGACCATCTCCTCGACCGTGCTGACGTTGGAGGTTTCCAGGGTGTTCTGCAGCGTGGAACCGAAACCGTTCAGGCCCGGGGTGCCGACCTGCGGCGCACCGCTGGCGGCGGTTTCCAGGAACAGGTTGTTGCCCGTTGCCTGCAAGCCGGCCGGGTTGATGAAGTCGGCGGTTTGCAGGTTGCCGATCACCTGGGCCGCCGGGTTGCCGGCGATGGTGATCGAAACGGTGCCGTCACGGCCCACGGTGAAGGTCTGGGCTTCGTTGGGGATAACGATGGCCGGTTCCAGGGTAAACCCGGCGGAGGTCACGATCTGGCCATTGGAGTCCAGGTGAAAGGTACCGTCGCGGGTGTAGGACGTGGTGCCATCCGGTTGCAGGATCTGGAAGAAACCACGGCCATCGATGGCCATGTCCAGCGGCTGCTCGGTGGTCTGCAGGCTACCGGCGCTGAAGTTCTTCTGGGTGCCGACGATGCGCACACCGGTACCCAGTTGCAGGCCCGACGGCAGTTCGCTGTCCTGGGTCGACTGGGCGCCAGGCTGACGCTTGATCTGGTACAGCAAGTCCTGGAACTCGGCACGGTCACGCTTGAAACCCGTGGTCGAGACGTTTGCCAGGTTGTTGGAAATAGTCGTCAGGTTGGTGTCCTGGGCGGACAGGCCTGTCTTGGCAACCCATAGAGCCGGAAGCATTCGATTCTCCTCGTGCGCCTGTTTTACGGCGCGACGTTCTGATAATTAGCTGATCTGCAAGACCCGAGCCATGGCCTGGTCGTCTTCTTTGGCGGTGTTCATCATCTTGATGTGCAGCTCGAACTGCTTGGCCAGCGCCAGCACCGACGTCATCTCTTCCACCGCGTTGACGTTGCTCGACTCAAGGAACCCCGACACCAGTTGCACGTTGGCATCGGCGGGCGCCGGCTGGCCGTCCTTGGTGTGGATCGAACCGTCCAGGCCCTTGGTCATGTTCTTCAGGTCCGGGTTGACCAACTTGATGCGGTCGACTTCAGCCATCACGCTCGGGCCTTCGCCCAGGGCACGGATGCTGATGGTGCCGTCCTGGCCGACTTCGATTTTCTGCTCGGGTGGCACGGCGATCGGCCCGCCATTGCCCATGACCGGCATGCCGTTGCCGGCGCGCAACACGCCCAGGGCATCGACATTCAGGCTGCCGGTGCGCACATAGCTTTCAGCGCCATCGGGGTTCTGCACGGCAATCCAGCCGTTGCCGCTGACCGCCACGTCGAGGTCACGACCGGTTTCCACCAGCGAGCCGGGGCTGAAGTCGGTGGCAGGACGTTCGCTCATGGCGAAGGCGCGCGCCGGAAAGCTGTCGCCAAACACCGGCATCGACCGCGCCTGCTCCAGGTCTTTCTGAAAACCGTTGGTGGAGATGTTCGCCAGGTTGTTGGCATGGGCCTTCTGCGCCAGTGCGTTCTGGCTGGCGCCGGTCATTGCCACATAAAGGTACTTGTCCACAATCGTTCCTCTGCATGCCGGACGTTTGCCGCCCACTGCTGTACTGCGCAGGTTGTAGCAATTTGCAGACCAACTTGCGCACAGAGGTTCGAAGTCCTTTAAACACAGGACATGAGGACAATCAGAGGGGAATGGTGGCGTGGGTCAAAGACGAAAAACCGGCGCACTTATGCCGTTTGACGGCAATGCGCCGAAGCGCACCTGCTCAATCGCTACCAGCCTTTGACCCCGCTCATGTCCGGTAGCTTGTGGGCGATGCCCTTGTGGCAGTCGATGCAGGTCGCCTGTCCTGTCGCCAGTGACGTGGAATGCATGCTGACCGCGCGCTTGCCCTGGCGGGTGAAATCCATGAACTCGAAGTTGTGGCAATTGCGGCATTCCCTGGAGTCGTTGGCCTTGAGCCTGGCCCACTCGTGCTCCGCCAGTTCGCGGCGCATACCGAGGAATTTCTCACGGGTACTGATGGTCCCGAACACCTTGCCCCAGACCTCTTTCGACGCCTGCATCTTGCGCGCAATCTTGTGGGTCCATTCGTGTGGCACGTGGCAGTCCGGGCAGGTCGCACGCACGCCCGAGCGATTGGTGTAGTGGATGGTCTCCTGCAGTTCGACGTAGACGTTGTCGCGCATCTCATGGCACGAGATGCAGAACTTCTCGGTATTGGTCGCTTCCAGCGCCGTGTTGAATCCGCCCCAGAAGATCACCCCGGCAATGAACCCCCCAAGTGTCAGAAAGCCCAGGCTGTAATGGACGCTGGGTCGACGCAGAATGGCCCAATAGTCTTTGAGCAGGACAAGCAATGACTTCATGACCGCTCCTCAAGGCTTCTGCGTGTTGTTGATTTCATCTTGCAGTACCTGGTCAATATTCTTGAAGCTGTTGTTCACCAGCGGCTTCACGTCTTTCTGCGGCACGTGACACTGGTTACAGAAATATCGACGGGGGGAAACCGCCGCCAGCGCCTGGCCATCCCGGTCCATGTAATGGGTGATGCTGATCATCGGTGCCTGGGTGCGCGCGCTGTTGGCCCGGCTATGACAGGACAGGCACTTGTTGCTGTTCTTATCGACGTGATAACCGCGAATGCTGTGGGGAATGGTCGGCGGTTGCTCGGGATAATTGCGCTCACGCTTGAGGTCCTTGTTCTCGTCTTCGGCAATCGGCGGGGCCGGCAACTCCTGGGTCAGGGTGCCACCCGCCCGCCGACCATCCGGCGCGGGTGCATCGAGCGGATAACCCGGCTGCGCGGCGAATGCCACCGGCAACCAGAGCAGCAGCGCGACAAGCAAGGACAGCGAACGACCATTCATCAAAGCTCTCCTTACGCTGTCTTGATCAGCTCAATCCTGACGGCGCACTTTTTGTAATCCGTCTGCTTGGAGATCGGGTCCGTCGCATCGAGCGTGACCTTGTTGATCAACCTGTTGGCATCGAAGAACGGCACGAACACCAAGCCCGGTGGCGGCTTGTTACGGCCTCGGGTTTCGATGCGCCCGCGCATTTCACCGCGACGACTGATCACTTTGACTTCACTGCCGCGACGGGCATTCAAGGCCTTGGCATCGTCCGGGTGCATGTACACCAACGCGTCGGGCACCGCCTTGTGGAGCTCTTCCACGCGCTGGGTCATGGACCCGGTATGCCAATGCTCCAGGACCCGCCCGGTGCTCAGCCAGAACGGGAAGTCCGCATCCGGGGCTTCCGCCGGCGGCTCGTAGGGCAGCGCAAAGATGATCGCTTTCTTGTCGGGGTAGCCATAGAACTGCACACCGCTGCCCTTTTCCACGTAAGGGTCATAGCCTTCACGAAAACGCCAGCGGGTTTCCTTGCCGTCGACAACCGGCCAGCGCAACCCCCGCTCGGTGTGATAGAGATCAAAGGGTGCAAGGTCATGGCCATGTCCCCGGCCGAACTGGGCGTACTCTTCGAACAGGCCTTTTTGCAGGTAGAAACCAAAGTCCTTGGCCTCTGCATTCTGATAGGCGGCGTCCAGTTGCTCGTTCGGAAACTGGTCGACCTGGCCGTTCTTGAACAGCACCTCAAACAGGGTCTTGCCCTTGTATTGTGGTGAGGTTGCCAGCAACTCCGCCGGCCAGACTTCGTCGGTGGTGAATCGCTTGGAAAACTCGACCAGTTGCCAGAGATCGGACCTGGCATCACCCGGCGCCGTCACCAACTGATGCCAGAACTGAGTGCGCCGTTCCGCATTGCCGTAAGCCCCCTCTTTTTCGACCCACATCGCTGTCGGCAGAATCAGATCGGCCGCTTGCGCGGAAACCGTCGGGTACACGTCGGACACAATCACGAAGTTCTGGGGATTGCGCCAGCCAGGCAGTACTTCCTGCATGATATTGGGACCGGCCTGCATGTTGTTGCTGGCCATGGTCCAGTAGACATTGATCACACCGTCCTTGAGCATGCGGCTCTGCTGCACCGCGTGGAACCCGATCTTTTCATTGACGGTGCCTGGCGGCACCTTCCAGATTTTTTCCGCCTTCGCACGGTGCGCCGGGTTGGTGACCACCAGGTCCGCGGGCAGGCGATGGGAGAACGTCCCCACTTCCCGCGCCGTGCCACAGGCCGATGGCTGGCCGGTCAGGGAGAAGGGACTGTTGCCCGGCTCGCTGATCTTGCCGGTCAGCAGATGGATGTTGTAGATCAGGTTATTGGCCCACACCCCACGCGTGTGCTGGTTGAAGCCCATGGTCCAGAATGAAACCACTTTGCGCTTCGGGTCCGCGTACAGTTGCGCCAGGGCCTCGAGGCGCTCGGCCGGCACCCCGGTTTCCCTGGCGGTGCGCTCCAGGGTGTAGGGTTTTACAAAGGCGGCGAACTGCTCGAAGTCGATATCGCTCCAGGTGTTCGCCTTGGCCGCATTCTTGGCCTTCATCTCCAGTGGATCATCGCTGCGCAGACCGTAGCCGATGTCATCGACTCCCTTGGCGAATTTGGTGTGCTTGCTGACAAACTCCGTGTTCACCGAGCCACTTTCAATGATGTAGTTGGCGATGTAATTGAGGATCAGCAGGTCGGTCTGTGGCTTGAACACCATCGGGATGTCGGCCAGCTCAAAACTGCGGTGCTCGAAGGTGGACAGTACCGCGACCTTGACGTCGGGCTGGCTCAACCGGCGATCCGTCACCCGACTCCAGAGAACCGGGTGCATCTCCGCCATGTTCGATCCCCACAAGACGAACGCATCGGTGACTTCGATATCGTCATAACAGCCCATGGGTTCGTCGATGCCGAACGTACGCATGAACCCCATGACCGCGGAGGCCATGCAATGACGTGCATTGGGATCGATGTTGTTGGTGCGAAATCCCGCCTTCATGAGTTTGTTGGCGGCATAACCTTCCCAGACGGTCCACTGCCCGGAGCCGAACATCGCGATCGACTCGGCGCCCTTGTTTTTCAGCGCCTCCTTGAACTTCAACTCCATCACATCGAAGGCCTGTTCCCAGGAAACCGGCTGGAACTCGCCTTGCTTGTCATAGCGCCCGTCCGTCATGCGCAGCAGGGGCTGGGTCAGACGATCCACCCCGTACATGATCTTGGACAGAAAGTAGCCCTTGACGCAGTTCAGGCCACGGTTGACCTCGGCTTTCACATCACCATGGGTCGCCACCACCCGGTTGTCCTTGGTCGCGACCATCACACTGCAACCGGTGCCGCAAAAGCGGCAAGGGGCCTTGTTCCAGTTCAAGGCGACCATGTCCTGTTCAGTAATCAGGTTGCTGGCCGAAGTGAACACCGGAAGCCCGGCAGCGGCCGCAGCGATCCCGGCAGCCTGGGCCTTGACGAATTCGCGCCGAGTCATAGGCATGCGTTTTCTCCCGTTACATCGAGTATCTCGTGATAGACGAGGGAGGCATTGAGCACACCCGGCAGGCGACCGATCTGCTCGATCCGCTGAAACATCTGGTGTTCGCCGTGCATTTCCAGCACGACCACCAGTTTTCCGTCAGGACTTTCCTGGTGCAGCTCGACGCCTTTGAGCAGGCGCAGATTAGCCTTCACCGCGTCAAACAAAGCAGGACGGGCGAGCACCACCAGACTGGCGATATGGAGGGTTTCTTTCATGGCCAGCACACTCCTTGCCTTAGTACTGAACAGGACAAGCAATCAGTGAGGTGGCCCTGGGGGACCGAGCAACATCTGCAGGAACCAGACGAAAAACCCGTAGCCACCGACGATGGCGACCGATAGCAGCGGAAACAGAAAAACAATCAGGAACAGGAACAGTCGAGTTTCTTTGCGTACTCGTTGAGCGGGCTCATCTGCCGAAGGCATGGTTAACGCTCCTGCCAAATAGTGCACTGAGCCTAGATGGCCTGCGGGGCAATTTCCATGATTTGGATCAGCGGCAGATCAATCAGGCCCAACCACCACCCGATAAGGATTGGCCGTGAGTCACCACGGCCCGGCTTTACAAGCACCGCCCCTGAGCACGGCATGGACCATCAACGCTCGAGCTTGCCTATTTCATACTCGCGCAACTTGTTGGCAATCGTGGTGTGGGAAACCCCCAGGCGCTTACCCAGCAACCGGCTGCTCGAATGCTCGGAATACAGTCGCTCCAGCACGGCTTTTTCAAAACGCCCGACGATCTCATCCAGCCCGCCCTCCAGCGAAAAATCCCCCAGCGGCTGGCGCACACCATAATCCGGCAGGCGTATGTGTTCGGCCTTGACCGTGCCACCGTCGCACAAGGACACCGCCTGAAACAGCACGTTCTCCAGTTGCCGGACATTGCCGGGCCAGTGGTAGTGGCTGAGCCGCTCCATGGCCGCCGGCGCCAGCTTCGGCAACGGGCAGCCGATCTGCCGGCTGGCCTGATCTAGGAAGTGTTCCACAAGCGGTGTCAGCCCATCCAGGCATTCGCGCAGCGGCGGGATGTGCAGCGACAGCACATTCAAGCGATGGTAAAGGTCCTGGCGGAACTCGCCCCGGGCGCACAGTTCCGACAAGTCGACCTGTGTAGCGCAGATCACACGCACGTCCAGGTACACCTCTTCATCGCTGCCGACTCTGCGGAAGCAACCGTCCTGCAAGAACCGCAGCAACTTGACCTGCAAGCGCGGACTCATTTCGCCGACGCCGTCGAGAAACAGCGTACCGCCCGCCGTCAGCTCCAGCAGCCCGAGCTTGCCTTCGGCCCGCGCCCCTGCGAACGCGCCGGGGCCATAACCAAACAGCTCGGTCTCGGCCATCGACTCCGGCAATCCGGCGCAGTTGAGCGCCATCAGTGGCGACTGCCCGCGCGGGCTGGCCAGGTGACAGGCGCGCGCCAGCAGCTCCTTGCCGGTACCGGTTTCACCTTCGATCAACAGCGGCGCATCCAGGGGCGCCATGCGCCGTGCCTCACGGACCACCGCTGCCATGACCCGGGAGCTTTGGAAAATGCTGTCGAAGCCACGCAGTTCCTGCTTGCGCACGTTGTAGATACGCTCGCCGACCCGGTCCGCCCGATGCAAGGTCAACACCGCGCCGGCCATGGCTTCGCTGTCGTCATGCTCCGACTGCAAGGGGGCGATATCGGCCAGGAACACGTCGCCCTTGACCTTGACCCGCAAGCCATTGATCCGCGACTTGTTGGCGCGCACAAGTTCCGGTAGATCGAAGTCCTCGGCGTAACGCGACAAGGGAATGCCCGGCACTTCGTCGACCCGCACACCGAGCAACTGCGCCGCCGCGCGGTTGGCCGCGACAATCGAACCGCCCATGTCGATCGACAACACCGGAAACTCCAGGGCGCCGAGCAAGGCATTGAGCTCCATGTGCCGACGCTCGCTGGGCATCAGCCCTACGCGCTTGACGCCGAACACCCCGGCGATCGCCTCGAATTTCGGACGCAAGGCCTGGAACTGCAGGTTGATCAGGTTCGGGCAATGCAGGTAGATCGCGTTGCCATGCTCACCGCCGACTTCGCCGCGAGCGACGTTGATCCCGTACTCCACCAGCAGGTTGAGGATGTCACGCAGAATGCCGATGCGGTTCTGGCAATGGACTTTGATACGCATATAAAGGCCCGAACGAGGAAAAATACGGCGTGCGGTGTGGATTTTTCTGCCGACGCACGAAGTTTGTCGTCAAGATTATGTGACAGGTGCACGGCTTTTCAAACCATGAAATCTCAGCAGTTACGTGACACAGGTCAATCCGTAACGAAAAGTTTACGAATTATCGGATTTTTTCCTACGCTCACCTCTCACACCCTGCTGCAAGGTCGCGTACTTCGGGTTATCACTAGATCCATCAGCACGTCATAACAAGAATGTATCCCTTTGCAGGAGAGCAGCATGAAGCAGACGCAATACGTGGCCCGTGAGCCCGATGCGCAAGGTTTTATCCACTACACCGCTGAAGAACACGCGGTGTGGAATACGCTGATCACTCGCCAGCTGAAAGTGCTCGAAGGTCGTGCGTGCCCGGAATACATGGAAGGCATCGAGAAGCTCGGCCTGCCCCATGACCGCATCCCGCAACTCGACGAAATCAACAAAGTCCTCGGCGAAACCACCGGCTGGCAAGTGGCCCGGGTACCGGCACTGATTCCATTCCAGACCTTTTTCGAATTGCTGGCCAGCAAGCAGTTTCCGGTCGCGACCTTTATTCGTACCCGCGAAGAACTGGATTACCTGCAAGAGCCGGACATTTTCCACGAGATCTTTGGCCACTGCCCGCTGCTGACCAACCCCTGGTTTGCGGAGTTCACCCACACCTACGGCAAGCTCGGCCTGCAGGCCACCAAGGAAGAGCGTGTCTACCTGGCGCGCCTGTACTGGATGACCATCGAGTTCGGCCTGGTCGAAACCCCCGAAGGCCAACGCATCTACGGCGGCGGCATTCTCTCTTCACCGAAAGAGACCGTGTACAGCCTGTCCGGCGAGCCCGAGCATCAAGCCTTCGATCCGCTGGAAGCCATGCGCACGCCGTACCGCATCGACATCCTGCAGCCGCTGTACTTTGTCCTGCCGAACCTCAAGCGCCTGTTCGACCTGGCCCACGAAGACATCATGGGCATGGTCCACCAAGGCATGAAGCTGGGTCTGCACGCACCGAAATTCCCGCCAAAACCCAAGGCGGCCTGAGGCTCGCCGCAGTCGCGGCGAGCCCGAAAAAATAGTAACGTCTAACAAGAACCACATTCAGGAACACACCATGACCGCTCTGAACCAAGCCCATTGCGAAGCCTGCCGTGCCGATGCCCCACAAGTCAGCGATGAAGAACTGCCGGTACTGATCAAGCAGATCCCTGACTGGAACATCGAAGTTCGCGACGGCGTGATGCAGTTGGAAAAAGTCTTCCTGTTCAAGAACTTCAAGTTCGCCCTGGCCTTTACCAACACCATGGGTGAAATCTCCGAGGCCGAAGGCCACCACCCTGGCCTGCTCACCGAGTGGGGCAAAGTGACCGTGACCTGGTGGAGCCACTCGATCAAAGGCCTGCACCGCAACGACTTCATCATGGCCGCGCGCACTGACGAAGTGGCCAAGGATGCCGAGGGCCGCAAGTAATGCATTTCGACGCCATCGGCCGAGTACCCGGCGACCCGATCCTCGGCCTGATGGAGGCCTATGCCCAGGACAGCAACCCGTGCAAGTTCGACCTGGGCGTGGGGGTCTACAAGGATGCCCAGGGCCTGACGCCGATTCCGCAGTCGGTGAAACAAGCCGAACTGCGCCTGGTGGATCGCCAGACCACCAAGACCTATATCGGTGGTCACGGTGACGCTGCGTTCGGCAAGGTGATCAACGAGCTGGTGCTGGGCGCCGACTCCGCGTTGATCGCCGAGCAGCGCGCCGGCGCCACCCAGACACCGGGCGGTACCGGCGCCTTGCGCTTGAGCGCTGATTTCATCGCTCAGTGCCTGCCGGGCCGCGGCATCTGGTTGAGCAACCCGACCTGGCCGATTCACGAAACCATCTACGCCACCGCCGGCCTCAAGGTCAGCCATTACCCGTACGTGGGCAGCGACAACCGCCTCGACGTCGAGGCGATGCTGGCCACCCTGAACCTGATTCCCAAGGGCGACGTGGTACTGCTGCACGCCTGCTGTCATAACCCGACCGGTTTCGACCTGTCGCACGACGACTGGCACCGGGTACTGGACGTGGTTCGTAGCCGCGAACTGCTGCCCTTGATCGACTTTGCCTACCAGGGCTTTGGCGATGGCCTGGAACAGGATGCCTGGGCTGTCCGGCTGTTTGCCGCCGAACTGCCTGAGTTGCTGATCACCAGTTCCTGCTCGAAGAACTTCGGCCTGTACCGCGACCGCACGGGGGCGCTGATCGTCTGCACCCGGGATGCCGAGAAGCTGGTGGATGTCCGCAGCCAATTGGCGCATATCGCCCGTAACCTGTGGTCGACACCACCGGATCACGGTGCGGCCGTGGTGGCAACCATCCTCGGCGACCCAGAGCTGAAACAACGCTGGGCCGACGAAGTGGAAGCCATGCGCCTGCGCATCGCGCAGCTGCGTTCGGGTCTGGTGGAGGCACTGGAGCCGCACGGTTTGCGCGAACGCTTTGCCCATATCGGTGTGCAACGCGGGATGTTCTCCTACACCGGCCTGTCGCCGGCACAGGTGAAAGACCTGCGGGACCACCACAGCGTGTACATGGTCAGCTCCGGCCGGGCCAACGTGGCGGGGATTGATGCAACGCGGCTGGACTTGCTCGCGCAAGCCATCGCCGACGTCTGCAAGTAACTCCCGGCAAGGCAGGTTCCCTGTGGCGAGGGAGCTTGCTCCCGCTGGGCTGTGCAGCAGCCCCAAAAGCCAGGCAATGAGTTCGTTCAGTTAGAACTCATTGCCTGGCTTTGCGACCACTGCGTGCTCGAACGGGAGCAAGCTCCCTCGCCACGACAGCCGTTCACAGCCTTGCCTCTGCGGCCATCTGTCGCAGAAAATCGAGATAAAAGTCTGATTGTCATCTCCCCTGCTGTATCCTGCCGAGGCTTTTTAAAAGCGTGGTTCTACACAGCGATTTAAAAACAGACTTTGCGAGGAGCAATCACCATGCACGAGATTCCCAATCTCCCCTTCCCAAGCCTGCACGAAACTGAGCAGACAACCCCGCAACAAGCCGGCGCCCAACAGCCCGAGCGCAAAGAAGCCACTGGCAGCCGCAAGGCCGACAGCGAAGACTGAGCGTTAGACCCAGACCGTGTGGAAAGCGCTCTCTCATGCGCTTTCCACACCGCCTGAAACCCGAGACCCGCTCCATGACCGACACCTTCGACGAACACCAGGCCAGCGCACTGATCAACGCGGCGGAAAAAATGATCGACGTCTGGAGTCGCCTGACACCCGAGAAACAAGCCCTGCTACTGGCCCGTTTTGGCAGCCAGGAGAAAGCCCTCGCGGCCCTGGTCACCACCCAGATGCTGGCCCCCGCCAAACCCTGATCACCCGGCAACACCTGACGCCCGACACCTAGCGTCAATTTCTCCCCCTTCGCGCATCCAACCACCGGTATCATAAGCAGCCTATCTATCCTGCTGTCCCGTGGACGTCCCCATGCCAGATACCCAGCGCCCCTTGGCGGTCACGCTGCAAGTCGTTTCTATCGTCCTGTTTACCTTCATCGGTTACCTGAACATCGGCATTCCATTGGCCGTACTGCCGGGTTATGTCCACAGCGACCTGGGCTTTGGTGCGGTGATCGCTGGCCTGGTGATCAGCGTGCAGTACCTGGCCACCCTGCTCAGCCGCCCGTACGCAGGACGGATCATCGACAACAAAGGCAGCAAACTGGCAGTGATGTATGGCCTGGCCGGGTGCGGACTGAGCGGTGTATTCATGCTGTTGTCCGCCTGGACGCAACACCTGCCGACGCTGAGCCTGACCTGCCTGCTGGTGGGTCGCCTGGTGCTCGGCAGCGCGGAAAGCCTGGTAGGTTCAGGTTCCATCGGCTGGGGTATTGGCCGGGTCGGCGCACCGAACACCGCCAAGGTCATTTCCTGGAACGGCATCGCCAGTTATGGCGCGTTGGCGGTCGGCGCCCCGCTGGGCGTGCTGCTGGTCCAGCGGTTCGGGCTGTGGAGCATGGGCGCGAGCATTGTGTTGCTGGCAATCATCGGCCTGCTGCTGGCCTGGCCGAAGACCGCCGCCCCCATCGTTGCCGGCGAGCGCCTGCCGTTCATGCATGTGCTGGGACGGGTCCTGCCCCATGGCTGTGGCCTGGCGCTGGGCTCGATCGGCTTCGGCACCATTGCCACCTTCATCACCCTGTATTACGCCACCCGACACTGGGACAACGCCGTGCTGTGCCTGAGCCTGTTCGGCGCCTGCTTCATCGGCGCGCGCCTGCTGTTCGGCAACCTGATCAATCGTCTGGGCGGCTTTCGGGTGGCCATTGCCTGCCTGTCGGTCGAAAGCCTCGGCCTGTTGCTGCTCTGGCTGGCACCGGACGCCCATTGGGCGTTGGCAGGCGCGGCGTTGAGCGGGTTCGGCTTCTCGCTGGTGTTCCCGGCATTGGGCGTGGAAGCGGTGAACCTGGTGCCGGCGTCCAGCCGGGGTGCGGCCGTTGGCGCTTACTCGCTGTTCATCGACCTGTCCCTGGGGATCACCGGACCGCTGGCCGGGGCAATAGCCGCCGGCTTCGGCTTCGCCTCGATCTTCCTGTTTGCGTCCCTCGCCGCCTGCTGCGGCCTGATGCTCAGCGTCTACCTGTACCGCCAGGCACCGAAACATCGGGAACTGCGCTAGGGTCTGTTGACGTTTGGTGGCGGCCGCGACGGATGCCACCAAACATCAACAGACCCTAGTAGTCGACTTTGCCGCGTCCGACCTTGATCGAGCCGCGCTTGGTCTTGGACTCCAGCCGACGTTTCTTCGAGCCCAGCGTCGGCTTGGTGGGACGGCGCTTCTTTTCTACCTTGGTGGCGGCCAGGATCAATTCGGTCAAACGCTCCAGGGCGTCGGCACGATTCTGTTCCTGGGTCCGGTATTGCTGGGCCTTGATGATGATCACCCCGTCACTGGTGATCCGACTGTCGCGCAACGCCAACAGCCGCTCCTTGTAGAATTCGGGCAACGACGATGCCGGAATGTCGAAGCGCAGGTGCACGGCACTGGAGACCTTGTTGACGTTCTGCCCACCCGCACCTTGCGCGCGAATCGCCGTCAGTTCGATCTCGGTATCGGGCAGGTGCACATTGTTGGAAATCACCAGCATGGAAAAGCGTCCGTGTTCAGAGCGCGCAGGATACCGCATATGCGGGAGCGGGCTTGCTCGCTCCCACAGGGAAATGTGTGAACCCTGAAAACAACACACCCGGCACAGGGCCGGGTGTGTTGTTGAAGCCAGAGGTGCTTACTTCACGGCAGGCGCCGCATTCAACACCGATTGCGCACTGCGCTTGTTCTTGAGTGTGTAGCAGACCCACATGAACACGAGCCATACCGGAATCGCGTACACCGAGACCTGGATCCCCGGGATCATCAGCATGACGCCGAGAATGAACACCACGAACGCCAGGCAGACGTAGTTGCCATACGGGTACCACAGCGCCTTGAACAGCGGTGTTTGCTTGGTGCGATTCATGTACTGGCGGAACTTGAAGTGCGAGTAGCTGATCATCGCCCAGTTGATCACCAGGGTCGCGACCACCAGCGACATCAACAGCTCCAGCGCGTGTTGCGGGATCAGGTAGTTCAACAGCACCGCCACCAGGGTCACCGCCGCCGAGGCCAGGATCGAACGCACCGGTACACCGCGCTTGTCGATCTTCGCCAGTGCTTTCGGCGCATC
Organism: Pseudomonas sp. Irchel s3h17; assembly: GCF_900187505.1. Taxonomy (GTDB): domain Bacteria; phylum Pseudomonadota; class Gammaproteobacteria; order Pseudomonadales; family Pseudomonadaceae; genus Aquipseudomonas. The sequence continues at coordinate 116,692 of NZ_FYDL01000009.1, forward strand.
GCCCTGCTCGGCCATGCCCAGCAGCATGCGGCTGTTGCAGTAGGTGCCGCTGTTATACACCGACAACGCCGCGGTCAGGACCACAAAGTTGAGGATGTGTGCCGCGGTGTTGCTGCCCAGCATCGAGAACACCTGGACGAACGGGCTGCCGCTGTAGGCATCGCCGGACGCGTTAATGGTGTTCAGCAGGCTGTCCCACGGGGTCAGCGACAACAGAATGACCAGGGCGCCGATGTAGAAAATCAGGATCCGGTAGATCACCTGGTTGATGGCTTTCGGGATCACGGTTTTCGGCTTGTCGGCTTCTGCAGCGGTAAAACCGAGCATTTCCAGGCCGCCGAAGGAAAACATGATGATCGCCATGGCCATCACCAGGCCACTGACGCCGTTAGGGAAGAAACCACCGTGTTCCCACAGGTTGCTCACCGCGGCTTGCGGGCCACCGTTGCCGCTGACCAGCAGGTAGCTGCCCAGGCCAATCATGCCGACGATCGCCACGACCTTGATGATCGCAAACCAGAATTCGGCTTCACCAAAGACCTTGACGTTGGCCAGGTTGATCACGTTAATCAGCACGAAGAACGCTGCCGCCGAAGCCCAGGTCGGGATTTCCGGCCACCAGTAGTGCACGTACTTGCCAACGGCCGTCAGCTCCGACATGCCCACCAGGATGTACAGGATCCAGCAGTTCCAGCCCGACAGGAAGCCCGCGAAGCCGCCCCAGTACTTGTGGGCAAAGTGACTGAACGAACCGGCCACCGGCTCTTCAACGATCATTTCACCCAGTTGGCGCATGATCATGAAGGCGATGAAGCCACAGATGGCGTAGCCGAGGATCATCGACGGGCCGGCCGACTTCAATACGCCGGCAGAGCCCAGGAACAATCCGGTACCAATCGCGCCACCGAGGGCGATCAGTTGAATATGGCGATTTTTCAGGCCGCGTTTAAGCTCGCCTGAATGCGAGTTTTGTCCACTCATGAAAAGGGTCTCACGCAAGGTTTGATGATGTTCGTTAAGACGTTGCTGCTCGAATCGGGATTAAGCAGCGCCGATCAAACCCCAGCGCAGGCACCAGGAGTTCAGCGTATTTACAACGGTCATGCGTCACCTGTTTGTTCTTATCTGTGACGAAATCGAACCCGTCGCGCTCGTGACGCGGCGGAGTGAACAAGGCGGATAGCCTTGAGGTTTGCGTGGTTACGCAAGGAGGTCACAGGTAAAACGCGGCGCATTGTACACCTGTAACCCCCTGCCGCCAGACCTCGCAGGAATCAGCGTGTCGGTTGCCGGGATTGCCTGTGTCCGCCACGACAGGGTCGGGCGACTGCAAAAATGGGGTCAGACCTTTGCGGGTCAGTGACGGGGGTGACGGAAAAATCGCCCCACGAAGAGAGATGAAGATGACTCACGGCGTACATTGCGCCTCCTTCTTGTTATCCACCTGCACGACAGGCATGGGGCGCATGACACCCTGCATGGGCCAGTGAAACAAGCGGGCTAGAGCCCTGGTAAACGACCCGGAAGACAACCGGCGGCAGGATTTCCTTACAGCGTCCGAAAGATGACGATTCCACAGGCTTAAGCCGGGGTTTTCGTCAGGTTTTCGTTACAGGCCGTAACATCAATTTTCCAGATTGGAGATCACATGGCTTGCTCTCACCACGCAGTTGAACGCCGAACACATACCCGTGGCGAGCGAGCTTGCTCGCGCTGGGGCGCGAAGCGGCCCCGGCAAGACTATCGCAGTCTTGCAGACAGACCTCGGTGACCGGTCTTGGGGCTGCTGCGCAGCCCAGCGCGAGCAAGCTCGCTCGCCACGAGGACAGCGGACGGTGTTCTGCTTGCCCGCGAAATCAGCACAAAAAAAACGCCAACCCGAGGGTTGGCGTTTTCATCTGCAGCTTATCGCTTGAAGCTTATGGCTTGAAGCTTACAACTGCTTCACTCCGGCTTGCGACGGCCAAAGCCTGGGCGCTGACCGGAACCGGCCGGTGCGCCACGACGCTTGCCTGACGGCGCGTCACGGTCGACCAGCACGATGCCTGGGCGCTTCTTCGGCGCTGGCTTGGCCGGGCGCTTGGTGTCGGCCGGACGATCTGCCACTGGCGTGCCGCGACCGGCTGGAGCACCACGGCCTTCGCCACGCTCAGTGCGACCGTTGGCCGGACGCGGCGTGCGTGGACCGCGCTCGCCATCCTGGCGTGGCGCTGGCTTGCGGCCTGGACGCTCGCCTTCGATCTGCGGCTCACGCGCCGGACGCGGGACGGAAGCCGGCGCACCAGCGGCTGGACGCAACGTGCGCACGCGCTCGGTCTTGGCCATTGGACGCGACGATTTACGCTGCATGCGATCAAGCTTGTCTTTGCTCTTGGCGTTCATCTGCGGCATCGCGACCGGCGTCAGGCCAACCTCGGCACTCAGAATGTCGACTTCGTACTGACTCATTTCGCGCCAGCGGCCCATCGGCAGGTCGGAGTTGAGGAACACCGGACCGAAACGCACACGCTTCAGACGGCTGACCACCAGGCCCTGGGATTCCCACAGGCGACGCACTTCGCGGTTACGACCTTCCATCACCACGCAGTGATACCAGTGGTTGAAGCCTTCACCGCCTGGCGCTTGCTTGATGTCGGTGAACTTGGCCGGGCCGTCCTCGAGCACGACGCCCGCTTTCAGGCGCTCGATCATTTCGTCGTCGACTTCGCCACGCACACGTACCGCGTACTCGCGGTCCATTTCGTAGGAAGGGTGCATCAGGCGGTTGGCCAGTTCACCGTCGGTGGTGAACATCAGCAGACCGGTGGTGTTGATGTCCAGACGACCGATGTTGATCCAGCGACCTTCTTTCGGGCGCGGCATCTTGTCGAACACGGTCGGACGGCCTTCCGGGTCGACACGGGTGCAGATCTCGCCATCGGGCTTGTTGTACATGATCACGCGGCGAACCGACTCGGCGGCTTCTTCGCGCTTGATCACCTTGCCATCGATGGTGATGGCGTCGTGCATGTCGACACGCAGGCCAAGGGTGGCGTCTTTGCCGTTGACCTTGATCCGGCCGTGGCTGATCCAGGCTTCCACGTCACGGCGCGAGCCGACGCCGATACGGGCGAGGACTTTCTGCAGTTTTTCGCCTGCTGGGCCGATTTCCTGGTCGTCTTTCTGATCGTTGATACTCATCTGGGCACCTCCCGGTGTGGTCTGTTCAGGGCTGAGCCTGAAGCGTTGAAAACTGATCCTTTGACGAAGGGATCGCCAAAGGGGTGCGAATCATACGCGCATGGCGCCGCTTGCGCATCAGAGACTAGCTGATAAACGGTCGGTTACTGGTTTTTCCGCCGACCGGCTGCGTCAATCATCGAGCGCACGGCGTTCGGCCTCGATCGCTTCGGCCAGTGCCAGGGCTTCGGCCTCTTCGTCGCTCAGTCCGGGCTCGGGTGCAGGCTTTTCGAGGGCTGCCACGGCGGCGAGCAATTGCTCACGGGCCTGGGCGACGCCAAGGACGTCTTCTTCAGGCGCTTGCGGGGTTACGACTTGAGGCTCGGCTTCGGCGTCTGCTTCAACTTCGGTTTCCATTTCAACCGGCGTGTCGTCCGGCTTCGGCCAATCCCCCTCGCTCACCTCGCCATCACGCAGTAAATCATCGAAATCGGTCTTGATCCCCTCCTCCATCGAGTCCAGTTCCAGCAGCAAGGTATGGAAACTGGTTTCCTCCTTGGGCTCTTCCGGTTCGGCGCTGGCGTCGGCCAAGTCCTGCAGGCTCTGTGGAACGGGGGCATCGTCGAACTCGAGCATCGGCTCGGGTTCCAGTTCGCGCAACTCGGCCAAGGGTGGCAGGTCGTCGAGGTTCTTCAGGTTGAAATGATCGAGAAAGGCCTTGGTGGTGGCAAACATCGCCGGCCTGCCCGGTACCTCGCGGTAACCGACGACCCTGATCCACTCGCGCTCCAGCAGGGTCTTGACGATGTTGCTGTTGACCGCCACGCCCCGCACATCCTCGATCTCGCCACGGGTGATCGGCTGGCGATAGGCGATCAGGGCCATGGTTTCCAGCATCGCCCGCGAATAGCGCTGGGGGCGCTCTTCCCACAGACGTCCGACCCAGGGCGCGAACTTTTCGCGAATTTGCAGGCGATAACCCGAGGCCACTTCCTTCAGCTCAAAGGCCCGGCCGTCGCAGGACTTGGCAAGGATCGCCAGGGCCTTCTTGAAGACGGGCGGCTCCGGGCGCTCGCCCTCTTCAAACAGCTCGAACAGACGCTCCATCGATTGCGGCTTTCCCGAAGCCAACAGAAAGGCTTCAAGCAGTGGCGCCAGCTCGCGGGGTTCACTCAGGTTCATGGATTTTGCTCGTTATTCGGCTCGCGCCCGCACATGGATCGCCGCAAAGGGCTCATTCTGCACCAGCTCGACCAAGGATTCCTTGACCAGCTCGAGGATCGCCATAAAGGTCACGACCACACCCAGGCGTCCTTCTTCGGCGGTGAACAGCTCGACAAAGGGCACAAAACCGCCGCCCTTGAGCCGCTCCAGCACATCGCTCATACGTTCGCGGGTCGACAATGCCTCGCGGCTGACCTGGTGGCTCTCGAACATATCGCCACGGCGCAACACCTCGGCCATGGACATCAGCAACTCTTCCAGACTCACGTCCGGCAACAACTTGCGCGCCCGGGCTTGCGGGGCGTCCAGCCTGGGCACCACCACATCACGCCCGACCCGGCTCAGCCCGTCGATGCCCTCGGCAGCGGCCTTGAAACGTTCGTACTCCTGCAAGCGCCGAATCAGCTCGGCACGCGGGTCGTCTTCTTCCTGTTCGATTTCCACCGAACGCGGCAGCAGCATCCGCGACTTGATCTCGGCCAGCATCGCGGCCATCACCAGGTACTCGGCGGCCAGCTCCAGGCGCACCGACTGCATCAACTCGACATAACCCATGTACTGGCGGGTGATTTCCGCCACCGGGATGTCGAGGATGTTGATGTTCTGTTTGCGGATCAGGTACAGCAGCAGGTCGAGCGGACCTTCGAAGGCCTCGAGGAAGACTTCCAGGGCGTCCGGCGGAATGTAGAGGTCCAGCGGCATTTCCATGACCGCCTGGCCATAGACCATGGCAAACGGCAGTTCCTGCTGGGTGCCGGCCTGGCTGTCGACGGTTTCTGCCACCGACATTCAGGCTTCGACCATGAACGGCGTCGGGTCGCCGCAACCGACGCGGATCACTTCCGGCTCGCCGTCGGCCAGGCTGATCACGGTGGAGGCCTTGATACCGCCAAAACCGCCGTCGATGATCAGGTCGACCTGATGCTCGAGCAGTTGGCGCATTTCGTAAGGGTCGCTCAACGGGTCGCTGTCACCGGGCATGATCAGGGTCACGCTCATCAGCGGCTCGCCCAGTTCCTCGAGCAATGCCAGGGCAATCGGATGACTCGGCACCCGCAGGCCGATGGTGCGCTTTTTCGGATGCAGCAACAGGCGCGGCACTTCGCGGGTGGCATTGAGAATGAAGGTGTAGGGCCCCGGCAGGTGGGCCTTGAGAATCCGGAACGTACCGGTGTCGATTTTGGCGAACAGCCCAAGCTGCGACAGGTCGCTGCAGATCAGCGCAAAGTTGTGCTTGTCGTCCAGTTGTCGCAGGCGACGTACGCGTTCTATGGCATTTTTGTCGCCGATCTGGCAGCCAATGGCGTAGGACGAGTCGGTGGGATAGATCACCACACCGCCATTGCGGATGATTTCGACGGCCTGCTTGATCAGGCGCACTTGTGGGTTTTCCGGATGAATCTGGAAAAATTGACTCACATTTTCTACCTGTTCAGACGACGGCAATACCGATGGCGTGAAAACTACTGCAGACTCCGCGTGCAATTCTGCATCAAAAACCGGCTCGGAGTGCGTATTTACAGGATGTAAACTCCGCCTCCTCGCCTGTTTTTTCCTTGCCTTGCCTTCGCTCGTCACGTTTCACATCCATCAGACTAAGGATTTGAATCGACACCACAGTGGTGGCAGATCTTCCGGGACAGGACGGTACTCGCCAATCTCCGACCAGCCCCCCGGGCCATGGAAATCACTGCCGGCACTGACCAGCAGACCGAACTCACGGGCAAGTATGGCCAGGCTGCCGACCTGCTCGGCCGGCTGATGACCATTGACCACTTCAATCGCGTGGCCGCCTGCTTGAATATAGTCGGCAATCAGGCGACGGCGCTTGCTGCGGGTAAAATCGTAGTGCCACGGGTGGGCCAGGCTGACCCAGGCGCCAGCGGCACGCAGGGTTTCGACGGTTTCCTCCAGGGTCGGCCAGTGTTGCTTGACGTCGCCCAGCTTGCCGGCGCCCAGCCACTTGCGGAAGGCTTCAGCGCGATCCTTGACGTAGCCGGCGCGCACCAGATAGTCGGCGAAGTGCGGGCGGGCCGGCGCATTGCCGCTGTCGCCCAGTTCCTGCTGTATGGCCCGCGCCCCCTCCAGCGCCCCCGGCATGCCCTTGAGCTCGAGCTTGCGGCTGATTTCCTCGGAACGCAGCCAGCGCCCGTCACGCAGTTTGGCAATCGCCTCGACCAACGCCGGGGCATTGACGTCGAAACCGTAGCCCAGCACATGGATGGTCGCACCGCCCCAGGTACAGGACAGTTCGACACCATTGACCAGTTGCATCCCCAGCGCCTGCGCGGCGCCGCGGGCCTCATCGAGGCCTTCCAGGGTGTCGTGGTCGGTCAACGCCAGGACTCGCACGCCGTTTTCGAACGCACGCGCAACCAGTACCGCTGGCGCCAGGGCGCCATCGGAGGCCGTGCTATGGCAGTGCAAATCAACATTCACAGGATGTGTAACCTCAAATCAGCTGGCGCTTTCGCGACTCAATATGTTTGTTATTATGCCGACACATCCTGCTTCTGGCTGCCACTGTGAAACAATTCATCGACTTCATCCCGCTCCTGCTGTTTTTCATCGTCTTCAAAATCGACCCGCGGGTCGTCGACATCGCCGGCCATCAATTGACGGTAGGCGGTATCTACAGCGCCACGGCAATGCTGATCACCAGTTCCCTGGTGGTGTACGGCGCCCTGTACATCTCCCAGCGCAAGCTGGAAAAAAGCCAGTGGCTGACCCTCGTCGCCTGCCTGGTGTTCGGTAGCCTGACCCTGGCCTTCCACAGCGAGACCTTCCTCAAATGGAAGGCTCCGGTGGTCAACTGGCTGTTCGCACTGGCCTTTATCGGCAGCCATTTCGTGGGCGAACAACTGCTGATCAAACGCATCATGGGCCACGCGCTGACCCTACCCGATCAAGTCTGGACACGCCTGAACATCGCCTGGATCGGCTTTTTCCTGTTCTGCGGCGCAGCCAACCTGTTCGTTGCCTTCACCTTCCAGAGCATCTGGGTCGACTTCAAAGTCTTCGGCAGCCTGGGCATGACCCTGCTGTTCCTGGTCGGCCAGGGCATCTACCTGTCCCGCCACCTGCATGACGCCGACACCACTACGCCTAAAACCGAGGACTGACATGCTTTACGCAATCATTGCCACAGACGTCGCCAACTCCCTGGAAAGCCGCCTGGCTGCACGCCCCGCTCACCTTGAGCGGCTGCAACAACTCAAGGCCGAAGGTCGCGTGGTGCTGGCCGGCCCGCACCCGGCGGTGGACAGCAATGATCCGGGCGCCGCAGGCTTCACCGGCAGCCTGATCGTTGCCGAGTTCGCCTCCCTTGAAGCCGCCACGGCCTGGGCCGACGCCGATCCGTACATCGCCGCCGGCGTCTACGCCAATGTGCTGGTAAAGCCGTTCAAGCAAGTCCTGCCTTGACCCTGCCTGCGCGGTGAACCTTCGGTTCATCGCGCACTCAATTGCTCAGTATTCTCGTTCAACGGCCGACAACCTGCCCAACACTCGTTTGGAATCAGGAGTTGCAATGCGCCAAGGTCCGCTGTGCCTGCTGTTGGTCACGTTATCGATCGGGGGCTTTGCCCATGCCGAGGAAGACTCGGATGCAGGCTTTTCAACGCCTCTGTCCTTGAATGCCGGTAGTCAGATCACGCAATTGCAGCAACGCTTGAAGGAAAGCGAGCGGCAACGAGAAGAGCTGAACAAACACCTGCAAACCGCCGACAGCGAACGCGAAAGCGCCCTGCTGGGCCGACTGCGTCAAGAGAACCAGCGCCTCAAGCTGCAACTCAAGGAAGTCCAGGCCAGCAGCGTGCCGCGCCTGCTGACCGACCAGCAACAATGGTTCGTCACCGGGGCGGGAGTCGCGCTATTGGCGCTGCTCTGCGGTATCTTCGCCAGCGGTGGGCACAGGAGACGTCGACAATGGCTAAATTGAGTGAGTCATGAGCGAGCTGTTACTGATTGACGATGACCAGGAGCTGTGTGAGCTCCTCGGCAGCTGGTTGAGCCAGGAAGGCTTTGCGGTGCGCGCCTGCCACGACGGCTTGAGTGCGCGTCGCGCCCTGGCCGAATCGGCACCTGCCGCCGTGGTACTGGATGTGATGCTGCCCGACGGCAGCGGCCTGGAACTGCTCAAGCAACTGCGCAGCGATCACCCGGACCTGCCGGTGCTCATGCTCTCGGCCCGGGGCGAGCCACTGGACCGCATCCTGGGCCTGGAACTGGGGGCCGACGATTACCTGGCCAAACCGTGCGACCCGCGGGAGCTCACCGCCCGCCTGCGCGCCGTGCTGCGGCGCAGCCATCCGGCGGCAGTCTCCAGCCAGCTGGAACTGGGCGACCTGTGTTTCAGCCCGGCGCGTGGCGTGGTCAGTATCGACGAGCAGGAATACACCCTCACCGTGTCTGAAAGCCGCCTGCTTGAAGCCTTGCTCAAGCAGCCCGGCGAACCGCTGGACAAGCAGGAGCTGGCGCAGATCGCCCTTGGCCGCAAGCTCACCCTGTACGACCGCAGCCTGGACATGCACGTCAGCAACCTGCGCAAAAAGATCGGCCCGCACCCCGATGGCCGACCGCGCATCGTTGCCTTGCGCAGCCGCGGCTACTATTACAGCCTGTAAGTTTTGTCAGGGCGGTGCAAAACCATCTTTACCCAAGCTTTACGCTTCGCTGACCGCCGCTGACCTTGATCTCTGTAATCTGCACACATCCGGAACACACCGGGAACGAGACAAGGAGATACACCATGCGCAAGACCCTTATCGCTTTGATGTTCGCTGCTGCCCTGCCAACGGTTGCCATGGCGATGCCCGAAGGCGAAGGTCCAATGGGCTCGATGGACGGCTCGCGACACGGCGGTCAGATGCACGGTAAAGGCCCGTACAGCCAGTTGGACCTGACCCACGAACAACGTGAGCAGATCCGCAAAATCATGGGCAAGCAAATGCTTGAGCGTAAGCAACTGGTCGACAAGTACCTGGAAAAACTGCCGCCAGCCGATCAGAAAGCCCTGAAAGACGAAATGGCTGCGCGCCACCAGAAAACCGAAGCCGAGATTCGCGCCCTGCTCAAGCCTGACCAGCAGCAAAAATTCGACGCGATTCAAAAAAAGCAGGCTGAGCGCAAGGCCGAATGGGACCAGTTCAAAGCCTGGAAAGCCCAACAGCCACAAAAAGCACAGTAATGCTCTAGTGCCATTCCCCAGCCCGATGGTTAACCGCCATTGGGCTTAATGCCAGTCAGTTAAGAGAAATAAAGCCGAACACGAAACCCGTGGCGAGGGAGCTTGCTCCCGCTGGGGCGCAAAGCGGCCCTGTTTTTGGGCTGCTACGCAGCCCAGCGGGAGCAAGCTCCCTCGCCACGGGTTTCGTGTTCGGCTGGTTTTCGGCTTAACTGATCGGCATTAGCCATTGGGCTTTCCTTTTTTGAGGACTTACCGTGCGTTCATTGTTCTGGCGCATCCTGGCCAGCTTCTGGCTGGCCATCACGCTGGTTGCCGGCCTGTCGATTCTGCTCGGGCACATGTTGAACCAGGACGCCTGGATTCTCAGTCGCCACCCGGGCCTGAGTGACCTGGCGCAACAGTGGACGCAGCGCTACGAAGAAAGTGGTGAAGAGGCCGCCCAGTTGCTGCTGCAGCAACGCAAGCGGCTCTACCACATCAACGTCCAGGTATTGAACGAGAGCGGCGACCCGGTGGTGCGCGGTACATTCCCTCGTCGCGCCGCCGCGTTCGAGGCGCGACAGGGTGACGGCAATGACCGCCACCTGCCCTGGCGCCGCCTGACCGACGAGTACACCAGCCCCAAAACCGGTGAAACCTACCTGCTGATCTACCGCATCCCGCATCCGGAACTCGATGCCTGGCACCGCGAAAGCCTGCTCTGGCCACTGAGTGCGCTGGGCATCGCCCTGGTGGTGTTGACCCTGTTCAGCTTGCTGGTGACGCTGTCGATCACGCGCCCGTTGAGCCGACTGCGAGGTGCCGTGCATGACCTGGGCCAGACCACCTACCAGCAAAACAGCCTGGCGCGCCTGGCCAACCGGCGTGACGAGTTCGGGGTGCTGGCCAATGACTTCAACCGCATGGGCGCGCGCCTGCAAAGCCTGATCGGCAGCCAGAGACAATTGCTGCGTGACGTTTCTCACGAACTGCGCTCACCACTGGCCCGCTTGCGCATCGCCCTGGCTTTGGCGGAGCGCGCCAGCCCCGAGGAACGGGAAAAGCTCTGGCCACGCCTGACCCGCGAGTGCGATCGCCTGGAAGCCCTGATCAGTGAAATCCTCGTGCTGGCACGGGTCGATGCCGACAGCGCCAGCGCTGAGGACGTCGACCTCAACGCACTGCTGGGCAGCCTGCAAAAAGACGCGCAGCTCGCGTCGCCGGAGCAGTACATCCGCATAGAAGCCGAGCCGGCACTGCACCTCAAGGGGTGGCCGACCATGATCGAGCGGGCATTGGACAACCTGCTGCGTAACGCACAACGGTTCAATCCAGCGGGGCAACCGATTAACCTGTCAGCCCGACGCGAGGGCGAGCGCATGGTGATGAGCGTGCGTGACCACGGCCCCGGTGTGCAACCTGAGCATCTGGCGCAGTTAGGCGAGCCCTTCTACCGGGCACCTGGCCAGACCGCGGCCGGTCATGGCCTGGGGCTGGCCATCGCTCGCCGGGCAGCGGAGCGTCATGGCGGCAGCCTGATCCTGGCCAATCACCCGGAAGGCGGATTCATCGCCAGCCTGGACCTGCCGTTGGAGCCAGGAATCGTCAGCTGATTCCGATGAGAGCTCTCATGCAGCGCGCAACCAAATGTGGGAGCAACGCTCTTGATCACATGGTTGCGTGCCGAACGCCTGCCCCGTGGCGAGCGAGCTTGCTCGCGCTGGGCTGCAAAGCAGCCCCACACCGGTCACCGGGCTTTATCTGAAAGTCCGCAATCGCCTTGTCAGGGCCGCTGCGCGCTGGAGCGCCAGCCCGGCCCAACGGGAGCAAGCTCCCTCGCCACGAAGACGGCGCTCCGTCAAGGAGAGGTGCGTCGAACACAAGCCCCGCGCCAGCGAGCTTGCTTGCGCATTGACTTGATTGATCAATGATTCAGGCCCTGGCCGACCAGGCGCTGACAAATTCGCTGACATCGACCTTGGCCGCCACCCGCGGTTCGTTCAACGGGGTGCCGAGGTACAGGAACGCAATCACCTCTTCCCCTTCAGCCAACCCCAGGCCCTTGGCCACATGGGGCGAGTACGCCAGGTCGCCGGTGCGCCATACCGCGCCGATCCCCTGGGCGTAGGCCGCCAGCAAAATGCCGTGGGCCGCACAACCGGCGGCCAACAGTTGCTCGGACTTGGGCACCTTGACGTGATCCTGCAGGCGCGCCACCACGACCACCACCAACGGTGCGCGCAGCGGACCATTACGCGCCTTGTCCACCAACGCCTGTGGGGTTTCGGCGTCCTGCAGCACTGCAGCCTCGGCCAACAGTTCGCCCAGTTGCTCACGCGCCGCGCCTTCAACCGTCAAAAAGCGCCACGGCTGCAAATGCCCGTGATCCGGAGCACGCAGGGCGGCGGCAAACAGCACTTCGCGCTGCTCGGCAGTCGGTGCCGGGTCAATCAATCGCGGAACGGAAACACGGTTGAGCAAAGCGTCGAGAGCCTGCATCGGCCACCTCCAGAAAAAAATGTTTGGCTATTCTAGCGGTAACTACCGTTGGGATGCCGGTTTACATGCCCTGCCTCGTAGGTAGAATGGCGCCCTTCCTACACTACCCCGAGCGGACTTCATGGCGTTGCCGACCTTACGGATCATTGGTTTTATCATCGGCATCTTCCTGATCACGCTCGCCGTCAGCATGGCTGTGCCGATGGCGACCCTGGTGATTTACGAACGCACCAGCGACCTGCCATCGTTCCTCTGGTCCAGCATGATCACCTTTGTCGCGGGCCTGGCACTGGTCATCCCCGGGCGCCCGGAACATATACACCTGCGTCCGCGCGACATGTACCTGCTCACGGTATCGAGCTGGGTGGTGGTGTGTATCTTCGCCGCGCTGCCGTTCCTGCTGACCCAGCACATCAGCTACACCGACTCGTTTTTCGAGAGCATGTCCGGCATTACCGCCACTGGCGCCACCGTGTTGAGTGGCCTGGACACCATGTCGCCGGGCATCCTGATGTGGCGCTCGCTGCTGCACTGGCTGGGGGGCATCGGCTTTATCGGCATGGCGGTCGCCATTCTGCCGCTGCTGCGCATCGGCGGCATGCGGCTGTTCCAGACCGAGTCGTCGGACCGCTCGGAGAAAGTCATGCCGCGCTCGCACATGGTGGCGCGACTGATCGTTGCCGCCTATGTCGGCATCACCATCCTCGGCAGCCTGGCGTTCTGGTGGGCGGGCATGACCCCGTTCGATGCGATCAACCATGCGATGTCGGCGATTTCCACCGGCGGTTTCTCCACCTCCGACCAGTCCCTGGCCAAATGGACCGCACCGGCGGTGCACTGGGTCGCGGTGGTCGTGATGATTCTGGGCAGCCTGCCGTTTGCCTTGTATGTGGCAACCCTGCGTGGCAATCGCCGGGCACTGATCAAGGATCAACAGGTGCAGGGCTTGCTCGGTATGCTGCTGGTGACCTGGGTGGTCCTCGGGACCTGGTACTGGTGGACCACCGAATTGCATTGGCTGGACGCGCTGCGCCACGTTGCGCTGAACGTCACCTCGGTGGTCACGACCACCGGTTTTGCACTAGGGGACTACAGCCTGTGGGGCAACTTCTCGCTGATGCTGTTTTTCTACCTGGGTTTTGTCGGCGGCTGCTCGGGGTCGACCGCAGGCGGGATCAAGATTTTCCGCTTCCAGGTTGCCTATATCCTGCTCAAGGCCAACCTTAATCAGTTGATTCACCCGCGGGCGGTGATCAAGCAGAAGTACAACGGCCACCGCCTCGACGAAGAGATCGTGCGCTCGATCCTGACCTTTTCGTTCTTCTTTGCGATCACCATCTGCGCCATCGCCCTGGCCCTGTCACTGCTCGGTGTGGACTGGATGACCGCCCTCACTGGCGCGGCCAGCACCGTCTCCGGCGTAGGCCCGGGCCTGGGTGAGACCATTGGCCCGGCGGGTAACTTTGCCACCCTTCCCGACGCCGCCAAGTGGATTCTGTCCCTGGGCATGCTGCTCGGGCGACTGGAGATCATTACCGTGTTTGTGTTGTGTATTCCGGCGTTCTGGCGTCACTGATCACCTTGGGCGCCTCCAGAAAACGCACCCGGTACTCGCCGGGTGTGGAGTCGAACCAGCGCCTGAACGCGCGGAAAAAGTTGCTCGGATCGGCAAACCCAAGCAAGTAGGCAATTTCCAGCAAGGTCATGCTCGGCTGCGCCAGGTACTGTTCGGCCAGTTCGCGCCGGGTGTCATCGAGCAGCGTCTGAAAGCTCGTCCCCTCTTCCTGCAAGCGGCGTTGCAAGGTGCGCTGGGACAGATGCAGCGCTTGCGCGACCGTATCGCGCTTGGGCTCACCCTGGGGCAGCAGCCGACACAGGACCTGCCGCGCATTATGGGTCACCCGACTGCCAGAGAATCGCGCCAGGTACTCCCCGGCAAACCGGTCGTGCAACAGCGCCATGGCCTCATTGGCCGTGGGCAACGGCGCCTCCATGTCCGCCTGCTCGAAGATCAGCGCGTCGTAGGGGGCATTGAACGCCAGTGGCGCATGGAAGGTCCGTGTATAAGGCCCGAGGTCCAGGGGCCGGTCGCCTTGAAACAGGACCTTGCATGGCTGCAAGGTGCGCCCGGTCAGCCAGTTGCACAAGCCTAGCGCACAGGCAAGCGAGGCCTCGGCGCTTTGCCGGGTCGGCGGCAGGTGATCGCCATGCACCGTCAAAATCAGCGCATGGCCTTCGGGTAACAGGCGAAAACTCAGGTCGGCACTTTCGGCAATGATGCGTTGATAGCGCACCAGTCGTTGAAAGCCTTCGGCCAGGGTCCGGCTGGACATCAAGGCATAGCCGACCACATGAAAGGACGCCGGACGCACCACCTTGCCCATGTTCAAGCCAATGGCCGGGTTGCCGGACAACGCTACCGCCCGTTGCCACAGGCGCGTCATCGAGTCTTGAGGGAAACGCGCATCCGGATCATCCAGCGCCGCGTAGTCGAGCCCCAGCTGATTGAACAAGTCCCGGCAATCCAGGCCGTCCATTTCCAGCGCCTTGACAATTCCCATCGCCCAGCTTGAAGAAGTCGTTCGTTCGCTCATGGCGTTTTCTTACGTGACAGGCCGCATCTCGCGACCAATTTCATAAGGATAGTAAAGTGGCGCCTATTGTCACTGGCTGTGGCCAATGATGACTCTAGACTTAAATAAGATCCCCACGGAACATCCGATCAACAGCATCCAGGCCACAGAGATCGCAGTCGTGGAAAACATAAGACATTTCAACAGCTTCGCCGAGTTCTACCCGTACTACCTCGGCGAGCACAGCAACAGCACCTGCCGCCGGCTGCATTTTGTCGGCACCAGCCTGGTGATACTGATCTTCGCCTTGGCCATCGGCAAAGGCGCCTGGTTGTGGTTGCTGGCCTTGCCGCTGGCCGGCTACAGCTTCGCCTGGATTGGCCACTTTTTCTTTGAAAAGAACCGTCCCGCGACCTTCCGGCACCCGCTTTACAGCCTGCTCGGCGATTTCGTCATGTACCGCGACATGCTGGCGGGCAAAGTGCCGTTCTAGCGACCTGCACGGTCACGCTGCCTTGAACCCGGGTTCAATGAACACAATAAGAGGATAGCCGATGAACGCACATGCCCGTTTCACCCACATGCAGGATGGCACGCAGGAAGACTGGGCCATCATTGCAGCGGACTTCAGCGCCTACGCTAGGCAATTGCCGAAACGGATCGTGGCGCACCTGAAGTTGCTGGAGGGTGACTTTGGCGGCTTCCCGGTTGATCGCCTGACCCACTCATTACAGACCGCTACTCGCGCCTGGCGCGATGGTCGTGATGAGGAGTACGTCGTGTGCGCGCTCTTGCATGATATTGGTGACACCCTCGGCAGTTACAACCACCCGGACATTGCCGCGGCGATTCTCAAACCTTTCGTCAGCGCCGAAAACCTGTGGATGGTGGAAAAGCACGGGATTTTCCAGGGCTATTACTTCTTCCATTACCTGGGCATGGATCGGCACCTGCGTGAGCAGTTCAGCGAGCACCCGCAGTACCGGCAGACCATCGAGTTTTGCGCCAGGTACGATGCGGCGGCCTTTGACCCGGCGTACGAGACGCTCCCCTTGAGTTTCTTCGAACCGATGATGGAGCGCCTGTTTGCCCGGCCGAAAAGCTCGATCTATACCGCTGCGCTGGAAGAACACGCCCCGGCCTGAAGACCGGCCGGTTGCCGGCGGTGAGACGTTTACGCCGGCTCTGCCACCTTCACCGCGCTCAGTTGCGCCTCACGCGCCTGGGCGTCCGCCAGCCGGTACAGCTCGATCGTGCCATCCCAATGCTCGATCAGCGCGGTGCAGGACTCCACCCAATCCCCGCAATTGAGGTAGTCCACGCCGCCGACCTTGCGGATTTCCGCGTGGTGAATGTGCCCGCACACAACCCCGTGCAACCCGCGCTTGACGCACTCGTGGGCAATGGCCTCTTCGAAATCGCTGATGAAGCTGACGGCGGTCTTGACCTTGTGCTTGAGGTAGGCGGACAACGACCAGTAACCGTAGCCGTATCGAGCACGCCAGTGATTGAGCCAGCGGTTGAGGGTCAGCGTGATCTCGTAGGCCCAGTCCCCCAGAAACGCCAGCCAGCGGTGATAACGGGTGATCACATCGAACTGATCGCCGTGAATCACCAACAGATGCCGGCCATCGGCGGTGACATGCACAGCCTCGTCCACCAACTGGATATTGCCCAGAATCAGCTTCGAGTAACGCCGCAGGAACTCGTCATGGTTACCAGTGACGTAAACCACCTCGGTACCACGCTTGCTCATGGTCAGCAGGCGACGGATCACGTTGGTGTGCGCCTGGGGCCAATACATACCGCTGCGCAGCTTCCAGCCATCGATAATGTCACCGACCAGGTACACCTTGTCGGCGTGGTAGCCCTTGAGGAACTGCGACAAATGCCCGGCCTGGCAATCCCGGGTGCCCAGGTGCACATCAGAGATCCACAAGGTGCGCACGCGTTGTTTACGGCTGGGTTTGGCGAGTTCGGCACGGGTCATGGGCAACCTCTGCGAGATTTCTTGCCAGCTTGCCCCGCAGCGATTAACAGCCCATGACAAAAATACGGCAGTCCGATGACAGCCCGAAACAGGGGGCGAGCGGTGTAAACTGCCGGTCTGCCTAGGGTCTGTTGACGTTTGGTGGCGAGCCGCGTTGCTGGGCCAACGTGGGCGAGGCAAGGCGCGGGATGCCGCCAATGGTTGTTCCCTTGGCAAATCCCGCAACGCCGCCTCGCCCACGTTGGCACGCAACCCGAAGGGACGGAGCCCGCTTGGTGCAGGGCTGCGTTACTCGGAACTTATTTGGAACAACCAAACCGCGTTCCTCGCGCCTTGCCCTGCACCAAGCGGGCATCCGTCGCGGCCGCCACCAAACGTCAACAGACCCTAGGAGACCGCGATGAGACCGATCCTCACGCTACGCCACTACAGCCACGACTTGATCGTCCACAGCCACGACCACGCACAACTGGTGTTCGGCCTGTCGGGCGCGCTCGACTTCGAGGTCGGCGGCCGTGGCAGCCAGGTGGTGCAACAGAGCTTCGTGGTGGTGCCGTCCGGTGCCCACCACGCCTGTGGCAGTGCCAATGGCAGCCGTTGCCTGGTGCTGGATGTGCCGAGCGATCAATGGGTATCCCAGTCTCTGGGCGAGCACGCGGATGCCAGCCGTCGCCTGCTCGACACCCCCGGGCGCCTGCCGCTGGACGCTGGGCAAAGCCAGTTGGTGAGCTGGCTGGCGAGCAGCCCGGTGGGCGACCCGCTGATTGCCCAGCAGGGCGCCGTGTTGTTGCTTGCCAGCCTCAACAACGCCGCACCGAGCCCAATGGCCGGCAGGCGTCTGCCCTACGCCGCCCTCAATGCGCACATCGACCAATACGCCGCCTACCCGCTGCAAGTCGCCGACCTGGCGCGCGTTGCCGGACTGTCCAGTGCGCGGGTGCATGCACGCTTTGTCACCGAATGCGGGCAGACGCCCATGGACTACATCCGCAGCCGCCGCCTGCACATCGCCGTGAAGCTGTTGCGCGAAACCGCATTGCCCATCGGTGAAGTCGCCTTGCGGGTTGGCTATAGCTCGCAAAGCGCTTTCGCCGCCGTCACTCGCGAGTTCGGTGCCTCTCCCGGCAAACTGCGCCGAGCCGAGACAGAACGCTAGACTGACGCTAAAAATCGCGAGTCTGGCGACAGACACCCCTGTGGCCTGCGCTTTAAAGTGGCCCCATGCCCTAATGCCAGTCAGTTAAGAGAAATAAAGCCGAACACGAAACCCGTGGCGAGGGAGCTTGCTCCCGCTGGGCTGCGCAGCAGCCCCAAAACAGGGCCGCTTTGCGCCCCAGCGGGAGCAAGCTCCCTCGCCACGTGTTCTATGTTCGGCTGGTCTTTGGCTTAACTGATCGGCATTACCCCATGCCCGTGTCTTCGTATTAAGGATTGCAATGACTCCGCGTACCGCCCTTGGCGCCCTGCATATCGGCGCACTGATGTTTGGCCTGACCGGTGTGTTCGGCAAACTCGCCGCCGCCTCCCCCGCCATCATCGTCTTCGGTCGGGCGGCCTTCGCTGTGATTGCCCTGGCCTGCTTCGCCCGTTTCGCCAGCAACACCGGCTGGCAGAAAATGCGCGCCGTGGACACCCGCCGCCTGCTGCTCAGCGGTCTGCTGCTGGCCGCGCACTGGGTGAGTTTCTTCATTGCGGTGAAGGTTGCCGGCGTGGCGATTGCGACTCTGGGGTTTGCCAGCTTCCCGGCGTTCACCGTAATCCTGGAGGGCTTGATCTTCCGCGAGCGAATCCGCGCCAACGAAATACTGCTGGTGGTCCTGGTGAGCATTGGCCTGGTGCTGGTCACCCCGGCCTTCGACCTGGCCAGCGAAGCCACCACCGGCCTGCTCTGGGCCGTGGGCTCGGGCCTGCTGTTCGCCCTGCTGTCGTTGACCAACCGTGCCAGTTCCGGACGCATTCCGGCGGTACAGGCGGCGCTGTGCCAGAACGTGGTCGTTGCACTGTGCCTGCTGCCGGTGGCGGCGCCTGGCTTGAGTGAGGTTCGCGCTCTCGACTGGCTGTGGATTGGCCTGCTTGGGGTGTTCTGTACCGGCCTCGCCCACAGCCTGTTCGTCGCCAGCCTGGCAGTGATCAAGGCACGCACGGCGGCGGTGGTGTTCGCCCTGGAGCCGGTTTACGGGATCACCGTGGCGTGGCTGCTGTTCGGCGAGAACCCGACGCTGCGGATGCTGATCGGCGGTGCGCTGATCATCGTCGCCATCGTGGTTTCCAGCAGCCTGTCGGGGAGTTCAGGCAACAAGGCCGTGTCCGCAGAAACGGTCCCTCACTGAGTCCTGTCGCTGTGACCCAGATCGCGCCCGGGATCGATCTGGTCGCGTACCCGCTGCTTGAGGACCTTGGCCTCCGGGAAACCACCGTCGGCCTTGCGCTCCCAGATCTGCACGCCGTCGCAGCTGATCTGGAACACGCCGCCGGTTCCCGGCACCAGGGACACTTTGCCCAGGTCGTCAGCGAAAGTGCTGAGCAGCTCCTGGGCCAGCCAGGCGGCGCGCAACAGCCATTGGCATTGCGTGCAATAGGTGATGACTACTTCCGGTTTGCTGACGGTCATGACGCGCGAAACTCCTGAGGTCGGTGGCGTCGCTATAATAACCGCCTTTACCGTTCGCCCGAGATTGCCGATGCGCCGCCTGTTGTCCTGCCTGTTGCTGTGCCTGATGCCCTTGTTCGTGCTTGCCGAGCAAGCGCCACGGCCGAAAATCGGCCTGGTACTGTCGGGCGGTGCCGCGCGCGGCCTGGCCCATATCGGCGTGCTCAAGGCGCTGGAGGAGCAAGGCATCAAGATTGACGCGATCGCCGGCACCAGCATGGGGGCGGTCATTGGCGGCCTGTATGCCTCGGGTTACAAGATCGACGAACTGGAAAAACTGGCCCTGGGCATCGACTGGCAGCAGGCACTGTCCGACGCACCACCCCGCGCCGACATACCGTTTCGCCGTAAACAGGATGACCGCGATTTTCTGGTCAAGCAGCAGCTGAGCTTTCGCGATGACGGCAGCCTCGGCCTGCCGCTGGGGGTGATCCAGGGGCAGAACCTGACGCTGCTGCTCGAAAGCCTGCTGGCTCACACCAGCGATACCCGGGACTTCGACAAGCTACCGATTCCCTTCCGCGCGGTGGCGACCGATATCGCCAGCGGCGAGAAGGTGGTATTTCGCAAGGGCCACCTGCCCCAGGTGATTCGCGCCAGCATGTCGATACCGGCCGTGTTCGCCCCGGTCGAACTCGACGGTCGCCTGCTGGTGGACGGCGGCATGACCGACAATATTCCGTTGGACGTGGCCCGCGAGATGGGCGTCGACCTCGCCATCGTGGTCGACATCGGCACCCCGCTGCGCACCCGCAAGCAGATGACGTCGGTGGTCGACGTGCTGAACCAGTCGATCACCCTCATGACCCGCCGCAACTCCGAAGAACAACTGGCCACCCTGCACAAGGACGACATACTGGTCCAGCCACCACTGGCCAGTTTTGGCGTCACCGATTTCGGCAAGGCCCGGGAGATGATCGATGCCGGCTATCGCGCCACGCGCCTCCTCGACGCACGCCTCGCCGCCCTGGGCCCCGCCACACCGGAGGATGCCGAACTGACCGCGGCCCGGGCACCCGGTCAGCGCACGCCCGTCATCAATACCATCCGGGTTGAAAACGATTCGAAAGTCGGCGACGACGTGATCCGCTACTACATTCGGCAGAAGGTCGGCGAACCGCTGGACATCGGCCGATTGCAAACCGACATGGGCACGCTGTATGGCCTGGACTACTTCGACCTGGTGCAGTACCGCGTGGTCCACAAGGGACAGGATCACACGCTGGTGATCCGCGCACGCGGCAAACGCACGGGCACCGACTACCTGCGCCTGGGGCTGAACCTGTCCGACGACATGAAGGGCGACAGCGCCTTCAACATTGGCGCCAGCTACCGCGTGAACGGTATCAACAGCCTCGGCGCGGAATGGCTGACCCGTGCTCAGATCGGTGACCAGCAAGAGCTGTACACCGAGTTCTACCAGCCACTGGACGTGGGGTCGCGCTACTTCATTGCGCCCTATGCCGCCATCGAATCGCAAAACGTGGAAGCCATCCTGGAAAACGACCCGATTGCCGAGTATCGCCTTGAGCGCTATGGCTTTGGCCTGAACCTGGGGCGGCAGATCGGCAACAGTGGCGAGATTCGCCTGGGCGTCGGCGAAGCCTGGGGCAATGCGGATGTGCGCATTGGCGACCAGAGCCTGCCCAGCGAGAGCTTCAACGAAGGGTTCTATGAGCTCAAGTACTCGTTCGACTCACTGGACAACGTCTACTTCCCCCATGCCGGCGAAGACATTGGCCTGTCCTTCCGCGAGTTCGAACCCGGGCTGGGTTCCGACAGCCGTTACCGACAGTGGGATTTCAAACTGGACAAGGCCCTGAGCTTCGGCCCGGACACGTACGTCTTTGGCGGTCGCTACGGACGCACCCTGGATACCGCCGACGTGGTCACGTCCAGCTTCGTGCTGGGCGGTGCCCGGCAACTGTCGGGCTTTCGCCAGGATTCGATTTCCGGCCAGAACGTCAGCCTGACTCGCGCCATCTACTACCGTCGCCTGACGCCGCGCGCCTACCTGCCGCTGGACTTCCCGCTGTACCTGGGGGCATCGCTGGAGCGCGGTCGGGCCTGGAACAACGACAACGAATTCGACAGTGGGTACATCAACGCGGCCAGCGTGTTCTTCGGTTTCGATACGCCCCTGGGGCCGCTGAACTTCAGTTATGGCTTCAACGATGAAGACGAACAAGCGATCTACATGAACCTTGGGCAAACGTTCTGATCCGTGGCCAGGCATAGCGCCTGCCGCCCAGCGCCGGCTTGCCGCCTAGATCGCGGTGGGCCTTGCGGGAGCCGGCGCACTGTCGAACGGATGGATCAGCTCCCACTGCAGGTCCATCGACAGGTCGTCGTTTTTCAACGGCAACCGGTCCGCCGTATCCGGGACAATGGGCGCTACCGAGCGCTCGACCAATGGCCTGGGCTCGATCACTGGCAGCGGTTGATGAGGGACATCAGGCTCCGGCAGATCCACCGCCTGCCGTTGTCGACGACGTAAAATCAGCCCCAGTGACAACAGCCCGCCAAACCCCGCCAAGGCAGCCAGCCGCCACGGCGTCGAGTCGTTGCCGCTCTCGCTCAACGGGGCAACTGCGACGGGCAAGGGTGCGACCGACTCGGGCCGAGGTTGCCGGGCTGCAGCCAATTGCGCCTGCAGTTCGCTGAACTGCTGGTGCTGACGGTCGATTTGATCATCCCGGGTTTGCAAGCGGGCGCGCAACTCATCGATGGAGTGCTGCAACTGCTGGTTCTGCAGAACGCTGGCGGCCAGTTGTTCCTGTGTCGGATCAACCACCCCAGGCATGACTGGGGGCTGGGCCGGTACGACATCTTCGGCGGGCGAGCGCGCTACCGGGACAGGCTCGACGCCAGCCAACGGCACGATCCCCGGGGAACCCGGAGGATCGATCAGCACGGTGTACTCGCGCACCACTCGGCCTTGGGGCTGGTCGAGTTGCAGCAGAAAATTCAGGAAGGGTTCATTGACGGGTTTGTTGGAGGTCACCCGAATCACGCTGCGTTCGCCGCGCAACACCGGTGTGAAGCGAAGATCGTCGAGCAGGCCCGGCCGCTCGATACCCGCACGATTGAACTCATCGGCAGTGGCCAGGCTGACCGACAACTCGCCTTCGGCCAGTGCCTGCGCATCGAGCAGTGCAATCTCTGCCACGAGGGGCTGGTTCAACGCCGAGTGCAGGGAGATTTCGCCCAATCCCAACGCTGGCGTCGCCGTCGAGTAACACAGCACGCCACTGGTCAGAACCCCATGCAGGTAATGCCGCCACGCGGCCGGAAAACACTTGAACATGAACATCCCCTGGAAAACCGGAACCACCCGTGCGTATTCGCACAGGCTGTACGAACACGTTATTGCCAGGTAGTTCTTATAGTTTGCCCAAGGGGGGTGTCTCAAACATCTGCCGGGGGGATATACCTCAGGATTTTTCGAGATTGGCCAGGATATGCCCGTGAACCCGCATGCACACCTTCAAATCCGCCTCGTCGACGCCGGCGAACAGTTCGTGGCGCAAGGCGGTGGCAATGGTTTCAATTTGTTCGATCAACGGACGGGCCGAGGGGCAGAGGACGATTTTTTTCGCCCGGCGGTCTTCTACCACCGCCTGGCGCTGCACCAGCCCCTGGGTTTCCAGACTGTCGAGCAACCGCGCCAGGGTCGGGCCTTCAACCCCCACGCTTTGCGCCAATTCCCGTTGGGTGGGGGCCTGCTCGAAACGCGCCAGGTGCAACAGCACCAGCCAACGTGCCTGGGACAGGCCCAGGCCGGCGAGACGACGATCCAGTTCGGCGCGCCAGCCGCGAGACATCTGCGCCAACTGCATGCCAAAACGGTGCTGATCGGTTAACGGCATAAAAAACTCATGATTAGACTGAAATAGAAAACTAATTATTAGTCAGCTAAGCATGACCCTCGACACGAAGCAAGGGCGCCTATGTACTGAATCGTTACATCATCGAACGTGTTTGTTCACATTTCGAACTCTGACTGCAGGGCCGCCCTCACGCAGTACAACACGCCTTCAGGAACCCGCCCGGCGAACACGCCAGCGACCTCGGCCACGGGCGGCAACTCGCCCTCGCCGTCCAGGAACGCATCCTGGACTTCACCCAGCAGGTCCTCCGGCAGATCCAGCGCCTGTTCCAGCGACAGTTGCTGCTTGCCAATGGCCTCGGCGAGCATCGTGTAGACGTTCTTTTCCGAACACTGCAGTTGACCGGCAATCTGCACGGGTGTCATGCCGGCACGGGCCAGGGTAATCAGTTCGTGGCGCAGGTCGGCCACCACTTTCGGTGCCTCGGCCTGACCGCCCAGGACCTCGAGGAACGCGTCGCCATAGCGCTCCAGCTTGCGCGCGCCGACACCGCTGACCCTGGCCATTTCCGCCAGGGTGCCGGGTTGACTGCGGAGCATTTCCAGCAAGGTGGAATCGGGGAAGATGACGTAAGGCGGCACACCGTGTTCTTCGGCGAGCTTGCGACGCAGGGCGCGCAGGGCTTCCCACTGCTCGCGCTCTTCCAGGCGCACCAGTTGGCTGGCCTGGCTGGTACTGCTCTTGGCGGTGGTTTGCGGCTTGAGGTCGCGACGCAGTTCAAGGGTCACTTCGCCCTTGAGTAGCGGCCGGCAACTGTCGCTCAATCGCAGGCCGCCGTAGCCTTCCAGGTCGATGTCGGCCAGGCCGCGCGCCACCAGTTGCCGGAACAGCGAGCGCCACTCACTTTCTGCCCGCGCCTTGCCGACGCCGAACACCGACAAGTGCTGATGACCGGCGCTACGCACCTTTTCGTTGTCCTTGCCCAGCAGCACTTCCACCAGATGCCCGACGCCATAGCGCTGACCGGTACGGTAGATCGTCGACAAGGCCTGACGGGCCGGTTCGGTCGCATCCCAGGTCTGCACACCGTCGACACAGTTGTCGCAGTGGCCGCAGGGCTGGGGCATGTCTTCATCGAAATAGGCCAGCAAGGTCTGGCGGCGGCAACGGGTTTCTTCACACAGCGAGAGCATGGCGTCGAGCTTGTGCTGCTCCAGGCGCTTGTGACGCTCGTCACCTTCGGAATTTTGCAGCATCTGCTTGAGCATCAGCACGTCCTGCAGGCCGTAGGCCATCCAGGCGTCCGCCGGCAGGCCGTCACGCCCCGCCCGGCCGGTTTCCTGGTAGTACGCCTCAAGGGACTTGGGCAAGTCCAGGTGCGCGACAAATCGCACGTTGGGCTTGTCGATGCCCATGCCGAACGCCACGGTGGCCACCATGATCAGGCCTTCCTCGTTGAGGAAGCGCTTCTGGTGATGGGCCCGCACGTCATTGGCCAAGCCGGCGTGGTACGGCAATGCCGGGTAGCCCTGCTCGCAGAGGAACGCCGCCACTTCGTCGACTTTCTTGCGCGACAGGCAATAGACGATGCCCGCATCGCTGCGGCGCTCGGAAAGGAACGCGAGCAATTGCTTGCGCGGCTGCTCCTTGGGCACGATGCGATAGAAGATGTTCGGCCGGTCGAAACTCGACAGGAAGCGCTCGGCGTCCTGCAGGTGCAGGCGCGTGACGATCTCTTCGCGGGTCCGCTTGTCGGCGGTGGCGGTCAGGGCGATGCGCGGTACATGGGGAAACAGCTCGGCCAACTGGCCCAGTTGCAGGTATTCGGGGCGGAAGTCGTGGCCCCATTGCGAAACGCAGTGGGCTTCGTCGATGGCGAACAGCGCAATATCAAGGCTTTGCAGGAACGCCAGCATGCGTGGCTGGACCAGGCGTTCTGGCGCCAGGTAGAGCATTTTCACTTCGCCACGCTTGATCCGTACGGCCAGGTGACGTTGCTGCTCGGGGCTCAGGGTCGAATTCAGGGCCGCGGCGGCAACACCCAGCTCGTCCAGGGTCGCGACCTGATCGTCCATCAGGGCAATCAACGGCGAAACCACGACAGCCAGGCCTTCGCGCAGCAGTGCCGGCACCTGGAAACACAAGGATTTGCCGCCACCGGTAGGCATCAGCACCAGGGCGTCGCCGCCGCTGGCCACGCGCTCAATAATGGCACCCTGGCGGCCACGAAAACTGTCGTAGCCGAAGATGTCCTTGAGGACGCGCTGAGCCTGATCGAGCATGAAAAACTCCAAATGGTGCTGAATATCCCTGGGTACAGGCTGGATCAAAAAACCGCGTTGTTCACGGACAGATCCGTAAGCGGATTTGTCCCGGGTGATAGCGGTGCCTGCAGGGCTTTGCAAAACGCGCGAGTATACCCGACCGGCCCCGGAGGCTGTTGAGGTTTGCCCCTCGTGCGACGAATGCCCGTGCAATGCAGGCAAATCCGCCACGCGGCTGGCCTGAGCGCTCAAGAACGCCTAGAATTGGTCATCGTATATTCCCAAGGTAGCCCTCCCAATGTCCTTCGCTGAGCAACTAACCCGCCTGCAAGTCTTCCTCGACGCCGACGAGCTGCATGACGAGGCGCTGGACTACGTGGCCGCCCACGGCTATCTGACCGCCCTGTCGATCTGTTCCGAAAGCGTGCCGGAGCGTGAGTGGATCGACGCCCTGTTCGCTGAAGAGCCGCACTACAGCAGCGAAGCCCAGCGCGTGGAAATCGAGTCGACCCTGGTGGCGCTCAAGGCTCACATCGCCCGTCAACTGGCCGCCGATGAAGAATTCGAGCTGCCGTGCGACCTGGATCTGGGCGACGAGCCGGATGACTCCGAACTGCGCGGCTGGTGCATAGGCTTCATGGAAGGCGTGTTCCTGCGTGAAGAAGCCTGGTTCGAAACCGCCGAAGATGAAGTCAGCGAAATGCTGCTGCCGATCATGGTCGGCTCCGGCCTGTTCGATGAACAGCCGGAGTTCTCCGACATCGCGGCCGATGCCAACCTGATGGACGACATGATCGTGCAGATCCCGGAAGCGCTGACCGCGCTGTACCTGCTGTGCAACGCCCCGGACGAAAAACCGGCGATCCTCAAGCCTCGCCACCACTGAGTCCCCGCCTGTGGCTGATCCCATAGGCAACCGCTCCCTGATGCAGCGCTACGTGTTGCTGGCCATAGGCTGGCTAAGCGTAGCGCTGGGAGTGATCGGCATCTTCCTGCCCGTACTGCCCACCACGCCCTTCCTGTTGCTGGCGGCCGCCTGCTTCGCCCGCAGTTCACCGCGTTTCTACCAATGGCTGGTCGAACACCCTCGCCTGGGCCCCTGGATTCGCGACTACCTGGATGGCAACGGCATCCCGCTCAAGGGCAAGGTCTACGCCATTGGCCTGATGTGGCTGAGCATCGGCCTGTCGTGTGTGCTCGTTCCGCTGCCCTGGGCACGCGCGTTCATGCTGACCAGCGCCGTGCTGGTGACGGTGTACATCCTGCGCCAGAAGACCCTGAGCAAACCTTGAGCGCGAGCCCCTGCTGACGACCGCAGCCCGCCCACTCGCGTCTCAACCGACAATCTACCCTGTCCTTGGCCAAACAGCGCCTAAACTCCAGGCATCTGCTTGCGAGCATGCCTGACATGGCCCGTAGTCCGCGTAGTCCAGGAAGGTCAACGCTCCGACTTCGGCTCGGCGGCTGGCTGTTGCTGACCGTTTTCTTGCTGCCGGGGCTGGGCAGCGTCCGGGCGAACTGGAACTTCGGGCAAATCCTGCAAACGGCGGAAAAACGCTACGGCACGCTGGGCCCCGCAAAAGGACGGATCGAGGCATGGAACCAGATGCTGCTAAGTGAATCAGCGGATCCCGAGCGCGAACAACTGAACGCGGTCAATCGCTTCTTCAACCAGCAATTGAGTTTTCAGGACGACACCCGTGTGTGGCGTCAGACCGATTACTGGGCAACCCCTGTCGAATCGCTGGTCAAGGGCGCCGGTGACTGTGAAGACTACGCCCTGGCCAAGTATTTCAGCCTGCGCCAACTCGGTGTTCCCAGCGAAAAACTGCGCATTACCTACGTCAAGGCATTGACCCAGAATCAGGCACACATGGTGCTGACCTACTACGCCAGCCCCACGGCCGATCCACTGGTGCTGGACAACCTGATCGGTGAAATCCGTCCCGCCTCCCAACGCAAAGACCTGCTGCCGGTGTACGCCTTCAACGCCGAAGGCTTGTACATGCCGGGTGCCAACGGCGGCAAACGCAGCGGCGACTCAAAAAGACTGTCGCGCTGGCAGGATGTGCTGCAAAAGATGCAAGTCGAAGGGTTCGCCGTAGGTGATGGCTGATACCGCAGATCAACAAGGAGCGCCGCATGTCGCTACTCAAACAGTTGTTCCTGGCCATCTGCCTGTTTTTGCTGGTGGCCTTCAGTGGCAGCTTTTTTGTCGGCCTGGAAAGCTCGCGCGAGCAGATGCTCGGCCAGTTGCGCTCCCACGCCCAGGATGCCGCCACCGCGCTGGGGTTGTCGCTGACCACACAGATCGACGACCCGGCGATGGTTGAACTGATGGTCAGCTCAATCTTCGACAGCGGCTATTTCTCCAGCATCCGCGTGGTCGACATCGAAGATGAAAAGATCATGGTGGAGCGCACCGCCACTGCCGCGTCCGGAGGCATACCGGGCTGGTTCGTCAAGCTGGTCGACCTGCGCCCCCAGGGCGGCGATGCGCTGATCATGCGCGGCTGGGAGCAGGCCGCACGGGTCGAAGTGCTGAGCAATCCGCAGTTTGCCCTGGCCAAACTGTGGGACAGCACCCTGGGCAGCCTGATCTGGTTACTGCTGTGCGGCTTGCTCAGTGCCGTGTTTGGTGGCTGGCTGCTGCGCCGACAATTGCGTCCGCTGGACACCATGGTCAAGCAGGCCGAAGCCATCAGCCACCGGGAGTTTCTCAGCTCCCCCAAACTGCCGAACACCCCGGAACTCAAGCGGGTCATGCTGGCGATGAACCAGATGGTCGAAAAGCTCAAGGGACTGTTCGCCGAAGAGGCCGCCCGCAGCGAAAAACTGCGCGCCGAATCCTATCAGGACAGCCTGACGGGGCTGGCCAACCGGCGCCTGCTCGACGAGCAACTGGCCGATCAACTGCTGGTCTCCGAACAGAGCCGTACCGGGCATTTACTCATGCTGCGGGTCAACGACCTGACCGGCCTGAACCAGCGACTGGGTGGCCAGCGCACCGATGCGCTGATCGGCGCCATTGGCCAGTTGCTCAAGCGCCTGGCTCAACAACCCGAGCGTCACGCCTGGCTGGCCGCGCGCAATCGTGGTGGAGAGTTCAGCCTGCTGACACCGGGCCTGGACACCCAGGAGGCGGCGCGCCTGGCCAGCGAGATCAGCGCCACGCTGGAAAACCTGCGCCTGACGGGAGCCAGCGACTGCACCCCCGTCGCCCACCTGGGGATCGTTGCCTATGCGCCGGGCGAGACATCCGGCGATGTATGGCTGCGTCTCGATCAAGCCTTGACCCAGGCACAGCGACAACCGGAACGGCCATGGGTGTACCTGGCCCGGTCCGACAATGCGCCGAACCAGACCCAGCATGACTGGCGCACCTGGATCGACGACGCCCTGACCCATGGCAAGATGCAGCTGTACTTCCAGCCGGTGGTGCAATGCGCCGACACCCGGCAACTGTTGCATCACAAGGTATTGGCACGCCTGCTCGACCCGCAGGGCGAAGCCATCGCCGCCGGGCACTTCCTGCCCTGGATCGAACGCCTCGGCTGGACCGCGCGGTTTGACCTGGCCATGCTCGAAAACACCCTGGAGTACCTCGCCGAACACCGCCAGCCGCTGGCCCTGAGCCTGTCCGGCAGTACCCTGAGCGATGCCACGCAACTGCGTATCCTGCTCGACACGCTCGAGGCCCTGCCAGACCTTGCGCCGTTGCTGACCCTGGAAATCGACGAGCGCCAGTTACCACCGCCTGAAGCACTGCGCCAGTTGAGCCAAAGCCTGCGCGAAACCGGCTACCACATAGGCCTGCAACACTTCGGCGGCAGCTTCAACCAGATCGGCAACCTCACCCAGCTGGGCCTGGCCTACCTGAAAATCGATGGCAGCTACATCCGCGCCATCGATCAGCAAAGCGATAAACGCCTGTTCATCGAAGCGATTTTCCGCGCCACCAACAGCATCGACTTGCCACTGATCGCGGAAATGGTCGAGACCCACGGCGAGCTGGAAGCGCTCAGGGGATTAGGGCTGTTCGGGGCGATGGGCCGGTTGATCGGACCGCCGCAGCCGATGTGATATCCCGCACCGCGACGATGGGAGCACGCGATTGTCGCCAGCCCCGCATCGCCAAAGACCCTCCCCTTGGCCCGGACGACAAAAAACCCGCGATTCCTTTACACAAGGAATCGCGGGGTTTGTCGTTTCAGGTCAGACGGTATCCACCTTCAGCGAATGGTCGTTGAGCATGCCGTTGATAATGGTGGCGGTGTCGTGCCCACCGGCAACCACCCCGCCCGCCCCTGGCGTGACACCGTAGTGGTCGGCCAGGTTGACGCCTGCAAGATCGATGGTCTGGGTCGGCGCGGCACCGGCCTTGGCACTGACGTCGATGCTGGTGACCAGTGAGGCGCCGCTGCCAGTGACGGTGAAGTGCAGGTAGTCATCCAGCGAGGCCGTGGTGGCGTTTTCGCCTTGCAGCAACTGCGACAGGTCGAGCTTGTCGATACCCGGCGTGAAGTCGGTGACCAGGTCATGCCCACTGTTCGCGTTCGACCACTGGAAGGTATCGGCGCCCTGACCGCCGCTCAGGGTGTTGTTGCCCAACCCGCCGATCAGCAAGTCGTCGCCGTCACCGCCATTGAGCACGTCGTGACCCAAGCCCCCGGTGATGACGTTGGCGTTGCCATTGCCGGTCAGGGTGTCGTTGAAATTGGAGCCGGTCAGATTCTCGATAGCGCTCAGGGTATCGGAGCCCGCGCCACCGGTGCCCTGTGCGCCCAACAGCCCCAGGTTGACGGTCACCGCCGATGTGGCATGGGCGTAGCTGGCGGTGTCGGTGCCGGTGCCACCGTCGAGCAGGTCGGTGCCGGTACCGCTGAACAACCGGTCATTGCCCGCGCCGCCGTGCAACTCGTTGTTGCCGTTGCCCGCCGTGAGCACGTCATTGCCGTCGCCAGCATTGAGCATGTTGTTGCCCGCACCGGCCACCAGCACGTCGTCCCCCGAGGTCCCGGTGAGGGTATTGCCTTCCTGGTAACTGATGGTGACGTTGGCCGTGTCACTGCCGCCATGGTTATCGTGGGTGGTGTAGGTGCCGTGGTAGTCCGCTGTCACGTCATGGGCGCCGGCATAGTTGACCGTCATGGTCAGTTGGTAATCTTCCGAGTTGTTCGCACCGCCACCGCTAGGGTTCGTGACGTTGATCACGCGGATCTGGTAGGTACCATCCGCCGCTGCGGCGAGGGTATCGCCATCGGCAATCGCCACGAACGGGGCGCCGTTGAGCGAGTACGCCATGGTGATGCGCCCGTCCGCCAGGTCGTGGTTCAGGTTGAGGGTTTCACCCTGCTTCAGACTGACGGTGATCACGTCTTCATCGTTGGCATTGTTACCGGAAACGCCCCCCAGATAACCGCTGATCACCAGCAGCGCGGTCATGGTGGCAGCGTCTCCGACAAAGGAGGTACGCACGTTCGCCAGGCTCTGGTTGGCGGCATTATTGTTGTTGGTGCCGGTGAAGTTGATGGCCCCGGTGCCGGTGAAGTCAGCGCCCTTGGCTATCCAGCCAGTGTTGAAGGTGGTCGGTGTAACCGTCAGCAGATCGCCATTGGCATCGCTGTCGTTCGCCAGCAGCAACTCGCCCGGCACCACGACGCTGCTCGACGACACGTTGGTAATGACGTGGTCATCCCCCGCCACCGGCGCCGAGTTCGGCACGACATTGATCGTCAGCGTGGCACTGGCCTGGTCGCCATCGTTGTCGCTGACCGTGAAGCCGATACTCTCGGTGAGCTGCACCGACGTGGTTTTCTGCGAGGTGTAGGTGTAATCACCCGTGTCGAGGTTGATCACCAGGGTACCGCCCTTGGTCGTGGCGATGCTGATGCTGTTGTCGACCGTGTTGAAGGTTCCGCGGTTGGTACCGCTGAAGGTCAGCGAACCGGCGTTGGTATTGCCTTGCGGGTCATAGGTGTAGGTGGTCCCGTCGATCACGATGGATTTGATAAAGCCGCCATCGGCGCCGAAGTTACCGCCCTCGCCCAGCAATGTGCCGGTGACCGGCGCACCGACCACCGTGCCCGAAAGCACCGAATTGAGCTGCACCAGGTCAGTCACGACCACTGCACTGGTGTCGGTGTGGACAGCACCGTTGTACGACAACGGATTGAGGTTGGCGTTGCTCACCCCGGCGCCCAGACCGATGGCGTAGTTGTTGATGTCATTGGCGTCGAGGAACGCCTTGAGCGCCGTCTCGTCGGCCGTGCCGATTTCCTGTCCCAATGTCGGAGCACCGTCGGAGAAGAAATAGCCGACATTCTGCGCACCGGTGAGTTTGCCGGCTTTGTTGAACGCGGTTTGCATCATTGCCACCGCCGCATCGTAGTTGGTCCCCCCGCCGGCTGAAAGGCCGGCAACGATGAGTTTGGCCGTGGCGACATCGACCCAGACCGTCGACGTGTTGTTGGTGGCGCTGCTGCTGAAGGTGACAATCTGCACTTTGACATCGCCCAAGTCGTCGTACTTGTCGAGCAAGGCACTGATGGCCGCTTTAGCCAGGTCCAACCGGGTTCCACCTCCCGGGACACCGGATGACTGATCCATACTGCCGGATACGTCGATCACCAGCAGCAGATTGGAGTCGATCTCCACCGCTGGCACCGAACGCTCGGCAGCCATGGCTTTGGGCACGTCATCGACGATGTTCACCAGGATGGTACTGGTGGTGGAGTTGCCCAAGGCATCGGTTGCCTTGTAGGTGAAGCTGTCTGTCAGGGTGTTTGGCCCATCATTGGCGTTGGGTGAAGTTTTCGGTGCCGAGGTCAGGGTGTAGGTGTAGGTGCCGTTCGGGTTGAGCACGATTTGCCCATAGCTGCCGGTGGCGCTGCTCACCAGCGTATAGGTGATCGCGCCACTGCCACCGCTGACCGAGCCCACCAGTGTGCCGGTGGAAGTTTCCCCCGTATTGCCCGGATCACTGCCGGTGACTGTACCGGCGGCCAGGTCCTGGCCGTCCTGGGTCAGGTCCAGGGCTTTTTCGTAGACCGTGACATCCGTGTCAACGACCGCCGCCAGACCGTTGTCGGTGACGTGGATGGTGATGGTGGTGGTGCTTTCATCGCCGTCGGCATCACGAACGGTGTAGACGAACGTGTCGGTGGCGCCCGGTGGAGTCACCGAGTCCGGATGACTGTGGTACACCGCGTTGCCCGCGGCATCCAGGGTCAGGTAACCGTAGGTGCCGGCGATGTTGTTGCCCAGGCCTCCGCTGGCCGGAGTCGCGGTATTGCTGCCAGCCCTCACACCCACCACGGTCGCACCGTCGGCGCCAATGATGTCGTTACCCAGTACCGCGAGATTGAGCGCTGTACCTTCGATCACGGAGCCGCTGTCGGGTTTGGCAACGGGCACGTCGTCGACGATGTTCACGTCCAGCGAGTCGGTCGCGGTGGTGCCGGTGCTGTCGGTGACCGTGACGTTGAAGGACTCGCTGAGGCTGTTGGTGCCGCCGGCGGTCGGGTGATTTTCGTTGTCGTTGAGGGTGTAGCTGTAGCTCACCAGCCCGCTCGCCGAGTCGTAGCCGGTGATAGTCAGGGTGTTGCCCAGGACGGTGGTGAAGGTTTGCGGGAAGCCGGCGGTCGCGCCATGGGTGACCACGTTGATCCCGCCGACACTCAGGGTCTGCACGCCGTCCAGCGCGGTGACGGTGAAGGTACCGCTTTGGGTCAGTGAAGGCGCGCCGGGGGTGGAGCCGTCGCTGAGGGCTTTTTCGTAGACCGTCAGCTCGCCGCCTTCGACCTTGAGCCCGGTGATGGTCACTGGATCGTCGTTGTTGTGGACATTGAGCACCAGGGTAGCGGTGCTGGTATCGCCGTCGGCGTCGGTATGGGTGTAGGTGAAGGTTTCAGTGCCGTTGGTTTTCAGCGCCAGGAACGCCGGGTTGCCGGTGTCAACGGTGTAGGTGTAGGTGCCGTTGGCCGCCAGGACCAACTGGCCGTAGGTGCCGCTGACCGTCTGCGCGGTGATCGGCCCGGTCGGTACCCGATCCGCGCCCTGGGTGTCGTTGCTCAGCACGTTGCCACTGAGGATGGTCTGTATTTCGCTGGCGGTCCCCGCGTTGCTGTCGTTCACCGCCGTCGGCACATCGTCGACGATGTTCACGTCCAGCGAGTCGTTGGCGGTGGTGCCGTTGCTGTCGGTGACCGTGACGCTGAAGGATTCGCTGAGGCTGTTGGTGCCGCTGGCGGTCGGGTGGTTTTCGTTGTCGTTGAGGGTGTAGCTGTAGCTCACCAACCCGCTCGCCGAATCGTAGCCGGTGATGGTCAGGGTGTTGCCCAGGCCGGAGGTGAAGGTTTGCGGGAAGCCGGTGGTCACACCGTTAGTCACCACGTTGATCCCGCCGACACTCAGGGTCTGCACGCCGTCCAGCGCCGTCACCGTGAAGGTACCGCTTTGGGTCAGTGAAGGAGTGCCGGGGGTGGAGCCGTCGCCGAGGGATTTTTCGTAGACCGTCAGCTCGCCGCCTTCGACCTTGAGCCCGGTGATGGTCACTGGATCGTCGTTGTTGTGGACATTGAGCACCAGGGTAGCGGTGCTGGTATCGCCGTCCGCGTCGGTATGGGTGTAGGTGAAGGTTTCAGTGCCGTTGGTTTTCAACGCCAGGAACGCCGGATTGCCGGTGTCGACGGTGTAGGTGTAGGTGCCGTTGGCGGCCAGGACCAACTGGCCGTAGGTGCCGTTGACCGTCTGCGCGGTGATCGGCCCGGTCGGTACCCGATCCGCGCCCTGGGTGTCGTTGCTCAGCACGTTGCCACTGAGGATGGTCTGTATTTCGCTGGCGGTCCCCGCGTTGCTGTCGTTCACCGCCGTCGGCACATCGTCGACGATGTTCACGTCCAGCGAGTCGTTGGCGGTGGTGCCGTTGCTGTCGGTGACCGTGACG
>NZ_FYDL01000009.1:151090-203685 GCF_900187505.1 Pseudomonas sp. Irchel s3h17
CACTGAGGATGGTCTGTATTTCGCTGGCGGTCCCCGCGTTGCTGTCGTTCACCGCCGTCGGCACATCGTCGACGATGTTCACGTCCAGCGAGTCGTTGGCGGTGGTGCCGTTGCTGTCGGTGACCGTGACGTTGAAGGACTCGCTGAGGCTGTTGGTACCGCCGGCGGTCGGGTGGTTTTCGTTGTCGTTGAGGGTGTAGCTGTAGCTCACCAGCCCGCTCGCCGAATCGTAGCCGGTGATGGTCAGGGTGTTGCCCAGGCCGGTGGTGACGGTTTGCGGGAAGCCGGCGGTCACGCCGTTAGTCACCACGCTAATGCCACCGACGCTCAGGGTTTTTACGCCATCCAGTGCGGTGACGGTGAAGGTGCCGCTCTGGGTCAGGTTTGAATTGCCCGGTGCCGAGCCGTCGCCGAGGGCTTTTTCGTAGACCGTCAGTTCACCGCCTTCGACCTTGAGCCCGGTGATGGTCACCGGATCGTCGTTGTTGTCGACGGTCAGGGTCAGGGTCGCGCTGCTGGTATCGCCGTCCGCGTCGGTAAGGGTGTAGGTGAAGGTTTCAGTACCGTTGGTTGTCAACGCCAGGAACGCCGGGTTGCCGGTATCGACGGTGTAGGTGTAGGTGCCGTTGGCGGCCAGCACCAACTGGCCGTAGGTGCCGTTGACCGTCTGCGCGGTGACCGGCCCGGCACTGGGCCCGGTCGGTACGCGGTCAGCGCCCTGCACGTCATTGCCCAGCACATTGCCGCTGAGGATGGTCTGTGTTTCGCTGGCGGACAGCGCGTTGCTGTCGTTCACTGCCATCGGCACATCGTCGACGATGTTCACGTCCAGTGAGTCGTTGGCGGTGGTGCCGTTGCTATCGGTAATGGTCACGGCAAACGACTCGCTGAGGCTGTTGGTGCCACTGGCGGTCGGGTGGTTTTCATTGTCGTTGAGGGTGTAGCTGTAGCTCACCACCCCGCTCGCCGAGTCGTAGCCGGTGATGGTCAGGGTGTTGCCCAGGCCAGTGGTGAAGGTTTGCGGGAAGCCAGCGGTCACGCCATTGGTGACCACGTTGATCCCTCCCACGCTCAAGCTCTGCACACCGTCCAGCGCCGTCACCGTGAAGGTGCCGCTTTGGGTCAGTGAAGGCGTGCCGGGGGTAGAACCGTCACCGAGGGCTTTTTCATAGACCGTCAGTTCACCGCCCTCGACCTTCAACCCGGTTATGGTCACCGGATCGTCGTTGTTGTGGACGGTCAGGGTCAGCGTCGCGGTGCTGGTATCACCGTCCGCATCGGTAAGGGTGTAGGTGAAGGTTTCGCTGCCGTCGGCTTTCAGCGCCAAAAATGCCGGATTGCTGGCGTTGACGGTGTAGGTGTAAGTGCCGTCGGCGGCCAGGACCAACTGGCCATAGGTGCCGTTGACCGTCTGCGCGCTAATTGGCCCGGCACTGGGTCCGGTCGGCACGCGGTCGGCGCCTTGCACGTCATTGCTCAGCACATTACCGCTAAGGATGGTTTGCGCTTCGCTGGCAGCTCCCGCATTGCTGTCGTTCACTGCCGTCGGCACATCGTCGACGATGTTCACGTCCAGTGAGTCGTTGGCGGTGGTGCCGTTGCTATCGGTAATGGTCACGGCAAACGACTCGCTGAGGCTGTTGGTGCCACTGGCGGTCGGGTGGTTTTCGTTGTCGTTGAGGGTGTAGCTGTAGCTCACCACCCCGCTCGTCGAGTTATAGCCGGTGATGGTCAGGGTATTGCCCAGGCCGGTGGTGAAGGTCTGCGGGAAGCCGGCGGTCACGCCATTGGTGACCACGTTGATGCCGCCGACGCTCAGGGTCTGCACGCCGTCCAGCGCCGTCACCGTGAAAGTACCGCTCTGGGTCAGGTTTGAACTGCCCGGTGCCGAGCCATCGCCGAGGGCTTTTTCGTAGACCGTCAGTTCGCCACCTTCGACCTTGAGCCCGTTGATCGCCACCGGATCGTCGTTATTGTGGACGGTCAGGGTCAGCGTCGCGGTGCTGGTATCGCCGTCCGCGTCGGTAAGGCTGTAGGTGAAGATTTCGCTGCCGTCGGCTTTCAGCGCCAAAAATGCCGGATTGCCGGTGTCGACGGTGTAGGTGTAAGTGCCGTCGGCGGCCAGGACCAACTGGCCGTAGGTGCCATTGACCGTCTGCGCGGTGACCGGCCCGGTCGGTACCCGATCCGCACCTTGCACGTCATTGCTCAGCACGTTGCCGCTGAGGATGGTCTGTATTTCGCTGGCGGTTCCCGCGTTGCTGTCATTCACCGCCGTCGGCACGTCGTCGGTGATGTTGATGTCCAGCGAGTTGGTCGCCGTGTCGCCGTTGACGTCCGTGGCAATGACGCTGAAATGCTCGCTCAGGTTGTTGGCGCCATCACTTGCCGAATGGGTTTCGTTGGACACCAGGGTGTAGCTGTAACTGACCAGGCCAGTGGCCGGGTCAAAACCGGTGATGGTCAGGGTGTTGCCCGCGGCAGAGGTCATCGATTGCGGGAAACCCGCGACCACGCCACCACTGACGACGCTGATCCCGCCCACGTTCAGGCTCGACAGGCCGTCCGGTGCCGAAACGCTGAAGGTACCGCTTTGGGTCAGCGCCGCAGGATTGCTGGCCGAACCCTGGGCCAGGTTGGCTTCACTGAGGGTCAACTCGCCGCCTTCTACCGACAGGCCGGAGAGGTTCACCCCATTGTTCACCGGTGGCGGAACAATCCCATCATCGCCGTCCTCTTCTGGCACAGGCGCAATGCGCTCCGGGACGAACTCAGGGATACCGTTGAAACCGGCGGTGGGGAAGCCAATGATCGGTTCGACCCGACCGGCCACCTCTTCCAGCAGGACAAAGGTATGCCCGCCTCCCGCGGCGCCGGTCCCGCCCGCACCTGCACCGCTACCCGGTCCGGCAGCCGTGGCTTCAGCGGTCTGGGTCGGGTCGGCACCGGCCGCAATGGCTTTTTGCAGTTGTTCGACATCGGTCAATTGCGCGGCACTCGGTGCCACCACCTCGGGCGTACTCACGTGCCCAGCCTGATTGGCCAGCAGTTGCGCCGTCATTGACAGGCTGCTGTCACGCCCAAGGGTCAGTTCCTGACCGTTGCTCAGGTGCACGGCCACCGCCCCTGCGGCACCGGTGATCAGTTGCTCGCCGGCAAACAGCCGATCCCCCTCGATCAGGGGACGCTTGCTGCCATCCGCTGCCTGTGCGAAAACCTGACCCACAACCTTGCTGACGGTACCGATGAGCGTTGCCATGTGACGTCCTCCGCTGCCGACATCCATCGGCATCTGGGTTATGCAGAGAAGTACGCATGGCACTAACGGGTGGCTTGGCGGATCTGGCGCCCGGCAGCACTTCCACCCCAAGGTAAAAGCCCTGCCTGACGACGATCTTGCCTCACTTGCCCTACGCAGATGGCCTGGATTTGTGCGGAACAAAACGCAATGGAATCATCCACTCAGCGCCGCCAGCCGTTCTACGAGGGTGACCCCACGGTATCCTACCGGGAAAGTGACAATATTTTGTCGCCCCTAAAACCGTGCAGCCTCCATCCCCTCCAACACCTCTCCACCCTATGTTGCAAAATGGGTTGAACTCTTTTAGCCCCGAAAAGCGCCATAAAGCTCGTAAACACGGGACTCACGGAGTGAACAATGTGCTGGATTTTTCAGGGCGCATAAGTTTTTTTCGACATAGTTCTTATGAGAAATGCTTCTTAGCTTCTCCCTAGGATGTTCTTAGCTCTGTTGTTACAAACCTGGAACGGTTTGAACTATAAGTCGCGTCATTTTTTTGGCGACAACAAAGCACTATTAGGACACAGGGAGAAGTACCCCATGCGCGTTTTCACGCCCCTCTGCAGCGCGATTCTGTTGGCCATGGCCTGCACTCATCAGGCCCAGGCCATGTCACTGACCGAAGCGATTCAAAGCACGCTGGACAACCACCCGGAACTGCACGCCAGCGAGAACAGTCGCCTGTCAGCCGATGAAGACGTGAAGGTCGCCAAAGGGGGTTTCTATCCATCACTGGACCTGAATGCCGGCTATGGGCGTGGCTACAGCGACAACTCCACGACCCGCGGCCTGACGCCCGATGGCCACAACACGGAGACCGAGTGGTACACCCAGTCCGAACTGCGCCTGCGGCAAATGCTGTTCGACGGTTTCAATACCGCCAATGAAGTCGGACGCACCCGATCGGTTGTCAACTCCCGCGCCTACTTCACCCGCGGTACCGCCGAAAGCCTGTCCCTGCGCACCATCGAGGTGTACCTCGAAGTGCTCAAGCGCCGCGAACTGGTGACCCTGGCCACCAACAACCTGCAAGCGCACTTGCGGGTCAACGACCAGATCGGCCTGCGCACCGATCGTGGCATCGGCAGCACCGCCGACCTTGATCAATCGAAAGCGCGCCTGGCCCTGGCGCAAAACAACCTCGACACCGCCCAAGTCGATCTCGCCGATGCCGAAGCCAACTTCTTCAGTGCCGTGGGGCGCATGCCCGATGAGTTGGAAACCCTGCCGTCGATTCGCGGCGAGGTTCCCCAAACCCTGCCGGACGCCCGCCAGGCCATGATGGACAACAACCCGTACCTCAAATCCGCGCAGGCCGACGTGAACGCCGCCGAAAGCCAGTACGAGGTCGCCAAGTCGCCGTTCTATCCACGCTTCGATGCAGAGGCAGCGGTCGGTGCCGACGACAACCTGCAGGGCGACCTGGGCCACGACAACGAGTGGCGCGTGGGCGTGATCATGAACTACAACCTGTTCCGCGGCGGCAGCGACAAGGCCCGCCTGCAATCGGATGCACACAAGATCAACCAGTCCATGGACATCCGCAACAACGCCTTGCGCATGCTCAACGAGAACATCACCCTGGCCTGGAACGCCATGGTCAACGCCAAGAAACAACTCCCGACCGCCCGCGAATACGCCGAGACCTCGGTGCGCGTACGGGCGGCCTACCAGGATCAGTTCGGCCTCGGCCAGCGGACCCTGCTCGACCTGCTCGACAGTGAAAACGAGCTGTACAACTCCAGTCGTCGCTACACCGAAGTGCGCTACACCGAGGAGTTCTCCATGTACCGTGTCCTGGCGAACACCGGCGAACTGCTGACGAAAGCCAAGGTAGTGGTTCCGGCCGAAGCGATTGCGCAAACCGACGTGAAAAGCGAAGCCCGCCTGCCCGAGATGCGCTAGCTCACTGGGGAACTCGATGTGACCAGCATGGAACCCGGCAACACTGGCATTGACCCGCGCCTGAGTTTTGATGATCCGCTGTTGGATGGGTTGCTGATCCTGTGCAAGCTGCATGACTGCACCGTCAGCCGGGCCAGCCTGAGTGCTGGCCTGCCACTGGCCAAACAGCGCCTGAGCCTGGACCTGCTGCCTCGCGCGGCAGCCCGTGCCGGCCTGCAGGCACGTGTATTGAGGCGTGAACTGGAGTCGATTTCAGCGCTCAACCTGCCGGTCATGTTGCTGCTCAGGAATGGTCGCTGCGCGGTCTTGCGGCGTTGGGGGGAAGACGGCAAGGCGCTGATTCTGCCCAGTGAGGCCGAAGGTGGAGAACAATGGGTCAGCCGTGAGGAGCTGGCCGAGGAATACAGTGGCCAGGCGTTGTTCGCCCGGCCACGGCATGAGCTCGAAGACCTGCGCGCACCGTTGGTGCCTCGGGTCGAGGCGTGGTTTCGCGACACGCTCAAGCTGTCGCGCTGGCTCTACAGCGACGCGATTCTGGCGAGCTTCCTGATCAACCTGCTGGGCCTGATGCTCCCGCTGTTCGTGATGCAGACCTACGATCGGGTGGTACCGAACCAGGCCACCTCGACCTTGTGGGTGCTGGCCATCGGCTTGTTGATCGGCACCGGATTCGAACTGGTGCTGCGGATCGTGCGTGCGCACTTGCTGGACACGGCTGGCAAGAAAACCGACGTGATCCTGTCCGCCACCCTGTTCGAGCGCATCACCGGCATGTCGATGAAAGCGCGTCCCGCTACCATTGGCGGGTTTGCCCAGAGCATCCACGACTTCCAGGGTCTGCGCGAGTTTCTCACCGCCGTGACCCTGACCAGCCTGATCGACCTGCCTTTTGCCGTACTGATGCTGGTGGTGATCGGCCTGCTCGGCGGCTGGCTGGTGGTCATCCCGCTGCTGGCCTTCCCGCTCACCATCCTCTTCGCGATGATGATTCAGGTGCGCCTGCGCGACACCGTCCAGAAAAGCCTGGCACTGGGGGCCGAACGCCAGGCCGTGCTGATTGAAACCCTGGGCGGCCTGGAAACCCTCAAGGCCTGTAGCGCCGAGAGCGAACGCCAGCACAAATGGGAAAGTACCCACGGCGCCCTCACCCGCCTCGACAGCCATGCGCGCAACCTCTCGGCGCTGGCCACCAACGGCACCCTGTTCATCCAGCAGTTCTGCGGCATGGCGACCATCGTCGCCGGGGTCTACAGCATCATCGCCGGCAACCTCAGCGTGGGCGCCCTGGTGGCGACCTACATGCTTGGCAGCCGCGTCCTTGCGCCCCTGGGACAGATCGCCGGGTTGATCACCCGCTACCAGCAAGCCCAGTTGACCATGCGCAGCACCGATGCGTTGATGGCGCTACCCCAGGAGCGCGACACCCGGCAACGGCCACTGGAGCGTACCCAACTGCAAGGCGCACTGGACGTCAGCGGCGTGACCTTCCACTACCACGGGCAAAACGCCCCGGCGCTGTCCGGCGTCAGTTTCAGTGTCAAACCCGGCGAACGCATCGGCATCATCGGCCGCAGCGGATCAGGCAAAAGCACCCTGGCCCGCCTGGTGATGGGGTTCTACGCCCCGGATGAAGGCCAGCTATTGCTCGACGGCCTGGACCTGCGGCAACTGGACGTCGCCGACCTGCGCCAACAGATCGGCTATGTGGCCCACGACCTGCCGCTGCTGGCCGGCAGCCTGCGTGACAACCTGACGCTCGGCGCGCGCTACATCAGCGACTCACGAATGCTCGAAGTCGCCGAGCTGACCGGTGTTACGGAACTGGCCCGCCAACACCCCCACGGCTTCGACCGGCCAGTGGGTGAGCGCGGCCAACTGCTGTCCGGTGGTCAGCGTCAAGCGGTGTTGCTGGCCCGCGCTTTGCTGCTCGACCCACCGATCATGGTTCTCGACGAACCCACCAGTGCCATGGACAACAGCAGCGAAGACATCCTGCGCCAGAAACTGCACCCCTGGGTAAAAGGCAAGACCCTGCTGTTGGTCACCCACCGCACCTCGATGCTCAGCCTGGTGGATCGGCTGGTGGTGCTGGATAACGGGCGGATCGTCGCGGACGGCCCGAAAGAAGCGGTTATCGATGCATTGCGCAAGGGCCGTGTCGGCTCTGCGGCCGTCTAGGAGTCGCTTATGCCTGAGTCCACCCCTGGATCATTGCCCTCCTCACCTGAGCCGCGCGGCTACTTTGGCAGTTTCCGCAAAAGCGCAGAGCGCGAGTTCATGCATGAAACTGCCGACGCCTCGCTGCAGGACTCGCCCCGCAGGTCGCGAATCACCGTGTGGCTGGCCGCCGCGCTGATCATTACGGCCCTGGTGTGGGCCAAGCTTGCGGTCTTGCAGGAAGTCACCATGGGTGAAGGCAAGGCCATTCCGTCGAGCAAGGTTCAAGTCATCCAGAACCTTGAAGGCGGGATCGTCACCGAGATTTTCGTGCGCGAAGGGCAGATGGTGAACAAGGGCGACACCCTGATCCGCCTGGATGACACGCGCTTCCTGTCAAACAA
The DNA here is from genome assembly GCF_900187505.1 of Pseudomonas sp. Irchel s3h17. Taxonomy (GTDB): domain Bacteria; phylum Pseudomonadota; class Gammaproteobacteria; order Pseudomonadales; family Pseudomonadaceae; genus Aquipseudomonas. The sequence continues at coordinate 158,858 of NZ_FYDL01000009.1, forward strand.
GGGGGAAAGCGAGGCCGATCGTTATGCCCTGATGGCCCAGGTCGAACGCCTGTCTGCCGAAGCCGAGGGCCGGCCGCTCAAGCTGTCGGACGAGGTCGTGTCCAAGGCCCCGCAAGTGGCCGAAGACGAGCGCGCCCTGTATGACCAACGGCAACGCCGGCTGGCCAGCGAGCAGCGCACGCTGACCGAACAACTTCGGCAGAAAACCCAGGAGCTGGCAGAGTTTCGCTCCAAACAAGGGCAATACAGTTCAAGCCTGGCGTTGCTGAACCAGGAAATGAACATGTCCGCGCCGCTGGTGGGTACCGGGGCAGTGTCACAGGTGGAAATCCTGCGGCTCAAGCGCAGCGCCGTGGAAATTCGTGGCTCGCTGAATGCCACCACCCTGGCGATCCCACGGGCCGAATCGGCGATTGACGAAATCAGGAGCAAACTCGATGAGTCGGTGCAGGGCTTCCGTTCGGACGCCGCCAAGGAGCTCAACGAGAAGCGCACCGACCTGTCGAAAATCACCGCCACGAGCATTGCCATCGACGACCGGGTGACCCGCACCACCGTGGTTTCGCCGGTTCACGGGATCATCAAGGTGCTTAAGGTGAACACCATCGGCGGCGTGGTTCAACCGGGCAGCGACATGGTGGAAATCGTGCCCCTGGAGGACAACCTGCTGATCGAAGCCAAGGTCCGCCCGCAGGACGTGGCCTTCCTGCATCCGGGTCAGAAAGCCATGGTCAAGTTCAGCGCCTATGACTACACGATCTACGGCGGCCTGTCGGCCAAACTCGAACTGATCGGCGCCGACACCATCACTGACGACAAGGGCAACAGCTTCTACCTGATTCAGGTGCGCACCGACAAAAACCACCTGGGGGGCGACGTCAAACCCCTGCTGATCATCCCCGGCATGGTTGCCACGGTGGACATCATTACCGGCGAGAAAAGCGTGCTCGATTACCTGCTCAAACCCGTCCTCAAAGCCCGGACCGAAGCGATGCGCGAGCGGTAGCCCTGTATCAGTCAGTGTAAACACTCTCCGTGGCGAGCGAGCTTGCTCGCGCTGGGGTGCGCAGCGCCCAGCCCCCAAAAAAGCAGGGCCTTTCAGCACGACGTTGGCCGTTGCTCTTGGGGCCGCGATGCGGCCCAGCGGGAGCAAGCTCCCTCGCCACACGTCATCATTACCGGCGAAAAAGCGTGCTCGATTACCTGCTCAAACCCGTCCTGAAAGCCTGGACCGAGGCCATGCGCGAGCGCGAGCCCTGTATCAGTCAGTGTGAACACTCTCCGTGGCGAGCGAGCTTGCTCGCGCTGGGGTGCGAAGCGTCCAGCCCCCAAAAAAGCAGGGCCTTTCAGCACGACGTTGGCCGTTGCTCTTGGGGCCGCGATGCGGCCCAGCGGGAGCAAGCTCCCTCGCCACACGTCATCATTACCGGCGAAAAAAGCGTGCTCGATTACCTGCTCAAACCCGTCCTCAAAGCCCGGACCGAAGCGATGCGCGAACGGTAGCCCTGTATCAGTCAGTGTAAACACTCTCCGTGGCGAGCGAGCTTGCTCGCGCTGGGGTGCGAAGCGCCCCCCCCAAAAAAGCTACCGCGGTCTTTCAGCAAGACTCTGGCGGCCGCTCTTGGGGCCGCTACGCCGCCCAGCGCGAGCAAGCTCGCTCGCCACAGAAGACCTCATCGCCCATGATTCTTCTGGTAGGTCTCTTCACCCATCGCCGCGATCTGTCCCTCGATCAACGCCTCAAACGGTCGTAACAACGGCTCGAACGAAGTCGGCGCTTCAAGCACCTGCAACGCCTGCACGATCGCTTCCACCGTCGACAACGCACCGGGCCCCGGCGCCTTGCGCAAGCGATAGCGCGACACACCGCCATCGGCCAGGGTCACCCTTGGCAACGCAGCCAGCAGCGGATTGAGGTGCAACATCTTGCGCGCCTTGCGCCAGGTACCGTCCGGTACGACCAGTAGCAGCGGCTTATCCGTCGCGGCGTATGCCTGCATCGGCTGCGCATCGTCTGCGGGAAACAGCAGGCGGGCCTGATAACCGGGCGGGTTGAGCAGCGTCGGCAAGTCCTCGAACACTTCACCGACGATCAACTCGGCATTGTTCAGGCCCAGCGCGGCCAGGCGCGCGGTGTTCAGCGCATGGCTCACTTCACAGGGGTGTTGCAACAGCAGCACCCGGGTGCGGCTGTCCAGACTCGGGATCAGCGGGCACAGGCAATGGGTTTGCGGGCGCAGGCAACGGGCGCATCGGTTTCTGGACATGGGGCTCTCCCGATCAGGCCTGGTTGAGTTGTGCTTTGAGCAAGTCACGGAAAGTCTGGATCAGCGGCTCGCGGCTACGTCCCCGGCGCACGATCATCGAGAACGGTGCCTGGTAGCCGAAGGTGGCCGGGAGCAACACGCGCAAGTCACCCTTGTCGGCCCAGGCCTGGGCGTAGTGTTCCGGCAAGTAACCGATGTAGGCACCGGACAGCACCAGAATCAGCTGCGCTTCCATACTGTCCACCGTCGCCGCGCTGTGCTTGAAGCCGTGGCGCGCCAGTTCCGCCTGGCTCCAGTAACCGCGACCGACCATGCGTTGCTGGGTGATCAGTTGCTCGGGAATCCGTCGCTCGCTGAACAACGGGTGGCGATTGCTGCAATACAACCAGTGCTGCTCACGGTAGAGCGGCATGTAGACCAGGCCGCTCATGCGCGTGGAGAACGCACCGATGGCCAGGTCCAGGCGATTGTCCTGCACCCCCAGCTGCAGTTCGTAGGGGCTCATCACCGACAGGTGCAGGTGCACCGCTGGGTGTTCCTGGCTATAGGCGCCAATGGCTTCGGCGAAGGGTAAGGCCTTGTCGCTGACGGTGGAGTCGATCACCCCGAGGTTGAGCGTGCCGCGCAGCTCGCCCTTGAGGGCCGCCGCGTATTGCTCGAAACCTTCAAGTTCGCCCAGCAGGCGCAAGGTCTCCTGATGGAACAGCTCGCCCTTGCTGGTCAGGCTGAAGCCGCCCCGGCCGCGATGACACAGCACCAGCCCCAACGCCCCTTCGAGCTGGCTCATGTAGGTGCTGATGGCCGACGTCGACAGGTTGAGCTCGTGCTGGGCGCTGGCAAACCCCTGATGACGCACCACGCTGACGAAGATGCGCAATAGTTTCAGGTCGGGTAAAGCGTTGGCCATGGAGGGCTCCGATTGCAAGATCATGCGTGTTGCTTTTGTGGCGAGCGAGCTTGCTCCCGCTGGTCGGTCCGCGTTCGGGCGCAGCAGCCGTAAATCTATCGATGCGCTCTACCTGAGACAACAAAGTGAATGGTTTTGGGGCCGCTTCACGGCCCAGCGGGAGCAAGCTCCCTCGCCACAGAGGTTTTGCGCATGACGCGAAGTCTATCTCCCCCTCCGCCATTAGTTTAGAAAAATATGAACTAAGTATTTGCCGGTAGCGATTCTTCTACGGCACTCCATTTCGCAGAATCCGCCCAACAGGTGCCTGCACATACCCTTTGCGCTGCGCAACCCCATAAATAAAACAATGACGATGAGGCCATACCCGTGGACAAGATTCTTCACCAACCACTGGGCGGCAACGAAATGCCGCGCTTCGGCGGCATCGCCACCATGATGCGACTCCCCCACCTGCAAACCGCTGCCGGCCTGGACGCTGCCTTCGTAGGCGTGCCGCTGGACATCGGGACTTCGCTGCGCCCTGGCACCCGCTTCGGGCCACGGGAAATTCGTGCCGAGTCGGTGATGATCCGTCCGTACAACATGGCCACCGGCGCCGCGCCATTCGATTCGCTGTCCGTTGCCGATATCGGTGACGTGGCGATCAACACGTTCAACCTGCTGGACGCCGTGCGCATCATCGAAGAGTCCTACGACGAGATCCTCGAGCACGACGTGATCCCGCTGACCCTCGGCGGCGACCACACCATCACCCTGCCGATCCTGCGTGCGATCCACAAAAAGCACGGCAAGGTCGGCCTGGTGCACATCGACGCTCACGCCGATGTGAACGATCACATGTTCGGCGAGAAAATCGCCCACGGCACCACCTTCCGTCGGGCCGTCGAAGAAGGCCTGCTGGACTGCGACCGCGTGGTGCAAATCGGTCTGCGCGCCCAGGGCTACACCGCTGAAGACTTCAACTGGAGCCGTAAGCAGGGCTTTCGCGTAGTGCAGGCCGAAGAGTGCTGGCACCAGTCGCTGGCGCCATTGATGGCTGAAGTGCGGGAAAAAGTCGGCAACGGCCCGGTGTACCTGAGCTTCGACATCGACGGCATCGATCCGGCCTGGGCACCGGGCACCGGTACCCCGGAAATCGGTGGCCTGACCACTATTCAAGCCATCGAAATCGTCCGTGGCTGCCAGGGCCTCGACCTGGTCGGTTGCGATCTGGTAGAAGTCTCGCCGCCTTACGACACCACCGGCAACACCTCGTTGCTGGGCGCCAACCTGCTGTACGAAATGCTCTGCGTACTGCCGGGCGTGGCGCACCGCTGAGGCCTGATCATGAACGCACATGACCAGGTTCTCAACGCCGCCGCCGAACTGGTGTCGGCGTTCGCCCGAAATGATCGCGAAGCTTACTTCGGCGCATTCAGCGCGGACGCCAGCTTCGTGTTCTACACCCTCGAAAAGCCACTGCTGTCGCGCGATGCCTATCAGGTGTTGTGGGACAACTGGCGCATCGAGGATGGCTTCGAGCTTCGAGGTGCTGGCATGCACCTCAAGCAACGCCTTCGTCAGCCTGCAGGGTGACGTGGCGGTGTTTGTCCATGACGTGGCCACGAAGCTGCGCATGCAAGGGGAGCAACACTTCAGCCAGGAACGCGAAACCATTGTGTTTCGCAAACAACAAGAAGGCCATTGGCTGGCCTGCCACGAACATTTGTCCGCCATGCCGGAAGGGCTGCCACCCCCTTAGCCAAGACAGGTGACGCTCACACACGATGAGCGCGCCGTGATGATCGGAGCAGATCATGAATAACAATAACAAAGAACACCGCCTTAGCAGCATCGAGACAAACGGGGTCGAACAGATCCCCGACCACGAACGCGACGCCCGACCCGGCGACCTGTTTCGCTTGATCTTCGGCGGCGCCAACACCTTTGCCACCGCCGTGCTCGGCAGTTTCCCGGTGCTGTTCGGCCTGTCGTTCCAGGCGGGCGCCTGGGCGATTGTGCTGGGCGTGTTGCTGGGCGCGCTGATCCTCGCCCCCATGGGCCTGTTCGGTCCGATCAACGGTACCAACAATGCCGTGTCGTCCGGTGCACACTTTGGCGTCCACGGACGGATCGTCGGTTCGTTCCTGTCATTGCTGACTGCCATCGCCTTCTTCTCGCTCTCGGTGTGGAGCTCGGGGGATGCGCTGATCGGTGGGGCCAAACGCCTGATCGACCTGCCGGAAACCGACCTGACCCTGGGCCTGGCCTACGGCGTGTTCGCGATCCTGGTGTTGACGGTGTGCATCTACGGCTTCCGCTTCATGCTGTGGGTCAACCGCATTGCCGTATGGGCCGCGAGCCTGCTGTTCCTGCTGGGGATCTTTGCCTTCGCCCCGGCGTTCGACAGCCAGTACGCCGGCAGCGTGGCCCTGGGCCAGGCCGGGTTCTGGGCGGCCTTCATTGGCGCAGCGCTGGTGGCCATGAGCAACCCGATCTCCTTCGGCGCGTTCCTCGGCGACTGGTCACGCTACATCCCGCGCGAAACCCCCAAGGGCCGGATCATGCTGGCGGTGATTGGCGCGCAGATCGCCACTTTGATCCCGTTCCTGTTCGGCCTGGCGACGGCGACCATCGTGGCGATCAAGGCACCGGACTACATTGCCGCGAACAACTATGTCGGTGGCCTGCTGGCCGTCTCGCCGAGCTGGTTCTTCCTGCCGGTGTGCCTGATTGCGGTGATTGGTGGCATGTCCACGGGCACCACGTCGCTGTATGGCACCGGGCTGGACATGTCCAGCGTGTTCCCGCGGGTGCTGTCACGGGTCAAGGCCACACTGCTGATCGGGGTGATGTCGATTGCCTTCATCTTCATCGGGCGCTTTGCGGCGAACCTGGTGCAGAGCGTGTCGACCTTCGCCGTACTGATCATCACCTGCACCACTCCGTGGATGGTGATCATGATCATCGGCCTGGTGAAGCGTCGCGGCTTCTACTGCCCGGACGACCTGCAAGTGTTCACCCGTGGCGAGCAAGGTGGCCGCTACTGGTTCAGCCATGGCTGGAACTGGCGTGGCCTGGGTGCCTGGATCCCCAGCGCACTGGTCGGCCTGTGCTTCGTCAACCTGCCCGGGCAGTTTGTCGGTGTGCTGGGCGAACTGGCGGGTGGCATCGATATCAGTTTGCCAGTAACCCTGGGCCTGGCCTCGCTGGTGTACCTGGCCTTGTTGAGCCTGTTCCCCGAATCGGCGCTGATGTACGGCCCGAAGGATGCTCGGAGCCAGGGCGCGGAGTCGCCCGGTAAAGCGGCGTTGCGGCAAGCCGCCTGATTCAAGAGAAAACCGGAAGGTTTGAAGCTTATGTGGCGAGGGAGCTTGCTCCCTTGCCACTGAGAAAATCTGATCCCGCGTTCCACATAAAAAAGACAATCGGAGACACGCCATCATGGCTTTGGATTTATTCGTCGTACTCATCTACGCCGCCGCGATGCTGATACTCGGCTACTACGGCATGCGCAAGGCCAAGACCAACGAAGACTTTTTGGTCGCCGGTCGTAACCTCGGCCCGAGCCTGTACATGGGCACCATGGCCGCCACCGTCCTGGGCGGCGCGTCCACCGTGGGCACCGTGCGCCTGGGCTATGTGCATGGCATTTCCGGTTTCTGGCTCTGCGCCGCACTGGGCTGCGGGATCGTGGCGCTGAACCTGTTCCTCGCCAAACCGCTGCTGAAACTGAAAATCTACACCGTTACCCAGGTCCTGGAAAAACGCTACAACCCGATGGCCCGCTCCGCGAGCGCGGTGATCATGCTGGCCTACGCGCTGATGATCGGCGTGACCTCGATCCTGGCCATCGGCACCGTGCTGCAAGTGCTGTTCGGCCTGCCGTTCTGGATCTCGGTGCTGCTCGGTGGTGGCGTGGTGGTGATCTACTCGGCCATCGGCGGCATGTGGTCCCTGACCCTGACCGACATCGTCCAGTTCGTGATCAAGACCGTCGGTCTGATGTTCATCCTGTTGCCAATCTGCCTGTACCGCGTCGGCGGCTGGGATGAGTTGGTGCTGAAACTGCCGGCAGCCGCCTTCAGCTTCACCACCATCGGCTGGGACACCATCATCACCTACTTCATGATCTACTTCTTCGGCATCCTGATCGGCCAGGACATCTGGCAACGGGTGTTCACCGTCAAGACCGCCAAGGTCGCTCAATACGCCGGCACCTTCGCCGGGGTCTACTGCATCCTCTACGGCCTGGCCTGTGCCCTGATCGGCATGGCGGCCCACGTGCTGATTCCAGACCTGGACAACGTCAACAACGCCTTCGCCGCCATCGTCAAACTGTCCCTGCCGGACGGTATTCGTGGCCTGGTGATCGCCGCGGCTCTGGCCGCCATGATGTCCACCGCCAGCGCCGGCCTGCTCGCCGCAGCCACCACCCTGACCGAAGACCTGCTGCCGAAACTGCGCGGCGGTAAACAGTCGAGCCTGGCGGTCAACCGCCTGGTCACCCTGTTGACCGGTATCGTGGTGCTAGGTATCGCCCTGGTCGTCAACGACGTGATCAGCGCCCTGACCCTGGCCTACAACCTGTTGGTGGGCGGCATGCTGATCCCGCTGATCGGCGCCATCTTCTGGAAACGCGCCACCACCGCCGGCGCCATCGCCAGCATGGGCCTGGGCTTCGCGACGGCCCTGGTGTTCATGGTCACGGATGGCCTGGATGCCAACACGCCGATCTACTACAGCCTGGCAGTCGGCCTGGTGAGCTTCGTCGTGATCAGCCTGGCATCCCGTCGCCCGGCAACCGTGGCGAACGCGATATAAGCTGAAACCAACAACGGCTTGAACCTTTTCTTCGGCGGGTGCAGCGTCGGTTGCTGCACCCGTTTTTTTTCGCCTGGAGAAAAACACCATGCTCATCGTCAGTCGCGATCAATGGTTCGAAGTCAAACAACTGAGTGACGCTATCCGCCTGATCCACGAGCCATATATCCGGCCGTTCTACCGCTGCAACCTGTGGCATATCCAGGGGCGCGACAAGGACTTGCTGCTCGACACAGGCTCAGGCCTGGTCAGCCTGCGCGAGCAATTGCCGTGGCTCACCGAACGCCCGCTGGTCGCCGTGGCCAGCCATTGCCACTTCGACCATATCGCCGGTCATCACGAATTTCCCGAACGCCTGGTACACCCGGCCGAGGCACGGATCCTCGCGGCACCGGATGGCGACAACACCCTGTCCCGGGCCTGCGTCGGCGACGACATGTTCGAGGCGCATCCCGACTGCCCGCTGTGTTACGCCGAGTACCGGGTCAAAGCCGCACCCGCGACCGGTTTCGTTGAGGACGGCGATGTGCTCGACCTGGGTAATCGCACCCTGCAGGTGCTTCACACGCCCGGTCATTCACCCGGTGGCATCAGCCTGTTCGAGGCCGCCACGGGCACGCTGTTCAGCGGCGACATCATCTACGACGGCCCCTTGGTCGAAGACGCCTACCACTCCAACCTCGAGGATTACGCCAGCAGCCTGCAACGCCTGCGCACGCTACCGATCCGGACGGTGCACGGCGGCCACTTCCCAAGCTTCTCCGGGGAAAAACTGCGCGACATGATTGACCAATGGCAACGTCAACATCGCGGAGGCTGTGCTGTACTCAGACCAAAGGATTAATACTTTTGCAGGAGACGCGCCTCTCCATCCAGGCAGGATCATGAACACAGAAGGCCTTCGCGAAGCCGTGCATTGCTTCATCAGCCGCTTGCTCGAGGGTCGTGAGGATTTCGCGGACAACGCCAGCCTGTCGAATCTGGGGCTGGACATCGAGGAGCTGATTTTTCATCTGGAAGATGAGCTGAAGCTGACCGCCTTCACTCATGAAGAGGATCGACTGCTCACGTCAGCCACCACCGCCGAGGACCTGATCCGGTTTCTGGAGCACATCGGTCGACAGTGAAAGCAGTGTACTGGGTGAAAACAGGCGGGTGCGATGTCGCAGCCACACACGGCACCTTGAGGGTGCGGGCGGCTGCGACCTGCTGATGTGTTGCGTGTTACCGGCGGCGTTGTTGACGTCGACGTTGATCGTCGTCGGTGCGCACAGGCACTGGTTGCAGAGGCGGTTCGATCAAACCAAGCGCGACACCGAGGTCATGGAGCCAGTTTTGCAGTTTCTCTTTCATGGTGCCCCCCTTCAGGGTAATGCCGAGCGACCGGGTTCTGTAGACGCTTCATACAGATAGTAGCCTTAACTCCTACGCAATGCTCGCCCAAGAACGCAAAGATCTGTTACTTAATTGATCTGAATCACCTTCGACTGGCCTTGCTCGCGGCCCGTCGCGGCCACGGGTCAATATTGCCCCAGCGCCTTGCGCAAACGGCGGCGGACCCACTGTTCGGCGCTGACAAAGGTGATGCCCAACAGCACCAGCACGGCCCCCATGACGAAGTTGAGGGTCAGTTTCTCCCCCAGCAACAGCACCCCGAACGTGACACCGAACAGCGGGGTCATGAACGAAAACACCGCCAGGTTCGCCGCCAGATAACGGCGCAGCAACCAGAACCAGATCAGGTAACTGAAGAATGACACCACCAGCCCCTGAAACAGCACGCTGGAAACCGCCACGGCCGTCAATTGGACATGGGTCACCTGGCCGCTGACCAGCGCGATCAGCAACAGGCCGACGAAACCGACGATCAGCTGATAAAACAAGGTCAGGGTCACCGGCGCCTCCGACAACCGCGAGGCGCGTACCACCACCGTGGTTGCACCCCAGGCCGCTCCGGCCAGTACACCGAGCGCGTCGCCCAGCAGCATGCGCCGGTCCAGATTGTCCCAGGACACGCCACCGGCAAACGCAATGCCAATGCCGATAAAGGCCAGCAGAATCCCCAGCCATTGCACCGGGCGCAAGCGCTCGCTCGGCAGCAACCAATGCACGCCCAGCGCGGTAAAGATCGGCGCGGTGTAGAGAAACACCGACATATGGGCCGCGGTGGTCAGTTGCAGGCCTTCGGAGATGAACAGGAACTCGAGGCCAAACAGGCTACCGGCCAGCAGACCGCCACGCCAGGTACTGCCGACCTGGTCCCAGCCGCCCTTCCAGCAGATCAACAAGCCCACCAGCAACGCGGAGATTCCCGAGCGTCCGGCGGCCTGCATCACAGGGGCAATGTCCGCGGCGGCCCACTTGATCATCACCTGCTGGATGCCCCACACCAGGCACAGCCCCACCATCACTTGCAGGGCAAACGCATCGGCGCTGCGCCGAGTGGCAATCATCACGAAACCTCGCGAACGGTTAATGACATGGCGGTGGCTCGACAGAAAACAAAAGCCCCGGTACTTGGCCTAATGCTGTTCAGTCAAGAAACGCTTGAGGCGAGTGTGAGACCCGTTGCTCGCGCTGAGCGCCCCCAACAAAGCGACCGCGGTCTTTCAGAGCGAACTCGGCGATAGTTTTTGGGGCTGCTGTGCAGCCCAGCGCGAGCAAGCTCGCTCGCCACGGGGGTGCATTGAGCAACCCTATCCTTGACTGAACAGCATTGCGGTACCTGGCCAGGACGACGGTCGATGCGCTGAAGTATTGACCAGACCGGCCGTCGGTCAGGTTCTCCCCGCCCGACGCCCGGCTTATCGAACTCAGCTGAGCTCGATACGGTCGGCGTGAATAACGATCTGGCCATTCTTGTAGAGTGCGCCAATGGCCTTCTTGAAGTTGCCCTTGCTGACACCAAACAGGCTGCTGATCAATGCCGGGTCGCTCTTGTCGCTGACCGGCAAGGTGCCGTTATTGTCGCGCAACTTGGCGAGGATCTTCGAGTTCAGGCTGCTGGCCGCTTCGACACCCACAGGCTGCAGGCTCAGGCTGATCTTGCCGTCGGCACGCACTTCCTTGATAAAGCCCTTCTCTTCCTTGCCGGCACGCATGAACTTGAAGATCTCGTTCTTGTGGATCAGGCCCCAGTGCTTGTTGTTGATGATCGCCTTGAAGCCCATGTCGGTCGCTTCGGCCACCAGCAGGTCGACTTCCTGGCCAGCCGTGTAGTTGGCCGGGGTTTTATCCAGGTAGCGATCCAGGCGCGCGGTCGCGGTGATACGACGGGTGTGCTTGTCGAGGTAGACATGCACCACACAGTATTCGCCCGCGCTCATCTGGCGCTTTTCCTCGGAGTACGGCAGCAGCAGGTCCTTGGACAGACCCCAGTCGAGAAACACTCCGATGCTGTTGACTTCAACAACTTTGAGGCTGGCAAATTCACCGACCTGAACTTTTGGTTTTTCTGTCGTGGCGATGAGTTTGTCATCGCTGTCCAGATAAACAAAAACGTTCAGCCAGTCTTCATCTTCGCTGGGAATATCTTTGGGAATATAACGATTGGGCAAAAGGATTTCGCCATCCGCGCCACCGTCCAGATATAAACCGAAGTTAGTGTGTTTAACCACTTGCAAACTGTTGTAACGCCCGACTAAAGCCATTTCCAATACCCTCATTGCTTGGGCGGCATTCTACCCGTTTTTGCTCGCGCCGTTGGGTGAGCGCAGGGCCTGCGCAAAAAAAACCGCCGCATGGCTCGATTTTCCTGGGTTTTGTGTCAGGCCGCGACCCGCTCGTCAGACCGTCGTGGCCGCAGCCGCCGTAATCGTTGCCCCGCGCAGGCGCTCTTTCACGGCAAGGTTCTTATTTAAAACAGTAGCTTAGGGGGATATTCCAAAGAGCAACTTAGGCTTGGTCGACGAACACCCACGGTTATTCCAGGAAGATATTTACCAAGCAATTGTCAAGCATTTCCTGTATGATGGCTGGCCAAGTTAATTTTCTACAGGTTAATGGCCGCCATGCGTGTAAAAGCATCCAACAGCAAAGCAAAGCCAGCTCCAGCCGTTGAAACCAGCGAATCGATCAACGACCAGATTGCTGCCTTCCTCAAATCCGGTGGCGAGATCCAGCAAATTGCCAAAGGCGTCAGCGGCCAGACATTCGGCCCGTCCAAGCAGATTACCCTGGGCAAAAAGTAACACCCCCCTCGCGTCACCCTGGTCCCTAAGCGCTTTGAACATCGAAGCGCTAGGACTGGAACCCTCCCTGCTTCCTCCCCCCCTGTCAGCCGGTCGAATCGACAAGCCCATGACTTTTGGCCCGTCAATCGACGAACGGTAGCCAGCCGTCGACATTCGCCGGTATGCTCGGAATGCTCTAGACCGGGCGTTTCCCACACAGGCTGACTTCAGTGGAGAGGCCGCCATCACGAATCGCCAGGCCTGCCGCACCTTCAAGAGTGAAGCATGCTCAAACTTACAACGTTACTGATCAGCCTGTTGGTGTGCATGAGTGCCAATGCACAGATCTTCCAGCGCGAACTCGGCGACTATGACCTCAAGCTAGGCACAAGCCCTAGCCGTAGCATGGCCCAGGGCCTGGTCAAGCCGTCCAGCACCGGCTCATTCCATGGTGGCCTGGACCTGAGTCATGACAGTGGCTGGTATGTGGGTCAATGGGCCCCAAGCATGGGCCTGTCGCCCGCCGGTAACCTGGAAGTCGACTCCTACCTGGGATTCAAGCGCCCTTTCGACCGGACCCTGGGTTATGAGGTAGGCATGATCCACTACAGCTACCCGCAACTGGACACTCTCGACAGCCAGGAGTTTTTCGGTGGCCTTACCTTGCTGGGCAGCCGCTTCGGCGCAGCGTTCAGCAATGATCCGGACAAGCGCAACAGCACCTTGTTCGCCGACCTCAGTGGCACCCAGCCGTTCGGCGTAGGGCTCAGCGTCAAGTACACCACCCACCGGCTCTTTACCCCGACTTCGATTGCCGACGGCGGTTATGTCAGCAGTTTCAACGATTGGTCGGTCAAGCTCTCACGGCCCTGGATGGGCATCGACCTGAACCTGATCTACAGCGACTCAAGCCTTAATGGCAGTGATTGCAGTGCCTACTCCGGGCACAACAGCCAATGCGACGGCTTGTTCACCTTCAAGGCCGAACACCGGTTCTATTGATTGGCTGAACGCCCGGGTCCATCCTGCGTTCAAATACCAGAACAACGCTTGCGCAAGGATTGGCCCATGACGCGCTGGTTGAAACACCTGAGTCTGCTGCTGCCCCTGTGCCTTGCCCTGACGGCCTGCAACCGAGTGGACCTGGCCTACCGCAATCTCGACACGATCATTCCCTGGACGCTCAACGATTACCTGGACATGAATCGCGAGCAGGAGGACTGGCTCAAAGAGCGTCTCGAGGAGCACCTGCAATGGCACTGTGCAACGCAGTTGCCCGACTATCTGGACTGGCTCACCCGCACCCGACAAATGGTCAGCACCCATCAGGTCACCGATACCGCCCTGCAAGCCCGCACCCTGGAAGCCAAGCAAGCCATCGCCCGGACCGCCCGGCAAATCACGCCGTCGGCGGTCGAGTTATTGCGCGGGATGAACGATCAGCAGGTCAATGAGATGAAGCACGCCTTCGCCAAGGATGTGCGCGAGCGTCAGGAAAAATACGTCAAACCGCCTCTGGCCCGACAAATCCAGCAGCGCAGCCAGCGCATGGGCAAGCGCCTGACCGACTGGCTCGGCCCACTCGACAAGGCTCAGCAACAGCGAGTGCTCGCCTGGTCCACCGCCCTGGGCGATCAGAATCGGCAATGGATCGCCAACCGGGCCCATTGGCAGGCGCTGTTCAGCCAGGCGATGGACCAGCGCCACAGCAGCGACTTTGCCCAACGCATCGAAACCCTGCTGGTAGATCGCGAATCGTTGTGGACCCCGGCCTACCGCCAGGCCTACGCCAACGCCGAAACCCTGGCCCGCGGCCTGCTGGTCGACCTGATGGCCGACAGCAGCGACGAGCAGCGACAGCATTTGCAGAACCGGATCGACAAGGTGCGCGATCAGTTCAACGCACTGACGTGCTTGAAGGCGGTGGGCACCTCCTGAGCGGCCTGCGCCACGCCATCCGCCAACGTGGGCGGATCCGGCGCATCGCACCGGGGGCTGCCCTGTGTCGACCGACGGTATGTCGAATTCCCCCAGAGCCCGACGACTACTCTGTGCAAGAGGGTCTAACCCCACGGTACGGGTCGATTTTCGCCACCGCTGGCAGGAGAAAACACCATGAAAATCCAGAATCATCCCGTCGTGTCCCGGGAAGAGTGGCTCACCGCGCGCCGCGAACACCTGGTCCACGAAAAAGCCTTCACCCGGGAACGGGACAAACTCAGCGCCGAACGCCGGGCCCTGCCCTGGGTGAAAATCGACAAGGACTACCGGTTTCAGGGCGCTCACGGTGAATTGAAACTGACTGACCTGTTCGGCGGCCGCAGCCAATTGGTCATCTACCACTTCATGTTTGGCGCGGGTTGGGACGAGGGTTGCCCGGGGTGTTCCTTTCTGTCCGATCACATTGACGGCGCCAACCAGCACCTGACCCACCATGACGTAGCATTGGTGGCTGTGTCCCACGCCCCCTTCGCCGAGTTCCAGCCATTCAAACGGCGTATGGGCTGGAAGTTCGACTGGGTGTCGTCCGAAGGCTGCGACTTCAACTACGACTTCGGCGTCTCGCTTCGAGCAGAAGCAGTCACGGCCGGCAGCGCCACCTACAACTACGAAAAAACCGACAGCACCGAAGAAGAACTCCCCGGTCTCAGCGTATTTTATCGCAACGAAGCCGGCGAAATATTCCACACCTACTCCACCTACGCCCGGGGCCTGGACTTGCTGGTGGGTGCCTACAACTACCTTGACCTGACACCCAAGGGCCGCAACGAGGACGAAATCATGGATTGGGTGCGCCATCACGATCGCTACGATGACCAGGCGCCGACCAGTTGCTGCCACTCATGATCTGATCGACAAGCGCGAGGCTGGCCGGCACCGCAGAGAAAAAGCCGATCGCTGAAAAACAAAAACCCGGACAGGGTCCGGGTTTTTGACAGCACGCTACATGTTGTCAGCGAGCGATGGCGCGTTACTCAGCGGCCGGAGCTTCCGGCTTGCGGCGCTTGAGCGGGGCCATGCCGTCCTTGCTGACCAGCGACAGGGCGTCGGTCTTCGGCCGGTTGGCGATCTTGCGCTTGGTCGGTGCCTTGGCGGCTGACTTCTTCTTGTCGCCCTTGGCGTCGGTCTTTTTCTTCTTCACGCCAACGGCCTTGCCCGAAGCCTTGACCTTTTTCGGTCCGCCGTAGGTGCCTTTGACTTCCTTGATGGTACGGCGCTCGAAGCTCTGCTTGAGGTAGCGCTCGATGCTCGACATCAGGTTCCAGTCGCCGTGGCAGATCAGCGAGATCGCCAGGCCATCGTTACCGGCACGCCCGGTACGGCCGATACGGTGCACGTATTCGTCGCCGCTGCGTGGCATGTCGAAGTTGATCACCAGGTCCAGGCCGTCCACGTCCAGGCCGCGAGCGGCTACGTCGGTGGCCACCAGGATCTTCACCCCGCCCTGCTTCAGACGGTCGATGGCCAGCTTGCGGTCCTTCTGGTCTTTCTCACCGTGCAAGACAAACGCCTTGTACTCCTGTGCCACCAGGCGGCCGTAGATACGGTCGGCCATGGCCCGGGTGTTGGTGAAGACGATGGCCTTCTGGTAGGTCTCGTTGGCCAGCAGCCAGTTGACGATCTGCTCTTTGTGCTGGTTGTGGTCAGCGGTGATGATTTGCTGGCGAGTGGTCGCATTCAGCTGGCTGACCGCATTGAGCTGCAGGTGCTCAGGGTTGTTCAGCACCTTGGCGATCATCTCGCGCAGGCCCGAACCGCCGGTGGTGGCGGAGAACAGCATGGTCTGCTGACGGTTGGTGCACTCGTCGACCAGGCGCTGGACGTCTTCGGAGAAACCCATGTCGAGCATGCGGTCGGCTTCGTCGAGCACCAGCACTTCGACTTCTTTCAAGTCGAGGTTGCCGGCGTTCAGTTGCTCGATCATCCGGCCCGGGGTACCGATCAGGATGTCCGGCACCTTGCGCAGCATGGCGGCCTGGACCTTGAAGTCTTCACCGCCGGTGATCAGGCCGGACTTGATGAAGGTGAACTGGGAAAAACGCTCCACCTCCTTCAGGGTCTGCTGGGCCAGCTCGCGGGTCGGCAGCAGGATCAGGGTCTTGATGCTGACACGGACTTTCGCCGGGCCGATCAACCGGTTGAGGATCGGCAGAACGAATGCAGCGGTCTTGCCGCTACCGGTTTGCGCCGTCACCCGCAGGTCACGCCCTTGCAGCGCGAGCGGGATAGCCGCTGCCTGCACAGGCGTTGGCTCGACAAATTTAAGCTCGGCCACGGCTTTGAGCAGGCGTTCGTGCAGGGCGAATTGGGAAAACACGGGTGCTACCTCGAAGAAATACAAAAATCAGCTGCATAGGGTAACGGTTTCGAGCGCGTAGGCCGAGTTTCTTTATGCAATCGAACGCAAACAGTGGCTTTTTTGTTCGCGCAATTGTCCCTGATCGCACTCTCGGTGCGTCTAAACTGTCCAATCAACCGATCTCATCCTACAGAAGAATCGTTTCGCCTATGGATCTCAATCAGCTCTGGCTCAATACCCAGGATCTCTGGAATGCCTTGGGACAACACCCGCGGATTTATTCCCTCCTGGCATTCCTGCTGCTCTTGTTCGTCGCGCTGGTCGTCGGACGAGCGGCGCGCTACCTCATCCTGCGCGGCGTGGAGTTGCTCGGTCGCCAGCCGTCGATGTTCTGGCTCAACGACTTTCTCGCCAACAAAGTGTTCCATCGCCTGGCGCAGATCGTGCCCTCTGTGGTGATCCAGTTTGGCCTGAGCCTGATCCCCGAGATGAACAAGGTCACCCAGCACTTTCTCGGCAACGCTGCCCTGGCCTTCACCATCCTGTTCCTGATGCTGGCCATCAGCGCCCTGCTCAATGCCCTGCTGGACATCTACGCCCGTACCGAACACGCCCGCACCCGCTCGATCAAAGGTTACGTGCAACTGGCGAAAATGGTCTTGTATGTCCTCGGCGGGATCATCATCGTCGCCACCCTGATCGACCGTTCACCGCTCTTGCTGCTGTCCGGCCTGGGTGCGATGTCGGCCGTCATCATCCTGGTCTACAAGGACACCCTGCTGTCGTTCGTCGCCAGTGTGCAACTGACCAGCAATGACATGCTGCGGGTCGGCGACTGGATCGAAATGCCGCAAGTCGGTGCCGACGGCGATGTGGTGGACATCACCCTGCACACGGTCAAGGTGCAGAACTTCGACAAGACCATCGTCTCGATCCCGACCTGGCGCCTGATGTCCGAGTCGTTCAAGAACTGGCGCGGCATGCAGGCCTCCGGTGGCCGCCGGATCAAGCGCAGCCTGTTCATCGATGCCAGCGGCGTCCGCTTCATCACCGACGGCGAGGAACAGAGGCTGACCCAGATTCGCCTGCTTACCGGCTACATGAGCCGCAAACAGGCTGAACTCAAGGCTTGGAACGAAGCCCAGGGCACAGTGGCGGCGATGTCGGCAAACCGTCGACGGATGACCAACATCGGCACCTTCCGTGCCTATGCACTGGCGTACTTGAAGGGGCACCCGGACATCCAGCCGAACATGACCTGCATCGTCCGCCAGATGCAGACCACCGCCCAGGGCGTGCCGCTGGAAATTTACTGTTTCACCCGCACCACCGCGTGGGACGACTACGAGCGCATCCAGGGCGATATCTTCGATTACCTGCTGGCGGTACTGCCGGAGTTTGGCTTGAGCCTGTACCAGCAACCGAGCGGCAATGACCTGCGCGCCGGGGTGCTACCAGCCGTGCTGGGCGCCAGCCATTTCCCGCTACTGGAACAGCCCACGGAGTAATAGCGTTCCCCCCTGCTCGGATCGTTCCCGCTATACGGGAACGATCCGAGCAGGGCTCACATTTAATGTCAGAACGCGCTTGCCGTCGGACGCACACCCAACCGACTGACCCACACCGCCGCCAGTATCACCAGGCCGCCAAACATCAGCCGCCCCAACTCCTCATGCTGGTTCCAGATCAGCAAATTGATCAGCAGCCCCACGGGTACATGCAGGTTGTTCATCACCGCCAGGGTCCCGCCATTGACCAGGCAGGCGCCCTTGTTCCACCAGTACAGGCCCAGTGCGGTGGACACCAGCCCGAGGAACAGCAACACGCCCCACTGCAGCGGTGCTTCCGGCAGGAAGTCGCTTTTGCCGAACAGTAGAAAGGCCGGCAGCACCACCGCCAGCGCGCCCAGGTAGAAGTAACCGAAGCGTCGATAATGCGGCAGGTCGCTTGGATGGCGTGCCACCAGGTGCTTGTACAGCACCTGCCCCGCGGCGTAGGTGAAGTTGGCCAGTTGCAGCAGCAAGAAGCCCATGAGGAAGTCCGGGCTGATCCGGTCGTAGCGAATCACGGCCGCCCCCAGCACCGCCACCAGTGCCGCTACCAGCGCCCAAGGGTTGAAGCGGCGGTTGAGCGCATCCTCGATCAAGGTCACGTGCAACGGCGTGAGAATGGTGAACAGCAGGACTTCCGGCACCGTCAGCACCCGAAAGCTCAGGTACAGGCAGACGTAGGTCACGCCGAACTGCAAGGCGCCGATCAGCAGCATCCCGCGCATGAACGCAGGCTCCACCGAACGCCAGCGGGTCAGCGGGATGAACACCAGCCCGGCCAGCAGTACCCGCACCAGCACCGCGAAGTAACTGTCGACATGACCGGCCAGGTACTCGCCGATCAGACTGAAGGAAAACGCCTGAATCAGCGTGACAAATAGCAGATAGCCCATATGCGCCTCGTCCAAAGTGGCGGCGACGATAGCGGTTTTGCCACGGACAGTGAAGGCCGGGTAACAACAGGCAAAAAAAAGCCCGATCTCGCTAAAGCGTTCAATCGGGCCAGGGCACTCAGGAGCAATAAGTGCAAAGGGAGGTTCGTTGCGCGTAGAGCCTTGAAGGGTTGCGCCAGGTCACTAGACCATCCAGCGATTAACGGGCGATTAACCTGTCAGGCGACCTGGGCCAGTCTGGCGTTGGCCTGGTTCAGTCCTTTTTCCTGGAAGTCACCGCCCAGGTTCATCCCTTCGGCATGAATGAAGCTGACGTCATGAATACCGATGAAGCCCATGACCTGACGCAGGTACGGTTCCTGGTGATCGGCGGTGCTGCCCGCGTAGATGCCACCGCGAGCGGTCAATACGTAGGCACGCTTGCCGCTGAGCAGGCCCTGGGGACCGGTCTCGGTGTACTTGAAGGTCACCCCGGCACGCAGCACATGATCGAGCCAGGCCTTGAGGGTGCTGGGGATCGCGAAGTTGTACATCGGCGCGGCCATCACCAGTACGTCGGCGGCCAGCAATTCGTCGGTCAGCAGGTTGGAGCGCTCAAGTGCTGCCTGTTCGATTGGGTTGCGCTGCTCGGCAGGCTTCATCCAGCCACCCAGCAGGTTTACGTCCAGGTGGGGGACCGGATGGGTCGCCAGGTCACGGACGGTGATCTGGTCGGCCGGGTGCGCGGCTTTCCACTGGTTGATGAAGGTTTGAGTCAGTTGACGGGAAACCGAGTCTTGCTGGCGGGCGCTGCTTTCGATGATCAGAACGCGGGACATGGGATGTAGCCTCCATCGGTGAATGCTGTAAGTCGATGGAGTGGAGATTAAACAGAGTCATATCGATGAAAAAGCGCAAATAACTGCTATAACCCATCAATAAATTCGTTTATAAGCGAAGCATGCCATGGGCATCTGCTTCGCTTGAGTGCTTATTGCTTCTCGGTGCAGGTCAGGCCGATGCGCAATTTGATGATCTTGCGGCTGAACTTGGCCGTGACATCGGTGCTTTTCCCCGCGACCAGGCTGACACGCCGCGTGCGGGGCGACTCCGGGCCGTTGGCGAACACCACTGTGCACTCGGCGTCGGTCTTGCCGTAGTTGTTCAGCGTGATGGACCCCATATCGTAGTCGGTCGCGTAGGTGGTGTAGTCGACCCCCAGGCCATTGAGTTCTTTTTGTACATCGATGGGATAGGCAAACGCACTCAACGGCAACATCGCCAGCACCGCACAACAGACTTTTTTCATTCGACAGCCTCCAGAGGAAGCTGCCAGCTTAGGACAAGAGGAGCCCATGATGAAAGCGCCCCGCGTGACCCTGGATCAATGGCGCACGCTGCAAGCCGTGGTCGACCACGGCGGATTTGCCCAGGCGGCCGAAGCGCTGCACCGCTCGCAATCGTCCGTCAGCTACACCGTGGCGCGCATGCAAGACCAGCTCGGCGTGCCGCTGCTGCGCATCGACGGGCGCAAGGCCGTGTTGACCGAAGCCGGTGGCGTGCTGCTGCGGCGCTCGCGACAGCTGGTCAAACAGGCCAGTCAACTGGAAGACCTGGCCCACCACATGGAGCAAGGCTGGGAAGCCGAAGTGCGCCTGGTGGTCGACGCCGCCTACCCGAGCGCCCGCCTCGTGCGCGCCTTGACCGCCTTCATGCCGCAAAGCCGTGGCTGCCGGGTTCGCTTGCGTGAAGAAGTGTTGTCCGGGGTCGAGGAAGTCCTGCTCGAAGGCGTGGCCGACCTGGCCATCAGCGGCTTCAGCATTCCCGGTTACCTGGGGGCGGAACTGAGCCATGTCGAGTTCGTCGCCGTCGCCCATCCCGAGCATTCCTTGCATCGCCTGAACCGCGAGCTGAATTTCCAGGATCTCGAAAGCCAGTTGCAAGTGGTGATCCGTGACTCCGGCCGGCAACAGCCGCGCGACGTCGGCTGGCTCGGCGCCGAACAACGCTGGACCGTCGGCAGCCTGGCCACCGCGGCGACCTTCGTCGGCAGCGGCCTGGGTTTTGCCTGGTTGCCACGGCACATGATCGAACGGGAACTCAAGGAGGGCCTGCTCAAGCTGCTACCGTTGGACCAGGGTGGCAGCCGTAACCCCAGCTTCTACCTGTACTCGAACAAGGACAAACCCCTGGGCCCGGCCACGCAGATTCTCATCGAGCTGCTGCGCACCTTCGATACCGCGCCGCTGGATGCCCCTTTCGCCGCCCCGGAACAAGCCTGACAAGGAGTTGCACCATGGCCTATTTCGAACACGAAGGTTGCACACTGCACTACGAGGAATATGGCCACGGCACGCCGCTGCTGCTGGTTCACGGGCTGGGCTCGAGCACGCAGGACTGGGAGAAGCAGATCCCCGAGCTTTCGGCTCGCTACCGCCTGATCATCCCCGATGTGCGCGGCCATGGCCGCTCCGACAAACCCCGGGAGCGCTACAGCATTGCCGGCTTCAGCGCCGACCTGGTCGCGCTGATCGAACACCTGAACCTGGGCCCGGCCCACCTGGTAGGGCTGTCCATGGGCGGCATGATCGGTTTTCAACTGGCGGTGGACCAGCCGGGGCTGCTCAAAAGCCTGTCCATCGTCAACAGCGCGCCGCAAGTCAAGGTCCGCACCGCCGACGATTACTGGCAATGGTTCAAGCGCTGGGGCCTGATGCACCTGCTGAGCCTTGGCAGCATTGGCAAGGCCCTGGGCGCCAAACTGTTCCCCAAGCCCGAACAGGCCGACCTGCGGCAAAAGATGGCCGAGCGCTGGGCAAAAAACGACAAACGTGCTTATCTCGCCAGCTTCAATGCCATTGTTGGCTGGGGGGTTCAGGAACGACTGGCGAAAGTCACCTGTCCAACCCTGGTCATCAGCGCCGACCATGACTACACGCCGGTGGCGCTGAAACAAGCCTATGTAAAACTGTTGCCCGATGCGCGGCTGGTGGTGATCGAGGATTCGCGCCATGCCACGCCGCTGGACCAGCCGCAGCGTTTCAACCAGACCCTGCTTGATTTTCTAACCACTGTCGACACTACTACCCAGGATCACTGACCCATGCTGAAAAAAATCGCCCTCGCCACCGGCGCAGTCCTGTTCGCCGCCAACCTGATGGCCGCAGAAGCGACCAAGGCTCCCCACGTATTGCTCGAGACCACCAACGGTCCGATCGAAATCGAACTGGACCCGGTCAAGGCGCCGGTCAGCACCAAGAACTTTCTGGCCTACGTCGACAGCGGCTTCTACACCAACACTATTTTCCACCGCGTGATTCCGGGGTTCATGGTGCAAGGGGGTGGCTTCACCCCGCAAATGGCGCAGAAAGACACCAAGGAGCCGATCAGGAACGAAGCCAGCAATGGCCTGCATAACGTACGCGGCACGCTGTCGATGGCCCGCACCTCGAACCCGGATTCGGCCACCAGCCAGTTCTTCATCAACGTCGCCGACAATGACTTCCTGAACCCGGGACGCGATGCCGGTTATGCCGTGTTCGCCAAAGTGGTCAAGGGGATGGACGTGGTCGACATCATCGTCAACTCGCAGACCACCACTAAACAAGGCATGCAGAACGTGCCAATCGACCCGGTGCTGATCAAGTCGGCCAAGCGCATCGACTAAGCTGCACAGGGCGTCCCGAGCGGCCACGCAAGGAACGGCGTGCCGCTCGCATCGAAAAAAGGAGAGCCCGCACGCGGGCGTTTGACTGATGCTTTATCGCCGTTTCGAAAAACTGATCGACATATTCCGTGACGCCCCGACGGCGGCCCCGCCTGATCGGGTCCTGCCCTTCTATACCTATTACCTGCGCCAGGTCTGGCCGAGCTTCGCCGCGCTGTTGGTCATCGGCCTGTTCGGTGCGCTGATCGAAGTGGCGCTGTTCAGTTACCTGAGCCGGATCATCGACCTGGCCCAGGGCACACCGAACGCCGACTTCTTCAAGGTCCACGGGGTTGAACTGGCCTGGATGGCAGTGGTCGCGCTGGTCCTGCGCCCGGTGTTCGTCGGCCTGCACGACCTGCTGGTGCACCAGACCCTGAGCCCCGGCATGACCAGCCTGATTCGCTGGCAGAACCACAGCTACGTGCTCAAGCAGAGCCTGAATTTCTTCCAGAACGACTTCGCCGGGCGCATCGCCCAACGGATCATGCAAACCGGCAACTCCCTGCGCGACTCCGCGGTGCAAGCGGTGGATGCGTTGTGGCATGTGCTGATCTACGCCATCAGCTCACTGGTACTGTTCGCCGAGGCCGACTGGCGCCTGATGATTCCGTTGCTGACCTGGATCGCCGCCTACCTCGGCGCGCTCTACTACTTCGTGCCTCGGGTCAAGGAACGCTCGGTGGTGTCCTCCGACGCCCGTTCCAAACTGATGGGCCGGATTGTCGACGGCTACACCAACATCACCACGCTCAAGTTGTTCGCCCACACCAACTTCGAACAGCAATACGCCCGTGAAGCCATCGCCGAACAAACCGAAAAATCCCAGCTGGCCGGGCGCGTCGTCACCAGCATGGACGTGGTCATCACCAGCATGAACGGCCTGCTGATTGTCGGTACCACGGGCCTGGCGTTGTGGTTGTGGACCCAGTCGCTGATCTCGGTCGGTGCCATTGCCCTGGCCACCGGCCTGGTGATCCGCATCGTCAACATGTCTGGCTGGATCATGTGGGTGGTCAACGGCATCTTCGAGAACATCGGGATGGTCCAGGACGGCCTGCAAACCATCGCGCAACCGATCAGCGTCACCGACCGTGAACTGGCTCCCCGCCTGCAAGTGGACCGTGGCGAAGTGCGTTTCGAACACGTGGCGTTTCACTATGGCAAGAAAAGCGGAATCATCGGCGACCTGAACCTGACCATCCGACCCGGTGAGAAAATCGGCCTGATCGGCCCTTCCGGCGCCGGCAAGTCGACCCTGGTCAATCTGCTGTTGCGCCTGTACGACTTGCAGGGCGGGCAGATCCTGATCGATGGCCAGAACATCGCCCATGTGGCCCAGGAAAGCCTGCGCGAACGGATCGGCATGATCACCCAGGACACTTCACTGCTGCACCGCTCGATCCGTGACAACCTGCTGTACGGCAAACCCGATGCCACCGACGCCGAACTCTGGGAAGCCGTGCACAAGGCCCGTGCCGACGAATTCATCCCGTTGCTGTCGGACGCTGAAGGCCGCACGGGCTTCGATGCCCACGTCGGTGAGCGCGGGGTCAAACTCTCCGGCGGTCAACGCCAACGCATCGCCATCGCCCGGGTGCTGCTCAAGGACGCGCCAATCCTGATCATGGATGAAGCCACCTCGGCGCTGGACTCGGAGGTGGAAGCGGCGATCCAGGAAAGCCTCGAAACCCTGATGCAGGGCAAGACCGTGATCGCCATCGCGCACCGGCTTTCCACCATCGCCCGGATGGATCGCCTGGTGGTACTGGAAAACGGCCGGATCGCCGAAAGCGGCACCCACGCCGAACTGTTGGCCCATGGCGGGTTGTATGCCCGGCTTTGGCAGCACCAGACCGGAGGGTTTGTCGGCATCGATTGAGTCGAGTGCATACGCGTCCCCTGTGGCGAGCGAGCTTGCTCGCGCTGGGGCGCGAAGCGCCCCCCTACAAGACGATCGCAAACTTTCAGACAACACTTGATGAGCGATTTTTGGGCTGCTGCGCAGCCCAGCGCGAGCAAGCTCGCTCGCCACGGGTATGTGCCGGGAAGCCACCACGCGATCAAGACGGTTACACCCACTCTGGATCTACGATAACCTCCACAACCCCTCAAGCATGGGCGTCGGCGTTTTCATGACCACTGGAATTCCAGAAAAATCCTGCTGTACTCAGGGCAGGTTCGGGAGATGGCCTGTCGTCCATCTGCTGGGGCAAACGGTAGCAATAACTCGAAAAGGCTCTCTTTTATGTCTCTGTTAAAACGTTCGGCTACAGAGTTGGTAGGTACGTTCTGGCTGGTGCTGGGTGGTTGCGGCAGTGCGGTGTTGGCAGCCGCCTTTCCCGAGGTCGGGATCGGCCTGCTGGGGGTATCTCTGGCATTTGGCCTGACGGTGCTGACCATGGCGTTTGCCATCGGCCATATCTCGGGTTGCCACCTCAACCCGGCGGTGTCGCTGGGACTGGTGGTCGGCGGGCGATTCCCGGCCAAGGAACTGCCGGCCTATATCATCGCCCAGGTGATCGGCGCGATCATTGCCGCCGCCCTGCTGTACTTCATCGCCAGCGGCAAGCCGGGCTTCGAACTGGCCAGCGGCCTGGCCTCCAACGGCTACGGTGAACATTCACCGGGCGGCTACTCGATGGCCGCGGGCTTTGTCAGCGAGCTGGTGATGACGGCGATGTTCATCCTGATCATCCTTGGCGCCACCGACAAGCGCGCCCCGGCCGGGATGGCACCGATCGCCATCGGCCTGGGGTTGACCCTGATTCACCTGATCTCGATTCCGGTCACCAACACCTCGGTCAACCCAGCGCGCAGTACCGGCCCTGCGTTGATTGTCGGCGGCTGGGCGCTTCAACAGCTCTGGCTGTTCTGGCTGGCGCCACTGTTGGGCGCGGTGATTGGTGGCGTAATGTACCGCTGGCTGGGCAAGGAAGACAGTTAAGCGACGCCTGGGCGCGAGGGTCAGCCCTGTCGATACGGCAAGGCTGTCCTCGCTTCTTGCGCATACCCCATCACCCCGATGCGCTCGCGCTCGAGAAAGTCCTGGACCGCCGCTTTCAATCCTGCGTGACGCAAGTAGTGCCAGGAATGGGTGATCACCGGTTCAAACCCACGAATCAATTTATGCTCTCCCTGGGCGCCGGCATCAAATCGCTGGAAGCCGTTGGTGATGGCGTAGTCCATGCCTTGATAGAAACAGGTCTCGAAGTGCAGGCGGTCGAACTCCGCCAGGCAACCCCAGTAGCGCCCATAAAAACTATCGCCCCCCACCAGGCTGAAGGCCATGGCCACCGGCCGCGCCCCTTGTTTGGCCAACACCACCCGTATCGCTTCGGGCATGCGCTCGGCCAGCAGGCTGAAGAACTCCCGGGTCAGGTAAGGTGACTGCCGACGCACCGCATAGGTGTTGGCGTAGCAGGCATAGACGAAATCCCACTGTGCCTGGTCGAGTTGGTGCCCTTCTAGCCATTCAAACTCAATGCCCTGCCCCGCCACTTGCTCGCGCTCCTTGCGCATTTGCTTGCGCTTGCGTGAGCTCAGCGCATCGAGGAAATCCTGGAAGTCCCGATACCCGCGATTCTGCCAGTGGTATTGGCAGCCGACACGTTGCAGCCAGCCCGGCTGCTCGGCCAGGGCGGCATCGGTAAAGGCATCGGTGAAGTTGATATGGGCGCTGGAAAGCTTCTCGATCTCCAGGTACCCGGGCAGGCTCTTGAGCAGTTCGAAGCCATCCTGCACTTTGGCGGCCAACAAGCGCGGCCCGCTGACCGGGCTGAACGGCACGGCCGTCAACAGCTTGGGGTAGTACGCGATCCCGGCCTTTTCACAGGCATCGGCCCAGCCATGGTCGAACACGTATTCGCCATAAGAGTGCCATTTGCGGTAACTGGGCAGCGCCGCCAGCAGATGGCCACCTTCGATGTGCAGCAGGTGCTCCGGTTGCCAACCGGAATGGGGGCCGAGACTGCCACTGTCTTCCAACGCCCCCAGAAACGCGTGGCGCAGGAACGGCTGGGTGTCCGGCACCAGGGCATCCCATTCCTGAGGCGCAATGGCGGACAAACTGTCCAAAACGTGTAACGGCATTCTGTTCCCCGCAGGTGCAGCCTCAAGACCCTCCGAGTATCGCCCATCCGTGCCAGTGGCCGTAATAAAAAAACCCCGCCGAGGCGGGGTGAAACGAAAGGAGCTTTAACGGATGAGGAAAGAGCTCGTGCTGCCGTTACCGCGATTTAGAACACGTATTGAGCACGAAGTACAAAGCCATCGCCGCTGTCATCGCCCGTAGTCTCTGCCGGGGTAGTTTCGGTAGCGTCCGTGGCGTTGGTCACATTGTCGGTGTCGGCCATGAGGTAGGCCGCGGAGATTTTCACTGCTTCGTTGGCGTACCAGTTGACGCCAACGGTATGAACCCGGGCTTCGGCATCGCCAACGTCACGGGTCAGGGTGGCGGTGGTGACGTTGTCGTCATCGACGATCATGCTGTCGTAGCGGTAGTACAGTTCCCAGGCACCTATGGATTTGTTGTCCGGCTTGATCGCATCGAACTTACCGATTTTGTAGCCGCGGGATTCGCCTGTCAGAGTGTAGGCGCCCTGAACGTAGAAGCCATCACCCTTGATGTCTTCATACGCGTTGTCGTCAGCCTTGGTCTTACGGGTGATGTACTCACCCTGGATCGAGGCCGGGCCCATGGCGAATGCCGCTTCCAGGCCGAAAGCATCGTCACGCGAGTAGGAGCCGGCCGGCGACGAAGAACTGCCGCCCAGCACCGGACGGTTGCCGTTGGAATCGGCATCGTTACCGCCTTGGGTTTCAACACCGCGCATGCCCATGCGGGTGCGATAACGGGAGTCGAAGGCCGTGTCGGAGACATCGCGGGAGGCGACGTTCGCACCGAAGTGCAGCACATTGCCGCCTTCATGCATGGGCGCGAAGACAAAACGACCGTTGACCTGTTTGACGCTGTTGCCATCGGTGTCGTCGGTGTCCTTGCTGAACACACCGGCGGAGGCATAGAACGAATCAGCGAATACGCCGGAGGTTTGCAGGCCCAAACCGTTCTGGTGGCCGTTCGCCCAGTCGACCATGTCGTAGGCCATGCTGCGCTCTGGTGCGGTGACCCATTTGGAACTGGTAGCTTTTTCCAGGCCGAAGTCCGGGTCGAAACGACCAACCTTGATCGAGACCGGCTTGAAGCCGTTGTAGGCCAGCGACCCCTCGTCGAAGTAACCGTTGTCGGAGTCACCGGTGTTGTGGGAGAGGTCGTAGTTGATGGTGTAAGCCCAATCGGTATACAGCACGCCGGACAGTTCCAGGACTGCGCGACGTAAGTAGGCCGCATCCGCGGTATCACCGTTCTTGGTGTAGATCCCGTCAAACTGACTGTAGTCAGCCTGCAAGCGGCCGCCCAGTTTGAAGCTGATAATTGGTGGTCAAATCTTGGTTACACGCGGTTCAGGCCCGCTGGTGTTGGAAGGGGATCTTGGCGACGGCTCATTGCGGGCAAGTTGCCATTAGATAAAGATTTGATGACAACGGAACTTTTTTACTTCGAATCGAAATAAATCTGCTACGCGTTGAAAAGCGGGCTGAAAGCCGCGAGATAGAGGGGGGTACGAGGGAGGAAGCAAGAGCTTTCAGAGGAACCTAGGGCTGTGTATTGTGCTTCTGGCGTTCGGCCGCCAGTCGTCCGGCCAGGTCGTCGACACCCGGTACCGGTTCTTCAGGCATGGCGCGCAAGGTCGCCTGCATCAAGCGCATTTGCCGCACGAAGCGTCGGCAATTGGGGCAAAACATCAGGTGATGGCGCACCATCAAACGCTCGCGAAAGCTCAATTGGCCATCGAGGTAATCGCTGGAGCGTGCCACCTGTTCCTTACACGTCAGCATTGGCCGGTTTCCTCAAAATGCTCAACGGTCGCGAAGACCTTCAGGCGTGCCCTGTGCAACAGCACCCGGACATTGGAGAGCGAGATCTCCAGAAGATTACAGATTTCCTCCAACTCGAGCCCTTGCCGGTCGCGCAACAGCAGAACGCTGCTCTGCAATTCAGGCAGGCTGAGCAAGGTCTTCTCCATGCACTCACGCAGTTCGTCTTCGGTGAGCAAGGCCTCGGGCGTGTCCTGGTGCCAGGCAAAGGGCGCCAGCAGCCAGTGACCGTCGGCGGCTGAAAACCGATCGTCACCGAGGGTGCCATGGGGCGACGGCAAGTCGTCCAGCAACACTTCCCGACGGTTTTGCTTGTAGCGACTTTTCGCGGCGTTCGCGGTGATGGTCAACAACCAGGTCTTGAGACTCGAACGGCCTTGAAAACCCGCCAGGTTACGCACCACCGACAGCCAGGCATCCTGCACGACTTCATCGGCATGGCGCGCGCCGACGATGGCATACGCCACCGCCCGCATCGCACCTTGATAGGTGCCGACCAGGTCCTTGTAAGCCCTCTGCTCGCCTGCCAGCAGGCGCTCAAGCAGTTGGTTGTCGTCATTCATCAACGTTTGCGCAGAAGCACGCTGCCGATGGAGTAACCGGCGCCAAAGGAGCTGAGTACCGCCAGGGAACCCGCGGGCAAGTCGTCCTGATGCTTGTGGAAGGCAATCACGGAACCGGCCGAGCTGGTGTTGGCGTAGGTATCGAGAATCACCGGTGCTTCTTCTTCGGTGGCTTCACGGCCCAGCAGCTTCCGGACGATCAGGTGGTTCATGCTGAGGTTGGCCTGGTGCAGCCAGAAACGCTTCACGTCGCTGACGTTCAGGGTGTTCTCTTCCAGGTGGGTGGCGATCAGCTCGGCGACCATCGGGCAGACGTCACGGAACACCTTGCGGCCTTCCTGCACGAACAGCTTGTCACGGGCACCGATGCCCTCTTCCGCGGCGCGATTGAGAAAACCGAAGTTATTGCGGATGTTGTTGGAGAACTTGGTCAGCAGCTTGGTGCTGACCACGTCGAACTGGTGCGCAGAGGTGGCCAGATCGGCGCGTTCGATGATCACGGCCGTGGCGGCGTCACCGAAGATGAAGTGGCTGTCGCGGTCGCGGAAGTTCAGGTGACCGGTGCAGACTTCCGGGTTGACCATCAGGATCGCCCGGGCCTGGCCCAGCTGTACGCTGTTGGTGGCAGCCTGAATACCGAAGGTGGCCGAGGAGCAGGCCACGTTCATGTCGAACCCGAAGCCTTCGATACCCAGGGCTTCCTGGACTTCGATGGCAATGGCCGGGTAGGCGCGTTGCAGGTTGGAGCACGCAACGATCACACCGTCGATGTCCGCCGCGGTTTTACCGGCGCGTTGCAGGGCCTGTTCGGCGGCGCCAATGGCCATCTGGCACAGCACCGACCATTCGTCGTTGGAACGCTCAGGCAGGCGGGGAGCCATGCGCGCCGGGTCAAGGATGCCTTCCTTGTCCATGACAAAGCGGCTCTTGATCCCGGAAGCCTTTTCGATAAAGGCCACGCTGGACTCGGTCAGCGCCTCGACCTCGCCGCGCGCGATGGCATCGGCGTTGTCGGCATTGAACCGGGCGACATAGGTATTGAAAGACTGCACCAGCTCTTCGTTGGAGATGCTGTTGGCCGGGGTGTACAGGCCGGTGCCGCTGATGACGACATTATGCATGGTCGTTTCTCTAATCTGGTCAGGCAGAAAGCGTTGGCACCGACGTACCAACACATAAAGGGTCTTATCCCGTCAGCGGGAATCAACCTGGCGTCGCTTTATTCCGATCCACCCTTGCCGTCGAAGGCTCAAAACCGCGGGGCCGGCGTTTATAGGCGCGAAGTTTGCCATAAACGCTGAGATTTGACCGCTTTTGCATGAGCAACGGCATAGTCGCTCCCACGGAGCACCCCTTTCCTCGTAGCAAGCTCGCTCGCCACGGGGCAGGTGTTCGATACGTTTATCGAGCGATGTCATCGAGACGGTATCTCCCACAGGGTCAAGGTTCGACCTGACTCCATTGCTTGCTCAGACGCTTGTCGGAGATCGGTACTTTGGTCCCCAACTGCTGGGCAAACAGCGAAACGCGGTATTCCTCCAGCCACCAGCGGTACAGCTCAAGTGCGGGATCGCGCTTGCCTTCCTGGGCGTGTTTGCTGGCGCGGGCCTGGTATTGCGCCCAGAGTCCGCTCAGTTCGCCACTCCAGACCCGATCCTTTTGCACCTGCGCGCCGAGTTTCTCGAAGCGCTGCTCGATCGCCTTGAGGTAGCGCGGCAACTCCTTGAGCCACGGCATCGGGGTTTCACGGACAAAGCCCGGGTACACCAGATGACTCAACTGCTGCTTGATATCGTTCAAGGCCACGGCCTGGGCCAGGTCGATCTTGCCCTTGAAGCGCTTCTGCAGCGCGTGCCAGTGCTTGAGAATCTCCAGCGTCAATCGGGCCAGGCGCTCGGCATGTTCGGTCCAGGCGCCTCGCTTGCGTTCGGCCAGCGAGGCCAAGCCGGCGCCGTCCCGGGGCAGACTGGCTTCGCCGTCAAGAATGCAACTGTCCAGGCTCGCCAGCAGGATGTCCTCCACCAGACTGTCGATGCGCCCCAGTTCGCGGTACATCAACCCCAGTTCGGTGAGCCCCGGCAGTTTGCCGCGCAGGAACTTCGCCGGTTCGGCCAACTGCTGCATGAGCAGGCGTTGCAAGGCGCGACGATGCTGGAATTCGGCTTCGGCCGGGGTGGAGAAACGCCCTTCCTTGACCGTGCCCGCCTCCTCCACCAGCGCCGGATAGACCGTCATCGACAGCCCGGCGATCTTCTGTTGGGTTTTCTCGGCCACGGCGGCAAAGACTTTCGCCTCCACCGGCTGCTGGCTTTTCGCGGTTTGCGGCACGGCCAACGCCGCCTGGCTGGCCTCGGCGAAACGCGCCGTCAGCTCGGCCAGGTCGCGGCCCTCGCCGAGGAACTTGCCCTGGCCATCGACGATTTCCAGGTTCATCCGCAAGTGGCTTTCCACCTGCAGCGCCGCTTCGGCCCAGGCTTCATCGCTGACCCGCGCACCGGTCATGCGCAACAGCTCACGACCCAGTGCTTGCGGCAACGAGCCCTCGGCGAAGGTGATGCGTTGCAACGCGGCCTTGATGAAGTCGGGCACCGGCACAAAGTTCTTGCGCAAGGCCTTGGGCAGGTTGCGCACCAGGGCGATGCACTTGGCCTCGATCACCCCCGGCACCAGCCACTCCAGGCGCTCCGGCGGCAGCATCGGCAGTAACGGTGCCGGCACCCGCAGGGTCACGCCATCACGCGGGTGGTTGGGCTCGAAGTGATAACTCAACGGCAGCGTCAGGTCCCCCAGGGCCAGGGTGTCCGGATAATGCGCGGCGGTGATTTCGTTGGCTTCGCGGGCCAGCACGTCCTCTTCACGCATGATCAGCAGCTGCGGGTCTTTCTGGCTGTTGACCCGATACCAGCTGTCGAAGGTCGCGGTCTGATGAATCTCGGCGGGCAGGCGCGCCTCGTAGAAGGCGAACAAGGTTTCTTCGTCCGCCAGAATGTCGCG
The DNA here is from genome assembly GCF_900187505.1 of Pseudomonas sp. Irchel s3h17. Lineage (GTDB taxonomy): Bacteria > Pseudomonadota > Gammaproteobacteria > Pseudomonadales > Pseudomonadaceae > Aquipseudomonas. Next base: position 190,932 of record NZ_FYDL01000009.1, read on the forward strand.
GCGTCGGGCCTTGGCTTCCAGCTCATCGAGCTGTTCGAGCAGTTGCGCATTGGCCGACAGGCACTTGGCCCGGGACTGGATTTCACCACGCACCAGGGCTTCGCGGATAAACAGCTCGCGGGAAACCCCAGGGTCGATCGGCCCGTAGTGCACCGGCCGGCGACCGACGATGATCAGCCCGAACAAGGTGATCTGTTCGTAAGCCACCACTTGTCCGCGCTTCTTCTCCCAATGGGGTTCGAAGTGATTTTTCTTGATCAGGTGCCCGGCCAGGGGTTCGATCCAGTCGGCATCGATCTTGGCGACCATGCGCGCATAGAGCTTGGTGGTCTCCACCAGTTCGGCGGTCATCAACCATTGCGGGCGCTTCTTGCCCAACCCCGAGGACGGGTGAATCCAGAAGCGTCGCTGACGCGCACCGAGATAATCGCCCTCGTCAGTCTTTTGCCCGATCTGGCTGAGCAAGCCGGACAACACAGCCTTGTGCAACTTCGGGTAATCCGCCGGCTCTCTATTGAGGGACAGCTGCATGTCGCGGCAGATCAGGCTCAACTGCCGATGGGAGTCGCGCCACTCGCGCAAGCGCAGGTAGTTCAGGAAATTCTTGCGGCACCAGTTGCGCAACGGACTGGCCGTCAGGGCCTGGCGCTGCTCTTCAAAACCACGCCACAGATTGACCAGCCCGGCAAAGTCCGAGTCCACATCCTTCCATTGCGCGTGGGCCTGGTCGGCGGCCTGTTGCCGCTCCGGTGGCCGCTCGCGCGGGTCCTGGATCGACATGGCGCTGGCGACGATCAGCACTTCCTGCAAGCTGCCGAGCTTGGCGGCTTCCAGCAGCATGCGGCCCATGCGCGGGTCCACCGGCAAGCGCGCCAGCTGACGGCCCAACGGGGTCAACTGACTGTTGCGGTCCACCGCCGAGAGTTCTTGCAGCAGGTTGAAACCGTCGCTGATGGCCTTGCCATCCGGCGGCTCGATAAACGGGAAATCGGTGATCTCGCCCAGGCGCAGATGGAGCATCTGCAAAATCACCGCCGCGAGGTTGGTGCGCAGGATTTCCGGGTCGGTAAATTCCGGCCGGCCGATAAAGTCCTCTTCGCTGTACAGGCGCACGCAAATGCCCGGCTCGACCCGCCCGCAGCGACCCTTGCGCTGGTTGGCGCTGGCCTGGGAAATGGCCTCGATCGGCAAGCGCTGAACCTTGGCGCGGTAGCTGTAGCGGCTGATGCGCGCCGTACCGCTGTCGATCACGTAGCGAATGCCCGGCACGGTCAGCGAGGTTTCCGCGACGTTGGTCGCCAGGATCACGCGACGGCCCGGATGGGACTGGAAGATTCGCTGCTGCTCGGCCGGCGACAGCCGTGCATAGAGCGGCAGAATCTCGGTGTGCTTGAGCTGGGCCTTGCGCAGCATGTCGGCGGCGTCACGAATCTCGCGCTCGCCCGGCAGGAACACCAGCACATCGCCCGGGCTGCGGCGTTCGCTGCGCTCATGGGCGGCGATTTCGTCGAGGGTGGCGAGGATCGCCTGATCCACGGTCAGGTCGTCCTCGACCCGGTTGCCCTCTTCGTCCTGCTCCAGCGTCAACGGTCGGTACCAGGTGTCTACCGGGAAGGTGCGGCCGGAGACCTCGACAATCGGTGCATCGTCGAAGTGCTTGGAGAAGCGCTCCAGGTCGATGGTTGCCGAGGTGATGATGACTTTCAGGTCCGGGCGACGGGGCAGCAGGGTTTTCAGGTAACCGAGCAAAAAGTCGATATTCAGGCTGCGTTCGTGGGCTTCGTCGACGATGATCGTGTCGTAGCGTTCGAGGTAGCGGTCGTTCTGGGTTTCCGCCAGCAGGATGCCGTCGGTCATCAGCTTGATCAGGGTGTTGGCATCGCTCTGGTCCTCGAATCGCACCTGATAACCGACCAGGGCGCCAAGCGGCGTGGCCAGTTCTTCGGCCACCCGGCTGGCGACGCTGCGGGCAGCGATCCGGCGCGGCTGGGTATGACCGATCAGGCCGTGCTGGCCACGCCCGATTTCCAGGCAGATCTTCGGCAACTGGGTGGTCTTGCCCGAGCCGGTTTCACCGGCAATGATCAGCACCTGATGCTGTTGCAGTGCCGCCTTGATTTCATCGCGCTTGGCGGCAATCGGCAGGCTGTCGTCGTAACGAATCACCGGCAGGCTGGCACGTCGCGCCAGCACCTGGTCGCAGGACGCCTGCATGCGCGTCACCCACTGGGCCAGCTTGGCTTCATCGGGTTTCTTGCGCAGCTCGAGCAACTGCCGCCGCAGCCGGTGACGGTCGGCGAGCATGGCGTGATCGAGGTTTTTCAGCAGTTTGTCGATGGAGGGCGATTCGTCAGTCATCAGGTACGCAATGGTCGTCTAGTGGCGCAGGGGGGCGATTGTCGCAGATTTGGCGGCATAAATAATGGTGCGGTGCATGACTCCACCGTGTGTAGCCCTTTCGCGGGCAAGCCCGCTCCCACAGGGATCGCGCAGAACCAGTGGGAGCGGGCTTGCCCGCGAAGGCGTCAGTAGGCGCTACTCGTTATCCAGGCCTTTGCGCCGATACGGAAACACGTCGATCACCTTGCCGGCGCAAATCGCCTCTTGCAGGCTTTTCCAGTAGTCGGCGTTGTACAGCTCACCGTGCAACTGGTTGAACAGCCGGCGCTGGCCGGCATCGGCAAACAGGAACGGCGGGAACTCCTCCGGGAACACGTCCAGCGGGCCGATGGAATACCAGGGCTCGGAGGCCATTTCGTCTTCCGGGGTGCGCGGTTGCGGAATGTGGCGGAAGTTGGCTTCGGTGAGAAAGCAGATCTCGTCGTAGTCATAAAACACCACGCGCCCGTGACGGGTGACGCCAAAGTTCTTCAACAGCATGTCGCCGGGGAAGATATTGGCCGCCGCCAACTGTTTGATCGCCAGCCCGTAGTCCTCCAGCGCCTCGCGCACCTGGGCGGGGTTGGCGTTCTCCAGGTACAGGTTCAGCGGGGTCATCCGGCGCTCGGTCCAGCAGTGACGGATCAACACCGTATCGCCCTCCACTTGCACCGTGGAGGCGGCGACTTCCAGCAATTCGGCCAGGCACGCCGGGTCAAACTTGCTCAACGGAAAGCGGAAGTCGGCGAACTCCTGGGTATCGGCCATGCGCCCGACCCGGTCGACACTTTTCACCAGCCGGTACTTCTCGATGACCGTCGCACGATCGACGTTCTTCGACGGCGAGAAGCGGTCCTTGATGATCTTGAACACGGTGTTGAACCCCGGCAGGGTAAACACGCTCATGACCATGCCACGCACACCCGGCGCCATGATGAACGGGTCATCGGTGTTGGCCAGGTGGTTGATCAGCGCCCGGTAGAACTCCGACTTGCCGTGCTTGTAGAAGCCGATCGAGGTGTACAGCTCGGCGATGTGCTTACCCGGCAGGATGCGCCTGAGGAAGCCGATGAACTCCGCCGGCACCGGCACATCGACCATGAAATACGAGCGGGTGAACGAGAAAATGATCGACACGTCGGCTTCATCGGTGATCAGTGCGTCGATCTGAATGCCACGCCCCTCGCGATGCAGAAACGGAATCACCAGCGGCCATTGCTCGTCCGCGGTAAAGATGCGCCCCACCAGGTAGGCGCCCTTGTTGCGATAGAGCACCGAAGAAAACAGCTCGACGCTCAACTCCGGGTCCTTGCACACCCAATCGGGCAGGTTCTCGCGCAGTTGCGATTCGAGCCGGCGCAGGTCACCCGCGAGATCGGCATAGTCCTCGCTGAAGCGGTAGTCGGCAAAGATACTCGCCAGCATCCCCGTCAACTGGCCGTGGGGCTTGTAGGTGCGGGTTTGTGCGGCACGGGCCCGACGCAGGCTCGGCCGGGTGGTGTGGATGAACATGCTGCCGTCGCTGATCAGGTCGTGGCTGAACAGCCCGCAGAAGGTCGAGTTGTACCAGGTCTCGGACAACTCATCGTCGAAACGCAGGTCGATCAGGCTGATATAGGCACTTTTGACCAATGGCCAACTGCTGACATCCAGCAGCGTCTCGGCGACAAAGGCGGCGTGCAGGCGGCCCACGACTTCGCCGACCTTCTCTTCGTAGAGGTTGATCCGCGCCGCCGACGCTACCTGCGCCTCTTGCCACTGCGCCTGTTCGAAGCGGGCCCGGGCGCCATCGGTGATCTGGCGGAAATGCTCGCGATAATCATCGAAACCGTCGAGGATCATCTGGGCGATATCGGCGGCGGGCCATGGCTGCGGCATGTGGAGACCTCTGCGGGGTGGTTCTTATCGTTGGAGGCTGAGCTTAGAGGTCAATTGTCAGGCAACGCAACCATTGCCTTGGCCCCGTGCGGCAGCGACACTTGCGCCCCGATAAGGAAGGAACGAGCCGTGAACCCCGTCGATATTCTGCGTTTGTTGTCACTTGCCGCCATTTGGGGAGCGAGCTTTCTGTTCATGCGCATCATTGCCCCAGAGATTGGCACAATCCCCACTGCCTTTTTCCGGGTGTCCATCGCCGCCACCGGCTTGCTGGTGATCCTGGCGCTGATGCGCGTCAGCTGGGACTTTCGCGGCAAGTTCAAAACGGTGCTGTTGCTCGGGGTGATCAACTCCGGGATTCCGGCGACCCTGTACTCGGTGGCCGCCCAAGTGCTGCCAGCGGGTTACTCGGCGATCTTCAATGCCACCACCCCGCTGATGGGCGTATTGATCGGCGGGCTGTTCTTCAGCGAAAAACTCAGTCTGTCGAAGCTTGCGGGCGTCGCCCTCGGCCTGCTGGGTGTCGCCGTACTGACCCGCGCCGGTCCCATGGCCTTTGATATGGAACTGTTACTGGGCGCCCTCGCCTGCCTGCTGGCAACCACCTGCTACGGCTTCGCCGGGTTCCTGGCGCGACGCTGGCTCGACCATCAAGGCGGCCTCGACAGTCGGCTCTCGGCACTGGGCAGCATGCTCGGCGCCACCCTGTTCCTGCTTCCCCTGTTCGGCTACAGCGTGATCAGTCAGCCACCCGTGAGCTGGGGCGGCTGGAACGTCTGGTTGTCATTGCTGGGGCTGGGCCTGGGGTGCACCGCGCTGGCCTACATCCTGTACTTCCGCCTGCTCACCTCGATCGGCCCGATCAAATCCATGACCGTGACCTTCATGATCCCGCCATTCGGGGTGTTGTGGGGGGCGTTGTTTCTCGATGAGCCATTGTCGATGGCTCATATATATGGCGGTGTATTGATTGCGGCGGCGCTGTGGTTGGTGCTCAAGCCCGTGGCGGCCAAAGCCTCCAGGCAGGCCTGACAACCCTCCGGGCTGGCGGCGCATCGACACGCTCAATGCGCTTGCCCGGACGGCCAGCGCTTCAGCTCAAGGATAGGCCAGCGTAATCAGGTAAGCCCCTGACGTCACTGGCTTGCCGGCACCGTCCACCAAGGCGTAGTGCTGGTCGTAGTAACGGCCATCCTGGGTCCTGTCGACCACCCGCTTCACGTCCACGCGGGAACGATCGAGCGCGCTGACCGAACGAACCGGCTCGACGCTCTGCACACTGACAGAGTCGCCGCCCGCACGGGTCGGACAGCCGTTGAACTCAAACGTCGAACTCGTCCCCATCCGGGAGCTGCAGCCCGGCTCGACAATACTGCCTTGAAACTGGATCACGCCCTGGCCCGACGGGGTAGCCGCCAGGCATGTGGCGTTCAGGGCAAACAGCAGGCTGATACCGACCGACAAACGTATACCGTTCATAATGAACGCTCCTTAAGGGGTGTAAGGACTACGTCGACAAGTCTGGCTGGAATCTTGAGTTTTTTTAGGGAATGTCTGATGTTTTTTTCGCGAGACCGTCAAAGGCACCTCATATCGCACTGATTGCCGAACACAGGGCGGCAGCGATTGGCGCATCCCCCGGCACGCTGTCGCCGACATGACGTGAACCGGGCGGCCGGGCCTGGAATACCCGCCATGAAAAAACGCGACCCTCGTCCATCACGAAGGTCGCGCCCGCATCAGCCGGACTTGCGGAACACAAACACCAGCCCGACGATAATCAGCACCATCCCCAGCAGGCTCAGCGTCGCCAGCCGGTTGCCGAAGATCAGGTAGTCCATCACCGCGGTTACTGCGGGCACCAGGTAAAACAGGCTGGTGACGTTCACCAGGTTGCCACGGGCAATCAGGCGATACAGCAGCAAGGTGGCCAACAGCGACACCACCAGCCCCATCCACAACACCGGTACGATGAAGCCGACACTGTGTTCAAAGTGGAACGGCTGGAACGGCACGAACACCCCGCACAACAACAGCCCGGCCAGGTATTGCACTGGCAGCGTGCCCAGCGGGTTGTCAGTGATGCGCTTTTGCATGATGGAGCCTGCGGTCATGCTAACCAGCGCCAGCAAGCCATAGAGCATCCCGGCCAGCGACATCCCGGCCAGACCGATGCCCTGGTACACCACCATGATCAATCCCGCCAAGCCCAGCGCCAGGCCGAACATCCGGCTCCAGGAACGCTGACGCTCCATCAGCACCACGGTGAGAATCGGCTGCACTCCCATGATGGTCGCCATGACCCCCGGGGTGACGTTGAGGTCCAGCGCCAACAGATAGAAAATCTGATAGGCGCCCAACAGCACCAGGCCGGTGGCCGCCGCATAGCGCAGCGACCGGCCCCCACGAGGCAGTTTGAGTTTGAACAACGGAACCAACAACACCAGCCCGCACAGGGCAATGGCAAAACGGATCAACAGGAACGCAAAGGGCGAGGCATGGGCCAGTCCCCACTTGGAGAAAATCGCCCCACTGCTCCAGAGCAGAACAAACAGACTCGTGGAGGCCGCCGCGAGTGCGGTCTTTTTGGAAATGAGCAACATGAAAACCACCTGTCATCAGGCAATAAGCCAACTCAGCCGAAGCCGAAATTCAGTTTTTTTGTGTTCAGGCAGGCACAGGGAGCAGCAGAAATGCCGATCAGCCCGAAATGCCGACACCTGGCGGTGGGACCACCGCGCACACTGGCGTGCGACTGACAGGAGGGGGGTAATGACTGATCTGCCCTGGCTGCTGTTTCCCGCACGGCACGACGCCAGCGTTGACCGCTGAATCGACTACCGCGTTGACGTGGAATGCAGGCATGGACTGATCTTTCTTGAAGAGAATAAAACGTCGGGCGCAACGCTCGACGAGCGCTGACTATAACCAGCGCTCGATACCTTTAGCAAGCACTCAGCCAAACAACCAATAACCCGACGCCGTCAGCACCAGCACCGCCAGTACCGGCCGCAGAACGCGATACAGCAGCGGATGGCGGCGTTTCCATTGTTTGAAGGCCGCGCTGAAGGTGTCGCTGGAGCGCTTGCTCCAGGCGTAGACACGATTGATGCCACCCACGCGTTCGTCATCCAGGTTTTGCGGCGCCGTCGCACGGCCCAGCAGGCCACTGACCCAACGGTTGATACGGGTCATCACGCCATTGCTCAGCGGTCGCTCGATGTCGCAGAACAGGATCACCCGGGTCATCTCGGTTTCGTTCTTGACCCAGTGCACGTAGGTTTCATCGAACATCACGTCTTCGCCATCACGCCAGGCATAGGCCTGGCCGTCGACAAAAATCCGGCAGTGATCGGAATTGGGGGTGCACAGCCCCAAGTGATAACGCAGGGAACCGGCGAAGGGATCGCGGTGCGGGTTGAGGTGACTGCCACCCGGCAGCAGGGCGAACATCGCGCCTTTGACATTGGGAATGCGGCCGACCAGTTCGACAGTCCTGGGGCACAGGGCGACGGCAGAGGGCAGTGGCTGGTCGTACCACTTGAGATAGAAACGCTTCCAGCCTTTCTTGAAGAACGAACCGAATCCGGCGTCGTTGTTGTGCTCGGCGGCGCGAATATAGCCCTCGTCAAACAGGTGCAGGGCTTCGTCGCGAATGACTTCCCAGTTGTCCTTGAGCACATCCAGTTCCGGAAACCTGCTGCGGTCCAGATAGGGCCTGGAAGGCACGCCGGAAAACAGGTACATCAAGGCGTTGTAGGGCGCGAACAAGGCAGAGTGGTTGACGAACTGGCGCAAGACCGGCAATCGAGCCTTGCCACGCCAATGCACATAAAGGGTACTACTCACAAACAGCAGTAATAGTGAGGCCTTGGCGGCGAACGAAAAGGTCATGCAACAGCTCCTTGGTAGTAAACATTACTGCACCTCGCCATTTACCCGACGAGGCAAGTTGCCATGATAAACACTGGCGACCTTGCAAAAAACCACACATCTGAACAATCAGTGTTGAGGATTGCGCAACAAAGCATTTACTAACATCAAGCTGCTGAACGCGGGCTGTCGCGGATCAAGCCAGCCCTTGTGGCGAGAGCGCGGGCTCACTCGCCACACAGACACCCTGGATTACTGCTGGTTTTCCTGCTCGGTGAACAAGTCGCTGAACAGCATGCTCGACAGGTAACGCTCGCCGGAATCGGGCAGGATCACCACGATGGTCTTGCCTTGCATCTCCGGGGTTTCCGCCAGGCGCACGGCAACCGCCATCGCGGCACCACAGGAAATACCGCACAGAATGCCTTCTTCCTGCATCAGGCGCAGGGCCATGGCCTTGGACTCTTCATCGCTGACCAGCTCAACCCGGTCTACTATCGACAGATCGAGGTTCTTCGGCACAAATCCGGCACCGATGCCCTGGATCTTGTGCGGGCTTGGCTTGATTTCATCGCCGGCCAGGGCCTGGGTGATCACAGGCGAAACCACGGGTTCCACCGCCACCGACAGGATCGGCTTGCCCTGGGTGTTCTTGATGTAGCGCGACACACCGGTAATGGTGCCGCCGGTACCCACGCCGGCGACCAGCACATCGATCGCGCCGTCGGTGTCGCTCCAGATTTCCGGGCCGGTGGTCTTTTCATGAATCGCCGGGTTGGCCGGGTTATCGAACTGCTGTGGCATAAAGTAGCTGGCCGGGTCACTGGCCACGATGTCCGCCGCCTTTTCAATGGCGCCCTTCATGCCTTTGGCAGGCTCAGTGAGCACCAGTTCGGCGCCCAGGGCCTTGAGCACCTTGCGACGCTCGATGCTCATGGAGGCCGGCATGGTCAGCATCAGCTTGTAGCCGCGCGCGGCCGCCACGAAGGCCAGGCCGATGCCGGTATTACCCGAAGTCGGCTCGACGATGGTCATGCCCGGCTTGAGCTTGCCACTGCTTTCAGCGTCCCAGATCATGTTCGCGCCAATACGGCACTTGACCGAGTAACCTGGATTACGCCCTTCGATCTTGGCCAGGATAGTCACGCCACGGGGCGCAATACGATTGATCTGCACCAACGGCGTATTGCCAATGGAATGGGCGTTGTCAGCGAAAATACGGCTCATGGCTGGGTCCTTGTGCAGCGTTGGAGAAGCCTTCAAGGGTATGCCTCGCGCCACGGTGCGTCCAGCCGTCGTAGCTTGGCCGTACATCGGCAAACACACACTCGTCCTGTAACGATTGCAAGCGCGCAAAGCGATGCCAATCATCAGGCCTGTTCAATGCCTCTTGCTGATTTTTGAGAGGAGTCAGCGCCAATCTGACTGTTAATACGGGCCAGGAACCCTGACCGAGTCAACATGTGACGCCCCATTCAGAGACTGAATAAGCCGTCTGCGTTCACAGTCGACCGGGCGCCGCGTTATAGTCGGGCATGACATTTTATTTCGCCCGCCCTGCCCGGTGCTGGTCGGCGTCACCGTTCGAGGAATTACCGATGAAGTTCGAAGGCACCCGTGCATACGTCGCCACCGATGACCTGAAGCTGGCGGTCAACGCCGCCATCACCCTGGAGCGGCCATTGCTGGTCAAGGGCGAGCCAGGTACCGGCAAGACCATGCTCGCCGAGCAGTTGGCCGAATCCTTCGGTGCCAGGCTGATCACCTGGCACATCAAGTCCACCACCAAGGCCCACCAGGGTCTGTACGAGTACGACGCGGTCAGCCGCCTGCGCGACTCGCAACTGGGTAACGAGAAGGTCCACGACATCCGCAACTACCTGAAGAAAGGCAAGCTGTGGGAAGCCTTCGAGTCGGATGAGCGGGTGATCCTGCTGATCGACGAAATCGACAAGGCCGACATCGAGTTCCCCAACGACCTGCTGCAAGAACTCGACAAGATGGAGTTCTACGTCTACGAGATCGACGAGACCATCAAGGCCAAGCAGCGTCCGATCATCATCATTACCTCCAACAACGAGAAAGAACTGCCCGACGCGTTCCTGCGCCGCTGCTTCTTCCACTACATCGCCTTCCCGGACCGCCCCACCCTGCAAAAGATCGTCGACGTGCACTATCCGGACATCAAGAAGGACCTGGTCAGCGAGGCGCTGGACGTGTTCTTCGACGTGCGCAAGGTGCCGGGCCTGAAGAAGAAGCCGTCGACCTCGGAACTGGTGGACTGGCTCAAGTTGCTGATGGCCGACAACATCGGTGAAGCGGTGCTGCGCGAGCGCGATCCGACCAAGGCCATCCCGCCGCTGGCCGGTGCCCTGGTCAAGAACGAACAGGACGTGCAATTGCTTGAGCGCCTGGCGTTCATGAGTCGTCGCGGCACGCGTTAAGCCCTCTGTTCAACAAGAGCGAGGGCGATAGCCATGCTGCTTAACCTGTTCAATGAAATGCGCGCCGCCAAGGTACCGGTGTCGGTGCGCGAGCTGCTGGACCTGATCAACGCGCTGAAGCAGCGCGTGACCTTCGCCGACATGGACGAGTTCTATTACTTGTCGCGGGCGATTCTGGTGAAGGACGAGCGGCATTTCGACAAGTTCGACCGGGCGTTCGGCGCCTACTTCAATGGCCTGGAAAAACTCGACGACCACCTGCAGGCACTGATCCCCGAGGACTGGCTGCGCAAGGAATTCGAACGTTCGCTGACCGATGAGGAACGGGCGCAGATCCAGTCCCTGGGCGGCCTGGACAAGCTGATCGAAGAGTTCAAGAAACGCCTGGAAGAACAGAAGGAACGCCACGCCGGTGGCAACAAGTGGATCGGCACCGGCGGCACCAGCCCGTTCGGTTCCGGCGGCTTCAACCCGGAAGGCATCCGGGTGGGCGATGCCGGCAAGCGCCAGGGCCGTGCGGTCAAGGTCTGGGATCAGCGCGAATACAAGAACCTCGACGATCAGGTCGAGCTAGGGACGCGCAACATCAAGGTGGCCCTGCGCCGGCTGCGCAAGTTTGCCCGCCAGGGCGCCGCGGACGAGCTGGACATCGATGGCACCATCGACCACACCGCCCGCGATGCCGGCCTGCTGAACATCCAGATGCGTCCGGAGCGACGCAACAACATCAAGTTGTTGCTGCTGTTCGATATCGGCGGTTCGATGGATGCCCACGTGAAGATCTGCGAGGAGCTGTTCTCGGCCTGCAAGACCGAGTTCAAGCACCTGGAGTACTACTACTTCCACAACTTCGTCTACGAGTCGGTGTGGAAGAACAACATGCGCCGTGGCTCGGAGCGCACCTCGACCATGGACTTGCTGCACAAGTACGGTGCCGACTACAAAGTGATTTTCGTCGGTGACGCCGCGATGGCGCCTTACGAAATCACCCAGCCCGGTGGCAGCGTCGAACACTGGAACGAAGAAGCCGGCTACGTCTGGATGCAGCGGTTCATGGAAAAGTACAAGAAACTCATCTGGATCAACCCGTACCCGAAAGACACCTGGGGCTACACCAGTTCGACCAACATCGTTCGCGACCTGATCGAAGACCAGATGTACCCGCTGACCCTGCGCGGGCTGGAAGAAGGGATGCGGTTTCTCTCCAAATGAACCCTCTCCAAGCGAGTACCCCGTCTGTGGCGAGGGAGCTTGCTCCCGCTGGGGTGAAAAGCGCCCCCAACAAGGCTGTTGCGGTCTTTCAGAAAGACCTCGGCAACCGGTTGTGGGGCTGCTGCGCAGCCCAGCGGGAGCAAGCTCCCTCGCCACGGGTTCTGCGGTGTCCAGAGATGTTCGAAGACCCGCTGTACCCACTGACCTCGCGCGGGCTGGAAGAAGGGATGCGGTTTCTCTCCAAATGACCCCCTCCAAGAGTACCCCGTCTGTGGCGAGGGAGCTTGCTCCCGCTGGGGTGCAAAGCGCCCCCAACAAGGCTGTCTCGGTCTTTCAGAAAGACCTCGGCCAGCGTTTGTGGGGCTGCTGCGCAGCCCAGCGGGAGCAAGCTCCCTCGCCACGGGTTCTGCGGTGTCCAGAGATGATCGAAGGCCCGCGGTATCCGCTGACCTCGCGCGGGCTGGAAGAAGGGATGCGGTTTCTCTCCAAATGACCCCCTCCAAGAGAGTACCCCGTCTGTGGCGAGGGAGCTTGCTCCCGCTGGGGTGCAAAGCGCCCCCAACAAGGCTGTTGCGGTCTTTCAGAAAGACCTCGGCAACCGGTTGTAGGGCTGCCTCGCAGCCCAGCGGGAGCAAGCTCCCTCGCCACGGGTTCTGTGGTGTCCAGAGATGTTCGAAGGCCCGCGGTATCCGCTGACCTCGCGCGGGCTGGAAGAAGGGATGCGGTTTCTCTCCAAGTGAACCCTCTCCAAGCGAGTACCCCGTCTGTGGCGAGGGAGCTTGCTCCCGCTGGGGTGCAAAGCGCCCCCAACAAGGCTGTTGCGGTCTTTCAGAAAGACCTCGGCCAGCGTTTGTGGGGCTGCTGCGCAGCCCAGCGGGAGCAAGCTCCCTCGCCACGGGTTCTGCGGTGTCCAGAGATGATCGAAGGCCCGCGGTATCCGCTGACCTCGCGCGGGCTGGAAGAAGGGT
>NZ_FYDL01000009.1:203692-290307 GCF_900187505.1 Pseudomonas sp. Irchel s3h17
CTCGGCCAGCGTTTGTGGGGCTGCTGCGCAGCCCAGCGGGAGCAAGCTCCCTCGCCACGGGTTCTGCGGTGTCCAGAGATGATCGAAGGCCCGCGGTATCCGCTGACCTCGCGCGGGCTGGAAGAAGGGATGCGGTTTCTCTCCAAATGAACCCCTCCAAGCGAGTACCCCGTCGGTGGCGAGGGAGCTTGCTCCCGCTGGGGTGAAAAGCGCCCCCAACAAGGCTGTTGCGGTCTTTCAGAAAGACCTCGGCCAGCGTTTGTGGGGCTGCTGCGCAGCCCAGCGGGAGCAAGCTCCCTCGCCACGGGTTCTGCGGTGTCCAGAGATGATCGAAGGCCCGCGGTATCCGCTGACCTCGCGCGGGCTGGAAGAAGGTGCGGTGTCTAGATGAACCGCTGCAAATACTCGACATGCTGCCGGTGCGCCGTTTCCTGCACCACCGGTGCCAAGCGCACCTGCTGCCCCGGCAAACACTGCGCCAGCCGCGCCAATGACAGCGGCGTCAATGCCCCCAGGCGTGGATACCCGCCAATGGTCTGCCGATCATTGAGCAGCACAATTGGCTGCCCATCCGGCGGGACCTGGACCGCCCCCAGCGGAATGCCTTCGGAAATCATCGGCAGGCCCTGATACTGCAACGCAGGTCCCAGCAAACGGATCCCCATGCGATCGGCACGACTGTCCAGGGTCCAGCCACTGTTGAAGGCATCGAACAGGCTCTGGCCACTGAACTGGCCATGTTGCGCACCGAGCACCAGGTCCAGCGGTTGTTGCTGGGTGAAGTCGGGACGCTGGTCACGCGGGACCTCGCGCAAGGTCTGCCCCTGCCCCGAGTAAGTCAGCTCTGCGCCCTTGGCCAGGGGATGGCCAAAACCATCCAGGCCACCCAGTTCCTCACGCACCACTGTTGCACAACTGCCCAGCACCGCCGGGGCGTTGAAACCGCCAGGCGCCGCCAGGTAAGCACGGGCACCGAGCAACGGTGAAGTGAACTGCAAGCGCTGGCCTTTGCGCAGGTGGAAACTGCGCCATGGCGCCAGCGACTGGCCCTCCAGCAGCGCCCCAAGGTCAGCCCCCGCCAGCGCCAGGCAGCAATCCTCCTGCGCTTCGAGTGTCAGCCCGCCGAGGGTGATTTCAATCACCGCGGCGTCCATGGCATTGCCGAGCAAGTTGTTGGCCCAGGACATCGACAGCCAGTCCGCTGCCCCGCCCTGGGTAACGCCCAGGTGCCGCACGCCGAAACGGCCAGCATCCTGCAACAGGCACAGCGGGGTGCTGGCCTCAACGGTCAAGCGGCTCATGCCGACACCTCCAGCGGCGTATCGTCGCCGCCCAGATTGACGAACTCGGTATGGCCGATCGCTTCGAAACGCACCCGATCTCCCGGTTGCATCAGGCTGTAGCCTTCACGCCCACGGTCGAACAGTTTGGCCGGGGTGCGACCGATCAGGTTCCAGCCTCCGGGGGACTCCACCGGATAGGCGGCGGTCTGCCGCTCGGCGATCCCCACACTGCCGGCCGCCACACGCTTGCGCGGCGTATTCAGACGCGGCGCGGCCAATGCCTCTTCCACCAGCCCCATAAAGGCAAAGCCTGGGGCAAACCCCAAGGCGAACACCTGATACTCACGCCCGCTGTGGCGGCGAATCACTTCCTCCACCGCCAGGCCGCTGCGTTGCGCCAGCAAGCTCAACTCAGGCCCGACGCTGGGGTCATACCAGACCGGCAGCACATGACACTGGCCACCCGCCTGCGTATCGGGCTTGAGTTCGATCAACGCTTGGGCGATGAGCTCGCGCGCCCGGGCCGGGCTCAACGCCAACAGATCGTAATGCACCATCAGCGTCGTGTAGGACGGCACCAGGTCGATCAAATGAGTACCGAAACCTTCGCGCAATCGCACACAGGCCGCGAGCATCCAGGGCATGTTGGTTTCGGCAATTTCATCGAACAAACGCACCATCAGACAATCGATCGCTACCACTTCAACCCGTGGCTTCATAGTGTGTCCTGCTGATCCAGGGCCTCGCGGATACACTGCACAGCCGCCACGGAACTGGCGTTGTCACCGTGCACGCACAAGGTATTGGCCTGCAACCGCAGGGCGCTACCGTCGCTGGCGACAAGGTTGCCACCGCGGGCGATGGTCAGTGCCTGCTCGATGATGACCGCAGGGTCGTGATGCACCGCGCCTGGCTGTTGCCGCGACACCAGGCGGCCGGCGCTGTCATAGGCCCGATCGGCGAACGCCTCGAACCACAGCGTCACGCCATACTCGTCACCGATCAACTGCGCCGCGCTGTTGTCGCGGGTCGCCATCAACATCAACGGCAGTTGCCGGTCATAGGCGGCGACCGCCTGAATCACCGCCCGCAACTGCGCGGGGTTGGCCATCATGTCGTTGTACATCGCACCGTGGGGTTTGACGTAGCTGACGCGAGCGCCCTGGGCACGGCAAATGCCGTCCAGTGCGCCGATCTGGTAATGCAGCAGGTCCTGCAGCTCTTGCGCGCTGTACGCCATCGAGCGCCGGCCGAACCCCACCAGGTCCTGATAGGCCGGATGGGCACCGATTTGTACGCCATGGCTCAATGCCAGGCTGACGGTCTTGCGCATGATGCTCGGGTCACCGGCGTGGAAACCGCAGGCAATGTTGGCGCAATCAATGAACGGCATCACCTCGGCATCCAGACCCATGGTCCAGCTGCCAAAGCTTTCGCCGATGTCGCAGTTCAATAACAGGCGGCTCACGGTGAGTGCTCCTGTGGAATTTTGTCATTTTAACCGAGGGGGCTGTCCAGCAGCCCCCGTCGATTGACCGTTACTGCGCCTCGAGTTGCTTGCCGCGGGTCTCCGGCAGGCTCAACGCCGCCAGGATCACCACGCCGTAAGACACCGCCGCGAACGCACCGATACCGACACTCAGTGGCACGGTCTGGCTGAGCAAGCCGATCAGTAGCGGAAACAGTGCCGCCAAGGCACGCCCTACGTTGTAGCAAAAGCCCTGGCCTGAACCACGAATCCGGGTGGGGAACAGCTCGGTCAGGAATGCGCCCATGCCGCTGAAAATCCCGGAAGCAAAGAACCCCAGCGGAAAGCCCAGCCAGAGCATGACACCGTTGCTGACCGGCAGCTGGGTGTAGAGCAGGACAATGGTGAACGAGCCCACGGCGAACAGAATGAAGTTCTTTTTGCGCCCGAGAATGTCGGTCAGGTAGGCGCTGATCACATAGCCGACGTAAGACCCGACAATCACCATCGCCAGATAGCCGCCTGTACCCAGCACGCTCAGTCCGCGTTCGTTTTTCAGGAAGGTCGGCAACCAGGAGGTAATCGCGTAGTACCCGCCCAGGGCACCGGTGGTCAGCATGGACGCACGCAAGGTGGTGCTGAGCATGCCGGGAGCAAAGATCTCGTAGAACTTCGACGGGTTGCTCGGCTCCTGCCTGGCCTTGGCTTCGCGGTAGATTTCCGGGTCCTTGACCAGGCGGCGAACGAAAATCACGAACACCGCCGGCACGATGCCGAGCAGGAACAGCGCGCGCCAGGCATCTTCCGGCGGCAGGATCGAAAACAGTATCGCGTAGAGAATCGCCGTCAGGCCCCAGCCCAGGGCCCAGCCTGACTGCACCATGCCCACCGCCTTGCCGCGATCCTTGGCACGGATCACTTCGCCGATCAGCACCGCGCCCGCTGTCCACTCACCTCCAAAGCCGAAGCCCATCAGGGTCCGGGCGATCAGCAGTTGTTCGTAGTTTTGCGCAAAGCCGCAGAGGAAGGTGAAGAAGGCAAACCACAGTACGGTCAGTTGCAGGGTACGTACGCGACCGATACGGTCCGACAGAATCCCCGCCACCCAGCCGCCAATGGCCGAGGCGATCAGCGTGCTGGTGTGGATCAGCCCGGCTTCGCCCGTGGTGATCCCCCACATGGCGATCAGCGTCGGGACCACGAAGCTGAGCATCTGGGTGTCCATGCCATCCAGGCCGTAACCGATCTTGCAGCTCCAGAACGTACGCCGCTCCTGCTGGTTGATATTGCGGTACCAGTCAAAGGGACCGGGGCGGCTCAAGGCCTTCTCCTGGGCGACAGAGGTCGTGTCGGGCGCACTCATGGCGAATCTCCAGCTGATTTTTATTGGTATTGTGATGAACGCCAACGACGCATATCGTGGGTCTGGCGCATTTTTCGACGACAGCCCCCTGCCCGTCCAACTAATAAAACCCCCGCCAAGGCATAAGAAAAAGTTGATCCCATGAACCTCAAATTCCTTGAAACTTTTGTCTGGGTCGCCCGGCTGAAAAGTTTTCGCCTGACCGCCGACAAACTCTTCACCACCCAGGCCTCGATTTCCAGCCGCATCGCGGTGCTGGAAAGCGAGCTGGGGGTGAAGCTGTTTCTGCGCGACTCACGGGGCGTGAAGCTGACGCCCGAAGGCTTGAAGGTGCTCGACTACGCCGAGCAGATGATGGACACCATGCAAGCGCTCAAGCAGTCCCTGGAAACCCGTTCCAGCAAGGCCGGACGGGTACGCATCGGCGTGATGGACACGGTGATTCATACCTGGCTCAGCCCGCTGGTGGCGCAGATCACCGACCACTACCCGCAACTGGAAATCGAACTGGTCGCCGATACGTCACTGAACCTCTGCGATCAGCTGCAAAAAGGCTTCCTGGACCTGATCCTGCAAACCGACCTGTTGCGCCAGGAAAGCGTGCGCAGCCTGGAGCTGGCCAGCCACCCGATGGGCTGGATTGTCGCCAGCCACTCGATCTACAACCGCGACTACACCAGCGTGGCGGAACTGGGCCACGAGCGCATCATCACCTACTCGAAAAACTCCCACCCCCATCAGGACGTGCTCAGCCTGATGCAAGCCAACGGCGTGCCCAGTCCACGGCTCAGTTGTGTGAATTCGGTGTCGGCGATTACCCGATTGCTGCGGGACGGCTTCGGTATCGGCGCGCTGCCGCCGGTGCTGGTGAGCGAGGAACTGGCCCGGAGCGAAATGACCTTGCTGGCCATCGAGCAGCGGCCGCCCAATCTGCAGGTGGTGGTGTCATGGCGGGTCGGCGCGGAATGGGTCGAGGACATCGTGACCTTGTGCCAGCACGTGGTGGAGCGCTTTGCGCAGGAAGTAGGCGAGCAGTACATGGTGTTGAGCAAGCCTTTGGACAGAGGCTGAGCGAATCGTCCTACATACAAGTAGGAATCGATATCATTTGCATTAATTTTTTAATTCGGTATTCTCAGCGCGCTTTCAGTCAACCACAGCCTCAAGGAACAGGGCCTGATGCGCGCCTATACGCAAAAACAACAGCAGTTGCTCTCTCGCTGGAGCGAAGCCCTCGGCACCGAGGCGTTCCAGTCCCACCGCATCACACTCGATCATTTGTGCAATGCCCTGGATCCTGCGGCCCAACGCAGCTTTCAACGCCTGATCCAGGCGCTGTTTCGCGAAGGCCTGATCAACCCTGATGTTTGCCGGTTCGACGACAATAACCGCTGCTGGCTGCCGCTTGGCGACGGTTCGCAACTCTGCTTCGATCACCTGTCCGGCACACGGATGAACAGCTGGGACGTGCGTGGCAACATCGTCCTGCACACCCCCGGCCGCCAACCGCACAAGATCCAGTTGCCCAGCGAACTGCTCGCCCTCCTCGGCACGCTGCTCACCCCATCCGCCTCCCCGCAGGTCCTGGAACGCCTGGCCCTGGAGCTGGATGACAGCTTCAGCAACGACACACTGTGCCTGGCGTTCCACCATGGCTGGACCGAACGCCTGAGGGAGCAGATCGACACCGGGTACGCCAACAATCTGCTGGCTTGGCTCCACGCCAGCCCTGGGCACCCGAACCCGACGTCGCTGCTCGAACAGTGGGGCACGCTCGGCCATCCATGGCACCCGAACTACAAGACCAAACTGGGCTTGAGCGCCGCTCAGGTCATCGCGTTCTCGCCCGAGTTCGAAGCGAGCTTTCCGATCGTGTTATGCGCCCTGCACCGCCAGTACGCCCACGTCGAGGCGCTGGCTGGCACCGCCGACTACTGGGACTGGTGGCAAGGCCACTTCCCCCTGGCCGCCGAACAATTGCAGCGCCACTTGCGACTACGGGGCCTGGACGTAGCCGACTACCTCCCGCTGCCGTCGCATCCCTGGCAAGCCCATGAGGAACTGCCGCACTCGTTCGCCAACGAGATCGCGGACAACCTGCTGATCGTCACGGACATCGTCGCCTTCACCGGCCACCCGACCATGTCCTTCCGCACGGTGGTACCCGAGGCCAGCCGCGTTGCGCCGATGGTCAAGCTGCCCGTGGCGTTGCGCCTGACCAGCGTGCAACGCACCGTGTCGCCACGCTCGGCCCGGATGGGGCCGCGCATCAGCCAGTTGATGCTGCAGATTCTCGACCAGGAGCCACGGATTCAGCGCCTGCTGAACATCGTGCCGGAGCGCATCGGCGTGCACTACGCTGCACAGCCGGTAGACGAGGAACGTTCCCGGCATGCCGGCGTACTGTACCGCGACAACCCTCTGACGCTTCTGCAAGCAGGCGAGTTGGCGGTACCGGTCGGCAGCCTGTTCGCCGTCAACGAATTCGAACAACCGCTGCTGCGCGATTGGGTCCAACTGGCTCAGGGCCGCGATGACAGCGAGGCCATGCTGGCGTTCTTCGATGATTACCTGTCGATTGCCGTGCCGGCGCTGCTGGGCATCTACCTGATGTATGGCGTGGCGTTCGAAGCCCACCAGCAAAACAGCTTCATGGTGATGGGGGCTGACGGTCAGTTGAATCGTCTGTTGTTGCGTGATTTCGGTGACATTCGCATCGATCGCAAGACCCTGCACGCCCAGGGCCTGGATATCCAGTTGCACGATCCGAAAATGACCCTGTACGACGATGCCGGTTTTGTCCGCGACAAGCTCCTGCACACCACGTTCATGTGCCACTTGGGTGAACTGACATTGCTCTGTGCCCGCCACTGGAATGTGTCGGAAAACATCCTTTGGGATCGCCTGGCAACGCAGGTTGCACAGTGTTTCGACAGCGTGCGCGAGCGCGTCGAACCGGCACGCTGGGAAAGCGAACGCCAGGCCCTGCTGGAGCAGGACTGGCCGGCAAAGTCGTTCATGCGCATGCGCTTGCTCGACAGTCATGCCGACATTGTCGGACGCCTCAGCAACCCACTGCGAGAAAGCGCCGATGCTCGCTGACGGGCGCGCATTGCGACTGCTGATCGTCATCCAGTTTGTCTCCATGGGCGCCATGGAAATGAGCGGCCCGTTCTGGCCCTTGCAGATCCAGCATCTGCTCGGGCCAGAGGGTGCCGGCTACACCGCGCTGCTATCGGCACTGGTGTATGCCGGCCCGATGCTCGCGGCCATGCTCCTGACGCCCGCGTGGGGTCGCCTGGGCGACCGCACCGGGCACAAGCCGATGATCATTCGTGCGTTGCTGGCGCTGGCGCTCTGCCAAGGGCTCGCAGCCATCACCGACGATCCCTGGCTGCTGGTGGCCATTCGCGTGATGCAAGGCGCGCTGGCCGGCTTCCTCGCAGCGGCTCAAGCCTATGCCCTGGCCTGCTGCGACAGTTCCCGGCGGGGCCATACCCTGGCACGCCTGCAATCGGCGACCGCCGTCGGCTCGTTGATCGGCCCGGTGCTGGGCGGCTGGCTGATGGACGTCTCGGGGTTCGCCTTGCTCTGTTACGGCGCAACGGCGATTTGCCTGTTGTGCGCGCTGGGCAGTTTTTTCCTGCCGGCGGACAAGGCACGGGCCTCGCAGAAAAAAACCGTTACGCCGGTGGCCCTGCCCAAAGGCTGGCTGAGTGCAATCCTGTTGGTGATCGTGTTGATCCAGGCCGCGAAGATGATCCCGCAGCCGTTCTACGCCCTGTACGTCGCCAACATCCTGCACGCCCCGGGCTGGCTGATCGGCGCCACCTACGCCGCGAGTGCCGCCACCCTGGCGATTTCCGCACCGCTGTGGGGGCGTTTGTTCGACCGCTGGCAACCGGCCTACACCTTGCGCGTCATCGAGGGTGTGGCCTGGTTGTGTGCCCTGACGCTGGCCGCCACGGCACTGGCCAACGAATGGCTGGGATTTCTCGCCAGCCGGCTGGTCTGGGGCATCTGGCAAGGCGCCCTGCTTCCAGTCGCCTATGCACTGATCGCCAATACCGTGTGCGCCAGCCAGCAGGGTTTTGCCCTCGGCCTGGGCAACAGCGCGGCCAAGGCCGGTGCCTTGCTCGGAACCGTGCTCGGCGGAATCGGCATGGGGGTGATCGGCCTGGCCCACAGCTTCTGGCTGGTGGCCCTGACCTACGCACTGGCCGCCCTCGGAATCCGTTGGGTGCGGGCATTCACCGTGACACCCGCTCCCACAACCTTATCTACCCACGCTCATCACAACTAGAAAAAGACGACCTCATGACCCGAACCAAACTCTCATTGCTGATTCCGCTGCTCGGTAGCTTCAGCGCCTACAGTTGGGCCGATGACACCGAACAGCAGTCCGGCGCCCTGAACATGCAAGCCACTGTCGTTTCCGCGACCCGCAGTGAAGCGAGCATTGCCTCGATCCCGGGCTCGGTCCAGGTCATCGACGAACAGCAAATCCGTGAGCAGAGCGGCGCGGGTCGCCGGGTCTCCGACATTCTTGGGCAATTGGTTCCCGGCCTTGCACCGTCCACCGGCGGGATGAGCAATTACGGCCAGACCTTGCGCGGGCGTAACGTGCTGGTATTGATCGACGGTGTATCGCAGAACTCCACGCGCGACAATGCCCGTCAGCTCAACAGCATCTCCCCGGCCAGCATCGAACGCATCGAAGTAGTCTCCGGTGCCAGCAGCGTCTACGGCGCCGGCGCTTCAGGCGGCACCATCAACATCATCACCAAGCGCAACCAGGGCCAGGACGCTGCCTACAGCAGCAAGCTGGGGATGACCACTGGCAACAACTTCAACCGCAAAGGTTTCGCCTACGAAGCCTTCCAGAGTGCGACCGGGCGCAAGGATGCCCTGGACTGGTATGTGTCCGCCAACCTGACTCAACGCAACGATCAGTTCGACGGCAACGGTGACCGCATCCCCCAGGACACCTCCCAGGGCAGCAACATGGACACCGAGACCTATGACCTGCAAGGTCGTTTCGGTTACGAGCTGGACGAGAACAAGAAAGTCAGCCTGTCACTGCAGGACTACAAGGACGAACAGGACACCGGCTACACCAAGGACCCGAAAAACAAGGAGGAAGCCGTCGCGATCAAAGGGCTGCACCTCGACGACCAGCCCTATACCCATAACCAGGCCGCCAATCTCAACTACACCGACAAGGACTTCTACGGTCAGGGCCTGCAACTGGAAAGCTACTGGCGCCGGGCTGACGCGCTGTTTTTCCCTGACGTGTCGAGGGGCTACGCCGGGGTCTCCGACAACAACAGCGTGCAGGATGTCCACGGCCTGCGCGCGGCCATCGATACGCCGCTACCGGCCATCGGCAGTGCCACGGGCAACCTGGTCTGGGGTACCGACTACAATAACGAGCGCTCCACCCAGCGGGGCGACCAGTACAGCGTCAAGGGCCTGGACTACACCAAGACCGGCACCACCTATGAACTGGGCCCGGATACCGAGACCACCACCAAGGCCATCTACGGGCAAATGTCCTGGGACATCGCTGACTGGACCTTGCGCGGCGGCATTCGCCGTGAATGGATCGAAAGCGAGGTCTCCGACAGCATCGCCTATGGAGAAATCGTGCAGACCGGCAATTATGCGACGCTGCCCGGCGAAACCCTCAAATACGACGCCACCCTGTACAACCTGGGGGCGGTCTATCACCTGAGTGACAACCAGGACGTGTTCGTCAACTATAGCCAGGGTTTTTCGCTGCCGGATATCCAGCGTTTCCTGCGTGACGTGGACAGCACCTTCGACATCAAGACCCTCGACGCCCAGGCCATCAAGGTCGACAGCTACGAGCTGGGCTGGCGTGGCGACTGGGACCAGTGGCAAGCCGACGTCACCGTGTATGAAAACACCTCGGACGTGACCCAGTTCTACGATGCCAATGAGCGCGTATTGCGCCTGATCGATCAGAAGGAACGGATTCGCGGCATCGAAAACAGCCTGACCTACCGCGCGACCGATCGCTGGTCGGTGGGTGGCACTTATGCCTGGACCAAGGGCGAGACCCAGCAGAACGGCAAATGGATCGACCTGCCAGCCACGCGCATCTCACCCGCCAAGACCACCCTGTTCGTCGGTTACACCGAGGACGATTACAACCTGCGCCTGCAAGGCATGCAGCTGGCCAGCTACGACGCGGCCCTCAAGGATGACAACGGACGCGACATCGATGGCTACACCCTGGTGGACCTGCTCGGTTCCGTGGAACTGCCGGTCGGCCGTCTGGAAGGTGGGGTATTCAACCTGACCGATCGCAACTACCAGAACCTGTACGCCCAGTCCAACGCCAAGGCCCCCTATGCCAACGCCGAAGGCCGTACGTTCAGCATGAGCTACTCGCTCGACTGGTAAACCTTCGCCTGCGCAGGAACCGCTTCCTGCGCAGGCGACTGGCTGTTCTTCGGCATTACAAGCCGCGTAAGTCCCGCTCTTCGATCGGCCGGCTCTGGCGCAGGCGCTTGCCGCCCAGCACCACCCAGTCGATCAGGCGGAACAGGCATTCCAGGCCGAACGACAAGAGCATCGCCCCACCCAACCCCCAGCCCATGGCTTCGGGGGTCAGCAGGATCTGGTAGCTGTAGCCGTTCCAGGTTTCCTTGCGAATCTCCGGGTCGGCGGCCAGGACCACCTGCAGGAAGCGGATGTACCACGGGCCCTGCATGGCCTGGAACTGTTTATCCAGCGCCAGTTGCCGGGTCAACAGGGTGTTCAGGCTGTCGGCATCGCTGCGAAATACCGGGTCTTCACTGGCGCGATAATGGGCCACCAATGCTTGCAGGTCACCCTTGAAAAACTGCTCGGCCGTGCCCTGGAAACCCCGCAGGCCGGTCTGCGCTTCGATCAGGTGCGCCTCGACCCGCTTGGCATAATCATTGATGAACCCCGGTACCTGCACCCCCACCAACAGGCCGACGGCAAACAACACCAGGCGCACATAACTGAGCAACATATCGGCTGTTCCTTATTCGGTCTTGCCCTGGCTGACGCATTCACCGCGTCGCCACAGGCTCCATTGGCCCGGTTCGTAGCGGGTCCAGGTTTCGTTTTCGGTCAAGGGTTCGGTGGCGATCACCGTCACCACGTCGTTGGGCGTGGTTTCGGCCTGGAAGTCGACGATCACGTCCACGTCCTTCAAGCGTGCCGGACCGAAGGGCGCGCGCCGGGTGATCTGGGCCAGCTTGGTCGAGCAATAGCAGAACAGCCAGTCGCCGTCGCTCAACAGGCAATTGAACACGCCTTGGCTGCGGTACTCGGCGCAGGCCGCCACCAGGCTCGCCAGCAACTGTTCGACCTCCACGGGCTCCGGGAAGGCTTCGCGCACTCGGTTGAGCAGGTCGCAGAACGCCGATTCGCTGTCGGTGTCGCCAATCGGCCGGTAGAAACTCGCCACTGGCTGGAAATCGGCGAGCTGGCCGTTATGCGCAAAACACCAGTTGCGCCCCCAGAGCTCGCGCACGAACGGGTGGGTGTTGGACAGGCAGACCTTGCCGACGTTGGCCTGGCGGATATGCCCGATCACCACTTCGCTCTTGATCGGATAGCGTTGCACCAACTGCGCCACTTCCGAGTCGCAACTGGCGGCCGGGTCCTGGAACACCCGCAGGCCGCGACCTTCATAGAACCCGATACCCCAACCGTCCCGGTGCGGGCCGGTCCGACCGCCGCGCTGCATCAGCCCGGTGAAGCTGAACACGATATCGGTCGGTACATTGGCGCTCATGCCCAATAATTCACACATGCCGGGACTCTCGCTTCAATGCCGGGGCCATCAAAGGCGGGGTTCGACTCGCGAACGCTGGGGGGAGCTCGGCACAGGGGGACGACCGTAACGATCATCGCCGGCACCGCCGAAAGGTTGGTCATCGTCGGGGTCAGCAGCCCGAGCGGCGGCGGCCTGTTCCTTGCGCGCATTGGCGGCACGCTCGATGGGGAAACGGATGAACACGAATATCAGGTAGATACCCAGGGCGATCATGCCGTACATGAACAGGTCGGAAATGGCCCGCCAGGCGTTGTTCCCCACCTTGAACAACAAGTCCAGGGCGGTGATGGCAATGGCCGGGGCGAACTTTTCCTTCACCGGGTCAATGATGGTCGGGCTGAACAACAGCACCACCATGACCAGGCGCAGCGGCTGGCGCAGCCAGCGCCACATCCAGCGGGTCATGCGCATCCACACCAACAGGCAGCCCAAAGCGGCAAAGGCGTAAAGGCCCCAAGCGATCAGATAGTCGTTCTCGGTCATGGTGTCCATGGCATGGCAGGCAAAGAGGCGCTTATGATAACGGCTTTTCGCGGATCAAGCTGCCCCGCTGTCCGTGAAGCCCCTTTTGCACACCGTCCGAGAGCCCCACATGCCCCGATCCGCCCACGTTTGCAGCGCCCCGATTGCCCGCAAGGCCGACGGTGATGATCCGTACGCCTGGCTGCAGGAACGGGACACCGCCCCCGTGCTGGACTACCTCAAGGCCGAAAACGACTACCAGGAAGCCCAACTGGCCGATCAGGCCGGGCTGCGCGAAACCCTGTTCAATGAAATCAAGGGCCGGATTCTCGAAACCGATCTGTCGCTGCCGTCCCCATGGGGGCCGTACCTGTACTACACCCGGACCATCGCCGGCGACGAGTATGCCCGCCACTACCGCTGCCCGCGCCCGGCCGACGATAGCCTGCAGGTCGATGAAAGCCGGGAGCAGTTGCTGCTCGACCCCAACGAGCTGGCCAATGGCGGCTTCTTCTCGCTGGGCGCCTTCAGCATCAGCCCGGACCACCAGCGCCTGGCTTATAGCCTGGACACCATCGGCGACGAGACCTACACCTTGTTCATCAAGGAGCTGTCCAACGGCAAGATCAGCGAACTGGCGTTCGAGGACTGCGATGGCAGCATGACCTGGGCCAACGACAGCCTGACACTGTTCTTCGCCGAACTGGACGAGACCCATCGCCCGCACAAACTGTTTCGCTATCGACTCGACGGCACGGCCGCCGAAGAAGTCTTCCATGAACCGGACGGGCGGTTTTTCCTGCACTGTTATCGCTCAAGCTCCGAGCGCCAGTTGCTGCTGTCCCTGGGCAGCAAGACCACCAGTGAAGTCTGGGCCCTGGATGCCATGCAGCCGCAGCAGGCTTTCACATGCCTGGCGCCACGGATCGAGGACCACGAGTACGACGTCGACCACGGCAAGCTCGACGACCAGTGGACCTGGCTGATTCGCAGCAATCGCGACGGCATCAACTTTGCCCTGTACCAGGCCATCGACACCGGCGTGGCGCCGACCCAGGATGACTGGCAAAACCTGATCCCCCATAGCGACACGGTGATGCTCGACGGCATGAGCCTGAACGCCACGGCCATGACCCTGAGCCTGCGTGAAGGGGGGCTGCCGATCATCGAGGTTCACCCTCAGGGCCTGCCGGCCTACCGGGTGCGGCTACCGGACGCCGCCTACAGCCTGCACGTGCAGAACAGCCTGGAGTTTGTCAGCGAGCGGATCCGCCTGCGCTACGAGGCGTTGAATCGCCCGGCGCAGGTGCGTCAGCTGGAACTGGCCAGCGGCGAGCAGAAAGTCCTCAAGGAAACACCCGTACTCGGCCCCTTCGATGCCGATGCCTACATCAGCCAGCGCCTGTGGGCGACCGCACCCGACGGCACCCAGGTACCCATCAGCCTGGTGGTCAAGCGCGACCGGCTCGGCCAGCCGACGCCCCTCTACCTCTACGGTTATGGCGCCTACGGCGAAAGCCTCGACCCCTGGTTCTCCCATGCGCGCCTGAGCCTGCTCGATCGCGGCATGGCCTTTGCCATTGCCCACGTGCGTGGCGGTGGTGAGCTGGGCGAAGCCTGGTACCGCGCCGGCAAGCAGGAGCACAAGCAGAATACCTTCAGCGACTTTATCGCCTGTGCCGAACACTTGATTGCCAATGGCTACACCACCTCGTCACAGCTGGCGATCAGCGGCGGCAGTGCCGGCGGGCTGTTGATCGGCGCGGTGCTCAACCAACGCCCGGAGCTGTTCGCGGCGGCCATTGCCGAAGTGCCCTTCGTCGATACCCTCAACACCATGCTCGACCCGGACCTGCCACTGACCGTCACCGAGTACGACGAGTGGGGCAACCCCCAGGAGCCACACGTGCATGAGCGGATCAAGGCCTATGCGCCCTACGAAAACGTCAGCGCTCAGGCCTACCCGGCCACGCTGGTGATCGCCGGCTACAACGACAGCCGCGTACAGTACTGGGAAGCCGCCAAGTGGGTGGCCAAATTGCGCGCCCGCAAAACCGACGACAACCTGCTCCTGCTCAAGACCGAACTGGGTGCCGGCCACGGCGGGATGAGCGGGCGCTATCAAGGATTACGTGATGTAGCCCTCGAATACGCATTTGTCTTCAAGGTACTGGGGATCGCCTGAGGAACTCCGCCCGCTGGCGCTGATCCGAGACATTTGCCCATGTGGAGCGGGCCGGGAAGGCCCGCGCCCACAAGCGATAGAGAATTATCTCCCGATCAAGACCCGCAACAGACACAAGAAAAGACATTGACGACATGCCAGAACCACGCTCACTGAACACCGAAATTCGCGACTGGCTGATGGACTGCGGCCTGTTCGATCAACTGCAACTGGCCGACTTCACGGCCGCTGCCGGCTACTTCAGCATCAGCACCATTGCCCAGGGCGAAGAAATCTTCCACGAGGGCGATGCCGGCAGCTTCATGTGCATCATTCACTCCGGCCAGGTGGCCGTGCAGAAGACCGGTCATGACGGCCAACAGGTCACCATCGCGACCCTGCGCAGCGGCCGGGCATTTGGCGAGATGGCCGTGCTCGACGGCGAGCGGCGCTCGGCCAGTTGCGTGGCGGCGAGTCATTGCCAGTTGCTCAACCTGGGCAAGGACTCCCTGGAAAAGATGCTCAACGACGCGCCGAAGATTGCCGCCAAGATCATCCGCGCCATTGCCGTGTCATTGTCCAGGCGCTTGCGCATGGCCGACGGCCAGCTGCTTTCCCAGCAGATTTAGACGCCTGGGGTTTTGGGTTTGGGCGCAACCTGCTCAAGCCCCGGCAGGGGTTGATCCTTGGGCGGGCCGGGGTTCTTGATCGGCGGCAAAAAGGGAGCTCCACCACTGCCGCCACCGGCCTTGGGCGCTGCGGTCGGGGTAATTTGCGGGTAGGGGGTGGGTGTTGCGGTTCCCGGTGAACCGGGCGCTGCCGAGGGTGTTATCGGGACGGCTTGCAACGCTTGCGCCTGTACCGCACTTATCGAGAGCGCGGCCAACACAATGACCGTTAGAATGGTGCGCTTCATCAATGGCTCCGTTGCCCTGGCTTGTGGCCTCAAGGCTACTCCCAAGCGCGCAGGATTGCCCTGATCAATGACAGTTTTTCCCTTCTCAATGAGAGTCCCATGAAACGTTTCGTTCTGCTCGACACCACCCCGATCCCCGAAAACGGCGGTGCCTTGTGCCTGTTCGAGTACGGCGAAGATTTCGTCATCAAGATCCAGGGCGGCGATGGCGGGCAGTTGATGAACACCCGCATGCACGGTTCCGAAGACGCCCTGGCCGAAATCCCCTGCCGCAAAGTGGCCGGACGGCCGAACTCGCGGGTGCTGATTGGCGGGCTGGGCATGGGCTTTACCCTGGCCTCGGCCCTCAAGCACCTGGGCAAGAGCGCCGAAGTGGTGGTCGCCGAACTGGTACCGGGCGTAGTGGAGTGGAATCGCGGGCCACTGGGAGAAAAGTCCGGGCGCCCGCTGCTCGACCCACGCACCGTGATCCGCATGGAGGACGTGGCCAAGGTGCTGCAAGCCGAGCCGCAGGGATTCGACGCGATCATGCTCGACGTCGACAACGGCCCCGAAGGCCTGACCCAGAAAGCCAACAGCTGGCTGTACTCGGCCGGTGGCCTGAGCGCCTGCGCCAAAGCCCTGCGCCCCAAAGGGGTACTGGCGGTCTGGTCGGCCAGCGCCGACCGGCAGTTTTCCGACAAATTGAAAAAGGCCGGTTTCAAGGCCGAAGAAGTGCAGGTGTTCGCCCACGGCAACAAGGGCACCCGTCACACCATCTGGATTGCCGAGAAGCTCAAGGGCTGAGCTAAACTTGGGTCATAACCGTCATTAGTCTTTTACAAAGGTGAACCCATGAGTTCGTCAACACCTCCGTCCAATACCGCCAAGCTGGACCGTATCCTCGCCGACGCCCAGCGCGACCGGGAAATGGGTTACCGCGACAAGGCCCTGAAGATGTACCCCCACGTCTGTGGACGCTGCGCCCGCGAATTCTCCGGCAAACGCCTGAGCGAGCTGACCGTGCACCACCGTGACCACAACCACGACAACAACCCGCAGGACGGCTCCAACTGGGAGCTGCTGTGCCTGTACTGCCACGACAACGAACACTCGCGCTACACCGACCAGCAATACTTCGGCGACGGCTCCCTGAGCACCCCGAAAATCGCCAAGGCGACCCACAACCCGTTTGCCGCGCTGGCCGGGCTGATGAAAAAAGACGACGAGTAACGTTGATTTGATCGCTCCCACGCTCCCGCGTGGGAATGCATCCCGTGACGCTCTGCGTCACATCCAAAGCGCAACGCGGAGTGTCCCTGGCAGCATTCCCACGCAGAGTGCGGGAACGATCATCTGACCGCCCTCCCCCAATCCCCGTATAATCGCGTTTTTTTCCCGAAGGCACCCCGCTCGTGGCAGACAAACGGTACAGCTGCATTGGTTTGTATAACCCTAAATCACCGGAAAACGTTGGCTCGGTGATGCGCGCCGCAGGCTGTTATGGCGTGGCCTCGGTGTTCTACACCGGTAAACGTTATGAGCGCGCCGCCGATTTCGTCACCGACACCAAGAAGGTCCACTACGACATTCCGCTGATCGGCATCGACGACCTGAAAAAGATCCTGCCCCTGGGCTGCGTCCCGGTCGCGGTCGAACTGGTCGAAGGTGCCCGCTCCCTGCCGGAATACACCCACCCGGATCGCGCACTGTACATCTTCGGCCCGGAAGATGGCTCTCTCGACAAAGAGATCCGCGAGTGGTGCGAAGACGTGGTCTACATCCCGACCACCGGCTGCATGAACCTGGCCGCCACCGTCAATGTGGTGCTCTACGACCGCCTGGCCAAGGGCAACAACACCCGCTCCGGTCCGAAATTTCGCTGACCGGTTGCACCGCCAACGGAACGAGTCGACTGCCTGCACAGTCAGTTCTCTATCCAGTGCCCCCTGAGGAGACAGATCATGAGCGAGTTCAAACGCGTGGAACCTATCGACTCCACCCCCTTCAAGGCGCCAGCCACGCAGAATGTCCAGGGCTGGGAGCGCATCGGCTCGCTGGCCGGTGGCGTGGTGATGGTGGGCAGGGGCCTGCGCCGTGGTGGGCTGTTCGGCCTGGTCCAGGTCGCACTCGGCGGCGTGGCGCTGGCACGGGGCATCACCGGCCACAGTTCGGCGAAAAGTTTCCTGGAACAAGGCCGTCGGGACCTGGACAAGGCGCGGGCGAAAATCGAGCGCACCGGTGAGGAGTTGAAATCCCTGAAGACCAATGCAGAAGCGGCCACCCACACCGCAACGGTCACCGGCAACGACTCATTGAAATCGCCTGAAGCCGGGGTTTGAGCAACACCGCATCCCCCTGCGGCGAGGGCGCTTGTTTCCGCTGGGTTGCGAAGCGGCCCTGAACCTCTTGCGAGCGCTACGCGCTCGAGCGGGAGCAAGCTCCCTCGCCACAGGTGTTGGGTTCAGGTTATCTGAGCAGTTCGGTATCGAGCACCTTCGACGGCTCGCCGATCACACTTTCGGCGAGCGCCACGAACGGGCAGGAGCAAGCTCCCTCGCCACAGGTGTTGGGTTCAGGCTATCTGAGCAGCTCGGTATCGAGCACCTTCGACGGCTCGCCGATCACACTTTCGGCGAGCGCCACGAACGGGCGGGAGCAAGCTCCCTCGCCATAGGTGTTTGGCTCAGGCTATCTGAGCAGTTCGGTATCGAGCACCTTCGACGGCTCGCCGATCACACTTTCGGCGAGCGCCACGAACGCCTGGGTACTCACCTGCTCCAGCTGCATGGCACCTCGGAGCATGTCGTCCAGCGAACGCTTGTTACGGGTTTTCAGGCGAATCTCGCGATCCAGTTCCTGCAGCAGCAACACCGCCCTGGCGACCTGCGCCGGACTGGCCTGCTCCCCGCGCAAAGTGCCGGCCTTCTGCCCCAGCGTGTGCATCGAGTTTTCCAGCACCTGGTACCGTTCATCGCTCATGCCGCCGGCACGGCGCAACAACTCGATGGCGTAGTACTCGGCAAACCCTTCGCTGATCCAGTCACTGCGGTCCTGGTCGTTGATCCGCCCGAATGTCTGGGTCAACTCGCGGATCAGCGGGCTGCTGCCACTTTCGCTGATCACCGGCAGGCGGCTGTGCAGGTAGATCGACTCATACCCGGCCATGCTGCCGCGCCACATCGGGTCCGAGGCGCCAACGATCAACAGCTTGCCGGGATGGCGAGGGTAGAGTGTCTGCACTTGCGGCCAGACAAAGGTCAGCATCGTCAGTACGTCCATCCGGCGCATGCCCTGCCCGCGCGGCGAAGCCACCGTCACCTCGGTCTCGCCCAGGCGCGTTCGGCGGCTGCCCAGGTTGCCGGCGAGCATCCAGCCGGTGGGCCGGTCAAACAGTCGTGAAACATTGTCGATGCGAAAGCGGTTCTTGCCGATGCGCGGCCAGGCAGTCTCGACGCTCTTCCAGCCGGTCGGCAATTCGAACGCCAGGCGCGCCACCAATTCGATGCCGTCGCGCTGATCCAGGCGCGCAGCCGGCACCAGCTCGTCACCGCGCATCAACGCCCAAGCCGGCGTCATGCGGGTCTCGAAGGCAGCATTCTTGCGTGTATGGCTGATGCGTACGCGGTAGGTCAGGCTGGCCTTGTCGGCCGCCGGGCGCCAGACGCCGCGCACAGCTTTGCCGGGCGTGAGCTGCCACTGGCCATCGGCCTTGAAGTCGCTGTAATGGCTGCCGTCACCCAAGTCGAAATCCAGGCTGCGCACGGCCGAGCCCTGGGCCAGCGTCAAGCGCACTTCGGCCTGATCGCTTTGCGGCAGCAAGCGCACGTGGTAATCCAGATCGACCTTCTCGACCGCCCACGCTGGCGACCCCAGCACCAACAGCGACAATGCCGTCGGCAATCGCACTCCTACCGCCATACACACTCCCTCGTGATTCATTCGAACAACGCGCCGGTCTCAACCTGCGCGAAAAATCAGATGATCTTCCCAATCTTCTTCCGCCACGCTGCCCTCGGCGAGCATGCGCCCGGACTGCGAGATTCGCTCATGGTGCACTGCGTCGCGATCACCACACACCAGGTGGTGCCAGAGCGGCAGGTCCTTGCCCTCGCTGACCAGACGGTAGCCGCAGGTCGGCGGCAACCACTTGAATTGATCGGCCTTGCCCGGCGTGAGCTGGATGCAGTCGGGCACCGAATCGCGACGATTCGGGTAGTCGGTGCACTGACAGGTTTTCAGGTCCAGCAGTTTGCAGGCGATACGCGTGTAGTAGACGCTGTTGTCGTCTTCATCTTCGAGTTTCTGCAGGCAGCACAGGCCACAGCCATCGCACAACGACTCCCATTCCTCCTGATCGAGTTGTTCGAGGGTTTTGCGTATCCAGAAAGGTTCGACTTTGGCGGCCATGGTTCAAGCATCTACATCAGGTGGAGAAAAGGCCGCCAGTCTAGTGCCCGCAGCCCCTTGGGCCAAGCGCTGGCGACTGCCGGTACGAGAGCACTTGTCAGTTTTCAGCCGGCGCAGTAGCTTGGCGGGTCGCTACGACCCATGCCCGGGTGCAATTAACGCGCTAGCGCGTTGCATCACGGTGAATCGCCAAGGGGCCGAAAACCTCACTGCCCCGCTCAACCGCGCGCACCGGTTCTACCCAACTGCCCATTCATAAACGTTGCCAGGAAAGTCTTTGATGAGCGCCAATCCCCGCGTTGCCGAATACGCCATTGCCCCACAGTTCACCGACCGCTGGTCACCGCGCGCCTTTACCGGCGAAACCATCCCTGAAGAAACCCTGTTGAGCTTCTTCGAAGCCGCGCGCTGGGCACCGTCGGCCTACAATTCGCAACCGTGGCGTTTTCTATACGCGCGCCGCGACACACCGAACTGGGAGCGTTACCTGGGTTTGCTGAACGAATTCAACCGCAGCTGGGCGCAACACGCCTCGGCCCTGGTGATCGTGATCTCGAAAACCACCTTCACCGCCCCGGGCGCCGAGGAAGAGACCCCAGCCCTGTGGCACACCTTCGACACGGGCTCGGCCTGGGGCCACCTGGCCCTGCAAGCCACCCTCAGTGGCTGGCACACCCACGGCATGGCCGGTTTCGACCAGGAGCTGACCCGCAAGGAGCTGAACATTCCGCAAGGCTACGCGCTGCACGCCGCCGTCGCGATCGGCAAGCTGGGTGACAAGGCCACCCTGGCCGAGTACCTGCAGGCCCGTGAAGTGCCAAGCCCGCGCGTGCCGCTGAGCGAGCTGGCGGCTGAAGGCTACTTCACCCTGTAAGTCGCGCCCGCCCCTTGTGGCGAGGGAGCTTGCTCCCGCTGGGTTGCGTAGCAACCCCAAGACTGGCCACCGCGTGTCATCAGACAAGTACAGGTGCCGGCTTGCGACCGCTTCGCCCGAGCGCGGACCGGCCGGCGGGAGCAAGCTCCCTCGCCACAGAGCAGTGCCGTGGAGCTAGTAACCCCGCGCGAAATCCACTTCCCCGCGCAGCGCTTCACCCGCCTGATACGCCCGCAGATTCTCGACGAACAACTGCACCATCATCGACGGCGACGTCGGCGCCGAACTGTGGCCGGTCAGCAAAAGCCCCCAGGCGGTCCAGAACGGATGACGCTGCGGCAGCGGCTCCTGACGGCAGACGTCGATCACCGCGCCCGCCAGATGCCCTTCTTTCAAGGCTTCCACCAGATCCGCATCGACCACCGCCACACCGCGCCCGACGTTGATGAACAAGCCAGTCGGCTTGAATTGCTTGAACAGCGCGGCGTCATAGAGGTCGTGGGTATTCGGGGTGTTGGGCAACAGGTTGACCACGTAGTCGACTTCACCCACCAGGCGCCCCAGGTCTTCCAGCCCCGCCACTTCGATGAACGGTGCCTGCTCGCGCGGGGCACTGGCGATACCGTACAGCTTGACGCCAAACGGCAACAGGAACTGCGCCACGCTCTGGCCGATGTCACCGGTCCCGACAATCAGCACCTTGCGCCCGGCCAGGCTCTGGCCCAGGCGGTCATCCCACTTGCGTTCCACCTGGCTGACCAGCCGCGCCAGCACTTCACGCTCGTGGCCGAGCATGTAGGTCAGTACGTATTCGGCCATGACCTGACCGAAAATGCCCACGGCACGGGTCAGCCGGTAGTGACGTGGCAAACCCTCCGCCAGCAGCGGCGTGATCCCGGCCCAGGTCGACTGCAGCCACTGCGGCTGGTGGCCCTGGCGCAACAGGGTCGCCAGCAGGTCCGGTTGACCGAGCCACACTGGGCAGTCGGCAGCGAGGCTGGCCAGTTCGGCAGAGTCGCCGCTGGTCAGTACCTGCAGCTCGGGAGCCGCCTCGCGCAGCAGTTGGGCATACACAGCGTGGTCGTGTTCAGCAATCAGAACGCGCATGGTTCAAACCTTCAAAAGCAGTGCACAGGGCCACCGAGGGAGTACAGCGCCCTCGGCGGCCCTTGCCAGAAAAATCAATTCCCTTGTTGCCAGAGGCCCTGGACAGAGCCTCTACAGCGGCCGGTCACATCGGATCGTTACGGCGCAGCAACTCTTCGGGCAAGTGCTCGATGTACTCGTCTTCGGCCGGTGGCATTTGCAGGTGGTAGCCCTGCGTGTCGAGGTTTTCCAAGACCAGCGTGATGTCTTCGCGCGAGAGCTTGCGCTCCGGGCTCAGTACCAGGTCAAAGGCGTGGATCGCCTTGCCGAAGGCCGCCATCAGCGCGTCCGGCACACGCTCCAGTGCATCGCTCTTGAGCACGTAGAGGTACATTTCGTTTTTCTTGGAGCTGCGGTAGATGGAACAAATACGTTTCAAGG
Organism: Pseudomonas sp. Irchel s3h17; assembly: GCF_900187505.1. Classification (GTDB taxonomy): domain Bacteria; phylum Pseudomonadota; class Gammaproteobacteria; order Pseudomonadales; family Pseudomonadaceae; genus Aquipseudomonas. The sequence continues at coordinate 225,979 of NZ_FYDL01000009.1, forward strand.
CTGTTCTCCGGCAGTGGCCAGGCTATCGAGCAAGGCCTGGCCCATCAACTCGCGGCGCCAGCCACGCAGCGAGTCAGGCAATTGGTAAGGACCGTTCGGGAAACCGCTCTTGAGCAGCGTTTCCATGGTTTTCTTGCGCAGCATCAGTTCAGGGGCGATGTTCAACCGCTGCGCCTCTGCCTGACCGAGCGCACGCAGGCGCTTGACCAGTGCTGCGGCTTCGACCGGCAATGGCTCCGGCACGGCTGGCGGCCATTGCTCAGGCGGGACGCTGCCCGCCTGCTTGATCAGGTCCAGCAGAAACTCACCGTCCTGACGCACGGTGCGCGGGTGCATGTCTTCAATTTTAGCCAGTGCCGCGAGGTTGTCCGGCTGGGTACGGGCCAGCGGCCACAACGAATGCTCGCGCACGATACGGTTACGCGGCAGGTCGCGGGCACGGGCTTCACGCTCACGCCAGGCGCAGAGTTCGCGCAGGACCGCGAGTTGCGCGCGCGACAGTTTCCAGGCCAGCTTGGCCTCGCGGTACACCTCATACGGGTCGACTTCGCGGCGCAGGTTGGCCACCAGCTCCGCGCCATCTTCCAGTACCCAGGCGTACTTGTCGTCCGCCAGCCTGGCGCGCAAATGGACGAACACCTCGGCCAGATGCACGGCATCTTCGGCGGCATAGCTGATCTGGGTCTCCGAGAGCGGGCGTTGCAGCCAGTCCGAACGGGTTTCGCCCTTGGGCAGGTCGATGCCAAGCACCTCCGACACCAGGCGCGAGTAGCCCATGGAGAACCCCAGGTTCAGGTAGGCGGCGGCCAGCTGGGTATCGAACAGGGGCTCTGGCAGGCTGCCGGTCAAGCGCAGCAGGACTTCGAGGTCTTCGCTGCAGGCATGCACCACCTTGACCACGGCCGGGTTTTCCAGCAATGCGGCCAGAGGCTGCCAGTTGTCGATGGTCAAAGGGTCAATCAGGTAGGCACGCTCGCCATCACCGATCTGCAGCAGGCCGGCAATCGGATAAAAGGTGTCGACCCGCATGAATTCAGTGTCGAGGGCGACGAACGGCAACTGCTGCCATTGGGCGCAAAACTGACCGAGGCTATCGTTGTCGCGAATCCAGTGAATATCGATGGCCACACGGCTCTCCCTTGAAGAATGGCGCGCAGTATATATCGCCATCGGCAGTTTCCGCGCCTCCACTGATGCAAGAGCATGAGCGAAATCACTCACCGTGGCGCAAGCGCCGTTCGCCGGGTCAGTCCTGGCTGATTTTGCGCAGCACGTAAATCCGCGATGCGACAAAGCCTGCCAGCCAGTCCCGATGCATGACGATCTCGAAGCCGGCCGCCTTGAACTCGGCCTCAACCGTGCTTTTCCTGAGCCGGGGACGCGCCGGCACCAGCGAAAGCGTAGCCTGGGCCTGATCGCGTCCCGGCATGAAACAACTATCGAGGCGTACCGAAACAATCACCGTGTCGCGACTGACTCGCTGGCACTCCTGCAGGAGGGCCATGCGGTGTTCGGCGCGGTCCAGGTACTGGAACAGCGTCGAACAGACAATACAGTCCACGGCATTAGCGGACAGTCCGATATTGAACGCCGAACTCTGGAAGGTCCGGATACGCTCAAGCACGCTCGCCGGGTGGTGGGTACGGGCATGATTGAGCATGTCCTGCGACTGATCGGCCGCCAGGATCACCCGATTGGCATGCTCGCCCAGAACCGGCCAGAAGCGCCCGGCGCCACAGGCCAGATCGAGGATCAACCCCGGCTCCCCCGCCGCTTTCAGTGCGGTACGAAGCAGGTGCCCGGTGCGCCAGTGCGACAACCGCTGGCTCAACCCGGGCGGTTGCGGTGCTGCGCACGTACAGGCATGCGCCTGGCGGTAACGCCCGGCGATTTCACGCTCGAGGGAGGATGGGGGCTGCACTGACATGACGGGCGACTCTTGTTGGCTAGTGGTGCAACCCCGCCTGATGGCGGCTGTATGAAAAAAGCGGCAACCCACTCAATCCCTGGCCGATACGCCATCGATCACCGCGCCCCGGCAACCGGCGAACATATCCAGGCCGGCGTTGTAGACCCGGGTGTCGACTTCCAGCAGACCTAGCATCGAGTGGAACAGGTTGTCCTGGCTCAGGGGTTTGTCCCGGCTCAATTGCAGGCAATGGGTGTCGACCGAGAACGACTTCTGATAGCTGTCGGAGAACCAGGCAAGCATGGCGACATGCTTCTGTTGATCGGGGGCCAGCATGTACGGCGTACCGTGCAGGAACAGGTTGTACTCGCCCAGCGACTCGCCATGGTCCGACAGATAGAGCATCGCGGTATCGACCTTGTCCTGATTGCTGCGCAACAGGTCAATCAGGGTCGAGAGCACATAGTCGGTATAGACCAGCGTGTTGTCGTAACCATTAACGATACTTTCGCGGCTGCAATTGTTCAGGGCATTGCTTTCACACACAGGGGTGAAGTGTTCGTATTCCTTGGGATAGCGTTTGAAGTATTCAGGACCGTGGCTGCCCATCTGGTGCAGTACCAGCACGGTGTCCTTGTCCAGGGTGTCGATGAAATGCTGCAAGCCTTGGAGGAGGATTTCATCGCGACACTCATTGTTGGCGCACAACACCGGGGCCTTGAGATTACTGACATCGTCCACGGTGACCCGGTCGCAGGTCCCTTTGCAGCCTGACTGATTATCACGCCAGATCACGTCCAGCCCGGCATGCTTGAGCACGTCCAGCAAACCTTCTTCATTCTTCGCCTTGCTGGCGTCGTAGTCCTTGCGCCCCATGTTGGAAAACATGCAGGGCACCGAAACCGCTGTTTCCGTGCCGCACGAGTGCACATCGGTAAAGGCGATCAACCCGGCCTCATGAGCCAGTTTCGGCGTGGTATTGCGCTCATAGCCCAAGACACCGAAGTTCTCTGCGCGAGCACTTTCCCCGACCACCAGCACCGTCAAGGACTTGCGCGCATGGCGGCCCCAGGCCGGATCACGCTGGGCGTCTTCACCCAGTTTGGCGAAGGGCTGATGGGCGGACTTCACCTGCTCACGCAAGTACCCCATGGAGGCGCCAATGTAATTGCTCGGCACCAGCATCAAACGCAGTTCGTGGTGATTACGAAACAATGAAGACAGTCCCTGATAATTAACCAGTGCCACGCCGCCAATAACAGCAGCCGATGCCACACCCACTAAAACTTTACCCAATAACTCACGGTGCCAGCGACGATAACTAATCGGGGTTTGCCATAACAGCCAGGATGGCAACACACCTAACAGCAGGTTATACCCCAGCCACTTCAGCGACAGCAGGTCACGCACTTCCGTGGCATTGGTCTCGGCCAAGTTGCGCAACATGCCAGCGTCCATCAGCACACCGTACTGACTCATGAAATACGCCACACTGGCACTGACCATGAACATCAGCATCAACAGGGGTTTGAACACCGGCCGAAAGGCCAGCAGGGTCAGGACTATGTTGAACCCGCAGAGGATCATCACGCCAAATGCCACACGCATACCGATGCCCTGGGCATCGTTTGCAGTAATCTGGAACAGGTGTTGCCAGAGTACGGAGTTGAAGCCGGCCAAAAAAAACGCGCTGGCAATCAACGTCACCCATTCGGGGCGCACGGCTTTGACTTTAAACATGAGAGGTCTGTTGATTCCTGAAATAAGTGCCGCCAGGAAAGAACGAGCTATCCGTTCCTCACGACAGCACAAACTTTAAGCAGCCTCCTATCAATTTTTCGTGAAAAAGAAGCCAACAAATAGTTGGCTCATGGCTTTTTCCAAACAGTGACAGCTATTCAACCCCTCTCATGCCTGGTGCAAGTACCAGCGCCAGTCCTGCTCACCGACCTCGCCCATGAACTGACGGTACTCGGCGCGTTTCACCGCCAGGTAAACCCCAAGGAACTCACTGCCAAACGCGTCCCGCGCCCAGGCTGAACCCTCCAGCGCACGCAGGGTGGTCAGCCAGTCCGTGGGCAGCAACTCCTTGGCCTGGGCATAACCATTGCCTTCGACCGGTGCGCCAGGGTCGCGCTGCTCGCGAATGCCGCGATGGATGCCGGCCAGAATGGCGGCCGCGGCCAGATAGGGGTTGGCGTCCGCGCCACAGATGCGGTGTTCGATATGCCGGGAGAATGCCGGCCCACCCGGTACTCGCAGGCTCACGGTACGGTTGTCCACCCCCCAGGTAGCGGCCAGCGGTGCATAACTGTTGGTCTGGAAGCGCCGATAGGAGTTGGCATTGGGGCAGAACATCAGCAGGGTGTCGAGCAAGGTGCTGAGCATGCCACCCACCGCCTGCTTGAGCAGCGGTGTACCGTCCGGCGCGTCGCTGGCGAACAGGTTGTTGCCGTCCTTGTCGGCAATGCTGACGTGCATGTGCATGCCGGTACCGGCCAGGTCGTCAAAGGGCTTGGCCATGAAGCACGCAGCCATGCCGTGCTTGTGCGCCACGCCTTTGACCAGGCGCTTGTAGCGCACCGCCTCGTCCATGGCTTGCAAGGCATCGTCACGGTGCTCAAGGGTGATTTCCACCTGCCCCGGGGCGTACTCGGAAATCGCCGTGCGCGCCGGAATGCCCTGGAGCTTGCAGGCCGCATAGAGATCGGCGAGGAAGGGTTCGATCTGCTCCAGTTCGCGCAAACCGTAGACCTGGGTCGAGCGCGGCCGTCCACCGTCGACGTCCCGCGCCGGTTGCGGGCGACCGTGGCTATCACGCTGCTGGTCGAGCAGGTAGAACTCCAGCTCCGCCGCCATCACCGGGTAATAGCCGTCGGCCTTGAGCCCATCGATCACCTTGCTCAACAAATGCCGAGGGTCGGCCACGGTGGCCGGCATCCCCTCCTGCGGGTGCATGCTGACCTGCACCGCCGCGGTCGGAATCTGTCGCCATGGCATGCGCTGCAGGCTACCGCTGAGCGGATAGGCGCGGCAGTCGATGTCGCCGACTTCCCAGACCAGCCCGGAGTTTTCCACGTCCTCGCCATTGATGGTCAGCCCGAGAATAGTGCTCGGCAACGGCCGACCACTGTCGTAGACCGCCAACAACTCATCGCGGTGCAACAACTTGCCCCGTGGCACGCCGTTGTTGTCGAGGATGAACAACTCGAACATCTCGATATCCGGGTTGTGTTCAAGAAAGGTCCGGGCTTCTTGCAGGCTGGCAAAGGGGGTCGTGGCTGAACTCATGAGGGCTCTCGTATTTCCGCGTCAGGCAAGCGCAGGGACGCTGCCGAGTGTATCCATCGCCATAGGCGTGAATCTGTCTGAAAAATCAGCGGGGTATGCGCGAATCCGGTGGGCGCGCATGGCGACAGTGCCACAGCGCCCAAAAGGCCAGTTCAGAGGGAAGTGCAGGTAGATTCAGTGCGGTGGCGGACATCAGTCGACACGAATGCTGTCGGCCTGACGCAGGAGCGCCGGGCGAAGCCTCGGGGTGGGTGTCGACTGAGCAACCGTCCATGACATAAACCGCGGAACACAGAGGCTGAGCAGCGTCACACGGGGCGATAAGTCATTAAATCCAGACTTGAAGAACCTTGGTTGCAGTTCGGCTAAACATTCGCTGGGGCACGAGTGCAAGGCCAACGGTCGCAGGCCTGCGCCAGTTAAAAACCGGTACCCATGTGCTTGAACTGATGGGCTACCTCTGTGGATGAGCCCTACCGATCGGTGTACATCTGCAATGAATGCGCTCGACCGATATTTAATTTCTAGATCCACCCTGGGACTTTCTGATTTGCCGGCACCGACACCCCACCGCCTAATACCGGCCTTGCTCTTCAAGGTCTGGTCATGGAAAACGTCCGCACTCCCCCTCGTACTACCCCTCGCACCGCCCTCTGGCTAATGATCGCGGTGATTTTCGTCGCACTGAACCTGCGCCCGTCAATGGCCGCCGTCGGCCCGCTACTGTCAGGCATTCGCAGTGATATCCCGCTGAGTTTCAGCCTCGCCTCGCTCCTGACCATGCTGCCAGTGATGGCTATGGGGCTGGCGATGCTCTTCGGCATGAACATCAGTCAACGCTTCGGCGAACATCGCACCGTGGTGCTGTCACTGCTGATCATCGGCCTGGCCACCGCCTCGCGCCTGTTCCTCGACTCTGCAGCCGAACTGGTCCTCAGCGCAGTGCTCGCCGGTGTCGGCATTGCGCTGATCCAGGTGCTGATGCCGGCCCTGATCAAATCCCGCTTCAGCGATAACGTCTCGCTGTTCATGGGGCTTTACGTCACCTCGATCATGGGCGGTGCAGCGATCGCTGCGTCGTTTGCCCCCCTGGTGATGACCCGCACCGGCAGTTGGCGCATGGGCCTGGCGATCTGGGCGGCGTTGGCGCTGTTGGCATTACTGTTCTGGTGCGCACAACGCTCGGCAATCAGCACCCGGACCGTCAGCCTCCCGCGCCAGGCATCGTTCGTCGGCAATTCCCGCGCCTGGCTGCTGGCGATCTTCTTTGGTCTGGGTACGGCGTCCTACACCTGCGTACTGGCTTGGCTGGCGCCGTACTACGTCGAGAAAGGCTGGAGCGAACACAGTGCCGGCCTGTTGCTGGGATTCTTGACGGCGATGGAAGTACTGTCCGGCCTGTTGGCCCCTGCCCTGGCCAATCGCAGCCGCGATAAACGCCTGGTGCTGGTGGTGTTGCTGGGGTTGATCACAGCCGGTTTCTGCGGCCTGGTCCTCAGCCCGCAGCACCTGAGCCTGCTGTGGCCATGCCTGTTGGGGCTGGGCATCGGCGGCCTGTTCCCCATGAGCCTGATCGTGTCCCTCGATCACCTGGACAACCCGCAGCGTGCCGGTGGTCTGACCGCCTTCGTGCAAGGCATCGGCTACCTGATCGCCGGGGTCTCGCCCCTGCTTGCCGGGGTGATCCGCGACCAACTGGGCAGTTTCGAATGGGCCTGGTGGTCCCTGGCCGCCGTGATGGTGCTGATGATGCTGATGGTGCTGCGCTTTGATCCACGGCACTACGCCCACCACATGGATGGATCGGGAGCCGGCCAATGAACCCCACCAGTTTTGCCTCCGCCAACGTTGGCATGTTGCTCTGGGCGGTATTGATTGCCGTGTCGTTTTTCGCCGCGGCGCAAGTCAGCCACGCCATCGACCCGATCCTGCTGACCGCATTGCGCCTGCTGTTTTCGGCGCTGGCGTTTTTACCGATGCTGCTGCTCGGCAGCCGCACCACTGTCACTGGCAAGGGACTGCTCAGCCATGCCTGGCTCGGCTTGTTGCTGGCGGTCTACTTCGGCTCGTTGTTTGAAGCCTTGCGCTACACCTCGGCCGCCAACACCGGCACCCTGTTCACCTTGGTGCCATTGATGACCCTGGTGTTCGAAGCCTTCCTGAACCCGGGCAATCGCATCAGAAACCGCTTGCTGCCGATGCTGATTGCAGCGGCCGGTGCCTTGTTGCTGATCCTCAGGGGCGCTGGCCCCGGCGAGTGGCCCTCGCTGTACGCAGTATCGGTCTATGCCGTCGGCTGCCTGGCGATGGCGCTGTACTCTCCCCTCAGTCAGCGCTTGAAAGCCAACAGCCTGAAAGACTGCGGCCCGGTGGCCATGACATTCTGGAACATGCTCTTTGGTTCGCTGTTTCTGTTCGCGCTTTGCCTGCTCAGTGGCGGCTGGCGAACCGGGTCGTTGTTGTCGGCCGGCGATCTGCTGTGGCTGGTCTACCTGGCCTTGTTCGCCACGCTGGCGACCTTCTGGTTGCTGCACCGGGCAATCGGGGTGATTGCAGCGTCCACAGTGATTTCCTACATCTACCTCAGCACGCTATTGCTGACCGCGTTCCACTGGTTCTGGCTCGGGCAACCACCCCTGCTGCCGGAAATCCTCGGGGTCCTGCTGGTGGCCATCGGCATGTTGGCGCTGGTGCTGTCCAGTCGCCGTGCAGTCCCGGCTACCGTCGGACTGTGACGGACGTCGTGTTGTTTACAGTTTCTGTCCCACACCTATCAGTGAATCGTCCTACAAACCATTCTCCTGGGACCATCGTTCCGTTAGCATCGCTCGCACACGTTTGCGCAGGTCCTGCGCAACGAGCAGAACGAGACGGTACGGATGCTCAATAGTAACTCGCTTAGAAAGCTCGACATGCAGGACCTGATGGTGTTCATCGCCGTGTATGAACAGCGCAATGTCACCGGGGTGTCTGACTCACTCTGTGTCAGCCAGTCCACGGTGAGTTATTGCCTGAAGAAACTGCGCACCAGTTTCGAGGATGAATTGTTCATCAACACCCGCACCGGCATGCAGGCGACCTACAAGGCCAGCAGCATGTACCCCCATGTGCTGAAGATCCTCGAAAGCATCAACCTGTGCCATGCCGGGGTCCAGGCCTTCGACCCGACTCGTCAGGCCGTGACCTTCAACATCTGTGCGCCGGAGTATTTCGAGCAGTTGATCCTGCCGCGCCTGTTGAAGGCGTTCGATGACGCCGACCTGCCGGTCACCATCAACGTGCAGAAACTGGAGACCGACATCCCGGCCGAGGACCTGCGCGATGGCTCCATCGACCTGGTGGTGTGCTTCGGCCCCCACTTCCATCGCGCCCACGGCGACTTCAGGTCACAGGTGCTGCTCGAGGACGATCTGGTGTGCGTGCTCGACCAAGCGGCCGCCCCACTGGAGCCGCGCTTGAGCCTGAAAGCCTTCGCCGAACGCCGCCATGTGTTCCCCACCCCCTGGACGTCCGCCACCAACATGGTCGACGGCTGGCTCGCGCAACAGGCACACAAGCGCCAGATCGTCGCCCGCGCCAACAGCTACAGCGCGGCACTCCAGTTGATCCGCGGCACCGACCTGGTGCTGACCCTGCCGCGACGCATCCAGCAAGCGCTGGTCGACCGGTCGTTGTACAGCCCTTGCGAGGCCCCCAACGGCCTGCCCGGCTTCACCCTCGACATGCAGTGGAACCAGGCCAGCGAGCTGGACAGCGCCAACACCTGGCTACGCGAGCAAGTCATCCAGGCCTGTACCGGGCAAGACCTGTCCTGACAGCGCGTACCGGGTATCAATGACCGATGGCGGTCTTGGTATAGGCGTCGCGGTCGATGTCCAGAATCTCGACACACAGTTGCACATCGACTTCGGCCGGCCATGCACACAGTTCCTGCAGCACCGCCAACAGGCTCTCGGACAATTGCTTCTTGATCGCCGGCGAGCGGCCACTCAACATCGCCAGTTGCACATGGACAAAGCCGCGCTCGCCCAGCCCGGTACCGACCCGGAACCGACTCACCTGTACCGCACGGCTCTTGATGTCGAACTCGGCGGAAAACTGGCCGGAGGCGACCAACGCATGGTTCAAGCGCAGCAACGCCACGTCGGCATTGAGTTCAGGCAGGTTGGCGGTGTATTCCATGTGCAGGTGAGGCATTGTGAAGCTCCTTGGGGTCTTGCTGAAAGGTCCTACATATATCACGGCGCATCCCTGCCACTGCATACGACACAGGTCCTATGGCTCTGGTACGCCATGTTCGCTCATGAAGGTTTCGAGTCGGGAACGCAGCCAGCGTTCGGCAGGGTCGGTGTCGACGTGACTGAGCCAGACCATGGACAGGTCCAGGGTCGGCGTCTTGAACGGGAACGGTTCCTTGAACAACTGGCCCGACGCGGCCATCGCGGTCGCCGCGTAGTCCGGCAGGCTGGCGATCATGTCGGTGCCGGCGAGCAAGGCCGGTAACGAACTGTATTGCGGCACCGACAACACCACCTGGCGTGTACGACCGATCTCGGCCAGCCACTCATCGGCAAAGCCACTGACATTGGCCGTGTGTGAAACCAGTACGTGGGGGCGCGCGCAATATTCATCGAGGGTCAGTGGCGTATCGCTGGCATCGGCGCGCAACACGCAGGGCTGGATATGCCGCAGCAATTTACGCTTGGCGTTGGCCGGCAAGCCGCGCGTCTGGCTGATGCCGACGGTGATGTCGCCGCACGCCAGCAAATCGGGGATGCGCCAATAGTCGACATGCTGAACCACAAACACCACCTGCGGCGCCTCCTGGCGCAAGGCGCGCAACAGCGGTGGCAGCAAGCCGAATTCAACGTCATCGGACAGACCGATGCGAAAGGTCATGGTGCTGGTGGCAGGATCAAACTCGCGGGTCAGGCTCAGCGCCGAAGACAAGGCGTCCAGCGCCGGCGAAAGGTGCTGGATCAGCTCTTCGGCCCGTGCGGTGGGTTCCATGCGGTGACCGACCCGGATGAACAGCGGGTCGTTGAGCATCACGCGTAAACGGTTGAGCGCCGAACTGATGGTCGGCTGGCCGAGAAACAGTTTTTCCGCGGCCCGCGTCACGTTGCGTTCAAGCATCAGCGTTTCAAACACCACCATCAGGTTGATGTCGGCCTTGCGCAGTTCATTGCGATTCATCTACCGCCCCCGGTCTTCAAGACTGGCGACAGTTTATGAAGCGCCAGGGAGCGCCGTCTATCAACATCGCGGATTGATTGAGCCGGCGTGGCCACCGTCCTCAGTTGCGCGCCTGAAGCCGCTTGATGAAACCGGCGATGCGACCACAGGCATCGCTCAGCGCGGCATCGGACACGGTGAAGGAGATGCGCACAAAACCTGCGGTGCTCGCGCCGAACGCACTGGCATCGAGTACCGCCACCCCGGTTTCACGGAACAGTTGCCAGGCGAAATCGGTACTCGACAGGCCGCTGTCGCGCACATCGACCAACATGAACATGCCGGCCTCGGGCACCTTGCACTTGAGCAGCGGCACATCGCGCAGCCCTTCGACCACCAGGTCGCGGCGACGGCGATACAGTACCCGCCCCTCGCCGACCACCTGCTCATCCAGTTCCAGCGCCTTGAGCGCGGCCGCCTGGATAAAGCCCGGCAAGCCATAGAGCATGCACAGCATCAGGTTATCCAGATGGCCGATCAGCTCGAGCGGTGCGACCACCCAGCCCACCCGCCAACCGGTCATGGCATGGGATTTGGACAGGCTGTTGAGCACGATGGTGCGCTCGGCCATGCCTTCGAACGACGCCACGCTCAGGTGCGGACGGTCATAGGTCAATTGCCCGTAGACCTCGTCACTGATCACCCACAGGTTGTGGCGCTGGGCGACCAGCGCCACGGCTTCCAGTTCTTCACGCGTATAGACGTTGCCGGTCGGGTTGTTCGGCGTGGCCAGGGCAATGCCGCGCGTCTTGTCGGTCACCAGCGCTTCGAGCGCGACCAGGGTCAGGCGAAAATCTTTTTCCGCGGGCTGGGCAATCGGCACCAACCGCGCACCCGAGGCCTGAATGCTCGCGGCGTAGGTCAGGTACATCGGCGCTGGCACCAGCACCTCATCACCGTGCTCGAACAGGCACATCGCGGTGGCGTACAACCCGTTTTGCGCCCCGGCCACCAGGGCCACGTTGTCGGCCGACACCGGCTGTCCCAGCAGGGCCGATTGCTTGGCGGCAATCGCTGCACGCAATACCGGGCGCCCGATCACGTGGGTGTAATGGGTGTCCCCTTGCATCAGGGCCTCGACCGCCGCTGCGCAAATGTCATCGGCGGTGGCGAAGTCCGGGTCGCCGATGCTCAGCACGATCGCATCTTCACCCCGCTCCTGTGCCTCACACGCCGCGTAATGAATGTCCCAGGCCGTGACGGTTTCACCGCTGATGCGCTTGACCATCGATGAGTACTTCATCTGAAACTCCTTATCAGCCCGCAGGCCAACGTTTCCATACACCTTGAAATCAGGCCTGTCGTTGGGGCATTTTGCCGATGCAGGCAAAACCCTGTTCAATCACGATCACCAGAATGATGTAGATGACGGCCACCACCCGCAGTGGCTCATGGGCCCGCAATGTGTGGGTTCGCACCAGGTTCGCCGCGCCCGGCGGGACGGTGACGGCCAGGGCCGCATGCCATAGGCTCGCGCCGCTTCCACTTCGCCGCGTGGAATCGCACGCAGGCTACCGCGCAAGACTTCGCCCACCTAAGCCGAAACGCTCTGGGTCAGGGCGAACGCAACGTACCAGAAACCTCCACGCAAGCATGGCCAGGACAGGCGGCCGCGAATCAGCGGGAGTATCGCGAACAGACTGCCCACGCCGAAGTAAAGCACGTAGATCTGCACCGGCAAGGATGTGCCACGCAGGTGGTGTGCTGTTCAGTGGGTGGGGGGGGATGGTGTTTTGGCGTGATCGCATGTTTACCGCCCGCCTGTTGATCGAACGCTACTCAAAACGCTGTTACAACCGAGCAGATGAAAGTCCACTCAGGCCGGATTATCATTGCTGAAAAGTAAGCCATTGGCGTACATTAGCGATGATATTCATTGAGAGCCCGATCTTCACCCGTCGAGCCAAAGAGCTGATGGATGACGCCGCCTACATCACATTGCAGAAAATATTGGTGCTCAACCCGTCAGCCGGCGACGTAATCGAAGGTACAGGCGGGATTCGCAAAATTCGGGTCGCCGCCAAAGGTCATGGCAAACGAGGTGGAGCCCGCGTCATTTACTACCACTTCGTCTCGGCGTCGCAGATCGCACTATTGATGATCTACCCCAAAAATGAACAGCAAGACCTGACCGCCGACGAACGAAAAGCGTTGAAGGCGGTCATCGAATACTGGAGATAATCATGAGCAAATTTTTTGATGAGCTGATGGAAAGCGTGCAACAGATGGATGAAATCGTACGAGGGGAGCGTCGGCCTTCCCGCGAGTTCCATGTTGACGCACTGCAAGTCAAAGCAATACGCAAGGCAACCGGTCTGACCCAGGCCAGGTTCGCGGCGCTGATTGACGTACAACTCGGCACGCTGCGCAACTGGGAGCAAGGTCGCCGTGAGCCGACAGGGCCGGCTAAAGCACTGCTCAAGGCCATTCATAATGACCCTGTGCATGTCTTGAATGCGTTGGCGGGTTGAACGGTGCTGCACAGATAAACGGCCCTGTCCCGGATGTTGACCGTTAGCTGGACGTCATACGCCGACGCGCCGAACCTTCCTCTGGAAAGCCCCCGCAACTCCCATCTTCACAGCCAATAAACACCCAAAAAGTAAGTCTGTCCCCTTTTCACCCTTTTCACCGCCCCCTTTTCACAATCAACGCTACTTCCGCTGTTTCAGGCTCGGAGTCATTGCGACTGAAGCAGCCGCAGTGCTCACATTAACTACGACTGTGCTTGCATTCAGCGCCGTCTGCTTGCATTCCATTTCCGCGCGTTCACATTGTTTGCAACTGACGGGCCGTCCATAAAACGTTGGCTTTCTAGAAAGACTAATAGTTCTGCTAGTTCTCAACCGGCGCAAGTCGGTCAATACTGAATCTACACATTGGATCTGCGGAGTAGCTTCTTATGCCACCGTCACGTAAAGCCCTACTCTGCGAATATCGCTATGATCCTCTCGACCGACTGATTGGCCACACACAGCCAAACACCCCCGAGCACCAGCGTTTCTACTGCACAAGCCGCTTAGCTACCGAGGTTCAGGGTGCAGTGCGGCACTCCATCATGCAGCATGGCAATTTGCTGGTGGCGCAGCAGCGCCGTCAGGAAGATGAGTCTGGCGTCACGTTACTAGTCACTGATCAACAGCGTTCGGTACTGCACACTCTGACTCCTACCACGCGACAACCCATCACCTATTCCCCCTACGGTTGCTGCGGCACTGAAAGTGGATTGACCAGTCTGCTAGGCTTTAACGGCGAACGGCCTGACTCTGTGACCGGACATTATTTATTGGGGCTTGGTTATCGAGCATTTAATCCAGTATTGATGCGCTTTAATAGTCCTGACCGCTGGAGTCCTTTTGGAAAAGGCGGATTGAATTCGTATGTATACTGTTTGGCCGACCCTATCAACCTAATTGACCCGAATGGTCATAATCCATTCAAGAAAATACTTAGATCTTTTAAAAAACCCAAAAAACCCAACAAGGTAAGCGCAATACAAAAGACACACAACTTCGATAGTAGCTATCATGGAAGAAGGCACTCTTCACCTTCACTTACCCCTTTATCACCGTCAGATGAGCAACTATCAAATTGGGACTTAATTGGGTTTCACGGAACCAGTGACAAGTATAGCGACAGCCTAACGGCAGGGCTTGATCCAAAATACATGGGGAAGAGCACCAACATGCTACTCGGTGAAGGCTTTTACTTCGGAACCCGTGATATTGCCGAGATGTTTTCCTATTCAGTGGCAGATCCATATGGCCCGATGAGCTTCGGGCGCCCCAAGATCTTTGGTGTTTATACCGAAAACTTTAGCAAACTGAATGCAGGTGAGGATTATTTATTCTCAAGAAGCATCGACATTTCCACAAGCGATGGCGCGATGAATTATAGAGAAATAGTTGCAAAAGAACATATTTATAAAGCACTGGTGATAAGAAACGCTGCCCCTGAAAGAAAAATCACACGCCCTAGATCTTATGAGACACCTTTAACATCCAAGGCTGCTGTAAACGTCGAAAAAATACGTAGCAGGTTTTTCAAAAAAAATTTCAAGCACTGAGGTACCGCTTCCTTACCGAAAAAGAAAACTATACGAATTGGAAGGGCGATTTTCACCCTCCCCGGTGATGATCGTTTCAGCATCAACTCCCCCCTCGGTGCAGCCCCCCCCGCAACTAGCGAATGTATTCGCGCTGACTACCGGTGATGCCGTCGAGGGAAAATATGTCGGTGCGATATCCGATTTCTTCCATTGTCGGACGACGCAGGTCATTGCGCAGTTTGGGATACCCAGCCAACACTACTGAGAGGTATGCGATCCACCGAGTACACATTCAACCCAACCAGTTGAAGCCTAATGCTGTGTTCCCGATCTTTTTTCAGGAGCCCGCCACCATGATGCGCCCCGACACCAAAGTTGAAAAAGTCTACCTGCATCCCAAGCCTATCGACTTTCGGAAGTCCATCGACGACCTCTCCGCTTTGGTCGAACTGGATATCAACAAAAACGGGGAGGGATTTATTTTCAACGCCCGTATTTATCCAACTCGCACCGCTCTAACTCCCACATACTCGATAATGCCTTCTGAAGACTCGAAGTCGCAGCACTGGGTCACGGAAGGCAATCCCTACGCATCTCTCAGAATCCTCCTCCACTTCAATCCCTTGCACCACCTTCACCACGCGGCTTATAGTCCGCCCGTCGCCCATATGGCGACCGGGTTTGGCGACCCGTTGTGGTATGCAGAAGCGTTTGCTTGGTTGCAGGCGTTTTTGCATCTGTAGAGTTGTCGTTATGGCAGCTGTGCACGGGAGACCTTCGGGTCTGCCGGCTTCCACACCGGTTCGCCAACCTGTGCACAGTTGCCACCCTTTCGTTTGGCGACGACAGGCTGGTAAATCTCGTTCTTGTGGAGCTTTACTCATGCACGACTACATGGCGTTAACCAGCAACACCGACGACCTCCCCACCCTCTTCGTCAAAACCTCCCAACCGCTGCACGCACTGCTCGACACGGCCGGTTATCGAATCCGGGCCGTTACGCAGATTCTGGATAATCTCGCGATGCGCGGCGACATAACCACCAACTCGGTGATCCTCAGCGACTTCGCACAACTGATATGCATCCCGCTGCGCGACGGCTGTGACTTACTCGATGTGATTGCGCGACGCCTTGATGCAGAACCTCAGCCCCCAAACGAGCACAAGGCTTCGTGAGTGCGCTGAAATGAGCCGATGCGGGAATGTGTGACGAACTCACCCAACGACGAACAAAACGTCTTCCAGGCGCTTACCGGAATGCTAAAACATCCCCCGTAACCCGCACGCCCACCATCACATCCAACAAAAAAGCCAGAAACGAAAAAGCCCCCGTCACTTTTCAGCGACGGGGGCTTTTTCTATGTAATGGCGGAGAGATAGGGATTCGAACCCCTGCTGCTGACAGCGCATACCGCCATAGGCCGCTTAAATCAGGCCGCAGGATCCACCGTGCAAGCCCACAGCGGCTTAAAGCGGCCTCGATTTTGCCCTAAATATGCCCTAAAACTTTGCTATCCATGGATCCATCCGCCCCCAAACCTCAGGCATGAAAGGAATAACGCGGCCACAACGATTGTGACCCAAAGGCGCATTAGAACAGACCTCCCAACTCTGCGGGAGACCAGTTCATGATCACCAGTTCGCCACTCACCTCGGCTTTGCCCTGACGTTGATTGGTATTGCAATATCGAATGTCCAGCGCTTCGAAATGAAAGCCCTCAAAAACCCGGCGAATATCCGGGTGATCATTGATGCTGACCATGACCCTGCCTTTACAGCGCCGCATAAAGTCGGCCATTCGCTCATAGTTCTCAAAAGGAAATTCCACCCCATAGCCTGCTGTCTGCCAGTAAGGCGGATCCATATAGTGGAAAGTATGGGCACGGTCGTAGCGTTCGGCGCATTCAAGCCAGGGGAGATTCTCGACGTAGGTGCCGGATAGGCGCTGCCAGGCAGCCGAGAGATTTTCTTCGATCCGCAACAGGTTGATGGCGGGCCCGGTGGTAGCGGTACCGAATGTCTGTCCGGTGACCTTGCCGGCAAAGGCATGGTGCTGCAGATAGAAAAAACGGGCTGCACGCTGGATGTCAGTGAGGGTTTCAGGGCGGGTCATCTTCTGCCAATCGAACAACTGGCGCGAGCTCAGCGCCCATTTGAATTGACGAACGAACTCTTCAAGATGGTTCTGCACGACGCGGTACAACGTCACCAGGTCGCCGTTAATGTCGTTGAGAACTTCAACGGGAGCAGCCTGGGGGCGCATAAAGTACAACGCAGCCCCGCCGGCAAAGACTTCGACGTAGCATTCGTGTGGTGGAAAAAGCGGAATGAGGCGATCGGCAAGGCGGCGTTTGCCGCCCATCCAAGGGATGACTGGGCTAGACATTGATAGCAAGACCTTTACTGTATGGATAAACAGGTGCTAGGCTCGCCGCGCTTTGTGCACGGAGCAAGAGCCTTGGCTGGACTTGCAGGGACATTCTGCAGGGACGGCGACCGGTTTGGATGTTGACGCATCCAAACCGGCCGCTCTTTTAGTTAATATTTTTGCGAAGTTTTTGAGATGGGCTTGACGCTGCTTGTCGCCTCAACTCGTCAGATCAGTGCTTTTCAATTACTGTATGAATATCCAGTAAAAGAAAGGCGCGATCGTGGAACCGTATGAAATCGAGGACACCAGCGACTGGCTCGGCTGTCCTACCCGACTCGAAACCGTTAAGCACTATGCAAGCATGCTCGAGGAAGACATCCAGAATCTGAGGCGTCAACTTCAGGCGGCGAAGGAGAATATTGTCAGCCTGGTGGAAATGAACGACCGGCTCTCGACCGAACTCCAAAAGAAGCGGACGTGGATGGCGAACCTGGAAGCCGAGACCACCGAGCAGTTGGCCGAGATCCGAAGTCTGAAACTGATCCTCGACCAAAAAGAGAGGCTCATTCGTGAGTTGCAGGCGGGCACGCTGAAGCGGAGGAACTGACCATGTGCGGTAGACTTTCCCAATATAGTGGGATTCACGACTTTGTCGCTGCGTTGAGCATGCCCAACGCCTTGGTTAACTCCACCGGCGATCAGCCTTTCGGACGGTACAACGCGGCGCCTACTACTCAGTTGGCCATCTTTCACCAAGAAGGTGAGTATCTTCACGCCGACATGGTTCGATGGGGATGGCGTCCGCACTGGGCCAAGGACCGCGCTGCGCCAATCAATGCTAGGGTCGAGAAAGTCGCCCACGGCCCCTTCTTCCGAGCCATCTGGCCGCACCGGGCAATCATCGCCATCAACAACTGGTTTGAATGGGTGGACGAAGGCGGTCCGAAGAAGCAGCCCTACCTGATCCGTCGCCGGGATCAATCGCCGATCCTTTGCGCCGCGATCGGCCAATACCCGAACGCTGAGCATGAGCCGAGCGATCACGACGGTTTTGTCATCATCACCGCCGACAGCGCCGGTGGCATGGTGGATATTCACGATCGCCGGCCGGTTACGCTATCGCCGCAACTAGCCCGGGAATGGCTGGATCCGGCCACACCCTTGGAGCGAGCCGAGCAGATGGTAATGCACCAGGGCGAGCCGACCGAAGCCTTCGAGTGGTTCAAGGTAGACCGGGTAGTCGGCAATGTGCGCAACCAACAGAGCAACCTCATAAATCCGATTGAACCTGCAAACCCGACGATGTTTTAGTTCGTAGCGAGCGATCTCAGCCGCTCTTCAGTCGCGGTATCGAAGATGACGTAAAGCCGATCTATGGTCGCTTCACTCAATGCGCGGGCTGACTCCAAGCCAAGAACAAATCCCTCAGCGCGTGCGCCAGCTTTCGCCGCAACAATCATCGAGTCCGCCTTGGCGATCTGAGTGAGAAGCCTGTCCGCTTCGCGCTCAATCTTTGTACTTAGCTCTACCCCTTCCATGCCGCCACCATTCATATTGAGCGATCGATTACAGGATAGCGGCATATGTAGCACCAGCCTTGACAACTTTTATTTAAGCACCACAAAAAGCGCATTGGAACTGAATGACTGCCTTGCCTGTGCTGACGACTCCCGTCGCTGCCGGTGGCGCCGATTGAAGGTCACATCAACATAGACGGAAAGCAAAGATCGGTATTGCCATATGAAAGCATTCTGCCATACCCTCCTACTCCTATCTCCAAAACCAAAAGACGATATAGAGGCGTTATCAATGCTCCTTACTAAAAGTTGCCATAGCAAAGACCATATAATGAAACGCGGCTCAGTTAGACTCGGAACGCTGGATTACTATCGAAAAACAGAGATTGAAGAAATTAGAGATGAGGGAGAAGGTCAACTTACTTTTGATTTAATCATCGACTCCCCCATAGAACTTGAAACGCGTTGGTTCAATACTTTTCAACCTTTTGTCCGTGTAGGTTTTGGCGCCGAAACAGATCCGGTTCGCTTCCCCGGCAAAACGAGCGGAAGCATAGATAATCTATCTATAAAAAATAAAACCTCTACGCAAACTACTATGCTCATCGAACGTGCGAAAATCCACATCGAGAGAGAAGCTCCCAATAGCCTAATACTTTGCGTATCCCTAGCAAACAAGCTTGACGACTGTCGAGATATATTTCCAAAGTACGATGATCAGTGGCACATACGCCAAACGAGCGCCCAGGAGTTTGGCATGCAACTTGCCAAAGCTTTAGGCAATAAATTGAAAGAGCCAAAAAGGGGTGGACTTATAGATCCAACAGTCGCAGCCGAAGAACTGACAGTGCACTTCAGACATGAAGCCGTAACCTATACAAATCGAGAAGCGCACTTTAACAAAGAGACCACTATAAATATCAATTACCTAATTAGCCGGATGGACATGATGGCATTCATCAAGCCGATCAGCTTTAAGCGAGAAAAAGAATATCGCTTCATTCTCTTTGTCGTTCATAAGGTATCCAAGACAATTCTTCCTTTATTGGAAGATCACGTAATCCTCAACTTACCTGAAGAATGTCTTAGGATGACATTTTGATAAGACGATTACAAATTATATTAAATGGACTGAGATTACCGAATGAACACTCTCATTCAGCAACAGCTACTGGACGCAATAAGAACAGCTCAAGCTCCAATAGCCGCATTCATGCTAGGGATAACGGGTTTTTCCGACCCCAACAGCTCATTGGTACAACGTGCACACACAATAACGATCCGCGCGAAATCAAGCCAAAAATCACTCACCGATACGAATGAAGAAATTAATAGTCCAAACGCTTATCATCTATTAATAAATCCATCCCTAGAATACATCAAGGCGAACCCACGAAAAATTTTTGAATTTCTTAACATACCAATAAAGGCAGCAATCCTTCACGTAGGCGATGCATTCTCCAAAGTCAAATATCTGAATCGCGCTCCAGAACTTGAATTTCTAAGACATATTAGGAATGCAATCGCACATGGTAATCGATTCAACATTACATCAGAGCTGAAGTTACCAGCAACTTTCGCATCCTATATCATCACAAACTCCCTTAATGGCGAAAAATTATTTTCTGATATTGATGGGGAAGGCTACTGGTACGACGGCGACGCATTAGCTTTATTAGATTTCTTAGAAAGCCGCCTATTATCTGGTGACTACTTCAACAAGTGAACCCTTATCAAATTGTTATCATCTAGCGGCTAATTTCTCGCACATAAGCTTGGCAGGCTTTGAGAGCGATCAATCCTTCGTCACCGTCTTCTGTAATGTCGACAATTCGTTGAGCATGCGCTGGGTCAAGTCGGGCACGCGCTCCTCCATGATCCAGGCCGCCGGCATCGGTACTGGCTGGGACTGGAAAGC
This sequence comes from Pseudomonas sp. Irchel s3h17, assembly GCF_900187505.1. Classification (GTDB taxonomy): domain Bacteria; phylum Pseudomonadota; class Gammaproteobacteria; order Pseudomonadales; family Pseudomonadaceae; genus Aquipseudomonas. The sequence goes on from NZ_FYDL01000009.1 coordinate 246,268, forward strand.
CACCGGCTGGATCCGTTGTGTCGAGGAGAACTGACAACCGCAAATCAGAAGTGGCAAGGCGATCGCGCAAGCGAGCCTGATTTTTTTTAGCATTGGTCAAAGCCTCGTGATGGGATTGGTCGCTGGCCGACAGGCGCTGCTCGAGCGCAAGGCGCTTATCCTGCTCGGCGCGCGCCTGAGCTGCCGCCGCGTTGCTGATGACAGTCAAGTCGCCCTGATGCAGTCCAGCCTGATCTGCTAACCGTTTGGCGTAACGCCATTCCTGCACCTGCCATACACCGACGGCAGTGATCGGCAGCAACGCGAGCGCACCGACAACTGCCAGCTTCAGCGCCGCCGTACTCATGGCACATCCTTGAAGAAGACATGCCGGCCGAGCTGCAGCGTCTGCTTGGCCTTCGCCGCCCAAACGGGCGCCGCTGGCATCGTGGTCGCGTAATAGTGCGTGGCACCACCAGTGGGATCCGGCACTTTCCCTCCGATCACCTGCTCAGCAGCAATCTGGGCCTGGGCAAACTCCCGGAACGGGATCTGCTTAGCGCCGGTCAGGTAGGCATGGTTCGGATCGTTTCGATTCCAGCAACTGAACTGGTACGGTTTCTGGCACACCCCGACATATCCCTCGCCCCACCAGGACTTGGCCCGGCCGTCGTTGACACGGTTGCGGATCGTCCAGGCAACGGCAATTTGGCCGGCAATACTTTCGCCGCGGGCCTCGCCCCATAGAGTGCGGGCAAGGATGTCACGATCCTTTTCGTTATCAGTCATCACTTTTCTCCAGGCAAACAGAAGCCCGCACTTGGCGGGCTTGTAGGTGTCGGCGATATCAGGCGATGCCGTAATCAGCCTTCATGGCAGCCATCAGCGCGGTAAGCTGCTCCTTCAGGAAGTCTGAGCGCAGCATGCTGGTGTTGAAGACATACATGTCGCCGACAAGTGTTGTACGTAGACCGTTCGCGCCTGCGTGATAGCCAATCTCCAAGTAATCAGCCGGACCGGGAAACAGCGACACGTCTTTCTGCATGGCGGAAAGACTGCCAATACCGTTAACCCCAAGTGAGGTGGTCTTGGTGTCATTATTGTAGTCGGAGACGACGATTTGCCACGCGTCCACAGTCACCGGGGCGCTGACGTTTGGGACGGTGGCATTCGGGCCATAGGCCGAGACGTAAGCCTGAGAGCCCGCCGGCACGCCGGTGTGCCGCAAAGGGCAATTGGTGTACACGTCGCCGCCCGTGAAGCCGGAGATGATATTCACAGTCCCCGAGGCCAGGTACTGGATGGCTACAGCGGAGACCACGCAGTAAGAGGAATGCAAGCTCCCGCCGGGCAACGCGAGCCCAGCCGCCGCACCGTTGGACTTCAAACCTACGGCTGGCCGCCCAGCGAATACACTTCGGGTGAAGCTGTTGGCAGCACCCTTCTCTACCAAGGCGCCCCCGGTGCGCAGGCAATACCCGGCGACGCCGCCGGCGGGCGTGTTCTTAATGGAGCGGGCGCTGAGAAAATTTGAAAGGTTGGCAATTTTCGCGGCGACGATATCCGAGCTGGATACTTCAATACGTTCAGCACCAGTGCCACCGGCGATTTTCACTCCAGGCAACACAATCATTCGTCCAGTCATTTTTAGATCTCCACTGTCATGCGCTGATGCACAGCCCAGTTGTAAAAGGGACGGTCGTAGCCATCCTTGATGATTTCGCTATCACGCAGGCAAGATCGAGCTCCGGTGAAGGGACCGCCCGCGCTGCCTGAAACACCAACGTCGGCGATGCCGACATAGGCGCCGGTACCGGTAGGCTCATCAGTCAGGTTGATCGCAATGCGGTTGCGGCCGAGCAGCTTTACGCTGGCGATCGACCCGACGCCGTTAGAATCGACGTAGCGCAGCCCCCGATTGCCGGGATCGACCACGGCCACGGTGTCGATCGCCAGGGCGCCGTGTGGCGTGTGAAAGTCCAGCGTGACGACCTTCCCGGCTCGCACCGCGCGAGTGCAGTGCGTTGGCAACCAGGAACGCCCATTAATGACTTCCTCACCGGCCATGCCGTGCATACAGCCCAGGCGCATGGAGGAATCGGCCCCCAGATGTATGCCGTCCACCACGGTCGGGAGCCAGTATTTAGGGCCGACGCAGATGAACTTGTCAGGGAAGTCGAGCGCTGCACGTATCTGCGCGAATGGAACGGCGCTTTCGGTACGGTTGTAGGCTGTCCAGTTACTGATCTGCGAGAGCAGCAGCGGAATCGGTCCAGCCTGGCCAGTGATGGCCTTAATGTCGGCCTCGTAATCGGCCTGCAGTTGGACCAGGGCGTTGTAATAATCCTGCTCCGGTGTGGCGACATTCGCTTCACCCTGAATCCAGTCAATGTAGGGGACGGCGTATTCCAGGTTACGAGCTACGCACTCAGCCTTGGCTGCCACAATGGCGGTAATGCTGTTTTGGTAGTACAGCGTTCCCTTGGAGAGCTGGCTGATCGTGTAGCCGTTTCGACCGTGCACGCTGACCAGCAAACAAGCATCCGATGGGATAGTGCCCCGCCGCCCCAGCTGCGCCGCGTGCTGCACTGCCGGGGTTTCGGTATAGACGCCGACCAGCGGGATGAAAGGGGCAACATCACTGGCGTTCAGCGTGCCGTCCTGGTTGGACAGGCGCACGCCATTAGCCAGGGTGAACAACCGGTTAGCGATGGGCGGAATGGTGGTGGTCAGAGGGGAGAAAGCCCCCATGACCAGCGACTGACCTGCGCCAATGATGTGCAGAACCTTTTTCACGAACTCGGCAGTTGAGCCAGGCACTGGGATGACTTTCGATAGCTTCGATACCGGGCCGGATCGGGTCAAAAAGGAGATGCCCATGCTGGATGCTTTGGGGCTGAAGTTGGAACCCGACGATGTAACCTGGTAAGGCACGCCATCAACGAGGCAGAACACATCGCCGTTATCCAAGTACACCGACACCCCGCTAGGCGCATCGCCATGCTTGTACACCGTGCCGTCCCACTCGATTCCGAAGACAACCCAGTTATTGGCATCTACGTGGACCCACGCCCACTTACTGAGCAGCGCAAGACCGGGCAAGGCGTCGAGCAGTGCTACAGCTACGCCGTCTTCTCGCACGCCAAGAATCGGGTTTCCGTCCTCGTCGCAGACGCCATCCACAAGTGAAGATTTGAGCATTACCGGATCGGCTAGGGCGAATCCCGCCACACCAGCATCCTTAGCACCATCCGCTACGATCTTGGCCTGCTTGACGGCTTCGGCCGACGGATAGGGTTTGACCGGTACAGCCACACCACCAACATTTCGATAGAGCATCACGTATTCAGCTTCGTCGCTGGAAAGAACACTGAAATTTGTACCGTCCACCGTATTGGCAAGCCCCGCTTCGACAGCGTGATAGGGCATCGCCCCGCCGAGCTGGGTCGCGAGGTTCGCCATCACCATGGCATTCGTGGGCCGCATCACTCCGCCCCCTACATCCATCATTTTGCTTTCAGGGCTCAGTAGTAGCTCGTCAGCCGTGTCGACCGTTATCGTCAGCCGGGCGAGATCCGATGGTCCGCTCATATTTGCTCCAGGCGAAAAAAAGCCCACACGACGGTGGGCTATAGAATTGAAAAGTAATCAGCAATCGATTTGCTATGTCGCGCCGGGCCAAGATTTGGTGTACCAGCGCTGCAGCAGGCTGCGCAGTCGAGAGTTCATGAGGCGGATATCTATCCCAGCCAGCAAGTCGGCGAGCTCAGCCTCATTCAGGATCGGCAACTCGAACAGTTCGAGCGTGGCCGTGTAGCGCCATAAGTCATCAGCAACGAACTCCGGCCCCTCATAGATATCAGTGAACCGGGCCCGGGTCGGCGTCAGCCCGAGTGGAGTTTTGATCGGGCAGAGAAACCAGTCCGCCCAGCCAATACCCCATTTGCACCAGCCCTCGAAAAGCTTCGCTTCATCGGCGGTGAATAACCAACTGACAGGCAAAATCGTTGGAACGCTGAGAAACCTGCGACGCTGCATCGCTCTGCCGCTCGCCATTTGCGTGCGTACTATTGGGCTCACCGGCTTGAAGCCGTATCCCTCCCCCACGGGAAGCGGAAGATCATCCGGAAGTGAAAGCATGTCCGCAGTCCTTAAGTGGGGGCGAAGTTATTGTCGTCTGCGTAGACACGCACGTCGTAGTTCACGGCCTCAACATCTGCCGAGTAGTCGCCTGGCTGAATCGAAGTGATCAATACCGGGTAACACCAGCGAGTAGCCTCGCCGAAGAGCAGGTGCGGTGGCTCGATCTCCCAGGACAAATCAGGGCTGAAATCCAACGCAGGGATAGTCAGTCGGAAGTCATCGACTCGTTTGGCTGCCCACGGCCCGCTCACGGTACCGTCCGGACGACGAAGCCCGACCACGTGCGATGTACCTTCTTTCCATGTCAGCGGCTCGGAACTCTCCAGTAGCACCAGTCCGTTGCCGGTCGTGAGCCCCACCAATACAGCACTTTGCCCATACCCCGGAATGTCGTCGGCGACGGCGCAATAGCTGAGGTAGCCGCTGTTCAACGCCGAATACTCCGTTCCCCAGCTGTAACTTTTGTTCTGGTAAACCTGAGCACGCCGCCGACGGCGGCCGATACGCCAGGCTTTGTCGCGACTGGTCACCCCCTTTACCGTGATGGTCTGCACTGTTTGTTTCGCATCCCCCGGCAAGCTGCAGTCAACAATTTCTTCAGCTCGGGTAACGCCATCGATGTACTTGACCTCAACCCCGTCGTAATCGTCCGGTGCCGGCAACGTGAAATTGCGCCGCAACGGACCGGTCATGCTCTGCGGCGTGTACATCTGCTCGAACACCGCACGCGGCTCATCCCTGACCGGAGTTACGCGGCCGCGCTCCACGGTGAACTCGGCAAATCCGGCAAGCAGTGCATCGTTCAGACATTCCTTGACCGTGCTGTCGTCCTCGACCTTGTAATCAAAGTAATCGTTACGCGGTGACCAGATTGCTCCGTATCGCGCAAACTCCTCGAGATCGAGATCGCTATCGGTGCCACCGGCGGACTTCATCACGTAGTTCACCCAGGGTACGATGTCACGGGTGGCGACCGGGGCGCTCCACTGCCCGTCGATAAGCACCGGCAGCTTGCGTGTGCCGACCACAGACACCTGGCTTTGTGACTGCGCAGACAGCTTGTCACCACCGCGCACATACAGCGCCATCACTGAACAGCCCTCGTACCGAGTCGGCGCCTTGTCGATCCGGCCGCGCAGGCCATACCACTGGACCCGATTGAACTTGAAATTTTCCGGTGACTCCTCCCCGATTCGACGAATACGAACCTCAGGACGGATGTAGGTCGCTGCCAGAATGCTGCGGGTGTATCCCTGTTGATCAGGACTCATCGCGTTGAACGTGTAGGACACGCTGGTCCAGGCGCCAGCGGTGGCGATGTCACGGTATTGGACTTCGACCTTCGCCCAGTGCGAGCGGATGTTGCCGTTCTTTTCGGTGTATCGGACCAGGCCCTGAGGAAAGAAGAAGTCGATCTCGAACCGCCGAACAACCTCGCCTTTGGGGCAGACGGCAAACGGGCCGGCCCAATCTCCCTCAGTCGTTGAGCCATCCAGGGTAACCCGTGCAGTGTTGCTTTCGATGTCGTCAAAGCCGATCCAGGAGGCTTCCTCAGCGCCGGTGTCGGTCAGCCGTATCACGGTGATCGATGAGGGTCCGTGGACATCAACCACGGCGTCAGCCGCCACGGCACCGATCCGGTACCGCAGATCGCGATAACCGATGCACGACCAAAGGGTGCCAGTCTGAAGGCCGATAGCCGGAGCTCCACCGTCGTATGCCAGCGTCATCTTGGCTGAGATCGCGTCCGCCGCTGCCACGGTTTGCACTCCGGTGACAAACACTGGAGCCGAGCCAAAGATCGGCTGCGTACTGCCGCCCAGGCTTAACGCCACACCGCTGTAGGGTGAGGCTGATTCAGCAACGCGCAGAAAGTTGCTTGATGCACTGGCCACCAGCCCAGTGCTGGTCAGTTGTGCATTCACCGCGTTGACCAATCCCGCAAGGTTCGTAGTCGCCGTGCTCAGGGCAACTGTGTAGGTACTCGATCCACGGGTCACCGTGAAGGTCAGCGGCGTGACGTCGAAGTCAAAACGAGTCGGTGCCACATTCCCGGTGACCCTCGACGCGCTGCCAGTCACCGCCGGGACACCCGGGACGTACGGTGAATAACTCGCCACGACATACTCACCGGCATTGGCCCCGGTGACCTCAATCTTCATCCCAACGAAGGCATTGATCATTGGCACATAGTCGCCGCTTATCACCGTCGCGCTACCGTCAGCCGGCGCAGTGAATACGTAGGGGTACATGACCTCAACGCGCGCGATCAAACCGGCGCTCCAGCCAATCGGGAACCAACCGGCAGATTCCGGTACCGACACCACATACTCGCTGAACTGCACGGTAGGTGCAGCTAATTGCTGCTCAATGTTTGTCGTGGTGGTTAGGGTCAGTCCGGCGCTGCCAGTGGAAGTCGAACCGACCTCCTCCGAGCTGTGCCACCACAACCGTGCAGGCTCAGCCGCCACCGATTCACTCGGACCATAGATGGTGTAACTGGCCGTGTTACCCAGCGAGGCGATCGGCGTACCACCGATACGCACTTGCCCGGGCAAAATCTCGAACTCCCCCACCCCGATGCACAACAGCATCTCGACCCATTGCACTTTGGGGTCGGTACCGAAATAGCGGCGCGTCGGCGTCAGGTAGTCCGGAAAAATCTCGTTCTCGCCAGCGCACTCGCGGATCACATCGCCCAGCTTCACCTGGTTACCCGTGGTTTTCGCCAGTTCGAGCCCCTTACCACGGGCGTTATTGGTCGAACTCGGTGAAACCAGTGGCTTCTGCGTGAGCATAATCACGCCCGCCGCGACGATCGCCGCCACTATGGCCCAGGCCGCAACTTCCAATCCAGTGCCTTTGGGTTCGGGATAAATCCGGACCAGGTCGCTGGGGGCGAATTCAACCTTCGACCAGTTTGTCGGCTCAACAAACAGACCGTTGACTTCAATGCTGATGGGCGGCGACTCGCGGACCTGGTAGCTGGGTACGTTGCTGATCAGCCAGCTCTCGATGGTCATGACCCGGTCGGTCACGTGCCGCTCCAGAGGCTCGCCCTCCAGCTTGCTCGGGTACAGTTCGATCACGGTGATAACTCACTGTCAGATATTGGTCTTGGAATTTGCGCAGCGGCTTGATCGTGGCGCCGGCTGGCTTCATTTCCATTCCATGAAGCCGACCATCCACCTCGACGATCACCGCGACGTGAATGCAGATCAGCCCGCGCCACACGCATGCAATTGCCCCGGCTTCTGGTGCGCACCGCTCCATGCCGGCAGCACCTTCGTTCACCGCCTTGGTTAACACCTTGGGCATGGTGTTGCGCACATAGCCCCAACTGGGGAGCAACGGCAGCCCATACACCTCATGCCGAACGAGTCGGGCCAGCCCCCAGCAGTCCAGCCGCGCAGGGCCGCGCCCGCCATCCTCATAGGAAGCGTTCAGGTATTTCTCGAACATTTAGATGTACCTAAGGCAAGGCGCGAAGGCCAAGGTGTATTTGCGACGGGGCCAGGCGAGATTGATCAGGTCGAAGTAACCGGCCTGCAGCTGCACCGTGGAACCTTCCATGGACCCACCAAGCACCGTCATGCGATAGGGGGCCTCGGCCGGCGCCGTCAGGTCGGTCGAAATAAAGATGCGAAACACCATCCCGATTTTCGCTCTGGCCTCCAGCGCCCGATCGATCAACTGCTGCGCCACGCCGGTGACGTTGTCGATCGCAAACGTCAGCGCCTGGCTGCCACTGTTGTCGCGTTTCGGTAACGCGACATCAATCCCTGCGGCGACGAACGTCCGGGTCAGGCCCGCCTCGGTCTTCGCCGTGATGTCGTCGAAGCCCTGACAGATGTAGAGCGGCGCCGCCCACGGCGTGCAGAACAATTCAAGCGTCGGAATGATCGCGGCCTTGCCGCCCGACGCGTACAGCGCTTCCAGTGCACTCATCGGCCAACCCTCCTGCTGGCATAGGTTGATTCATAGGTCTTGGCGATCTTGCCCTGTCCGGTCCGGAATCCGGCCGAGACATGGTCATCAACCGCCGCGATGATCACTTTGAGCTGGTCGCCATCCATACGCGTGCTCACCTTGTCATTGCCGTAATTGAGGACCTGGACATTGAGTTGCGGCGACGGGCCCGCCGATGCCGAGCCCGAGTCAGCACCCGGGCCGGGCTGAGCTGACGTAGTACCGACGAATCCGGCGCGGCCGTTACTCATGGCTTCGAGCGTGCCAACGCCAATGCGCGCAGTGGCCTCGGCATCAAATACGTACTCCCCGCGGTGAACAGGCCCGGCGATCTCATCCCGGCGCCCATTGCCGGTGTAACCACCGTCCATACCAGGCCAGCGCGCAGCTCGAACACCGTGAAGCGCTTGTACTCTTCAGCCTCCGCGCGCGCCGCAGCCTCCCCGTCCCCGTCGCCCTGCTCTTTCGCAGCCTTGGCTCTATCCATCAGGCCTTTGTGAATCGAACCGTCAGGGTCTTTTTCATTCGGCCAGGAAAGAGAGTGCCGAGTCAGCTCAATGCCTTCCGGCACTTTGAACATGACCCGGAAGCGCGCAGGGTTACCGACAATGGTCGGATACACCAACGCCATGGCATCCAGATCGACACCCAGCAGCTCATACAACACGTGCCGCGTCCACTGAACGTCGTCGACGTCCAGCGAACAGACACGGCTCGGCCCAAGAACGACTCCGAGGTTATGGTTGGGGTTCTGCTGCCAGAATGCTTCGGCGGCGGAAGCATCCGTGATGTAGCCGCCCGGCTTATTCCACCCCAGACCCTTAGGGGCTTTTTCTCCTGGCTCAATTGAGACCAGGGCGAGATCGAAGGTATTGATGTAACGCTTTGCCCAGTTGGCGATGGCTATTCCTTTGGCCGTTTCAGTCATCGCCGAGCCTCCCGCAACCCCTGACAGTGGACACAGGTTTCGCAACCCGCGATCGTCTGCTGTCGAAGCAACGGGATAGGGTCATCACAATCCTCGCAGAACTGCGCGCTGACGCGACTCGAAGGAACGCGGCGACTACGGTGAAGGGCAACGTCGAGCAGGTATTGCGCCTGGTCGTTGGCGCGATCGATTTCATCAGCCATGGACACGGTCCTCCATCGACTGACGAGCACCCGCCATGATGCCGAGGACTTCGCGGATCACGTCCATGCCCTGTTTTTCAAGAAGGAGGACTTCGTGAAGCTTCCACACTTTGTCGGCAGCACCATCGTGCATTGCTGCCACGAATTCACCGGTTTCGCCGAGCAACTTACCAACAGCCTTCAATGCATCACGGGTTGCTGGTACTGGGACCGGGCGATACCAGACAGCGCCGGCCGGGCGCATCAGCGCATCTAGCAAGCGCGAATCGCCAGTAAGCCTAATCAACTCTTCAAGCTCATCAGGGTTCAACCAGCGGCGCTCTTCGTCGAGCTTGAGTTTCTTCTGGAGGGTGTCGTTGTCCAACACCATGGCAAAAGCAAGGGCGGTGATTCCGCCCTTGTAGTCACGACCAGCGCGATAGATCGCCTGGCGCAGAGGAAGGACCGGACCAGCGTCCGGCAAAAGATCTGTGCGACTCATAACCGTAAATCCCCCGTTTACGGTGTAGCCATAGTCCAGGGCAACCCCTATCCTACGACCACGACCGATGTACATGTGCTGTGTGTCGTCGTAGCTGAGCTGGGGGATCTTTGGTGAGAGGCCCCAGCTCGGCACCTTTTCTTATGCTGCGTGAAGCGACTGAACATCTTCTGGTAAACAGAACACATCCGGCCTTAACCGAATGCGGTCTATGCCAGTTAACAGTTCAACGCGAAGTACAAGCTCCGCTGGTACCTCGCCTTTCTTGAGCCAGTACGACACAAGCTGCTGAGACACTGGCTTTCCAGGCGCCGAGATGAGTCGAGCGAAAGCCGACTGCCCTCCAGCCTTCTCAATAGCTTCAGCAAAGGCATTTCGCATGGATTCAGAATTGCTCATAGCAGCCTCTTTACGTCGTGACATACGGAATTTACGTGTTTTTTTGTTAGATCTCAACGTGTTTTTACGTTTGAAAAGCTACAAATTTATTTGTAGCCTCGCGTAATGATCGATCTCAATACATACCCAAGCCCTGTAGCCAAGATGTTCAAGGCCCGACGCCTTGAGCTCGGCATGACCCAGGACGAACTGGCAACCAAAGTCAGCCGCCTGCTGCCAGATGGCGAGCGCCTTTCTCAGCAGTCATATGCGGCTTTTGAGCGCGGAAAATCACAGACGTCCAAGTACTCGATACAAATTGCACGGGTTCTTGGCATAGAGCTGGATCGACTTACAAGTCGAGATGCCCCCCTTCACCAACCTTTGGAGTTCTCTGAAAAGGCGCTTGAAAGCCGCGCACTGCTTCTTGGCCCGATTGATGTCTGGGATGACGACACGCCGTTAGATGACGATGAGGTAGAAGTGCCATTGCTTAAGGAAGTAGAGCTTTCGGCAGGATCTGGAAGAGTTTCAATTCAGGCACACAGCAAAGCCAAATTGCGATTTGGAAGCATCACACTTCGAAAAATGGGCGTCCAACCCGAAAATGCTGTGTGTGTTTCCATCTACGGAAACAGCATGGAGCCTGTACTCCCTCACGGAAGCACCGCGGGAGTCGACAGAGGTAAAACGTCTATAAAAGATGGAGACATATACGCTCTCGACCATAACGGCCATTTGCGAGTGAAGCTTTTATACCGTCTCCCCTCTGGCGGGATACGGCTTAGAAGCTTCAACAGGGATGAGCACCCGGACGAGGAATATACCCCAGAGCAGATTCAGCTCCAGGACATCAATGTCCTAGGTCGCGTCTTCTGGTATTCAGTTCTTCGATAGCGACCCTTACAAAAAAAACCCGCCGCGAGCGGGTTTTTTGTTGGCTACAAAAAAACAAAACAAAAAATACTGTTGTTAAATACGTGTTTTCTTGTAATCTTGGTTTGCACCTCTCACCAAGGGTTACAGCCATGCAAACAACACAGCACAGCAACACACGCTGCACCGTTTATTTACACCCAGCAGCAGCAACCAACCGCGCAGCGGTAATCGCCATTCAGCAGGCTACTGGCCTGCTCGTCGTCACTAGCGTGCGTAGCAACGCCGCAGCACAGCTCATCGCTATCGCCGTCACTTCCCCATGGGGAGGGGACGCAGCATGAAGCAACTATTGATCGGCCTCGCCGGCCGCGCACGCACAGGCAAAACCACTGCTGCCAATCACCTGGCCAACGTACACGGCTTTCAGACCTATGCGTTCGCAGACCCACTGCGCGAAGGCCTGATGAACATCTTCAACCTAAGTCCTTGCGACTTCGATGATGATCGTAAAGAGCAGCCCATCGGCTGGCTCGGACGCTCCGCTCGCGAGTTGATGCAGTCCATGGGTACCGAATGGGGCCGCAACATGGTGCACCCGGAGCTATGGCTGTTATTGGCCGAACAGAATCTCGAATTCCTCGGCCAGGCCCAGGACACCGCAACTGGCTTTGTCATCAGTGATCTGCGCTTTGAGAACGAAGCCGACTTTGTCCGCAAACGTGGCGGCATCGTGATTCATGTCCTTCGACCTGACGCAACAGAGGTCAATCCGCACGCAAGCGAAATGGGCATCGGCATTCAGGACAATGACCTGGTACTGCACAACGAGGGCGCGCTCGACGACCTTTTCGGACAGCTCGACGAGTTCTTCGACGCCCTGACAGCTCGCCCTGACAACGCAGCAGCCTGAGGACCGCCATGAATCGCACCCTGGACGAAACGGCAGCCGTACTCGGCCTTAAGCCCCGCGCCCTCCGCACCAGGTTGCGGGAGCTGGGAGTCCTCACCAACAACGGCGAGCTCGCCAGCAAACACCGCGATCGCGGTTACCTGTTCTCCGACCCACGCAGCACCTGGGTCCCTGCTATCAACCAGCACCGCCACTACGCCGTGGTGATGGTGAAAGAAGCAGGCGTTGAGTGGGTCGCCAAGAAACTGAACATCACCATTACGCACAAGGACGCCGCAGCATGAGCCAGAACGCCATTACCCAAGCCATCGGCGCACTGAAGCTGGTCCCGATGTTCCTCAACCACCCGACCGTCATCAGCCGCGCCACGCTAATAGGCGCATCAGCCGAAGCCGTACAGCTGCTGGAATCGCTGCCTCCGGTCAGCGCCGAGCTGGCTGAGGTTTTCCGCTGCGTCGACGCAGTCATTGGTGAGGGGCAAATTGCCTACGTTACCCCGACCAAATCGCCTGAATATCCCTACGGTGCCGTCGTCGCTGACCTACACGGCAACGTCTGCGCGGCCGCCATGGGCAAAAGTAAAGAAGGCCTCGCCGAATTAATCCGCCTTAAGTTGCTGCCCCCATCGGAGGGGTTCGGGGAGGACGCTGCATGAGCAACACCCTCGACCAGCTTCGGCGCCAGTTCGCAACACCGTGCCCGACGCTGGCTGCAGTTCGCGAACATTATTTCTCACATATCCGTACCGATCGCCACTTGCTGACCGAGATCAAGAAGGGCCGCATCAAGCTCACGGTCAAGCGCCTGCACGGCTCTACCCGGGCCAAGCCGGTGGTTTACCTGCATGACCTTGCCGACTACCTCGACGCCCAAGCGTTGACGGCAGCCGCCTGATTTACCGGTGCCCCCTGCCGTCCAGGGGGATACAACTCGCACTCAATAAGGCACAGCACATGAAACCAACGGACACAGCCGAATTCATCGGCGAACTCAACGCGGGCGTCTTCGCGAACCAGATCGGTCACGCCCTTTCCGAAGTTGCATCAGGCGTTGTCGACAACGGCAAGGTCGGCTCCGTCACGCTGACCTTCACGCTTAAACAAATTGCCGACAGCCACCAGGTAACGGTCAACCACAAGCTTGCCTACAAGGTGCCAACCAAACGCGGCAGCCGCAGCGAAGACACAACCCTCGACACGCCGATGCATGTCAACGAGGGCGGACGCCTGACCTTGTTTGCCGAAGCTCCGCGCGCGGGCCAGCTGTTCAACCGAGACGCCGCGCCGATTCACGCGAAGTCCTAACCGCTCTATCCATGCCTCTCACCAAAAGGAAAACGATCCAATGGAAGCCAAAGCAATTCAGTTGATCCAAGACACAGCCGTACTGGCCTATGCCAAGCCGCTGAGCACCTTCACTCCGGCGCTGGTGCTGCCGTCTGATCAGAAGATCCACAGCATCGAGAAGTTTCAAGCCGCTCGCAGTCGCTTTCGGGGCGCGCTCACCACCCACTCATTGCTGGACTTCGGCAACTACGTGATGGAGCAAAGCGCCGATACCGTCGCATCTGGCTTTGTCGACGCAGAAGCCATGTCGTGCACCGTAATTTTCAACCTCGGCGACACCAAAGAACCAGGGCACGGCGACTTCACCGCCACCCTCAATCTAAGAAAAACTGCCGCCTTCCGAGCGCTCGAACGTGCTGCCACCATCCAATTCGCGCAGAAAGACCTGAGCGATTGGATTGAGGATTGGGCGTCGAACCTCCAAGCCCTTGGAGCGGACGATAGCCAAATCGATCTGCGCAAAGCCGCGAGCGCGATCCGCTCCATCAGCATCGAGCAAGCACGCAAGAGCGAACATGTCGTTGGCGACCTGAGCGCATCCCGTTCGGCGATGGACCAGATCGAAGCCAAATCCTCCGAAGGCCTGCCAGCCGAATTCCTATTCACCGTCGAGCCATACGAAGGGCTAAAGGTCCAGATCATCCGACTTCGTGTTGCTGTCCTCACCGGCGGTGACAAGCCACTGCTGCGCCTGCGATGGATTGGCGAAGAGCAGCTGCGCGAGGACCTCGCACAAGAATTCAAGGATGTCGTTCAGCAGGAAGTCGGCGGTGGGGCGAAGTTGACCATCGGCAGCTTCAACTTGGGCTAACCACCACTGCAACGCCCCGCTGCCGGCCTCTCACCAATGATCCCGGCGGCGGGCTCTACCGATGAGCACAGCACATGCAATCACAACAATTAATCATCATCGCCGCCTGCTCAGCCGTTGGGCTGCTGCTGATGGCCTACTTTGTCCGCCAAGCAGTCCTGCGCGCCGTCGCGAAGGGTGTTGCGGCTCAATCCAAGTACCACCGGGAGCGCGTCGCCGCACTGACGAAGGACATCATCCGCCTCAGTCAAACACCCAAAGTCGAATCGATACTCACCCGGGCTGACTATCAAACGCTGCTGCAAGCGCACGCCACGCTGATTCTCGCCCAGATGACTTGGCGGGCAATGCCAGGCACGGAATCGACCCAATTGAAGGCGGAGAAGCAAGCACAGAGGCTCCTGGACTTAGCCAATCGCATCAGTACCACCGCAAAACCGGGATCCGCCGCATGAACACCCTTCGCCGAACAGTCCGAATCCGCCACGGGCAAATGCCCCCACTCGACTTACAAACCATCTGCGACAAATGCAACAGGTCACGGGCACACGGCAATCACGAACAATGCAGCAAGCAACGCCAAGCCGAGGGTATCGCCCGGCGTGCAGGGGAGAAACAACAATGAGCGCAGCAGAGAAACTCGACTTCCACATCACACCAGGTGCCTGGTTCCGCCAGGACCTGCTGTACCCGGTGTTCGGTCTGAGCACCGAAGCCGTCCGTAAGTACCGCACACGCGGCCTCTGGCTCGAAGGCAAACACTGGCGAAAGGATCCAGCCAACGTGATCGTCTACAACCGCACAGCAATTGAGCGCTGGATGGAAGGGAAACCATGACCGATAAGATGCCGACCGGCGTTGAGATGAACGGCAAGCAGTTACGCATCTGGTTCATCTTCAACGGCCAACGATGCCGGGAACCCTTGGAAGGGATCTCGAAAGTAAACAAGGCCGCGATCGCTTACGCCGACAACAAGCGCCGCACCATCCTCGCGGAAATAAAAGAGTGCCGCTTCGACTATGCGGCCCACTTTCCGAAATCGCCTAGGGCTGCCATGTTCACGGGGACTGGCGGCCCTTCGCTAAAGCGTATCGTGAAGGAAGGCATTGATCGTTGGCTGGAGGTTCAGCGCGCGCTCAAGGCTTCGAGCACTGTCGTCAACTACGTTAGCAAGGCTGTACACGTCGAGAAGAAATTCGGCCAGCGCCGGATCGTAGACATCAGCAAGAGCGACATCGAGTTGTTCCAAGCGCAGTTGCTCAAGCAAGGCCTCGCCCCGAAAACAGTGAACGACATTTTCACCGTCGTCCGTGGGGTTTGGGCTGATGCCTTCGGCGACGGCATCCTGAAAGCCAATCCGCTCGACCGGATCAGCAACGTCGGATCTGACGTCGACCTGGAGCATGCCGATCCGTTCAGTCGCACCGAGATCGAGTTGATCGGTAAAGCGGATCCTGATCGGCGAGCTGATGCCCGAATGATCGAATTCAACTGCTGGGCTGGACTGTCCCTGTCCGAACTTATTGGCCTCGCTGCCGAAGACGTTGATCTTGAAGCCGGCCTGGTACATGTCCGCCGGGCATTGGTCGTCGGTGAATTCAAAGTCCCCAAAGAACGCTCAAGGGTTCGAGTCGTCGAGCTTATCAACCCAGCCCTCAAACTGATGCGGGAGATTGTTGCCGCAGCCAAAGACGCCACCACGGTGGACATCGCTGTCATCCAGCGCGACAACATAACCTCCAAAAAGATGAAAGCCACGTTTCTTTTCCGCAGCTCGACCAGCGGCTTGCTGTGGAGCGGAAAGACGGTCAGCAACTGGTTCACGGCTCACCTGGTTAAGGCCGAGGTCCGTCATCGAGGCGCGAATCAATGTCGTCACACTTTCGCAAGCCAAGCGTTGTCAAGTTACGTGCCCGTGGAATGGGTAGCCAGGCAACTAGGTCACAGCGACACCACCATGGTGAAAAAACACTACGGTCGCTGGATACCGACGGACACAAAAAGCATGGCCGCAGTAGTGTCCGAAATGATGGGGTTCTCTAAGCAGGTTTAGCTTGGGGGGCAGAACCTTTCAGAGGAGGATTTCGGATCTCACTGAGGAGCCTTGCCCCCACCTTCAAAGACTCTTCGAAGCCTAAAGGGTCAGCTTCAAAAACGCCTACACTACCGACCACCTCTTCTGGTCGGAAGCGGAACGCATGCCCGATCAAAGTCTTTTGCTTGACTGCCGCGTCCTTACTCAGGTTACCTTCCAACGCGGCAAAAATCCCTTTTTGCCATAGCCCATCGTCATCTCTAGCCTGCCAACTATCGATATCGAGAATTTCGAAACCTAAGCTGTCAAAGAATCCGAGTATGAAGGTGGCGCAGGTTAACCCCGCCCCTGGGGAGTCCAAAAACTTGAGATCTCCACCAAAAACAGATGCACCCGTGTATTCCATGCCGTAAGGGATACCAGCAGAATTTTTTTCATATATACGGGAGGCTTGCTCTGCGAACAGCTGCAACTCCTCCTCGTCGAAATTACTAGCGGGCACGCATCGGTACGCCGCCTTTAATGGCTCACAACGCAGATCGTAATGCCAGGCGAGATGAAGAAGGCTCGGATGAGCCTTCTCACGTTCCTTGAATACAATTGCGGCATGGCGCTGTTCCGGACTTACTTGGTAAATCGCAGTACCAAAAATCCCGATTTCGCCCAACAACTTGCTTTCTGCCAATTACACTACCCTTGCACGAGACAATCCACGTAGCGCACGATCAGCATCCTGCCCAGTCTCATTCAGATGAATGAGGGTTTTGTTATACAGCGCTGTCCAGTTTGCAAGTTTGTCACGGTATTTGAAAGAAGTACGTAGAAATGCCACGGCCGTGATTTTTCGCAACGAGGATGGCTCGACAAGACCTAACATCTGATTCAAGCTCCAAATGTCATTCACTTGAACGTAATCATCTACAGTGTCAACTACTGACCTCAACGCCACACGGCTGTGGTCGGCACTCTCATCGGCCACCGAGTCTAAAGCAGAAATCACCTCCAGTTGAGACTTGACAACAACGGCCAAACATTGGGTCAGAGGCTCAACCCCAGCACTCACGAAATTTGGATGCCACTCCTGCGGATCATCCAACAAGCGCACACGTCCACGAGGCGCAGCTTCGTTACCAAAAGTAAATTCGATTTTTACAGCACCACCAGACGTTGCTGAGGTGACAGGCTTCGATATTAGCTCTGGTGCCGACCAGACAGCAGTCGAGTTAGGGCTCAGAAAAAATACAGAACTTTCAACGTCGCCAATTCGCCGCTCCATTGGCGCCATGATGACGGCTGACTCTACATAGTACGGAATGCTATCCAATTTCACCCCCTGCGACTAAATCACGAGCTTCGATAAAGAAAGCTGCAACAAGCGGCCCGTACGCAGATGAACTCGGTAGCTTCGACTCAGGATGGCTATTCAAATCCAACTCAAGCTGAAGGACTGGCTTGCTTACTGGGTTCACCGCCATATTGTTCTGATACTGAACAGTTTGAAACGCCAGCTGGGACCACTTTGTCAGACGGTTCATAACCAGTCCGCTAATCTTCGGGTACTTTTTTGGCCGGTTAAACTGAAATATCAGATCGCTTATAGAAGAGTCGATCTGAACCTGTGGTACTAGCTGCCTGAACAGCGCACCGCTGGTCTCCGAGTTCCCAGGGTAAATGTTCAAGGTCGCGCCAAACGCGAGCCGTGCGGCCGTAGGCATTTTGAGGCCGCTCAAGCGACGCTCAAATGACTGTGCAACCTCTTCAAAGGCCCCTAAAGAGGGAGGAGTGAAGGGGTCGACAGGCATCGCAGAAAGGGTGATATCTATTCGACCCGGCTGCGAGGTAACAACAAGCCTGCCCTCTCCAAACGGCCCTTCCTCGATGACCAACTGCTGGGCCGGCCGATTCGTCATTGATTCAGCTTCCTTTCCAGTAATCGACTGCCAGCTGATCTTAGCGCCTTCAGTTACCCCCAGGAGCGAGAAGCGAACAGATTCTGTGTGCCAAGAGTGAGTCTGGGTCATTTGCATTCACTTGATAGACGAAAACGGTAAACCGGGCTGAACGTTGCACGCATGCTCCGGGCATCCAAGCAGGAGAGTCAACCGAGTCTAGCCAAATATGAAATCAGTTGCACCAGCCGTTGTGGCAAAAACTGCAATCCCTACGCATTATCGACAACCCACGGCCTTGACCGTTCTGTATCGGCCTGACGTAGAGAGTTTTTGCCCTAAAAATGCCCTAAAAACAGACGCCAGAAATGAAAAACCCCCGATAACACGAATGTTATCAGGGGCTTATCACATCGTAATAATGGCGGAGAGATAGGGATTCGAACCCTAGGTACCGGTGAAGGTACAACGGATTTCGAATCCGTCCCATTCGGCCACTCTGGCATCTCTCCAACGGCGCGCATCATAACAGCACGTTCACCGAAAGCAAACCCTCAAGTGAAATTTTTTCCGTGCTATCAGATGCTTGCGTCGATTACAGCGGTACGCCGAGGCGGTTGGCGACTTCTTCGTAGGCTTCGATAACGTCACCGAGGCCCTGGCGGAAGCGGTCCTTGTCCATCTTCTTGCCGGTAGCCTTGTCCCACAGGCGGCAGCCGTCCGGACTGAATTCGTCGCCCAGGACGATGGTGCCGTCGTGGAACACGCCGAATTCCAGCTTGAAGTCGACCAGCAGCAGGCCGGCGTCGTCGAACAGCTTGCTCAGCACTTCGTTGACCTTGAGCGACAGTTCTTTCATGCGAACCAGTTGCTCAGCGGTGCCCCAACCGAATGCCACGACGTGGGATTCGTTGATGAACGGGTCGCCCTTGGCGTCGTCTTTCAGGAACAGTTCGAAGGTGTAAGGGTTGAGCTTCATGCCCTCTTCAACACCCAGGCGCTTGACCAGGCTGCCGGCGGCGTAGTTACGCACGACGCACTCGACCGGGATCATGTCCAGCTTCTTGACCAGGCACTCGTTGTCGCCCAGCAGTTTGTCGAACTGGGTCGGCACGCCGGCGGCTTCGAGTTTCTGCATGATGAACGCGTTGAACTTGTTGTTCACCATGCCTTTGCGGTCGAGCTGCTCGATGCGCTTGCCGTCGAACGCCGAGGTGTCGTTGCGAAACAGCAGGATCAGACGGTTAGCGTCGTCGGTCTTGTAAACCGACTTGGCTTTGCCGCGGTAGAGTTCTTCACGTTTTTCCATGATGGGCTCCGCTTGCTAAGTAGATGGGCTAGGCGATATGTCGCCAGTCGAGCCCTGAATCTTGATCGGCCAGTTGCAGCCAGTCCGGGTCGCACCCGAGGGTGTCGACAAAACATTGCCGGGCCAGCTGCGGCAGGTTGTTCTTGCTGCTCAAGTGGGCCAGTACCAGGTGTTGCAGGTTTTGCCAGCCCAACTCCGCCACCAGGCTTGCGGCCTGATGGTTATTCAAATGTCCCAGCTCGCCACCGACCCGCTGCTTGAGAAAGACCGGGTAGTGACCACGAGCCAACCGGTCGCGACAGTGGTTGGACTCGATCATCAATGCATCGAGGTCCTGATAGCCGTCCAGCACGGTGGAGCCATACGAGCCCAGGTCGGTCAGCAGACCGAAACGCCGCGTACCGTCACTGAAGACGTACTGCGTAGGCTCCTGCGCATCGTGGGCCACGGCAATCACGCCAATGCTCAAGCCGCCGATCTGCAGCTGTTCACCACCGGCCACGAACCCTGCCGGTTCAACCGGCTTGCGCATCCCGCGCAAGGTGCCACGGCTGAGGTAAACAGGAATAGTGTAGCGCCGAGACAACAAACCCACGCCATGCACGTGGTCGGCATGTTCGTGGGTCACCAGTATCGCGCTCAGCTGCGTCGGGCTTACACCCAGGCGCAGTAGGCGTTTTTCGGTTTCCCGCAGGGAGAAACCACAATCGACCAGGATGTAGGTGTCATCACTGGCTATCAGCGTGCCGTTCCCTTGGCTACCGCTGCCGAGAACGGCGAAACGCATCTGATCAGCCCAGGTTGTCCTGAATCATGCCCAACACTTTGCGCGCCACATCAGCTGGCGCCACGGTGTTGATGTCTTTCTCGACGGTCACCTGGACGTTCTCGCCCACCTTGCTCAGGCGAACCTGATAACGCTCGGCACGTGCCTCGACTTCTTCCTTGGCCGGCGAGCTGCCGAACAGGCTGGCGAAGAAGCCAGGCTTCTCGTTGCTCTCGGCTTTTTCGGCAAGGTTGATGTAGTACAGGCCCAGGCTGCGGTTGATGTCTTCAACCCGCCATTCGCCCTGCTCCAGCGCACGCCCCACGCTCGACCAGGCACGATCGAGGTCGTTGCCCAGGTTGAGTACCGGGTTGCCGCTGCCGTCTTCGGTCAGGCTGATCCGGCTTGGTGTATCGAAGTCACGGGAAGCGAGCATCGACACCGAACCGCCTTTCTCGGAGATGCGGCTCATGCTGACCAGCATGTCGTCGACCAGCGCGGCGTCCAGGCTGGTGTTGACCGAACGATTGGTGAACGCGACGTCCTCGGTGCTGCCGGCAGGACGCTCGGCGCTGACCACGTAGACTTCACTGGTGTTGCGCTGCACGCCTGGCTCGATACGCACCCGAACACGGCTTTCGCTGTCGGACGCGATACCGGCACTGGCCATGCGCTTGGCCATCGTCGCCGACAGGTCGTCGGAACGCTGCCAGGTCGTGGTGAACTCGCCGGTTTGCGGGCGCTGTTCATCCAGGCGGAAACCGTTGTCCTGGAAGAACTGCACCGCCACTGGCCAGACTTCAGCCGGTGGGCGCTGGGCCATTACCCAACGCGAGTCGCCGCTTTTCTGCAGGCTGTAATCGCTGGCGTCGGCAATGCCCGACAAGGGCTGCGGACGAGGAACGATGTACTCACCCTTGACGCTGTCGTCGGCTACGTTGCGCGGAATCGGCAGCAAAGGGTCCAGGCGCTTGGCGGTCTGGACGTCCGGCGGCAGTTGCATCGGCGCAGTCTGTTGCGCGTTCAGGTAATCGCTACCACGGTCACGGAAATAACCTTCCGGGCCCCACAGCCATCCGCAGCCACTGGTGCTGGAGATGATCAAGGCAAGTGCGGAAAGTCCGGCCATTCGCTTCATGCGTTGTACTTCCTCAATTAAACCAGTACACCGGACTGGCGCATGGCCTGTCGCAGCGGTTCGTGACAGGCTTCGCTGAGCCAGGTGAGCGGCAGACGGATACCGTCCGGCATCAAGCCCATCTCATGCAGCGCCCATTTCACGGGAATAGGGTTGGACTCGATAAACAGGGTTTTATTGAGTGGCATCAGTTTTTCGTGGATGGCGCGCGCGGTCTCGGCATCGCCCTTGAGGGCGGCGTCGCACAGGTCGGCCATCTCGCGAGGGGCAACGTTGGCGGTGACCGAGATATTGCCTTTGCCACCCATCAGGATCAGTTCGACCGCCGTGGCGTCGTCACCGGAAATCACCAGGAAGTCCTCGCTCACGCCATCAATGATGGCCTTGGCGCGGGACAGGTCGCCGGTGGCTTCCTTGATGCCGATGATGTTCTTCACGGTCGACAGGCGGATGACCGTCTCCGGCAGCATGTCGCACGCGGTACGACCCGGCACGTTGTAGAGGATCTGCGGGATGTCGACGGCTTCGGCGATGGTCTTGAAGTGCAGGTACAGGCCTTCTTGCGTCGGCTTGTTGTAGTACGGCGTTACCAGCAGGCACGCATCGGCGCCGGCAGTCTTCGCATTGGTGGTCAACTCGATCGCCTCGCGCGTCGAATTGGCGCCCGTGCCGGCGATCACCGGAATGCGACCGTTGACCTGCTTGACCACGCGACGAATCACTTCGATGTGTTCGTTGACGTCCAGGGTTGCCGACTCGCCTGTAGTACCGACCGCCACGATGGCGTGGGTGCCGTTTTGCAGGTGAAAGTCCACCAGTTTGCTCAGGCTGTCCCAGTCCAGACGACCCTGTGCATCCATGGGTGTGACCAGTGCCACCATACTGCCCGCAATCATGCAACCGCTCCTGCCGGAAAAAGAGAGCCGTAATGGTACTGGCGCCAAGATGCTTGCACAAGCGAAGTACTGCGCTCGTGCCATTCCCCTTGGCGCCGGTTTTCGCTACCCTTCAGACTTTGATCCGTACCGACAGGCTCGAGCGCCGGGTGCAAGCCTCCATTTTCGGCCCCACAAACCCCGTTCCTGCGTTGCCAACTCCCCGAACTCGCCCTGTTTGAGCTCGAAGCAACCGTCTGGACCGGGCTTTGTTGATTTCGCATATGGACGCACGCCCGACACATCAGTCCATGGACGTACCGACCGCTCATCGCTTTAGGAAGGCTGCATGTCCACCCCCACAGTTCGCGAACAATTCCTTGTCATCAGTGCCCTCGGCGCCAACCCCATGGAGCTGACTAACGTCCTGTGCCGCGCCAGCCATGAAAATCGCTGTGCCGTGGTCACCTCCCGCCTGACTCGCCACGGCGAGTGCAGCGCGCTCATCCTGGAGATTTCCGGTTCCTGGGACGCCCTGGCGCGCCTGGAGGCCGGCTTGCCGAGCCTGGCCAAGAAACACGCCTTCACCGTCAACGTGGTGCGCAGCGCCGCGCTGGAGAACCGCCCGCAAGCCCTGCCGTATGTGGCCTATGTCAGCTCCGCCTACCGCTCGGACATCGTCAATGAGCTGTGCCAGTTCTTCATCGACCATAACGTCGAGCTGGAAAACCTGACCTGCGACACCTACCAGGCCCCGCAAACCGGCGGCACCATGCTCAACGCCACGTTCACCGTGACCTTGCCGGCCGGCGTGCAGATCAGCTGGCTGCGCGATCAGTTCCTGGATTTCGCCGACGCGCTGAACCTCGATGCGCTGATCGAACCTTGGCGCCCACAGAACCCGATGTAAGGACCCTGCCCATGGCCGTCACACTCGACCAACCGGTCACCGACTTCGAAGTGCCCGCCACCAGCGGGCAGACCATCAGCCTGGCCGCCCTCAAGGGCAAGCAGGCGGTGATCTACTTCTACCCCAAGGACAGCACCCCGGGCTGCACCACCGAGGGCCAGGGCTTTCGCGATCAGTACGCGCAATTCCAGGACGCCAATACCGAAGTGTTCGGCGTGTCCCGCGACAGCCTGAAGTCCCACGAGAACTTCAAGTGCAAGCAGGCGTTCCCCTTCGAGCTGATCAGCGACAAGGACGAAGCCCTCTGCCAGCTGTTCGACGTGATCAAGCTGAAGAAGCTGTATGGCAAGGAATACATGGGCGTTGATCGCAGCACCTTCCTGATCGACAAGAACGGTGTACTGCGCCAGGAATGGCGCGGCGTGAAAGTACCGGGGCATGTGGATGCGGTATTGGCCGCGGCCCAGGCGCTGAACAAGGCCTGATGCGTTAACGCCTGTTCAGCCCCTCCCACACCGTGGCTTGCTCGCGCTGGGCTGCCCAGCAGCCCCAAACCAGCCACCGAGATAGTTCTGAAAGACTGCTGTCGCCTTGTCAGGGCGCGCCATGCGCGCCAGCGCGAGCAAGCTCGCTCGCCACGGGGACAGCGTTCTCGCGTTACAACAGCGGCGAAACCACCGGCTCCTTGCGCGGCCACGCATCCAGCACGGCCTTGAACAGGGTCGCCAACGGGATCGCGAAGAACACCCCCCAGAAACCCCACAGCCCGCCAAACAGCAGCACCGCGCAGATGATCGCCACCGGGTGCAGGTTCACCGCCTCCGAGAACAGCAACGGCACCAGCACGTTGCCATCCAGGGTCTGGATGATCCCGTAGACCGCCATCAGGTAGAGGAACTGATCGCTCCAGCCCCACTGGAACAAGGCAATCAGCATGACCGGCACCGTCACCACCACCGCGCCGACATAGGGCACCACCACTGAAACGCCGACCAGCAACGCCAACAAGGCGGAATAGTTGAGGCCCAGCGCGATGAAACCGATGTAGGTCACCCCGCCGCAGATGGCCATTTCCATGACCTTGCCGCGAATGTAGTTGGCGATCTGCCGGTTCATTTCCTGGCCGACCCGGGTAATCAGCGCACGCTCTCGCGGCAGATAACCGCGCACCCACTGCCCGATCATCACTCGGTCCTTGAGGAAGAAGAACACCAGGATCGGCACCAGCACCAGGTAGATCATGATGTTGACCAGCAGCGGCAGGCTGGACAGCGAGAACGTCAATGCCCACTGGCCAAACTTGCCGATCTCGCTGCGAGCCACCTCGATGGCGCGCAACACCTGCTCATCCGACACCAGGTGCGGATAGCGCTCAGGCAGCAACAGCAGCAGCGACTGCCATTTGACGAGCATGCCGGGCAGTTCGTTGAACAAGGTAATGAGTTGATGCCAGAGCAGCGGCACCGCTACGACCATGAACACCAGCAACAGTCCCATGAACAACGCGAACACCAGCCCCACCGCTACGCCACCCGGCAGGCGCAGGCGCTCAAGGGTGCCCACCAGCCCCTGCATCAGGTAGGCCAGCACCATCCCCGCCAGCACCGGGGCCAGCATGCCACCCAGGGTCAGGACGGCGGTGAAGGCCAGGACCAGCAGAACGGCGAGCACCACCGCTTCTTCATCGGAGAAGTAGCGCTGGACCCAGTCGCGAAGCACTTTGAACATTAATGATCCCTATCGAATCTTCAGGCTTTTTTCAGCCAGTAGCGATAAACCCCGGCTTCGTCTTCTTCATGCAGCAGCGTATGACCGGCCAAACGGGCAAAGGTGCGAAAGTCCCGCTGCGAGCCGGCGTCGGTGGCAATCACCTTGAGCACCGCACCGCTGGCCAGCCCGTTGAGCGCCATCTTGGCCTTGAGCAATGGCAACGGGCAATTGAGTCCGCTGGCGTCCAGCTCGGCATCATGCTCTACAGCATCGGTCATTGCTTCACTCCGGATAGGTGATTGAGTTGCCTAGAATATCTGGTCGCGGCGCAAGTGTCCGGCTACAGTAAGGTCTTTGTCGACTAAGGCTTTGTGCATGACTTTTCTGCGCCCCACGCTGCTGACGCTCGCTTGCCTGCTCGCCTCGCCAGGCTTCGCCGACGACTTGCCGTCACTTGGCGACGCCAGTTCTGCCATCGTATCGCCACAACAAGAGCACGATCTGGGTCGCGCCTGGCTGGCCATGTTGCGCAGCCAGGTTTCGCAACTCAACGATCCACAGCTGAAAAACTACGTTGAAACCAGTGTCTACCGCCTGGTGGAAACCAGCCAGCTCAACGACCGGCGGCTGGAATTCATTCTGATCAACAGCCCGCAGCTCAACGCCTTCGCCGCTCCCGGCGGGATTGTCGGGGTCAATGGCGGGCTGTTTCTCAACGCCCAGACCGAAGGCGAATACGCCTCGGTCATGGCCCACGAATTGGCTCACTTGTCGCAACGCCACTTTGCCCGCGGTGTTGAAGCCCAGCAGCGCATGCAAGTGCCGATGATGGCCGCCCTGCTCGCCGGGATCATCGTCGCCGCAGCCGGTGGCGGTGACGCCGGTATCGCCGCGATTGCCGGCACCCAGGCCGCCGCCATCCAGGAGCAACGGCGCTTCTCCCGGCAAAACGAGCAGGAAGCCGACCGTATCGGCATCATCAACCTGGAAAAAGCCGGTTACGACCCACGTTCGATGCCCACCATGTTCGAGCGCTTGATGCGTCAGTACCGCTTCGATGCCAGGCCGCCGGAATTCCTGCTGACTCACCCGGTGACCGAATCGCGGATCGCCGACACCCGCAACCGCGCAGATCAGGCGCCAGCGGGCGGCAAGGAAAACAGCCTGACTTACCAGTTGATTCGCGCACGCGTGCAGCTGATTTACGAGGAAACCCCGGGGCTTGGCGCCAAGCGCTTTCGCGCCCAGCTCGATGAAAACCCTAAAAACGACGTGGCGCGCTACGGCCTGGCGATCGCCCAGATCAAGGGAGGACAGCTGAGCGACGCACGTGAGAGTCTCAAGCCGTTGCTGGCCAAGGCCCCCAACGAAATCATCTACAACCTGGCCCAGATCGATCTCGACATGACCAATAATCGCCTGGCGGATGCGCAGGCGCGGGTCGACCGGATGCTGGCGCAATTCCCCGGCAACTATCCGCTGAACCAGGTACGTGTCGACCTGCTGCTCAAGCAGAACCGCCCCGCCGACGCCGAAAAGGCCCTGGAAGCCCTGCTCAAGACCCGGCCGGACGATCCGGACATCTGGTACATGGTGGCTGAAACCCGTGGCCAGTCCGGCAACATCATCGGCCTGCACCAGGCGCGCGCCGAGTACTTCGCACTCGTGGGCGACTACCGCCAGGCCATTCAGCAACTGGACTTCGCCAAGCGCAAGGCTGGCAGCAACTTCCCGCTGTCGTCACGTATCGATGCCCGTCAGCGCGAGCTGATGGAGCAAGAGCGCTTGATCAAGGACATGATGGGCTGACCCTTCGCGAGCCCAACGAAAAAGCCCCTCGACGAGGGCAATGCTGTTCAGTTAAGGATGGAGTTGCTCAACACAGCCCCCGTGGCGAGCGAGCTTGCTCGCGCTGGGCTGCACAGCAGCCCCAAAAACGATCGCCTAGTTCGATCTGGAAGACCGCAGTCGCTTTGTTGGGGGCGCTTCGCGCCCCAGCGCGAGCAAGCTCGCTCGCCACGGGGCCCTCACTCGCTTCAAGCGTTTCCTAACTGAACAACATTGCCTCGACGAGGGGCTTTTTCGGTTGCGCGATCAGCCCGGCGGCATCAGGCCATCTGAATGATGGTCTGCATGATGGTGCTCTGGGTCGAGATGGTCTTGGCGTTCGCCTGGTAGTTGCTCTGGCCCTTGATCAGGTCCACCAGCTCATTGGTCAGGTTGACGTTGGACTCTTCCAGCGAGTTGGACACTACCGAGCCCAGGGTACCGGTTTCAGCGGTGTCGTAGGCGGCGAAACCAGACGCGTAGGTTTCCTTCCAGCCCGAACCGCCTACCGGCTGCAGGCCCTGCTCGTTGTTGAAGCTGGCCAGGGATATCTGACCGATGGCCTTGGACTTGCTGTTGCTGAAGTTAGCGAACAGCGTGCCGGTGCCGTCGATGCTCAGGTTGGTGATCTGGCCCGTGGCGTAACCGTCCTGGGTTGGCAGGTTGCGTACCGTATCGGAGTTGAACTGGGTGGTCTTGGTCAGGTCGTTGCTGATGCCGTTGGCGTTACCCACCGCCCCGTTCGCCGTCCACACACCGTCGGTGACAGTGCCGGGAGTCCAGACACCCGCGCCCATGACAATCGAGGTGCCGCCGCTCACCGTATAAGGGCTACCAGAAGCTGGCGGCACGATAGCCAGCAGCTTGCCGTCCGAGCCGAAGTTCATGGCCATCGGTTCCTGATTGCCCGGCGTCACGGGCGGCGTACCGGTACCGGCGGGTACGTAGGCGCCACCGTCAGGGTTACGCCCCTCCACCAGGGTGTAGGTCTGCCAAGTATTGGAACCGGTCTTGACCACATACTGGTCCATGATGTGCTGGTTGCCCTGGCTGTCATAGATCGGTGTGCTGAACATCTCGGTATAGGTTTCGAGCTTGTTCGGGTCGAACGGCGTCACGGCCGGATCGATGTTCGGCTTGCTCGAGTTCAGGTTGATGCTCGAAGAAATGGTGCTGGTGGTTTTCGGCGCCAGGTTCGACTGGTCGATTTTCAGGTCGCTGAGTACACCGTTGACGATCTTGCCATTGGCGTCGACGCCATAGCCTTGCAGGCGTGCGGTACCGGCGCTGTTGGTGACGAAGCCGTCCTTGTCGACCCTGAAGGTACCGGCACGGGTGTAGGTCAGCGAGCCACTGTCGTTGAGCACGAAGAACCCCGAACCCTGGACGGCCATGTCCAGCACGTTGCCGGTGTTGCTCACGTCACCCTGGCTGAATTGCTGGGAAACGTTGCCCAGGCGCACGCCATTGCCAATGCTCTTGCTGCCGGTACCCAGCTTGGTCGCCGAGTAGACGTCTTCGAACTCCGCGCGCGAGGACTTGAATCCGGTGGTGCCGACGTTGGCGATGTTGTTGCCGGTAACGTCCAGCTGCTTGTTGGCTGCAGAGAGGCCGCTGAGGCCGACGTTAAAACCCATATTCCACTCCTTGTGCCGCGTTAGCCGGCGCTATAGACCGATAGTTTGTACTTTGGACAGTGCGATGGTGCCCATGTTGGCGAGGTTCAACATCATCTCGCCGCCGGTCTGGCTCACGGTCACGCTGTTGACTGTCGCAGGCAGGTAAGTGATCAGGTCGACAGGCTTGTCGTCGATCGGTGCACTGGCCTTGAAGCTGTAGGTACCCGGCTCGACTTTTTCGCCCGCCGTATTGGTGCCGTCCCAGACGAAGCTGGCATTGCCCTGCGGCTGGCTACCCAGGTCGATGGTTTTCACCGCCTTGCCGTCCTTGTCGGTGATGGTCACCGTGGACGAGGCCACCGAAACCGGCACGACCACCGAGCCGGTCATGCTCTTGCTGGTGTCGACATAGGCCGAGCCGGCCTGGACGATGACCGAGCGCCCCACCAGCGACGATGCCTGCAAGGCTTGCGAGGAACCGAACGCGCTGGAAATGTTGTTCACCGAGGTGTTCAGCGTGGTGATGCCTTCCAGGCTGCTGAACTGGGCCAACTGCGCCACGAATGCGCTGTTGTCCTGCGGGTCCAGCGGGTTCTGGTTCTTGAGCTGGGTCACCAGCAATTGCAGGAACGCATCCTTGCCCAGTTCGTTTTTGCCAGTCTTGCTGTTGGCGGCGGCGGCCAGGCCATCATTGCTGGTGGCGGTCGTCTTCTTCGAGGAATTGGCAAGAATATCCTTGAGGCTCGGGCCGCTCGTGCTATCAGTCACACTCATCTGAGTTGCCCCTTATCACTGACCGAGGGTCAGGACTTTCTGCATCATGGTTTTGGCGGTGTTCATCATTTCCGCATTGGTCTGGAATGAACGGCTGGCGGAAATCATGTCGGCCATTTCTTCGACCACGTTGACGTTGGGGTAGAACACATAGCCCTTGGCGTCAGCCGCCGGATGATTCGGCTCGTAGCGGGCTTCCAGGTTGCTTTGGTCTTCGACCACACCCAGCACCTGAACGCCCTGGCCCGCGGCCTCCTGATTCTGGAACAACGAGTCGCTGCCGCCCGACTGGCCGCCCTGGAACATGGTGGCGAACACCGGATGCCGGGCACGGTAGGTCTGGTCGATGCTCGAGGAGACGGTCTCGGCGTTGGCGATGTTACTGGCCACGGTGTTCAAGCGCGTGGTCTGGGCACTCATGCCACTACCGGCAATATTGAAAACACTGGATAGGGACATGGATTACTCTCCGCGCAGGGCCGAGATCAGCCCTTTGAATTTGCTGTTGAGCAGCGTGAAGCTGGCCTGGAAGTTCACCGAGTTTTCGGCGTAGTTGGATTGCTCCAGCTGCGCGTCCACGGTGTTCTGGTCAATCGACGGTTGCATCGGCGTGCGATAGAGCAACGACTCGTCACCACTGCTCAGGCCTTGCGCTTCGATATGACGGCTGTTGGTCATGTTCAAGGCGAAGGTGCCGTTCTTGTGCTTATCGTTCTCGGTAGCCAGGACAGCCGAGAAGTCCAGGTCCCGAGCCTTGTAGTTCGGGGTGTCGGCGTTGGCAATGTTGTTGGCCAGCACTTCGGCACGCTGGGCGCGGAAGCCCAGGGCTTGCTGGTGGATACCGAGCGCTTTATCGAAGCTGATGCTCATGTCGGAAACCTTTGGGTGACCTGATTTTTCGTACCAGGTACTTAGCAAGCCCCGTGCCAGCTGGCAAAACCCCGTAAACAGGGGCTTTGCCAGCGGCGGCAAAGCGGCAATGCCAGAAAAGCGGCAACCGATTTCCGTCACCTGCCGCTTTTCTGCCGCCCGGAACAGCGCACTGCCTCAACAGCACACCCGGCGTGCGCGACCGCCCAGAAGCCTGTGTCGGGGCAAAAAAAACGGGAGCCCCGTGGGCTAATGCCGGTCAGTTAAGAGAAATAAAGCCGAACACGAAACCCGTGGCGAGGGAGCTTGCTCCCGCTGGGGCGCAAAGCGGCCCTGTTTTGGGGCTGCTACGCAGCCCAGCGGGAGCAAGCTCCCTCGCCACGGGTACTATGTTCGGCTGGTCTTTGGCTTAACTGATCGGAATTAGCCCCGAGGGCTCCCGCTGTTTTTGTCACCCGACCATCACTTGGCCTGGTAGATGATCCCCGGACTGCACTGGACCATCTGGTAGTGATCCGGCAAACCGTTCAGTGCCTCGGAGGCCCCCAGGAACAGGTAGCCCCCCGGTTTGAGCGTGCTGTGAATGCGCAACAGGATGTCCTTCTTCACTTCGGCGGAGAAGTAGATCAATACGTTGCGGCAGAACACGATGTCGAACTTGCCCAGGCTGGCGTAGCTGTCGAGCAGGTTGAACGAGCGAAACTCCACCCGGCTCTTGATCGGCGCCTTGACCGCCCAGCGCCCCGGCCCTTTCGGGTCGAAGTAACGCTGCAGGCGCTCGGGCGATAGCCCACGGCCAATGGCCAGGCTGTCGTACTCGCCGGTCTTGCAGTTGTTCAGCATGGTGCCGGACAGATCGGTGGCAACAATCTGCACCCCCATCCGCAACTGGCCCAGATTGAAGCGCTCGAACTCGTCGATCGACATCGACAACGAGTACGGCTCCTGCCCCGACGAACAGGCGGCCGACCAGATCCGCAGGCGCTGGCCGGGACTGGCCTTGATCGCCTCGGGCAGGACTTTGTTCTTCAAGACTTCAAACGGGTAGGTGTCACGAAACCAGAGGGTTTCGTTGGTGGTCATCGCGTCCACCACCATTTCGCGCAGGCCACTGCGTGGCTGGCCCTGGATACGCTGGACCAGCTCCCCCAGGGACTTGATGCCTTGCTGTTCCATCAGCTTGTTAAGACGGCTCGACACCAGGTACTGCTTGTTCTCACCGAGCAAAATGCCACAGGCTTTTTCCAGGAAGACCCGGAACTGTTCAAAATCCAAATTACCCGTAGACAATGATGCCGCCTCTTAAATCGTGTTGACCGCCAGGGGCAAAGCCCCCTAGCTGATGTCTGCTGCTTTGATCCGGTCGACTACCCGGGATGCCAGGTCATCAGGACGAAATTTGGCCAGGAAGTCATCGGCACCGACTTTCTTGACCATCGCCTGATTGAACACACCCGACAACGAAGTATGCAGGATGATATGAAGCTTTTGCATGCGAGGGTCGTTGCGTATCTCGGCCGTGAGGGTGTAGCCGTCCATTTCAGGCATTTCGATGTCGGAAATCATCATCAGAAACTCCTCTTCCGGCTTCTTGCCTTCCTCGACCAGCTTGCGCAGGTAATCCAGCGCCTGGCGACCGTCGTTCAACGCGACCACCTCGACCCCCACCGTCTGCAGGCAACGCGAGACCTGCTTGCGTGCCACCGACGAGTCATCGACCGTCAGCACTCGCAAGGACAACGCCTTGTGCTGAGTCTCGACATCCACCACGCCGACGGAAATCGCCTCCGGTGTGGGCGCCACTTCCGCCAGCACCTTCTCCACGTCGATGATTTCGACTAACTGATTGTCGACTCGAGTCACAGCGGTCAGGTAGTGATCGCGTCCCGTGCCCTTGGGTGGCGGATGGATCTCCCCCCAGTTCATGTTGACGATGCGCTCCACCGAGCGCACCAGGAAGCCCTGGGTCTTGGTGTTGTACTCCGTGATGATCACAAAGGGATTACTTTGATCCTTCAACCCGCCCGACCCGGTGGCCATGGCCAGATCCAGAATCGGAATGGTCGCCCCCCGAATACTGGCGACACCGCACACGACAGGGTTGGACTTGGGCATCACGGTCAGTTTCGGGCATTGCAGCACCTCCCGGACCTTGAAAACGTTAATCCCGTAGAGCTGTGGGCCGTCGAGACGGAACAACAACAGCTCCAGGCGATTCTGCCCTACCAGTTGCGTGCGCTGGTTTACTGCATCCATTACACCAGCCATGCCCAGACTCCTACACCAACGCTAAGTGTGTTGCGACGCACATTCATCACTAAACGGCACGGCGCTTGCTTTTGAACTGCCATGAACGTGAACACGACATTATTCCGACGCCTGACCTCAACCTGCCGCCGATGGCGCTGCGTGGTTGCGGCGGCGTGTGTTTTCAATGCTGGCAGCCCTGCCCTTGCCGACCCGGTTACCTTGCCTGATCTACTTATCGGCGTCACTCAGGGCTTTCTTGAATTCACCGTAGAAGACTATCTGGCCACCAGTCAAACCGCAGGCCGCTATGAAATCGAGGTCAATCAACTCGACCCGCGCTTGCGCATGCCCATGTGCGACAAGGAATTGACAGCGACGCTGGAAAGCCCCGCCAAGCCGTTGGGACGCGTCACGGTGCGGGTGCGGTGCGACGGCGCCTCGCCCTGGACAGTCTTCGTCCCCGCCCAGGTCCACCTGTTCCGCGAGGTCGTGACTACCACCCGGCCCCTCAAGCGCGCCGGGATCATCGAAGCTTTCGACGTGATGCTGCGCGAGCGCGACATCAGCCTGATCAACCAGGGGTACCTGACGAATGTGGATCAGGCGATCGGGCAAAAACTTGTCCGGTCCATGGTCAATGACCAGGTCATTACCCTGGTACACATGGAGCAGGCCGAAGTCGTGCGCAAGGGCGACCAGGTCGTGATCACCGCCCGCAGCGGAACCCTCAGCGTACGGATGCCGGGCGAAGCACTGGCCAATGGCGGTTTGAACGAGCAGATCCGGGTCAAGAACCTGAACTCTCAACGAGTGATCAAGGCGCAAGTGACCGCGCCCGGCCAGGTTGAGGTCGCCATGTAGAGCGCTGGCGCGTAATCGACCCATTCCCTAAACTGTGCCTCACGCAGGGCAAATGCCGACGCGCCCGCGCTCATGGATAAATGAGCCTAAAGTTTTTTCGGGATTGGCCGAAAACATGGCAAGCGTCCAAATTCCCAGAGGTTTTTTCATCATGGTCATTGATTTCAGCCGCATAAACAGCGCACCCACGCTCACGAGCAGTTCGCGTACCGGCGCCCCCCAGGAAACCGGTGAAGCCGCCAGAACCGCGCCGTTGTCGACCCAGGCCGAACAGGTCGGGGCCAGCCAGAGCGGGGAATCGGTACACCTCAGCAACGAGGCTCAGCAGTTGCAGAAGATCACTGACACGCTGCGCGAAGAGCCTGCCGTCGACAAGGCCCGCGTAGCCGAGTTGAAAGCCGCCATTGCCGATGGCAGTTATAAAGTCGACAGCAACCGCGTCGCCAGCAAACTGCTCAACTTCGAAGCCCAGCGCTAGCCGACGGCCGGCGCCAGGGCTTTTGGACGCTAAAAACCCAAGGCCTGCCATGCACGATACTAATTTACTGCAACTGATCACCGACGATTTTGCTCCAGCGCAACAGTTGCTGGATTTGCTGCAGCAAGAATCCCTTGCCCTGCACGGTCGCGACATGCCGCTGCTGGAGGCCATTTTGGCCAGCAAGCAAGGCCTGATCATTCTGCTGGAGCAGCATGGCCGCCGGCGCAGCGAAGTGCTGGCCAGCCTCAACCTGCCGACTGACCGCAGCGGCCTGGAGCAACTCGCCGCCCACTCCGGCATTGGCCAGGAACTGCTGGCGCAAAGCGATGTGCTCAATCAACTGCTCGAAGACTGCCAGGTCGCCAATGAGCGCAATGGCCGTTCGATCCAGGTGCAGCAAGCCAGCACCGCCCATCAGTTGAGAATCCTCAACGGGGGCGAGTCTCCAACCCTCTACGACGCTCGCGGATCAACCGCCATGCTGGTGAAGCCGCGCCCGCTCAGCCAGGCCTGACCCCATCATTCAGTGCGCCCTATGAAGGCGCCAAACATGCTGGCAGAATGCTAGCCTTGCGTGTGACCGTATCCTGCCTGGAGATTGAAAAGCCGTGTTCAACGCCTCAAACGCGGAAGATGCTCCGCAGCCACCAAAGGTGCTTGCGACCCCTTTGGAAATCGCCGGTCATCTGCGAATGCTGCAAGAGAGCCACGATCCCCTGATCATTACGTTCCATGAGCGCAGCCAGCGTTTCCAGAGCTATCTGGTCGAAGTGGATCGCGAGAACAACATGCTCGCGCTGGACGAAATGATCCCCCGCGATGGCGAGCGCTTCCTGCTGGCGGGCGAACCTTTCCGCATCGAAGGCTTTCACGAAGGCGTACGCATTGCCTGGGAAAGCAACGGCCTGTTGACCATCGACGAATCCACGGGTGACCGCTGTTACCGTGGCACGCTGCCCGATGAAGTGGTGTACCACCAGCGTCGCAATGCCTTTCGTGCTGCCTTGAAACTGGCGCAACTGGTCAACATCGAACTGGCGGGCGAAAAACTCAAGGCGCCTTTGAACGGCAAGTTGCTGGACATTTCAGCAACCGGCTGCAAGCTGCGTTTTGACGGCGACATCACCAACGGCCTGCAACTGGGCCAGGTCTACGAGCGCTTTGTCGCCGCCCTGCCCTTCGGCAGCATGACGGCCCCGGTAGAACTGCGTTACCTGCATCACGAAGAAAAAATCGACACCACCTTCGCCGGCGTACGTTTTCACAACATGAGCGGCCTGGTACAGCGCCAGGTCGAGCGTTTTGTCTATCAGTTGCAGCGCGAGGCACGTCGCTTCGACAAAGACGACTTCTGATCCGAAGGCATCAAAAAAACGGGCAGTCCCTGACGGTGACTGCCCGTTTTTTTTGCCCTCAGGGCCTGGCGCCACTCAGGTCTGACGGATACTCCGGCGGCGGATCCTCGGGGTCGGAGCCGGACTCATCGGCCTGGCTATCCGGTTGTACCTCGGACTCAGGGTCTGGCTCAGGGCTGGCACCGTTTTGCATCTGATCCTGCACCACCTGCTCATCCACCCGTGGGTCGAGCGCCGCCACCAAGGGTGAGCTGGTCATGTTGTCGGGCATCGCAACGTGATGCAGCGGGGCATCATCGACCTGATGCAGATTGGTCACGGCTTTCGGACGAATGCGCCAGACCAGGACCAGGGCGAAAAAACTGAAAAACGCATAGAGCATCTGGCTGCCGAAATACTTCATCAGCACACCGGCCACCAGCGGCCCGATGCTCGCGCCTACGCCGTAAGTCATCAACAGCATGGCCGTCAGCGACACCCGGCGATCGCCCTCGACGTGGTCGTTGGAAAACGCCACCGCCAGCGGATACAGGCAGAACTGCACGAGCGAGCACGCGAAGCCAGCAATGAACAGCACCTCAAGCGGCACCTGCGGCATGATCGCCAGGGGCAACGCCGCCAGCGCCAGGCAAATCGCGAAACTGCGGATCAGCAGCGCCCGGTCATAGCGGTCCGACAGCCAGCCCAACGGCCACTGCACCAACAGGCCGGCAAAAATGCAGCTGCCCATGAACAGACCCACCTGCTCGGTGGACAAGCCTTGCTGCGAGGCATAGAGCGGCGCCAGACCATAGAACGAGCCGACAATCAGCCCGGCCCCCAATACCGTGCTGAGCGACTGCGGCACCCGCTTCATGAAGAAGCGTGGCTCCATGGGAGCCGGGTGCAAGGGCGCCGGGTGAATGCGCCGGGTCAGGGTCACCGGCACCAGGCACAGGGCAAAACACAGCGCCACCAGCATCAGCAACTCCGGCCCCAGGGCCGGGTGCATGACCAGAATCAGCTGGCCCAACACCAGCCCCAGGTAGGAGGCGATCATATAGCCGCTGAATACCACGCCGCGCTGCTTGGCGTCGGCCTGCTCGTTCAGCCAGCTCTCGATGACCATGTACTGGCACATCATGCCCAGCCCCACGACCACCCGCAGTATCAGCCAGGCCGGGAGCCAGTCGACCAGCCCGTGGCCGAGGATCGCCGCACCGACGATCCCCGCACAGGCCGAGTAAGCCCGGATATGCCCGACCCGGGCAATCAGCCGGTGACCGATTTTTCCGCCCAGCACCAGGCCAAAGTAGTTGGCGGCCATCAACGCACCGACCCACAGACCGTCGACTTGGTCCGCGGCGAGGCGCAGCGCCAGGTAGGTGCTGAGTAAGCCCGAGCCGATCAACATCATCAGCGAGGCGAAATAAAGCGCTCGAAAGGATTTCCAGATTTGGCGCATCGGCGTTCCGGGCGGCTCCTTGCAGTGAGTATCGGGCTACCGTCAACGATAGCCCGACGGCGACGGGTCGGTTATGCCTGGGCTGCTAAAACGCGCCGCTCCCAGGGAGTGATTTCATCAAGGAAACTGGTCAACTCCATGGTCTTCGAAGCGATGTAGCCTTCGATGAACTCCTTGCCGAACAGTTCCTTCGCCAACTGGCTACGTTTCAGACGCTCGAGAGCCGCATGCAAGGTACATGGCAGCGACAAACTTTCTGGCACTTCAAATTCGCCCTGGATGGGCGCAGTTGGCTCCAGCTGGTTTTCAATACCGTGCAGGCCCGCCGCAAGACTGGCGGCAATGGCCAGGTACGGGTTGGCGTCAGCACCCGGCAGGCGGTTCTCGACCCGTCGCGCGACCGCTGCGCTGGCCGGAATCCGCAAGCCGGCCGCCCGGTTGTCGTGGGACCAGCAGGCGTTGTTCGGTGATGCGTAAGGATGGCACAGCCGCTGATAAGAGTTCACGTTCGGCGCGAACAGCGCCGTGAAGTCCGCCATGGCCGCCTGCTGGCCACCGATGAAGTGCCGAAATCGGGCCGTCGGTTGCCCGGCCTCATCGCTGAAAACATTACGCCCGGTCCCGATCTCGACCACACTCTGGTGAATGTGCATCGAACTGCCCGGCGTATGCGGCAACGGCTTGGCCATGCACACCACGGTCAAGCCGTGCTTGAGCGCCACTTCCTTGAGCAGGTGCTTGAACAGGAAGGTCTGGTCGGCCAGCAGCAAGGGATCGCCGTGCAACAGGTTGATCTCGAACTGACTGACACCCATCTCGTGCATAAAGGTATCGCGCGGCAACCCCAGCGCCGCCATGCACTCGTAGACTTCAGTGAAGAACGGCCGCAAGCCGTTGTTGGAACTGACGCTGAAGGCCGACTGGCCGTCCTCGCGGCGCCCATCCAGGCCGACAGGCGGCTGGAAGGCCTGGGTCGGGTCAGTGTTGGGGGCGAACACGAAGAACTCCATCTCGGTCGCCACCACCGGTGCCAGGCCGAGCGCGGCATAACGGGCGATCACCGCTTTCAACTGGCCGCGGGTGGACAGTTGCGAGCTTGCGCCGCTCAACTCGTCGGCGTCACAGATGGCCAATGCACGAGGCGGCTGGCTCCAGGGCAAGCGATGGATCTGTTGCGGGTCAGCGTTGAGCGCCAGGTCGCCGTCGTCACTGCCGTAAAAGCGTGCGGGCGGGTATCCGCCCATGATGCATTGCAGCAGCACGCCCCGCGCCATCTGCAAACGTCGCCCCTCGAGGAAACCCTCAGCGGTCATTACCTTGCCGCGCGGCACGCCATTGAGGTCCGGCGTGACACACTCAATCTCATCAATGCCGGTCAATCGCTGCGCGAGTGAGCTCTGGCCATCGGTCGTCATGACTCAATCCTTGTTGTAATGCGGGCCGCGAACGGCGACATGTACAAAATAGGCTTCAGCCGTTCGGAATATCAAGCAGGCCCAACGAATAAAGCACCTACGGCAGGTAAAGACTGAACAGCCCGCCGCCCAGTGGCCCGCCATTGCTGATCTCGGTGCGCCCCTGCACGTCATTACGCTGGTGCAGCCGGGCAATGCGCGCGGCGAAATACAGACCCAGACCGGTACTGCCACTGGCCGGGTTGATACCCTGCACATAGTCAGCCTGACGCTCGATCATCCGGGTCGGGTAGCCCTCGCCATCGTCATTGATCGTCAGCACCAACTGCCCGGTTTCCTCGCCCACACTGATCAGCAGCGAACTGCGGGCATAGCGGATGGCATTGTTGATGCCGTTGGCCAGTACCGTGCCGATCAACTCACGATCGAAGAACCCGAGCGGGCTCAAGGGGTCGACCTCGTACGTCACCAGAATGCCGCGACTCTTGAACACCTCTTGATGCGCAGCCAATTGCGCTTCAATGAAATCGTCCAGTTCATGGTAGTCCGGGCGTAACGGCAACTGGTTGACGCCCAGTTTGTAGAGCCCCAGCAACTGCACCAGCATGCCGTTGAGATGGGCGAATTCGAAGTCGATCACACCCTGCTCGCCGCTTTGCTGCTGCGCTTCGGACAAGCGAGCAAGCCACTGACCATGCGCCTGCATCAGTACGGCCAGGGAGTTCTTCATGTCGTGGACGGTGGAGGCAATCACCGTGGAAAAATCGAGCCCCGGTTCACTCTCGTTCATTCGCCAAACGCCTTGTCTCGCAACTTTTGATAACGCGGATACCGCAGGTCACTCTCGGGCATCAGGCCGACCCTCTTCAAGCAGCGACGGCATTCGTCCAGCAGGGTCGCGTCAAGGCTGGCCGTGTTCCCGTGCAACAGCGACTGCGCCATGTTGAGGGCGATGCTGATGTTCTTCGGTTGCAGCAGCAGCGCACCGCGAAACAATTCCCGGGCTTCGGTCAGCGCACCGGCCTTGTAGCTGCGAACGCCCTGCCGGTTGAGGTCGGCCGCCGCGGTACCGGAATTGAGAATCGCAGGGTCATCGGTCTGCTTGGCAATGCCCTGCATCACCACCGGGTCGTCACCGTAGATTTCCGCGCAGTTTTTCAACATCGAATTACCGGCGTCAGCCTGCCCCAGCATCTTCAACTGCTTGGCCACCAGCAACGCCGCTTCGGCGCTCATGAACTGCTCCATGCCATCGAGACGGATCAACGCTTGCTCGGTGAGCTTGTCCGCGGTTTCCGCATCGTTGATCAGCAGGCTGGTGGCCTTCATCAGGCGGGCCCGGATCTGCAGGCCCGGGTCATTGGGATTGTCCTTGGCGACCGCGCTCAACGTCTGGTTGATCTCAAGGCGCGTGCGGGTATCCAGGCCTCTTTCGCTGCCCTTGCTGATCAGTGCGTGCGCCAGGCCGAGGTTGCTCTCCGGGTCCTTGAAGCGCGACTGCGCACCTTGGGATACCGCCTGGCGATAGGCGCGTGCGGAGGTGTCGAAGTCTTCGTTGGTCATCGCCAGCTTGCCCAGCAAGGCCTGTCGACGCACCGCCAGGGGGGAAAGGCGAACCGCCTCTTCCAGTACACGCTGTGCCGTCCTGGTGTCGCCCTGGGCCACCAGCACATCGGCCAGTCCGTCGTACAACCCGGGCATCATCGGAAACACCTTCAGCGCCTTTTCGTACAACGTCTTGGCCTGGCCGGACTGGCCGCGCTTGAACAGTAATCGCCCCAGACCGGCATAGGCCCAAGGCAGCGGGCGGTCCGCCAGAATGCTGTTGTACAGTCGCTCCAGCGCTTCGTTCTGGTTCATGTCGCGCAGCGCATCGGCGCGATAGCGCAGGCACAGCGGCGCATAGCGCGGGTCCTGCTTGCACAGGGCAACGCAGGCGTTCAGCACCTCGACCGGCTTGCCCCGGTCCAGCGCCTGCATGATCGGCTTGAGCAAGGTCTTGCGCTGCTCCAGTCGCTCCAGCCGCTGGGCAAGCCCGGCGCGGTTGAACGGCTTGGTCAGGTAGGCATCCGGCTCATGTTCAAGGGCGCTGAGCACCATCGCCTGGCTACTCTCGGCGGTGACCATGAGGAACACACTTTCGTGGCTGATCAGCTTATCGACCATCAGGTCTTCGAGTACCTGCTGACCATTCTTCTTGCCATCGCCCAGGTGGTAGTCCTGCAGGATGAAGTCGTAGCGCTTCTGCGAACACATGCGCAGCGCGGCCTCGCCGGTGTCGGCCGTGTCGACATCCTTGACCCCCAGTTCACGCAACATCGACCTGACGGAACTGCGGAAATCCGAGAAATCATCGACGATCAAAAAACTCTTTTGGTGGTACGCCAGCATCGAAGATTCCAGGCAATTAAGAAGATGAACCCAAAGACACATGCAACAGCCAGCTCAATGTCGCGGCCCGGTTTGGCGCAGCGCAGGACAACGACCCGTCGGGTTATCGGCCGCACTGGGCATTCCCTTGAAGGCGTCGGCAAACAATCACGAAATTGTCGGAAAATCCCAGGGTCGACCGGATGACGACGGGCCAATTTGATCTATACCCAGTATTGCGGATGTTGATCACCCCCCTTGATCGCAGACTGCCAATGGCCCGTCGTATTGCGCCGGACTCATGGTCAATGCCTTGAACCGGGCAAGGAGTCAGCAATGGCTGAGTCAGGCAAGAAAATGAGCCTCACGGGGCTGACCACGCTGGTGGCGGTGAACATGATGGGCTCGGGCATCATCATGCTGCCCACCAACATGGCCCAACTTGGGGCCGTCTCGTTGCTGTCCTGGATATTCACCGCGATAGGTTCAATGGCCATCGCCTATTGCTTTGCCCAATGCGGGATATTTTGTCCACGTTCGGGCGGGATGTCGGCGTACACCGAACAGGCCCATGGCAAGTCGGGCTTCTTTCTGTGCTCCTACCTCTACTTCCTGTCGCTGGCCATCGCCAACGTGGCGGTGGCGATTTCCGCCGTGGGCTACATGACGGAGTTCCTGCCATGGCTGGGCAGCGGTGCCATCCCATTGTTCATCGGCACGATCGGCTTGATCTGGATAACCACCCTGGCCAACTTTGGCGGCCCCGGCATTACCGGCAGGATCGGCGCGATCACGGTCTGGGGGGTGATCATTCCAGTGGCGGGCCTGTGCATCATCGGTTGGTTCTGGTTCAAGCCCGAGGTACTGATTGCCGCCTGGAACCCGAACGAGCTGCCGATCTCCGAGGCCGTGAGCAGGACCATTCCCTTGACCCTGTGGGCGTTCCTGGGCATGGAATCCGCCGCCCAAGCCATTGATGCGGTGGAAAACCCCAAGCGCACGGTACCCCTGGCCTGCCTGTTCGGGACACTGGGGGCCGCCGTGATCTATGTGCTGTCGACCACCGTCATCCAGGGCATCATTCCCAATGCGGAGCTGGCCAACTCCTCCGCGCCCTTCGCCCTCGTCTATGCCCGGATGTTCACCCCCATGATCGGCAACATCATCATGGTGCTGGCCGTCATGGCCTGCATCGGCTCACTGCTGGGGTGGCAGTTCACCTTGGCACAAACGGCAAAGATGGCCGCCGACCAGGGCATGTTCCCCAACTTTTTCAGCAAGATCACCGCAATGAATGCACCGATCATCGGCATGGCGGTGTGCGCCGTACTGCAGACGTTGATGGCACTCTCAACCATTTCACCCAATGCCAGTGCCCAGTTCAGCAAACTGGTGAGCCTGGCCGCAGTGACCAACCTGGTGCCCTACGTCACCGCCCTGACGGGCCTGCTGGTGATCATGTACAAGGCCAAGGTCAGTGCCTCGGTGTATGTACGTAACAGCCTCGTGTTGCTGGTGGCGCTGACGTACTCGTTTTATGCCCTTTACTCCTGTGGCATGGAGGCCGTATTCGGCGGCACCCTGGTGCTGGTGATCGGCTACCTGCTCTATGCCTCCATTGCCAAGCGCTTTGTCGGCACCCCGCCGCCACCCCTGAGCGAGATCGGGGACGCATAGTGGCGCCTATCAGCGCACCACGACCACCGATCACGGGAAAGGACATGAACATGAAGAGGCCGCCCCTTATCCCCATGCTGCTTGCCTGCATGCTCATGCTGCTGCCCGGAACGGGCCGGGCCGATACGCTGGAGCGGGTGCGGGCCAGCAACAGCCTCACCCTCGGTTACCTGAATGACTTTGCGCCCTTCAGCACCCAGGACGGTGACAAGGCCAAAGGCTTTGCCATCGACCTGTGCCAGACCGTCGTCGACAAACTCAAGGCCGAACTGGCGTTGCCCGCGCTGCAAGTGCGCTATCAGGCGGTCAGGCAGGTCGATGAAATCAATGCCGTGCGCTCGGGAAACATCGACATCCTCTGTACACCTACCCCGCAAAGCCTCGAAAGACGCAAGAGCGTGAGTTTTTCCGTGCCGATCTACACCGCCGGTCTCTCGGCCGTGGTCCGCCAGGACGCGCCGCCTGCGTTGCTCAATGTGCTCAACGGCCAAGAGGCCCATACCGGCCCGACCTGGCGTGCGACGCTCAACCGCGGCCTGTCCAACCAGACCTTTGCCGCACCGGCGGGCGGTGTCACCGAACAGTGGATTCGTGGGCAGATGCGCACCCTGGGTGTCATTACCACCCTGGTCACGGTCGAGAACAGCCAGGAAGGGCTCAAGCAGGTGGCCGACGGCAAGGTCGCTGCGTTCTTCGCCGAGCGTATGCTGCTCAAGAACCAACTGGCCGCGGACTATCCCGACGGCAACCTGATGGTGCTCGACCGCATCTACGAGTACGCACCGGCCTCGATGGTCATGGAGCGCGGCAATGAGGAGCTGCGCCTGCTGGTCGATACCGCTCTCAGTGAGGCTTACCGTTCGGGAGCGATGGAACAGGCGTACGCCAGGTACCTGGGGGGTGCCAGCGATACGATGAAGAAGCTGTTCAAGATATATGCATTGCC
This sequence comes from Pseudomonas sp. Irchel s3h17, assembly GCF_900187505.1. Taxonomy (GTDB): domain Bacteria; phylum Pseudomonadota; class Gammaproteobacteria; order Pseudomonadales; family Pseudomonadaceae; genus Aquipseudomonas. Next base: position 288,817 of record NZ_FYDL01000009.1, read on the forward strand.
TTAGTGCCCGGCGACCGTAAACGTCTGACCTATCGTCCATTAGCAAGCTATTGATCACCGTCATTTTGATACCATGTCGCAATTTGAAGATGACACGCCTCGACAGATCTCAGGAGCGTCGGGCCATTCAAAGGGCGGTACTAGATGAGTGTTGATTTGACTCGCCGAAAGGTGATTGCAGGTATGGGCCTGCTGGGCCTTGGCCTCCTCAGCGGTTGCGACAGTCGAGGCCAGCTGTCCTACAAGTACGGCAAGGACCTGAGCGACAAGATCCTTGGGCGTACCTTCAAGTTGAAAGATACCGAGGGCAACACAAGAACGCTCTCCAGTTTTCGCGGCCTGATGCCGATGGTGTTCTTCGGTTTCACCCAATGCCCGGCAATCTGCCCCACGACCCTGGCTCGCGCAGTACAGGCCAAGAAGTTGATGGGCAAGGATGGCGAACGCCTGCAGGTGATCTTCATCACCCTGGACCCCGAGCGTGATACGCCGGCCGTACTCGATGCCTACGTCAAAACCTTCGACCCTTCATTTGTCGCGCTTTACGGGACGCTGGAGGAAACGGCTGCCACCGCTAAAGAGTTCGATGTGTTCTACGAAAAAGTACCCAGTGGGTCCACCTATACCCTTTCGCACACCGCCACGAGTTATGTCTATGACTCCCGGGGAACGTTGCGCCTTGGCTTGTCCCACTCGCTTACCGCGCAAGAGTGCGCGGAAGATTTGCTCACTGTCATGGAGGTTTGCTAATGAACTCAACGGCCAATAAAACCGGCATCACCCAGCGCGTCAAACACGCCCTGCTCGGGTTGTCCCTGCTGGGGCTGGCCTGCCAGGTTTCGGCCCAGACCCAGGTTGACGACGCCTGGGTTCGCGCCACCGTCGCGGGACAACAAGCGAGCGGCGCCTTTATGACCATCACCGCAAGCGACGACAGCAAGCTGCTGAGTGTCGCGTCGCCGGTGGCCAAGACGGTGCAGATCCACCAGTCGACCATGAAGAACGATGTGATGAGCATGCAACCCGTGGCGTTCGTGGCATTGCCTGCCGGCAAAGCCGTCTCGCTGGACCCGCACGGCTATCACGTGATGCTTATCGATCTGGTTGCCCAAGTCAAAGAAGGCGACAAGGTACCGCTGACCCTGACGGTCGAGAATGCCAAAGGCGAGAAAGAGTCGATCACGGTCGAGGCCCAGGCGCGGGCACTGAACATGGCGGATCACAGCATGATGCATTGATTGCTCAAGGCTTGAACACAACCTTGCTACACACAAGGGCCCTGATAGGGCCCTTTGTTTGGGCTGTAACTTTTTCGCGCGCAAAAACAAAACCCCTACCTGCGTACGCAGATAGGGGTTTCGGAATTTAATCTTGACGATGACCTACTCTCACATGGGGAAACCCCACACTACCATCGGCGATGCATCGTTTCACTGCTGAGTTCGGGATGGGATCAGGTGGTTCCAATGCTCTATGGTCGTCAAGAAATTC
>NZ_FYDL01000002.1:0-346636 GCF_900187505.1 Pseudomonas sp. Irchel s3h17
ACCAAGGGCCTCGACCGTTGAATGCTGAGTGACAAGCACGAGCTTCGTTGAGCCCTAGACGCATCAGGTTGCGTGCCCTCGTCGAGGGCTGCTTCCATTGACGCCATACGGCGCAGCGAAGTTTGTGGCGCACCCAGCCATCAAGTTTCTCCAGCGCTCGCTTGCCTTGGGTTAACTTGAAGTACCCAGCCCAACCGCGCAGCACGGGGTTTATCCGCTCGATGACATACGCCATCTTGCGGCCCCGCGCGCCGCGTAGCAGCTCTGCGAGTCGGTCGCGCAAGCGACCCAGACTCATCGTCGCCACCCTCAGTCTCGGCTGTTGATGCCAGCTCATCCCGTAGCCCAAGTAATCACACATCCATGACCCGGCTACCCGGCTCTTTTCCCGGTTCAGGGTCAGTTTCAAGCGCTGACTCAAGAAGCGCTCGACGCCAGCCATCACTCGTTCACCTGCACGGAGACTACGCACATAAATGTTCGCGTCGTCGGCATAACGCACGAAGCGATGGCCTCGCCGTTCCAGCTCGCGGTCGAGCTCGTTAAGCAGGATGTTCGACAGCAACGGCGAGAGCGGGCCGCCTTCCGCCTTTGGGTTTGGGGATTTCGACGGCGCGTACACCTTGCGGGTGATACTCGCCAGTCAGTAACCGAACTTTGAGGATCGGCCAATACTGTTTCACGTGGTCCGCCAATTGGTCGACCGTCATGCCATCGGCACCCGGTGCGCCCTTGTTGCTGACCACACGTTGATATGCACGTCTGAGGTTGGCCGGTGCAAGCACCCGCGCCATCAGCGTGTCCGGCTCCGCGTTCGTCCACGCCACAGACGCCGCCGATACCTTTGCGCTGTCAGCCGTCATCCTCGGATTCTGTCCGGGACTTGGAGTCACAGTCTTCTCTGGGAGAAATTTCTGCATTTCGGTATTCAACGAGACTCTGACGCCTACTGGCGGCATAACCTGTTCAGCCCTTGGTGACGGGGTTATTCGTCACTTACTACGGCTTCGGCTGACTTCTGCACGCTCATCCCGTCGCCTCGCGGCGCTCGGTAGCACAGTGGCAAACGCACAGATCTCCCAGGGTAATTCGCGCGACCTTCCTGCTTATGCCTGTCGGATCTACGTCACAGCGTTCCGTGCAAGTATTGGGCTTTGGCAATTTTGGCTACCTTACCCCGCTGCACCGCCTAATCCGCTTCCTGTTCGTCAGGCCAGCATTTTGCCTCGGGCTTCCTTCAGATTCGCAGTCACCCGCGACACCCTTGCCTCTGGCTAACACTTCCCCTTGCCGGGTGTGTAGAGGACTTTCACCTCCAAGTCACCAGCGAGGCCACCACGGCCAAGCTGGTTGCGCTTGCGCGCAACGCGCCATGCCTGGCGCACCAAAAAAAAAGGGCAACCGAAGTTGCCCAAAATGCCTTGCGTGCTCGTGCTTCCAGAAAGACCTAAGGCTTTTTGCGCTTATGTGCATCTTTCCAGATAAAGAAACCAAACCCGGCAAAAAACAGAACCATGAGGCCGACTGTCAGCACTCCGGCGATCACCACATTGTCGAAAAACATGACTGGCCTCCTGCATTTGCCTCGTTGCGATGGGGCTAAGTTAACCAATCAGGCACAGGAGAAAATTGACCGGGATCAATGCCGCCCAAGACTGGGCGTAAAGGAGGGGAAATAACTGACCTGAATCAACGAATCCAGGTGGTTCAACGCTTTTTCGGTTTGTTTTTCGGCTTTTTCTTGGGCTTGCCCAAGGGCATGGCCTGCTCGAACGCCTGGCGCACTTCGTTCAGGCGTTTTTCATTGAGGTCATGCACGCGCTTGGCACGCTCGGTGTTGAGGTCGATCAGCTTGTCGTCTTGGCTCATGGCGTGGCTTACATCTTCAGGTTCAGTACAGGCGTAGCACGGCGACCATCGTCACCCTGCCCGCTCAAGGTTCGCCAATAATGCGGTCAAAGACCGACGAAGACCAGCCACCTGCAGGGCACAACAAAAAAGGTGCAGGCATCAGACCTCGATGTCGACCCACATCCCCTGGCGCGGCGACTCATCCATCAACGGCACCACGGGCACCGTATTGTCGGCATTCAATTCATCGCCCGGTACCGCCAGATGTGCCTGCGGGTCGTCGTCTGCTTCGCGGCGGCGCTTGTCGCGCGCCTGCTGGCGACGCTGCTCTTCGCGCAACAACAGCGCCGACTCCTCGCCATCGTGCTTTTGCAAGTCGATGGTGCTTTCACTGGAACTGGCCTGCACCGGCACCACTGGCGCAATGTCCGGCTTCGGGCGGACCGGGTCCTGCTGAGAGGTGATCGGCACGGCGCTCAAGGGAAGCATTGGTGGCAGCATGTTTAGGGTCTCCTGTGGGCAAACTGTCGGCTGCCAGAGGCATGACTTGAGCCATCGGTCGCAAACTTGTGAGCCGGTTGCCACTCTTTATGCCCATTCGCTTCGATGCGCTACCGTAAGACTAGTAGTTTTTATGAGAGTCCTTTGGCTCTGAAGGCAGCGATCCGTTAAGATAGTCGGCTTTTTCAAGGCGGGAGTCAGGCAGCATGGCGCAGCAGTATCAACCGGGGCAACGCTGGATTAGTGACAGCGAAGCCGAGCTAGGTTTAGGCACCGTTCTGGCACAGGACGGTCGCTTGCTGACCGTGCTCTACCCGGCCACTGGCGACACTCGTCAGTATGCGCTACGGAATGCGCCCCTCACCCGCGTGAGGTTTTCGCCGGGCGACACTATCACGCACTTCGAAGGCTGGAAGATGACCGTGCGCGAAGTCGACGACGTCGACGGCCTGCTGGTCTACCACGGGCTCAACGCGCAGAACGAAGCGGTGACCCTGCCTGAAACCCAACTCTCGAACTTCATCCAGTTCCGTCTGGCCAGCGACCGTCTGTTCGCCGGGCAAATCGATCCGCTGGCCTGGTTCTCGTTGCGTTACCACACCCTGGAACACACCAGCCGCCAGTTGCAATCCTCGCTCTGGGGCCTGGGCGGCGTACGTGCGCAACCGATCGCCCACCAGTTGCACATTGCCCGTGAAGTCGCTGACCGTATCGCGCCACGGGTGTTGCTGGCAGACGAAGTCGGCTTGGGTAAAACCATCGAAGCCGGCCTGGTGATCCATCGCCAACTGCTCTCCGGTCGCGCCAACCGCGTGCTGATCCTGGTTCCGGAAAACCTCCAGCACCAGTGGCTGGTAGAGATGCGTCGCCGTTTCAACCTGCAGGTTGCGTTGTTCGACGAAGAGCGCTTCATCGAAAGCGATGCCGGCAACCCGTTCGAAGACACCCAGCTTGCGCTGGTTGCGCTGGAGTGGCTGGTGGACGACGAGAAGGCCCAGGACGCGCTGTTCGCGGCCGGCTGGGACCTGATGGTGGTCGACGAAGCCCACCACCTGGTGTGGCACGAAGACCAGGTCAGCCCGGAGTACTCGCTGGTCGAACAACTGGCCGAGACAATCCCGAGCGTGCTGCTGCTGACCGCCACCCCGGAACAACTGGGGCAGGACAGCCACTTCGCGCGTTTGCGCCTGCTCGACCCCAACCGTTTCCATGACCTGAACGCCTTCCGTGCCGAGAGCGAGAACTATCGCCCGGTGGCCGAAGCCGTCCAGGAGCTGATGGACCAGGGTCGCCTGTCCCCGGCCGCACATAAAACCATCCAGGGTTTCCTGGGTGAGGAAGGCGAAGCGCTGCTGACCGCGGTCAACGATGGCGACGCCGAGGCCAGTGCGCGCCTGGTTCGCGAACTGCTCGATCGCCATGGCACCGGCCGTGTGCTGTTCCGCAACACCCGCGCCGCCGTACAGGGTTTCCCGGAGCGCAAGCTGCATCCGTACCCGCTGCCGTGCCCCGACGAATACCTCGAACTGCCGCTGGGCGAACATGCCGAGCTGTACCCGGAAGTCAGCTTCCAGGCCCAGCCGGATGCCAGCGAAGAAGAGCGCTGGTGGAAGTTTGATCCGCGCGTCGAGTGGCTGATCGACCAGTTGAAGATGCTCAAGCGCACCAAAGTACTGGTGATCTGCGCCCACGCCGAAACCGCGATGGATCTGGAAGACGCCCTGCGCGTGCGTTCGGGCATCCCGGCCACGGTGTTCCACGAAGGCATGAACATCCTGGAACGTGACCGCGCTGCCGCTTATTTTGCGGACGAAGAGTTCGGCGCCCAGGTACTGATCTGCTCGGAAATCGGCAGTGAAGGTCGCAACTTCCAGTTCTCCCACCATCTGGTGCTGTTCGACCTGCCTTCGCACCCTGACCTGCTGGAACAGCGGATCGGCCGTCTCGACCGGATCGGCCAGAAGCACGTGATCGAATTGCACGTGCCGTACCTGGAGACCAGCCCGCAAGAGCGTCTGTTCCAGTGGTATCACGAAGCGCTGAACGCCTTCCTCAATACCTGCCCGACCGGCAACGCCTTGCAGCATCAGTTCGGCCCACGCCTGCTGCCGCTGCTCGAAGAAGCCGATGACAGCGACTGGCAAGCGCTGATCGACGAAGCCCGCGCGACCCGCGAAAGCCTGGAAACGGAATTGCACAGCGGCCGCGATCGTCTGCTGGAGCTCAACTCCGGTGGTGCCGGCGAAGGCGATGCCCTGGTTGAAGCGATCCTTGAGCAGGACGATCAGTTCGCCCTGCCGATCTATATGGAAACCCTGTTCGACGCCTTCGGCATCGACAGCGAGGACCATTCGGAAAACGCCCTGATCCTCAAGCCGAGCGAGAAAATGCTCGACGCCAGCTTCCCGCTGGGTGACGACGAAGGCGTGACCATCACCTACGACCGCAACCAGGCACTGTCTCGCGAAGACATGCAGTTCATCACCTGGGAGCACCCGATGGTTCAGGGTGGCATGGACCTGGTGCTGTCCGGCTCGATGGGCAACACCGCCGTCGCGCTGATCAAGAACAAGGCACTCAAGCCCGGTACCGTGTTGCTGGAACTGCTCTACGTCAGTGAAGTGGTTGCCCCTCGCTCGCTGCAGTTGGGTCGTTACCTGCCACCGGCAGCCTTGCGCTGCCTGCTGGATACCAACGGCAACGATCTGTCGGCCCGCGTGTCCTTCGAGACCCTGAACGATCAACTCGAAAGCGTGCCTCGTGCCAGCGCCAACAAGTTCATCCAGGCCCAGCGCGACCAACTGACACCACGGATCAACGCGGGCGAAGAGAAGATCACGCCACGTCACGCCGAACGCGTGGCCGAAGCGCAACGCCGCCTGGCTGCCGATACCGAAGAAGAACTGGCGCGCCTGACCGCGTTGCAAGCGGTCAACCCGACCGTACGCGACAGCGAACTGGTTGCCCTGCGCCAACAGCGCGAGCAAGGCCTGGCCATGCTCGACAAAGCCGCACTGCGACTGGAAGCGATCCGGGTGCTGGTAGCGGGTTAACCCCTCCCTGCCCCGCCAGACGAAAGGCCCGCAGCGATGCGGGCCTTTTTTTGTCTGCAGTCCCGTCCTCCCGTGGCGAGCGAGCTTGCTCGCGCTGGGCTGCACAGCAGCCCCAAAATCGGTCACCGCGTTTTATCTGAAAGCCTGCAATCGTCTTGTTGGGGGCGCTTCGCACCCCAGCGCGAGCAAGCTCGCTCGCCACAAGGCATGTGTTCGGCATCCCCGCCAAGGCGATCAGGCAATCGCGGCTGAACCCTCAGGCTCAACCACCGCCCCCAACCCTTCTTTCATCCGCTTGGCATCGCGTACAAAGCAACGCGCCGCCAGGAGCAGAAACACCATCGTCAGCAACAACGCCACCGGGATCAGGTACATCGCATCGTGCAGGCCGGCGGCCTTGAATGCTTCGCTCATCTGCCCGGCCCCGGCTGCAAGCATCGCGGTGTGGGAGAAGTGGTCAGACAGCGCGCCCACGACCACCGGCCCCAATCCGCCGCCCAACAGGTACAGCCCGGCAAAGAACAAGGCCATCGCTGTCGCTCGCAGACGCGGCTCGACCACGTCCTGAATCGCCGTGTAGACGCAGGTATAGAAGTTGTACGCAAACAACCAGCCAAGGCTGAACACGGCCACGAACACACCGATTTCAATACGCCCGGCATGCAGCGCCCAGGCCGTGCACAGCGTCGAGATGACCAGGCTGAAGGCGGCAAACAGTAACCGGCCATTGGCCACTCGCTGGTGAATCCTGTCGGCCGCCCAGCCGCCCAGGGTCAAGCCGAACAACCCGGTAACGCCCACAATTATCCCCGTGGCCACTGCCGCGTCCTGCAATGGCAACTGAAAGTAGCGTTGCAACATCGGCACCAGAAACGAGTTGCAGGCATAGGTAGCGAAGTTGAAACACAAGCCCGCCATCACCAGCCAGAGAAAAGTCGGAATCGCCAGCACCCGACGAATCGGCCGATCCACGGGTTCCTGGGATACGTGCACGGTTTCCGCGGCACCGCGCTTGGGCTCCTTGATGAAGAACATGAACACCGCGAGCATCAGGCCCGGCACCGCCGCGATAAAAAATGGCGCGCGCCAGCTGTCGAACGCCTTGACCATCCAGCCGATGGTAAAGAACGCCAGCAACAGCCCCAATGGCAGCCCAAGCATGAAGATGCCCATGGCCCGTGCCCGACGGTGCGCCGGGAACAGGTCGCCGATCAATGAGTTGGCCGCCGGCGCGTAACTGGCCTCACCAATGCCGACCCCCATGCGCACAATCAGGAAACTCCAGAAACTTCCCGCCAGGCCGTTGACCGCCGTCAGCCCACTCCACACCGCTAGCCCCCAGCCCATCAGTCTGCTACGCGAGCCGGTATCGGCCATTCGCCCCAATGGCAGACCGGCAATGGCATAGACGATAGTGAATGCGGTACCGATGATCCCCAACTGGAAGTCACTCAAGTGCCATTCCATGCGGATCGGCTCGATGATAATGGAGGGAATGGTGCGATCGAAAAAGTTGAACAGATTGGCAAGGAACAGCAGGAACAGAATGCGCCAGGCATTCGCCGCTTGGGTCGAGTTCTGCATGAGTCCGTCTCGTTTATTGTTATAGGGGCTTCATTTCCGACAGCATTCGAGCCCGGAACCTGCAATCTAGTCAGGAGCAAGACACCTGTCTGTCATTATTCGCCAGGCTGATACCCACTCATCGCGCCTGCCCGGGCGCATGAAACAAGTTAGGTCCAAACGCTCTAAAACCCATTACAAAATCATTTGGGCCAATGTGCCACTATCGCTTGCGCACCGTGCATGACCTCTATACTCCATGCATTCGCCAGCGTTCATGGCGCCGGCAGGATGACTCAGAGACGGGATGTGCTATGGAGTGGCTTGGCCTGCATTTCATGACCGAACTGCCAGAGAGCAGTGCACAGGTTGTACTCAACAGTGGTCATAACACGGTTCTGGTGCTGCTGGCCTATCTGGTTGCCTGCGCGGCCTGCTTTGCCACGCTGGACATGGCCGAACGCGTTGGCCATGCCGAGACCCCGGCCTCTCGACGACGCTGGCGCTGGGTCGGTACTTCCTGCCTGGCGGGCGGAATCTGGGCGATGCATTTCATCGCCATGCTGGCGTTTCATCCCCCCATCGACGTCCACTACGAGCTGTCGATCACCCTGCTGTCCCTGCTGATGGCCTTCCTTGCTGCCTTCCTGGCCATGGATACCCTCAGTGATCTCCAGCTACATCCCTGGCAGTACATGAAGGCTTCCATCGGCATCGGCCTGGGTATCTGCGCCATGCATTACGTGGGCATGGCCGCCATACGCTCCGATGCCCAGGCGTACTACCAGCCAACGCTGTTCGCGTTGTCGATCGCGATCGCTATCGTGACCAGTGCCGTCGTCTTGCTGCTTTCCCACTGCCTGCGCAACGGCAACGGCGTATTCCATCAGTTGCTCAAATACACCACCAGCCTGTTGTTGGGCGCAGGCATCGTCAGCGTGCACTTCACCGGCATGTGGTCCATGAGCCTGGTGCTGCCCGCTGGCTCACCAACGCTGCAATCGGTGAACAACGACCATATGCAACTTGGGCTGACCATTGCCGTCATTGCCCTGCTGGTGACCGGCAGTAGCATCAGCGCGGCCTTGGCCGACAAAAAGCTGCAACACAAAGAACACGACCTGCGCCGGGTCAACGCATTGCTCGGCCAGTTGGATCAGGCACGCATGTCGCTGCAGCAGGTGGCGCACTACGATGCCCTGACCAACCTGATCAACCGTCGCGGCTTCAATCAGATCTTCGCCGAGAAACTCATCGAGAAAAGCACCCATGGCGGCATGCTGGCGATCATGTTTCTGGACATCGATCACTTCAAGCGCATCAACGACAGCCTGGGCCATGATGCCGGCGACGAGTTGCTGAAAGTCATCGCCGGCCACATCAAGGGTTCGACCCGTAGCCACGAAGACGTAGTGGCGCGGTTTGGCGGCGATGAGTTCTGTATTCTCATCAACCTGCACGATCGCGAGGAAGCGCGGCACATGGCCCAGCGCATCATGCAAAAAATGAAGGACCCCATCGAGCTGGCTGGCCGACGCATGGTCATGACCACCAGTATTGGCATCAGCCTGTTTCCTGAAGACGGCAAGACCTGCGAAGAACTCCTGAAAAACGCCGACCTGGCGCTCTACCAATCCAAAGGCAACGGCCGCAATGGCCTGCACTTTTTCAGCAGCAACCTGAAAACCAGGGCCACGATGGAATTGCAGCTTGAAGAAGAACTGCGCAATGCACTGCACGATGACAGCGAGCTAGTGCTGCATTACCAGCCTATCTACGACCTCAAGGCCGGCCGGGTGACCAAGCTCGAAGCGCTGATTCGCTGGCAGCATCCGGTGCACGGCCTGCTGGCTCCGGATCGCTTCATTGCCATCGCCGAAGCCAACGGCCTGATTGCCGAGCTCGATAACTGGGTGCTGCGCAAGGCGTGCGAGGATCTCGGCGATCTGTTGCGCAATGGCCACGAAACAATGAACATCGCGGTCAATTGCTCGCCACTGAGCCTGGGGCGCGAAGAACTCGCCAACGAAATCGACAGCGCATTACGCTCAGCTGGCGTGGCCCCTCAACGCCTGGAGCTGGAAGTCACCGAAAATGCGCTGATGGGCAATATCGCCAACACCCAGGTGCTGATGCGGCAGATTCGGGCGCTGGGGGTTTCACTGTCAATCGACGATTTTGGCACCGGCTACTCATCCCTCGCCTATCTCAAGCGTTTGCCATTGAACACCCTGAAAATCGACCGTTCGTTCATCCAGGACACTCCCTGCTCCACCCAGGACATGGAGATCATCCACGCCATTATCGTCATGGCCCATACCCTGCAGTTAACTGTGGTCACCGAAGGCGTCGAGACGCTGGAGCAGTACCAGTTCCTCGAGCGCTTCGGCTGCGATTTCGTCCAGGGCTACCTGCTCAGCCACCCGGTACCGCTGGCCCAATTGCAGCCGGTCCTGAACGAAATCAACCGGCGAAAACAGGCTCACAGCCTCAACCCTTCGAGCCTGGCTCGCGGTATAGATGAATCAATGTCGCAGGATCTTTTTCCAGATACCCCTGACCTCCATGCAAGCGCATCAACTGTGCGGCCAGTCCACTGATCGGTGTCGCCGAACCCTGCTCGCGGGAAAACTTTACCGCGCCATCCAGATCCTTGAGCAGGGTTCGCACATGCCACTTGATCGGCTCAAAACGGCTTTCGGCCATTTGCGGAGCCAGAATCTGCAAAGGCCTGGAGTCGGCAAACCCACCACTCAAGGCTTCAGCCAACAGGCTCGCATCCACACCTGAACGCTCGGCCAGCGCCACCACCTCGGCAATTACCAAGGCATTGCAGGCCACGATCATCTGATTACAGGCCTTGGTCACCTGCCCCGCGCCGACGGCCCCCATGTGCGTCACCCGCTGGCCAAGGTTCAGCAGCATCGGGCGAATCCGCTCAACGTCCGCCGACTCACCACCGACCATGATTGCCAGGCTTCCCGCTTCGGCCCCTGCGACGCCACCGGACACCGGCGCATCCAGCCAGCCCATTGCCGTTTGGCTGGCCAGTTGTTCAGCCATTTCCCGGGTGGCAGTGGGTTCCAGGCTGGAAAAGTCCACCAACAGCTGGCCCGGTTTCGCACCGCTGGCCACACCAGCGACGCCGAACACCACATCACGCACCACGTCCGTATTGGCCAGGCACAACATCACCAGATCCGCGTGCTGACACAATTCGGCTGGCGTCGAGACTTGCCGTGCCCCGGCCTCGACCAAAGGCGCGCACTTCTCGGGATTGCGGTTCCACACGGTCAGCGGATAACCCGCCGCCAACAAGCGCCGACACATCGGCAAGCCCATCAGACCGATTCCAGCAAACGCCAGCGAAGGTAACAGTGCCATCAAATTGCCTCTGCTCGATTAAAGATCACCGAATAGTGGCCGATTCAACAAGGCTTGGGGAAGTATTCCCACAGCGAGGCTCAGGTTAGCCCCCTATCGCTGGAGAGACCGCCGCGCCGTAACGACGCGAACGCCTCTGGGCAATAGCCAGATGACATCTCACCTCCGAACCCATCAGTCCAGGCACATGGCGCACAATGACTTCTAAAAACAATCCTGCCCCCGCGGTATCCGAACTGACGCTCACCGCCGCCATGGACAGACCCTCAGGCATGAAGCCATTGACCAGCTCGCGCCCGCTTGCGACTCAGCAGTACCTGTATTTCACTGAAACCAACACCGACCGCATCCTCGATAACCTCGACGGCCTGCGCGACATGGTGTTCCCTCAGCCACCACACCTGGAAGGCGATGCCGAGCAGCACCAACAGGAGTTTCCTTCGGTGTGCCTGATCGGCCTGGGACGTTGCGGCTCGAACATTGCGCTGGACGTGGCAGAGTTGGTGTACAACGCCCGCAAGTTCTACCTCAACGAGTTCAACAACGAAGACAAGTCCTACGCAGACAAGGGCTACAGCCCTGCGCAGTGGATTCGCACCAACCTGCGACTGGGGGCGGGCAAGGCGTCCAAGCCGGTGTTCCTGGTCGAACCCCTGGTCATGCTGGGGGACCTGGACAAGGACATCGCCGGACGCATCCGCTTTTCACGCAAGGGCGAAAAAAGCGGGTTCCTGCGCGATTACAGCAAAATGAAAATCATGGACCTTTCCGAAGTCCATGCCGGTGGCGCCGGTAATGCGCCGATCCTCGGCCAGTACCTGGCCAAGATCATCCTGAACAAGGATACCCAGCGTTTCTCCAGCCCTGACTGGAAGATGATCCATTCGTACCTGATCGACAGTTGCGGCATCAAGGCCAACCAGTCGCGCCTGTACTTCTCGATCTTCAGCGCCGGTGGCGGTACCGGCTCGGGCATGGCCTCGGAGTTCGGCCTGGCCCAACAGCACTCGTACATGAACAAGACGTTCGACACCAAGCCGGTGGACGAGCACGACAGCAAGAGCGGCCATTCCTTTGTTTTCGAGCCGATCTTCACCAGCGGTATTTGCGTACTGCCGAACATTTCCGATCACCGCAGCGAAATGTCGGAAGCGCTGCACATCAACGCCGGCCGCCTGCTGTGCAAGTACCTGTCGGAAGAGTGGGACTTCTCCTACAACTTCGCCAACGAAGACAGCAGCGAAGCCAGCGTCATGGGCCGCATCCGCCCATGGAACGCCATGATGCTGATCTCCAATGACATCATGCGTTACGCCGAGGAGAACGATGACGGCAACATCCAGAACATTGATGTCAATGCCATGGAGAAGCACGCCAACCAATACATCTCCCAACAGATTTTCAACATTCTGACGGCCCAGGCAGTCACGACCGACTATGACCAGAACTACTTCCGTCGTGCCGGCATCGACATTGGCGAAACCATTCGCCTGGACGCCAACGACCTGTTCATGAGTCTGGCCGGCCCCGTGGCCATTGCCTACGCGGAATCCGTGGTGCCGGAACAACCGGCACCGAGCAGCGACAAATTCAAAGTGTTCGACAAAGAACCGCAACGCCTGAACATCGACGACCTGTTCTTCCGCTCCATCGACCTGCCCCATTTCAACAAAGTCACCCAGGCGATCGAGGGCATCAGCCTGTTGCCGATCGAGTCCAAGCGCTATCGCGCAGCGCTGGAGCAATACAAGAACTCGGGGTACGACGCCGCCGCCCTGCATGACCTGCACTTCTTCAAGAACTGCTCCTCGGTGGTGTCGATCGTCTCCTTGCCCAAGGACTACAAGCTGTCCTACATGGACCTGAACCGGTTGAAGACTCACCTCAACAGCCTGTTCCCCAACACCACGCTCAAGCGTTATGCGCTGGTGATCGGGGCCTCGGCCAACCTGTCGTTGACCACCCTGATCGCCAAGAGCCCGTGCCTGTCGGACGACTTCCTGACCCTGATCGTGGCCTTCATCAAACGTTGTTTTGCGCGCAACCCGTATCGTTTCGACGACACCCTGGACAACTCGATCCTGGACTTCATCATCCATGAGGACTTCGATGAGGCCATGATCGACGACTTGCTCAACGAGTTCGAAAACCCGGCGAAGATCCTCGACACCAACTGGTATGCGATCAAACCGATGTATGAGAAGAAGTACCGCGAGCTGATCAACGACAAGGACAAGTTTGTCTCGATCAACGACATCCGCCTGTCTCGCGATTGCGTGAAGAAGGCCATCAAATACCTGCGCGAGATCTACCGTCACCGCATTGGCAAGACCAAGGTCATTTCGCTGAACAACCACACTGGCAAAACCTGCTGAGACAGGTATGAAACCGAGTCGTACCCTTCGCGGGCAAGCCCGCTCCCACAAATGGCCGGGGCCCTTCAGACAGCATTCGGTCGAAGGTGGGAGCGGACCAACTGGCACTCTCCTGCCCCGCGAAGAGGGATCGGAATCCCCCCCCATGACCAACGCCTTCCCTCACCCCAGAAACAATTAAGCAGCCGTTAGGCTGCTTACTGAACTGTTCCCGTTACGTTTACGTCACCGTGATGCTGGCCACTCTGTGGTCTTTCTCTACGGCACCGTGCTATCACGCTACTCGGCTACACACTTTTTTCAGCGCCCACCAGGCACCAATAGCGTGCAACCTTTCAAGGTTGCGCCCTTTCCTGAATCAGGATCCACGGCGAAACCACCACCGCCCAGAGTTCAGGATCACGCTCGACCAGATCCAGCGCCCGCGTCGCAGACACTTCGGCAACCTTCCCCGCGGCCAGCCAGGCAGCCACTTTCTCCCGTTGGTCCTCTGCCATGGCTTCAGCCGCCACGATCAGATCCAGATCAGCTTCGACCCACAATAGGGCACCCTTGGCAAAGAAGGGTTCCAGTTCCTTCCAGCGGATAGATGCGGTTTCACCAAGCAGCTTGGCATAGAGGGTGCTAGGTTCTTGACTCATGGGCTCTGTCCGGAAAAGAAATCGACGCGAATGATAACGTCGGTGCCCCGGCAGAAAAACCCGGATGCAAATGAGTGACTGATCGAAAACAGCCGGAACGCCAAGGAATGCGCTGAATCAACAGACTGTCCAGCGAAAACCCCGCCGCAATTCTGTCTTTTTCTTTCATAAAAGCGACACCCTCAGGTTTTGCCCCCTGGCGCCAGCTTCCCAGGCCGACAATTGGCGCTCTACACTGTACCGGTACAGTTGCCGGGGGCATTTCCGGAGGATATCCAAGATATCTGACCCGGTTCTGCTGCTACGGCGCCAGGACTATAAAAATTACAACAGCAAGAGTGGAGCACTATGAATAAGGCTACTAAGCAGATTTCCAAACTGTTTGCCGCTATGGTTCTGGCCGGGGTTGCCAGCCATTCGTTCGCAGCTGACACCATCAAGATCGGCATCGCCGGCCCTAAGACCGGTCCTGTAGCCCAATACGGCGACATGCAGTTCAGTGGCGCCAAAATGGCCATCGAGCAGATCAACGCCAAAGGCGGCGTGAACGGCAAGCAACTCGTAGCCGTTGAATACGATGACGCCTGTGATCCGAAACAAGCCGTGGCCGTTGCCAACAAAGTGGTCAACGACGGCATCAAGTTCGTGATCGGTCACCTGTGCTCCAGCTCCACTCAACCGGCTTCGGACATCTACGAAGACGAAGGCGTGATCATGATCACCCCGGCTGCCACCAGCCCGGACATCACCTCCCGTGGTTACAAAATGGTGTTCCGCACCATCGGCCTGGACAGCGCCCAGGGCCCTGCCGCCGGTAACTACATCGCCGATCACGTAAAACCGAAAATCGTCGCGGTCCTGCACGACAAACAGCAGTACGGTGAAGGCATCGCTTCGGCCGTGAAGCAAACCCTCGAGGGCAAGGGCGTCAAGGTTGCCGTGTTCGAAGGTATCAACGCTGGCGACAAAGACTTCTCCTCGATGATCGCCAAGCTCAAGCAAGCCAACGTCGACTTCGTCTACTACGGCGGCTACCACCCGGAGCTGGGCCTGATCCTGCGTCAATCCCAGGAAAAAGGCCTGAAAGCCAAGTTCATGGGTCCGGAAGGCGTGGGTAACGACTCGATCTCGCAGATCGCCAAGGGCGCGTCCGAAGGACTGCTGGTAACCCTGCCGAAATCCTTCGACCAGGATCCTGCCAACATTGCCCTGGCTGACGCCTTCAAAGCCAAGAAAGAAGACCCGAGCGGCCCGTTCGTGTTCCCTTCCTACTCGGCGGTTAAAGTCATCGCCGACGGTATCACCGCGGCCAAGAGCGAAGATGCTTCCAAAGTGGCGGAAGCCATCCACGCAGGCACTTTCAAGACCCCAACTGGCGACCTGAGCTTCGACGCCAAGGGCGACCTGAAAGACTTCAAGTTCGTGGTTTACGAGTGGCACTTCGACAAACCTAAAACCGAAGCTTCGCCTCAGTAAGGCTTTCCTGACTGACTGCCAATAAAGCCCACGGCGTGCCGTGGGCTTTGTTTTACGAAGATTTGGGCCGCACTTGCGTGATCCGCGGGTCTGCCCACCTGAAAATCTCAAAACCGTCATCAGCGGTTCGCTGGCAAAACTCACGCTCGAAGTGGATGAAGAACCACGGGGCCGGAGCAGGAAAATGACTCCACCAGTGAAATGCGTATCAGGTTTTTAGGAGCGTTGTAATGCCTGACATCTATCACTTTTTCCAACAGCTGGTTAACGGTCTGACCGTTGGCAGCACGTATGCCCTGATCGCCATCGGCTATACGATGGTTTACGGCATCATTGGAATGATCAACTTCGCCCACGGCGAGGTCTACATGATCGGCTCCTATGTGGCATTCATTGCCATTGCCGGACTGACCATGATGGGACTCGACAGCGTTCCGCTGTTGATGACCGCTGCGTTCATTGCAACCATCGTTGTCACCAGTGCCTACGGCTACAGTATCGAACGGATCGCCTACCGCCCCTTGCGCGGCAGCAACCGTCTGATCCCGTTGATTTCCGCCATCGGCATGTCGATTTTCCTGCAGAACACCGTTCTGCTGGCGCAAGACTCCAAGGACAAGTCCATCCCCAACCTGATCCCCGGCAATTTCTCCATCGGGCCAGGTGGCGCACACGAAGTGCTGATCTCCTACATGCAAATCGTGGTGTTCGTGGTGACCCTGATCGCCATGCTCGGCCTGACCATGTTCATCTCCCGTTCTCGCCTGGGCCGCGCCTGCCGTGCCTGCGCCGAGGACATCAAGATGGCCAACCTGCTGGGTATCAACACCAACAACATCATCGCCCTGACCTTCGTCATCGGTGCCGCGCTGGCGGCCATCGCCGCAGTGCTGCTGAGCATGCAGTACGGCGTGATCAACCCGAACGCGGGCTTCCTGGTCGGACTCAAGGCCTTCACCGCCGCGGTACTGGGCGGCATCGGCAGTATTCCGGGCGCCATGCTTGGCGGTCTGGTACTGGGGGTGGCGGAAGCCTTTGGTGCCGATATCTTCGGCGATCAATACAAGGACGTCGTGGCGTTCGGCCTATTGGTCCTGGTGTTGTTGTTCCGGCCAACCGGCCTGCTGGGCCGTCCGGAGGTTGAGAAAGTATGACTAGGAATCTTAAGCAGGCGCTCTTCAGCGCACTGTTGGTCTGGGCCGTGGCATATCCGGTACTCGGTCTGAAACTGACCATTGTCGGGATCAACCTCGAAGTCCATGGCACCAGCAACACCACCTTGATCACCATCGCCGTTTGCTCGGTGCTGATGTTCCTGCGGGTGCTGTTCGACCAGAAAATCAGCGCCGCGTGGAAAGCCTCGCCGAGCATGCCAGTCATGCCAGCCAAGGCCAGTAACTTCCTGACCCTGCCAACCACCCAGCGCTGGATCATCATTGCGTTGATCGTTGGTGCACTGGTGTGGCCGTTCTTCGGCTCCCGTGGCGCGGTGGATATCGCGACCCTGGTGTTGATCTATGTGATGCTCGGCCTGGGCCTGAACATCGTGGTCGGCCTGGCCGGACTGCTGGACCTTGGTTACGTCGGCTTCTATGCCGTCGGCGCCTACAGTTATGCGCTGCTGTCGCACTACTACGGTCTGAGCTTCTGGATCTGCCTGCCGATCGCCGGGATGATGGCGGCCACCTTCGGCTTCCTGCTCGGCTTCCCGGTGCTGCGCTTGCGCGGTGACTACCTGGCGATCGTGACCCTGGGCTTCGGCGAGATCATCCGTCTGTTCCTGCGTAACCTGACGGACCTCACCGGCGGTCCGAACGGCATCAGCAACATCGACAAGCCAACGTTCTTCGGCCTGACCTTCGAACGCAAAGCCGCTGAAGGCCTGCAAACCTTCCATGAGTACTTCGGCCTGCAATACAACTCGATCAACAAGGTGATCTTCCTTTACCTGATTGCGTTGTTGCTGTCGCTGTTTGCCCTGTTCGTCATCAACCGCTTGCTGCGCATGCCCCTTGGCCGTGCCTGGGAAGCACTGCGTGAAGACGAAATCGCCTGTCGCGCGCTGGGTCTGAACCCGACCATCATCAAGTTGTCGGCCTTTACGCTGGGTGCCTGCTTTGCCGGTTTTGCCGGCAGCTTCTTCGCCGCGCGCCAAGGGCTGGTGACACCGGAGTCCTTCACCTTCATCGAATCGGCAACCATCCTCGCCATCGTGGTACTGGGCGGCATGGGCTCGCAACTGGGTGTCGTGCTCGCCGCCACCGTGATGATCCTGTTGCCGGAAATGATGCGTGAGTTCAGCGAATACCGCATGCTGATGTTCGGTGCATTGATGGTGCTGATGATGATCTGGCGTCCTCAGGGTCTGCTGCCCATGCAACGTCCTCACATGGAGCTGCGCAAATGAGCCGCGAGATCCTGAAAGTCGAAAATCTGAGCATGCGCTTCGGCGGCCTGCTGGCGGTCAACGGCGTGGCCCTGACCGTGAAGGAAAAACAGGTGGTGGCACTGATCGGCCCCAACGGCGCCGGCAAGACCACCGTGTTCAACTGCCTGACCGGTTTCTACAAGCCGAGCGGCGGCAGCATCCTGCTGGACGGCGAGTCGATCGAAGGCCTGCCCGGCCACAAGATCGCCCTCAAGGGCGTGGTGCGTACCTTCCAGAACGTGCGTCTGTTCAAGGACATGACCGCGGTCGAGAACCTCTTGATCGCCCAGCACCGTCACCTGAACACCAACTTCCTGTCCGGCCTGTTCAAGACCCCGTCGTTCCGCAGGAGCGAGCGCGAGGCCATGGAATTCGCCGAGTACTGGCTGGACAAGGTCAACCTGAAAGAGTTTGCCAACCGTACCGCCGGGACATTGGCCTACGGCCAGCAACGTCGCCTGGAAATCGCTCGCTGCATGATGACCCGTCCGCGGATCCTCATGCTCGACGAACCGGCCGCCGGCCTGAACCCCAAGGAAACCGAAGACCTCAAGGCGCTGATCAGCATGCTGCGTGAAGAGCACAACGTCACCGTGCTGCTGATTGAACATGACATGAAACTGGTCATGAGCATTTCCGACCATATCGTCGTGATCAACCAGGGCACACCGTTGGCCAATGGTACGCCGGATGAGATCCGCGACAATCCTGAAGTGATCAAAGCCTACCTGGGGGAAGCGTAAATGCTGCAGTTCGAAAACGTTTCCACCTTCTACGGTAAGATCCAGGCCCTGCACAGCGTCAACGTGGAAATCCGCCAGGGCGAAATCGTCACGCTGATCGGTGCCAACGGTGCTGGCAAGTCGACCCTGCTGATGACCCTCTGCGGCTCGCCGCAAGCCCACAGCGGCAGTATCCGCTACATGGGCGAGGAACTCGTCGGCCAGAGTTCGGCGCAGATCATGCGCAAGAGCATCGCCGTGGTCCCTGAAGGTCGCCGGGTGTTTTCCCGCCTGACCGTCGAAGAGAACCTGGCCATGGGCGGGTTCTTCACCGACAAGGGCGATTTTCAGGAGCAGATGGACAAGGTCCTGGGATTGTTTCCGCGCCTGAAGGAACGCTTCAGCCAGCGGGGCGGCACCATGTCCGGCGGTGAGCAGCAAATGCTCGCCATCGGCCGGGCGCTGATGAGCAAACCCAAGTTGCTGCTGCTCGACGAGCCGTCACTGGGCCTGGCACCGATCATCATCCAGCAGATCTTCGACATCATCGAACAGCTGCGCAAGGATGGCGTGACGGTGTTCCTGGTCGAACAGAACGCCAACCAGGCCCTGAAGATCGCCGACCGCGCCTACGTTCTGGAGAACGGTCGCGTGGTGATGCAAGGTACCGGCGAAGCGCTGCTGACCGATCCGAAGGTCCGCGAAGCGTATCTGGGCGGTTAAACACTGCTGTCGCGACAAAAAAACGGCCTTCGGGCTAATGCCAGTCAGTTAAGAGAAATAAAGCCGAACACGAAACCCGTGGCGAGGGAGCTTGCTCCCGCTGGGGCGCAAAGCGGCCCTGTTTTTGGGCTGCTGCGCAGCCCAGCGGGAGCAAGCTCCCTCGCCACGGGTACTATGTTCGGCTGGTCTTTGGCTTAACTGATCGGCATTAGCCTTCGGGCCGTTTTTTTTGGCCTGCGCTGTAACGAATCGCAGTGAGCTTTCTCTACTGGGATAAGCAAGCACAGACGCTTCCTTGTCCCACTCACTGCTGGAGAAACACCATGACCGCTACCACTCGCACCCTGTCCGCCGCCACCTTGGCCCTGGCCCTGGGTTCCGCGCTGAGCCTGACCACCTTGCCGACAATCGCCCACGCGGCCGACGACATGGAGAAGTGCTTTGGCGTCGCCATGAAAGGCAAGAACGATTGCGCCGCAGGTGCAGGCACCACCTGCGCCGGCACCTCGAAGGTCGATCACCAGGCCAACGCCTGGAAACTGGTGCCAAAAGGTACCTGCGACAAGACCGCCAGCTCCACGTCGTCGACCGGCTTTGGTCAATTGGCCGCCTTCAAAGCCAAGTCGTAATTGCCGTACCTGCCTGAGCACTGATGATGCCGACCTCACCCGTACACTCCACCCGGCCCGTTGCCCAGGCAGGCGCAAACCAGCTCCCGCCCCGCGCCGGACTGGGACTCAAGAGCGAGCACTTCACCCAAGTGCTCGACTCATCACCGGACATCGGTTTCTTCGAGGTCCACGCTGAAAACTACATGGTTGCCGGCGGCCCCTTTCATCACTACCTGGGCCTGATCCGCGACCAATACCCGCTGTCGCTGCACGGCGTCGGCCTGTCGATCGGTGCCGAAGGCCCACTCGACACCCGGCATCTCGAGCGCCTCGCCGGGTTGATCGAGCGCTATCAACCCCATTCATTTTCCGAACACCTGGCCTGGTCCAGCCATGGCCCGGTATTTCTCAATGACCTGTTGCCACTGGCCTACGACGAATCAACCCTCAACCGTGTCTGCGAGCATATCGATCAGGTGCAAAACCGGCTGAAACGTCCGATGCTGTTGGAAAATCCCGCCACCTACCTGCAATGGCGCCACGCGAGCCTGAGCGAAACCGATTTCATCAACGCCGTTGTACGCCGCACCGGTTGCGGCCTGTTGCTGGACGTAAACAACGTCTATGTGTCCTGCATCAATCACCAGCGCGACCCGCTGGCCTATATCGACGCCCTGCCACTGCACGCGGTGGGAGAGATTCACTTGGCCGGGTTTGCCGAAGACACCGACAACCTGGGTGACCGCCTGCTGATCGACGATCACGGCGCGTCCATCGATAACGCCGTGTGGACCCTGTATCAGCAGGTTCTGGAACGCATCGGTCCGGTGGGTACCCTGATCGAACGCGACCATCAGGTCCCGGCGTTGTCAGTCCTGTGCGACGAAGCCCGTCAGGCGGATGGGATGCTGCGTTGCGCCGGAGCCCGGTCATGAGCAATCAAGCCACCTTCGCCGCCGCGCTGCTGGATCCATCGCTGGCCTGCCCATCCGGATTGTTCAGCAGCAACGGCGCCGCCCCCGACAGTCGCTTCGCGGTTTATCGGAACAACGTCCAAAGTTCGCTGATCAACGCTCTGGCGGACAGCTATCCGGTGGTCTTGCAGTTGGTCGGTGACGAGTTTTTCCGAGCCATGGCGCGCGCCTATGTTCAAGGCGCTCCCCCGCGCCATGCCGTGATCAATGACTACGGCCATGACTTTGCCGACTTCATCCAGGGGTTTGCACCTGCGGCCGGCGTGCCGTACCTGGCCGATGTTGCCCGCCTGGAGCGGCTGCGGATCAACGCTTATCACGCAGCCGATGCCGCCGGCATCGACCCGATGCAGCTCGCCGCCGTCCTGAATGAGCCCGATACCTTGGCGCAGTTGCGGATTCAGTTGCACCCGTCACTGTTCACCCTCTGCTCACCTTATGCGCTGGTCAGCGTGTGGAACGCCCATCAGGGCGACGACTTGCCAGCAAGCCTGGCGCCCTACCAAGAGCAGTGTGCCCTGATCCTGCGCAACGGCCTGCAGGTCGAAGTGTTCGCCATCGATCAGGGGGCTGCCTGCTTCATCGAACGCCTGCAAGCCGGTGATTGCCTGGAGCAAGCCGTCGTCCGGGCCCTGGATATTGCACCGGCGTTCGACCTGAGCCAATGCCTGGTGCTGCTGATCAGCCGTAACGCCATTACCCATCTGCAACAACACGACAAGGTATCGCCATGAGCACCCACCGCGAACACATCAACCCTGTTGCCCGCCTGGTCGAGCGCGCCATCGAGTGGCTGAGTAGAATTCCACAGGGACTGATCGCCTTCATCGCACGGTTCTCGATTGCCGCGGTGTTCTGGAAGTCGGGGCAAACCAAGGTCGAGGGGCTGGCGATCGACCTGATCGACGGCACCTTTGAACTCGGCGCGCCGCACCTCGCCGACTCGACTATTCCATTGTTTCAGAGCGAGTACCACGTCCCCCTGCTATCGCCGGAAATCGCCGCGTATCTGGCGGCCTTTGCCGAGCATCTGTTTCCAGTCCTGATCCTGGTGGGCTTGGCCACACGCTTCTCGGCACTGGCGTTGCTGGGGATGACCCTGACCATTCAACTGTTCGTCTACCCCGATGCCTACCCGACCCACGGCACCTGGGCGGCAGTCCTGCTGTACCTGATGGCCAGCGGCCCGGGCACGCTGTCGATCGACCACCTGATTGCCAGGCGTTATCGCTGAAGGCTATCGAGCGCTTCGCCGCTGCGCTTGAACCAGCCAATCAGGTAATCGGCCAACACTTGCGTGCGCCTGGGCAGCCCCCCCTGATACGGATGCACCAGGTACATCGGCATGCTGCGGGTTTGGTAGTCGCGTAGCAGCCAGCACAAGCGGCCATCCGCCAGTTCCGCCTGTAGCAGGTAGGAAGGCAGCCGCGCGACGCCGGCATGGGCCAGTGCGGCTTTCTTCAGCAGGTTGTAGTGATTGCTGGCAAAGGGTCCGCCCACTCGTACTCGCAACAACTCGTGTCGTTGGTGGTACAGCCACTCTTCCCGGCCGCTGTAATGACTGTTGAGCAGGCACCGATGTTCGGCCAGGTCCGCGGGCGTCCGAGGCTCGCCGAACTGCTCCAGATAGACTGGGCTGGCACAGGTCACCTCGTGCCAGGCCAACAGCGGCCTGGCCACCAGGCGTTCGTCGTTGGCCACCTCTGAGCGGATCGCCAGGTCGAAACCGTCGCGGGACAGGTCACGGTAGCTGTTGTTGAGTTCAAGCTCGATCTGGACCTGGGGATACTCCTGGGAGAACTCCAGCAGCAGGCCATCGAAAAACGTCTCGCCCAAGGATACCGGCACGGTGATGCGTACCGGACCGGCCATGTCGTCCTTCAGCCGCGCCAAGGCCTGGCGCGCCCGCTCGACCTGGACCACCAGGGCCTGCGCCTGGGGCAACAACGCCGCTCCCGCGGCCGTCAGGCTCAGGCGGCGCGTGGTGCGTTGCAACAACACCACGTTGAACCGGGCCTCCAGCAGGCTGATGCGCTTGGACAACTGCCCCTTGCTGCACCCTAGCTGCTGCGCCGCCAAGGTGAAGCTGCCAGCATCGATCAACACCGCGAAGGCCGCCAGATCATCCATTTCGCTCATGGATTGTTTCCTTTTGAAAACCAAAGGTTGCCTATTAGCTCGCTTATCAACAGAAAAAACCACTCTAGACTAAAACCTCGTTCACTTACTCGAGGAAACAGCACGATGAAAATTCTCTTGATTGGCGCCAGCGGTACCGTGGGTTCGGCAGTCGACAAAGAACTGTCACAGCGCCACGAAATCATCCGCATCGGTCGCAATGGCGGCGACTTTCAGGTCGATATCAGTGACAGCGCGTCGATCCGTGCCCTGTTTGAAAAAACCGGGAAGTTCGACGCGCTGGTCTGCGCGGCCGGCAGCGTCACCTTCGCCCCCCTGGAGGAAATGAGCGAACAAAGCTTTGCCCTGGGCCTGCAAAACAAGCTCATGGGCCAGGTCAACCTGCTGTTGATCGGCCGCGAATACGCTAACGATGGCGCGTCGTTCACCTTCACCAGCGGCATCCTCAGCCATGACCCGATCCGCAGCGGCGCATCGGCCGCCCTGGTCAACGGGGCACTGGACAGTTTTGTACGCGCCGCCGCCATCGAGTTGCCCCGTGGCCTGCGCGTCAACTCGGTCAGCCCTACCGTGCTGGTCGAAGCCATGGGCAGCTACGCCCCGTATTTCCGGGGTTACAAGCCGGTATCGGGGGCCGATGTCGGGCTGGCCTACGCCAAGAGCGTGGAGGGCCTGCAGACCGGCCAGGTGTTTCACGTCGGTTAATCGGCCCTTGTGATGAACGGTCAGCCTGCGTAACGTGACGGCACTTGCCTGGAGAGCCATCGATGCGTGCTGCCCGTTCCCTGATGTTTGTCGCCCTGCTGCCCTTGTTCGGCGGATGCCAGTTGCTCCAGAGTTCGCCGCAGGCGCCCTCCACGGCCGGCCTGACCCGCATGCAGGGCGAACTGAGCATGGCCAATGGCAAGCTGGTGTTTTCGCCGTGCCAGGAAAACCGCCAGTACCTCGTCAATGACGCGGGCGCCACCAGCATCCTGCAGGAAGCGGCAACGCTGGCCGGCACCCAGCACAAAGTGTTTGCCGACCTGCGCGGGCGGGTGCCATCGGCCACCGTCTCCGGCAATCAGGCACAACTCGACGTCCAGCAGTTGTATCGCCTGCAACGCCTGGGCGCATCCTGCGACAACCCCGACTTCCAGCGCCTGATCCTGCGGGCCAGCGGCAACACCCCCGGCTGGAGCGTCAACGTGACGGGCAAGGGCATGGTCATCGAACGCGCGGGGCAACCGGCACTGGCCTTGCCCTACCTGGAAGAACAAGTCGGTGACGGCCGCTTCAACCTCAGCAGCGAAGCCAACAACCAGCATGTCGAACTCTGGATCGCCCCACAGCGTTGCGTTGACCCGACCCTGCCCAGCGTCCAGTCCATGAGCGCCGAACTGCGGGTCAACGGCCAGGTTCAGCGCGGTTGTGCGTATTTCGGTGGTGCCCGCAGCGACTGATTCGACGAGCTGCTGTTTTAGCCTCACTGGAACCGGCCTTTGAGGCTTATAATCGACGGTTTGTGAAACGCCTTGGCGCATTGGTGCGCCCGCGAATTGGACCCTGTCATGTTACGAATCACCGAACTCAAGTTGCCGATCGACCATCCCGAAGAAGACCTGCGCCCTGCCATCGTGCAGCGCCTGGGCGTCGCCAGTGATGACCTGCTCGACTTCACCTTGTTCAAGCGCAGCTACGATGCGCGGAAAAAGTCCTCCGAACTGTGCTTCATCTACACCATCGACCTCAGCGTGCGCGACGAAGCGAAGGTGCTGCTCAAGTTTGCCGATGACCGTAACGTCAACACCGCGCCGGATGTCAGCTACAAGGTGGTCGGTCAGGCCCCTGAAGACCTGAACGAGCGGCCGGTGGTGGTCGGTTTCGGCCCGTGCGGGATTTTTGCCGGGCTGGTGCTGGCACAGATGGGCTTCAAGCCGATCATTCTCGAGCGTGGCACTGAAGTACGCCAGCGCACCAAGGATACCTGGGGCCTGTGGCGCAAAAACGTACTCAACCCCGAATCCAACGTGCAGTTCGGTGAAGGCGGCGCGGGGACGTTCTCCGACGGCAAGCTGTACAGCCAGATCAAGGACCCCAAGCACCACGGCCGTAAAGTCCTGCATGAATTCGTCAAGGCCGGCGCGCCGGAAGAAATCCTCTACGTCAGCAAGCCGCACATTGGTACGTTCCGCCTGACCGGTGTGGTCGAAAACATGCGCGAGCAGATTCGTGCACTGGGTGGCGAAGTACGCTTCCAGCAGAAGGTCACCGACGTCCTGATCGAAGACGGCCAATTGACCGGCATCGAGCTGGCCGGTGGCGAACAGATCCGCTCCCGGCACGTGGTCCTGGCCCTCGGCCACAGCGCCCGCGACACGTTCCGCATGCTCCACGGCCGTGGCGTGTTCATGGAAGCCAAACCGTTTTCGGTGGGGTTCCGTATCGAGCACCCACAATCGCTGATCGACAGCGCGCGCCTGGGCAAGTACGCCGGCCACCCGAAGCTCGGTGCCGCCGACTACAAACTGGTGTACCACGCCAGGAACGGTCGTTCTGTCTACAGTTTCTGCATGTGCCCGGGTGGTACGGTGGTGGCGGCAACGTCGGAACCGAACCGTGTGGTCACCAACGGCATGAGCCAGTATTCGCGTAACGAACGTAATGCGAACTCCGGGATCGTGGTGGGCATCACCCCGGAAGTGGATTATCCGGGCGGCCCGCTGGCCGGGATCGAATTGCAGGAGCGCCTGGAGTCCCACGCGTTTGTGCTCGGTGGCAGCAACTATGAAGCGCCAGCCCAACTGGTCGGCGATTTCATTGCGGGCAAACCATCGACGGCCCTGGGCAGTGTCGAACCGTCCTACAAGCCCGGCGTGGCGCTGGGTGACCTGGCACTGGCGTTGCCAGCCTTTGCCATCGAAGCCATTCGTGAAGCCCTGCCGGCGTTCGAGAAGCAGATTCGCGGCTACTCGCTGCACGACGCCGTACTGACCGGGATCGAAACCCGCACCTCGTCACCGCTGCGCATCACCCGCAACGAAACGATGCAGAGCCTGAACGTCAAAGGCCTGTTCCCGGCCGGTGAAGGCGCTGGTTACGCCGGCGGGATCCTGTCGGCGGGCGTGGACGGGATTCGCATCGCCGAAGCGGTGGCGCGGGATATTCTCGGAATCGAAGCCTGACACGCAGTCACTGAGACAAAGCAGAACCAGTGGGAGCGGGCTTGCCCGCGAAAGCGGTGGATCAATCAACACAGGTGTTGAATGTTCATCCGTCATCGCGGGCAAGCCCGCTCCCACATTTGATCTTGGGTGAGTCAGATATTGGCGCGTAACACGCTGGCCGGTAACGGCTCGCCACGCTCGACACTGGCCGCAACGGCCGCGATCAAACCGCTCAACTCGTACCCCTGCGCTTTCAACCAGTCCTGGTCGTAGTAAGTGGTGGCGTAGCGTTCACCGCTGTCACACAGGATCGCCACGATCGAACCACTCTCCCCTGCCGTCGTCATCTGCTGCGCCGCCATCAGGGCACCAATCAGGTTGGTCCCGCTGGAGCCGCCCACATGCCGCCCCAGGCGCTGCGCCAGGTAATGCATGGCCGCCAGCGACAAGGCATCCGGCACCTTGACCATCGCATCGATCACCTTCGGCATGAACGAGGCCTCCACCCGTGGCCGGCCAATACCCTCGATGCGCGAACCGCAATCCAGGCGCAAGCTCGCATCGCCGCTCTGGTAGTAATCGAAGAACACTGAACGCTCGGCATCGGCACACAACACGCGAGTGCTGTGCTGGCGATAACGCACATAACGCCCCAGGGTTGCCGTGGTGCCGCCCGTACCGGGGCTGGAAATCAGCCAGCTCGGCTCGGGATAACGCTCGAAGCGCATCTGCTGAAAGATCGACTCGGCAATGTTGTTGTTGGCTCGCCAGTCAGTGGCGCGCTCGGCATAGGTGAACTGGTCAATGAAATGCCCGTCATGCTCGCGCGCCAGACGCTCGGACTCGGCGTAGATCTGTGTCGGGTCCTGCACCAGATGGCTTTTTCCACCATAGAACTCGATCTGCGCAATTTTTTCCGGGGACGTCGTCGCCGGCATCACCGCAATAAAGGGCAGGCCCAGCAATCGCGCGAAGTAAGCCTCGGAAATCGCCGTCGAACCGCTGGACGCTTCAATCACCGGCGCGCCCGGCTTGAGCCAGCCATTACACAGCGCATACAGAAACAGCGAACGCGCCAGCCGATGCTTGAGGCTGCCCGTGGGGTGGCTGGACTCATCCTTGAAGTACAACTCGATGCCCGGCAGGCCTGGCAGCGGCAAGGGAATCAAATGCGTGTCGGCGCTGCGCTGGAAGTCGGCTTCGATGATCCGGATGGCTTCGCGGGCCCACTGTCGGTTGTCGCTCATGGTCTTTTTCTCATTGAATCGGTTGGCCGTAGGGAAACCTGGCGGTGACAACAGGCGCGGTCTGGCCTGGTCAAAAGGCTCAGCCTTCAAGCTTAGGAAAAAACCTGCATAACGCACAGGTACAGCTGGAGTTCAATACACCAGGCAACTGCTAGGCTCTGTCGGCGCACTGTTGTAACGGCATATAACAAAAAAGAATATAACTTTTGTTTTAACAACTAACCGTACGGGTTAGGGTGTTCCACCTTTTGAATCTATAGATGGAGAGCGACCTTGCCTCTGCGTAGCACTTTCACGCGTTTCTTTCAGTTGGAAGCTGCCAGCGGTCTGTTATTGATTGCCGCTGCAGTTCTTGCCTTGATCATCAACAACTCACCCCTGTCCTGGCTCTACAACGGCCTGCTGGAGACCCCCGTGGTCGCCCAGATCGGCGCCTTGAAAATCGCCAAGCCCCTGTTGTTATGGATCAACGACGGCCTGATGGCGCTGTTCTTCCTGCTGATTGGCCTTGAGGTCAAGCGCGAAGTCCTTGAAGGGCATTTGTCCAAGCCCTCGCAGATCGTACTGCCGGGAGCCGCCGCCATTGGTGGCATGCTCGTACCCGCACTGATCTACTGGTTCCTCAACAAGGACAATCCTCCCGCGCTCAATGGCTGGGCGATTCCAACCGCCACCGAT
Source organism: Pseudomonas sp. Irchel s3h17 (assembly GCF_900187505.1). Classification (GTDB taxonomy): domain Bacteria; phylum Pseudomonadota; class Gammaproteobacteria; order Pseudomonadales; family Pseudomonadaceae; genus Aquipseudomonas. The sequence continues at coordinate 27,513 of NZ_FYDL01000002.1, forward strand.
ATCGCCTTCGCCCTGGGCGTGCTCGCCCTGCTGGGCAAACGTGTACCGGTGTCGCTGAAGCTGTTCCTGATGACCCTGGCCATCATCGATGACCTGGGTGCAATCATCATCATTGCGATCTTCTACTCAGGCGCCCTCTCGACGCTGTCGTTGATGCTGGCCGCCGCCTGTATTGCCGCACTGGTGGCGATGAACCGCCTGGGGGTGGTCAAGCTGGGGCCGTACATGATCATCGGCCTGATCCTGTGGGTCTGCGTGCTCAAGAGTGGAGTCCACGCCACTCTGGCCGGCGTGACCCTGGCATTCTGCATACCGTTGCGCACCAAGAATGCCGAGCCGTCACCGCTGTTGGGCCTGGAGCACGCGCTGCACCCGTGGGTCGCCTATGGCATCCTGCCGCTGTTCGCATTCGCCAACGCCGGCCTACCGCTGGCGGGTGTCACGGTTGAAAGCTTCACCCACCATGTGCCAATGGGTATCGCCATTGGCTTGCTGCTGGGGAAAACCGTCGGCGTACTCGGTCTGTCCTGGCTGGCGGTGAAAACCGGCATCGCCGCCCTGCCAGCCGGTGCCAATTGGGGCCAGGTACTGGGTGTCGCGATTCTCTGCGGTATCGGCTTCACCATGAGCTTGTTCGTCGGCTCGCTGGCTTTCGTGCCCGGCAGCAGCGAATACGCCGGCATGGACCGCATGGGCATCCTGACCGGCTCGATCCTCGCCGCACTGATCGGTTACACGGTAACGGCCATGGCCAGTCGCAAGCGCCCGGCGATTTCCTCGTAAGCCGCTAGCGTTGCAAGCAACTGAAAACACAAAACCCCGACCAGTCACCTGATCGGGGTTTTGTTTTGAGCGCCTGGAACTCAGTGCGTTACGCGGCTGGTGCCGTCGACACTGGCAATACGTACGCGCTCGCCGACACGGAACACTTCGTTCGCCTGAACCTGCTGTACATAGGCGCGCATGCTGCCGTCGTCTTCACGCACGGTGATTTCCACGCCCTGGGTACGGGTCAGGCCTTCTTCGGTAGCCGAACCGATCAAGCCGCCAGCGACCGCGCCGATGATTCCGGCAACAATGCTGCCATTGCCCTGACCGATGGAGCTGGCGCCGACGCCACCGACGGCCGCACCGGCAATGCTGCCGATTGGGGTCTTGGTGCCTTCGATTTTCACTGGACGCAGGGCTTCGATGGTCCCCATGCGGATTGTCTGCACCCGACGTGCCTCGTCACGGGAATAGGAATCACCCGTCAGGCTGGACTGGCAGCCCGTGAGCAACATCGCCATCGTGGAAAAGGAAGCAACCAACAGAACAGACTTACGCATAGCATCAACTCCAAAGGATCAGTATTCATTAAACTCCGCAGCTTGACGCCTGTCACGACGCCGCCCGGATAAAAGTGGTTTCATTCAGGCCCAGTACAGCCGCACCCGAGAACGCCTCATACAGCAGCGGTCATTTTCAGAACCTGCGCCGCAACACCCAAGGACTTTCATGGACTACTTCATCATTGTCGTCACCACCGTTGCCGGCCTGTACTTCCACGGGTGGCTGTATGTACGGATCAAACGCTGGATGGACCGCGACCTGGCACTGGCGCTGGCGGGCAACGACGAACAGAAAAAAGTCTTCATGCTGCAGCAATTGGACAACGCCCGGCAGCAGAAGATCAAACGCAGGGACCTGCCAAAGTGGTTGGAGGCGGCCGCAGCCACCTACCCAGCCCGGTAGAGGATTCAGGGGGCCAGGCGCTCACGGCCCCAGCCGCCGTCTTGCAGTTGGTAGTCCAAACGGTCGTGCAGGCGGCTCGGACGGCCTTGCCAGAACTCGATGCGCTCTGGCAGCAAACGATAACCGCCCCAGTGCTCCGGACAATGCGGTTGAGTATCAGTGAAGCGCTGCTCGGTAACCTTGAGCAGCTCTTCCAGTTCGGCGCGATCCGCGATCACCTGGCTCTGGGGAGATGCCCAGGCACCCAGGCGGCTGCCCATTGGCCGCACCTGGTAATAAGCATCGGACTCCTGGGGCGTCACCTTCACCACGCGCCCTTCAATCCGTACCTGGCGCTCCAGGGTCGGCCAGAAGAAGGTCATGGCGGCAAACGGGTTGACCGCCAGTTGCTGACCCTTGGCACTGTCGTAGTTGGTGAAGAAGGTAAAACCCTGATCATCAAGCCCCTTGAGCAGCAGGATCCGGCAATGCGGGCGACCTTGCGCATCAACAGTGGCCAGGGTCATGGCGTTGGCCTCGACCGGAGGTTGTTCGGTCTTCACCGCCTCGGCAAACCACTGATGAAACAACGCGAACGGTTCGGTCGGGGCCTGAGCCTCGGTCAAACCATCGCGGGTGTAGTCGCGGCGCATATCCGCCAGAGCCCGGGTCATCGCATTTTCCTTGTGCTTGATCAATCAGTTCCTGGCCTGATTACTGGCCGCTGGCTTTCTTTGCCGTTGCATCAGCCGTCGACGTCACTGGCTTTTTCGCCGCAGCGGTGGTCTTGGCCGGCTGCTTCTTGGCGGGCGCGGCTTTTTTGGCCGGTGCCTTTTTCGTCGCAGCGGTTTTCTTCACGGGCGCGGCTTTCTTATCGCTCAACGCTGCTGTCGCAGGCTTCGCGCTCTGTACCGCAACCATTTCAGCGACGGGCGGGGTTGGCTGGCTGTACTTGCTCAGCAACGCCAACATGGTGGTGCGCTGGGTCAACACGATTTCCACACGACGGTTCAAGGCACGCCCCTGAACACTGTCATTGGCGGCACGCGGCATCAGGTCGCCCATGCCACGCAACATCAGGCGGTCACGCTTCAAGCCGCCAAGGCTGAAGATCGACGCCACGGAGGTCGCACGATCCTTGCTCAACGCTTGTGCCGATGAGGCGGCGCTTGAGGAGTCGCCATGGCCAAGGACCAGGACGGAGGTCTTGGTATCGCCTTCCACCAGCTTGGCAATCCGGGAGAACGGACCCAGCGTCGATGGCAGCAGCATGGTCGGCCGTTTCAGGTTGAAGGTTTCGTCTATCGGCACGATCACCACCAGCACGTTTTCGCGACGCTCTACCTGCAAACGCTTGTCCTGAATGGCACTGCGCAGGCGTGGCTCGTAGTCGTCCAGCCAGGCCTGGGTGATTTTCGGATCAGGCATCGGAACATCCTTGATGTCTGCCTTGGTCACCGCTTTTGGCTGGTCGTTGAACGGCCACCACCATTTGCTTTCGGAATCGGCCTTGGCCGCCGCTGCGGCGGACGTGCTGGCAGGGATTGGCGCCAGCACCTTGATTTCCGAGGCGGGTACCTTGTCGGCGGACGCCGAGGAGGCGAACGGCCACCAGCTGCTGCCCGTGTCCTGGGCCTTGGCGACCGGCATCGGGGTTGCTGCCGGAGCCGGCGCGGGCGCTGCAGCGCTTACGCCAGGCTTGGCCTTGCTGGCAGTGCTGGTTGCAGTGCTGGCAGGAGCCGGCGCACTGGCGGTCTTGGGATCGGCTTTGACGTCCTGCTTGGCAGTGTCTTTGCCCGCGACCTTGTCGGGACCGGAACCCAATGACCACCAGTGGCCACCGTCTGCGTCATTTTGTGGGGTCTGTGCACAACCAGTGATGCTGAGACACAGTGCCAAGGCTAGAGATTTGTTCGGTGACATGGGATATCCACAAAATGAGATAAATAGCTGTGGGTCGCTGCGACCCGTATACATCAGACGCTTTGAAACATGGAAAGTTACCCGGCATTTTTTATCGAAAAAGCACCTACGGCAACTCTATTTACAGGCATTCGGACAAAACCCGCACCAGCTTTTGCGCACGTGGATCCATCAAGACGTACGGCCCGAGGGTATTGGTGACAAAACCGAAGGCGACATCGTGTTCCGGGTCGGCAAATCCGACGGAGCCGCCCGCCCCCGGATGGCCGAACGCCCGAGGGCCAAGGCCGAAGGTGGCGTTGGCAACGTCCGGTTGATCGAGCATGCAACCCAGGCCAAAGCGGGTCCGGGTCAGTAACGTCTTGTCTTCACCCAGGCTGTGTTCGCGGGTCAGTTCCTGGAGCATGTCGCTTTCGAGCAAGCTACCATCGAGCAGACCGCTGTAGAACCCGGCCAGGCTACGCGCATTGCCGTGGCCATTGGCCGCCGGCTGCTGCATCCGGCGCCATTCCGGCTTGTTGGTACTGGTCATGATCGACGGTGGGTTGGTAAAGGCCCGCGTCGTCATCGCCATGGGCTCACGCATGGTCACTTGCAGCAAGCGCTGCGCGGCAGCATCCCCCACATTGCCTTTGCCGCGTGCGATGTGCGCCACGCGATGAAACTCTTCATCGGCCAGGCCGACGTGGAAATCCAGCGCCAATGGACGGGCAATACGCGCCACGATCGACTCGCCCGGCCCCCGGCCGTCGGCACGGCGCAGCAACTCCCCCACCAACCAGCCGTAGGTGATCGCGGCATAACCATGCCCCTCGCCCGGTGTCCACCAAGGCGCTTCGCCAGCCAGTGCATCGACCATGGTTTGCCAGTCGTACAGCGCTTCGGGTGCCAGCATCTCGCGCAGTGCCGGCAGGCCGGCCCGATGGCAGAGCAGCTGGCGCAAGGTGACTGACTCCTTACCCGCCGCGGCGAACTCGGGCCAGTACCGGGCAACCGGCGCATCGAGCTGCAACTTGCCTTCGGCAACCAGTTGCAGGGCCGTCACGGCGGTAAAGGTCTTGGTGCAGGAGAACAGGTTGGCGATGGTATCGCTGTGCCAGGCTTCGCTACCGTCCTTGTCCGCCGTACCGGCCCACAAGTCGACGACCGTTTCGCCGCCGATCTGAATGCACAATGCTGCGCCGCGTTCCTGAGGATCGTCGAAGAGGGCCGCAAACGCCTCACGTACCGCTTCGAATTTAAGCTCGTAATGACCCTGAATCTGCACCCGCCACTCCCCGGAAAAACATCTCGACACGAAGGCCCGCATTGTTCCAGCCCTTGAGGGTTTTGGGAACCCGTGCAGGCCGGGCGGTCAGTGCTGTGAAGCATGGGGTTTCAGTGTTCAGTGGCCATTTCCCGAATGCCCGCCGACGTGACTGCCCGAATCCGAGGTTTTCGCCTGGCGGTCGCCTTTCCCGCCCTCGTCGACCGGGCTGGTGCTTTGCGCTTTTTCCATCGCAACCCTGGCTTTTTCGGCGGTTTTACGCAACTGATCAACAGCCTGCAGGTTAGCCTTGCGCACACTGTCGACGAAGCCCTGGAACGGCAGATCAGTGATCCCGACCAGTCCGAAATGACCGTTCTCACCATCCAGCAGACGACCGGTCACCGGCTGGTCCAGGTACTGGAACCAGTGCACGCCGACAATCGATGGTTCGCTCACCGCTTGCTTGACGAAGTTGGCGTAGGCCGGACCACGATCCTCTTCCCTGGCCACCTCAGTGACACCCGCCCAGAACGGTCCGCGATCGCGCGAGCCGAAGTTGAACTCGGTGATCAGCACCGGCTTGTCCAACGCCTGGAGTTGGGCGAAGTCATAACCCTCCTGCGGCTTGACCGTGTACAGGTTGAAACTCAGCACGTCGCAATACTGGGCACAGGCCCCCACGGCCTCTGGTGTGCTGACAGCAAACCGCCCCCCCAGCAACAGATGGTTGGGGGCATGCCATTTCAGCGAATCGGAAATGGTCTTGAAGTAGGTATCGGCGAAGACTTTCTGGAAGTATTTGAAGTCGGCTTCGATTTCCGGGTACTCCGCACTTGGTAGCGGCGGCACGAACCCCGGATCCTCCATCAACTCCCATGCTGGCAGGTCGATGCCCCAGGCCTTGGAAAGCCCGGCCTGATTACGGTATTTGTCGCGTAATTGCTTGAGGAACGCCCGTTTGGCCGGTACATCGGTGGTCATTTTCAACGTACCGTAGGCCAGCGCATAACGGGCCTTCGGGTCATCGCCGGGACCTGCCCAGGCCAGCTCGTTGTCGGCAAAATAGCCGATCAACCACGGATCGTCGCGATGATCACGGGCGGCAATGGCCACGGCGCGCTCGGTGGCCATGGCGAAGCGCGGGTCGAACGGATCAGGCATGCCGCCCCACCAGTCGTTGCCGGTGCTGATGCTGGTGTAATCGCCAACGATCGACAGCGGCAAGGTGTAGGGCACGCGGTCGCTCAGGCCAAGCGCTGGAGCGCTCCAGTTCCCCAGGGTGTTGAAACCCCAGGCTTGCAGGCGGTCGAGGGTGTGCCCGGCCCAGCGCTTTTCATCGAAGGCAGAAGGCACGCAAGGCGCGGCACTGGCGTCGGCCGTGGCCTCATCGACTTTGGCAGCCGTTACAACGACGCACGGCTGGCCATAGGTACGCTGCAGGTTGGCGCCATAGAAGTCGTACCAACGGCCGGCATTGAACCCACGACCCTGGTCGGCACCGTTACCGCCACGGTTATCGCCTTCTCCGTAGTAACGGGCCAACGGTTCGTCGCTTGTCGGCAACGACTGGAACATCCCTTCACGCCCGGCGACGTAAGTCCGGGCGGCATCCGCGGTGACGGTGTTGACCCCCAGGGAATAGAACGGATGACCTTCCGGAGTCACCAGATACCAGCGACCATCACGCTTTTCCGTGCGGAAAAAGCCGCTGGCCTTGAAGGCCGGGCCCTTGCTCCAGCCGCCGAACGTGTCCAGGGACGCACGCCCGCGCTCTGCCAGCCAGCTGTTCAGTTGCTGCTGTTCTTTATTCGCCGCGGTCTTGAGCTGATCGTCAGTGGCCACTTTCTCCGGCCACTTTGCCCGGTTGGACTGGCCATAGCCATCGACCAACGAGCCATAGACAGCACTGGTCACCGCTTCGCCGTCCTGCACGCCAAAGCGCTCAAGCATGATGCTCTGGGCGACTTTCGGATGATCCATCGACAGCGTGACCGAGACCACCTGGCTGCGATCCAACTGCCCTTCGCTGCTGGCCAGCAATACCCGCTGGCCATCCACCATCATTGGCATGGGCGGCCCGGCTTTCATCCCCTGGCTCAGTGGCGAGCTGGGTGTCAGCGGTACCAGCAGTGTTTGCGCAGGTCCCGCCGGCAGGTCGACGCGGCTGACCAGGACCTTGCCGTCACTGCTCTGGATCTTCACGTAGAGCGTGATCGCCCAGTTCATCGCACTCTGCAGGCGCAGGCTCATGACCCCGGACTGCGACCAGTCCCAGACACCGGTTTGCGGTGTCAGGCGCAGGCTCGGTTGCGCCACCGGGTTGAACGTCACCCGACGCAGCACTTCACCCTCGGCTGTTTGCTCCGCATTGGATTGCGGCAGGCTGGCATCCTGCGTCGCCACCTGGACGACGTCGGCGGGCCGAACAAAGTTGAACAGCGTCTGTTGCCCGGCGGGTGCCGCGAGCAGCGGCGCGGCAAACATCAGGGCAAAAACAGCGGGTAACGTGCGGCGAATCATATGAACCAGGTTCTCCCTAGGGCCAGTGTGCAATCGGTGATAGGGGATAGACAACGCGGCGGGCGATTTCGCCCACCGTGAGTCAAGATATTTCGCGACGGAACGGCGGCAACGCGTTGAGGATCGCTTTGCCGTAGCGCTGCGTGACCAGGCGCCGGTCAAGCAGGGTGATGGTGCCGCGGTCTTCTTCGGTACGCAGCAAGCGACCGCAGGCCTGGACCAGTTTGAGCGAGGCGTCGGGCACCGAGATTTCCATGAACGGATTGCCGCCCCGGGCCTCGATCCATTCGGCCAGCGCGGCTTCAACCGGATCATCGGGTACCGAGAACGGAATCTTGGCGATCACCACGTGCTCGCAGTAGGCGCCCGGCAAGTCGACGCCTTCGGCGAAACTGGCCAGCCCGAACAACACACTGGAGTCCCCGCCATCGACTCGCGCCTTGTGCTTGTTCAAGGTTTCCTGTTTCGACAGGTTGCCCTGGATGAACACTTGCTTGCGCCAATCCCGATCCAGCCCGTCGAACACGTCCTGCATCTGTTTGCGCGAAGAAAACAGCACCAGGGTGCCGCGCGAACCTTCCACCAGTCCCGGCAGGTCACGAATGATCGCCGCCGTATGGGCGGGGGCGTCGCGAGGATCGGCCCGCAAGTCCGGCACCCGCAACACACCGGCGTCGGCATGCATGAAGGGGCTGGGCACCACGGCCGTCACGGCTTTCTTCGGCAAGCCGGCACGCATGCGGAAACGGTCGAACGTGCCGAGGGCCGTCAGGGTCGCCGAAGTGACCAGTGCGCCATAAGCCACATTCCACAGGTTGCGACGCAGCATTTCTGCGGCAAGGATCGGGCTGGCGTTGACCTCGATGTCGAACAGCGAACCGCTTTCGGCCAGGGTCAGCCAGCGCGCCATCGGCGGGTTGTCTTCCGGGTCTTCCGCGGTGAATGCCGTCCATAATTCCCAATTGCCCTGGGAGCGGGACAACAGGCTGCCAAACAGTGGGTACCACTCTTCCGCCTGGTTACTGGCGATGCCGATGTTGACCTCGCCATCCATGCCTTCTTTCAGCAAGTCCGTGAGCCGGGTAAAGAGGTCCGTCAGGCGCGAAAAGCCTTTCTTCAGCTCGATACCCATCTCGCGCATGTGCTCGGGAACCACTCCGCCCACGAAACGGTGACGTGGACGTTCCCGGCCTTCGACATCTTCGCCGGGCTTGAAGTCAGCCACTTGTTCGCAGGCGCTGAACATGAACTGCTGCTGGGTCTTGATCTCGCGCGCCAGCTCGGGCACCTGCTCGATGAACTTGCCCAGGTCGCCGGGCAACGGGTGCTGGGCCAGCAGTTTGGTGAGGTTCTTGGCGGTCTGTTCCAGCCAGTCCGCGGTGGAACGCAGGCGTGTGTAATGGGCGAAGTGGCCGATGGCCTTGTCAGGCAAGTGGTGACCTTCGTCGAACACATACAGCGTGTCACGGGGATCCGGCAGCACCGCCCCCCCGCCGAGCGCCAGGTCGGCCAGGACCATGTCGTGGTTGGTGACGATCACATCCACCTTGCCCATGCCTTCGCGGGCCTTGTAGAACGCGCACTGGCCGAAGTTGGGGCAATGCCGGTTGGTGCACTGGCTGTGATCGGTGGTCAGGCGCGCCCAGTCGGCATCTTCGAGGGCATTGGGCCAGCTGTCGCGATCGCCATCCCATTTATTGCCGGCGAGCTTCTCGATCATGCTGGTGAACAGCTTCTGACTGGCCTCATCGACCTCGATCTTGAAGCCTTCTTCTTCGAAAAGTTGCGCGGTGGCGGTTTGGGCGTGGCCTTCCTGCAACAGCATATCGAGCTTGGAAAGGCACATGTAGCGACCACGGCCCTTGGCCAGCGCAAAGCTGAAGTTCAGCCCGCTGTTGCGCATCAGGTCCGGCAGGTCCTTGTAGACGATCTGCTCTTGCAGGGCGACGGTCGCGGTGGCGATCACCAGGCGTTTACCAGCGGCCTTGGCAGTCGGGATCGCCGCCAGGCTGTAGGCCACGGTCTTGCCGGTACCGGTGCCGGCTTCCACCGCCACGACAGCGGGGTCACCACTGCGCCGGCCTTCGTCGTCGGTGTCGATGTCCCCCAGGACTTTCGCCACTTCGGCGATCATCAGGCGCTGGCCGTAACGCGGCTTCAGGCTCTTGGCTTCGAGAAAACGCGAGTAGGCGCCCTGGATCGTGGTTTTGAGTTCAGTGCTGATCATGGATTGTCGGGCGCAAAAAACGCTGGATAAATTTTCAGTGGTTCGGATCGGTCGCTATCATACCCCGCTAATGAATCCCGCGCAGAACGGAGTACCCCAATGACACCTTTCGCTATCATTTATACCTTCCATGTACTGGCTGCAACGATCTGGGTGGGCGGTATGTTTTTCGCCTGGATGGTCCTGCGCCCGGCGGCCGTAAAAACACTGGAAGGCCCGGCCCGATTGAAACTGTGGGTAGACGTGTTTCAACGCTTTTTTGTCTGGGTCTGGATCGCGGTGGCGATCCTGCCGGTCAGCGGAGTGGGGATGATTCACCTGCACTTCAGCGGTTTTGAAACCGCGCCACGGTATGTGCAGATCATGATGGGCCTGTACCTGGTGATGGCCGCCCTGTTCATCCGCATTCAAGCCTTGCAACTTCCACACTTGCGCGAAGCCGTGCTGGCCGAGGACTGGCCGACCGGCGCCGCGACCCTGGGCCGGATTCGCCGCCTGGTAGGGATCAATCTGCTGCTGGGACTACTACTGGTAGCCATCGCCGCCGCGCGGCCGATGTTTTAACAACTTCGCTGACAACCCACCACCACCACCACCACCACCACCACCACCACCACCACCACCACCACCACCACCACACACCACTCAACAGGCCGAGCGTTAGCTCGCCTGCCGCTCTTGATCTTGCTTTGGCTTTTGATCTTGATCCACCCGCCCCATCGGCAGGCCGAGCGCAGGCGTTCATCAGGGGAATGGCGCGCAGCGCCCCTCGACACAGTCGAGGACATCGCATGGAGGTCGAGCGAAGCCGACCGGAGGGCGATGCCCCCTGAGGAATGCCGGAGCCGAGGGAACCCCGAGCCTTGGCGAGGGGCCGGACGCTCGGGGCGAAGCGTTTTTTTGCTTACTTTTTTTAGGCGCTTGTAAAAAAAGTGAGTCGCCGTCGGGCGAAACCATAAGTCGCCGTAACCGCAGCAACGGATATGTACACCGCACCTGCAAGAGAATGGCCGGCTGCCAGGCCGCCTTCGCGAGCAAGCCCGCCCCCACAGAAAATCGCGGGCCATACCAATCAAAGCAGATTTACAGCCGCTGAACCGTCACCGAACCCGGCGCACCAGCCGGCCCAGGCTGCCCCGGCGCACCGGCTCGCCCACTCTTGCCGCCATCGGCGCGATAAACGAAGCACCCCTTGGCCTCGCCACCCGCCCCTGGCTTGCCACCCGCCCCCGCCACGCCACCGACGCCACCCTCGACCAGCACCTTGATCTGCTGCTCGGGATAATCACGGGGCAACTCCACGCGCACCAACGCGCCCGGCGCACCAGCACGACCATCGCCGCCGTTATCGCCATCGGCACCTTGCCCCGCCGCCCCCCAAGTACAACCTGGCTCCTGACCATTGGCGCCATCAAGCCCCACGTAACCCGGCGCACCCGCGCCACCACGGGCATCGATCGACAATTCGGGTGCATTGAGCGAAGCAATCCGCAGGTTCAGGTTGCGCCCCGCACGTGCAGCCTTGAGGTAAGTGCCAGGCGCACCGCGGGACGTGATCTGGCTGCCCGTGTCCAACTGCGCACGGCTGACCTTCAGTTGCAGGCTCTGTTCACCGGGGACAATGGCAATCCGCGCCTCGCGCCCCAGATGCAATTGGCCCACATTCAACTCAGTGACATTCGAAGGGATCAGCAACGTACCGTAATCCGCCACCTCCAGCCGCTCCAGTTGCAAGACACTGGTGGTAGTGGGCAGGCGTATCAGCGAATGGGTTTCGACCGTGACCACCTGGGCCATCGCCAGCGGACTGACCAACGCAGCCAGCAAACAGAACTTACGCATGGGAGGCCTCCATTGCATCAGACATTGCGATGGTCTGCACATGAAAGATGCCGACCACCAGGACCTGAAAACGATCACGCCACCGGTGAGGCCGGTTTTTCAGGTTGCGGTTGAACAGCACCAGCTCCAGAAGATGGGTCAGCAGCAACAGGCTACCCGCCAGATTGACCATCAAATGAATCGGATTGGTGAACGGCTGGATCAGATTGATCAGCACCACCAGCCAGAACATCAGGGTCAGCCACTTCCCCAGTCCCCAAAACACTTTCATACGCGCCCCTGTGGATCATTGTTCTTTGCGCGCACAGTAACGACTTCCACGAGGAGTACGCCAGAGGCCCGTGAAAATTCTTCTTGAACCCGCTGCCGGGCTACCGGCTCGACGAGAATCGCCGGTCCGACAGCGGTGATCAGTGCCCGATCACCAGTTCCACCCGACGGTTCTTCGCCCGCCCCTCTTCAGTGGCATTATCGGCCACTGGCTGGCTTTCCCCCACGCCCAGGCTGGTCACTTTGTCTGGCGCCAGGCCCTGGTCCAGCAGGAATGCGGCCACACTGCTGGCACGCATCTCGGAAAGCCCCTGGTTAAAAGCATCCGTCCCTTGGCTATCGGTGTGACCGACCACCTTGATACTCGCCACGTCGGCATTTTTCAGCTTGCCCATCAGCGCCATCAGTTGTTCGTTGGCAGCCGGTGTCAGCTCGGTCGAGCCGGAGGCGAACAGCACATTGCCTTGATCGCTGAGGGTGATGACTTCATCTTGAGGCGCCTCGACCGGCTTGACGCTGGCCGGGTACTGGGGAATCGGGCAACCCCTGTTGTCGACCGGGGTATTGGCGGGAGTGTCGGGGCAATGATCACGGCGATCGAACACGCCGTCTTCATCGTCATCGCCATCCTGTGCGTAACAAATCAAGCCACCGGTCAACAGACCGAGTGCCGCACCACCCCCTGCCCAGCCCGCACTTTCAATGGCCCCCAGACCGCCGCCCACCAGGCCGCCGATCAAGCTGCAGATCGGCCAGTTACCTTGATTGAGGGGGGCAGTGCCGTCGCTGTGTGTGGCGCAACCTGTCAACAGGCTGCCGAGCAGAAGAACCGGTATTGCGGCTCGCAGGCGAACACTCATGGTGATTGCTCCTGTGTGACCGGCCCATACCGGTCACACAGGAGTAAAGACCCGCCTCCGCGACTGCACAAGGCACGGAGGCGAGAGGGTCTAACGGTTGATTTTGATTTCGGTACGACGGTTCATCGAACGGCCGTCAGCGGTTGAGTTGTCGGCCACTGGCTGGCTTTCCCCGGCGCCGTTCACCGAAACGAAACTGGCCCGTGGTACGCCCTCTTCGATCAGGTACTCGACCACCGAACGCGCGCGTTTTTCCGAAAGTGACTGGTTATAGGCATCGCTGCCGACACTGTCGGTATGTCCGGTCACGCTCAACTGGGCGGAAGGTGCTTCCTGTTTCAGGCGGGTGGCGATGGTTTCAAGCTTGGCTTTGTCGGCTTCGGTCAGTTTGGCCGAGTCGAAGCTGAAATTCACATCACGGATAACGATGGTTTCTTCCTTGATCACCACGACCTCTTCAACCACGGGAGCCGGTGGAGGGCAACCATCCGCATCGACCTGCGTACCTTTCGGTGTCCCAGGGCACTTGTCACGACTGTCCAGCACACCATCGCCATCTTCGTCACCGTCGCCATGAACCCAGCAATAGGCGGCTGCCAGACTCCCCACGATCAGCGCGCCGCTGCCGGCCCAGGCCGCGCTCTCCGTCGCGCCGAGACCGGCACCCACAACGCCACCGACCAGACCACAGGTCGGCCAGTCTGTTTTCTGCAAACCTGCACAACCAGTCAACACACTGGTTAGCAGAACCAAGGGTAATGCTGTCCGAACTATGCTCATCGAGTTATCTCCTGAGGGATCGGCTTACGACCGATTCATGGAGTAAAGACCGGGGTTTTAATATCCGCCAGCACTAGGCCACCTCTGTTTCCCCCCGCAATCACTGGCTCTGCAAACCTGATGCGCAATCAGGCTCTAGGCCCGAGCGTTCCGGCAGGCTAGTCTCTGCAGTTCTGATTGAGGATCTTCGATGACTGCAGGCATTTCTTCGCGCACACCCCAGCAAGCCCTCGCCGCCCTGCTCGATCGCTATGCGCCGCAGCGACTGCTGCTGATCGGCGCCAGTGACTTCCCGGCACTGCAGGCGTTCCGGCAGGCACACCCCGAGACCCAGATCGCCCAGGCAGCACCGGGCGTACTACCTCCGGAGCTGGCAGCCCAACGTTTCGACCTGGCGCTGGCGCTCGATTGCCTTGAGCACCTGCCCAAGCGCGACGGCCTCAACCTGCTCGGCGGGATCCGCAACCTCAACGCCAGCCGCATCGCCGTGCTCGCGGACCTGAATGCCTGTGGCTGGCAGGAAACCGACTTCTATTCCCTGGCCCTGCAAGCCAGTGAACGCTTCCAGCGCAACGAACAGGTGTTGACCCTGTTCACCTACGATCTGCTTGACTACAAGCAAGTGCCCGACTGGCTCAACTCACGATTCTGGGCCAATCCGGAAAACTTCGGAAAATACTGGTGGTAACACAATGAGCACATCCATTTGTCCCTGCGGCAGCGGCACGCCGCTCGATGCCTGTTGCGGCCATTACCATGCCGGCCACCCCGCTCCCTGCGCCGAGGCCTTGATGCGCTCGCGCTACAGCGCCTATGTGCTGGGCCTGGTCGATTATCTGGTCGCCACCACCTTGCCGGCTCAACAGTCAGGCCTGGATCGCCAGTCGATCAGCGACTGGAGCGCGCAGAGCACCTGGCTGGGCCTGGAGGTAGAAAGCTCGGAAGTCTTCGGCGGCCAGCCGGAACACGCGTTTGTCACCTTCACCGCGCGCTGGCACGACAGCACCGGCGAACACAGTCACCGCGAACGCTCCTCCTTCGTGCAAAACACCAGCCGCTGGTACTTCATCGACCCGACCGTACCGCTCAGGATCGGGCGAAACGATGCCTGCCCTTGCGGCAGCGGACAGAAGTTCAAGAAGTGTTGCGCGGGGTTTTTCGCGTAACCACGGACGGACCTGAATATTCCAGTGTGTAGAAAGGAGCCACACCATGCTCGGCCAATGGCGCGCACTGCGGACACTCACCTTGCTGATGGCCCTGGGCCTCAGCGGCTGCGTCTCCTGGTTCACCGACGACGACCTTGAGCCCCAGGTGCATCTGCTCAAGGTCGAAGTGGTGAGGGCCAAACTGCTCGAACAGAAATTCATGCTGCATTTTCGTGTCGACAACCCCAATGACTCCAGCCTGACGGTTCGCGGGCTGGAATACCGCATTCACTTGAGCCAGTTCCTGCTCACCGAAGGTGAGTCCAGCGAATGGTTCAGGGTCGACCCCAACAGCAGTGCCTACTTCGAAGTGCCGATTCGCACCAACCTCTGGCAACACCTGCGCGAGGTGGTGAAATTGCTGAAAAAACCCGATCAACCCATCCCTTATCGCCTTGAAGGCGAACTGAAAACCGGATTATTCATCGGCAATGACGTGCACCTGTCGCGTTATGGCGAGATAATTCCCGGCGATTTTATTCCGGAGTAACCTCGATGACCCAGCAACCTCATGTCCATGGCCCTGACTGCAACCACGATCATGACCATCACGACCACCATGATCACGACCATGGCCATGTACACGGCCCCCATTGCGGCCACGCTCACCAGGAGCCGGTACGCAACGCGTTGAAAGACGTCGGCCGCAACGACCCTTGCCCATGTGGCAACGGCAAGAAGTTCAAGAAGTGCCACGGCGCTTGATGCATTAGTCTTCTGCTGGATCGCGGACATTGGGCCGCGATCCCAGAATCCCGGCCAGGGGAATAACCGTGGCGTACTCGCCATGCAGGTTGCCCAGCGACATGGCATGCACCTCCCGGGCCGAATGCGGGTTGCCGAAGAAGTCCGCTTTATCGAAGGTGTAGCAGGCATCTTCCACGACCCAGGTCGCAAACCCCAGATTACCGGCCGTCCGCGCCGTAGCCTCCACCGAGTTATGGGTTGCCACACCGACAATGACCAATTGCTCGACCTGCGCCTTGCGTAAATCATGCACAAGTGTCGTCCCGCAGAATGCATCCGGCACCTGCTTCTGGATCACCCACTCTCCCGCTCGCGGCTCAAAACGCTCCTGAAACTCGACCCCAGACTGCCCTGGCCAGAACACGGAGTCCGGTTCGCGGGACAGGTGTTGAACATGAATCACCGGTCGCGCCAATCGCCGCCACTCGGCCAGCAGGCGCGCCATGCAGTCTTCCGCTTGCGGGTTATTGCGTGGCCCGAGCCTGGGGTGATGAATGCCTTTTTGTTGATCGATCAGAATCAGCGTTGCGTTTGCCTGAAACTCCATGGCGAATGTTCCTTCATACCGGTCATAAGATTCTGCCTACTTGAGCATCACCTGTTCCGCCAGGCAAGCCTCGGATGGCGGGTCATCGACGGCAAATTCGCTGAATTATCGGACAAACCTTGAAATAAGATCGGCCCCCGCTTGCGCGGCTCTCGGCCGCTCACTAACGTAGCGCCTTTATTGGTACTACCCCTGCAGGAGCTTTGCCATGGCCTCGCCAGCCCTTACATCTTTTCTTCCCCGGTTCGGCGTTGCCGCAGCAGTAGCCAGTGTGCTCAGCCTCTCAGGGTGCCAGACCTGGAACGCCCAGGACACGCTGCCACCGACCTCCGGCGTGCAACCGCTCAAGGGGCTGGCTCAGAACGTCTCCGTACGACGTAATGCCATGGGCATGCCATTGATTGAAAGCAGCACCTTCCACGACGCGCTGTTCACCCTCGGTTACGTGCACGCCAGCGACCGCATCAACCAGATGGTCACCCTACGCTTGCTGGCCCAGGGGCGTTTGTCGGAAATGTCCGGGGCACAGATGCTGGACGCAGACCGCTACATGCGCGCGGTCAATCTCAAGAAAAACGCCGACGAACTCTATAAAGCCTCCTCTCCACGCCTCAAACGCTTCTTTGAAGTCTATGCACGCGGAGTCAACGCCTACCTGTTCCGGTATCGCGACAAACTGCCAGCGGACCTGGCGGCCACGGGCTACAAGCCGGAATACTGGAAAGCCGAGGATTCGGCGCTGATTTTCTGCCTGCTCAATTTCAGCCAGTCGGCCAACCTGCCGCAGGAAATAAACGCACTGGTCATGGCACAAAACGTCACGACCGACAAACTGGCGTGGCTCTCGCCGTCCTACCCGGACGAGCAGCTGCCGCAGGCCGAAACGGAAAAACTTCAGGGGGTGAAGCTCAATGGCGCGATCCCGGGCCTGGCCAACCTGGCGAAAGCCGGCGAGCAACTGTCCGGATTGAATCCACTGGGCGCCACCGCCTCGAACAACTGGGCCATTGCCCCACAACGCAGCCGCAGCGGCAAGAGCCTGCTGGCCAGCGACAGCCAGTTCCCGATTGGCGCGCCCTCGCTGTGGAGCCCTGTGCAGATCCGCGCGCCGAAGTACCAGGCCGCCGGGATCACCATTGCCGGTTTGCCGATGATCCTGTCCGGGTTCAATGGCAAGGTGGCCTGGAGCATGACGGCGGTCATGGGTGACAACCAGGACCTGTTCCTGGAAAAACTCAAGCGCCAGGGCACTGGCCTGGCCTACGAAGTCGCAGGCAAATGGCAACCGGTGATGGTTCGCAATGAAACCTACTTCGTCAAAGGTCAGCGGCCGATTCGCGAAGCCGTGTACGAAACCCGTCACGGCGCGCTGCTCAACAGCGCCCAAGGCAGCGCACTGGGCAATGGCCTGGGTGTGGCTTTGCAGATGCCTGAATTCAAGGATGACCGGAGTCTGGACGCGTTCTTCGACTTGTCCCGCGCGCAGAGTGTGGAAAAGGCCTCGGATGCCAGCCGTGAAATCCGCGCCATTGCCCTGAACATGCTGTTCGCCGACGCCAGCAACATTGGCTGGCAAGTCACCGGTCGCTTCCCGAACCGTCGCGAAGGCGAAGGCCTGCTGCCATCGCCCGGCTGGGAGGGGCGTTACGACTGGGACGGCTATGCCGACCCGATGCTCCACCCCTACGACCAGGATCCGGCCCAAGGCTGGCTCGGCACCGCGAACCAGCGGATCATCCCCCACGGTTATGGCATGCAGCTGTCCAACTCCTGGGCGGCACCCGAGCGCGGCGAGCGCATCGCCGAACTGGCGGGCGCCGGCAAGCACGACAGTCGCAGCATGATTGCCATGCAGTACGACCAGACCACCCTGTTCGCCGCCAAACTGAAAAAGATGTTTGAAGCCCCCGGCATGTCGCAGCCACTGAAACAGGCAATCTCGGCCCTGCCAGGCCTCGAAGCCGGCAAAGCGCGCGAGGCGTTCAGCCGCCTGATGGCATTCGATGGCAAGCTCAGCCCGACGTCGACCGACGCTGCGATCTACGAACTGTTCCTGCAGGAAAGCATGAAGCAGGTGTTCCTCGACGAACTGGGACCGGACTCCCGCCCGTCCTGGAAAGCGTTCGTTGCCAACGGCACCTTGTCCTACTCGGCCCAGGCCGACCATTTGCTCGGCCGTGAAGACAGCCCGTTCTGGGATGACACGCGCACAGCGCAAAAAGAAGACAAGCCCACGATACTCGCCCGTAGCCTGGCGGCGGCGATCACCGCTGGCGAGAGCCAGATGGGCGGCGATCGCAAAGCCTGGCAGTGGGGCAAGCTGCACCGCTACGAATGGAAAAACAGTCGCGGCCAGACGGTACGAGGGGCCATGGCGGCCGGTGGCGACCACACGACACTGAATACAGCAGCCTACACCTGGGGCCAGGACTTCAATGCCACGCGGGTGCCGGTCATGCGCTTGATTGTCGACTTCGGCCAGGCCGAACCGCTGATGGTTCAAAACGGCACCGGTCAATCCGGTAACCCGGCCAGCGCGAACTACCTCAACGGTATCGAGCCTTGGCTCAAGGGCCAGTATCAGGGCCTGCCGCTACAACCGCAGAACTTCGACAAGGTGTATGGCAAGACCCGATTAACCCTGATCCCCGGCAAATGACCGGATCGAGGCTGAGGGTGCCTGGAAACAGGCCCCCCTCATACAGATTGCCCAGTGTGGGTGCGGTAAACCCGTCACGCCCGTTTTTGGGGCGTGACGCCTGACCAGACGCTTCTTGAATCAACTTTTAAAACGCTTGTTCGGGACTCTGGTTCGGAAATTGCTACTTTCATAATGTCTTACGCTTTCCAGTAACAATACTTACGCGCCACAAGCGCTCATATTGCTTCCTAAGGATTGAATAATGAAAAAAGCATTGCTGACCCTTTCTGCACTGGCCTTGTGCATGGCTGCAGGCTCCGCGCTGGCCAAGGAATACAAGGAACTGCGTTTTGGTGTCGATCCTTCCTATGCGCCGTTCGAGTCCAAAGCTGCCGATGGCAACCTGGTGGGCTTCGATATCGATCTGGGCAATGCAATCTGCGCCGAACTGAAGGTCAAGTGCAAATGGGTCGAAAGTGATTTCGATGGCATGATTCCGGGCCTCAAGGCCAATAAATTCGACGGTGTGATCTCCTCGATGACCGTGACCCCGGCCCGTGAGAAAGCCATCGACTTCTCCAGCGAGTTGTTCTCCGGCCCAACCTCCTTCGTTTTCAAGAAAGGCTCAGGCCTGACGAACGCGACCGAATCCCTGAAGGGGAAAACCGTCGGTTACGAACAAGGCACCATTCAGGAAGCCTATGCCAAGGCCGTGCTGGACAAGGCCGGGGTGAAAACCCAGGCCTACGCCAACCAGGATCAGGTTTATGCAGACCTGACGTCCGGTCGCCTCGACGCGTCGATCCAGGACATGCTGCAAGCCGAACTGGGCTTCCTGAAGTCGCCACAAGGCGCTGACTTCGAAGTCAGCAAGCCTGTCGAAAGCGAGTTGTTGCCCTCCAAGACCGCGATCGGTATCTCGAAAGGTAACAAAGAGCTGAAGGCGCTTTTGGATAAAGGTATCAAAGCGTTACACGACGATGGCACCTACGCC
Source organism: Pseudomonas sp. Irchel s3h17 (assembly GCF_900187505.1). GTDB lineage: Bacteria > Pseudomonadota > Gammaproteobacteria > Pseudomonadales > Pseudomonadaceae > Aquipseudomonas. Next base: position 47,034 of record NZ_FYDL01000002.1, read on the forward strand.
ACCATTCAAAAGAAACACTTCGGTGATCTGAATCTGTACAGCGGCAAATAATGCCCGGCGCCCATCTTCGTGATGGGCGCTTTTTCTACACCATCAGGTCGCTGATTTTATGTTTGAACAACTCCTGCAAGACCTGGGGCTCTCTGCCTTCAGCTTGAAGGGCTTCGGCCCACTGCTGATGCAAGGCACCTGGATGACCATCAAATTGTCGGTGTTGTCGCTGCTGGTGGCCGTGTTACTTGGCCTGCTGGGCGCCAGCGCCAAGCTTTCCGCCTCCAGGCTGCTACGCATTCCGGCCCAGTTCTACACCACACTGATTCGCGGGGTACCGGACCTGGTACTGATGCTGCTGATTTTCTACAGCCTGCAAACCTGGCTGACATCCTTTACCGACTTCATGGAATGGGAATATATCGAAATCAACCCGTTCAGCGCCGGGGTCATCACCCTGGGCTTCATCTACGGCGCCTACTTCACCGAAACCTTTCGCGGCGCGATCATTGCCGTGCCCCGTGGCCAGGTCGAAGCAGCCACCGCCTATGGCCTCAAACGCGGCCAGCGCTTTCGCTTCGTGGTGTTCCCGCAAATGATGCGCTTTGCCCTGCCGGGTATCGGCAACAACTGGATGGTAATGCTCAAGGCCACCGCACTGGTGTCGATCATCGGCCTGGCCGATCTGGTCAAGGCTGCCCAGGACGCCGGCAAAAGTACCTATCAACTGTTCTATTTCCTGGTGCTCGCGGCCTTGATCTACCTGGTGATCACCAGCGTGTCGAACATTGTCCTGCGCAGGCTTGAACGCCGTTATGCCGCAGGCAGCAGGGAGGCCGTACGATGATCGAACTTCTACAGGAGTACTGGCGGCCGTTCCTCTACAGCGATGGCTACCACATCACCGGCCTGGCCATGACGATGTGGCTGCTCAGCGCCTCGATCTTCATCGGCTTCGTGGTGTCGATCCCGCTGTCGATAGCCCGGGTTTCGCCACACTTCTACATCCGCTGGCCGGTGCAGTTCTACACCTACCTGTTCCGGGGGACGCCGCTCTATATCCAGTTGCTGATCTGCTACACCGGGATCTACAGCCTGGCCGCGATCCGCGCGCAGCCGGTGCTGGATGCGTTCTTTCGCGATGCGATGAACTGCACCATCCTGGCGTTTGCCCTGAACACTTGCGCCTACACCACGGAGATTTTCGCCGGGGCAATTCGCAACATGGCCCACGGCGAAGTCGAAGCGGCCAAGGCCTACGGCCTGACCGGCTGGAAGCTGTATGCCTACGTGATCATGCCATCTGCCCTGCGTCGTTCGCTGCCGTACTACAGCAACGAAGTGATCCTGATGCTGCACTCGACCACCGTGGCCTTTACCGCGACCATCCCCGACGTACTGAAAGTCGCCCGCGACGCCAACTCCGCGACCTTCATGACCTTCCAGTCGTTCGGCATCGCCGCGCTGATTTACCTGACCGTTACCTTTGCGCTGGTCGGCCTGTTCCGACTGGCCGAACGCCGCTGGCTGGCGTTCCTTGGGCCGACTCACTAGGACTTCCTGCTCATGCGCCACCAGATTCATGACTTGCTGGCCCCATTGCCGGGCACCACGCGACAGATCCATAGCTTCCACTTCGGCCCGACGCAGGGCCAGGGCAAGATCTACATCCAGTCCTCGCTGCACGCCGACGAACTGCCCGGCATGCTGGTCGCCTGGCACCTCAAGCTGCGCCTGGCGGAACTTGAAGCCGCCGGTCGCCTGCGCAGCGAAATCGTGCTGGTGCCCGTCGCCAACCCGATCGGCCTGGAACAGGTGCTGATGGATGTGCCGCTCGGGCGCTACGAGCTGGAGAGCGGTCAGAACTTCAATCGCTGGTTCGTCGACCTGAGCGAAGAGATCGGCAACGAGATCGAAGGCCGGCTCAGCGATGACCCGCAACACAACCTGGCACTGATCCGCAGCCACCTGCGCAGTGCGCTGGCGCGGCAGACCGCCAGCACCCAACTGCAATCCCAGCGCCTGGCCCTGCAGACACTGGCGTGTGACGCGGACATGGTGTTGGACCTGCATTGTGATTTCGAAGCGGTCACGCACCTGTACACCACCCCTGACGCCTGGCCCCAGGTCGAACCCCTGGCACGCTACATTGGCGCCGAGGCCAGCCTGCTGGCCACCGACTCGGGCGGCCAGTCGTTCGACGAATGCTTCACCTTGCTCTGGTGGCAACTGCAGGAGCGTTTCGGTGAGCACTTCGACATTCCGATGGGCAGTTTCTCGGTCACCGTAGAGCTGCGCGGCCAGGGTGATGTCAACCATCCCCTGGCCAGCCTCGACAGCCAGGCGCTGATCGACTATCTGACGCACCATGGCGCGATTGAAGGTCAGGCCCCGCCCTTGCCGGAGCTGCCCTACCCTGCCACGCCGCTCGCTGGCGTAGAGCCGGTGACCACGCCGATTGGCGGCTTGCTGGTGTACCACGTGCTACCGGGTGAATACCTGCAGGCCGGGCAATTGATCGCTGAGATCATTGACCCCATCAGTGACCGGGTCACACCGGTTCACTGCACCAACGCCGGCCTGCTGTACGCCCGCTCCACGCGACGCATGGCCACGGCCGGCATGGTGATTGCCCATGTTGCAGGTCTTGAAGCGTATCGCACCGGCTACCTACTTTCGCCTTGAGGATGTTTGCCCCATGTACAAACTGACCATTGAAGGCCTGCACAAGAGTTACGGCAGCCATGAAGTACTCAAGGGCGTTTCGCTGAAGGCCAAGACTGGTGATGTGATCAGCCTGATCGGCGCCAGCGGCTCGGGCAAGAGTACCTTCCTGCGCTGTATCAACTTTCTCGAGACTCCCAACGACGGCGCCATGAGCATGGACGGCCAGGCCATCCGCATGATCAAGGATCACCACGGCATGCGCGTGGCGGACGAAGCCGAGCTGCAACGACTGCGTACGCGTCTGGCCATGGTGTTCCAGCACTTCAACCTGTGGAGCCACATGACCGTGCTGGAAAACATCACCATGGCCCCGCGCCGGGTGCTGGGCGTGAGCAAAAAGGAGGCTGAAGAGCGTGCTCGCCGCTATCTGGACAAGGTCGGCCTGGCAGAGCGGGTGGCGGACCAGTACCCGGCGTTCCTCTCCGGAGGCCAGCAACAGCGCGTGGCCATTGCCCGTGCGCTGGCGATGGAACCGGAAATCATGCTGTTCGATGAACCGACCTCGGCCCTGGACCCGGAACTGGTCGGCGAGGTGCTCAAGGTGATCCAGGGCCTGGCCGAAGAAGGCCGGACCATGATCATGGTCACCCATGAAATGAGCTTCGCACGCAAAGTGTCCAACCAGGTGCTGTTTCTGCACCAGGGGCTGGTGGAAGAGGAAGGGACACCCGAGGATGTACTGGGCAACCCGAAGAGCGAACGCCTGAAACAGTTCCTCAGTGGCAATCTGAAGTAGCTGGAAACGGGAGCCGGCCTGGCTGGCTCCCACAACCATCCCGGGTCAGGTGACTGCTTCGTGCTCCAACCTGAAGCTGCCATTTTCTACCACGATGCCATTGGCATCCGTCCCAGTGAAACGCCCGGCGAACTGCGCGTCCCCGCCTACCGTCAGCACCAGAGTGCCCAGCGGATAAAGCTCCGCTTCAGTGGCTTCAGTCACATGGATTACCGAGGGTAGCCCGAGCTCAAGCTGAAAGGTTCCCGTTTCGATATCTGGAGGCAAGTAAACCAGAAACGCCTCCCCCTGATCGTTACTCGCCTCGATGCAATGAACACCTTCGCGGGCGAAATAATGCACACCTTCTGCTACACGAAACGCTTGACGACCATCGGCTGTGATCAAATCAGCACTGAAATGGCCCGATCGATTTGAACTCATCAGAAATTCCTTTTCCATTTTCAGGGATAACGGCTCAGCCCCGGCCTTTTACACAAGCAGGCACGACGAGCCGGCCGCGATCAAAGCACGGCCCGCCTGCCAGAAGGTTTCACAGGCACACACAGTTATTTCCGAGTATGAGCGGCCAGGCCGGTCATCACACTACAGGGGCAGGAGGCGGCTCATCCGGCAGGGTTGGTTCACCGGGCTCGCTGGGCTGTTCGTTGGGGGTGTCCGGGTCGGGTTGACCGGGGATCCCGCCAGCCTGGGTGACGGCCGGATGCGCCAGCAATGACCAGGCCAGCACACCCACTTGGTTGGGTTCGAGCCTGGCCAGTTCGGCACTAATTCGAGGATCGATCTTCATTGCGCACTCCTGAGCGATGGCCCGACCCGCCTTGCGCGGATCGGAGCAGTACACTCCATAGAGTGTACGCTCGCTCAAGAATTCATACGCGTTGTCAGACGGTTGACTCAGGTGCGCGGCAGGGTCACGCCACGCTGGCCCTGGTACTTGCCGCCACGGTCCTTGTAAGACACTTCGCACTCTTCATCGGATTCGAAGAACAGCATCTGCGCCACGCCTTCATTGGCATAAATCTTGGCCGGCAGCGTGGTGGTGTTGGAAAATTCCAGGGTCACGTGGCCTTCCCATTCCGGCTCCAGCGGCGTGACGTTGACGATGATGCCGCAACGCGCATAGGTGCTCTTGCCCAGGCAGATGGTCAGCACGTTGCGCGGGATCCGGAAGAATTCGACGGTACGGGCCAGCGCGAACGAGTTCGGCGGGATGATGCAGACATCGCTTTTGACGTCGACGAAGCTCTTCTCATCGAAGTTCTTCGGATCGACGGTCGCCGAATTGATGTTGGTGAACACCTTGAACTCATCGGCGCAACGCACGTCGTAGCCGTAGCTCGACACCCCGAAGGAAATCAGCCGGTCGGCGCCTTCGCCACGCATCTGGCGCTCTACGAAGGGCTCGATCATCGCGTGCTCTTGCGCCATGCGGCGAATCCACTTGTCCGATTTGATGCTCATGGCGGGTGTCCTGAAATAGCGAGGTGGAAAAATTCTGTCCGGCATCTTACCGGGGCACGCCGCCGGGTTCAAAGTCCGGGGCTGGATAAATCGCCGATCCCCTTAATATCAGAAGCCGTGCGTCGCTCATGCGCACCGTCAGTCACGAAAACAGAGAAACCTTCGCAAAGACCATTGGCACGTACCAGAAAAAGGGTTAAGGTGGCGCCACTGTGCTGCTTGTGTCACTGAGAATCTCTACACGATATGTTGAATTTCGATCCAACCATCTACAAGAATTTTTCCTGCTCTTTGCACTCAGTCTCGGCCAGGGTTCTTCCTGAGTCGCAGTTATCTTTGTTCAAGGAGTTACACCATGTCTAATCGCCAAACCGGTACCGTTAAGTGGTTCAACGATGAAAAAGGCTTCGGCTTCATCACTCCACAATCCGGTGACGACCTGTTCGTTCACTTCAAAGCTATCCAATCCGACGGCTTCAAAAGCCTGAAAGAAGGCCAACAGGTTTCTTTCATCGCTACCCGCGGTCAGAAAGGCATGCAAGCTGAAGAAGTTCAAGTTATCTAACTTGTACTGATTTAGTAAAAAGCCCCGCCCTCAAAGCGGGGCTTTTTTGTGCCCGGGTGTTTTGTACGGAAAAATGTCTGCAACACGGCCAGCCACACCACTGCGCGCCTTACCAGGTCACCCCAAACCCCGCGGAATAATGGGTCTTGTCCAGGTCGCTCTCCTGCGTGCCTTTGATTTCATTGCGCTCGGCCTTCAGATTGAGCGACGCCCAGTCCGTCACCCTGTAACGCAATCCAGCCTCGGCATCGAGTGCGTAGTCCGCCACGCTGGACAGGGGCTTGCCCACCTCACCAGTGGTGAACAGCTCGACCGACCGGCCAATCAGGTAGCGGTTGTAGTCCCACTTCATCGCCAGGGAGTAGAAATTGTCCCGCCCTCCCTGCGTGTACTCATAGTCGGTTCGATTCAACAGCGAGCCTAGCGAAAACGCACCCAACTCATCATCCCAGAACTGATAGCCCGGCCCCGTACCCACGGTGCGCTGCAGCTTCAAGTCTTCAACCTTGTCGCGCTTGTAGTTGAATCGCCCTTGCCAGAACCACTGCTCGGTAATAAAGCGGTCGAGGGCATATTCCGCACGCCAGTTATCCGTGGTCACCACCTCATCCTGGAACTCGCGGTTGTATTCGCCTTCCGCCGTGTGACGCCAATGACCATGACGCGCACTGGTCTTGAAATCGATGGCGTAGTCATCCGTCTTGTTTTCCGAGCGCTCGTAATCCAGCGCGACGTCGACATTGCCCTTCCACACCATATCCTCGACCACCGGTCGGGGCTTGAGCATTTGCTGAATACTGGCCAGCTCCACGGTTTTCGGCGCATCACCGTTGGCCAACGTGACCTTGCCTGCATCGGCCGCCTGCAACGATTTGGCCACCTCTGCACTGTAGTCGTCCTGCTTGACCAGCAGTTGCTGATCACTTTCCAGGGTCTTGACCTGCTTCCAGTCGATCGCAACCGCCCCGGCGTACTCCGTCTGGATCAACAACTTGCCGCCGTCGAACAGCCTGATCTTGCCACTCAAGCGATCACCATTCTTCAACCAGACAGTGTCGGCGAGTGCTGGCGTGCAGGCAGAGAGGACGGCGAGGCACAACAAGGTTCTGGACAGCATAAGCAACGACAACACTCAGGTTCGCGAAAAAAGGCGGCATTATCCCATAGAGAACACCCAAGCAAGGACTGACCGGGGTATTTGCATCGAGTTCATTTATCATTGGATCATTGGCGCCTTGAGCCACCAACGGTACGACGCCCCCTTTCCAAGGAAACCCGGACGTGAGTGACTGCGAGAACGAGCCCCAGGACCCGGCACACATCCGCCGAACGGCACTCTACGTCACCCTGGCGCAAGTGCCGGAAGGCAAGGTCGTCAGTTACGGCCAACTCGCGGAACTGGCCGGCCTTGGGCGCGCCGCTCGCTGGGTGGGACGTACCCTCAGCCAATTGCCCGCGGACAGCACGCTGCCCTGGCACCGCGTACTCGGCGCGGGCGGCCGGATCAGCCTGCCAGCAGGCACCCCATCGGGCGACGAACAACGGGCGCGATTGCGCATGGAAGGCGTCAGTATCCTGAACAATCGTGTTGATATTCAGCGCCATGGCTGGCGCCCGGTAGAGCACAGCGGTTAGAGTGCGCGCTTTGTTTCCGTATATTTTGAGGCAGACTCCAGCCCATGCCCCGTAAAACCTGGCGCGCCGCGCTCGCCGCTTATGCCAGCCCCTCGACGCTCGTGCTGTTGCTGCTGGGCTTCGCCGCCGGCCTGCCCTACATGCTTGTGTTTTCGACGCTTTCCGTCTGGCTGCGTGAGGCCGGCGTGGCCCGCGAAACCATTGGCTACGCAAGCCTGATCGGGCTGGCCTATGCCTTCAAATGGGTCTGGTCGCCACTGCTCGACCAGTGGCGCCTGCCGCTGCTGGGCAAACTGGGCCGACGACGATCCTGGCTGGTGCTGTCGCAAATCCTGGTGATCCTGGGCCTGATCGGCATGGGCTTCTGCGACCCGCAAAAACACCTGTCCTGGTTGATCGCGATTGCCGTGGTGGTGGCCTTTGCCTCGGCTACCCAGGACATTGCCGTCGACGCCTACCGCCTGGAAATCGTCGACGACACACACCAGGCCGCACTGGCCGCCAGCTACATGTCCGGCTATCGGGTTGCTGCCTTGCTGGCCACCGCAGGCGCCCTGTTCTTTGCCGAAGGCTTCGGCTCCACCGGTTTCAATTACAAACACTCGGCCTGGACCGGTACCTACGTCCTCTTTGGCCTGCTGATGGTCCCGGCGCTGGTGACCTGCCTGCTCATGCGCGAACCGCCAGTGCCGCTGCGCACACAACTGTCTGCCGGCCGCTACAGCTTTGTGCACCAACTGGCATCCGTGTTCGTCCTGATCGTGCTGCTGGTGTCCGTACCGGCCATGTTCACCCAGCTCTACAACACCGACTTTGCCAGCGTACTGTTCGGCGACGCCAACCTGTTCGACCTGCTGCTGGAAGACCGCGCTTTCCTGCGCGCCATCCTCTACATCACCTTCACTGCCATGTGCCTGTCGACCATGGGCCGGCGGGGCCTGGCCCCGGTGCTGACACCGGTCAACGACTTTGTCATGCGCTATCGCTGGCAAGCCTTGTTGCTGCTCGGCCTGATTGCCACCTACCGCATGTCCGACACCGTGATGGGCGTCATGGCCAACGTGTTCTACATCGACCTGGGCTTCACCAAGGACCAGATCGCCGGGGTGAGCAAGATCTTCGGCCTGATCATGACCCTGATCGGCGCCGGCATGGGCGGCCTGCTGATCGTGCGTTTCGGCATCCTGCCCATCCTGTTCATCGGCGGCGCGGCCTCGGCCGGCACCAACATCCTGTTCGTGATGCTCGCCGACATGGGCGCCAACCTGCAGATGCTGATTGCCACCATCTCCCTGGACAACTTCAGCTCCGGCCTGGCGACATCGGCCTTCGTGGCCTACCTGTCGAGCCTGACCAACCTGAAGTTCTCGGCCACCCAATACGCCTTGCTCAGCTCGATCATGTTGCTGCTGCCGCGCCTGATCGGCGGCTACACCGGGGTCATGGTGGAAACGTTTGGTTACCACGACTTCTTCATCATCACCGCCCTGCTTGGCATCCCGACCCTCGTCCTGATCCTTGTGCACTGGTACCAGGAAAGCCGCCGCGAAGGCCCGACGCCGACACAGACGCCGGAGCCCACCCAGACGACTAACGCCATCGAGTAATCGCGGACAGCGCGGGGCTTTCCCCGCGCCCGGGTGATACCCTCGGCTGCACGCCTGTACGTCAGCGGATCTCGCCCGTACAATGTTTCGTCATTTCTAGTCTTCAGCAACCGACAACGGCCTACCATGCGCACCAGTCAATTTTTGCTCGCCACACAGAAAGAAACGCCTTCCGATGCGGTCGTCATCAGCCACCAGCTGATGCTGCGAGCCGGCATGATCCGCAAACTTGCCTCGGGCCTGTACACCTGGCTGCCCATGGGCCTGCGGGTAATGCGCAAGGTTGAAGCCGTCGTTCGCGAAGAAATGAACGCCGCCGGCTCTCTCGAAGTGTTGATGCCGAGCACTCAACCGTCTGAGCTGTGGCAGGAATCCGGTCGCTGGGAAGAGTACGGCCCTGAGCTGCTGCGCTTCAAGGATCGCCATGGTCGCGATTTCTGCGCAGGTCCGACTCACGAGGAAGTGATCACCGACCTGATGCGCAACGAGTTGAGCAGCTACAAGCAGCTGCCGATCAACCTGTACCAGATCCAGACCAAATTCCGTGATGAAATCCGCCCACGCTTCGGCCTGATGCGCGGCCGCGAGTTCATCATGAAGGACGCCTACTCCTTCCACGCCGATCAGCCATCGCTGCAGGCCACCTACGACCGCATGCACCAGGCTTATTGCAACGTGTTTACCCGCCTGGGCCTGAAGTTCCGCCCGGTTGAAGCCGACAACGGCTCGATCGGCGGTGCCGGTTCCCACGAGTTCCACGTACTGGCCGAGTCCGGTGAAGACGACATCGTTTTCAGCAACGGTTCCGACTACGCGGCGAACATCGAGAAAGCCGAAGCCGTGCCACGGGAAACTTCCCGCGCCGCAGCCACCGAAGAACTGCGTCTGGTCGACACCCCGAACGCCAAGACCATCGCGCAACTGGTCGAAGGCTTCAACCTGCCGATTGAAAAGACCATCAAGACCCTGGTGGTGCACGCCGAAGAAGCCGGCAAGCTGATCGCGCTGATCATTCGCGGCGACCACGAGCTCAACGAAATCAAGGCCGCCAATCAGCCTGGCGTTGCCAGCCCGCTGGTCATGGCCTCCGAAGCCGAACTGCGTGACGCCATCGGCGCCGGCGCCGGTTCCCTCGGCCCGCTGAACCTGCCGCTGCCAATCATCATCGACCGCTCGGTCGAACTGATGAGCGACTTCGGCATCGGCGCCAACATCGACGACAAGCACTACTTCGGCGTCAACTGGGAACGCGACCTGCCGGTTCCGACCGTGGCCGACCTGCGCAACGTCGTGGCCGGCGACCCGAGCCCCGACGGCAAAGGCACCCTGGAAATCAAGCGCGGCATCGAAGTCGGACACATCTTCCAGCTGGGCAACAAGTACAGCAAGGCGATGAAGTGCGAAGTGCTGGGCGAGAACGGCAAGCCGGTGACCCTGGAAATGGGTTGCTACGGTATCGGCGTGTCCCGCGTGGTGGCGGCAGCCATCGAGCAGAACAACGACGAGAAAGGGATCATCTGGAGCGACACCCTCGCACCTTTCCAGATTGCCCTGGTGCCATTGCGCTACGAAACCGACCTGGTTCGCGAAGCCACCGACAAGCTCTACGCAGAACTGACAGCGGCCGGCTTCGAAGTACTGCTGGATGATCGCGACAAGAAAACCAGCCCGGGCATCAAGTTCGCGGACATGGAGCTGATCGGCATTCCTCACCGGATCGTGGTCAGCGACCGCGGCCTGGCCGAAGGCAACCTGGAATACAAGAGCCGTACCGAGGCCGAGCCGCAAGCGTTGCCGGTCGCCGACGTGCTGTCGTTCCTTCAGGCTCGTATCCGCCGCTGACACCAGATAGAGACCTCATGTTCAAGCGAAACACCTTAAGCCTCGGTGGTGCTGCCCTGTGCAGCACCCTGCTGCTCAGCGGCTGCGCCAATCAAATGTCGCAGCGCAGCGAGCACGAGGAGCGTATCGAGCGAAAACTGCTCGATCACAGCCTGCAGATCGATGTCGGTGAGCCTAAGGTGCTTGAGCTGCCGCAACGCCGGGTACGGATAAACGAACAGAAGACCTTCGAGGTCACCGAGTTCGAAGTCACCCGTCACTACGATCGCTATACGCCATACCAACCCTGGCGGGAGGTCTACGAGATCCCGCTGGGCGCGGTCGCGGTGGTCGCCGGCGTCGGCGCCAATGTGGTCAATGTCTTCGCCCTGGGCAACCTGCCGGACAGTGCCACCAAGGACTGGATCAGCTACGGCTTTGCCGGGCTCAACCCGTTCATGAACGTACAGTCCCACGGACGCGCGCAACAGAACCTGGCGGGCATCGATGAAGTCCAGCGCGACAAGCGCACGGAGTACTCGAGCCTGCCCTGGAGCGAACGCCCGGTAGAGGTCAAGACCGGCAAGCAGACCTTCGAGCTCACCACCGACCGCAATGGCCTGTTGCGCTTGAACCTGCTCGACAGCCCGTTCTCGGAAAACGACCTGAGCCACATCAACACGCTGCACATTTCCGTCGCGGATGCCCAGGATGATGTGCACACAAACTCATCACTGGCCATCAGCAGCAACTTGCGCAGCAAGCTGCTGGAAGCCCACGAACTGATTTACGACGACCTCGAGGACGACGAAGTCAGCCAGTGGGTACACCGGGTCAAGCGGCTGTCGGAGCTGGGCCTGGAAGAGGAAGCCAGCGAACTTGAACAGAGCCTGATCGAACTGACTCGCAACGATCCCGAGTTGCAGAGTGAGTTCCTCAAGTCCCTGACCAAGGATGCCGGACGGCTGGTGGCCGACCCTGGCCCGAATTGATCTGACGCTTCACGGACAAGCCTCGCCCCTACCCCGGTAGGCGCGAGGTCTTACCGGCCAAATAGATCCAGTTGCTCGAACCCGCCCCGCAGATCCTGCAAACGCACGCCAATCCCCAGCAATCGCACCGGCTTGCCACCCCGATTGAATGCCTGTGTCAGCAACAGCTGAAAACTGCCCAAATCCCGCCCCGCGCCGGCCTGCTCCAGCGTTGTCTGGGTAAAATCATGAAACTTCACCTTCACGAACGGCTTGCCCGGACGGTAACTGCTGTCGATGCGGGCCATGCGCCCATTCAGGGACTCCAGCAACGCTGGCAGCTTGTCCAGGCAGCTGACCAGGTCTGGCAGATCGACGTCGTAGGTGTTTTCCACGCTCACCGACTGCCGCCGACTGTCGTTCTGCACCTGCCGCTCATCAATCCCACGCGCCAGCCCCCATAACCGCTCGCCGAAACTGCCGAACTCGCGCACCAGCGCCAGCTTGTTCCACTCGCGCAACTGCAGGCAGTCGACGATCCCCAGTCGGGCCAGCTTGTCCGCCGTGACCTTCCCCACCCCATGCAACTTGCTTACTGGCAGCTGCGAGACAAAATCCTCGACCTGATCCGGCGTGATCACAAACAACCCGTTGGGTTTTTTCCAGTCACTGGCGATCTTTGCCAGGAACTTGTTCGGCGCCACGCCTGCCGACACCGTGATATGCAACTGATTGGAGACCCGGCGCCGGATATCCTGGGCAATTCGCGTGGCACTGCCCGCGAAATGGGTACTCTCGGACACATCGAGGTAAGCCTCGTCCAGCGACAGGGGCTCGATCAGCTCGGTGTAATCGCGAAAGATGGCCTGGATTTCCTTCGACGCCTCTCGATAGGCTTCCATCCGCGGCTTGACGATGACCAGGTCCGGGCACAGCTTCAGTGCATGTCGCGAAGACATCGCCGACCGTACCCCAAAGGCTCGTGCCTCATAGTTGCAGGTTGCAATGACGCCCCGCCGGTCCGCCGAACCACCCACGGCCAGCGGCTTGCTGGCCAGCGTTGGGTCGTCACGCATCTCGATGGCAGCATAAAAGCAGTCGCAGTCGACGTGAATGATTTTGCGTTGCGTCATATCAAGGCGGTGTTCAATGAAGGAAAAGGAACCCAAACAAGCCAGATCACCAGTATCTCACTGACAACTGTATATAGCACCAGTACCTTGAATCTTCTCTCCCGAGGGTAGGACAGGTGATTGGTGGATTTATTTTTTCAATCGAGTTCAAGCCGCCAATAGAGCTGAAAGCCTTGCACAGCAAGCCCTCAAGCCCATAACCCTCCTGACAAAAAACGCTAACCGATTGAACAGACAGCATTTTTTCTGAATCAATCGTTGACAGCACCCTGATCCTCTGTAGAATGCCGACACACAGACGCGGGATGGAGCAGTCTGGTAGCTCGTCGGGCTCATAACCCGAAGGTCGTCGGTTCAAATCCGGCTCCCGCAACCAAACATCAAAAAAGGCTACTCGAAAGAGTGGCCTTTTTTGTGCGTGCATGTTTTACCCCTCCCCCTGGGGAGCAAACATCGAGATACGATAATTTTTCTTTGTACATCTGATACTTAACCGCAAACCCACAACCGCTTGGGGTGAATTCAGGTTTATTTGACCCCGCGAACAATTAACGGTTGACACTCAGGCGTTCACCTGTAGGATGCCGACACACAGACGCGGGATGGAGCAGTCTGGTAGCTCGTCGGGCTCATAACCCGAAGGTCGTCGGTTCAAATCCGGCTCCCGCAACCAAACATCAAAAAAGGCTACTCGAAAGAGTGGCCTTTTTTGTGCGTGCGTGTTTTTACCTCTCCCCCTGCGGAGCAAACACCGAGACACGATAAGTTCTCGTTGTGCGTCCGAGACTTAACCGTACACCCAGGACCGCTTGAGGCGAATTTACGTTTATTTGACCGCGTGTATAATTAACAGTTGACACTCCGGCGTTCGCCTGTAGAATGCCGCCACACAGACGCGGGATGGAGCAGTCTGGTAGCTCGTCGGGCTCATAACCCGAAGGTCGTCGGTTCAAATCCGGCTCCCGCAACCAAACATCAAAAAAGGCTACTCGAAAGAGTGGCCTTTTTTGTGCCTGTCGAAAAACCCTTTCGTAACAATAGCCTGGCAACTCGCTGCCCGCCCCCCCTCGCCCTCCCGCCTCCAACATCTCAAGCTATGCTCAAGCACAAGTCTGCCTTGCGCATTGGCGACGCACATCCGCGGGGCGATACGCGTTAATATTTGTAACTATTTTTTTCTGCAGGGATTGGTAACTTGGCTGGATACCCCCATCCTGTCGCGCACAATCCAAGAGGTGATTGATGCGCGCCAACTCGTCTGACTCACAAGACACCGTGACAGGAACTCAACCGATCAACGCCAGCCGCTTGCACTGGCTGGACCTGATCAGCAAATACCGCCAGCCCATTGGCTTGGCAGTGACGCTGCTGTTGTTCGCGATCGCCCTGATTGCCTGTCGTCATCTATTAAGCGAACTCGACCTCTACGCCCTGCACGATTCGATCCTGCAAGTCCCGCAGCCAGCCTTGCTCGGCGCATTGGGCGCAACGATTGTCGGCTTCATGGTGTTGCTCGGCTATGAATGGTCGGCGACGCGTTTTGCCGGCGTAACCCTGCCAGCCCGCACCCTGTTTCTGGGGGGCTTCACTGCATTCGCAATCGGCAATGCCATCGGCCTGTCGCTACTGTCGGGCGGCTCGGTGCGCTATCGCCTATACGCGCGCCACGGCCTGGGGGCGGCAGAAGTCGCCCGCATGACCCTGTTTGCCAGTTTGTCTCTGGGCTGTGCCCTGCCTCCGCTGGCCGCCCTGGCCACGTTGAGCAACCTGCCCGCCGCGTCTGTTGCACTGCACGTGTCGCAACCTGTGCTGGCGGCGATTGCGATTGCCATACTGCTGCTGTGCGCGATCCTGGCGATCGGCCTCTACCGTCGTCGCCTGCCCGAGCAGCCATATGCGGATAATTTGCTGGTGCGTATCGGTCGGCGAACCCTGCGCCTGCCAGGCCGGCGCCTGACCTTCCTGCAACTGATCATCACCGCGCTCGACGTGGCGGCTGCCGCGACCGTTCTGTACCTGCTGCTACCGCAGGCTCCCCCCTTCGGTGCGTTCCTGCTGGTTTATCTTCTGGCCCTGGCCGCGGGCGTGCTCAGCCACGTACCGGGGGGAGTCGGGGTATTCGAAGCCATCTTGCTGGCCGCGTTCGCCGACACGCTCGGTGCCGCACCACTGGCCGCCGCACTGCTGCTGTATCGGCTGATCTATGTGATCCTGCCGATGCTGGCGGCGTGCATTCTGCTGTTGATCAATGAAGCCCAGCGACTGTTCACCACCCGTGAAGCATTGCGCACCGCCTCCGGGCTGGCTGCGCCGGTACTGGCCGTGTTGGTATTTCTCTCCGGCGTGGTCCTGCTGTTCTCCGGCGCCACGCCAGAGATCGATACTCGCCTGGAACATATCGGCTTTCTGATCCCTCATCGCCTGATTGACGCGTCGCACTTCGGCGCCAGCCTGATCGGCGTGCTGTGCCTGCTGCTGGCCCAGGGCTTGCGCCGCCGGCTGTCGGCCGCATGGATGCTGACCACCGTGTTGCTGCTGGCTGGCGCCCTGCTTTCGCTGCTCAAGGGTTTCGACTGGGAAGAAGCCAGCCTGCTGATCCTGACGGCCAGCCTGCTGGCCATTTTCCGTCGCTCGTTCTATCGCCCCAGCCGCCTGACCGAACTGCCCTTCTCGCCCCTGTACCTGGTGGCCAGCGTCTGCGTACTGGGTGCCTCGATCTGGTTGCTGCTGTTTGCCTATCAGGACGTGCCCTACAGCCACGAACTCTGGTGGCAATTCACCCTGGACTCCGATGCGCCCCGTGGCCTGCGCTCGCTGCTCGGCGCCGCGGTGGTACTGGTGGTCGTGTCGCTGACCTGGTTGCTGCGCACCGAACGCCCGGTGATCCACCTGCCCGACAACACCGAGCTGGATAAGGCCCAGAAGATTCTGCTGGCCTCGGCGCAGCCGGACGGAGGCCTGGCCCTGACCGGTGACAAGGCGCTGCTGTTCAACCCCGACGACAACGCCTTCCTGATGTACGCGCGCCGTGGCCGCAGCCTGGTGGCGCTGTACGACCCGATCGGACCGCCCCAGCAGCGCGCCGAGATGATCTGGCAGTTCCGCGATCTGTGCGACCTGCACCACGCCCGCCCGGTGTTCTACCAGGTGCGTGCCGAGAACCTGCCCTACTACATGGACATCGGCCTGACCGCGATCAAGCTTGGCGAGGAAGCCCGGGTCGACCTGCAGCGCTTCGACCTCGACGCCAAGGGCAAGGAGATGAAAGACCTGCGATACACCTGGAACCGTGGCACCCGCGATGGTTTGTCGCTGGAGATCTTCGAACCAGGGCAGGCACCGATGGACGAACTGAAAGTCATCTCCGACGCCTGGCTCACTGGCAAGAACGTGCGCGAGAAAGGCTTCTCGCTCGGCCGCTTCAGCGACGACTACCTGAAGCACTTTCGCATTGCGATCATTCACTTTGAAGGCCGCCCGGTGGCGTTCTCCAACCTGCTCGAGACCTACAGCCACGACCTGGCCAGCCTCGACCTGATGCGTGCACACCCCGAAGCCCCGAAGCTGACCATGGAATTCATGATGGTCGGCCTGATTCAATATTATAAAAGCCATGGCTATGCACGCTTCAGCCTGGGCATGGTCCCATTGTCAGGCTTGCAGCCGCGTCGCGGTGCGCCACTGACCCAGCGCCTCGGCTCGATGGTGTTCCGCCGAGGCGAGCAGCTCTACAATTTCCAGGGGCTGCGCCGCTTCAAAGACAAGTTCCAGCCCGACTGGGAACCCCGCTACATGGCCGTACCCGCCGGACTCGATCCGCTGGTGGCACTGGCCGATACCGCCGCCCTGATTGCGGGCGGCTTGACTGGATTGGTGAAACGCTGATGATCCGACGTGCCTGGCGGTATGTACTGGCCACTCTGGTGGTACTGGCTGTAATACTCGGCGGTGGCTACTGGTACTGGAACCGCCCCGCCCCCGAACCAACCCTGGAAGTGCTGGCGCCGCCTGACGGCGCACCCATGACCCGGGTCATTCCTGGCTCGACGCCCCACGCCCGGGTGGTGGTTGCGGTGACCGATGAACAGAAGCTGAGCGACAAGCAACTGATTGCCCTGAGCCGTGGCGGTGCCGCGCAGATCGTGCAAGTGATCCTGCCCAAGGACTGCCTGCTGCAAGGGCGGGCGCTGCAATCGGCACTCAGGGAACTCAAGGGCCCGGCGACGCTGGTCAGCGGCATCGGTCCGGGCGCGGTACTGGCCTGGCGCTGGCTGGCCGAACAGCAGGACGACAAGTCCCAGGCGGTCTCGGTCGACCTGGCCCTGGAAAAACCCGGCTGCACCCACCTGCTGCCAAAAAGCGCCGCCCATGGCCATTGGCTGGTGGCCTGGAACGACAACCCGGACGATACCAGTGCCGGTTTCGTGCGCGACCAACCCAATGCCCAAACCAGCATCAGCGACTATGACATCAACTTGCCGCAAGTCCTCAACAACGAGCTGCGCAAGATCCTCGTCGGCTCCGACAAGGGCAATGGCGGGCTAAGCATCCCCGTGGTCGAGGTGCCTGCCGGCCAAGCCAGGGACACGGTCACCCTGTTCCTGTCCGGCGACGGCGGCTGGCGCGACCTGGACCGTGACGTGGCCGGGGAGATGGCGAAGATCGGCTACCCGGTGGTCGGCATCGACACCCTGCGCTACTACTGGCAGCACAAAAGTCCTGAGCAAAGCGCCATCGACCTGGGCGAACTGATGCAGCACTACCGGCAGAAATGGGGCACCAAGCGCTTCATCCTCACCGGCTATTCGTTTGGTGCGGACGTATTGCCTGCCATCTACAACCGCCTGCCCGAGTCGGAGCAACAGCGTGTCGACGCGATCATTCTGCTGGCCTTCGCCCGCACCGGCAGCTTCGAGATCGAAGTCGAAGGCTGGCTCGGCAATGCGGGCAAGGAAGCCGCCACCGGCCCGGAAATGGCCAGGCTGCCGGCGGCCAAGGTCGTGTGCATCTACGGCGCGGAAGAGGCCGATGAAAGCGGCTGCACCGACAAGACAGCCGTCGGCGAAGCCGTGAAGCTGCCCGGCGGACACCATTTCGACGAGAACTACCCGGCCCTGGCTCAGCGCCTGGTCGACATCATCGAAAAGCGCCAGGACAAGAACAAAGTCGCTGAAGAGTGACCTGACCCGCGCCCGATAAAAAGCCCCCGCTGCCGCCAGGCAACGGGGGCTTTTTCGTGCGGCTTACATCTCGATCTGGGTGCCCAGTTCGATCACTCGATTCAACGGCAGTTTGAAGAAGCGCAGGTTGCCGTTGGCGTTTTTCAGCATGAAGGCGAACAACACCTCACGCCAACGGGCCATTCCCACCAGTTTGGAGGTGATGACCGTCTCGCGACTGAGAAAATAGGTAGTGCGCATCGGACTGAAATCCAGCGCCTCGAGATGGCACAGCTTCAGGGCCTGCGGCACGTCCGGCTCATCGATGAAACCGAAGTGCAGGATCACCCGGAAGAAGCCTTCACCATAGGCATCCACCTCAAAGCGGCGTTGCACCGGCACCCGTGGAATGTCTTCGTAGACCACCGTCAGTAGCACTACCTGCTCGTGCAACACCTGGTTGTGCAGCAGGTTGTGCAGCAAGGCATGAGGTACCGCATCCGGGCGGGCGGTGAGAAACACGGCAGTGCCCTGAACCCGATGCGGCGGCTGCACGCGAATACTGCTGATGAAAATCGGCAGCGGCAGCCCGCCCTCATCCATACGATCCACCAATAGCTCCTTACCGCGCTTCCAGGTGGTCATCAGCACGAATAGCACAATCCCTGCCAATACCGGGAATGCACCACCCTGCAAGATCTTGGGCACGTTAGCGGCGAAGAACAGGCCGTCCACCAACAGGAAACCCAGCAGAATCGGCACGGTAAGAATCGGTGACCATTTCCACAGCAGCAACATCACCGCCGATACCAGAATACTGGTGATCAGCATGGTCCCGGTCACTGCAACGCCGTAGGCCGACGCCAGCGCGCCGGACGACTCAAAACCGAGCACCAGCAGAATCACGCCGACCATCAACGCCCAGTTCACAGCGCCAATGTAAATCTGCCCCTGTTCGGCACTCGAGGTGTGCTGAATGTACATGCGTGGGATGTAGCCAAGCTGGATCGCCTGACGCGTCAGGGAGAATGCGCCAGAGATCACTGCCTGGGAGGCAATCACCGTCGCCAGGGTCGCCAGAACGACCAACGGCACCAGCGCCCAGCTTGGCGCCAACAGGTAGAACGGGTTACGCGCGGCCTCTGGATTCTCAAGCAGCAGTGCGCCTTGGCCAAAGTAGTTGAGCACCAGGGCCGGCAGCACCAACGCGAACCAGGCGCGGGCAATCGGCTTGCGCCCAAAGTGGCCCATGTCGGCATACAGCGCTTCCGCTCCCGTCAGAGCCAGCACTACCGCACCGAGGATCGCCACCCCCATACCCGGGTGAACGATGAAGAAGCGCACACCCCAGACCGGGTTCAATGCATGGAGTACTTCGGGATGCTGAGAAATGCCGTTGATGCCCAACACGCCCAGCACCACAAACCACAACACCATTACCGGACCGAACAGTTTGCCGATGCGATCAGTGCCGTGTTTCTGAATCAGGAACAACCCCACCAGCACAATCAGCGCCAACGGCACGACCCAGCGCTCCAGCCCGTCAAATGCCAGCTCCAGCCCTTCCACCGCAGAGAGTACGGAGATCGCCGGGGTGATCATGCTGTCCCCATAGAACAGCGCTGCGCCGATCAACCCGAGGATGACCAACACCGTGCGCAGCTTCGGATAGGGAGAGGCTGCACGTCGCGCCAGTGCCGTCAGTGCCATGATCCCGCCCTCGCCCTGGTTATCGGCGCGCAGGATGAACAGCACGTACTTGATCGAAACGACCCACACCAGCGACCAGAAAATCAGTGCGAGAATCCCGAACACGCCATCGTGATTGACCGGCACCCCATAATGACCGGCAAACACCTCTTTAAGGGTGTAAAGCGGGCTGGTACCGATATCGCCATACACCACCCCGACCGCCGCCACCAGCATCCCCAAGGGTTTTGCTACCCCGGAATGCTCCGAGCTCACCGCCTGACTACTTGCCTGACCCATCAACAACTCCTGCCCACCAAGACCGGGGCTTCATTCAAAGCACGGCGCAGATCGTGCGCCTGCGCTGTACAAACCGGTACAGACTGATGTGCAGCCTGCGCTGTTTTACTTGTTGATACAGACGATTCATTGACGAACCAAATACACTTGGGCCCAACGGCGCGAAGCATAGCGCAGCACTCGTCGTATTTCCCTGCATAAAGCTGGTCAAGCGCGCTGACCATCGCTAGAATTGCGCACTTTTTGATCAGAGGCAGGCGTCCTGTCTCGCGAATCACTGCTGACTTCTTGACGAATGACGGTTGCCGCCATGCTGCCTTGCCTGGCAACAACAGTCATTCGTCAAAAAACGGCGTATTCACGAGACAGGACGCTAAGCGCCCATCTGTCGCCTTGCCGTCTTCGGCTGGAGGCGTCATAAAACACCGAGGTTAGACATGTCCACCACTCCTGCGTCAGCCAATCCCAAGGTTGGCTTCGTATCCCTGGGTTGCCCGAAAGCGCTCGTCGACTCCGAGCGCATCCTTACCCAACTGCGCATGGAAGGCTATGACGTCGTGTCCACCTATCAGGACGCTGATGTCGTGGTGGTCAACACCTGCGGCTTCATCGACTCGGCCAAGGCCGAATCCCTGGAAGTGATCGGCGAAGCCATCAAGGAAAACGGCAAGGTCATCGTGACCGGCTGCATGGGCGTCGAAGAAGGCAACATTCGCGACGTGCACCCAAGCGTACTGGCCGTCACCGGCCCGCAGCAGTACGAACAAGTGGTCAACGCCGTGCACAAAGTCGTGCCGCCACGCCAGGACCACAACCCGCTGATCGACCTGGTGCCGCCACAAGGCATCAAGCTGACACCGCGCCACTATGCCTACCTGAAGATCTCCGAAGGCTGCAACCACAGCTGCAGCTTCTGCATCATCCCGTCGATGCGCGGCAAACTGGTCAGCCGCCCGGTGGGCGACGTGCTCGACGAAGCCCAGCGCCTGGTCAAGTCCGGCGTCAAGGAACTGCTGGTGATCTCCCAGGACACCAGCGCCTATGGCGTTGACGTCAAGTACCGCACCGGTTTCTGGAACGGCGCGCCGGTAAAAACCCGCATGACCGAGCTGTGCGAAGCCCTGAGCACCCTCGGTGTCTGGGTTCGCCTGCACTACGTCTACCCGTACCCGCACGTTGACGAACTGATCCCGCTGATGGCCGCCGGCAAGATCCTGCCGTACCTGGACATCCCGTTCCAGCACGCCAGCCCGAAAGTGCTCAAGGCCATGAAACGCCCGGCCTTCGAAGACAAGACCCTGGCGCGCATCAAGAACTGGCGCGAAATCTGCCCGGACCTGATCATCCGCTCGACCTTCATCGTTGGCTTCCCGGGCGAAACCGAAGAAGACTTCCAGTACCTGTTGAACTGGCTGACCGAAGCCCAGCTCGACCGCGTCGGCTGCTTCCAGTACTCGCCGGTTGAAGGCGCTCCGGCCAACGACCTGAACCTGGACATCGTGCCGGACGACGTCAAGCAAGACCGCTGGGACCGCTTCATGGCGCACCAGCAGGCCATCAGCTCGGCGCGCCTGCAGATGCGCATTGGCCGCGAGATCGAAGTGCTGGTCGATGAAGTCGACGAGCAAGGCGCCGTTGGCCGCTGCTTCTTCGATGCCCCGGAAATCGACGGTAACGTGTTCATCGACAACGGCAGCAACCTCAAGCCAGGCGACAAGGTCTGGTGCAAGGTGACCGACGCCGACGAGTACGATCTGTGGGCTGAACAGATCCAATCGTAAAAAATACGCAAAGCCCCGCTCTCCAGACGAGATGCGGGGCTTTTTTACGACTATCGTTTGGATCAGGGAACTCACTCACCACAAGGGGCAGGCGGGCATGCGCCATCATTCGGTCATCCACACGCCGAAACACAGCGACTACGAAGAGCTCACCCGGGTCTGGGAGGCGTCGGTACGTGCCACCCATGATTTTTTGCCGGACCCTTACATCGAGCGCTTGAGAACCCTGGTGCTGAACTGCTACCTGGACGCCGTGATGCTGATTTGCACCCGTGACAAGCATCAGCGCATCACCGGGTTCGCCGGCGTGGCCGCGGGCAAGATCGAGATGCTGTTCATTGCCCCCGAACACCGCGGCAAAGGCCTGGGCCAACAACTGCTGCGCTATGCCCTGGAGCACCTCAACGCCGATGAGCTGGACGTCAACGAACAGAACCCGCAAGCCCTTGGCTTCTATTTGAAACAGGGCTTTGAAGTCATCGGACGCTCGGAAGTCGATGGCATGGGGCAGCCCTATCCCTTGCTGCACATGCGTTTTAAACAGCCTCAGCAGCAGGCCCTGCGCGGCTAAAAGCCACACGAGGCAAATGGACCCGCGATTAACCGGCGCGAGGCAGGTACAATGCCTGCCCCCTTTTTGTTACGGCCCTGTCATGACCGACCCCATTCGTCTCTCCAAACGCCTCATCGAGCTCGTCGGCTGCTCCCGTCGGGAGGCTGAGCTGTTCATTGAGGGCGGCTGGGTCACCGTGGACGGCGAAGTCATCGACGAGCCCCAGTTCAAGGTCGACACCCAGAAAGTCGAGCTCGATCCAGAAGCCAAGGCCACCGCGCCGGAGCCGGTGACCATCCTGCTGAACGTTCCCGTGGGCATGGATGCGGACACCGCCATGGCGACGATCAGCGCCGAAACTCTGAGCGAAGAACACCGCTACGGCAAACGTCCGCTCAAGGGCCACTTCCTGCGGCTGACCGCCAGTACCGACCTGCAGGCCAATGCCAGCGGTTTGCTGGTGTTCACCCAGGACTGGAAGATCCTGCGCAAACTCACTGCCGATTCCAACAAGATCGAGCAAGAGTATGTGGTCGAGGTTGAAGGCGATATGGTGGCTCACGGCCTCAACCGCTTGAACCACGGCCTGACCTACAAGGGCAAGGAACTGCCAGCGGTCAAAGCCAGCTGGCAGAACGAAAACCGCCTGCGCTTTGCGATGAAGAACCCACAACCGGGCGTGATTGCCCTGTTCTGCCAGGCCGTCGGCCTGAGGGTCGTCGCCATCCGCCGTATCCGCATCGGCGGCGTGTCCATCGGCAAGGTGCCGTTGGGGCAATGGCGCTACCTGTCCGGCAAAGAGAAGTTCTAAGACTTTTCACGCCGCCATACATTTCGGCACCGCAGTTTTGTGCGGCGCCCACTGCTGAATATCAGGATTGCACACCATGATTCATAACGACGTACTGCGCAGCGTGCGCTACATGCTCGACATCAGTGACAAGAAAGTCATCGAGATCATCAAGCTCGGCGGCATGGACGTGACCATGGAAGACCTGGTGACGTACCTCGATAAGAAAGAGGAAGACGAGGAAGGCTTCGTACGCTGCCCGGACGACGTCATGGCGCACTTCCTCGATGGTCTGGTGATCTTCAAGCGCGGCAAGGACGAAAGCCGTCCGCCGCAGCCCATCGAGCTGCCGGTGACCAACAACATCATCCTGAAGAAGCTGCGCGTGGCTTTCGAACTGAAAGAAGACGACATGCACGCCATCCTCAAGGCGGCCGAGTTCCCGGTGTCCAAGCCTGAACTGAGCGCACTGTTCCGCAAGTTCGGCCACACCAACTACCGCACGTGCGGCGACCAGTTGCTGCGTAACTTCCTCAAGGGCCTGACGTTGCGCGTCAGAGCGTAAGACAGCGACAAGCTGCAAGCTACAAGTCAAGGCTTGTCGCTTGCAGCTTGTAACTTGAGGCTTCAGTAATGACCTACAGCGTTTCCCCCATCGGCTTCGTGCGCTCCTGCTTCAAGGAGAAGTTCGCCATCCCCCGTCAACCGCAACTGGCCCCGGCCGCCCGCGGCATTCTGGAGTTGGTGGCACCGTTCGACCAGGGCGATGCCGTGCAGGGCCTGGAACAAGTCAGCCATGTCTGGCTGCTGTTTCTGTTTCATCAGGCACTGGAAGACAAGCCACGGCTCAAAGTCCGCCCGCCGCGCCTGGGTGGCAACAAATCCATGGGCGTATTCGCCACCCGTGCGACCCATCGCCCCAACGGCATCGGTCAATCGGTGGTCAAGCTGGACAAGGTTGAAGGCAGTCGCCTGTGGATCTCCGGCATCGACCTGCTGGATGGCACACCGGTCATCGATATCAAGCCCTACGTGCCTTACGCCGACATCATTCCTGAGGCGTCCAATGCGATCGCCAGCGGTGCGCCGCTGCTGATTCCGGTGCACTGGACAGATACCGCACTGCAACAGGCTCACACGCACGCTCAGCGCCTTGAAGAGCCCCTGATCGAACTGATCGAGCAGTGCCTGGCCCAGGATCCGCGCCCGGCCTACCAGACCCCAACGCCCGAGCGCGAGTACGGTGCACAGTTCTGGGACCTGGACGTGCGCTGGCATTACCCCGAAACCGGACTGATCCGCGTTCTGGAAGTCATCCCCGCGAACGGTTAAACGCCAGAAACGAAAAAGCCCGCGCTGCCTTCTCAGGCAACGCGGGCTTTTTTCTGGCGCAAACTTCTGTAGGAGCCGGCTTGCCAGCGCCTACAAGTGACCGCAGATCATTTCTCGACGAACGCACGCTCGATCAGGTAGTCGCCTGGCTCGCGCATCCGCGGCGAAACCTTCAGGCCGAAGCTGTTGAGCACTTCGCTGGTTTCGTCGAGCATGCTCGGACTGCCGCACAGCATCGCGCGGTCGTCTTCAGAATTGATCGGCGGCAGGCCGATGTCGCTGAACAGCTTGCCGCTGCGCATCAGGTCGGTCAGGCGGCCTTCGTTCTCGAATGGCTCGCGGGTCACGGTCGGGTAGTAGATCAACTTGTCACGCAACGCCTCGCCGAAGAACTCGTTCTGCGGCAGGTGCTCGGTGATGAATTCGCGGTAAGCGACTTCGTTGACGTAACGTACGCCGTGGCACAGGATCACTTTTTCGAAACGCTCGTAGGTTTCCGGGTCCTGGATGACGCTCATGAACGGCGCAAGGCCAGTACCGGTGCTGAGCAGGTACAAGTGTTTACCCGGCTTCAGATCGTCCAGCACCAGGGTGCCGGTCGGTTTCTTGCTGATGATGATCTCATCGCCTTCCTTCAGATGCTGCAACTGGGAAGTCAACGGGCCATCAGGCACCTTGATGCTGAAGAACTCCAGATGCTCTTCCCAGTTCGGGCTGGCAATGGAGTAAGCACGCATAAGCGGGCGGCCGTTGGGCTGTTGCAGGCCGATCATCACGAACTGACCGTTCTCGAAGCGCAGGCCCGGATCGCGGGTGCACTTGAAGCTGAACAGAGTGTCGTTCCAGTGGTGAACACTGAGGACACGCTCGTGGTTCATGTTGCTCATGTACGTGGGACTCCTGGAGATTTTGCCTGCGCCGATGCAGTGCGCAATTGCATCGCATTCTAATGGCGGCGACAATATCTGTTAAATGGATTATTAAGATAAGGGTTATCGGTTATATCGATATGCGATTTACTCTACGTCAACTTCAAGTCTTCGTCGCCGTCGCTCAGCAAGAGAGTGTGTCCCGTGCCGCGGGCCTGCTCAACCTCTCGCAATCAGCGGCCAGCACCTCCATCACCGAACTTGAGCGCCAGTCGAGCTGCCAGTTGTTCGACCGCGCCGGCAAACGCCTGAGCCTCAACGCCTTGGGCAAGCAGCTGTTGCCACAAGCGGTGGCCATGCTCGACCAGGCCAAGGAAATCGAAGACCTGCTCAACGGCAAGTCCGGTTTCGGCTCGCTGGCGGTCGGCGCCACGCTGACCATCGGCAATTACCTGGCCACCCTCCTGATCGGCGGCTTCATGCAGCGTCATCCGGAAAGCCAGGTGAAGCTGCATGTACAGAACACGGCGCATATCGTGCAACAGGTGGCGCACTATGAAATTGATCTGGGTCTAATCGAAGGCGACTGCAGCCACCCGGACATCGAAGTGCAGAGCTGGGTCGAGGATGAGCTGGTGGTATTTTGTGCCCCGCAACATCCGCTGGCGAGCCGTGGCCAGGCGAGCATGGAGGAGCTCACTCACGAGGCGTGGATCCTTCGGGAGCAAGGCTCCGGCACACGCCTCACTTTTGACCAGGCCATGCGCCACCATCGCAGCACGCTGAACATCCGCCTGGAACTGGAACACACCGAAGCCATCAAGCGTGCGGTCGAGTCGGGCCTGGGGATAGGCTGCATTTCCCGGCTTGCGCTGCGTGACGCCTTCCGTCGCGGCAGCCTGGTGGCCGTCGAAACCCCGGACCTCGACCTGGCGCGGCAGTTTTACTTCATCTGGCACAAACAGAAGTATCAGACCTCGGCCATGCGCGAGTTCCTCGACCTGTGCCGCGCCTTCACCGCCGGGGTTCAGCGCAGCGACGAGATCGTACTGCCGACCATAGCCTGAGGCTCAGATCAGAATGACTGCCCACACCAGCGCAATCATGCTCAGGGCCACGAACTGAGCGGCGCTGCCCATGTCCTTGGCGTTCTTCGACAGTGGGTGCAGCTCGAGGGAAATCCGGTCGATGGCCGCTTCCACGGCGGAGTTGAGCAGCTCCACGATCAACGCCAGCAGGCAGACGGCAATCAGCAGCGCCTGTTCGACGCGGCTGACATCCAGGAAGAAGGTCAGCGGAATCAGGATGACGTTGAGCAACACCAGCTGGCGAAAAGCCGCTTCGCCGGTAAAGGCTGCACGCAGGCCGTCCAGGGAGTAGCCGGAAGCGTTGAGGATGCGTTTGAGACCGGTTTGACCTTTGAAAGGTGACATAAGAGTAGGCAACTGAACAAATAGGAATGGAAAAGCTAGATCAACAAAAGTCAAAAAAGCGTGAATGTAGAGCCGTTACAGGTTGGAAATTGACTCAAGTTGTTGCAGGAGCAACGCCGCCTGAGTCCGGGTGCGCACACCCAGCTTGCGGAAGATCGCCGTCACGTGCGCCTTGATGGTGGCTTCCGAAACATTCAGCTCGTAGGCAATCTGCTTGTTCAGCAACCCTTCGCAGACCATGGTCAATACGCGGAACTGCTGCGGGGTCAAGCTCGCCAGGCCTTCACTGGCCGCCTTGGCCTCAGCCGACACGCTGACCTCTTCGAACGCCTGTGGCGGCCAGAAGACATCGCCATCGAGCACGGCGCGCACGGCCTGCTGGATCACTTCCAGCGAACTGGATTTCGGGATGAAACCGCTGGCGCCAAACTCACGGGACTTGACCATGATCGACGCTTCTTCCTGCGCCGAGACCATCACCACCGGAATCTGCGGGTACTGCCCGCGCAACAGCACCAGCCCGGAAAACCCGTACGCGCCGGGCATATTCAGGTCCAGCAGTACCAGGTCCCAATCGGCCTTTTCGGTCAGGCGGGTTTCCAGTTCGGCAATGCTTGCCACTTCCACCAGGCGCACGTCGGGGCCAAGGCCCAGGGTTACCGCCTGATGCAGTGCGCTGCGAAAGAGGGGGTGGTCATCGGCAATCAGGATTTCGTATGTGGCCATTTTTCAAATGATCCTGTTTTTCATGGCAGGCCTGATGCATTCAAGCCTCACCAAAGCAACTCAAGGCACCGCCAATCAGCGGCACCAACAGGGCACGTTCAACGCCAAGAGCCCATGAAACCGGCGTTTCAATCTTCGGCCGCACCCCAATCGGCGCCAAGGATGCCCAGCGAAGCCGGGGTGGTCAAGCCGCATCCTTTGCGGCATCTTAGCTGGCTAACTAATAAGAGTGCCATCATGCAGACCAAAGCCCTGCGTGCCGATGTCCTGATGCTGATTACCGCCATGATCTGGGGGTCGGGATTTGTCGCACAAACCTCCGGCATGGATCACATCGGTCCTTTTCTCTATTCCGGCCTGCGCTTTGCGCTGGGTTCGCTGTGCCTGCTGCCGCTGGTCTTGCGTGGCCCGCGGCACCAGGCCAAGGCCGAGCCCTTCCTGACCCGGGGCTTGTTGATCGGGGGTGGCCTGATGGGCCTGGCCCTGGCCCTGGGAATCAACCTGCAACAAGTCGGCCTGCTATTTACCAGCGTGACCAACGCCGGTTTCATCACCGGCCTCTACGTCATTGTGGTGCCTCTGCTGGGTCTGTTGATTGGTCACAAGACCGGCCTCGGCACTTGGCTCGGGGCGATCCTGGCAGTCCTGGGGATGTTCCTGCTCAGCGTTGGCGATCAGTTCCAGGTGGCTTCCGGCGATTGGTTGCAATTGATCGGGGCATTTGTCTGGGGCGGCCATGTGGTGCTGGTCGGCGTGTTTGCCAGCCGCCACGACCCTATTCGCCTGGCGTTTGTGCAGTTCGCGACGTGCGCGGTGGTCAGTATGATCCTGGCGTTGTGCCTGGAAACCTTTGACCTCAGCGCAATCATCGCGGCCGGCCCGGCCATCTTGTATGGCGGCCTGATTGCGGTCGGTATCGGCTATACCTTGCAGGTGATCGCACAAAAGGACGCGATCGCCTCGCACGCGGCGATCATTTTTTCCATGGAGGCCGTGTTTGCCGCCATTGCCGGCGCCTGGCTGCTGGATGAACACCTGCAACCACGCGGCTACATCGGTTGTGCACTGATGCTGGCCGGCATGCTGATGGCCCAGCTCTGGCCAAGGAAACCGGCGCTGGCCAGGGCGTGAGAGTTACAGGTACGGCTTGAGACGGCTGTGGGTTTCGTCTTGCGGGTCAATGGGAAGCTGGAACTTGGCTGACAGGTAGTGGGTGCTGAAAACGTCCAGGTAGGCGTCCAGCACTTCGCTGGCCACTTGATCATCGGCCAGTTCCAGGCACAACGCCGCGACTTCCGCGGTACAGAAGTGGTCGTCACGCTTGGAGCGGCGCAGTTTGTAGCGCGACAGCTGCTCGGGGGCGAGACTCAGGACCGGCAAGTGTTCCAGATACGGACTCTTGCGAAACATCTTGCGCGCCTCGCTCCAGGTCGCGTCCAGCAGAATAAACAGTGGGCGCTTGCCCTCCTCCAGCCTGACCTCGGACACCACCCGCTCCGGGGCAACGAACTCCCCCGGGAACACGATGTACGGCTGCCACTGCGGGTCCGCGATCAGCGCCAGCAGGCCCGGCTCGACCTCGGTACGCGACCAGGGAAAAGCACTGGTCTCGTTGATCACATCCGCAATCAACCAGCCGGTATTGCTCGGTTTCAACGGTTCGACATCGTGCATCACCAGGCACATGGCCGACTTCGCCGCCACTTTCGGTCGCCAGGCGCACATGCAATGGCTGGGAATCACTCGGCAACCGCCGCAACGCTCAGCCCGCGAGCCGCGCGCTACAAAAGGTTTGACGGCGCGAGCCAGGCGCTGGGCGCGCAAACGGGAAACGGCATGGCTCATGGCAGGCTTCGATGCAAAGGGGATTGATTCGACACAAAAAGCGCTCGGTAAGGCAATAAAGTCGTGGCAGTTTACCAGAGCCACCTGCGCAAACCTGTACCGCCCGCCCGCAGCCCCCTATAATTCGCCGCCACTGAACGCTCAGCCCCGTGACGGGTCGAAGCACCAGTCACTGAATCAGGAGAGTTTCATGCTGCGCCTTATCGTTCCCACCGTTGCCCTGTTGCTGGCCCTGCCCCTCAGTGCCCAGGCGGCGTCCAAGCAGGACTACGACCTGAACAAAATGCTGCAAAAGGTCGCCCAGGAAAGCAACGTCGGGCTGCCGCGCGAGGTCAGTGACAACATTCTCGACCAAGGCTATACGGTCGAGGGCAAGGAACTGATCGACCATCTGAGCGTACAAGCCGTTTATGCCGAGCAAATGCGCGCCAATCCGAAGGCGGTTTATCTGCAGCTGGGCGCCAGCGTCTGCCGCAACCCCAACTACCGCAAACTGATGGCCAAGGGCGCAATCATGCGGTACGAGTTCACCGAGAACAAAACCAACCGTCCTGTGGCCTCGGCCAGGTTCCAGGAATCGGATTGCCCTGCCCAGCCTGCACAAAAGAAAAAGTAATCAGCGCGAGCCCGCGCGCCGCTGCTCATCAGCGGCTCGCAACTCTGCCAGCAGCGCCTGCAAGTACGCCGAACACTGTTCATTGCCCTGCAGGCGCCGGCGACACTCCTCCTCGAGGCTGACGTGATGCTCGTCGGCTGCCGACTTCAGCAATCGATACAATGGCGTGTCGATTTCTAGAATGACCTGGGTCATGACCTGCCTCCCTGTATGGGTATCGCACCCCACGGCTCCTGATGCCTTGTTCCGTGGTCCGGACGCATGGCGACCTTGCTGTGTCTGTTACTGAGTAAATCAGCGCCCAGGCCATCCGGCGCAACGCCTGACCGGCGGTGAATGCCAATGACAAAGCGCTAACCCGCTATTGCCAGCACCGACTTTTGAAGCCCATGATCAAGCCAGCGCAATTCACTGCAAAGGTCTAGATTCATATAGGTTGATACTCAACGCTCAAGGCAGAAAAGGGGCTGCCCTCAGGTGTCTGTCGTGCGAACATTTCTTTCATCCAAGGGATAAACAGAACCCGTCTGGATGACCCGATTACCCATGTACATCTTTCGGGTCGGGTTTAGCGCCCAGCCTTTTTGGGCAGGCTGACAGCGACACAAGCCGTGTCGCGGCTCCAACGAACTGCTCGTTCGGGCCGAGGTTCTGTGTAGAAGGAGAAGTTGAATGCCTTACCAACCGAATGACCTTCTGATACGTCATTTTCAAAGCAACGGCGTCGATCTCACCAGCAAGATCGAAGAACAACTCAACCAGCTTTCACCCAACAGTCCGAATATCCCGATTTATCGCGACATGATACTGACGGTCCTGCGCATGGCCCAAGAGGACCATAATCGCTGGAATGCCAAGATCACCCTGCAAGCCCTTCGCGAACTGGAACATGCCTTTCGCGTACTGGAGCAGTTCAAGGGACGACGCAAGGTGACCGTTTTCGGCTCGGCACGAACACCGGTCGAACACCCGCTGTATGCCCAGGCCCGGGAACTGGGGGCAAAACTCGCGCAATCGAACCTGATGGTCATCACCGGTGCCGGTGGCGGCATCATGGCTGCCGCCCACGAAGGTGCGGGCCGGGATCACAGCCTCGGATTCAATATCACCCTGCCATTCGAGCAGCATGCGAATCCGACCGTCGGCGGCACGGCAAACCTGCTGTCCTTTCACTTTTTCTTTACCCGCAAGCTGTTCTTCGTCAAAGAAGCCGACGCACTGGTGCTGTGCCCGGGCGGTTTCGGCACCCTGGACGAAGCCCTCGAAGTCCTGACCCTGATCCAGACCGGCAAAAGCCCCCTGGTACCGGTGGTATTGCTGGATGCACCCGGCGGCACGTTCTGGGAAGGGGCGCTGGACTTCATTCGCAATCAACTGGAGGCCAACCGCTACATCCTGCCAAACGACCTGAAGCTGATTCGACTGGTGTACACCGCCGAGGAGGCCGTGGCGCAGATCAACCAGTTCTACAGCAACTTCCACTCCAGCCGCTGGCTGAAACATCAGTTTGTGATCCGCATGAATCACCCGCTCCACGAACGGGCACTTGAGCACATACAAGAGGCGTTTGCCGACCTGTGCCTGAATGATCACTTTCACCAGCATGCCTACAGCGGCGAGGAGCATGACGAGGTGCAATTCAGCCACCTGGTGCGCCTGTCGTTCACCTTCAACGCCCGTGATCACGGACGCCTGCGTGAACTGGTCGACTACATCAACCTGCCGGAAAACTGGGTCACGACTCAGCCGGCTACGCCAAAGCGCAAACGGGAACCGAGCAAGGTGACATAAAAAAACCCGACTATTTGCATAGTCGGGCTTCTTTAGTCTTCCATTCCCCGGCCGCTGAACAAGCGGCCGATCATTTCCATGGAATAACCACGGTAGGCGAGAAAGCGCCCCTGCTTGGCACGCTCGCGAGCATCTATCGGTAAATGCCCGGCAAACTTGCGCCGCCAGGTCTCTTCCAGGCGCTCTTGCCAGCTGATTCCGCTCTCGCGCAGGGCGAGTTCGATATCGGCACGCTGCAAGCCGCGCTGGCTGAGCTCTTCACGGATGCGCAAAGGGCCGTAGCCGGAACGGGCACGGTAGGAAACGAAGCTTTCGAGGTAACGGGATTCGGACAGCAGGCCCTCTTCCGTCAAACGGTCGAGTGCGGTGTCGATCATTTCATCTGGAGCGCCGCGCTGACGCAGTTTACGCGTCAGCTCGACTCGACCGTGCTCGCGTCGCGCGAGCAGGTCCATTGCGGTTCGCCGCACCGCGACGAGGGTATCGAGTACGGCGGTCATTGGATCAATCAGATATCAGCGTCAGCCAGGTCATCGGCAGTCTCTTTGACCGAAGAAGCTTTGACCGAAGAAGCCTTGACGTCTGGAGTCGGTGTCAGCAACTTGTCGCGAATCTGCTTCTCAAGCGTGGCCGCGATGTCCGGATTGTCCTGCAGGAACTTGGCCGAGTTGGCCTTGCCCTGACCGATCTTGCTGCCGTTGTAGGCATACCAGGCACCGGATTTCTCAACGAAGCCGTGCAGCACGCCCAGGTCGATCATCTCGCCGTTGAGGTAGATACCCTTGCCGTAAAGGATCTGGAACTCGGCCTGACGGAACGGCGGGGCTACCTTGTTTTTCACGACCTTGACGCGGGTTTCGCTACCAACGACTTCGTCACCTTCCTTCACCGCGCCAGTACGGCGGATGTCCAGACGTACCGAAGCGTAGAACTTCAGCGCGTTACCACCGGTGGTGGTTTCCGGGCTACCGAACATCACGCCGATTTTCATCCGGATCTGGTTGATGAAGATCACCAGGCAATTGGCGTTCTTGATGTTACCGGTGATTTTACGCAGCGCCTGGGACATCAGGCGGGCTTGCAGGCCTACGTGCATGTCGCCCATTTCACCTTCGATTTCAGCCTTGGGTACCAGGGCCGCCACGGAGTCGATGACGATCACATCGATGGCGTTGGAGCGCACCAGCATGTCGGTGATTTCCAGGGCCTGTTCACCGGTGTCAGGTTGCGAGACCAGCAGGTCGTCAACGTTGACGCCCAGCTTGCCGGCGTACTCTGGGTCCAGGGCGTGCTCGGCATCGACGAACGCGCAGGTCGCGCCCATCTTTTGGGCCTGGGCAATCACCGACAGGGTCAGTGTGGTTTTACCGGAGGATTCAGGACCGTAGATTTCAACGATACGGCCTTTTGGCAGACCGCCAATGCCGAGCGCGATGTCCAGACCCAGAGAGCCTGTGGAAATAGCCGGGATCGCCTGACGGTCCTGATCGCCCATACGCATTACGGCACCCTTGCCGAATTGACGTTCGATCTGACCCAGGGCCGCAGCCAAGGCTTTCTTCTTGTTGTCGTCCATTAAAGTCCTCACGTAATCAATAAGGCCTGACGGCCAACACCTGTATAAGTAGACAGTATTATTCCACAGCGTTTGTGGATCGCCTACCCCTGATTTGAGATTTCTGCGTCGGCATGCTGTAGCAACCCCTCTAGCGCGGCCTTCACCGTTTGTCGGCGAACCTCATCGCGGTTACCCGGGAAGTGCCGGCACTCGCTGAAAACCGCCTCGCCAATGCCCCAGGCCAGCCAGACAGTGCCCACCGGCTTGTTCGACGAGCCGCCGTCCGGCCCGGCAATACCGCTGACCGCCACGGCGAAACGCGCCTGACTGTTGCGCTGGGCACCCCGGACCATGGCTTCGACCACCTCGCGGCTGACCGCCCCGACCTGGACGAACAACTCGGCCGGCACTTTCAATAGCTGGGTCTTCTGGCGATTGGAATACGTGACATAGCCGGCCTCGAACCACGCCGAACTGCCGGCAATCCGGGTGATCGCTTCGGCGATACCGCCACCGGTACAAGACTCGGCGGTGCTGACGTGGGCATTGAGAACCTGCAGGCGCCGCCCCAGTTCCGCGGCAAGCTGGGTGATTTCGTTCACGACTCTCTCCTTAAATCAGGCGGGCATGAGCGCTACCGTACACCAGCGGATTGCGCTTGCAAGACACAGACTGGATCAATTTGTGAGTAGGTCGGCACCGATCTACTGCGGGTCCGCAGGGTCGTGACGAACTGCCGGTCCAGCCACCCCGATACGCTTGGCCGCCCAACGCTCGTAAAGCCCGATGGCCACATCGGCACCGGCCATGGCCGTCAGGCAACCCAGCGCCCCCGCCGTCCAGGTCGAGAGGTTGGCGGCATACAGCAGCATGACGATCGAGACGCCGCAGATCATGCTGGAACCGGAGCGCAGGAGCAGGCGCCGCAGCAGTGACCAGCCGCGAGCGCCCGCCTTGTCGGCCCGCCACATTTCACCTGAGACACCACCCAGCAACGTGAGGGCAATGACAAGCCAGACAGGAATATCCAGCAATGCTTGCTGTTCGTTTGTCATCTCACTACTCCCGAGTGGAAAAATCGCCATGAACCCAGCCTGTCCCTGGTCGAGCAACACCTTGCTGACGGGCTCGAACACAGACTATGCATGTATGCATATACAGTCAATGCACTAACGCATTTCGTAACGCCAAATAAATGCACCGACGCATCAAAGCATCGACAGACAAGGTCTTTGCAGATATCCACAGACAGAAAAGCTCGCCGCGTGGCGCAATGCTGTTCAGTCAAGAAGCGCTTGAAGTGAGTAAAAACCCCGAGGCTTGCTCGCGTTGGGGTGTGAAGCGCGCCCAACAAAGCGACTACGGCCTTTCAGAACGAACTCGGCGATAGTTTCTGGGGCTGCTGTGCAGCCCAGCGCGAGCAAGTTCGCTCGCCACAGGGAATGTATGAGCCCCCCGATCCTTGACTGAACAGTATTGCGCCGCGTGGCGGGCTCTACCTGATAGCTGAGGGTTAGCGGGCGTACATACCCCACCAGAAGACGTGCCCGAGGATGACGATCTGTTCTTCCTGGACGTCCTGGAAGCTGTAGTCCTCGTCCGGGTGTTCATCGCGATTGAAGCTGCGCAGGCGAATCCCACTCGGCAGACGATAGAGCTGTTTCACCCGCAGTTGGCCGTTATGGTTAATGGCATACAAGTCACCGTCGACAATGTCGCCGATTGCGCACTTCGCTGCATTCACCCCGACCGTGGCGCCATCGCGCAGCACCGGCAACATGCTGTTGCCGCGTACCGTCACGCATTTTGCCTGGTCGAACTGCACGCCGTTGTGGCGCAGGCTGCGCTTGCCGAAACGCAGGCTGGCGCGCTCGCTTTCCTCAATGACGAATCTTCCTGAACCGGCAGCCAATTCAACCTCGCGAAGAAAGGGCACCGACACCTCGTCGTCGTCAACGGGCGTGTCGTCATCCCACAGGCTTATATCCTTGAGCTCCGCATGCACCGGGCTGCGTACAGCCGCCATGGACGCGGCCAGGTCGGCGCGGCCGCGCAACTGGTCGGTGCTCATGCGAAAGTACTCGGCAATCTTCGAGATATGTTTATCCGAAGGATCCGCGATCTTGCCGCCGAGAATCCGCGAGAGAGTGGACTGAGGCACCCCGGTGCGACGGTGAAGCTCCGTCGGGGAGATCCCATGCTGGTCGAGCAGCGCCCAGAGGACGGTGGAAACGTTGCGTTTTTGCATAATGCACATAGTGCGAGTTCTGTTCGATGATGACAATTGCTGTTTTGCATAAGCGCTACATCAACGACAGAAACCATCCCGAGCCGTTCATCCCTGGGTCGTCCGGACCGGCCCATGGTAACCTTGCGCCCATCGCGGAAAAGCCGGGCCGATGCCCACCTTTACCCCACCCCCTTGAATGAAATCGCCTGATTACCTGATGAATAAAGCACTCTCCGATCTGTCCTCCCACACGCCGATGATGCAGCAGTACTGGCGCCTGAAGAACCAGCACCCTGATCAGTTGATGTTCTACCGCATGGGTGACTTCTACGAGATCTTCTACGAAGACGCGAAGAAGGCCGCCAAGCTGCTGGACATTACCTTGACCGCCCGTGGGCAGTCGGCCGGGCAGGCGATACCGATGTGCGGGATTCCATACCACGCCGCCGAAGGTTACCTGGCGAAGCTGGTCAGGCTCGGTGAGTCGGTGGTGATCTGTGAGCAGGTCGGCGACCCGGCGACCAGCAAAGGGCCGGTGGATCGCCAGGTGGTGCGCATCATTACCCCCGGCACCGTCAGCGACGAGGCGCTGCTGGACGAGCGTCGCGATAACCTGATCGCCGCGGTACTCGGCGATGAGCGCCTGTTCGGCCTGGCCGTGCTGGACATCACCAGCGGTAACTTCACGGTGCTGGAAATCAAAGGCTGGGAAAACCTGCTGGCGGAACTGGAGCGGGTCAACCCGGTCGAGCTGATGATTCCCGACGACTGGCCAAAAGACCTGCCGGCGGAGAAGCGTCGCGGCGTTCGTCGTCGTGCACCGTGGGATTTCGAGCGTGATTCGGCGCTGAAAAGCCTTTGTCAGCAATTTTCCACCCAAGACCTCAAGGGTTTTGGCTGCGAGAACCTGACCCTGGCCATCGGCGCTGCTGGCTGCCTGTTGAGCTACGCCAAGGAAACCCAGCGTACCGCCCTGCCCCATTTGCGCAGCCTGCGTCACGAGCGCCTGGACGATACCGTGGTCCTGGACGGTGCCAGTCGCCGTAACCTGGAGCTGGACACCAACCTGGCCGGGGGCCGCGACAACACCCTGCAATCGGTGGTCGACCGTTGCCAGACCGCCATGGGCAGCCGTTTGCTGACCCGCTGGCTGAACCGCCCGCTGCGCGACCTGCAAGTGTTGCAGGCACGTCAGAGCTCGATCACATGCCTGCTCGACAGCTATCGCTTCGAACGACTGCAACCGCAATTGAAAGAAATCGGCGACATCGAGCGGATTCTCGCGCGAATCGGCCTGCGCAATGCACGCCCGCGTGACCTGGCGCGCCTGCGCGATGCGCTGGGCGCCCTGCCGGAACTGCAAGTGGCGATGGGCGAGCTGGAAGCACCACACCTGAACCAGCTGGCCGACACCGCCAGTACCTATCCCGAACTGGCCGCCCTGCTGGAAAAAGCCATCATCGACAACCCGCCCGCCGTCATTCGTGACGGGGGGGTGTTGAAGAGCGGTTACGACGCCGAACTCGACGAGCTGCAATCACTGAGCGAAAACGCAGGCCAGTTCCTGATCGACCTCGAAGCCCGCGAGAAGGCCCGCACCGGCCTGTCGCACCTGAAAGTCGGTTACAACCGGATTCACGGCTACTTCATCGAGTTGCCGAGCAAACAGGCAGAGCAGGCACCGGCCGACTATATCCGCCGCCAGACCCTCAAGGGTGCCGAGCGCTTTATCACGCCTGAACTCAAAGCCTTCGAAGACAAGGCCCTTTCGGCCAAGAGCCGTGCGCTGGCCCGCGAAAAGATGCTCTACGAAGCGCTGCTTGAAGACCTGATCAGCCAACTGCCACCGCTGCAGGATACCGCTGCCGCCCTGGCCGAACTGGATGTCCTGAGCAACCTGGCCGAACGCGCCTTGAACCTGGACCTGAGCTGCCCGCGATTCGTCAGCGAGCCGTGCATGCGCATCAGCCAGGGTCGTCACCCGGTGGTCGAGCAGGTGCTGACCACGCCGTTCGTGGCCAACGACCTGAGCCTGGATGACAACACGCGAATGCTGGTGATCACCGGCCCGAACATGGGCGGTAAATCCACCTACATGCGTCAGACCGCGCTGATCGTACTGCTGGCCCATATCGGCAGCTTCGTGCCGGCAGCCAGTTGCGAATTGTCGCTGGTGGACCGCATCTTCACCCGGATCGGCTCCAGCGACGACCTGGCGGGCGGGCGCTCGACCTTCATGGTCGAAATGAGCGAAACCGCGAACATCCTGCACAACGCCACCGAACGCAGCCTGGTGCTGATGGATGAAGTCGGCCGCGGCACCAGCACCTTCGACGGCCTGTCGCTGGCCTGGGCGGCAGCCGAGCGCCTGGCACAACTGCGTGCCTATACCCTGTTCGCCACGCACTACTTCGAACTGACGGTGCTGCCGGAGAGCCAGCCGCTGGTGGCCAACGTGCACCTCAATGCCACCGAGCACAACGAGCGCATCGTGTTCCTCCACCACGTGTTGCCCGGGCCTGCCAGCCAGAGCTACGGACTGGCGGTTGCGCAGTTGGCCGGCGTACCGACCGAGGTCATCGTACGGGCACGTGAGCATTTGAGCCGCCTGGAAACCACCAGCCTGCCCCAT
The DNA here is from genome assembly GCF_900187505.1 of Pseudomonas sp. Irchel s3h17. Taxonomy (GTDB): domain Bacteria; phylum Pseudomonadota; class Gammaproteobacteria; order Pseudomonadales; family Pseudomonadaceae; genus Aquipseudomonas. The sequence goes on from NZ_FYDL01000002.1 coordinate 84,988, forward strand.
GAAGTGCCGACACCGGCCAAGGGCAAACCGGCAGCGCCACAGCAAAGCGACCTGTTCGCCAGCCTGCCCCATCCGGTGCTCGACGAGCTGGCCAAGCTCAGCCTGGATGACATGACGCCGCGTCGAGCACTCGAAATGCTCTATACACTAAAGACACTGATCTAACGCACAGGCTTGCAAGCTGATAGAATCTCGCGCGGTTTGGGATGCTGCAGGCACATAGCCTGGTCTGCAGACTATCGCTCCCAAACCTGGCGACCCCACCGTGAAGGGGCGCTGCAAGCCGCGCCTGAGGAGAGAATTAGAAATGACCTTCGTCGTCACCGACAACTGCATCAAGTGCAAGTACACCGACTGCGTAGAAGTCTGTCCGGTGGACTGCTTTTACGAAGGCCCGAACTTCCTGGTGATTCACCCGGATGAGTGCATCGACTGCGCCCTATGCGAGCCAGAATGCCCTGCCGTGGCCATCTTCTCCGAAGACGAAGTCCCGGAAGAGATGCAAGAATTCATTCAGCTGAACGTTGAGCTGGCCGAAATCTGGCCCAACATCACTGAAAAGAAAGAATCGCTGCCCGATGCCGAAGAGTGGGATGGCGTCAAAGGCAAGATCAAGGATCTCGAACGCTGATCCTGACAGTACCCTCGAAAAGGCCCCTTGCGGGCCTTTTTGCATTCCTGGGTTGCGATACTTTTTCACGGGCAAAAAAAGGGGCGGTATGACCCGCCCACATTTTTTCCCTATTCCCTGTATTCCTTTTCATCATCCTGATGAATCACGTCCTTGAGATGTTCCTTGACCATCATCCTTGATGGCTGTGTCTGTCCGTCGACACAGGACCCATACTAGAGAATTCCTTGGCAAGAGCAATCACAGGCAATGACCAAACGCTCCGTATAGAAACCTGAAAGATTGTAAAAACACCCTTTAAAAACAATGAATTAACAAACAGCCCAGGGTCGTATGGACGACTGCTACCGAACATAAAAACCGAACACTTACGAAAGAGTAAGCCAGGGCTTACATCAAGCTAAGAAGGTGTACGGGCAGCCCTCGAACGATTAAACATTCCACCGAATCGCGCCTAACAAAAAGCCCCGGGGCTAACGGGGCTTGTTGTGGTCACGCGGGCTGGCTCCAGTTACTGGAACAACGACTCGCTCGACAATCCATTCTTCTCAAGGATCTCACGCAGGCGCTTGAGACCCTCGACCTGTATCTGTCTGACCCGTTCACGGGTCAGGCCGATTTCCAGGCCAACGTCTTCCAGCGTGCTGCTTTCATGACCACGCAGGCCGAAGCGACGGATCACTACCTCGCGCTGCTTGTCGGTCAACTCCGAGAGCCACTGATCGATGCTCTGCGACAGGTCATCGTCCTGAAGCAGCTCACAGGGATCGGTGGGACGGTCATCGGTAAGGGTGTCCAGCAAGGTCTTATCCGAATCCGGACCCAGCGAGACGTCGACCGAAGAAACCCGCTCATTCAAGCCGAGCATGCGCTTGACCTCGCCCACCGGTTTTTCCAGCAGGTTGGCGATTTCTTCGGGAGAGGGTTCGTGATCGAGCTTTTGAGTGAGCTCTCGCGCCGCCCGAAGGTAGACGTTGAGCTCCTTGACCACATGAATCGGCAACCGGATGGTGCGGGTCTGATTCATGATGGCGCGTTCGATGGTCTGACGGATCCACCAGGTCGCGTAGGTCGAAAAGCGGAAACCGCGCTCTGGATCGAATTTCTCCACCGCCCGGATCAGCCCAAGGTTGCCCTCTTCGATCAGGTCGAGCAACGACAGCCCACGATTGACATAGCGCCGGGCGATTTTCACCACCAGTCGCAGGTTGCTTTCAATCATGCGCTTGCGTCCGGCCGGATCGCCACGTTGCGACAGGCGCGCAAAATGAACTTCTTCTTCCGGGGACAACAAGGGGGAAAAGCCGATTTCATTGAGGTACAGCTGCGTCGCGTCGAGCGCCCGCGTGTAGTCAATGTACTTATGCTGTTTAAGTGAGGCGGAGTGCTTGGATTTGGCGCGAGTCGAAGGCATGGGAGAGCCTTCGTTCAACGTCTGATCCGATGCGACGTCGGTCTCCATCAGGAGAACCTCATCGTCGATGTCAAACTCCGGCACTTCTTTACTGAGAGCCATTGTTATAGTCCTTTGGTGAGTTCGACCTCAAGCTCAAGCGGCGCCTTTATCCTTGGCAACGCTGGAGCCTGTTCCCTCTACGTGATGGAACAGGCTGGTAACAAATCAACGAGCAGGCAGGAATTGCAGCGGATCTACAGGCTTACCTTGTCGGCGAATCTCAAAATGCAGTTTCACCCGGTCTGTACCCGTTGACCCCATTTCGGCAATTGTCTGTCCGACCTTGACCTGCTGCCCCTCCCGAACCAACAACCTGCGGTTATGACCGTAGGCACTGACGTAGGTATCGCTGTGTTTGATGATGACCAGTTCGCCGTAGCCCCGCAAGCCACTCCCGGCGTAAACCACCGTCCCATCAGACGCAGCTAAAACAGGCTGTCCCAAATCCCCGGCGATATCAATTCCTTTATTCAAACTACCGTTTGAAGAGAATTTTCCAATCAGAATGCCATTAGATGGCCATCCCCAGCCCTTGGGCGCGGGCCCGGCTGGTGGCAGCGGCGCGGAGGCCGACTTGTTTGCGACGGACGGTGCAGCGCTCTTTGTACCGGCCGATGACCCCGAAGCGGGGCTCCGCGTGACGGTGAGTTTTCCGGAAGAAGAAGTCGTTGTTGTGGACGACGTCACAGTCTGGTTCGACGTTGAACCGGAGCGCCCGTCAAAGCGAATCGTCTGACCCGGGCGAATGGTGTAGGGCGCGGGAATGTTGTTGCGTGCAGCCAGCGCTTTGTAGTCCCAACCGTAGCGAAAGGCGATGGAAAACAGGGTATCGCCCTTGCGCACGACATACTGGCCGGTAGTAACCGCGGGACGCTTGGCTGCCGCACTGCCGCCGTCGACGACCCGTACGTCACTCGATTTCGTGCTGGAACAACCGACCAACAATGAACTCAAGACAAGGCCAGTCACCAGGCACTGAAAGCTTGTGGTACCGATACGCTGTGCAATGTCCGTGAGACTCACCCGCCGCTCCCTTTCTGGTGGCTGAAAATAGAATATGCCGTGTTCAGGCATTAAATGTCGCAAGTATAACTGGCCGTTTGCACTTTTCCGTCGGTCAGGCGAAATCAAGACACGCACACGTTTGCTTGCTGTTGTTCAACTGCGTTTAACCGATCGTTGCCGCTATAAGACCCGGGCAATCGAAGAGAATTCAGCGCCCTTGAACAAATGCTCAGGCCAATGGCCCGTTGAGCAACGGGACGAAGCGTACTGCGCCTAGAACACGCCTGGAAAAGCCCTGCTCCTCGCGAATGATCAGCATCAACTGCTGAACTTCGCCCGACCCTACCGGAATCACCAGGCGCCCTCCCGGCGCCAACTGATCAAGCAGTGCCTGAGGCACGTCGGTGGCAACTGCGGTGACAATGATGCCGTTGTAGGGCGCCAGTGCCGGCCAGCCTTCCCAGCCATCGCCCCAGCGAAACACCACGTTGCGCAGGTTCAACTCGACCAGGCGCTCCTTGGCCCGGTCCTGCAGGACCTTGATGCGCTCAACCGAGAACACCCGCTCGACCAACTGCGACAGCACCGCCGTCTGATAACCGGACCCAGTGCCGATTTCCAGCACTTTATCCAGAGGACCAGCCTCCAGCAGCAGCTCGCTCATGCGCGCCACCATGTAGGGCTGGGAAATGGTCTGGTTGTGGCCGATCGGTAACGCCGTGTCTTCATAGGCGCGGTGCGCCAGCGCTTCATCGACGAACAGGTGACGCGGTGTACGGCGGATCACTTCCAGTACCTGGGCGTTGCTCAGGCCTTCTTCGTACAGCCGCTGAATCAATCGCTCACGGGTGCGCTGGGAGGTCATCCCGATACCACGACGCAGAATATCGTCTTGCTCACGAGCCATCAGCGCAGCCCCTCCAGCCAGCCGTCGAGACTTTCAAAGGCACTATTGAAGGTCCGGTCGAGTTGCAGCGGGGTGATCGAAACGTAGCCCTGCATCACCGCGTGGAAGTCCGTGCCTGGCCCGCCATCTTCAGCGTCACCGGCCGCCGCAATCCAGTAGCCGGACTTGCCACGCGGATCGACCACCTTCGTGGGCGCCGCCGCACGGGCACGGTGGCCCAGGCGAGTCAGCTGAATGCCGCGAATGTGATCCAGGGGCAAGTTCGGAATGTTCACGTTCAGCACCGTGCGTGGCGGCAGGTTGAGTTCGGCGTGAGCCTCTACCAGTTTGCGCGCAAAGTAGGCCGCCGTCGGCAGATTTTCAACCTGGCGCGATACCAGCGAAAAGGCAAAGGATGGCCTGGCCAGGAATCGCCCTTCGAGCGCGGCCGCGACCGTACCGGAATACAGCACGTCATCGCCCAGGTTGGCCCCTAGGTTGATCCCGGAAACCACCATGTCCGGCTCGTGCGCCAGCAGCCCATTGAGGCCCAGGTGCACGCAATCGGTCGGCGTACCGTTGATGCTGATGAAGCCGTTGGCCAGGGTTTGCGGATGCAGCGGACGATCGAGCGTCAGCGAACTGCTGGCGCCGCTTTTGTCCTGGTCCGGGGCAACGACCACGCACTCGCTGTAATCCGCCAGCGCAGCATAAAGCGCGGCAAGGCCGGGGGCTGTTACCCCGTCATCGTTAGAAATCAGAATACGCATGGGCTGTCCGTCTGCCCCACCGGCACCAGATCGACGAGCTCACGCACCAATACGGTGGCGAAGCATCCGGCCGGCAGGACGAATTCCAGTTGCAGAATGTCAGGCACGGGATAATGCCACGTCAACCCGCCAATGGGCAGCCGCAGGATGCGACGTTCATGGCTCATTCCGGCATTCACCAACCAGTCGCGCAAGTCGGCTTCCCCGGATGCGATTCGCTGTTCCAGTTCATGGGTCGCACCGGCGGCAGGTGACTCGCCCTCGCCCCACTGCGGCCCGGTCGGATGCAGGTCGAGTATGGCCAGGCGCGGGTCGCTGCATTCCTCGATACCGGCAGGGAAAAAGCTGCGGCTGTCGGTGAAGGCCAGCAAATCACCTACCTGGGCACGCTGCCAACTGCCATCGGCCACTCGCGCCGCCAGCACTTTATTGAACAGAAAGCTGCGCGCCGTGGACAGCAATCGCGAGCGCACATTGCGCTGCTCCGGCAGCGCCTTGCGTGCCGCCCACTCCCGCGCGTCAACCACGTTGCCGCCGTTATGCCCGAACCGCTGGGCACCGAAGTAGTTGGGAATACCTTGTTTGGCGATCAATTGCAGACGCGCTTCAATGGCCGCCTTGTCACCTGCAAACTGGGTCAGGCGCAAGGTGAAGCCGTTGGCCGAATGCGCACCGCGCTGCAGCTTGCGTTTGTGCCGGGCGGTCTTGAGGATTTTCAGCGTGTCGTTTTCTGCCGCGGACAAGTCAGGATCAGCCTTGCCTGGCAATTGCACACTGAACCACTGGCGGGTCAGCGCCTGGCGGTCCTTCAGGCCGGCATAGCTGACCGTGCGCAATGGCACACCAGCCGCCTTGGCAATTCGCCGTGCCGCTTCCTCGGTATTCAGGCCACGTTTTTCCACCCAGATCCACAGGTGTTCGCCTTCGCCGGTCAACGGAATGTCGAGCACTTCATCGACCTGGAAATCTTCCGCGATGGCTTTGAGCACGGCGGTGCCAAGGGCGTCTCCATAGGCTCGCGGGCCGAGCAGTTGCAATTCGTTCATGCGCGCGACAACAAGGCAACGGCGTGTACGGCAATGCCTTCTTCGCGACCGGTAAAGCCGAGCTTTTCGGTGGTGGTGGCTTTCACGTTCACTTGATCCAATTCAACTTGAAGATCCGCGGCAATCAGCGCGCGCATCGATTCGATATGCGGGGCCATTTTTGGCGCCTGGGCGACAATGGTGTTGTCGACGTTGGCCACTTTCCAGCCCTTGGCATGGATCAGTGCAACGACATGACGCAACAGCACACGGCTGTCAGCGCCCTTGAACTGTGGGTCGGTATCCGGGAAATGCTTGCCGATGTCGCCGAGTGCGGCGGCGCCCAGCAAGGCATCGCTCAACGCATGCAGCAGCACGTCGCCGTCGGAGTGGGCGAGCAGCCCGAAGCTGTGAGCAATCCGCACGCCGCCCAGAGTGATGAAATCGCCTTCAGCGAAACGGTGCACATCATAGCCGTGGCCAATACGCATAAAAAAACGCCCCGATTTAGTCAGGGCGTGATTCTACCTGCTTTAGGCGCCAAGGGCGTGGGCGTGATGCCGCAAGTGATCATCAATGAAGCTGGCGATGAAGAAATAGCTGTGATCGTAGCCAGGTTGCAGACGCAAGGTCAGCGGATGGCCCGCCAGTTTTGCGGCCTGCCGCAAGGCTTCGGGCTTGAGCTGGGTGGTCAGGAAATCATCCCGGTCCCCCTGGTCTACCAGCAACGGCAGTTTTTCGCCGGCCTCGCTGATCAACACACACGCATCCCACTCACGCCACTTCGAGCGCTCTTCGCCCAGGTAGCGCGAAAACGCTTTCTGGCCCCACGGGCAATCCATGGGATTGTTGATGGGCGCGAAGGCCGACACCGACTGATAGCGACCCGGATTGCGCAGGGCACACACCAGCGCGCCATGCCCGCCCATTGAGTGACCACTGATGGCGCGTTTATCCGATGCCGGAAAATTCGCCTCGACCAACGCCGGCAATTCCTCGACGACGTAGTCGTGCATCCGATAGTGCCTGGCCCAGGGTTCCTGTGTAGCGTTCAGGTAGAACCCGGCTCCCAGGCCGAAATCCCAGGCGCCGTCCGGGTCACCCGGCACATCCGCGCCCCGCGGGCTGGTGTCCGGCGCCACGATGATCAGCCCAAGCTCGGCCGCCATGCGCATGGCCCCGGCCTTGTGCATGAAATTCTCGTCCGTGCAGGTCAGGCCCGACAACCAGTACAGCACCGGCAGCTTGCCGCCCTGCTCCGCTTGGGGCGGCAGGTACACGGCAAACACCATGTCGCAACCGAGCACTTCGCTGCGGTGCTTGTAACGCTTATGCCAGCCACCAAAACTCTTCTGGCATGAGAGATTTTCCAGACTCATGGGACCTCCCAGCTGCAAGTTGCAAGCTTCAAGCGGCAAGTGGGGCGAGCCCACTTGCCGCTTGTGGCTTGCAGCTTGTCGCTGCTCTTAAAAGTGGATGACCGAACGGATGCTTTTGCCTTCATGCATCAGGTCAAATGCCTTGTTGATGTCTTCCAGGCCCATGGTGTGGGTGATAAAGGTATCCAGTGGAATCTCGCCGCTCTGGGCCATGTCCACATAGCTTGGCAATTCGCTGCGACCGCGTACGCCACCAAACGCCGAACCGCGCCAGACGCGACCGGTCACCAACTGGAACGGACGGGTAGCGATTTCCTGGCCGGCACCGGCGACACCGATGATCACCGACTCACCCCAGCCCTTGTGACAGCATTCCAGCGCCGCGCGCATCAATTGAACATTGCCGATGCATTCGAAGGAAAAGTCGACGCCGCCATCGGTCATGTCGACGATGACCTCCTGGATCGGACGGTCGAACTCCTTCGGGTTCACGCAGTCAGTCGCTCCCAACTGCCTGGCGATTTCAAATTTGGCCGGGTTGATGTCGATGGCGATGATACGGGCCGCCTTGGCCTTGACCGCACCGATGACCGCCGACAGACCGATACCGCCCAGACCGAAGATGGCCACGGTGTCACCCGGCTTGACCTTGGCCGTGTTGATCACCGCACCAATCCCGGTGGTGACACCGCAGCCCAGCAGGCAGACTTTTTCCAGCGGTGCCTCTTTTTGAATTTTCGCGACGGAAATTTCCGGTAGCACGGTGTACTCGGAAAAGGTCGAGGTACCCATGTAGTGGAAAATCGGCTGGCCTTTGTAGGAGAAACGCGTAGTGCCGTCCGGCATCAGGCCCTTGCCCTGGGTGGCACGAATGGCCTGGCAGAGGTTGGTCTTGCCCGACTTGCAGAACTTGCACTGGCCACATTCCGGGGTATACAGCGGGATCACGTGATCACCCACCGCGACCGAGGTCACCCCCTCGCCGATGGCTTCGACAATGGCTCCGCCTTCGTGACCGAGGATCGACGGGAAGATGCCTTCCGGGTCCGCACCGGACAAGGTGTAGGCATCGGTATGGCATACACCGGAGGCGACGACACGCAACAGGACTTCACCGGCCTTGGGCATGGCGACATCGACTTCAACGATCTCGAGGGGTTTCCTGGCCTCGAAGGCAACGGCAGCGCGCGACTTGATCATCCTGACTCTCCAGTGAATAAAAACGAGGCAACGAGTGTAAAACACTGCAGGACGATTAATAATCAAGCCAAAAGCAAAACATTATTGCCGTACAGGGATAATCTAAATGTCCGACAACCGCTGGGAAGGTATCGACGAGTTCGTGGCCGTCGCTGAATGCAGTCAATTCACCGCAGCCGCCGAACGCCTCGGGGTTTCGTCTTCCCATATCAGTCGACAAATCGTACGCCTGGAAGAACGCCTGCAAACCCGCCTGCTCTATCGCAGTACACGGCGAGTGACCCTCACCGAAGCCGGACAGACCTTCCTGCAACACTGCCAACGCTTGCAGGACGGTCGTGAAGAGGCCTTGCGCGCCGTCGGCGACCTGACCAGCGAACCCAAGGGCATGTTGCGCATGACCTGCGCAGTGGCCTACGGCGAACGTTTTATCGTGCCACTGGTGACCAGCTTCATGGGGCTTTACCCGCAACTGCGCGTCGATATCGAGCTGAGCAACCGCCCCCTGGACCTGGTGCATGAAGGCCTGGACCTGGCGATCCGCCTGGGCCGCCTGCAAGACTCACGACTGGTCGCCACCCGCCTGGCCCCACGACGCATGTACCTGTGCGCCTCGCCGTCCTACCTCGAACGCTACGGCCGCCCCCACAGCCTGTCCGAACTGAGTCGTCACAACTGCCTGATCGGCAGCTCGGACCTCTGGCAACTGGAACAGGACGGGCGAGAATTTTCCCAGCGGGTACAAGGCAACTGGCGCTGCAACAGCGGGCAAGCCGTGCTGGATGCGGCACTGCAGGGTGTTGGCTTGTGCCAGCTACCGGACTACTACGTGCTGGAACACCTGAACAGCGGCGCACTGGTATCGCTGCTCGACGCCCATCAACCGCCGAACACCGCCGTATGGGCCCTGTACCCGCAGCAACGCCATCTATCGCCGAAAGTGCGCAAACTGGTGGACTACCTCAAGGACGGGCTGGCCAAACGACCGGAGTACAGTGGCTGAAGCAGACTGAAGTAGGCTTTGGCTTTGGCTTTGGCTTTGGCTTTTGCTCTGGCTCTGGCTCTGGCTTTTGATCTTGATCCACCCGCCCCATCGGCAGGCCGAGCGCAGGCGTTCATCAGGGGAATGGCGCGCAGCGCCCCTCGACGCAGTCGAGGACATCGCATGGAGGTCGAGCGAAGCCGACCGGAGGGCGATGCCCCCTGAAGAATGCCGAAGCGAGGGAACCCCGAGCCTCGGCGAGGGGCCGGACGCTCGGGGCGAAGCGTTTTTTTGCTTACTTTTTTTAGGCGCTTGTAAAAAAAGTGAGTCGCCGTCGGGCGAAACCATAAGTCGCCATGACCGCAGCAACGGATATGTACACCGCACCTGCACGAGAATGGCCAGCCACCAGACCGCCTTCGCGGGCAAGCCCGCTCCCACAGGTGTACCTACGCGAGAGAATGGTTGGCTACCAAGCCGCCTTCGCGAGCAAGCCCGCTCCCACAGAGAGGGGTCGCCTACAAAGAACCGCGATGAGCCCACCGCTGACGCAACCACTCAAGATCTTCAGGCCGGGTCACCTTGAGATTATCCGCCCGCCCCTCGATCAAGCGCGGCGCCTGCCCCGACCACTCCATGGCGGACGCCTCATCGGTAATGGTCACATCAGCCACCAGGCTGTCGGCCAGCGCCCGATGCAAAGCCCCCAAACGGAACATCTGCGGCGTATACGCCTGCCAGATCAAACTCCGGTCAACGGTTTCGAGCACCCGGCCATGCTTATCCACACGCTTGAGAGTGTCACGGGCCGGCACGGCGAGCAGCCCACCGACCGGATCATCCGCCAGCTCCGACAGCAGCTTGTCGAGATCGTCGCGGGTCAGGTTCGGTCGCGCAGCATCATGGACCAACACCCAGTCCTCATCGGCAGCGCCCTGCGCGTGCAGGTGCAGCAAGGCATTGAGCACAGACCCCGAGCGTTCTTCGCCACCCTCCACCCGCTGAATGCGAGGGTCGGCAGCGCAGGCCAGGTTCGGCCAATAAGGATCATCAACAGCAAGACTGACCACCAACCCCTTCAAGGCTGGGTGATCGAGGAAACAGCCGAGGCTGTGTTCGAGAATAGTGCGTCCGCCCAGTTGCAAGTACTGCTTGGGACGGTCCGCGGCCATACGGGCACCGACGCCCGCGGCGGGAATCACGGCCCAGAAGGCCGGCAAGGCGTGCATCATTGGGCCAACTGGTAAAGCGTTTCACCGTCCTTGACCATGCCCAACTCATGGCGGGCCCGTTCTTCAACGGTCTCCATGCCTTTTTTCAGCTCCATGACTTCTGCATCCATCACTCGATTGCGCTCCAGCAGGGTCTGGTTTTCAGCTTGCTGATCGGCAATTTGCTGAGTCAGGTCGGCCACCTGCGCCAGGCTGCCGTTTCCCACCCACAGGCGGTACTGCAAACCACCCAGGAGCAAGAGCAAGACAAGAAACAACCAGTAGGGACTGCGCATCGAATATCAGGTATCCAGTGAAAAAAAACAGCCATGCCAAGACTTTGAAGCGTCTGATAGCACGAAGCCTGGAAGAACCAGGCTCGTACTCTAAAGCATCAGATTAGTGGCAAAAAACCCGCTGTAGCGTTTTTTTTCGACACAATCCGGTGTCTTTTTACGCGTCCAGGCTTAGCCGCGGAACTCGCTACGGCCATTGTACTTGGCCTTGGCGCCCAATTGCTCTTCGATACGCAGCAGTTGGTTGTACTTGGAAACGCGGTCGGAGCGGCACAGCGAACCGGTCTTGATCTGGCCAGCCGAGGTGCCCACGGCCAGGTCGGCAATGGTCGAATCTTCGGTTTCGCCGGAACGGTGCGAGATCACCGCAGTGTAACCAGCGGCCTTGGCCATCTGGATCGCTTCCAGGGTCTCGGTCAGGGTGCCGATCTGGTTGAACTTGATCAGGATCGAGTTGGCGATCTTTTTATCGATGCCTTCTTTCAGGATCTTGGTGTTGGTCACAAACAGGTCGTCGCCCACCAGCTGGGTCTTTTCGCCGATCTTGTCGGTGAGGATTTTCCAGCCTGCCCAGTCGGACTCGTCCAGGCCATCTTCAATGGAGATGATCGGGTAACGCTCGGTCAGACCTTTGAGGTAGTCGGCGAAACCTTCGGCGGTGAACACCTGGCCTTCACCGGACAGGTTGTACTTGCCGTCTTCGTAGAATTCGCTGGCCGCGCAGTCCAGTGCCAGGGTCACGTCGGTGCCGAGTTTGTAGCCAGCGTTGGCCACCGCTTCGGAGATCACTTTCAGTGCGTCTTCGTTGGACGCCAGGTTCGGCGCGAAACCACCTTCGTCACCCACGGCAGTGCTCAGGCCACGGGCCTTCAGAACGGCTTTGAGGTGATGGAAAATCTCGGTGCCCATGCGCAGACCTTCCGAGAAAGTCTTGGCGCCAACTGGCTGCACCATGAATTCCTGGATGTCGACGTTGTTATCGGCGTGCTCGCCACCGTTGATGATGTTCATCATCGGAACCGGCATCGAGTAGACACCCGGGGTGCCGTTCAGGTTGGCGATGTGGGCGTACAGCGGCAGGTCCTGGTCGTGAGCGGCAGCCTTGGCGGCGGCCAGGGACACGGCGAGGATGGCGTTGGCGCCCAGGCTGCCTTTGTTCTCGGTACCGTCCAGCTCGATCATGATGCGATCGAGGGTTTTCTGGTCAATCGGGTCTTTACCCAGCAGCGCGGTGCGGATCGGGCCATTGATGTTGGCCACGGCCTTCAATACACCTTTGCCCAGGTAACGGCTCTTGTCGCCATCACGCAGCTCCAGCGCTTCGCGCGAGCCAGTGGAAGCACCGGACGGCGCGCAGGCGCTGCCGATGATGCCGTTGTCGAGAAGCACGTCCGCTTCGACAGTGGGATTGCCACGGGAGTCGAGAACTTCACGACCTTTGATGTCGACGATTTTTGCCATTGTTGTAAACACTCCAAAGTTGACGAAAACGACGCAGCTGTAGGAAAGCTTTTTACCGTCGGCAAGTGATATGCAGCGGGCAGACTTGCGGACGATAAGGCCCGGACCCAAAGGTCCGAGCGTTAAATCGTGCGGTACTTTACCGGAGAATCGAGGGTTACGCGGTTTCTACCGTCGGAAAACTCTTCACCAGATCGTCCAGGGCTTTGAGCTGGGTCAGGAAAGGCTCCAGCTTGTCCAGGCGCAAGGCGCAAGGGCCGTCACACTTGGCGTTGTCCGGATCCGGATGAGCCTCCAGGAACAGGCCGGCCAGCGACTGGCTCATGCCGGCCTTGGCGAGGTCTGTCACCTGGGCGCGGCGACCACCGGCGGAATCGGAGCGACCACCGGGCATTTGCAGCGCGTGGGTCACGTCGAAGAACACCGGGTACTCGAACTGCTTCATGATGCCGAAGCCGAGCATGTCCACCACCAGGTTGTTGTAGCCGAAGCTCGAACCACGCTCGCAGAGGATCAACTGATCGTTACCCGCCTCTTCGCACTTGCTCAGGATGTGTCGCATTTCCTGAGGGGCGAGGAATTGGGCCTTCTTGATGTTGATCACAGCGCCGGTCTTGGCCATCGCGACGACCAGGTCGGTCTGGCGCGACAGGAAGGCCGGCAACTGGATGATGTCGCAGACTTCAGCAACCATTGCAGCCTGCTCAGGCTCATGGACATCGGTGATGACCGGCACGCCAAAGGCTTGCTTGATGTCCTGGAAAATCCGCAGGCCTTCCTCGAGGCCCGGGCCCCGATAGGAAGCGACCGACGAGCGGTTGGCCTTGTCGAAGCTGGCCTTGAACACGTAAGGGATACCGAGCTTTTCGGTGACCTTGACGTATTCCTCACAGACCTGCATCGCCATTTCGCGGCTTTCCAGCACGTTCATGCCACCGAACAGCACCATCGGTTTGTCGTTGGCGATTTCGATGTTGCCGACGCGGATGATCTTTTGAGCCATCAGGTTCAAGCCTTCTTCTGGTGTTGAGCCAAAGCTGCTTTGACAAAACCACTGAACAGCGGGTGACCGTCACGCGGAGTCGAGGTGAACTCCGGGTGGAACTGGCAAGCCACGAACCATGGGTGGTCCGGGGCCTCGACCACTTCGACCAGCGCGCCATCACCGGAACGACCAGAGACTTTCAGACCGGCCTCGATGATTTGTGGCAGCAGCTTGTTGTTCACTTCATAACGATGGCGATGACGCTCGACGATCACGTCCTTGCCATAGCAATCATGAACCAGGGAGCCGGCTTCCAGCAGGCAGTCCTGGGCACCCAGGCGCATGGTGCCGCCCAGGTCGGACGACTCGGTACGGGTTTCAACGGCGCCGGTGGCATCTTCCCACTCGGTGATCAGGCCCACGACCGGGTGACCACTGGTGCGATCGAATTCGGTGGAGTTGGCGTCTTTCCAGCCCATCACGTTACGAGCGAACTCGATCACGGCCACTTGCATGCCCAGGCAGATACCCAGGTAGGGAATCTTGTTTTCGCGAGCGTATTGAACGGCGGTGATCTTGCCTTCCACGCCACGCAGACCGAAGCCGCCAGGCACCAGGATCGCGTCCACGCCTTCCAGCAGCGCAGTGCCCTGGTTCTCGATGTCTTCCGAATCGATGTAGCGCAGGTTGACCTTGGTACGGTTGCTGATACCGGCGTGACTCATCGCTTCGATCAGCGACTTGTAGGCGTCGAGCAGTTCCATGTACTTGCCGACCATCGCGATGGTGACTTCGTGCTCCGGGTTCAGCTTGGCATCGACCACCGCTTCCCACTCGGACAGATCGGCGCTGTCGCATTGCAGGCCGAAACGCTCCACGACGAAATCATCCAGGCCCTGGGCGTGCAGGATGCCCGGGATCTTGTAGATGGTATCGGCGTCTTCCAGAGCGATGACCGCACGTTCTTCAACGTTGGTGAACTGCGCGATCTTGCGACGCGAAGACAGGTCGATCGGGTGGTCGGAACGGCATACCAGTACGTCAGGCTGCAGGCCGATGGAACGCAGTTCCTTGACCGAGTGCTGGGTAGGCTTGGTTTTGGTTTCGCCGGCAGTGGCGATATATGGCACCAGCGTCAGGTGCATCAGCATCGCGCGCTTGGCGCCGACTTCGAAACGCAATTGACGGATGGCTTCGAGGAACGGTTGGGACTCGATGTCACCCACGGTGCCACCGATCTCGACCATCGCCACGTCGGCATCGCCAGCACCCTTGATGATGCGGCGCTTGATTTCGTCGGTGATGTGCGGAATCACCTGGATGGTTGCACCCAGGTAGTCACCACGGCGCTCCTTGCGCAGCACGTGCTCGTAGACACGCCCCGTGGTGAAGTTGTTGTTCTGGGTCATGGTCGTGCGGATGAACCGCTCGTAGTGGCCCAGGTCCAGGTCGGTCTCGGCGCCGTCGTGAGTGACGAACACTTCACCGTGCTGGAACGGGCTCATGGTGCCCGGGTCAACGTTGATGTACGGGTCCAGCTTGAGCATGGTGACCTTAAGTCCCCGCGCCTCCAGGATGGCCGCCAATGAAGCCGATGCAATGCCTTTCCCCAAAGAAGAAACAACACCGCCCGTGACGAATATGTAGCGCGTCATGAAAAACCCTAGAAGTCTGCGTTAAAGCGGTCCGAGCCGCCGGGGAAAGCGAAGGAAGGCCGAAGCCCCCGATCACCTGCATTAATTACAGTGCATCTTTCAAAAAAACCGCCGCGTTGGGACAGACCGGCAGGTGAAACACCGGTAGGTTGCTCGCTACACATTTTTTGGAATCGCCCAGCAAAGACTGCTTGGTAATCGGCAACTCCTGCAATTCAGTCGAATCCACAGAAGTTGTATCAAGAAGGGAGCGTAGTCTACCGGAAAGCCCCTTTCAGCTCAAACCTTGATCGTTGATTGCTGGCTGCCACTGCAAAACGTAGTTCCCCCCAGCGCTACCGTCCAGCCCGGGCAGGTTTGCCACCGCTATCAATTGCTCATCGCAGTACAGCAGCGGCAATCTGCCACGGGCAAACAACGGCAAACGACTTTCATTGAGCAAGCGCTTGAGATCGCGATGCCCGCGACCGGGCAACGCCATGACCTCCCCGCCCTGCCGGTAGCACACGCTGAGCAGGCCTTGGGGCACGGCTCCGTGAATGCTGAGCCGGCCGTTGTCAGGCAGCAACAACGGCACCGACGGATCAGCCCAGTTCCTGCCAAGCGGCGCAAGCGCCAGCCAGTCACGGGACAACCACCAGATGCGTCCGTTGGCCCGATGCAGCTCACCGTCGGCCAGGCGCCAGACCGGCCGGGCATCCACGGCGGCCTCACGCAAGTCGGCCCAACCCGACCAATGGTCACTGTCGGGCAGGCGCGATAACGGGCTCAGCCAATGACTGAGCGCATTGCGCTGGCGGGCAGCGGACAGGTTTTCCAGCGCGCCCATCTCCAGGGAAGGCACGCCCAGCCAATCGAATTCGCTGACGGTAGCAGCCTGCGCCAGGTCCATCCCGGCCAGCTCATCGAGCAATCCTTGCGCCTCGCTCAAGTGTGCGGCGCTACGCGCCATGGTGGCGACCGCCTGGGGCCAACGCTGAGTGAGCGCCGGGATGATCTGTTGGCGCAGGAAATTGCGGGAGAACTGCTGGTCGGCGTTCGAAGGGTCTTCAACCCAGCTCAACCGATGCTCGGCGGCGTAGGCTTCAAGGTCGGCCCGGGAGACCTCCAGCAACGGCCGCACCAGATGCCCGCGTCCCAACGGGCGTTGCACCGGCATCGCCGCAAGCCCACGCACCCCTGCCCCGCGCAACAGCCGGAACAGCAAGGTCTCGGCTTGATCATCGCGGTGCTGGGCGGTCAGCAACACCTCACCAGTTTGCGTCGCCTCGATGAAGGCGCCATAACGCGCGTCACGCGCCGCCCGCTCGCGACTCGCCCCCGTCAGCACCTGAACGCGAGCGACCGTCAATGGCACCCCCAACGCATCACACACTGCCTGACAATGTGCTGGCCACGCATCGGCCGCAGCCTGGAGGCCGTGATGGACATGGATGGCTTTGAGCGCGGGCAACGTCTGTTTTTTTGCGAGCTGTACCAGAAGGTGCAGCAGGACGGTGGAGTCGAGGCCACCGGAGAAGGCGATGCGCCAGGTGGGCGCGGTGCGCCAGGGCGTCAAGTTCAGCAGGAGCCTGGCAGAAAGATCAATCATGGGCTGACTCATATCGATCACTTTGCACAAATGAAATGTGGGAGCGGCTTGCTCACGAAAGCGGCTCAACATTCAACACATCAGTTGACTGTTATACCGCTTTCGCGAGCAAGCCCGCTCCCACATCAAAGCGAGATCAGATCAGAGACCGTAGCTCATCAGGCGCTCGTAACGGCGAGTCAGCAGCGCGTCGTTATCGAACTTCTTCAGCATCTTCAGTTGCGCGCTCAGTTCGGCACGGATCGAGGCGGCAGCGGCGGCCGGATCACGGTGCGCACCACCCAACGGTTCGCCGATCACTTTGTCGACGATACCCAGGCCTTTGAGGCGCTCTGCGGTAATACCCATGGCTTCGGCAGCATCCGGTGCCTTTTCCGCGGTTTTCCACAGGATCGACGCACAGCCTTCCGGCGAGATCACCGCGTAGGTCGAGTACTGCAGCATGTTCAGCTGATCGCAAACGCCGATCGCCAATGCACCGCCGGAACCACCTTCACCGATCACGGTGGCGATGATTGGGGTTTTCAGGCGCGCCATGACACGCAGGTTCCAGGCAATGGCCTCGCTCTGGTTACGCTCTTCAGCGTCGATCCCCGGGTAGGCGCCCGGCGTGTCGATGAAGGTCAGGATCGGCATCTTGAAACGCTCGGCCATTTCCATCAGGCGGCAGGCCTTGCGGTAGCCTTCCGGACGGGGCATGCCGAAGTTGCGACGCACCTTCTCGCGCACATCGCGGCCTTTCTGGTGACCGATGACCATCACGGGCTGGTCGTCCAGGCGGGCAACGCCCCCGACAATCGCGGCGTCATCGGAGAAGTGACGGTCACCGTGCAACTCGTCGAACTCGGTGAAGATGTGTTCGATGTAGTCCAGGGTGTACGGACGACGCGGATGACGCGCCAGACGTGCGATCTGCCAGCTGGTCAGTTTGCCGAAGATGTCTTCGGTCAGCGTGCTGCTCTTGTCCTGCAGGCGGGAGATCTCATCGCCGATATTCAGCGAATTGTCATTACCGACCAAGCGCAACTCTTCGATCTTGGCTTGCAGGTCGGCGATCGGCTGTTCGAAATCTAGAAAATTCGGGTTCATAGGCGTCCGTCTTGGGTCGATGTCCAAGTGTCCTTGGGTCGGCCGATTGTCTATTCGCGCCCTACCTTAAGGGACAGGCGCGTTCAGGTCGAGATTAAAAATTCGGGTCAGGGTCAGGGCGCTTCAATGGCCCCTGGCCGTCAACGGTATTGGAGGAAGACGTTGTCTCGCCCGAACTGGTCACGCAGCGCTTGAATCAAGCTGTCTGCCGGATCGATTCGCCAGCCTTCGCCAAACTGCAGCAAGGCCTTGGCGTCGGGACGGGTGTACTCCAGGGTGATCGGGCACGCGCCGCGATGGCGCTTGAACAACTCACCCAGCCAGCGCAACTGATCGCCCTTGAGGTCCTGGGTCTGGACCTTCAGGCGCAAGCTTTCGGCCAGGTTGGTGCGGGCATCTTCCATGCTCATTACCCGCTTGACGCGTAACCGCAGGCCTCCAGAGAAGTCGTCGTTGCTGACTTCGCCTTCGACCACCACCATCGCATCGGTCTGCAGCAACGATTGCGCCGAGTGGAAGGCATCGGCAAACAGGGACGCCTCGATCCTGCCGGAGCGGTCGTCGAGGGTGATGAAGCCCATCTTGTCGCCCTTTTTGTTCTTCATCACACGCAGGGCGATGATCATGCCGGCGACGGTCTGGGTATCGCGGGCCGGCTTCAGGTCGATGATGCGTTGACGGGCAAAACGGCGAATCTCGCCTTCATACTCGTCGATCGGGTGCCCGGTCAGGTACAGGCCCAAGGTATCTTTCTCGCCTTTGAGGCGCTCCTTGAGCGTCAGCTCCTTGGCCTTGCGGTGATTGGCATAGACGTCGGCGTCTTCTTCCACGAACAGGCCGCCAAACAGGTCGGCATGCCCGCTGTCGCGGGTGCGCGCGGTTTGTTCTGCAGCCTTGATCGCTTCTTCCATAGCCGTCAGCAAGACCGCCCGGTTGCGGTCGATATTGGCCTGATAGGCTTTCGGCTCGTCATGGAAGTAAGGGCCAAGACGATCCAGTGCACCGCTGCGGATCAAACCGTCCAGGGTGCGCTTGTTGATACGCTTGAGGTCGACACGGGCGCAGAAGTCGAACAGATCCGTGAACGGACCTTCCTGACGCGCCTCGGTAATCGCCTCGACCGGCCCTTCGCCAACCCCCTTGATCGCACCCAGCCCATAAATAATGCGGCCTTCGTCATTAACCGTGAACTTGAACTCCGATGTATTCACATCCGGCGCGTCGAGACGCAGCTTCATGGTGCGAATTTCTTCGATCAAGGTCACGACCTTGTCGGTGTTGTGCATGTCCGCCGAAAGCACCGCCGCCATGAACGGCGCCGGGTAGTGGGTTTTCAGCCACGCCGTCTGGTACGACACCAGGCCGTAGGCGGCAGAGTGGGACTTGTTGAAGCCGTAACCAGCGAACTTCTCTACCAGGTCGAAAATGTTACCGGCCAGGTCCGCGTCGATATTGTTAGCGGTGCAACCTTCAATGAAACCGCCGCGCTGCTTGGCCATTTCTTCGGGCTTTTTCTTACCCATCGCCCGACGCAGCATGTCCGCACCGCCGAGGGTGTATCCGGCCATGACCTGGGCGATCTGCATCACCTGTTCCTGGTACAGGATGATGCCGTAGGTTGGCGCCAATACCGGCTTGAGGCCTTCGTACTGGTAGTCCGAGTGCGGGTACGCCAGTTCGGCGCGACCGTGCTTACGGTTGATGAAGTCGTCCACCATGCCCGATTGCAATGGGCCCGGACGGAACAGGGCCACCAGTGCGATCAAGTCTTCCAGGCAGTCGGGCTTGAGCTTTTTGATCAGCTCTTTCATGCCGCGCGACTCAAGCTGGAACACTGCGGTGGTTTCAGCTTTTTGCAGCAACTGGTAAGTCGGCTTGTCGTCCAGCGGGATGAACGCGATGTCCAGCGGCGGTTGGTCGACCTTTGCGCGGTCGCGGTTGATGGTTTTCAGCGCCCAATCGATGACCGTCAGAGTCCGCAGCCCCAGGAAGTCGAACTTCACCAGGCCGGCAGCCTCGACGTCATCCTTGTCGAACTGGGTAACCAGGCCTCCGCCCTCTTCGTCGCAATAGATCGGCGAGAAGTCGGTCAACTTGGTCGGCGCAATTACCACGCCACCGGCGTGCTTGCCGACGTTACGCACAACCCCTTCCAGCTTGCGGGCCATTTCCCAGATTTCCGCGGCTTCTTCATCGACCTTGATGAAGTCACGCAGGATTTCTTCCTGTTCGTAGGCTTTTTCCAGGGTCATGCCGACTTCGAAGGGGATCATCTTCGACAGGCGATCCGCCAGGCCGTAGGACTTGCCCTGCACCCGCGCCACGTCACGGACCACCGCCTTGGCGGCCATGGAGCCGAAGGTGATGATCTGGCTGACCGCGTTGCGACCGTACTTCTCGGCCACGTAGTCGATGACGCGGTCACGGCCATCCATGCAGAAGTCGACGTCGAAGTCGGGCATGGAGACCCGTTCCGGGTTCAGGAAACGTTCGAACAGCAGGTCATATTCCAGCGGGTCGAGGTCGGTGATCTTCTGCACATAGGCCACCAGCGATCCGGCACCCGACCCACGGCCGGGGCCCACCGGGACGCCGTTGCTCTTGGCCCACTGGATAAAGTCCATCACGATCAGGAAGTAACCGGGAAACCCCATCTGGATGATGATATCCAGCTCGAAATTCAGCCGATCGACGTAGACCTGGCGCTTGGCCTCATAGTCTTCAGTGGTGTCCTTGGGCAGCAGGACGGACAAGCGCTCTTCCAGGCCATCGAAGGACACCTTGCGGAAATACTCGTCGATGGTCATGCCATCGGGAATCGGGAAGTTGGGCAGGAAGTGCGTCCCCAGCTTCACTTCGATGTTGCAGCGCTTGGCGATCTCGACCGTGTTTTCCAGCGCCTCGGGCAGGTCGCTGAACAGCTCGGCCATCTCCTCGGCGCTCTTGAGGTATTGCTGATCGCTGTAGTTCTTCGAGCGCCGTGGATCGTCGAGGGCTCGGCCCTCGCCGATGCACACGCGGGTTTCGTGGGCGGCGAAGTCTTCCTGCTTGATGAAGCGCACGTCGTTGGTGGCGACCAGCGGCGCGCCGATCCTGTCGGCCAGGGTTACAGCGGCGTGCAGTTGTTCTTCGTCGTTTGGCCGGTTGGTGCGCTGGATCTCCAGATAGAAACGGTCCGGGAACACTGCCATCCACTCGCGGGCCAGGATTTCGGCTTCTTCCGGGTTGCCACTGAGCAGCGCGACACCAATCTCGCCCTCTTTCGCCGCCGACAGCATGATCAAGCCTTCGTTGGCCTCGGCCACCCACTCGCGCTCGATGATGATCTGGCCATTGCGCTGGCCATCGATGAAGCCGCGGGAAATCAGCTCGGTAAGGTTGCGATAGCCAGTGGCATTCATCACCAGAAAGCTGATCCGGCTGAGCGCGTTATCGGGGTCCTTGTTCGACAGCCACAAGTCGGCGCCGCAGATCGGCTTGATCCCGGCACCCATGGTGTTTTTGTAGAACTTGACCAGGGAACACAGGTTGTTCTGGTCGGTCACGGCCACGGCCGGCATGTTCATGCCGACCAGCGTCTTGACCAGCGGCTTGATCCGCACCAGGCCGTCGACCAGGGAATACTCAGTGTGCAGGCGCAGGTGAACGAATGAAGCCGGCATAGTGATCCTGTCCAGAAACGTAAAGACAACAAGGCCCGGATTGTACCGGGCCTTGGCAAAAACATCAGCCTTGCGACCAGGGTCTGTTGACGCTGGGTGACGACCGCGACGGCGCCCAACGTCAACAGGCCCTAGGTCTCGAGCAAACCCTCGCGCGCCTCGTACGCCAGCCTCACGGGGGCGAACGAGCGCCGGTGAATCGGCGTCGGCCCCAGGCGGGCCAAGGCTTCCAGATGAACGGGAGTTGGATAGCCCTTGTGGCCACCGATGCCGTACCCCGGGTAAATCAATTCAAATGCCGCCATTTCCCGATCACGGCTGACTTTCGCCAGGATCGAGGCCGCCGCGATCGCCGGCACCTTGCTATCGCCCTTGACCACGGCCTCGGCCGGCATCGCCAGCTTCGGGCAACGGTTACCGTCGATCATCGCCAGTTTCGGCGTGATATGCAGCCCTTCGACCGCACGCTGCATGGCCAGCATGGTGGCATGCAGAATGTTCAGCTCATCGATTTCCTCGACCTCGGCGCGGGCAATACACCAGCTCAGGGCTTTTTCACGGATTTCGTCGTAGAGCTTCTCGCGACGCGCTTCGGTGAGCTTCTTGGAGTCATTGAGCCCGAGAATCGGCCGGTTCGGATCCAGGATCACCGCCGCCGTCACCACCGCGCCACACAACGGGCCACGGCCAACCTCGTCCACGCCAGCGACCAGGTCTTCGGCGTCTGCGACCAGGGTAAAGTCCAGCCCCATTTGCATCTTCACATTACTCATTGCGGGCTGCCGATCAGCGTGAGTACAGCTGTGGCCGCCTGGTTGGAGGCGTCGCGGCGCAAGGTCCGGTGGATCTGGTCAAACCCGGTGGTTTGCTCTTCCCCACCATCGATCAGCGGCGACAGGGTCAATGCCAGCGCCTCGGGCGTTGCGTCGTCCTGCAGCAACTCGGGCACCAGCAGACGCTGAGCCAGCAAGTTGGGCAGCGAAACGTAAGGGCTTTTCACCATGCGCTTGAGAATCCAGTAGGTCAGCGGCGCCAGGCGGTAGGCCACCACCATCGGCCGCTTGAACAACAGCGCCTCCAGCGTGGCCGTGCCCGATGCAATCAATACCGCATTGCAAGCCGCCAGCGCCTGGTGAGAACGCCCGTCGAGCAGGGTCACCGGCAAATCGCGACCGGCCAACAGCTCTTCGAGCTGCACACGGCGCTGGGGACTGGCGCAGGGTATGACGAACCGCACACCGGGGCGCATGGCGCGTAAACGCTCGGCGGCATCGAGGAACAAGCCCCCCAGGCGACCGACCTCACCGCCACGGCTACCTGGCATCAGGGCAACCAGCGGCCCGTCCGGCAAGCCCAGTTCGGCACGTGCCGCCGAGCGGTCAGCCTCCAGCGGGATCGCATCGGCCAGGGTGTGACCGACAAACCGCACCGGCACGCCCTTCTCTTCATAGAATCGGGCTTCGAATGGCAGCAGGGTCAGCATCAGATCGCAGCCTTCGCGGATCTTCAGCACACGCTTCTGACGCCAGGCCCAGACCGAAGGACTGACGTAGTGCACCGTCTTGATCCCGGCCTGACGCAGTTTCAGTTCGATATTGAGGGTGAAGTCCGGCGCATCGATGCCAATGAACACATCGGGCTTTTCGGCGACCAGCGTCTTGATCAGCTTTTTGCGCCGGGCCAGGAGTTCACGCAACCGACCCAGAACCTCCACCAGCCCCATGACCGACAAGCGCTCCATGGGGAAGTAGGACACCAGGCCTTCGGCCTCCATCAGCGGGCCACCGACCCCGATGAACTCGACCGCCGGATGCTGAGCCTTGAGTGCCCGCATCAATCCGGCGCCCAGAATATCGCCGGAGGCCTCACCCGCCACCAGCGCAATCCGCAGATTGGCCATGATCAGCGAGTAATGCCGCGGGTCGACGACTGGATCGAGTCGCGGAACACAGCGACTTCGGGAAACTGCGCCGAAGGCTCGGCCAGTTCGGCCAGCGCCTGCTCGACGGTCAGCCCCTGGCGGTACACCACCTTGTAGGCACGACGCAGGGCATGGATCGCCTCCTCGCTGAACCCACGACGGCGCATGCCCTCGAAGTTCATGCTGCGCGCTTCCGCTGGGTTACCGAACACCGTGACATAGGCCGGAACGTCCTTGCCGATGGCGGTACCCATGCCGGAAAAGCTGTGGGCGCCAATGTGGCAGTACTGATGAACCAGGGTGAAACCAGACAGGATCGCCCAGTCATCCACGTGCACGTGGCCAGCCAACGCCGTGTTGTTGACCAGGATGCAGTGATTGCCGATAACGCTGTCATGACCGATGTGGGCATAGGCCATGATCAGGTTGTGGTCACCCAGGGTGGTTTCGGAACGATCCTGGATGGTCCCCCGGTGAATGGTCACCCCTTCACGGATGACATTGTGATCTCCGATCACCAGGCGGGTTTCTTCGCCTTTGTACTTCAGATCAGGCGTGTCCTCACCTACCGAGGAGAACTGGTAGATACGGTTGTGCTTGCCGATCCGGGTCGGCCCCTTGAGCACCACGTGCGGGCCGATCACTGTTCCCTCGCCGATTTCCACACCTGCACCGACGATCGACCAAGGGCCGACCTCGACGCCTTCGGCCAGAATGGCCGTCGGATCGATGATTGCGCGAGGGTCAATCAAACTCATAGTTTGCGTTCCGCACAGATGATTTCAGCAGAGCAGACCGGCTTGCCATCGACCGAAGCCTGGCATTCGAACTTCCAGATCTGACGCTTGCAGCTCAGGAACTTCGCCTCCAGCACAAGCTGGTCGCCCGGCAGCACCGGCTGGCGGAAGCGCAATTTGTCAGAGCCGACAAAGTAGTAGAGCGTGCCATCGGCAGGCTTCACGTCGAGCATTTTGAAACCAAGGATTCCGGCAGCCTGAGCCATCGCCTCGATGATCAGTACACCCGGCATGATTGGATGCGCGGGAAAGTGACCATTGAAGAAGGGTTCGTTGATGCTGACATTCTTGTAGGCACGAATGCACTTGCCCTCAACATCCAGGTCCACTACCCGGTCCACCAGCAGGAACGGGTAACGGTGAGGCAGGTATTCGCGAATCTCGTTGATGTCCATCATTTCGGGGGGAAGCCTATGTAAAGATTGGGAGCGCGCGACGGACGCACACTCCTCTAGCAAATCAAGGAGGCAGTCTAACGGCTGTGCACACTTGATGTGGAAATGGTATCAGCCATCTGATGAAGCATTGCCGCCAGGGGTCACTTCCCCTACGTGCTTTTCCAGCTGTCGCAGGCGTCGCGCGATGTCATCGAGCTGACGGATGCGTGCCGCGCTTTTGCGCCACTCGGCAGCCGGTTGCATGGCGGTACCGGACGAATAGGCACCCGGTTCGGTGATCGAATGGGTGACCATGGTCATGCCGGTCAGGAATACGTTGTCGCAGATATCGATATGTCCAACCAGGCCGACACCGCCAGCCAGCATGCAATGCTTGCCGATTTTGGTACTGCCGGAAATCCCCACGCACGCGGCCATGGCGGTGTGATCACCGACCTGTACGTTGTGGGCGATCTGAATCTGGTTATCCAGCTTCACACCGTTGCCGATGATGGTGTCAGCCAACGCACCGCGGTCGATAGCGGTATTTACGCCAATCTCCACGTCGTCACCGATCGACACACCACCGACCTGGGCGATTTTCTGCCAGATGCCTTTCTCGTTGGCAAAACCGAAACCTTCGCCGCCCAGTACCGCACCGGACTGTATGACCACACGCTTGCCGATGCGCACGTCGTGGTACAGCGTCACCCGCGGTGCCAGCCAGCCACCCTCACCGATCTCGCTGCGAGCGCCGACGAAGCAATGCGCGCCAAGGGTCACCCCGGCAGCAATGCGTGCCCCGCTCTCGATCACGACAAAAGGGCCAACACTCGCGGCCGGATCAACCACCGCATCCGCCGCAATCACCGCTGTCGGGTGAATACCGGCTGCCGACTTGGGCTTGGGATCAAACAGGTGGGAAACCCGCGCATAGGCGGCATAGGGGTCAGGCACGACCAGCGCATCCCCGGCAAACCCTTCGGCGTCAGCGGCCTTCAGCAACACGGCTGCGGCCTGGCTGTCGGCCAGGTATTTACGGTATTGGGGGTTTGCCAGAAAGCTCAACTGAGCTGGGCCAGCCTCTTGCAAAGTGGCCAGCCCAGTAATGTCTCTTTCCGGGTCGCCACGAAGGGTGGCGCCAAGGAACTCGGCTAACTGGCCGAGCTTTTTAGTCACTGTCATGGATTACTTCAGCTGATTCATGCGCTCGATAACCTGGCGCGTGATGTCGTACTGAGGCTTGACATCAATCACTGCGCCACGCTCGAAGACCAGGTCAAAAGCACCTTTCTTGATGACTTCTTCCACAGCGCTGTCCAGTTTCGGCTTGAGCTGCTTCAGCATTTCACGGTCGGCAACGGCTTTGGCTTCGTTCAATTCCTTGGACTGGAACTGGAAGTCGCGGGCCTTTTGCTTGAATTCCAGCTCAAGGCGCTCACGCTCGCCCTGGGCCATCTTGTCGCCACCGCTCACCAGACGATCCTGGATGCCTTTGGCACTGCTTTCCAGGGTCTTGAGCTTGGACAGCTGCGGGCCGAACTTCTTCTCGGCATCCACGGCGTACTTCTTCGCCGCGTCAGACTCCAGCAGGGCCATCTGGTAGTTCAGTACTGCGATTTTCATCTCGGCAAATGCCGGGGTTGCTACCAGGACAGTTGCCAGGAGAACCAATTGAGTCAACTTACGCACGATGCACTCCTACAAAATCCATTGTCGTTATCTTGGGACAGACGCTTAGAACGTCTGACCGAGGGAGAATTGGAACACTTGAGTCTCAGCGTCGTCAGGCTTCTTCACCGGCATGGCCAGAGCAAAGCTCAACGGACCCAATGCGGTAACCCAGGTCACGCCGACACCCACGGAACTGGCCAGGTTGCTCAGGCTGACGTCTTCGCACTGTGTGTTGGACTTCGTGCCATTGGTGTTGATCGCCTGCTCGCACTTGGAGTCGAATACGTTACCCACGTCCCAGAACACGGAAGTACGCAGCGAACGCTGGTCCTTGACGAATGGCATCGGGAACAACAGCTCCGCACCACCCTGGATCAGGACGTTACCACCGAACGGCAGTGGATCCTGGTCCGGGTCGTAGATTGTACCCGGGTTACCCGTACCGCCACCTGCACCGTTCGGACCGTTAGCCCCACGACTCGGCGTACTGCGAGGACCCAGGCTGCTGTCCTTGAAGCCGCGAACCGAGTTGAAGCCACCAGCATAGTAGTTTTCGTAGAATGGCAAGCCATCGGTCGAACCGTAGCCGTCACCGTAACCCAGTTCGGTGTGGAAACGCATGGTGTAGGTGTCAGTCAGCGGCTGGAACAACTGGCCACGGTAATCGAGCTTGAAGAACGACAGGTCGCTACCCGGCGTGGTCGCTTCCACGGTCACGCTCTGGGAGTGACCACGGGTTGCCAATACGCCTTTGTTCAGTGTCGATTCGGACCAGCCGGCCGACGCCTTGAAGTTCAGGTACTTGTCGCCTTCACGGTTCACGAAGTCGAAAATTTCGTCGACAGTGTACTGGCCGGTCTGGATCTCGTCCTGCTGCGCGGTCAGACCAAAGGTCAGGCGCGACGTCTCGCTGATCGGATAACCGACGCTGACACCGGCACCCATGCTGTCAACCGAATAGCTGGAAACGTCAGTATCGAGTTCATCGTAGTCGGTGGTGCGATAGAACGCGTTGTAGCCCAGGCTCACGCCATCGGCCGTCCAGTAGGGGTCCACATAACCGAAGTTGTAGCTGCTCTGGTATTCACTGCGGGTCAAGCCGACGCTGACCTTGTTACCCGTACCCAGGAAGTTGTTCTGCGTGATCGAGCCACCCAGGATCAGACCGGCGCTCTGGGCAAAACCGACGCTGGCGGTAATGGAGCCGGACGCCTGCTCTTCAACGCTGTAGTTCACGTCAACCTGGTCATCGACACCCGGCACGGCCGGCGTCTCGACGTTGACTTCCTTGAAGAAGCCCAGGCGCTCCAGGCGGACCTTGGACTGGTCGATCAGGTAGGTCGAAGCCCAGCCACCTTCCATCTGACGCATTTCACGACGCAGCACTTCGTCTTCCGACTTGGTGTTGCCACGGAAGTTGATACGGTTCACGTAAGCGCGCTTGCCAGGATCGACCACAAAGGTGATGTCGACCGTGTGATCGTCGTCATGGGGCTGAGGCACACCGTTGACGTTGGCGAAGGTATAGCCCTCGTTACCCAGGCGACGGGTGATCAGGTCGGAGGTGGTGGTCATCAGCTTGCGCGAGAACACCTGGCCTTTTTGCACCAGCAACAGCGCCTTGACCTGGTCTTCAGGGACTTTCAGGTCACCGCTGAGTTTCACGTCACGAACGTTGTACTTCTGGCCTTCGTTGACGTTGACGGTGATGTAGACGTGTTTTTTATCCGGGGTGATGGACACCTGGGTCGAGGCGATATCCATGTTGATATAGCCACGGTCCAGGTAGTAGGAACGCAGACGTTCCAGGTCACCCGACAGTTTTTCACGCGCGTACTTGTCGTCGTTCTTGAAGAACGACAACCAGTTGGTGGTCCTGAGTTCGAACAGGTCGATCAGGTCTTCGTCGGCAAATACCGTGTTACCCACCACGTTGATGTGCTGGATCGCGGCAACGGTGCCTTCGTTGATATTGACCTTGAGGCCAACGCGGTTGCGTGGCTGGGGAACGACTTCGGTATCGACGGTCGCCGAGTAGCGACCCTGGGCTACGTACTGACGCTGCAGTTCGTTACGCACCCCTTCAAGGGTCGCGCGCTGGAAGATCTCGCCTTCAGCCAGGCCGGACTGCTTGAGGCCTTTCATCAAGTCTTCAGTGGAGATCGCCTTGTTGCCTTCGATCTCGATACTGGCAACCGACGGGCGCTCGACTACCGTGATGACCAGGACATTGCCATCACGACCCAGCTGGATATCCTGAAAGAAACCGGTTTTGAACAACGCACGAGTAGATTCCACCAGGCGACGATCGTCCGCCTGGTCACCGACGTTCAACGGCAAGGCACCAAAGACGCTACCCGCGGATACCCGCTGGAGGCCGTTGACGCGAATATCGGAGATAGTGAAGGACTCGGCGTGAACTTCGGCGATCATCAATACGGTGAAAACCGCAGTTAGCAGCAGACGTTTCATGAAGTCCTTTCTTATTCCAACTGGCAATAAACAAACTGCCGCAAAATGCGGCAGATTCGCAATTCAGCGAAGCGTTACAGTCGACCCAGATCGTTGACCAGAGCAAGCAACATCACCCCGATCACCAAACTGATACCGATCTGCATCCCCCAACCTTGCACCCGATCCGACAAGGGACGACCACGCGCCCACTCGATCAGATAAAACAACAAATGCCCCCCATCCAGTACAGGAATGGGCAACAAATTCAGAACCCCCAGGCTAATACTCAGATAAGCAAGGAAATTCAGGAAATCAGCAACACCCGACTGGGCAGAAGCGCCCGCCACTTTAGCAATGGTTATCGGTCCACTCAAGTTTTTTACCGAGAGCTCACCGAACAACATTTTCTTCAGCGAATCGAGGGTCAGCACACTCATGGTCCAGGTGCGTCGCGCACCTTCGCCAATGGCCGCGACAGGACCGAAGCTGACTTCACGGACCATCTCTGATGGCCATTCGACAGCTTTCACCCCTGCACCCAGGTAACCACTGGCTGCTTTCGCATCGCCGCGCTTCGCCAGGGTGACGGGGACGTCGATTTGAGCAGCGTCACGCTCGATGCGCAGCACAATCTTGGTACCAGGACGTACACGAACCTGATCCACCACTTGCTGCCAGTCGCTCAACGTCTGGCCATCCAGCGCCAGCAGGCGGTCTCCGCTTTTCAAGCCAGCGGCCTGCGCCGGCCCTTTTGGATCGAGCTCAGCCAACACCGGCGGCAAGGCCGGACGCCACGGACGAATACCGAGCGAGCGAATAGGATCAGGCTCATCGGTACCCTTGAGCCATTGATCCAGCACCAGTTCACGAGGCGAGTCGGCGCTGGAGCCCTGCTCTCGCACCAGCAGGTGAACGGTCCCGCTTTCACCCAGGCGCCGGACCAACTGCAAATTGACGTCCGCCCACCCCGACGTCGCCTCACCGTCGATGGCCGTGATTTCCTGCCCCGGAACCAAGCCGGCCTTGGCGGCAATGCTGCCGGCCTCGACACCACCGATGACCGGGCGCACCTGCTCGCTGCCCAGCATCGCCAGGCCCCAGAAGAACACGAAGGCCAACAGGAAGTTGGCGATAGGGCCGGCCGCAACGATGGCAATGCGCTGACGGACGGATTTGCGATTGAAGGACTGATCAAGCTGATCGGCCGGTACTTCGCCTTCACGCTCATCGAGCATTTTCACGTAGCCACCCAAGGGGATGGCGGCGATCACGAACTCGGTGCCACGCCGATCATGCCAGCGCAGCAACGGCATGCCGAAGCCCACGGAGAAACGCAGCACCTTGACGCCACAGCGACGCGCGACCCAGAAATGGCCAAATTCGTGAAAGGTGACCAGCACGCCCAAGGCCACCAGGGTGCCGACAATCATATAGAGCGCGCTCATCTACTTTCTCCGCAATCCTATTCAGCGCCGCCGCGAGCAACCGCGCGGCAACACTTATCGCCCGTGACGACTCAACCAACGCTCGGCCAGCAGCCGAGCCCTGGCGTCCGCCGTGAACACCGCGTCGAGATCATCGACCGGCACAACAGGCTCAAGGTTCAACACCTCTTCAATGATACTCGCGATCTCAAGGTAACGGACACGCCCGTCCAGAAAGGCTGCAACCGCCACTTCATTGGCGGCATTGAGCGTGGCCGGGGCGCTGTTTCCCGCCTCCGCTGCCTGACGCGCCAGACGCAAGCACGGGAAACGCACCTCGTCGGGCGCCTGGAAATCCAGGCGCGCAATGGCAAACAGGTCGAGCGGCGCGACACCGGAGTCAATCCGCTCAGGCCATGCCAGCGCATTGGCGATGGGCGTGCGCATATCCGGATTACCCAATTGCGCCAGCACCGAACCGTCAACGTAGTCGACCAACGAATGAATCACGCTTTGCGGGTGGATCACCACTTCGACCTGCGACGGCCGGGCATCGAACAACCAGCAGGCCTCGATCAGCTCCAGGCCCTTGTTCATCATGCTGGCCGAATCGACCGAAATCTTGCGCCCCATCGACCAGTTGGGATGAGCGCAGGCCTGCTGAGGCGTCACATGCGCCAATTCAGCCATGGAGGTTTGCCGGAACGGGCCGCCAGAAGCGGTCAGCAATATCCGCCGAACCCCGACAGCGCCGAGCCCGCGGGAAAAATCGGCAGGCATGCACTGAAAGATTGCGTTGTGCTCGCTATCGATGGGCAGCAGCACTGACCCACTCTTGTGCACGGCCTGCATGAACAGGGCGCCGGACATCACCAGCGCCTCCTTGTTGGCCAGCAGGATCTTCTTGCCCGCCTCGACCGCCGCCAGCGTCGGACGCAGGCCCGCCGCGCCGACAATAGCCGCCATCACCGCATCGACTTCGGCGTCGGAGGCCACCTGGCACAACCCCTCCTCCCCCACCAGCACCCGCGTCGGCAGGCCGGCAGCCTTCAGCACTTCCTGAAGGCCGCGAGCAGCCACGGGATCAGGGACAACGGCAAAGCGCGGCACATGACGAATGCACAACGCCAGCAGCTCATTCAGGCGAGAGAAGCCGCTCAGGGCGAAAGCCTGATAGCGCTCTGGATGACGGGCAATCACATCCAGGGTGCTCAAGCCGATGGAACCGGTCGCCCCCAGGACGGTAATCTGTTGTGGACGGCTCACGGTGCCGCCATCCACAGCAACACCGCAAACACGGGAATCGCCGCCGTCAGGCTGTCGATGCGATCCAGGATCCCACCATGGCCAGGCAGCAGGTTACTGCTGTCCTTGATCCCCGACTGGCGCTTGAACATGCTTTCGGTCAAATCACCGACCACCGAAATGAAGACAATGACGGCGGCACCGATCAAGCCCATGAGCATCTCACCGAGCGTCCAGTCGCGCACCAGCCCTACGACCAGGGTGATGACCAGACTCAGCAGCAAACCACCGTACACACCCTCCCAGCTCTTGCCCGGGCTGACCTGTGGCGCAAGCTTGCGCTTGCCAAAAGCCCGGCCGGAGAAGTACGCGCCAATGTCAGCGCCCCAGACCAGTACCATGACCGCCATGATCAGCCAGTTGCCCAACGGCTGCTGCTTGATCAGGATCAAACCCTGCCAGGCCGGCAACAGGATCAACAAGCCAATCACCAGCTTGCAGGCCGCACTGGCCCAATGCTCGCTGGTCCCGGGATAGGTCAGCACCAGGAAAGTCGCTACCGCCCACCACAGCACGGCCGCTCCCAGCACCCAAGGCGCCAGGCCCGGCACCAGGTGCATGACAAACAGGATCGCCGCCACCACTGCCGCATAGGCCACACGGATCGGCTGCTCGGTGAAACCCGCCAGGCGCGCCCACTCCCAGGCACCGAGGGTCACGACCAGGCCGATGAACAGCGCAAAGCCGGAACCTTCAAGCAGGAAAAAACCGCACAAGGCGATGGGCAGCAGGATCAGTGCCGTGATGATTCGTTGTTTAAGCATTAAACCCGGGCTCCAGCTTCGACCTGCTCGCTCGTTTTACCGAAGCGACGCTGACGAGAGGCGAAATCGACCAGCGCATTGCGCATGGCTTCGTGTTTGAAGTCCGGCCAGAACAGGTCGGAGAAATACAACTCGGCGTAGGCCAGCTGCCACAACAGGAAGTTGCTAATGCGGTGCTCGCCGCCGGTACGAATGCACAAGTCCGGCAACGGCAGATCTCCCGTGGACAGGCAGGTCTGCAGCAACTCGGGCGTGATGTCCTCGGGACGCAAGTGACCGGCCTGGACTTCCCGCGCCAGGCGCTGTGCGGCCTGGGCGATATCCCACTGCCCACCGTAGTTGGCCGCGATCTGCAGGACAAAGCGATTGGCACCCGCCGTCATCGCCTCGGCCTCGCGCATGGCAGCCTGAAGCTCCGGATGAAAGCGCGAACGATCACCGATGATGCGCAAGGCGATGTTGTTATCGTTGAGGCGCTTGGCCTCGCGACGCAACGCCTTGAAAAACAGATCCATCAAGGCGCTGACCTCATCGGCCGGGCGCTGCCAGTTTTCACTGGAGAACGCGAACAGGGTCAGGACCTCGACACCCGACTCAGCGCACACCTCGATAACGGCGCGCACCGCATCGACACCCGCCTTGTGCCCGGCAACGCCGGGCAAGAAACGTTTTTTTGCCCAGCGATTATTGCCATCCATGATGATCGCGACGTGACGCGGCACCGTGGACAGCACAGGCTGCTTGGTCTTTTCCATGAAAGCGCGACCCTTATACGGCCATCAAATCCGCTTCTTTTTGCTTGGTGGCCGCGTCGATATCAGCCTCAGCCTTATCGGTCAGCTTCTGGATGTCCGCAGCAGCACGACGCTCTTCGTCTTCGCTGATCTCCTTATCCTTGACCAGCTTCTTCAGATCACCCAGTGCGTCACGGCGAATATTACGCACGGCGACACGAGCATCTTCCGCTGCGCTACGCGCTTGCTTGGTGAAGCCCTTGCGGGTCTCCTCGGTCAGGGCTGGCATGGAGATCAACAGCAACTCACCGAGGTTCGTTGGATTGAGGTTGAGACCAGCACTCTGGATTGCCTTGTCGACCGCTGCGAGCATGTTGCGCTCAAAAGCCACGACCTGCAGGGTACGAGAGTCCTTCACGGTGACGTTGGCCACGCCGCTCAAAGGAGTGTCCGAACCGTAGTAAGGCACCATCACGCTACCCAGGATGCTCGGGTGTGCCTTGCCGGTACGAATCTGGCCAAAAGCATGGGCCAGAGACTCCAGGGATTTCTGCATACGCTCTTGAGCGTCTTTCTTGATTTCGTTGATCATTGCTGGCCTTCCTCGATCAGGGTCCCTTCAGCGCCACCATGCACGATATTCAGCAGGGCGCCGGGCTTGTTCATGTTAAATACGCGCAGCGGCATCTTGTGGTCGCGGCACAGGCAGATTGCCGTCAGATCCATCACGCCCAGCTTGCGATCCAGCACTTCATCGTAGGTCAGATGATCGAACTTCTCGGCATGCGGGTCCTTGAATGGGTCTGCGGTGTACACACCGTCAACCTTGGTCGCTTTCAGTACCACGTCGGCATCGATCTCGATCGCTCGCAGACACGCTGCCGAGTCGGTCGTGAAGAACGGATTGCCAGTACCGGCAGCGAAGATCACCACGTCCTTGGAGTTCAGGTGACGCATGGCTTTGCGGCGATCATAGTGATCGGTTACGCCCACCATGGAAATAGCCGACATCACGATGGCCGAGATATTGGCACGTTCCAGCGCGTCGCGCATGGCCAGGGCGTTCATCACAGTGGCCAGCATGCCCATGTGGTCGCCGGTGACCCGATCCATGCCGGCCGCACTCAGTGCCGCGCCGCGGAACAGGTTGCCACCGCCAATGACCAGGCCAACCTGAACGCCGATACCGACCAGTTGGCCGACTTCCAGCGCCATGCGGTCCAGCACCTTGGGGTCGATCCCGAACTCTTCGGAGCCCATCAGGGCCTCGCCGCTAAGCTTGAGTAGAATGCGTTTATAGCGAGCCTGATAACCACTGCCCTGCTGAGCCATTGCGAATCTCTCCTGCGGCGTATTTTAAAAAATTCTTTGCGGGCTGTTTGCAGCCTGCGTTCACTCTAGCTTGACGCTATCACAGCGCCATCGGAACACGGCTTTGTAAGCCAGTTCCAACGAGAAACCAAATAAATCGGCATCCCCATCTGAAAAGAGGCTGCGCGCGTGAGCGGGCAGCCTCTTCAGGGCGACAGTTAAAAAACCGTCTTACGACTTGGCGGCAGCCAGTTGGGCAGCAACTTCTTCAGCGAAGTTGTCCACTGGCTTCTCGATGCCTTCGCCTACTTTGAAGTAGGTGAAAGAAACGATTTCAGCACCGGCTTTCTTGGCCAGGTCACCGACCTTGATTTCAGGGTTCTTGACGAACGCCTGCTCAACCAGGCTGGCTTCGGCCAGGAACTTGCTGATACGGCCTTTGATCATGTTCTCAACGATGTTTTCCGGCTTGCCGGCGATCTTGTCAGCGTTCAGCGTCAGGAACACGCCTTTCTCGCGCTCGACCGCTTCAGCGGAAACTTCCGATGGCAGCAGGAATTCAGGGTTAGTGGCCGCTACGTGCATAGCGATGTCCTTGGCCAGCTCAACGTCGCCGCCTTTCAGGACAACTGCAACACCGATCTTGTTGCCGTGCAGGTAACCACCGACAACGTCACCTTCAACGCGTGCCAGACGACGGATGTTGACGTTTTCGCCAACCTTGCCGACCAGTACCAGGCGATCAGCTTCTTGAGCTTCGATCAGCGGAGCAACGTCAGCCAGCTTGTCGGCGAACGCTTTTTCAACGCTTGCAGCAACAAATGCCTTGAAGTCGTCCTGCAGGGCCAGGAAGTCGGTCTGCGAGTTCACTTCCAGCAGAACGGCGGATTTACCGTCTTCCTTCAGAGCGATAGCACCTTCAGCAGCCACGTTGCCCGCTTTCTTGGCAGCCTTGATGGCGCCCGAAGCACGCATGTCATCAATGGCTTTTTCGATGTCGCCGCCAGCCTTGGTCAAGGCTTTCTTGCAGTCCATCATGCCTTCGCCGGTACGCTCGCGCAGTTCTTTGACCAACGCTGCAGTAATCTCTGCCATTTCAAAATTCCTCTTGGATAGGTTATCAACCATTCCACCCGATCGAACGGGCGTTCAATTCTTCCCGAACCACCCTTGTTAGCTGCCGCACATTACAGATAGAGCAGTGGGCGCCGACAAATGGTTTTCGAGGTGGCAAAAAGGGGGCCAAGCCCCCTTTTTGCTTACTGAGTCAACGCCAAGGCGTCAATTACTCAGCTGCTGCTACCGGAGCTTCTTCAACGAACTGCTCGGTGCCGCCAGCAACGTGGTTGCGACCACGGATAACAGCGTCAGCCATCGAACCCATGTACAGCTGGATAGCGCGGATTGCGTCATCGTTGCCTGGGATGATGTAGTCAACGCCTTCCGGGCTGCTGTTGGTATCGACTACGCCGATAACCGGGATGCCCAGCTTGTTGGCTTCGGTGATCGCGATGCGCTCGTGATCAACGTCGATAACGAACAGTGCGTCAGGCAGACCGCCCATGTCCTTGATACCACCCAGGGAACGATCGAGCTTTTCCAGGTCACGAGTGCGCATCAGCGCTTCTTTCTTGGTCAGCTTGGCGAAAGTACCGTCTTCGGCTTGCACTTCAAGGTCACGCAGACGCTTGATGGAAGCACGGATGGTCTTGAAGTTGGTCAGCATGCCGCCCAACCAGCGGTGATCGACGTACGGCGAACCGCAACGTGCTGCTTCTTCAGCAACGATCTTGCCAGCGGAACGCTTGGTGCCGACGAACAGAATCTTGTTTTTGCCCTGGGCCAGACGCTCTACGAAAGTCAGAGCTTCGTTGAACATTGGCAGGGTTTTTTCAAGGTTGATGATGTGAATCTTGTTACGCGCGCCGAAAATGTACTTACCCATTTTCGGGTTCCAGTAACGGGTCTGGTGACCGAAGTGCACACCGGCCTTCAGCATATCGCGCATGTTGACTTGGGACATGATAGTTCCTTAATAAGTCGGGTTTGGCCTCCACGTATCCCAATGACCAACCAGCAGCTTCAGCTGAAGGCACCCAGGTCATCGTGTCGACACGTGTGTGGATTTAAGCCTTTCGGGGCATCCCCGGAAAGCGGCGCATTTTATACCACAGCAAGGCTGAAAACGGAACCCGGATTCTCAAAACCAGGTCAGCGCGGTTGTTCCAGCC
Source organism: Pseudomonas sp. Irchel s3h17 (assembly GCF_900187505.1). GTDB lineage: Bacteria > Pseudomonadota > Gammaproteobacteria > Pseudomonadales > Pseudomonadaceae > Aquipseudomonas. The sequence continues at coordinate 121,264 of NZ_FYDL01000002.1, forward strand.
CTTGGAATCCTCCAAGAATGCGCCATTCTATAAGGAGAAGCGATGCCGCAAGCGCAGATTTGCCCCGGGCGTCTGTTAGAATTGCCTTTTTCAGGGCCGCGAGCCATATCACGCCGAGCCCATTCCGAATTGAAAGCGCCACTGAGCGTAGAGAGAGCCTGTATGACCGTCACCCTCAAAACCCCAGAGGACATCGCAAAAATGCGCATCGCCGGCAAACTTGCCGCCGACGTGCTGGAAATGATTGCCGACTACGTCAAGCCGGGGATCACCACCGAAGAACTCGATCGCATCTGCCACGATTACATCGTCAATGAGCAGAAGGCCATCCCTGCCCCGCTCAACTACAAGGGCTTTCCGAAGTCGATCTGCACCTCGATCAACCACGTGGTCTGCCACGGCATCCCGAACGAGAAGGCCCTGAAGGACGGCGACACGCTGAACATCGACGTCACCGTGATCAAGGACGGCTACCACGGCGACACCAGCCGCATGTTCCACGTCGGCAACGTACCGGTCTGGGCCGAACGACTGTCGAAAGTCACCCAGGAATGCATGTACAAGGCCATCGAACTGGTCAAGCCGGGCTGCCGCCTGGGCGATATCGGCGAAGTGATCCAGAAGCACGCGGAAAAGAACGGTTTCTCCGTCGTCCGCGAGTTCTGCGGCCACGGTATCGGCAAGGTGTTCCACGAAGAGCCGCAGATCCTGCACTACGGCCGCGCCGGCACCGGCATGGAACTGAAGGCTGGCATGACCTTCACCATCGAGCCGATGATCAACCAGGGCAAGGCCGACACCAAGGTGCTGGGCGACGGCTGGACCGCGATCACCAAGGACCGCAAGCTTTCCGCCCAATGGGAGCACACCCTGCTCGTGACGGAAACCGGCTACGAAATCTTCACCCTGCGCGGCGATGACACCATCGCGCGCGTTTCAGCCTGACCTGCCGTCCTGAGCCTATATAGATAGAAAGGAAAGCCAATCGATGCCGCAGGTGGATCCAGAACTCTTCGACCGCGGCCAGTTCCAGGCTGAACTGGCCCTGAAGGCGAGCCCGATCGCAGCCTTCAAGAAGGCGATCCGCCAAGCGCGCGAGGTGCTCGACGGGCGCTTTCGCAGTGGCCGGGATATCCGCCGCCTGATCGAGGACCGAGCCTGGTTCGTCGACAACATCCTGCAAAAGGCCTGGGAGCAGTTCGACTGGAACGCTGACGCCGACATCGCGCTGGTCGCGGTCGGCGGCTACGGTCGCGGCGAGCTGCACCCCTACTCCGATATCGATTTGCTGATCCTGCTCGACAGCGCCGACCACGAAGTCTTCCGTGACTCCATCGAGCGCTTTCTGACGCTGCTATGGGACATCGGCCTGGAAGTCGGCCAGAGCGTTCGCTCGGTGGACGAATGCGCCGAAGAAGCCCGCGCCGACCTGACGGTGGTCACCAACCTGATGGAAAGCCGCACCGTTGCGGGTCCCGAGCGCTTGCGCCAGCGGATGCTCGACGTCACCAGCACCGAACACATGTGGCCGGCCAAGGAGTTCTTCCTGGCCAAGCGTGCCGAACAGAAGGCACGCCACCACAAATACAACGACACCGAATACAACCTGGAACCCAACGTCAAGGGCTCGCCTGGTGGCCTGCGGGATATCCAGACGATTCTGTGGGTAGCGCGCCGCCAGTACGGCACGCTGAACCTGCGCGCACTGGCGGGCGAAGGCTTCCTGGTGGAAAGCGAAAACGCCCTGCTGGCGTCCTCCCAGGAATTCCTGTGGAAAGTCCGCTATGCCCTGCACATGTTGGCCGGCCGTGCCGAGGACCGCCTGCTGTTCGATCACCAGCGCTCGATCGCCGGCTTGCTGGGTTTTGCCGGGGACGACGCGAAGCACGCCATCGAAAACTTCATGCAGCAGTACTACCGGGTGGTGATGAGCATTGCCCAGCTCAGCGACCTGATCATCCAGCACTTCGAGGAGATCATCCTCGCCCCGGAAGACGAAGCGCCGGCGCAGCCGATCAACTCTCGCTTCCAGTTGCATGACGGCTATATTGAAGCCATCAACGACAACGTGTTCAAGCGCACGCCGTTTGCCATGCTGGAGATCTTCGTGCTGATGGCCCAGCAGCCGGAAATCAAGGGTGTGCGCGCCGACACCATTCGCCTGCTAAGGGAGCACCGTCACCTGATCGATGACGACTTCCGCCACGACATTCGCAACACCAGCCTGTTCATCGAACTGTTCAAGTGCAAGATCGGCATCCACCGAAACCTCAGGCGGATGAACCGTTACGGCATTCTTGGACGCTACCTGCCGGAGTTCGGCTTCATCGTCGGGCAAATGCAGCACGACCTGTTCCACATCTATACGGTCGACGCTCACACCCTGAACCTGATCAAGCACTTGCGTAAGCTACAGTACACCCAGGTGTCCGAGAAATTCCCGCTGGCCAGCAAGCTCATGGGCAAGCTGCCCAAGCCTGAACTGATCTACCTCGCCGGGCTCTATCACGACATCGGCAAGGGGCGCCATGGCGACCATTCGGATATTGGCGCCGTCGACGCCGAAGCCTTCTGCCAGCGCCATCAATTGCCGACCTGGGACAGCCGGCTGATTGTCTGGCTGGTGCAAAACCACCTGGTCATGTCGACCACGGCCCAGCGCAAGGACCTGTCCGACCCGCAGGTGATCCATGACTTCGCGCAGATCGTCGGCGACGAGACCCGTCTCAACTACCTCTACGTGCTGACCGTCGCGGACATCAACGCCACCAACCCGACCTTGTGGAACTCCTGGCGCGCCAGCCTGCTGCGCCAACTCTACACCGAGACCAAGCGCGCCTTGCGTCGCGGCCTGGAGAACCCGGTGGACCGCGAGGAGCAGATTCGCCAGACCCAAAGCGCGGCCCTGGACATTCTGGTGCGCGGCGGCACCGACCCGGACGACGTCGAGCAGCTCTGGTCGCAACTGGGCGATGACTATTTCCTGCGTCACACCGCCGGCGACGTGGCCTGGCACTCGGACGCGATCCTCCAGCAACCGGCCGATGGCGGCCCGCTGGTGCTGATCAAGGAGACCACCCAACGGGAGTTCGAGGGTGGCACGCAGATTTTCATCTATGCCCCCGACCAGCACGACTTCTTCGCCGTGACCGTGGCCGCGATGGACCAGCTCAACCTGAACATTCACGATGCACGGGTCATCACCTCCAGCAGCCAGTTCACCCTCGACACCTACATCGTGCTCGACACCGACGGCGATTCGATCGGCGACAACCCTGCACGGGTCAAACAGATCCGTGACGGCCTGACCGAAGCCCTGCGCAACCCGGACAACTACCCGACCATCATCCAGCGTCGGGTGCCACGCCAGCTCAAGCATTTTGCGTTCGCACCACAAGTGACGATCCACAACGATGCCCAGCGCCCGGTCACCGTGCTCGAACTCAGCGCACCGGACCGCCCTGGCCTGCTCGCGCGAATCGGACGAATCTTCCTCGAGTTCGACCTGTCGCTGCAGAACGCCAAGATTGCCACCCTCGGCGAACGGGTCGAAGACGTGTTCTTCATCACCGACGCCGACAACCACCCATTGTCCGACCCACAGCTGTGCAGCCGCTTGCAGGATGCGATCGTCGAACAACTGAGCGTCAGCCCGCAACCTTCAATCGAACTGTCGCGCATCAGCATCTGACGCGCGACATGATTTAACCGCTTTGAGTGAGACCTGCGCACCGATGAACAACGCTCTGAACCAACTCCAGCCCTACCCGTTCGAAAAACTGCGCGCCCTGCTCGGTGCGGTGACGCCCAACCCGGACAAGCGCCCTATCGCCCTGTCCATCGGCGAGCCGAAACACCGCTCGCCGAGCTTTGTCGCCGAAGCCCTGGCCAGCAACCTGGACCAGATGGCCGTCTACCCCACGACCCTGGGTGTTCCCGCCCTGCGCGAAGCCATTGCGGCCTGGTGCGAGCGTCGGTTCAACGTGCCCGCAGGCTGGATCGATCCGGCCCGCAACGTGCTGCCCGTCAACGGCACCCGCGAAGCACTGTTCGCCTTCACCCAGACCGTGGTCAACCGGGGTGACGACGCGCTGGTGGTCAGCCCGAACCCGTTCTACCAGATCTATGAAGGCGCGGCGTTCCTCGCCGGTGCCAAGCCCCACTACCTGCCGTGCCTGGACGAAAACGGCTTCAACCCGGATTTCGATGCCGTCTCACCGGACATCTGGAAACGCTGCCAGATCCTGTTCCTGTGCTCACCAGGCAACCCGACCGGTGCGCTGATCCCCCTCGACACCCTGAAAAAGCTGATCGCCCTGGCCGACGAGCACGACTTCGTGATCGCGGCCGACGAGTGCTACAGCGAACTCTACTTCGACGAGCAGACACCCCCGCCAGGCCTGCTCAGTGCCTGTGCGCAACTGGGCCGCCAGGACTTCAAGCGCTGCGTGGTGTTCCATAGCCTGTCCAAGCGCTCCAACCTGCCGGGCCTGCGCTCGGGCTTCGTGGCAGGGGATGCCGAGATCCTCAAGGGTTTCCTGCTGTACCGCACCTACCATGGCTGCGCCATGCCGGTTCAGACCCAGCTGGCCAGCGTTGCGGCATGGAATGACGAAGTCCATGTGCGCGCCAACCGTACGCTGTACCGCGAGAAGTTCGATGCGGTGCTGGAGATCCTCGGCCCGGTCATGGACGTGCAGCGTCCGGATGGCAGTTTCTACCTGTGGCCGAGCGTTGCGGGCGACGACGCGGCGTTCTGCCGCGACCTGTTCGTCGAAGAGCACGTGACCGTCGTGCCTGGCTCTTATCTGTCCCGTGAGGTCGACGGCGTCAACCCGGGCGCCGGGCGTGTGCGCATGGCACTGGTTGCGCCGCTGGCCGAATGCGTCGAGGCGGCAGAGCGGATTCGCGCGTTCATCCAGCGCCGCACATAAGCGACATCCTGGCGGCAGGCACGCGCCCCTTCGGACCCGTGCCTCACTTCACCGGCCCCAGATTGGCCTCACTGAGGTCCAGATCCGCCAGCACCTCACGCAACACGTCATCACCGATCTGGTGATGACGGCTGAGCGTGTACAACTCAAGACGCTGGGCCCGCAGTGCCTTCACCCGCAGACGCCGCTCCAGCAAGTCCATCTGAAACGCCAGCGCCTGGGCCTCGGCCGAATCGTTGAACACTTCCAGCTGATGTCGATACTCGGACATGATCCGCGCCTTCAACTCTGCGGCCAACGCGGCTTGGGCCGCATCCTGGGGATTGGCGGACTCTGCCAGCACCTCCTCTTCCAGCGCATGAATCGCCGCTTCGCAGGTTTTGCGCCAGGCCTCGCGCACCTCATGCTGGCGCTTTTCATCCGGACTGATCGGGATGTCCCGCAGCAACAGTGGCAAGGCAATGCACGCGGCGACCAGTGACAACAGAATCACCCCGGCGGCAATGAAGATCAGCAGGTCCCGCTCGGGGAACGCCGCGTCGCCGATCAGCAAGGGGATGGACATGACACCCGCCAGGGTGACGGCACCGCGAACGCCGCCCAAGGTCAACAGCCAGCAGGAACGCGCGGTAGGCACCAGCGTCAGCTCGCCCTTGCCACGCCAGCGACGCAGCCACCCGGACAACCGCCAGATGCTCTGCACCCAGACAAAACGCAGCACCAGCAGCACCACAAAGATCGCCAGCACATCCAGCACCCGATAAAGCAACGTCGGCCAAAGCGAGGGCTCGTGACTGACCACCGCCTTGGCGATGTCCGGTAGCTGCAGGCCCAGCAACAGGAAGATCAAACCATTGAAGGCAAACTCCAGCAGCGACCAGACACTGCGGTTCAGCAAACGGGTGCTGGTCTGGCGGGGCAGCAGGTCGAGCCAGCTCTGCATCATCCCCGCCGCCACCGCCGACAGGATGCCCGAGACGCCCAGGCGCTCGGCCAACACATAGGCGGCAAACGGCAGCAGCAACATGAACACCACATGGGTGGCCGGATCGTCCCAGCCACGGGCAATCATCCAGGCTCGCAAGCGCCCCACCAGCCAGCTCAGGGACACGCCCACCAACAGGCCGCCAATGGCCACCAGCACAAACGCCAGGCTGGCATTGGCCAATGAGAACGCCCCGGTAATGGCCGCCACCAGGGCAAACTTGAAAGTCACCAGGCCGGTGGCGTCATTCATCAACGCCTCACCCTGCAACATGTGCATCAAGGGCCGGGGCAACCGGTTCTGGGAAATCGCCGACACCGCCACGGCGTCGGTCGGTGACAGCACCGCCGCCAACGCAAAGGCCACTGCCAGCGGAATGCTCGGCAACAACCAATGAATGAAGTAGCCGGCCCCTACCACGGTGAACAACACCAGCCCCACCGCCAGGGTCAGGATCGGCCCGCGCAGCTTCCACAGTTCGCGCTTGGGCATCCGCCAGCCATCGGAAAACAGCAACGGTGGCAGGAACAGAAAGAGAAACAGCTCAGGGTCGAGTGCCACATGCAAACCCAGTGTCGGCCAGGCGAGCAAGGCACCCGCGGCGATTTGCACCAACGGCAAAGGCAGTGGAATCACCCGTCCCACCAAGCGCGAGAGGCTCACCAGCATCAGCAGGATGAGGACGGTATAAGCAGTTTGCATCGCGCGGCAGCCCCGATCAGTCGACGTGCAACAGCACACATCAGGCAACAAGTTGCCGTCGAAGTGCCATATTAGACGCTTAGACTTGGGGTTGGCCCTTGCACAAAGGTCGCACCTGATCGGGCAACCTGTCGCACAATCGCTCAATGCCGGGTCCCGGTCGACGCCGAACCCGCCCGGTCATGGCATAATCCTTCACCTTTTTATCTCCAGCACCTCCAAAGGGGGGCAATTCCTTGACCGTTTCAAGCAAAACGTTGCACCTTTTCGGCATCAAAGCCTGCGACACCATGAAAAAGGCGCGCACCTGGCTCGATGAACACGCTGTCAGCTTTGATTTTCATGATTACAAAACGGCCGGAATCGACCGTGAACACCTGACCCAGTGGTGCAACGAGCACGGCTGGCAGGTGGTGCTCAACCGTGCAGGCACGACCTTTCGCAAACTCGATGACGAATGCAAAGCCGATCTCGACCAGGCGAAAGCGATCGAACTGATGCTCGCACAACCGTCGATGATCAAGCGCCCGGTGCTCGATCTCGGTGACCGAACCCTGATTGGCTTCAAGCCAGATATCTACGCGGCAGCGCTCAAGTAAGCCCGCCCGTTCAATTTCGTAAGAGGTAATTGCATGTCCACTACCCTGTTCAGCCTGGCCTTCGGTGTTGGCACCCAGAATCGTCAAGGCGCATGGCTGGAAGTGTTCTACGCCGCTCCCGTGCTCAAGCCTTCGGCTGAAGTAGTTGCCGCCATTGCCCCGATCCTGGGCTACACCGAAGGCAATCAGGCCATCGCGTTCAGCACCGCCCAAGCCTCGCAACTGGCCGAAGCCCTCAAGGGCGTCGACGCGACCCAGGCCGCCCTGCTGACCCGCCTGGCAGAAAGCCACAAGCCACTGGTCGCCACGCTGCTGGCCGAAGATGCCCCGTTGAGTTCCACCCCCGAGGCCTACCTCAAGCTGCACCTGCTGTCCCATCGCCTGGTCAAGCCTCACGGCCTGAACCTGACGGGCATTTTCCCGCTGCTGCCGAACGTTGCCTGGACCAGCCAGGGCGCCATCGACTTGAGCGAACTGGCCGAACATCAACTCGAAGCCCGCCTGCGGGGCGAGTTGCTGGAAGTGTTCTCGGTCGACAAGTTCCCGAAAATGACCGACTACGTGGTACCGGCCGGCGTGCGCATCGCTGACGCCGCCCGTATCCGCCTGGGCGCCTACGTGGGCGAAGGCACCACCGTGATGCATGAAGGGTTCGTCAACTTCAACGCCGGCACCGAAGGCCCGGGCATGATCGAAGGCCGCGTCTCCGCTGGCGTGTTCGTCGGCAAGGGTTCGGACCTGGGCGGCGGTTGCTCCACCATGGGCACCCTGTCGGGCGGCGGCAACATCGTGATCAAGGTGGGCGAAGGCTGCCTGATCGGCGCCAACGCCGGTATCGGTATCCCGTTGGGCGACCGCAACACCGTCGAGTCCGGCCTGTACGTGACCGCCGGCACCAAAGTGGCCCTGCTGGACGAGAACAACCAGCTGGTCAAAGTGGTCAAGGCGCGCGAACTGGCCGGCCAGACCGACCTGTTGTTCCGCCGCAACTCGGAAACCGGTGCCGTGGAGTGCAAAACCCACAAATCGGCCATCGAACTGAACGAAGCGCTGCACGCTCACAACTAAGCAGGGCGTCACACGACCACCCTGTAGGAGCGAGCTTGCTCGCGAAGAACATATAGACGACACGTGCTGCCTGATGCCGCGCGTTATCGTTAACGTCCATCGCGAGCAAGCTCGCTCCTACAGGGTCAGGCGTACACCCGCCCATGTCACCAGGGCCCGATAGCATGATGATTCCCTCACCCTGGCGCGCCGATTTCCCGGCCATCGCCGCCCTGCAACGGCAGGACCAGACCTATCTGGACAATGCCGCCACCACTCAGAAACCCCAGGCCCTGCTCGACGCGCTGGCGCATTACTACGCCAATGGCGCGGCCAACGTCCATCGTGCGCAACACCTGCCTGGCGCCCATGCCACGCAAGCGTTCGAAGACAGCCGGAGCAAAGTGGCTCATTGGCTCAACGCCGGCCACTGCGGGCAAATCATTTTCACCCACGGCGCGACCTCCGCGCTGAATCTCCTGGCCTATGGCCTGGAACACCTTTTCCACCCGGGCGATGAAGTTGTCATCAGCGCCCTGGAGCACCACGCCAACCTGTTGCCCTGGCAGCAACTGGCAAAACGCCGCGAGCTGACGCTGGTGGTCTTACCCCTGGACGCCGACGGCCTGATCGACCTCAAGGCCGCCGCAGGCTTGATCGGCCCACGCACCCGATTGCTGGCGGTCAGTCAACTGTCCAACGTCCTGGGTGCCTGGCAGCCATTGCCTCAGTTGCTGGCGCTGGCCAAGGCGCAAAACGCCTTGACCGTGGTCGACGGCGCCCAGGGTGTGGTTCACGGTCGCCACGACGTGCAGGCGCTGGGTTGCGACTTCTACGTGTTCTCCAGCCACAAACTCTACGGGCCCGATGGCCTGGGCGTGGTCTTTGGCCGTAACGAGGCCCTGGAGCAACTGCGTCCCTGGCAGTTCGGCGGTGAAATGGTGCTCGATGCCAACTACCACGACGCCCGCTTTCGCCCGGCACCGCTGGGCTTTGAAGCTGGCACCCCGCCGATTGCCAGCGTGATCGGCCTGGGCGCGACCCTCGACTACCTGGCCGGACTGGATCAGGACGCCGTGTCCGCCCACGAAGCGGCGCTGCATGACTACCTGCTCAAGGGTTTGCAGGCACGCAATGGCATTCGCCTGCTGGGCAAGCCGCAACTGGCCCTGGCCAGTTTTGTGGTGGACGGGGTCCATAACTCGGATCTGGCACACCTGTTGACCGAACAAGGCATTGCCGTGCGTGCCGGCCATCACTGCGCCATGCCGCTGCTCAAGAGCTTTGAACTGGCCGGGGCAATCCGGGTTTCATTGGCGCTGTACAACGACTCTGAAGATCTGGAGCGTTTCTTCGAAGCCCTGGATCAAGCCCTGGAGCTGTTGCGATGAGCCTGCCAGCCGACGCGGTTACCGCACTGCACGTCTTTCAAGCCGCTGCCGGCTGGGAGCAGCGAGCGCGCTTGCTGATGCAATGGGGCGATCGCCTGCCCGCCTTGAGCGATACCGACCGATCCGAGGCCAACCGCGTACACGGTTGCGAAAGCCAGGTCTGGCTGGTGGGGGCGCTGCACGATGGTCATTGGCAATTCGCCGCCAACAGCGATGCGCGATTGATTCGCGGCCTGGTGGCGTTGTTGCTGGCGCGGGTCAATGGCTTGTCCGCGCAAGAGTTGCAGCAGGTGGATTTACCGGAGTGGTTCAATCAGTTGGGCCTCAGCCGCCAGCTATCCCCATCACGCAGCAATGGCTTGAATGCGGTGCTACAGCGAATGCGTGAGCTGACAACCTTCCTGTAAGCAGGCATGCAAACGAAGGCGTCTTCGCGATTGTCATCGCTGCCATGACGAAGCTCTGTGGGTTCTGTTTGATGCACCAAGCGTACTACGCCACTTTAGTTGCTGAGCATGCTCACCGCTGAAAAGCGGCTGAGCCGAAAAACGAACACTCATCGAAAGTCTTCAAACATCGTAAATTATTGAATCAGTGAAAAAAAATCGAAGGCCATAACCCGCGCTCAAGCCACAAGAGACTCACCCCACCCTGACGTAGGATATATCACTCACAAACACGGGAAGTTTCAAGACATTACGTGATTGCAACACAAAGAACCCACTGTTATTAATTAATCACTTGCGAAAGAAAGCACCGCAAGTGCAGTACTTACTCAAAAGCACTGCCACATTAATAATATGGAGTTAAGATCATGGGTAAAAAACGTACCGAGATAGTCCCTTGGGATGACCTGTCGCAGACAATGGGCACATCAGCAGGCTTCCTGGCAACTGAAGCAAATTTCTTTGCCTCTCTGATCAACTGACGCTTGCGGTTAAACCACCTGTAAACAATGCCGAAAGGGCTCCCTTTCGGCATTCATGAATCCAACGGGGTCTTTATGTCTGAGCGTGAATTCATCCCATCTAAAGCATTATCAAAAATCGAGAGAATCATCACCTCATTAAACTTGAACGCCATTACACGCCATACCGATAGCCACAAACTGGTCGCTATCGCCGAACTCTTTGACAACAATAACATTTTGTTAGAGTCCGGCGCAGGAAAAGGTCCCGACTCGCTTGTCGGAGCGCTCGCCGAAAGCATCGAGCACTTCAGTACTTTCCAGTTCAACGCAGAAAACCTGTGCACTCAGCACTGTGACTTTATCGCCAATCAGAAAGCTGCCGAGTTCGACGGCTTTCTGACAAGTCTTCCAAGTAGCCCAGATCCACTCGAAACATTCAAGCTCACTACTACCGATAGAAAGAAAGAGCTTTTTGTCCCAAGCATCCTTCTTTGCCCAAAAATCGAGAGCAGCTCATGGAGCAGCGTACGTGCAGACATGCAATTTCTGTCTCGCTACTCATCCAACTCGGGGATTGCATTTGGCTGCACTAAAGCCGAGGCATTGCTGCACGGAACCCACGAAGTCATTGAACGGCACATTCTGTCCTGCTTTTTCATGGCAATCTGCGCAATTGGTCCCGCCCTAAAACTGCATGCACCTTCAAAATCGTTGCTTACAAAAGCGTTACAGGGCAACCCTCACGCTCTGGCACTCGCTGACCAACTACAAATCATCATCATAAAAGATGTGATGAATGTTTATTTTTCTGTGGCATTACCGAAGTCGGGGCCAGGAGATTTTCACCTATCACCTATCGGCTCAGGCTGCTCACTGGACATTTGCATTGCCATCCAAAGAGCAGTAACAGAACAATTTCAAGTCCATGCTCTGTATGACGACTCACAAGAGGCAATTGACAGAAAAACACTCGATTTTCTGGCAAGCTCAAAAACCTTGAAACACCTTATTGACTTCAAACCTGTAAAGAACTTGAATCTCCCCACCCTCGATCCGCCGCTGACGAGTTCCGTAACAAGCGTTCCACTTCAACTGAAAGCGCTAGAAAAAAACTTATTAACTGCTGACAGAACCCTCTACCACAGAGTCGTTGCCAAATACTCGGACGACGGTATCGTTTGCCAGGCTTACGTTCCAGGACTAGAGCGTTTCAACATCATTAGAAATGGATATCTGGTTGCTCCTCAAGCCATTCTTCGTAAAACCCCAAAGGCACGCTGACTCTTAAGCTCACCAGTAGGCACTCGATGCAGACACTAATTAAAACAGCCTGTAGAAAGCATTCAATACTACTCACCTCAACAATTACGACCATAATAGCGCTAAAAGTCATTACGCTAACCCCTCCACTATTACTGGGAAAGATTGTCGACGCACTGAACAGCGATAATGACTCAACGCTTAACACACTACTATTTCTTACAGTAGGCTTTACCTTAGCCGGGTGCATCCAGGCAATTATTAACCCACTACAAACAATTTTTCTATCCCGACTGGTACAGCAGATAGTAATGGCTGCATCCGTTGACTGGATTGCACAATTGATGCGTAAAGAGTTCCTGCAGTTCAACTCGTGGCGCATCGGCCACTTTATAAAATCAGTCGAGCGAGGAATTACAGCACACGAGCAACTATTGACGTTCTTCGTCACCATCGGATTCCCACTATGTCTGGAGTTCCTGATCGTAGGAAGCGTTTTCATTTTTATGGGTGGCTCTGGAATTTTTTTCGCAATGACCAGCCTCGGCATCGCTTACCTATTCGTCGCCCATCGAATCATCAGGTGGCGCAGAAAGCACATTGATGCTGTTAACGAGCAAGAGGATGAATTAAGCGCCATTCTGTTCAGTACCCTGAACACAGGAAAATCGATAAAACTGGAAGGTGCCGAACACACGGCCACTCAACCGCTGAGCCGTGCCTTCATGCTATATGCCAAAGCAGCGGTAACCACTGCAAGCTCCGGCGGCTTCTTGACCGGGGCAAAAATTTTGTTTGTAAGCCTCTCCACGGGAGGATTACTCGGCTGGGGCGTCCTTGATCAGTTGTCGGGCGAGCCCAGTCTCAGTGTCGGTCAACTAGTGGCCACATTCTCCATTGCAGGTAGCTTTTTGCTCAACATTACTGCGTTGACCGAAGGCTATCGGGTACTTGATCAGTTTCTCGCTGACCAGCGTCGACTCCAGCAGTTGTTGTCCTTGCCAAACTTCGACGACGACACCCGACAAGCCGAAATCACTTCCCTGAGTGAGTCGACACTGGTACTCGCCCCCTGCGAAGTAGCCGACAACGGAACCGTTCGGCTGTCCATCAAGAACGACATCACTTTCATTCAAGGTCAATCCGTTGCCATCACCGGACCGAGTGGCGCGGGTAAAACATCCTTGATGGAAGCGCTCGCCGGGCTGAATGCTTTGGTGAGAGCGCAGTTAAGCATCGACGAAATTTCGATTTCTAGCTTAAACGCCCGGACCCACTTGAATCTCCTGAGGTATTGCCCTCAATCACCGCAGTTTCTGGAGGGCTTTTTTGACAGGTCGGTTCTGTTCGGAGTCGCCCCTTCGCCAGATCTGAAACAGGCGATACGGCGACTGAAACTAGAAGATATTGTTTCCCAGCGTAATCTCAATGAAAACGCCTCGAACATTTCAGGCGGAGAAGCCAAACGTTTGTCACTGCTGCGCCTAATCAACAGGCCTGGGAGATTCAACATGTTTGACGAGCCCAGTGCATCGATCGAACAGAAACTGGCCATTCCGGTGTGGGATTTGCTTTTCGACACCTTCGCCGGACGCGGGTTGATTTGTGCCACCCATGATTTAGATCACTTGTACCGTTTTGATCGCGTGATCGTCATGCATAACGGTGCCATCGTTGACGATGGCCCATGGTGCGAACTGTCCAGCAAGACAGTTATAAAGGAGCTACTGAGCGAGCTCCATAAGGAAGTTTGATGCCGATATAACCAAAAAAATCGCAACCTGCGGCAGCTCGGGCGATATCCATAAGCAGCAATTGCGCCGAACTCGGACAAGGAGCCGTCGAAGACGGTTAAACCATTGGTTTTACTTTATCCGCCGGGCGCCGCACACCCGCCACGATCTTATCCACAGCCTTGGTCGCGGCAACCATGCCAAAGGTCGCCGTCACCATCATCACCGCGCCAAACCCGCCCGCGCAGTCCAACTTCACGCCATCGCCAACAAAACTCTTCTGCAAGCAAATGCTGCCATCGGGTTTCGGGTAGCGCAGTTGCTCCGTGGAAAACACGCACGGCACGCTGTAGTGACGGGTCACGGTGCGTGAAAAGTTGTAGTCGCGGCGCAGGGTGGAACGCACTTTCGAGGCCAGCGGGTCGTTGAAAGTCCGGTTCAGGTCACATACCTGGATCAGCGTCGGGTCGATCTGCCCGCCCGCGCCACCGGTGGTGATGATCTGGATCTTGCGTCGCTTGCACCAGGCGATCAGCGCAGCCTTGGCGTTGACGCTGTCGATGCAGTCGATCACACAGTCGATGTTCGGCGTGATGTACTCGGCCATGGTCTCGCGCGTCACGAAGTCCGGTACCGCGTGTACCGTGCAGTCCGGGTTGATCCCCCGTAGACGCTCGGCCATCACCTCGACCTTGGGTTTGCCGACGGTGCTGTCCAGCGCGTGCAGCTGGCGATTGGCATTGCTGACGCAGACGTCGTCCAGGTCGAACAGCGAAATCTCGCCCACGCCACAACGGGCAATGGCTTCCGCCGCCCAGGAACCGACGCCGCCGACGCCCACAATTGCCACATGGGCGGCGCGCAACCGCCCCAGGCCTTCAATGCCATACAAGCGGGCGATGCCAGCAAACCGCGGATCTTCTGTACTCATGACCACTACCCTAAAAACCGGCGCGCATTATAGGGCTACGCGGCGGTAAGTTTTAAGCTACACGCTACAAGTGAAAGAACTTAAGTCAAAGTAAATTGCCTAACGTCCGGCATATCCCCGCCCGCTGTACGGTCTGGGAACACCCGGTGTAGGATGCGCCCCCCTCGGCGGCGGCCGACCGTTCCTTCGTTCCACAGCCTTTGGAACCCGAAATAGCTATGTCATCGCGTAAATTTGGACTCAACCTGGTGGTAGTGCTGGCGATTGCCGCGCTGTTCACCGGTTTCTGGGCGCTCATCAACCGCCCGGTCACAACCCCCAACTGGCCAGAGCAGATCTCCGGTTTTTCTTACTCGCCGTTCCAGCAAGGCCAGTTCCCACAGAAAAACCAGTTCCCGTCCGATGAGGAAATGCGTCGTGACCTGGAGATCATGAGCAAACTGACCGACAACATCCGGACCTATTCGGTCGACGGCACCCTGGGCGATATTCCCAAGCTGGCGGAAGAGTTCGGCTTGCGCGTGACCCTCGGGATCTGGATCAGCCCGGACCAGGAGCGCAACGAACGCGAAATCCAGCGCGCCATCGAGATCGCCAACAACTCGCGCAGCGTGGTTCGCGTGGTCGTGGGTAACGAAGCGATCTTCCGCAAGGAAATCACCGCCGAACAGCTGAGCGTGCTTCTCGATCGTGTGCGCGCCGCGGTCAAGGTTCCGGTCACTACGTCCGAACAGTGGCACGTGTGGGAAGAAAACCCGATGCTGGCCAAGCACGTCGACCTGATCGCTGCCCACGTCCTGCCCTACTGGGAGTTCATCCCGATGGACCAGGCCGGCCAGTTCGTCCTGGATCGCGCCCGCGACTTGAAGAAAATGTTCCCGAAAAAGCCGCTCCTGCTCTCGGAAGTGGGCTGGCCGAGCAACGGCCGCATGCGCGGTGGCGCGGACGCAACCCCGGCCGACCAGGCCATTTACCTGCGCACACTGGTGAACAAGCTCAACCGCCAGGGCTTCAACTACTTTGTGATCGAGGCCTTTGACCAGCCCTGGAAAGTCAGCGACGAAGGTTCGGTCGGTGCCTATTGGGGCGTGTTCAACGCGGCGCGCCAGCAGAAGTTCAACTTCGAAGGCCCGGTGGTGGCGATCCCGCAATGGCGCGTGCTGGCCATCGGTTCCGTGGTGCTGGCGCTGTTGTCACTGACCCTGCTGATGATCGACGGCTCGGCGCTGCGCCAGCGTGGCCGCACCTTCCTGACCTTCACCGCCTTCCTCTGCGGGTCGGTGCTGGTCTGGATCGGCTACGACTACAGCCAGCAATACAGCACCTGGTTCAGCCTGACGGTAGGGTTCCTCCTCGCCCTCGGTGCCCTCGGAGTGTTTATCGTGTTGCTGACCGAGGCCCACGAGCTGGCCGAAGCGGTGTGGATTCACAAGCGCCGACGCGAGTTCCTGCCGGTAGTGGGCGATTCGACCTACCGGCCAAAAGTCTCGATTCACGTGCCGTGCTACAACGAGCCGCCGGAGATGGTCAAACAGACCCTCAACGCCCTGGCCAACCTCGACTATCCGGACTTTGAAGTCCTGATCATCGACAACAACACCAAGGACCCGGCGGTCTGGGAGCCGGTGCAGGCCTATTGCGAAACCCTCGGCCCGCGCTTCAAGTTCTTCCACGTCGCGCCACTGGCCGGTTTCAAGGGCGGTGCGCTGAACTACCTGATCCCGCACACCGCCAAGGATGCCGAGGTGATCGCGGTCATCGACTCCGACTACTGCGTGCATCCGAACTGGCTCAAACACATGGTGCCGCACTTCGCCGATCCGAAAATCGCCGTGGTGCAGTCGCCGCAGGATTACCGCGACCAGAACGAAAGCACCTTCAAGAAGCTGTGCTATGCCGAGTACAAAGGCTTCTTCCACATCGGCATGGTGACCCGCAACGACCGCGACGCGATCATTCAGCACGGCACCATGACCATGACCCGTCGCTCCGTGCTCGAAGAACTTGGCTGGGCGGACTGGTGCATCTGTGAAGACGCCGAGCTGGGGCTGCGGGTGTTCGAGAAAGGCCTGTCGGCGGCGTACTACCACGACAGCTATGGCAAGGGCTTGATGCCCGATACCTTCATCGACTTCAAGAAACAGCGGTTCCGCTGGGCCTACGGCGCCATCCAGATCATCAAGCGGCACACCGCCAGCCTGATCCGCGGCAAAGACACCGAGCTGACCCGCGGCCAGCGTTACCACTTCCTGGCAGGCTGGCTGCCGTGGGTGGCCGATGGCATGAACATCTTCTTCACCGTGGGCGCCCTGCTGTGGTCGGCGGCGATGATTATCGTGCCGCACCGGGTGGATCCACCGCTGCTGATTTTCGCGATCCCGCCCCTGGCGTTGTTCGTGTTCAAGGTCGGCAAGATCATCTTCCTCTACCGTCGTGCGGTGGGGGTTAACCTCAAGGACGCGTTCTGCGCGGCACTGGCGGGCCTGGCGTTGTCCCACACCATTGCCAAAGCGGTGCTGTACGGCTTCTTCACCAGCAACATTCCATTCATCCGCACCCCGAAAAATGCCGACAGCCACGGCTTTTGGCTGGCCATTTCGGAAGCCCGTGAAGAGATGTTCATCATGTTTCTGTTGTGGGGCGCGGCGCTGGGGATTTTCCTGGTGCAAGGCCTGCCGAGCAACGACATGCGTTTCTGGGTGACCATGCTGCTGGTGCAGTCGCTGCCTTATGTGGCGGCGCTGATCATGGCGTTCCTGTCGTCGCTGCCAAAACCTGTGGCCGAGGCCGAAACGCTACCCGCGGTCTAAATCGCTACCGATGCACTAAACGGCGGCCAATGGTCGCCGTTTTGCTTTAAGATAACCGCCATTTTGCAGGGCTTGACGTGATATACGGTCTTACTGACTGAACTCAATCCCCTGTGGGAGCGGCTTGCCCGCTCCCACATTATTAGCCTGCGCCAACTTCATGATTCCGGAGTTCTACATGACGGCCCACGCCGACCTTTCGCCGACCCTCCAGCTCGCCATCGACCTGATCCGCCGTCCGTCCGTGACGCCGCTGGACGCCGATTGCCAGAAGCAGATGATGCAGCGCCTGGGCGATGCCGGTTTCAACCTGGAACCCATGCG
This sequence comes from Pseudomonas sp. Irchel s3h17, assembly GCF_900187505.1. Classification (GTDB taxonomy): domain Bacteria; phylum Pseudomonadota; class Gammaproteobacteria; order Pseudomonadales; family Pseudomonadaceae; genus Aquipseudomonas. Next base: position 138,890 of record NZ_FYDL01000002.1, read on the forward strand.
CATCGAAGACGTGGATAACTTCTGGGCTACCCACGGCACGCACGAAGGTCCGGTACTGTGCTTCGCCGGTCACACCGACGTGGTCCCGACCGGCCCGGTGGCAGCCTGGCAGATCGATCCGTTCGATGCGGTGATCGATGAGCACGGCATGCTCTGCGGCCGTGGCGCGGCTGACATGAAAGGCAGCCTGGCGGCCATGACCGTGGCGGCCGAGCGTTTTGTCGCCGACTACCCGGACCACAAGGGCAAGGTGGCGTTCCTGATCACCAGCGACGAAGAAGGCCCGGCACATCACGGCACCAAAGCGGTGATCGAGCGCCTGGCTGCGCGCAAGGAACGCCTGGACTGGTGCATCGTCGGCGAACCGTCGAGCACCACCCTGGTGGGTGACGTGGTCAAGAACGGCCGCCGCGGCTCCCTGGGCGCCAAGCTCACGGTGCGCGGCGTGCAAGGTCACGTGGCCTACCCGCACCTGGCGAAGAACCCGATCCACCTCGCCGCCCCGGCCCTGGCCGAACTGGCCGCCGAGCACTGGGACAACGGCAATGCGTTCTTCCCGCCCACCAGTTTCCAGATCTCCAACGTCAATTCCGGTACCGGCGCCACCAACGTTATCCCGGGCGACCTGGTCGCGGTGTTCAACTTCCGCTTCTCTACCGAGTCGACCGTTGAGGGCCTGCAACAGCGCGTGGCCGATATCCTCGACAAACACGACCTGGACTGGCACATCGACTGGGCACTGTCCGGCCTGCCGTTCCTCACCGAACCGGGCGCGCTGCTCGACGCCGTGTCGGCCAGCATCAAGGCCATCACCGGCCGTGAAACCCTGGCCTCCACCAGTGGCGGCACCTCGGACGGGCGCTTCATCGCCACCATGGGCACCCAGGTGGTCGAGCTGGGCCCGGTCAACGCAACGATCCACCAGGTCAACGAACGGGTCCTGGCCAGCGACCTCGATGTGCTGACCGAAATCTACTACCAGACCCTGATCAAGTTGCTCGCCTGATGCTTGCCTGCCCTATCTGCAGCGCGCCGCTGAACGCAGTCGACAACGGCGTGGCATGCCCCGCCGGGCATCGCTTCGACCGTGCCCGCCAGGGTTACCTGAACCTGTTGCCGGTGCAGCACAAGAACAGCCGCGACCCTGGCGACAACCAGGCCATGGTCGAGGCCCGTCGCGACTTTCTGAACGCCGGGCACTATGCCCCGGTGGCCAAGCGCCTGGCGGAACTGGCCGCGGAACGCGCGCCACAACGCTGGCTGGACATCGGTTGTGGCGAGGGTTACTACACCGCACAAATCGCCGAGGCCCTGCCCGATGCCGATGGCTATGCGCTGGACATCTCCCGCGAAGCGGTCAAGCGTGCCTGCAAGCGCAACCCGGCACTGACCTGGTTGATTGCCAGCATGGCCCGGGTACCGCTGGCCGACGCCAGCTGCCAGTTCCTGGCCAGTGTGTTCAGCCCCCTCGACTGGCTGGAGGCCAAGCGCCTGCTCAGCCCTGGCGGCGGTTTGATGAAAGTCGGCCCGACCAGCGGTCACTTGATGGAATTGCGCGAGCGCCTGTACGACGAAGTGCGCGAGTACACCGACGACAAGCACCTGGCCCTGGTACCCGAAGGCATGTCGCTGCAACACAGCGAAACCCTGGAGTTCAAGCTGACCCTGAGCAACCCTCAGGATCGTGCCAATCTGCTGGCCATGACCCCCCATGGCTGGCGCGCCAGCGCCGAACGCCGGGCAGCCGTTATCGAACAGGCCGAGCCATTCGAGGTCAGTGTGTCGATGCGCTACGATTATTTCGTTCTGCAGTAATTGCTTGAGAGCAACCCTTTAACTTTTGGCCTTGGGCAGCAGCTCGAGGCCGGCTAAATCCGCGAATGGATTTTTCGAAACCGCAGTGAGGAACATCCATGCGCCAACCCGATATCGAGATTTACCTCAAAGACGCCGACGTCGACCACAAGGCCATCTCGGCCTGGCTGGGCGCGGCGCTGGGCCCTTGCACCGACTGGGTTCAAAAAGGCCAGACCTACAAGTGCAAGGCCGGCAACGTGCCGGTCACCTGGCTGCCGAAAGCGGTGGGCAAATGGAACAGCCTGTACCTGGAAAGCGACCAGACGCCATGGGACGACGACATCGCCTGCGCCCGCGCCGCGTTTGCCGCGCTGAACGTTGAAGTGCGCTGTGCACCGGGTACCTGGGTCGAGGAAGAGGGTGAAGAGTCGGCTGATCGCTGGATTCGCATCAGCGTCGACGGCGAAGAAGAGATCACCTGGAAAACCGCCTGAAAGAACATGTGGGAGCGGGCTTGCCCGCGAAGACGGCGACACATCCAGCATTGATGTGACTGACACACCGCTTTCGTCGGAAAGCCGCCCGGACCCAGCCCGCTCCCACAGGGTTCATGCACTGCGCAGAATGCGGAACTTACAGGCCGACTACATCTTCTGCCTGCAAACCTTTCTGCCCGTCCACCACAGCGTACTCAACCTGCTGGCCCTCGGCCAACGAGCGGTGGCCTTCGCCACGGATTGCGCGGTAGTGCACGAACACATCCGCCCCGCCTTCACGCTGAATGAAGCCGTAGCCCTTGGCGTCGTTGAACCACTTCACGTTGCCGGTCTCGCGCGTTGCCATCTATCGGTACTCCCTTTTTATTATTGGTCGGCCTGTTCACAGACACGCCGTCTGAGCCAGTGCGCACACTCGACTGACTGTCAAAAACAGGGTCGATAGTGGCAAACGGCCGGCCGAGTATATGACAGCGGTAAAAACTCTCAACTCAAGATTACTTCGGCGCTTTTTTGCCGATTTTCGACGAATACGTCACACTACCGCTCCCGAGCACTTGCTCGGTTTTTTTCAACTAAAGCAGCAAGCCTATGACCCGCTCCCCGTTCCGCCGTCTTGTGTTTGGCGCCTTGCGCCGACTGTTGTACCTCTGGGTTCGCTCGGAGACGATCAACCAGTCGTCCTTTACCCTCAACCTCGACCGCAGTCGTCCGGTGTTCTACGTCCTGCAAAATCCTTCGTTGACCGACCTGGCTGTGCTCGACACCGAGTGCACCAAGGCCGGTTTGCCACGTCCGGTGCTGCCGGTGTCGGTGGGTAACCTGCTAGAGCCAGCGGCGTTCTTCTACCTGACACCCGCACCCGACTGGCTCGGTCGCCAGGACAAGCGCGGCGCGCCGCCGACCCTGACCCGACTGGTCAGCGCCCTGAGCCAGAACGCCGCCGAAGACGCGCAAATCATCCCCGTCAGCGTGTTCTGGGGCCAATCGCCAGACAGCGAATCGAGCCCGTGGAAACTGCTGTTTGCCGACAGCTGGGCCGTGACCGGCCGCCTGCGTCGACTGCTGAGCATCATGATCCTGGGACGCAAGACCCGCGTGCAATTCTCCGCCCCCATCCACCTGCGCGAGTTGATCGAGCACGACAAGGGCCACGAGCGTACCGTGCGCATGGCCCAGCGCATTCTGCGGGTGCACTTTCGCAACCTGAAAGCGGCGGTCATCGGCCCGGACATTTCCCACCGCCGCAACCTGGTCAAGGGCCTGCTCAATCAGCCGCTGGTCAAGCAAGCGATCCTCGATGAAGCCGAGCGCGAGAACATTTCGCCGGAAAAAGCCAAGGCCCAGGCACTGCGCTACGGCAATGAGATCGCCTCGGACTACACCTTCACCGCCATCCGCTTCCTGGAAGTGGTGCTGAGCTGGTTCTGGAACAAAATCTACGACGGCATCAAGGTCAACCACATCGAAGGCGTGCAGCAGGTCGCCCCGGGGCACGAAGTGATCTACGTGCCCTGCCACCGCAGCCACATCGACTACCTGCTGCTGTCCTACCTGCTGTTTCGCAACGGACTGACTCCGCCGCACATCGCCGCCGGGATCAACCTCAACATGCCGGTGATCGGCAGCCTGCTGCGGCGTGGCGGCGCCTTCTTCATGCGCCGCACATTCAAGGGCAACCCGCTCTACACCTCGGTGTTCAACGAGTACCTGCACACCCTGTTTACCAAAGGCTTCCCGGTGGAGTACTTCGTCGAGGGTGGCCGTTCGCGCACCGGGCGCATGCTGCAACCGAAAACCGGGATGCTGGCGATCACCTTGCGCAGCTTCCTGCGCTCCTCGCGCATGCCGATCGTCTTCGTCCCGGTGTACATCGGTTACGAACGTGTCCTGGAGGGCCGCACCTACCTGGGTGAATTGCGCGGCGCGAGCAAGAAGAAAGAATCGATTTTCGACATCTTCAAAGTCATCGGTGCGCTGAAACAACGTTTCGGCCAGGTGGCGGTGAACTTCGGCGAGCCGATCAAGCTGGCCGAGTTCCTCGACAGCGAACAACCGGACTGGCGCTCCCAGGAACTGGGGCCGCAGTACAGGCCCGCCTGGCTCAACGAAACCACCAATCGCCTCGGCGAACGTGTTGCCCGGCACTTGAATGAAGCGGCTGCGATCAACCCGGTGAACCTGGTCGCGCTGGCCTTGTTGTCCACCAGCCGTCTGGCGCTGGATGATCGCGCCATGGCCCGAGTGCTGGATCTGTACCTGGCATTGCTGCGCCGTGTCCCTTACTCGCCGCATACCACGCTGCCAGAAGGCGACGGCCGTGCATTGATCGAACACGTCAAGGACATGGACCTGCTGTGCGAGCAAAGCGATGCGCTGGGCAAAATCCTCTATCTGGATGAGCAAAACGCCGTCCTGATGACCTACTACCGCAACAACGTCCTGCACATTTTCGCCTTGCCCGCCTTGCTCGCCAGTTTCTTCCAGAGCAGCTCGCGCATGAGCCGCGAACAGATCCTGCGGTACACCCGCGCGCTGTACCCGTACCTGCAATCGGAGCTGTTCATTCGTTGGTCGCTGGACGAACTGGACGCCGTGATCGATCAATGGCTCGAGGCGTTCGTCGAGCAAGGCCTGCTGCGCTTCGAGAACAACCTGTACCTGCGCCCGGCGCCAAGCTCACGGCATTTCGTGCTGCTGACCCTGCTGTCCAGGAGCATCGCGCAGACCCTGCAGCGTTTCTACATGGCCATCTCGTTGCTGCTCAACAGCGGCCAGAACAGCCTCAGCGCCGAAGAGCTGGAAGACCTGTGCACGGTCATGGCCCAGCGCCTGTCGATCCTGCATGGCCTGAACGCCCCGGAGTTCTTCGACAAGAGCCTGTTCCGCCACTTCATCCAGACCCTGCTGGACCTGGACGTACTGCGTCGCGACGAGGCCGGCAAGCTGAGCCATCACGAACTGCTCGGTGAATTGGCCGAAGGCGCTGCCAAACGGGTGTTGCCGGCGGAAATTCGCTTATCGATCCGTCAGGTGGCACTGCATCGCAGTGAGGATGCCGCGGAGCAGAACAGCGCCGCCCTTCAGTAAGCGCCTGAAGGCCGCCGCCCAGGATTCAACCGGTTGAAATCCTGGACGGCGGTACTGTCATTACCTGGAATGGTTTTAAACAGACCGGTCCCTGCATTCAATATTTCGCTTGAATGATTTATCCAGTAGCGAAACATCAATAAACAACCGAATCGTCCAGCGCCATCGAATAGTTGATTCGTCCTACATCAATGACCCGGGTCACTTTTTATCCTTGATCACGCGCCCACTCGGGGCGCTACATCAGAATAAGGATATCCAGATGACCGAACACTATTATTCCATCCCGTGCAAAGCCTACTACCTGGAAAGGATTGCTTTGCTGCCCAATTCGGCCCTCTACGCCTCCCTGCAGGACGTCAGCCTGGCAGACGCCCCCGCCAGGGAAATTGCACACTGCGTGATCCCCGACGCCAGTGAAGCCGGCCTTTGCTTTGAGTTCAGCGTACCGGCATCCGCGGTTATAGATGGCCATAGCTACGCGATCAGTGTGCGCATCGAAGCCAACAACGAGCTCATTTTCATCACCCAGGACCGGCACAGCGTTGACCCGTGCGCCAGCTACTTGCAGCCACTGGACATTCTGGTGCGAAGAGCCTGATGAAGCCTGGCAGGCATGATTTCAGTGGAGTCATGCCTGTTTAAAAAACAGCACACTTTTACGTCACGCGAATGATAAGGACGTCATCATGACCCAACACACCCTGACTACCACCCTGCACTTCCCTCCAGACTACAAACTGCCCGAAGACTGCAGCATAGACATAAACATCCGAAACATAACCGACAGTAACTCCACTTACCCTCACTGCACATGGGGCAGCAACAAGTTGCCCTTGGGACTCCCCATCCAGTTCACTTTCAACATCGACTCGGACCTGGCCAATGTCGGAGCACGTTTTTCCATGGATGCGCGCATCACCCATCGAGGGACTGCGCTCTTGCTGGATATCGAACAGCGTTTCAGCTGGAAAGGCGATGATCACACTGTCGATCTCCACCTGAGCCCTGTGGGCTGGATCGCGATCCAGAAAACCTGGATGCCCAGGATCGGTTACCCGGAGGATTCAAAACTGTTTGTGACGCTGCTTGAAAAAACGCCTGACGGCAGTCCGGGCATCGTTCTGAGTGAGGGCCAGCACCTGACCCAGGACATCCAGCCTTTCTACCTGCACTATGACCCGCTCCTGGTCAAGCCGGGGCAGCGCTATGCATTGACCGGTACCTTCGAAACCCATGGCCAGGGACGCCTGTCACTGGGTCTGTCTCCCAAAGAGCTGGTCCTGCTGCCAGCACCGCTACAGGCTCCGGTATTCGGCAGCTGAAGGCAGAATACCCTAGGCCGATGCCCGGCATAAAATCCGCTAGACTCCCGAGGGGCGCCGGCCTGCTGCTGGCGTTTCCTCGATACGGAGATCCACGATGAAGAGAAACACGCTTGCCCTGCTCGCTGCCGCCACCCTGCTGACGGCCTGCCAAAGCCCGTCACCGGTGCCTAAAGCAACCCTGGACGGCGAAGTCTTCTACTTGCAACGCATGGCACTGCCACCGACAGCAATCCTGAGCGTCAGCCTGCAGGACGTGACACTGGCCGATGCTCCGGCAAAGACCCTTGACGAGCAAAGAGGCCCGATCAAAGGCCAGGTACCCTTGGCCTTCCACCTCAGCTACGACCCGATGCAGGTCGAGCCCACCCACCGCTACTCGGTGAATGCGCGCATTGAGGTCGATGGCAAACTGATGTTCATCACCACCGAGAATCATGCCGTGCAACTGGACGGGAGCGATCCACAGCCAGTCAAGGTTCGCGTCGACGCGGTTCGTTGAGAGGCAGTACCGAACCAGGACGCTGCCAGGCAGCGTCCTGTCTCTCGCTGGCCGGGCTGAGTGTGGGCCTGGTGAAAAACGTGTAAGCGCAGCCTTGTGGGTCTCGTTTGGCCCACACATCACAGCTGCGCAATGAAGGTCAAGACGGTATCTATATCCAGTCCGTTTTGATGCTCGATGGATCACGCAGGAAGTAAACCCACTCACGTCCCAGCTTTTTCTTCTCGAACACCTTCAACTCAACCAGCCCCTTCAGTGCAGTGGCGGCTGTGTTGTAGGCGCAGTTTAGGTTCTCCTTCACATTGACCGCCGTGAACTCCTTGGCCATACCGCTCTTGGCCACCTGGAAAAGCATTCGCTGCTTATCCGTCAATTGCGTAAAAAGCCCGGACTCTTCCAACCAGCGATCAAACCCTTCGGCATAGACCAGACTTTTGCGATAAGCCCCCGCGAACTCGCTGACCGCGCGCAGAATCACTGAGCACTGAAAATCGATGAAGTACGTCAGGTCCAACTCGTCCATCTCGGTATACAAGTAAGAACAGCCGTATTTCACCGGCGCATTACGCAGCAGGATACTGATGGCAATGTAACGAAATGCCGAGTAGTCATTTTTGAACATGAACCAGTAAAACAACGCCCGAGCCACCCGGCCATTACCATCACGAAACGGGTGTTCGTAGCCCAGGGCGAAATGCAGGGTGATGGCCTTGATCATCGGGTGAAGGTCATCGACTTGCAGTGGGTCGCTACCAGACTGGTTGACCCAGTTCACCCATTCATCGAGCCGATCGTTGATGCCAGCTGCCGGCGGCGGTGTATGGACGGTGTTGCCCTCGCCATCCTGCACAACGACTTGATCATTGTTGCGAAAATACCCCGGAGAATATTGCTCGTCATCGATACCCTCGACACCGACACGGTGAAGCTGCTTGATCAACTCGACACTCAACGGCTCAAGACGATTGTCCCAGGCGAAGATCATCATCTTGTAGTTACCGATGACCATTCGTTCATCCGCAGAGCGCGGCAGCCGATTACGCTTGAGCATGTCCTTGGCCACCTGCGTAGTGGTCGCGGCCCCCCTCAAGCTGGCTGCTGCTGATGGCTTCGTCTTCGATCAAATCATTGAGCAGATAACTGAAGTGCGCTGTCTCACCAATGTGGTGAGTCATGTACTCCAGAGCCGCAGTGGTTGCCTGACGATCAACCACCGACAAGGTTTTCTGCGCCAGCGGCGTCAGCATGAACCGCCCCCATCGACTCGGCTCACCCAACGGCAGCAAACGAATGTACTGTGCCGCGCGAGCCTTTTTCACCAAGGCCCAGCACAGTGTCGTATCCAGCCCTGGCTGCCAGCGATAGCGCAGCTCATCGAACGGCAGGTATCGCCCCTGATCGTCCAATGGCTTGAGCAATGCCAGGTAATCGGCGAGCCTTTCCTTGTGGGGCGATTTCCCCAGCGCGTCCAACACACTGGGCCCCAAGGGTGGAGGGGCTTTCATCATGACTGTCTCAATAGCTCATGAAACTGAGTCTTGAGTACAACATAGTGACGTCCTGGTCTCAATATCAGCAAAAACTGAGATAGCTGTAGGCCATCGGATCACACCGCCTCTTGCTTGACCCTGAACCACGCCGCATACAACGCCGGCAGGAACAGCAACGTCAACGCGGTCGCCACGATCAGGCCGCCCATGATTGCCACGGCCATCGGCCCGAAGAACACACTGCGCGACAGCGGGATCATCGCCAGCACGGCGGCCAGGGCGGTGAGTACGATTGGCCGGAAGCGGCGTACCGTGGCTTCGATGATCGCCTGCCAGGGTTTGAGCCCGGCGAGGATGTCCTGCTCGATCTGGTCCACCAGGATCACCGAGTTGCGCATGATCATCCCCGACAGGGCAATGGTACCGAGCATGGCCACGAACCCGAACGGCTGACGAAACACCAGCAGGAACAGGGTGACGCCGATCAGCCCCAGCGGCGCGGTCAAAAACACCATCGCCGTGCGCGAGAAGCTGCGCAGTTGCACCATCAGCAAGGTCAGTACCACGACGATGAACAACGGCACACCGGCCTTCACCGAGTTCTGTCCGCGAGCCGAGTCCTCCACGGTACCGCCCACATCCAGCAAGTAGCCGTCCGGCAGTTCAGCGCGAATCGACTCAAGGGTCGGCAGAATCTGTTTGACCAGGGTCGCCGGTTGCTCCTTGCCATAGATATCGGCGCGGATCGTCACGTTCGGCAAACGGTTACGGTGCCAGATGACGCCCTCCTCAAAGCCATACTCCAGGGTCGCGACCTGGGACAACGCCACACTCTTGCCGTTGTCGGTCGGCACCGCCAGGCTCGACAACTGCGACAGTTCAGAGCGTTCGTGCACGGTGCCGCGCAAGAGGATTTCGATCAACTCGTTGTCTTCACGGTACTGGCTGACGCTGGAGCCGGTCAGCGAACTCTGCAAAAACCTCGACAGGTTCACGGTGCTCACGCCCAGGGCCCGTGCACGGTCCTGATCGACGTTCAGGTACACCACTTTGCTGGGCTCTTCCCAATCCAGGTGCACGTTGACCACATGGGGGTTCTCGCGCACCTTGGCGGCGACTTTACGGGCCAGGGCGCGAACTTCTTCAATGTGCTCGCCGGTCACCCGGAACTGCACCGGATACCCCACGGGCGGGCCGTTTTCCAAGCGCGTAACCCGCGAGCGCAACGCCGGAAATTGTTCGTTGAGGGTTCCGATCAGCCAGCTGCGCAGGCTTTCACGCTCCTCGATGGTGTCCGCCAGGACAACAAACTGAGCGAAGCTGGCCGCCGGCAGCTGTTGATCCAGGGGCAGGTAAAAACGTGGCGAACCGGTGCCGATGTACGCCACATAGTTTTCGATACCGGCGTGCTCCTTGAGCATCGCTTCCAGGCGCTTCACCTCACCGGCGGTATTGCTCAACGAAGCGCCTTCCGCCAGTTTCAGGTCAACCATCAGTTCCAGGCGACCCGAGGCCGGAAAGAACTGCTGCGGCACGAAACGGAACAGCACTACCGAAGCCAGGAACAGCAGGATGGTCAACGCAATCACGGTTTTACGCCGACGCACACACCACTCCACCAGACGCCGCACCCGTTGATAAAAAGGCGTTCCATAAGGATCCGGCTGACCGGCACCGTGCTTGGCCGCATGGAGCCTGGCCAGGTCCGGCAGCAGCTTTTCCCCCAGATAGGGTACAAACACCACAGCGGCGATCCATGAGGCCAATAACGCGATCGTCACGACCTGGAAGATCGAGCGGGTGTACTCGCCCGTGCTCGATTGCGCGGTGGCGATCGGCAGGAAACCGGCGGCGGTGATCAAGGTGCCGGTGAGCATCGGGAATGCCGTGCTGGTCCAGGCATAACTGGCAGCCTTGACCCGGTCGAAGCCCTGCTCCATCTTGATCGCCATCATCTCCACGGCAATGATCGCGTCATCCACCAGCAAGCCCAGGGCCAGCACCAACGCGCCCAGGGAGATCTTGTGCAGGCCAATGCCCAGGTAGTACATGCAGGCAAAGGTCATGGCCAATACCAGCGGTATCGCCAGGGCGACCACCATGCCGGTGCGCACACCCAGGGAAAAAAAGCTCACCAGCAACACAATCGCCAACGCCTCGACCAGTACCTGGACGAACTCGCCGACGCTGGTTTTTACCGCCGCCGGCTGGTCAGACACCTTGCGTAGCTGCATGCCGGCCGGCAGGTTGTCCTGGATCCGCTTGAACTCGCGCTCCAACGCACTGCCCAGCACCAGGATATCGCCGCCGTCCTTCATGGCCACCGCCAGGCCGATCGCATCCTCGCCCATGAAGCGCATGCGCGGTGCCGGTGGATCGTTGAAACCACGGCGCACGTCCGCCACGTCGCCGATACGGAAGGTTCGATCACCGACGCGGATCGGGAAACCGCGAATCTGCTCGACCGTCTGGAAGTTACCCGTCACCCGCAACTGCAATCGCTCGCTGGTGGTTTCGAAGAACCCGGCGTTGGACACCGCGTTCTGCTCCTCCAGGGCTTGTTGCACAGCCGCCAATGGCAAGCCCAGCGTGGCCAGCTTGAGGTTGGACAGCTCGATCCAGATTTTCTCGTCCTGCAGCCCGAGCAGGTCGACCTTGCCCACATCCTTGACCCGTTGCAGCTGGATCTGGATGCGGTCCGCATAGTCCTTGAGTACCGCGTAGTCGAAACCTTCCCCCGTCAGCGCGTAAATATTGCCGAAGGTGGTACCGAACTCGTCGTTGAAGAACGGCCCCTGGATACCCGGTGGCAAGGTCGGGCGAATATCGCCGACCTTCTTGCGCACTTGATACCAGAGTTCGGGAATGTCCACCGAATGCATCGAGTCCCGGGCAATGAACGTCACCTGGGATTCACCGGGGCGGGAGAACGACACGATCCGCTCATACTCGCCGGTTTCCATCAGCTTCTTTTCGATACGCTCGGTGACCTGCCGCGAGACTTCCTGGGCTGTCGCACCCGGCCACTTGGTCTGGATCACCATGGCCTTGAAGGTGAACGGCGGGTCCTCGCTCTGCCCCAGTTTGGTGTAGGACAAGGTGCCGACAACGGCCAGCAGGATCATCAGAAACAATACGATCTGGCGATTACGCAGCGCCCATTCGGATAGATTGAAACCCATCGGGAATTACTCCTTGACCGCCAGGTTGACCGCGCGGTTGGAGCGATCCACCGGCCGCACTGGCTGGCCGTCGTGGAGCACATGGACACCGGCCGCCACCACCCAGTCGCTGGCCGTCAGTCCTTCAAGCACCGGTACGCTTTTCTCACCGAAGGCCCCGACGCGAACCGGCGCCTTGCGCACGGTGCTGTCGGCGTTCACCACCCAGACGTAGGTCGCACCGTTTTCAGCGGTGAGTGCCGAGAGCGGCACTGAAAGGGGCACCACGTCCGTGGTTTGAATGAATACCCGAGCGCTTTGACCGAGTTCGGCCGCCACCTTGCCGGCGCTGAAAGCGATGCGGGCGGCAAAGGTGCGGGATTTGGGATCAGCGGCTGGCGACAACTCGCGGATGCTGCCGGCAAAGCGCTGCCCCGGCTGGCTCCACAGCTCAACGGTGACCGGCTGGCCGATCTTGAACCGGCCAAACCCTTGCTCCGGCAGACTGATCAAGACTTCACGCTCGCCGTCGGTAGCCAGGGTGAACACGGTTTGCCCCGCGGCCACGACCTGGCCGACTTCCACGGCGCGCTTGGCCACCACCCCGTCACGCGGCGCGCGCAAGACGGCGTAGCTGGCCTGATTGTTGGCGACATCGAACTCAGCCTTGATCTGCTTGAGACGTGCTTCACCGGATCGGTAGAGATTTTCCGCGTTGTCGTACTGCGAGCGGCTGACCAACTGACGCTCCATCAGGGTCTTGTAGCGATCACGCTCGGTGCGCACCAGGTTCAGATTGGCAGTGGCCGCCGCCACTTGGGCACGGGTTGCTTCCAACTGCAGCCGTACATCCTCGGGATCGAGTTCGGCCAGTGCCTGATTGGCTTTGACCCGCTCCCCCTCCTCGACCAGTCGTCGGTTGACTTTGCCGCCAATGCGAAAGGCCAGGTCCGGCTCATAGCGTGCGCGGACTTCGCCAGGATAGCTGTCCATCGCCTGTGCGGAGGGCTCTGGCTGAACCACCATGGCCGGGCGAACGGCGACTTGCACCGGTTCTTCGTGACCACACGCAGCCAACAAAAACGCCAGGCTGGCTGGCAACACGAGAGGCAAGGCATAGCGGAACATGGCGAAGGACCTTTCGCTAATGGTGCTTGGAATAATTATACTGACCAGTATGTTATTAATAGCAAACTCACCAGTCCAGTATTAAAGCGAAGAATGTCCAAGAATCTTTCTGTATCCAACGGCCCTGGCCGCCCAAAGGATCTCGCCAAGCGCGAAGCTATCCTCGGGGCAGCCAAGCGCCTGTTTCTGAGCAATGGTTACGCGAACACCAGCATGGATGCGGTAGCGGCTGAGGCCGGGGTTTCGAAGTTGACCGTCTACAGCCACTTCACAGACAAGGAGACGCTGTTCTCCTCGGCCGTCATGGCCAAGTGCGAAGAACAATTGCCTACCCTGTTTTTCGAACTGCCCGACGAAATGCCGATCGAGAGCGTGTTGTTGAACATCGCCCGGGGCTTTCATCTGCTGATCAACAGCGATGAATCGGTGAACCTGCACCGCCTGATGATCACGCTGGGCAGCCAGGACCCGAAGCTGGCGCAGATCTTTTTCGAAGCCGGTCCGCAACGGATGGTGCACGGCATGGAACGCTTGCTGAGCAAGGTCGACCAATCGGGCGCCCTGCGCATCGACAAACCGCGCAACGCCGCCGAGCATTTTTTCTGCCTGCTCAAGGGTGCGGGTAATTTCCGCCTGCTCTACGGCTGCGGCGAGCCCTTGACCGGCGACACCGCCGAAGCCCATGTGCGGGAAGTGGTGGAATTGTTCATGCGGGCGTATCAGCCGGGGAACGTTACAAGCCGCTAGTTGCTAGCGGCAAGTAACATCACTGCCCGCCGCTTAAGCCTTGAGCGCTTTCTTCGGATAGATGTCGTAACGACTGGACTTGCCATCCAGCGCATGGCTCGGCTTGGGCCCTTCAATGCACGGGGCCTTGCGCGGGCGCTTGACCACGACCCGATGGCTGGCCAGCGCCAGGGCGGCTTCGAGCAGGGCCGGCGCATCCAGGTCGTCACCCACCAGCGGGCGGAACAGGCGCATCTCCTTCTTGACCAGCGCCGTCTTCTCTCGATGAGGGAACATCGGGTCAAGGTAGATGACCTGTGGCGGCTCACCTTCCCAATTGCGCATCAACTCAATCGAATTACCCTTGAGCAAGTGCATGCGCGCCACAATCGGCGCCACCTCAAAGTCTTCGGCCGCGCGTGCCAGGCCGTCTTCGAGCAAGGCCCCGATCAACGGCTGACGCTCGATCAGGCTCATCTCACACCCCAGGCTCGCCAATACGAAGCCATCCTTGCCCAGGCCTGCCGTGGCATCCAGCACTCTGGGGCGCACGCCTTGGGCGACGCCAACCGCCTTGGCGATCATCTGTCCGCTGCCACCGCCATACAAGCGGCGATGGGCCGCGCCGCCCTCGACGAAATCCACCCGCACCGGTCCTGGTGCATCCGGCCCCAACTGCTGCAGCTGTAAACCCTGCTCACCCACTTGCAGGGCAAACTCGGCATCGTCCAGCAGCAGCGGCAAATTCAATCGCTCGGCCCAGATCCGGGCTTGCGCCTGAAACCCATCGGCCAGGGCCTCGACTTTGATGCGGCTGGCCGCAGGTTGCTCACTCATCAGAAAACACACTCGAAAAATTAATGATCGGCCAAAACGGCCGATAACCAAACTATCGAGCATTTTGCCAGAGCTGAGCGTCGACCGAGAGAAATGTCAGACATTCAACGTGTACCCGCAGGCTTTATTACGCCTTACCGCGAATACAGCCGCCACAACACCCAGACACTGAGCGGTGTCAGTCACCTGTGGCAGGATTTCTTTGCCCAGGCGCTGGCCGATCAGTCGGGTGACGGGCTACCCGCTGCTGACGCATACCCGCCCTTCGTCATCGACAGCCCGGACGAACCGGCAGGTGGTTCCGACCTGCTGGCCAAGATCGTCACGCAACGCGCCTGCGATGTCGTAGACACCGAGATTCGCCCGCCGGAGCCTCTGTTCCTGCCCATTGCCGAATTCGACATGGAGCTGGCCGACAAACCAGCCCCGCCGTTCCCGCCTGAAGAGATCGTTGCCCAGCAATCGCAGCAGGAGTTCGACAGCAAATGGGTACGCCCACTGGTGCTCACGGCCGGCCAGCCATTGCCTGAACCGGGCCCGGCGCCGGCACCTCGCTCGCTGTTCCTGCCGATTGCCGAGTTCGAACTCGAACTGCTGCCGCCTCCCGCGCAGCCCTTTGCCCCTGAAGAACTGCAGGAGCAACAGCAACAATTCGATTTCGACAGCCGCTGGGCGCGCCCGATCGTCCTGCACAACCTGCGCCTCGCCGCCTGAGCCGGGCCAGGCACGCTCCTGCCCCGCCTGGCCACGACGCCTCTCAACCCTTGAACAATTGATTGGCCTGCGAATACGGCATGGTTCGCTCGGTGAAGGTAAAGGTCCCCTGATCGTGAATCTCCCGGGCTGCCCGGTAGAACTCACCGTAAGCCGCCAGTGCCAGGGCCGAGCCAACGCTGATGCGCTTGACCCCCATTTCACTGAGCTGCGCCACACTCAGCTTCAGGCCACCGGACATCAGCACATTGACCGGCTTCGGCGCCACCGCACGCACCACCGCCAGCACCTCTTCGGCCGTGCGCAGGCCCGGCGCGTACAGCACATCGGCACCGGCTTCGGCGAAGGCCTGCAAGCGGCGAATGGTATCGGCCAGGTCCGGATTGCCGTGCAGGTAGTTTTCGGCACGGGCCGTCAGGGTGAACGGGAATGGCAGGCTGCGCGCGGCCGCGACCGCCGCGTCAATCCGCGCCAGCGCATGGTCGAAGCAGTAGATCGGCGCGCCTGCACGACCGGTCGCATCCTCGATCGAGCCACCGACGGCACCGGCACTGGCGGCGCCCAGCACACTTTGTGCGGACTGTTGCGGGTCGTCGGCGAAGCCGTTTTCCAGATCGACCGCTACCGGAAGATTCGTGGCCGCGACAATCGCCCGGACGTTGGCCAGGGTGTCCTCGAGTTTCAACGCACCGTCCGGACGGCCCATCGAAAAGGCATAACCGGCACTGGTGGTCGCCAGCGCCTGATAACCCAGGCTGGCGAGCATTTTTGCCGAACCGGCGTCCCATGGGTTGGGGATTACAAAGGCCCCGGCACCTTCGTGCAAGGCCTTGAACGCTTGAGCTCTAAGGGTTTGCGCATCCATTGGCTCGCTCCTGTAGAAGGGAATGACCCGTCGTCAGAGCAAGCCCAGTTGCTCCGCGACGGGCTCTCTGTATAGCTCAGGCAGGGCCGGCAAGCCAGGCAGGCGTGCCATCAACCGGGTATGAAAGCGCTGGGCCAATGCGGCGGCCAACAGGTTATCCGCGGTGTGCAGGAAGATGTACGGCGTACGGTCTTCCTCGATCCATTGGGCGATTTTCTCGACCCAGGGCGTGAGAAAGACCTCGTTGGCCTCCAGCACTGGATGACCGATGAAGCGCACCTGCGGGAACCGGGTGAAGGCCGCCGGGCGGGGCGGCACATTGGGCTTCTTGGCTTGCGCATGGAGCACCGAAGGCTCGGTCGAGGTGCAACTGAACAACGCCCGAGGATCCAGGCAGATGCGCTCCACGCCACGGTCCAGCAACAAGCGATTGAGCATCCGCTCGGCATCGCCCTTGGCAAAGAAGTCCCGATGCCGGACCTCAACCGCCAAGGGCCGTTGCAAGCCATCGATAAAGCCGGCCAGTTCAGCGATGCGCTGCGGGGTAAACGCCGCCGACAGCTGCAACCACAGCGGTGCGACCCGTTCACCGAGCGGAGCGAGAAGCTGCACGAAGCTATCGGCCGCGGTGATTTGCTCGCGCAGGTCGCCGCCGTGACTGACGTCACTGGGGAACTTGGCGGTGAAGCGAAAGTGCTCGGGCATGGTCTGCACCCAGCGTTCTACCGTCGCCGGGGCGGGACGTGCATAAAACGTGGTGTTGCCTTCGACAGCGTTGAACACCTGGGTGTACAGGCCAAGCAGTTCATGGGGGCGGGCATTGTGTGGATACAGGTAGTCGCGCCAGGCGTTTTCGCTCCAGGACGGGCAACCGAGGTAATAAGGCAGCCGCATCAGATGTGCAGGTCGAGACCCAGCACTTCCGTATCCCAGTCGACAAACGTGGCGGTGCTGAGGTAGCTGGCCAGGGCCATCGCCACGGTTTTGCTCATGGCGCGCTGGTAAAGCAGGTCTTGCGGACGGGCGGGAAGATTACTCGAGCGCTGGGCCGCACGGGCTGCCAGTTGCTCTTCGGAAGGGATTGACTGCTCGTCATCGATGTCCTCGACGCACTCGTCCACAGACGCATGGCCCTTACGGGGCTTGCGCGCAATGGGATAGGACTGGGAAGAAAAGCCGTCTATGCGCATAGGTGCGTGCTCACGATCAATGATGGCAATTTAGCGGCACTTCCTGAAGTGCGCAAATTGCCAAGTGATAACTAGAACACATAAAAGCAAAAAGGTTTAAAAGCGCAGGCAAGAAACTGACGATTGGAATCGCTTGCTCTTTGTGGCGAGGGAGCTTGCTCCCGTTCGGGTGCGAAGCGCCCGCAGATCAGTTTACGCGGCAGTGCAATTTTGGGGTCGCTGCGCGACCCAGCGGGAGCAAGCTCCCTCGCCACGGTAGTGAGCAACCCTAGCCTTGATCAAACAACACTATGGCGTTAACGGGCCTTGGGCGTCGCCACCTTGTCACGCAGATACACTGGCTGCGCATCGTCGGCCGGGATGGCTTCTCCACGTGCCCAGGCGAACTGCGCGAGGGTCAGCAGGTCCTGTGCGTGCGGCAGCATGCCAGCGTCCTGCCCGCTCAGGCTGACGGCAATCCGCTCGCCATAGCCCCAACCGGTGCCCGCGCCGAACCAGTCACCCGAAGCCTCTGCCGGCAACGCCGCCGCTTCCGGTGGCAGTACGGCTTCAGCCCCCACCAGGCGCATTTCACCGTCTGTTTCGCGGTAGCAACCCCAGTAGACCTCATCCATCCGCGCATCAATGGCCGCTGCCACTTGGGTGGCGCCGTGCTCACGCAACGCACGCTGCGCCAGCACGGCCAGGTTGGAGACGGGCAACACCGGGCGATCCAGGGCGAACGCCAGGCCCTGCACCACGCCAATGGCAATCCGCACCCCGGTAAACGCCCCCGGCCCACGCCCGAACGCTATCGCATCGACGGCCTGCAAGGTGGTGCCGGCGTCCGCCAGCAGTTGCTGGATCATCGGCAGCAGCTTCTGCGCATGCAGGCGCGGGATCACCTCGTAATGGCTCGTCACTTTGCCGTCATGCAGCAAGGCAACGGAGCAAGCTTCAGTCGCGGTGTCCAGGGCCAGCAAGGTACTCATCGATGTATCCGTCAGGGAGGTGGTCAAAAGTGCGCCAGTATAAACAACAACGGCCCGCAAGCGGGCCGTTGAAGGTACAGCAAATCAGCTTTCTCAGCTCAGTGCTTCAAGCACTTTACCGGTGATGGCTTCAACCGAGCCAACGCCTTCAATGTGGCTGTAGACCGGCTTGCCGTTGGCAGCCGACAGCTTCTGGTAGAAATCCACCAGTGGCTTGGTCTGGGAATGGTAGACCGACAGGCGATGACGCACGGTTTCTTCAGTGTCGTCCTTGCGCTGCACCAGCTCTTCGCCAGTGATGTCGTCTTTGCCGGCGACTTTCGGCGGGTTGTAAACGGTGTGGTACACGCGGCCGCTGGCCTCGTGAACGCGGCGACCGGCGATACGCTGCACGATTTCTTCGTCTTCGACGGCGATTTCAACCACGTGGTCCAGCTCGACACCCGCAGTCACCAGGGCTTCAGCCTGAGGAATGGTGCGCGGGAAACCGTCGAACAGGAAACCGTTGGCGCAATCGGGTTGGGCAATACGATCCTTGACCAGCGCGATGATCAGATCGTCGGAGACCAGGCCGCCGGCATCCATGATGCTCTTGGCCTTGATACCCAGCTCGGTGCCAGCCTTGACCGCTGCACGCAGCATGTCGCCGGTGGAGATCTGTGGAATGGCGAATTTTTCGGTGATGAACTGAGCCTGAGTACCTTTACCGGCCCCGGGAGCTCCCAGCAGAATGACGCGCATCGATGTGCTCCTCAATTTCTTATTTATAAACGATCGGATTCGCCGCTTGGGGCCAATCTCAAAATAGGGTCGTGGGCCGCCCAAACGGCCAAAGGCTGATCAAGATACACAGCAGGCACGGACCACACAAGCCGTCGAAAGTCGGAGGAACCCGGGCCTGCCATGCCCTTGCGACGAGGTATTCCAAGTCGCAACCCCATAACAAAGTGTCGCCTGAGAAACGCCAGCCGCCGTTTCCCAGCCCTCTTCTTGGGCTGCGAAACGGCCGCCAGAATTGTCCGCAAGGCCTTAGCCGGTATTGCGCAAACCGGCGGCAATCCCCGCCACAGACACCAGCAGCGCCTGTTCCACCGGGCTGCCCTGTGCCACGTCCTGCTGCCGGGAACGGGCAAGCAACTCGGCCTGCAGTAGATGAAGCGGGTCCAGGTAAGTGTTACGTAACCGGATGAACTCCAGGGTGTCTGGGCTATGGGCCAGTAGCTGCGACTGACCGGTCAGCCCCAGCACGACCGAACAGGCCTGCGACAATAGGTCGCGTAAATGCGCACCCAAAGGCAGCAAATCAGGCTCCACCAAACGCTCATCGTAGGACCGGGCGATGTCCGCGTCTGCCTTGGCCAGCACCATTTCCAGCATATCGATCCGGGTGCGGAAGAACGGCCATTGCTCACGCATCTGCGCCAGCAACTCACCCTCGCCACGGGCCAGCGCCTTGCTCAGCGCCGCTTCCCAGCCCAGCCAGGCCGGCAGCATCAAGCGGGTTTGGGTCCAGCCGAAAATCCACGGGATCGCCCGCAGGCTTTCGATCCCGCCGGCACGGCGCTTGGCCGGACGGCTGCCCAGCGGCAAGCGCCCCAGTTCCTGCTCAGGGGTGGACTGGCGGAAGTACTCGACGAACTGCGGGTTGTCCCGGACCACGGCGCGGTAGGCGCTGACACCGTCGGCCGCCAGTTCGTCCATCACGCCTCGCCATGCCGGGGCAGGCGGCGGAGGCGGTAGCAAGGTCGCTTCGAGTACGGCCGCCAGGTAGAGGTTGAGGTTTTGCTCGGCGATGTCTGGCAGGCCGAATTTGAAACGAATCATTTCCCCCTGTTCGGTGGTGCGGAAACGCCCCGCGACCGAACCCGGTGGCTGCGACAGAATCGCCGCATGGGCCGGGCCACCGCCGCGCCCCACGGTGCCGCCGCGACCATGGAACAACAGCAATTCAACTTGTTGTTCACGGCAGATCTCCACCAGGCGCTCCTGTGCCCGGTACTGCGCCCATGCCGCCGCCGTGGTGCCGGCGTCCTTGGCCGAGTCGGAGTAACCGATCATCACTTCCTGCGGGCCCTGCAACCGGGCGCGGTAACCCGGCAACAGTAACAGTTGCTCGATCACCGGCCCGGCGTTGTCCAGGTCGGCGAGGGTCTCGAACAGCGGCACCACGCGCATCGGCCGCTGGACCCCGGCCTCTTTGAGCAACAGTTGCACCGCGAGCACGTCCGAGGCCGCGCCCGCCATGGAAATCACATACGACCCCAGTGACGCCGCCGGGGCTGCCGCGATCTCACGGCAGGTCGCCAGGACTTCCGCGGTGTCGGCCGAGGGTTTGAAGTGCGTGGGCAACAGGGGGCGACGATTGTTCAGCTCGGCCATCAGGAAGCTGATGCGCGCCTCCTCGTCCCAGGCTTCATAGCGGCCAAGCCCCAGATAGTCGGTGATTTCGGTCATCGCCGAGCTATGGCGCGATGAGTCCTGACGCACGTCCAGGCGCACCAGGAACAGACCGAACGTCACCGCTCGACGCAAGCAGTCCAGCAGCGGGCCATCGGCAATCACACCCATGCCGCATTCGTGCAGCGACTGGTAGCACAGCTCCAGCGGATCGAGCAGGTCACGGTTGTGGCACAGCACGTCAGCCCCTCCCGGGGTGGTCGCCGCCAGCGAGGCCTGCGCCCACTGACGGGTCGCCCGCAGGCGCTCGCGCAGTTGCTTGAGCACCGCACGGTAAGGTTCGGCACTGTCCCCCGCCTTGTCCCGCAAGGCAGCGCTGGCCTGCTGCATCGACAGGTCGGACGCCAATTGATCGACATCGCGCAGGTACAGGTCCGCCGCCATCCAGCGCGCCAGCAGCAGGACTTCACGGGTAACGGCGGCGGTCACGTTCGGGTTGCCGTCCCGGTCACCGCCCATCCACGAAGCGAACCGGATCGGCGCGGCTTCCAGCGGCAAGCGCAGGCCGGTGGCGGCCAGCAAGGCCTGATCGGCCTTGCGCAGGTAATGGGGGATCGCCTGCCATAGCGAATGCTCGATCACGGCAAAGCCCCACTTGGCCTCGTCCACCGGAGTGGGTCGGGTGCGACGGATTTCCTCGGTGTGCCAGGCTTCGGCAATCAGCCGCTGCAAGCGCTGCCGGATCTGCTCGCGCTCGGCGCTGGTCAAGTCGCGATGATCCTGTGCCGCCAGTTGCGCGGCGATCGCGTCGTATTTCTGGATCAGGGTGCGGCGGGCCACTTCGGTCGGGTGCGCGGTCAGCACCAACTCGATGTCCAGGCGCCCCAGTTGCCTGGCCAGCGCCTCCGCGCCATGCCCCTCGGCTCGTAGCCGCGCCAGCAGTTCAGGCAATACGCGCGCCTCGAACGGTGCCGGCTGCGACTCCTCACGGCGGTGAATCAGCTGATACTGCTCGGCGATGTTCGCCAGATTGAGAAACTGATTGAACGCGCGCGCCACGGGCAGCAGGTCGTCTTCACTCAATTGATTGAGGCTGGCACTCAGTTGCGCGTCCATCGAGCCGCGTCGATCGGCCTTGGCACCTTTGCGGATCTGCTCGATCTTGTCGAGAAACCCATCGCCGTATTGCTCACGGATGGTGTTGCCCAACAACTCTCCCAACAGGTGAACATCCTCGCGCAAGCGTGCATCGATATCGGTCATCAGCAGTTCTCCAACGAATGGCGGAAGGCTTTTGAGGCTCCGGCGTAGAACCCCAAGAGTGCCGCCCATAGCCGGTTCTTACAAGCAAGCGACAAATCGACGGTAAACCCTGTGGCTTGCGGCTAGTCTCATAAGTAAGCCACACCAGGGCTTGCCACCGGCCACGGCCGGACACTCATCACGCCCTGCCACGAGCAGGGACACACTGAGGTCATTATGAAAATCCGTGAACTGGCCCAGCATTGGGAAGAAACCGCCACAGGGCGCTTGACCGAGACTGGCTACACCCTGCACCTGGATGTCGAAACCGCCGCCCGCCTGGCGGCGCTCAGCGAAATGTACCCGAAACGGCGCCCCGAGGAACTGCTGGGGGAATTGATCGGCGCGGCCCTGGAAGAGCTCGAAGCGAGCTTCCCGTATGTGAAGGGCCAGCACGTTGTCGCCACCGATGAAGAAGGGGATCCGCTGTACGAGGACGTCGGACCTACGCCACGTTTCCTCGCCCTGTCGCGGCAACATCTGCACCAATTGTCGGCGACAAGCGACAAGCAGAAACACTGATGAACCGCTGTGGCGAGGGCGTCGCCGCCCCCGCCACAAGGCTTCGCATCGCCGCCGTTATGGCTCGAGCTTTTGCGGGGTTTCCTGGCCCATGCAACGCACGGCCTTTTTCTTGGCATTGATCAGCACACCGGTCAGGCCTTTCTGCTCGGTGTCGAACAACACCAGCACGCCATCGATGCATTGCGCGACTTGCGCGGCCGGCTCCAGGGAGACTTTGTAGTCTTCGCCCGGCACGGTCTTGAGCATGGTGAACTCGTTGAGCAGCAGCGCATCTTCCGGTTTGGCAAAGTGCAGGTAGCCGTACCACCACAGGGCAGCGACGGTGCCCAGGATGCTGCAGATACCGGTGATGATCAGTGGGATAGCGTTACGTTCTTCACTCATTGCGGACTCTCTGGAGGTTCGATTGCTGAATTCGGGGGTGCCGGGTAATTGGGGATCTCACCCAGGCGGCGCAGACCGTTGAAATGCTGCGGATCATCAAGAAAGCGCAGCATGACGCCTCGCCAGACCGGGTCGGCGAACGTCTGCACGTGGCCGCCCCGGGTCAACTGCAGCACCCTGGGCGGGGGCGCAGCTTGATACAGTCGGATGCCGTTGGAAAGAGGCACGATCGGATCGTCGATGCTGTGGTAGATCAATTTCGGTACGCCATTGATCCGCGGCATGGCGCCGATCGCACTGTCACCGTCCGGCACCAGCCAGGACAATGGCACCTGGAACGGCCAGGTCAGCCACGAGGTGCTGAGCGCAAACCGTCCGACTTCGCGGTAACTGGCGGGTACGCCATCGAGCACCAACGCCTTGAGCTCGCGCTGACGCTGCGGGTGTTCGGCCAGGTAGTGCACGGTCAGCGCGCCGCCGAGGCTCTGGCCGAGGACGATCAGCGGCTTGCCTTTGACCTCCGGCGCCTTGTCCAGCCAGGTGAACGCCGCGTCGATGTCCTGATAGATCGCCGGCAGGCTCGGTTCGCCTTCAGACAGACCGTAACCGCGATAGTCCACCAGTAGCACCTGGTAACCCTCTTTCGGCAGCCAATAGCTACCGCCGAGGTGCATCGGCAGATTGCCGCCGTTGCCGTGCAGGTGCAGCACCGTGCCTTTGACCTCGACGCCCTGCTTGGCCGGCAACCACCAGGCGTGCAGCCGGAGGCCGTCGACCGTGGTCAGGGTGACATCGCGGTACTCGAGCCCGGCCTTTTCCGGTGTGAACGACTGGCCCGGCTCCGGGTAGAACAGCAGCGAACTGCAACCGCCCAAAGTCAGTAGCAGGCAGACGATGCCGAGGATTCTCATCCGTTTGAAACCTCGCAGTGAAGAGTTGATTTCGTGGACCTGACCTGGTCCGTGGCGAGGGAGCAAGCTCGCGCTGGGCTGCGAAGCGGCCCCAAAGGCTGTAATCGCAGTCTGTCAGGTAAATCGCGTTCAATTGGTTTACGACTGCTGCGCCCGAACGCGGACCTGCCGGCGGGAGCAAGCTCCCTCTCCACGGGTGTCCTTATCAGTCACAAAATATTGGAGTAATCCGCTTCGATCCGGTCCAGGCTCAGGTGATTCAGGAAGTTGGAGAAGCACATCCAGGCCGACAGCGCGTTCATGTCACGGAACTGCGCTGGCAAGTACTTGGGGGGTTCCACCAGGCCTTCATCCACCAACTGGCGCAAGGTGCGCATGTCTTCCAGGGTGGTCTTGCCGCAAAACAGCAACGGGATCTGCTCGAGCTTGCCTTTACGCACGGCCAACTGAATGTAGTTGTAAACCATGATAAAGCCCTTGAGGTAGGACAAGTCTTTGGTAAATGGCAGGCCATTGGGCACCGAACCGCGAAATACCCGGCTCGCATTGCCATAGCTTTCAGCCATCTCGAAACCTTGCTCGCGGAAGAACTCGAAGATCTGCAGGAAGTCCGCGCCCTCCTCGACCATGTGAATGGCCCGGGTACGGTTGGTCAGTTTGCGCAAGCGGCTGGGGTAGGAAGCGAACGTGATGATCTCCATCAGGATCGCCAGGCCTTCCTGGGTCACGGTCGAAGACGGCGGCCCCTTGGACAGGAAGGTGCAGATCGGCTGGTTCAACCCGTTGAGCGTCGTGCCGACATGCACCAGGCCTTCATGGACCTCCAGGGCGCGCACGTCACGGTCGTTGAACATCGCATCGGCGCGGATCTTGATGTAGTCGGCACCCGCCGCCGCATCGGCGACGATACCGTCGGACTCAAACACCCGGATGGTTTCCTCGGTTTCACCGAACACCTTGTTCAAGCGAGTTTGCAGCAGATGCACCGCCTCTTTGGCGGTGAGGATCTTCGGCTCGTCCTTCAGGTCGCCCCGGCCATCGATATTGTTCAGGTAATCGGACATCATCAGGCCAAGGTCGGCCAGGGTCGGGTCACCGGCGTGGAACGCATCGGAGGCGGCGCCATAGAGCTCCTGCGAGATCAGCCCGAAGTCTTCGGTGCCACGGGCCTCGAGCATCCGCACCACCATGCGGTACTCCTTGCACATGCGCCGCATGATCTGCCCGACCGGGTTGAACTGACCCAACTGGCGGGTGATATCACGCTCGATGTTCTGGAACTCCAGCTTGACCTTGCTCGAGTCGAAGGACAGCGGCCGATTGAGGTAGTAGTCACGGTCCACCGCCGGCATTTCCTTGCCTTTGGCCTTGAGGAAGCCGTTGCGGATGTTGTCGTCCCACTTCACCGCATCGAGGACGCGGATCGGCGTCTGCGCCAGCACTATGCGATCAGACAGGGTACGTATCGTCTGCTGGTATTCGTCCACCGGTTGCTCCCTTTGATAACCGTTGCGTTGCTGCGTTTATTGGGTTTTTACCCGCCGCTGGTAGCGTGCGGCTTCGACGAATACGTCGGAGTTGGCCGGATCATCCAGGTAGGCGAACACTTGATCCATGGGGCTGTCGACCAGCACCCCCTCGCCGTCGTCGGTCTTGAAGGCTTCGCCTCCCAGGTGCTTTTGCCCGACCGCCTGGTTGATCAGGTCGAGATCGAGGTTATAGATCACCAGCTCGTCCTGGTCGGTGAGTTCGAAGCCGGCAATGGTGAAGTGACCGCCGTACTGGGCCGGCACCTTGGCCGAGACGTACCAGCGGTTGCCATGGCGCGAGACCGTGAACGGATAGGCCTCACGCTCCCTGGGATTGGCCTTGAAGTAGCTGACGGCCTGGTAGCGCCCCGGGCCGATGCGCGTCAGCTCCAGGTTCTGTGCTTCGCCCCAGGCGTTCTTGCTGGTCCACATGCCGAGCAACGCTGCAGGCGCGGCCTCACTGGCGGGCAACGGCTCCTTGAACGAGACCAGGCAGCCGCTGAGCAGCAGGAACGACAGAGCGATCACGACACGCCAGCACTTCATTCAATACTCCCTATGAATACACACCCGCGAATGTGGCAACGGTCCTGTTTACACCGAAGCCAGCACCAAATGCATGTACCGCGTGAGAATACCGAGCATTTCGGCTTCCGCCTGCGGCTCTGCCTCGTTGAGCAGGCCTTGATATTCCATCCGTCCGATAATCGCCGTCAACACTTTGGCATCCTGCTGTGGCTCACGCGAACCCAACACCTGGAAAAGCTGGCAGGTGCCTTGCAGGAGAATCTGTTGATGGGAGCGCACCAACAGCGCCAGGCGTGGATTGAGCAGCGCTTCCTGGCGGAACGCCTGCTCGGCCATCAAATGTTCGCGACGGGTGACCAGTTGCCGCTGAACATAGTCCGCCATCAGCCGCGCAATATTGTCGGCCAGTTGCGAGCGGGACTCAGGGCTGCCGTCGCCACTGACCACCATTTCCCGCAGCAAGCCTTCGTTGTTCACCCATAGCTTGGCCATGTAGGCCGCACTGCGCTCCACGTATTGGGCGAAGGTATCGGTGAGCAAGTCATCGATATCCTTGAAGTAGTAAGTGGTGGCCGACAGCGGCACGCCCGCCTCGGCGGCCACGGCGCGGTGACGCACGGCGCGCACGCCATCGCGCACGACAATACGCATCGCCGCGTCGAGAATGTCCTGTCGACGCTGTTCACTGCCCTGTCGGCTGGCCTTGCGGCCCTGGTACTGAACACTTTCCGCGACCGCAGTGGCGATGCCCGCTGCACCTTCTTGAGCAATTGCACGGTTCACGACAGGTATTCCTCTCTAATCTGCAAAAGTAACCAATTGATACATTTGTACCAGACAGGCAATAAAAAGCCGCCTGTTTTAGGCGGCTTTTTTACTGAAACGTTTACGCTTGCGGGCGCATGTGCGGGAACAGGATCACATCACGGATCGACGGTGAGTTGGTCAACAACATCACCAGGCGATCGATGCCGATCCCTTCACCGGCCGTTGGCGGCATGCCGTACTCCAGCGCACGTACGAAATCGGCGTCGTAGTGCATGGCTTCGTCGTCACCGGCGTCCTTGTCGGCCACCTGAGCCATGAAGCGCTCGGCCTGGTCTTCGGCATCATTGAGCTCGGAGTAGGCGTTGGCGATTTCACGGCCACCGATGAACAGCTCGAATCGGTCGGTGACGTTCGGGTTATCGTCATTACGACGGGCCAGCGGCGACACTTCGAACGGGTACTGGGTGATGAAGTGCGGCTGCTCCAGCTTGTGCTCGACCAGTTCTTCGAAAATCATCACCTGCAGCTTGCCCAGGCCTTCGAAACCCAGCACCTTGGCGCCGGCTTTCTTGGCAATGGCGCGGGCCTTGTCGATGTCGTTCAGGTCGTCGGCGGTCAGCTCGGGGTTGTACTTGAGGATCGAGTCGAACACCGACAGGCGCACGAACGGCTCGCCGAAGTGGAACACCTTGTCGCCGTACGGCACGTCGGTGCTGCCCAGAACCAGCTGCGCCAGTTCACGGAACAGTTCTTCGGTCAGGTCCATGTTGTCTTCGTAGTCGGCGTAAGCCTGGTAGAACTCCAACATGGTGAATTCAGGGTTGTGACGAGTCGAAACGCCTTCGTTACGGAAGTTGCGGTTGATCTCGAACACCTTCTCGAAACCACCGACCACCAGGCGCTTGAGGTACAGCTCCGGTGCGATGCGCAGGAACATTTCCATGTCCAGGGCATTGTGGTGGGTTTCGAACGGCTTGGCCGCCGCACCACCCGGAATGGTTTGCAGCATCGGCGTTTCCACTTCCAGGAAGTCACGCTGCATCAGGAAGCTGCGGATGTGGGCAATCACTTGCGAACGCACGCGGAAGGTCTGGCGCACTTCATCGTTGACGATCAGGTCAACGTAACGCTGGCGGTAGCGTTGCTCGGTGTCGGTCAGGCCGTGGTGCTTGTCCGGCAGCGGGCGCAGCGACTTGGTCAGCAGGCGCACGTGGGTCATTTCAACGTACAGGTCGCCCTTGCCGGAACGGGCCAGGGTGCCTTCGGCGGCAATGATGTCGCCCATGTCCCAGGTTTTCACCGAGGCCAGGGTTTCTTCGGACAGGGTCTTACGGTTGACGTAAACCTGGATCCGCCCGGTCATGTCCTGGATCACCATGAACGAGCCACGGTTGAGCATGATGCGACCGGCAACCTTGACCGGGATTGCAGCCTCTGCGAGCTCTTCCTTGGTCTTGTCCGCGTATTGCTTCTGCAGGGCATCGCAGTAGTTTTCGCGGCGGAAGTCGTTCGGGAAGGCATTGCCCTTGGCG
Source organism: Pseudomonas sp. Irchel s3h17 (assembly GCF_900187505.1). Taxonomy (GTDB): domain Bacteria; phylum Pseudomonadota; class Gammaproteobacteria; order Pseudomonadales; family Pseudomonadaceae; genus Aquipseudomonas. The sequence goes on from NZ_FYDL01000002.1 coordinate 167,059, forward strand.
CGCTCGGCAGCAAGCTTTTCCTTGCGCAGGGCGATCAGGGAGTTTTCTTCCTGTTGCAGGGCTTGCGGATCGAGTTCTAGGTCGCTCATGTCTTTAAATATTCCATCAGGTTCGTTGCCCCCGGCCTGCGGCCGGGGATCGCGGGCAAGCCCGCTCCTACAGAGTGTCTTACAGGCCTTGCTTCAGGCTCGCCACCAGGTACTCGTCGATGTCGCCGTCGAGCACCTTGTCGCAGTCGCTGCGCTCGATGTTGGTACGCAGATCCTTGATCCGCGATGCATCAAGTACATAGGAGCGGATCTGGTGACCCCAGCCGATGTCCGACTTGGTGTCTTCCAGCGCTTGCGAGGCGGCGTTGCGTTTCTGCACTTCCTGCTCGTACAAGCGCGCCCGCAACATTTTCATCGCGGTGTCTTTGTTCGCATGCTGGGAGCGTTCGTTCTGGCAGCAGACCACGGTGTTGCTCGGTACGTGGGTGATACGTACGGCCGAGTCGGTGGTGTTTACGTGCTGACCACCGGCACCGGAGGAGCGGTAGGTGTCGATGCGCAGGTCCGACGGGTTGATGTCGATTTCGATGTTGTCATCGATTTCAGGCGACACGAACACGGCCGAGAACGAGGTGTGACGACGGTTGCCGGAGTCATACGGGCTCTTGCGCACCAGGCGGTGTACACCGATTTCGGTGCGCAGCCAGCCAAAGGCGTATTCGCCCTTGATGTGCACGGTGGCGCCCTTGATCCCGGCGACTTCACCGGCCGACAGTTCCATGATGGTCGCGTCGAAACCGCGTTTGTCGGCCCAGCGCAGGTACATGCGCAGCAGGATGTTGGCCCAGTCCTGGGCCTCGGTACCGCCGGAGCCGGCCTGGATGTCCAGGTAAGCGTTGTTGGCGTCCATCTCACCGCTGAACATGCGACGGAATTCGAGTTTTTCCAGGGACTCGCGCAGGCGCTCGACTTCGGCAGCGACGTCATCGACGGCGGCCTGGTCTTCTTCTTCGGCGGACATCAGCAGCAGGTCTTTGGCATCGGCCAGACCGCTGTGCATTTCGTCGAGGGTTTCGACGATCTGAGCTAGCAGCGACCGCTCGCGGCCCAGTTCCTGAGCGTACGACGGGTTGTTCCAGACATTCGGATCTTCAAGCTCGCGATTGACTTCAGTCAGACGCTCATGCTTTTGATCGTAGTCAAAGATACCCCCGAATAGTTTCGGAGCGCTCGGACAGGTCCTTGATACTGTTAAGGATCGGGTTGATTTCCATGGCGGGCAGCACTCGTTGGCGAACTTTTGAAAGCCGACGAGTATAACGTAATCAGGCCGTCACGGCAGCCCGCCTGGCGGCTTTAGCTACGAATGAACAGCCTGGCTCATTCAATCCCCACCTGATTGCGCCCATTGTTTTTGGCCTGGTACAACCCCTTGTCCGCCGCCGAGATCAATTGCCGGCTGTCACTGCTCGGTTGCGGGGTGATGGTCGAGAGTCCGATGCTGATGGTCAGGCAGCCTCCCTCGGCCGGCGCAATGTGCGGGATTTTCAGGGCTACCACGGTCTGGCGCAGCTTTTCCGCCACCAGCCGGGCGCCGCCCGGCGAGGTATTGGGCAGCACCAACGCAAACTCTTCGCCACCATAACGGGCCGGCAGATCCGACGGTCGGCTGCTGGCCTCGCGAATCGCCGCGGCCACCTTGCGCAGGGCTTCGTCACCTTCCAGGTGGCCGAAGTTGTCGTTGTAGGACTTGAAATAGTCGACATCGATCATCAACAGCGACAGTTGGCTCTGGTCACGCATGGCCCGGCGCCATTCCAGCTCCAGGTATTCGTCGAAGTGACGGCGATTGGACAGGCCGGTCAGGCCGTCGGAGTTCATCAACCGTTGCAGCACCAGGTTGGTGTCGAGCAACTGCTGCTGGCTGACTCGCAACGCCCGGTAGGCGGCATCGCGCTGGATCAGCGTGGTGTAGGAGCGTGAGTGGTAACGAATGCGCGCCACCAGCTCGATGTTGTCCGGCAGTTTCACCAGGTAATCGTTGGCCCCGGCCGCAAAGGCCGCGCTCTTGATCAAGGGATCTTCCTTGGTCGACAGCACGATGATCGGAATGTCCTTGGTCGCCGGGTGATTGCGATACTCGCGCACCAGCGACAAGCCATCCAGGCCCGGCATGACCAGGTCCTGCAGGATCACGGTCGGCTTGATCCGGACGGCCTGGGCAATGGCCTGGTGCGGATCGGCACAGAAATGGAAGTCGATGTTGTCTTCGCTCGCCAATCCACGACGCACGGCTTCACCGATCATGGCCTGGTCGTCGACCAGCAGCACCATGGCGGCATTTTCATCGGTTTTAAAATCGTCGAGCTGTAAATCATCCATGGGCATTCACCTGAATTACTACCTGGCCAGTACCGCTGCTGATGTCGTTCATTTTGCAAAGATCTCCAGCAATCGTGGCGCTATTTTCTCCAGCGGGCGGATTTCCACAGCGGCATCGATGGCGGCGGCGGCTTTCGGCATGCCGTACACCGCACTGCTGTGCTGATCCTGAGCGATGGTCAGGTAACCCTGCTGGCGCATCAATTTGAGTCCCTGGGCCCCATCACGGCCCATACCGGTAAGCAGCACACCCACTGCATCCCCATTCCAGTAACTGGCCACGCTTTCGAAAAACACGTCGATCGACGGTCGATAGATCTCGTTGACCGGTTGGGCGGTGTAGGCCAGCGTGCCATTTTTCAACAACCGAATGTGGTGGTTGGTGCCCGCCAGCAAAACCGTACCGTTTTGCGGGGGTTCGCCCTCCTCGGCCAGGCGGACGTTCAAGCCGCTGGAACTGCTGAGCCACTCGGCCATGCCGGCGGCGAACACCTGGTCGACATGCTGCACCAGCACGATGGCGGCCGGAAAATCGGGGGGCAGGCCCTTGAGCAAGACTTCCAGCGCCGCGGGCCCTCCGGCGGACGAGCCGATGGCCACCAGGCGCTGACACTGCCCCGGGCTGCGCGGCGGTACCGGGTTTGAGCGCACGCGATTGCCGCGGTCACCGATCAACCAGCCAATATTCAGGATCTTGCGCAGCAACGGTGCTGCGGCTTCCTTCGGATCGCCGGCCCCGAGTGCCGGCGTATCCACCACATCCAGCGCGCCGTGGCCCATGGCCTCGAACACCCTGTGGACATTCTGCTGGCGATCGACCGTGACAATGACGATCGCACAAGGGGTCTCGGCCATGATCCGGCGGGTGGCCTCGACCCCGTCCATGACCGGCATGATCAAGTCCATCAGGATCAGGTCCGGGGTCAACTCGGCGCAGCGCTGCACCGCTTCCAGGCCATTACCCGCCACCCACACCACCTGATGCGCCGGCTCGAACGCCAGGGCTCGACGCAGGGCCTCCACGGCCATTGGCATATCATTGACGATTGCGATTTTCATGCCCGCGCTCCTCCTATGAGCTCAACCACCGCGTCGAGCAGGGCATCGTCGTGGAAACTGGCCTTGGCTAGATAATAGTCGGCCCCCGCTTCCAGTCCACGACGCCGATCCTCTTCGCGATCCTTGTAGGACACCACCATGACCGGCAGCGATTGCAACCGGTTGTCGCGACGCAGCAGCGAGACCAGTTCGATCCCGTCCATGCGCGGCATATCAATATCGGTAATCAGCAGGTCGAAGTCTTCGGAGCGCAGGGCGTTCCAGCCGTCCATGCCATCCACGGCAACCGCCACGTCATATCCCCGATTAAGCAGGAGCTTGCGCTGCAGTTCACGCACCGTCAGCGAATCGTCGACCACCAGGATCCGTTTGCGTGCCACTTGCGCCGCCTGCTGGCTGTGGCGTGCGATCCGCTCCAGGCGCCCGGTGTTGAGCAGTTTCTCCACCGAGCGCAGCATGTCTTCGACGTCGACAATCAACACCACCGAACCGTCATCGAGCAAGGCGCCGGCGGAGATATCCTGAACCTTGCCCAGGCGCTCATCCAGCGGCAGTACCACCAGGGTCCGCTCACCGATAAACCGCTCGACGGCCACGCCGTACACCGCATCCCGTTCGCGAATGACCACCACCTTGAGCGTTGCCGGGCTGGTCTGGCTCGCCGGTCGCTGCAGCAACTGACTGGCCGCGACCAAACCAACGTGCCGGCCTTCGTGCCAGAAGTGCTGGCGACCTTCCACCTGAACGATTTCGTCCGGTTCCAGGTCGCACATGCGCTCGATATGCGCCAACGGGAAGGCGTAGGCCTCTTCACCGACCTCCACCACCAAGCTGCGTACCACCGACAGCGTCAGCGGCACCTCAAGGTGGAAGTGACTGCCCTCGCCCGCTTTCTGCTCCAGCACCACCGCGCCCCGCAGCTGGCGGACCATGTGCTGAACCGCGTCCAGACCGACGCCGCGCCCCGACACCTCGGTGACGGTGTCGCGCAGGCTGAAGCCAGGCAGGAACAGGAAGGTCAGCAGCTCCTCCTCACTCAGCTGTGCGGCGGTCTCGCTCGGCGACAACTGACGCTCGACAATGCTGCGCCGGACCCGCTCCAGGTCCACGCCATTGCCGTCATCGCTCAACTCCAGCACCAGCAAACCCGCCTGGTGGGAGGCGCGCAAGCGAATCAAGCCTTCGGCCGGCTTGCCGGCCAGCAACCGCTGCTCGGGCATTTCGATGCCGTGATCGACAGCGTTACGCAATAAATGGGTCAGCGGGGCTTCCAGCTTTTCCAGGACGTCGCGGTCGACCTGGGTTTTCTCCCCGTCGATCTCCAACCGGACCTGCTTGCCCAGGCTGCGGCCCAGGTCACGCACCATCCGCGCCTGGCCAGTGAGCACATCGGCAAACGGCCGCATGCGACAGGCCAACGCCGTGTCATACAAGACCTGGGCGCGCTGGCTGGCCTGCCAGGCGAACTCATCGAGTTCGGCCGTTTTCTCGGCCAGCAGTTGCTGGGACTCGGCCAGCAGCCGCCGCGCATCGTCGAGTGCCTCTTGCGCCTCAAGGCCCAGGGCCTGTTCTTTGAGGTGGACGTTGAGGTTTTCGAGGGCTCGCAGGCTATTGTTCTGTATGCGCTTGAGGCGCTGCATCGTCGACAGGTAGGGTTTCAGGCGCTGGGTTTCCACCAGCGACTTGCTCGACAGGTCGAGCAGGCTGTTCAGGCGTTCGGCCGTGACCCGCAATACGCGCTCGCCACTCTCGGTGACGCGCTTGGTCTTGTGCACAGCCTCCGCCGGCGTGGCCAGCAATGACGCGGTGTCTGGCGACTCCATCGTTGGCGCTGGCGGCGCTGGAGGGTCGAGTTGCAACTCGGCCATCGGCGCAGTGGCGGATAACAGAGTTTGCGCCATGACCGGCGCCGCAACCGCAGCGGGGTCAAGCAACCGGCCCATCAACGCCACGTAGCCATCAATGTCGTTCGGTCCGGTGTTGGCGCTGCCCGGCGTGGCAATGCGCATCAACAGATCGGTACCTTGCAGCAAGGCATCGATGTGCTCCGGATGCAGGAACAGTCGCCCCTCCTGGGCACTGACCAGGCAATCTTCCATGACGTGGGCAACGCTGACCCCGGCATCCACCCCGACAATCCGCGCGGCGCCCTTGAGCGAATGGGCCGCGCGCATGCAGGCTTCCAGATGATCGGCCTGGGTCGGGTCGCGCTCCAGCGCCAGCAGGCCGGCGCTGAGGACCTGGGTCTGGGCTTCGGCCTCGAGACTGAACAGCTCCAGCAATGAGGCGTCGCGCATTTGATCTGGGGTCATGTCAGGCTCCGGGTCACGGCGGACAACAACTGCTCTTCGTCCAGCCAGCGCAAACTATGGCCCTTGAACGGCAGCACGCCCCGGGTGTACTTGGCGCCGGCCTGCGGCCCCGAGCGGGAAGCGCGGTCGAGGATTCGCTCATCGATGGCGTGAATCCCGTCCACCTCATCCACCGGTACCACCACCGGGCCACCGTGTGCCGCGATGATCAGCATGCGCGGCATGACCCGTGCGGTTGATGCCACGCCCGCGGTGACTTCCAGCTCCAGCAACTGCACCAGCGACAGGCAGGCCACCAGCGCACCGCGCACATTGGCAACCCCCATCAGGGCCCGCGAACGTTGATGGGGCAAGGAATGAATCGCCTGCAAGGGCGCCACTTCCACCAGGCTGCGGGTGCTCAGCGCCAGCCATTCTTCGCCCAGGCGGAACATCAGCAACGAACGCGTGACGACATCCGCCTCGACGGTGGCAGACGAATGGGCCTCATCGTCTTGCTGCAGGGCATAACGATCCAGCAACCGCGTAGCCGCAGCGGAGTACACCGCACAGTTACGGCAATGAATATGTTCGGACAGCAATGGGCAGGACTTGTCGCCGTGAATACCGATGCGGTTCCAGCAGTCGTCGATGGCCTGGGCATCTTCATGGGTCACGTTCAATGAAACAGAACCGGTCATCGTTTACGCTCACTGTCAGCGGTACGTTCGTTGCGGGCGGCACGCTCCTGCAAGCGACGGGCGCCCGCCGCATCGCCCTGGGACGCCAGCAATGCCGCCAGGTGCATCAAGGTCTCCGGGTGTTGCGGCTCCAGGTACAACGCCTTGCGGTAGTAACCCTGGGCTTCCAGCACGCTGCCGGCGACATCGCTGAGCAGCCCCAGCCAATAGAACACCTGCGCCACCGGCCCGTGGCCACGTAAATAGTCTTCGCAAGCCGCTCGCGCCTCGAGGCTCTTGCCTTCGTTGGCCAGGGTCGCAATGTTTGCCAACAGCACTGCGGCATCAGTGCTCGGCGTTTTATCAAAGCTACGCGGTGCCGCAGGTGCAGGAGCTTGCGTAGCGAAAGGGCGACTGCGAACCGTCGGCGGCGCAGTGTTACGCACAGGCAAACTGACCGGCAGCGGTGGCGCGATAAAGGTCGGCGGCTCAGGTGTAGGGGCACTGTGACGACTGAAGGCAAACGACTGGGCGATCCCGATCGAGCGCATGCCCAGGCGCCCCAGCAGGCTGCCTTCGGCCGGACCGATAAACAGCACGCCGTCCTCATGGGTCAGGCGCTTGAGCACTTGAAAAACCTGCTGCTGGGTGGGCTGATCGAAATAGATCAGCAGATTGCGGCAAAACACGAAGTCATAGGGCGCTTCATCGGCCAGCAGCGTCGGGTCCAGCAGATTCCCCACTTGCAGGCGCACTTGCTCGCGCACCCGCTCACTGAGGTGATAGCGCTCGCCTTCGACAGTGAAATGTCGCTCGCGAAAATCCATGGGCTGCCCACGAAAGGAGTTCCTGGTGTAGCACGCATGCTTGGCTCGCTCGACCGACAACGGGCTGACATCCAGGCCTTCGACCTTGAACTGATGGGGCGCAAGCCCGGTATCGAGCAACGCCATGGCGATCGAGTACGGCTCCTCGCCGGTGGAGCACGGCAAGCTGAGAATCCGCAACGCGCGCATGCCCTTGATCTCGGCCAGGCGCTTGGTCGCCAGCCTGACCAGGGTGGCAAAGGACTCCGGGTAGCGGAAAAACCAGGTTTCGGGAACGATCACCGCTTCGATCAGCGCTTGCTGTTCCTCGCGCGAACCTTGCAGGTGGTGCCAGTATTCATCGGAGGTTTCCACCTGTTGCGCTGCCGTGCGCTGGCGTACCGCGCGCTCGATGATCGCCGGCCCGACCGAGCTCACGTCCAGGCCGATGCGCTCCTTGAGGAAGTCGAAAAAACGCTGGTCGCTGCTCATGCGCCCTCCTCGAGCATCGCCAGATCCAGAGGGGGCGATGGAAACAGCAGCGCCCGCACCTGCGCGTCCAGCAGGTCCGCCACCCGCACCCATTGCAACAACCCCCGGGCATCTTCGCGCACTGGCCCCAGATACGGCGCCTGGCGGTTGTCCAGGCCATAGGGCTGGAACTCCTCGGGATCGCACCGCAGGGTATCGGTGGCCTGTTCAAGAATCAGACCCAGCAGTTGCGCGGGTTCCGTCTCGTCCGGCCGATAGTGCACCAACACCAGGCGCGTACTGGTGCGTGCCTGGGCCGGCTGGCCGAACGCCAGGGCGCCCACATCGATCACCGGCACGATCAGGCCGCGATAGGCAAACACGCCGGCGACCCACGGCGGGGTCCTGGCAATGGGTTTGAGCGGCAGGCAGGGCAGCACTTCAGCCACCTCCACCGCTTGCACGGCATAACGCTCCTCACCGATGCGAAACACCAGGAACAGCGACTGCTTCGGTGCCACGCCAGTGCCCCGCTTGACCACGAGCTCGCTCATCAGACTTTGAATCGCGAGACGCCGCTGCGCAGCCCGACGGCCACCTGGCTCAGCTCGTCGATGGCGAAACTGGCCTGACGCAGGGACTCGACCGTCTGGCCGCTGGCATCGCCCAACTGCACCAGCGCATGATTGATCTGCTCGGCACCCGTGGCCTGGGCCTGCATGCCTTCGTTGACCATCAACACCCGAGGCGCCAGCGCCTGGACCTGATGAATGATCTGCGACAACTGCTCGCCGACCTGCTGCACTTCGGACATGCCACGGCGCACTTCTTCGGAGAACTTGTCCATCCCCATCACACCGGCCGACACCGCGGACTGGATCTCGCGCACCATTTGCTCGATGTCATAGGTCGCGACAGCGGTCTGGTCGGCCAGGCGCCGGACTTCGGTGGCCACTACGGCAAAACCGCGTCCGTATTCACCGGCCTTTTCCGCTTCGATCGCCGCGTTGAGCGACAGCAGGTTGGTCTGGTCGGCGACTTTGACGATAGTCACCACCACCTGATTGATGTTGCCGGCCTTCTCGTTGAGGATCGCCAGCTTGGCGTTGACCAGGTCGGCGGCGCCCATCACCGAATGCATGGTGTCTTCCATGCGCGCCAGCCCTTGCTGACCGGAACCGGCCAGTACCGAAGCCTGGTCGGCCGCCGTGGACACCTCGGTCATGGTGCGCACCAGGTCACGGGAGGTCGCGGCGATTTCCCGCGAGGTGGCGCCGATTTCCGTGGTGGTCGCGGCGGTCTCGGTGGCGGTGGCCTGCTGTTGCTTGGACGTCGCGGCAATTTCCGTCACCGAGGTGGTGACCTGTACCGAGGAGCGCTGTGCCTGGGACACCAGTGAGGTCAACTCGGTCATCATGTCGTTGAAACCGGCTTCCACCGCCCCGAATTCGTCTTTGCGATCCAGGTTCAGGCGATTGCTCAGGTCTCCGGTGCGCATGGTTTCGAGGATATTCACGATGCGGTTCATCGGCGACATGATCGCGCGCATCAGCAGCAGACCGCAGAGCCCAGCGACGAAGATCGCCACCAGCAGCGACAGGCCCATGCTGATTTTTGCCGCGAACACGGCATCGTCGATGGCCGCCGTGGCATGGTCGGCCACGACCTTGTTCTCGCCGATGATCTCATTGAGCTTCACACGACCTGCAGTCCAGGCCGGCGTCAGTTGTTCGGTGAACATTTTGGTCGCTTCGGCTTCCTGGTTGTTCCTATGCAACTCCAGGACCGAAGCCAGAATGATGGCGTAGTTCTGGTGCGCCTTCTCGAACAAGTCGAATTCCTTGCGGTCCTCGTTGCCATGAATGGTGGCGGCGTAGTCAGCCATCAGCGTTTGAAGATGCTGCTCATAGGACTTGAATTCAGCGATATTTTCCGCGGTGACGCCCTGGCCTTCCTCCAGGCCCAGCATTTTCTGAGTCTGCAAATAACTGTCGACCCAGGCGCTGCGAATCATCGAACTGTAATAAAGCCCGGGCACCGCCTCGTCACGCACGCTGTTTTCACTGGCCTCGATCTTCAGCAACCGTGAATAGGAGACAACAACCATCAGGAACATGATGGTGATGATCACCGCAAAACTCGCCAATATGCGTTGGCGTAACGTCCAGTTCTTCACAGTCAGTCCTCGGGGCCATTCAAATGCTGGGGAGTATAGCCGAGGGCGCACCACGAATAATCAGCGGTTGCGCACTGCGTCTCATCCCGGGCGAAAACCCTTGAATGCACCGGGACGGCTACTCTCCGCCAGACAAGCCACGAGCTACCAGCGATAGTTGTGTAGAAACAGGCCGTGGATTGGCCATTGAGGACGGCATCCCCCAATGGCCACGCCTCCGACGTGCAGTGAGCTCAGGCAGGCACGGCCGTCAGGCCTGCGCCAGGCGCACCTGCCGCTCCAGTTCGGCCTTGAGCCCCGGTTCCAGCTTGAGCTGGCGTGCCAGTTCGTCGAGGTAGGATTTTTCCATGAAGCTCTCTTCGTCCACCATCATCACACTGGCGATGTACATCTCGGCCGCCATTTCCGGGGTGCTGGCGGCGCGCGCGACGTCGGCCGGGTCGAGTGGCTTGTTGAGTTCGGCGTGCAGCCAGTGCTGCAGCGCCTGATCGTTGTCCAGCCGGGTGAATTCGCCTTCGATCAGCGCACGCTCGCGCTCGTCGACATGACCATCGGCCTTGGCCGCCGCCACCAGCGCCTTGAGGATGGCCTGGCTGTGCTCCTCGACCTGCGCGGGCGGCAAGCGGTCAAGGGTTTGTGGTGCGGAGAGTGGCGCCGTGCCCTGCTGGGCCTGCCAATTGCCATAAGCCTTGTAGGCCACGACGCCCAAGGCCGCGAGACCACCATAGGTCACCGCCTTTCCGCCATATTTACGAGCCTTCTTGCTGCCCAGCAGCAGGCCCATGGCACCGGCGGCCAACGCACCGCCGGTAGCGCCGGACAACAGACTGCTCAATCCGCTCGAGCCTGAGGCGTTACGCTGAGGGGTGCCGGTCTTGTTCTGCAACATCTCCTGACCGGACTTGAGTAGCTGATCGAGCAAACCACGGGTGTTCATGTGCAGCCTCCAGAAAAAAGACGTTACCGAATAAATAGGGTCGCCAGTCTAGATCTAAAGTGCCCGGGGCTTGGCAGCGAGAGTGCTTCAAAATGTTGTGAAAAACACGGCAGGGCGACATCACCAGGCCATGAGCCGAAGCACGCTTCGGTGCCTGGTGAATGCCGCCCCGGCCACACTGCAATTGACGGGATGCCGGACGCCCCGAAGGGGCGCCGGCAATCACCGGGTTGACGCAGGGTTCACTGGTCCTGGCGGGCCAGTTCCTCTTGCCGGATAAGGCGCTTGTTGATCTTGCCGACACTGGTCTTGGGGATATCGTCCACGATCCTGATCTGCTTGGGGATCGCCCACTTGTTGATGCGCCCACTCTCGACATAGTGATGCAGGTGGACCTCCAACTGCTCGGGCGCAATATCTTCACCGGGCACACCCACTACCAGGGCAATCGGCCGCTCCCCCCACTGCGGGTCAGGAATGCCAACCACCGCGACCGACGCAACCGCCGGGTGCTCACTGATCAGGCTTTCCAGTTCCAGCGAGCTGATCCACTCGCCCCCGGTCTTGATCACATCCTTAAGACGGTCCTTGATCTCCACCACGCCCAGCGCGTCGATCGAGGCGATGTCACCGGTATGCATCCAGCCGTTTTCCCAGAGCTGGGCGCCCTGCTCCGGCTCTTTCAGGTAACCCTGGGTCAGCCAGGGCGCACGCAACACAATCTCGCCCTGGGATTCGCCATCGTGAGGTGCCTCGTTACCGAAGGCATCGATGATTTTCATCTCGACCATCGGCACCGCCACCCCGGTCTTGATCCGGGCAGCCACCTGGTCCTGCGCGCTTTGCGCGGATTCCGGCTCACGCAAGTGCGTGAGGCAAATCAACGGACAGGTCTCGGACATGCCATAGCCACTATGGACCAGCATGCCTTTTGCCGTCGCCTGGGCAGCGACGCCATGGGTCAGGGCACTGCCACCCAGGAGCAACTTCCAACCCGTGAAGTCAGCCTGCGTCGCTTCCTTGCAATCGAGGATCATCTGCAGAATCGTCGGCACGCAATGGGAAAAGGTGACCTTCTCATCGCGGTGCAGCCTGACCAGGCTGTTGGGTTCATAGCGGCCCGGGTAAACCTGCTTGATCCCCATCAGCGTTGCCACATACGGCACGCCCCAGGCGTGTACATGGAACATCGGCGTGATCGGCATGTACACGTCGTCCGAGCGCAACAACGGCAAGCCCTGGTACACGCCCAGGGTGCCCACGGCGTTCAGGGTATGCAGCACCAACTGGCGGTGGCTGAAATACACCCCCTTGGGGTTGCCCGTGGTGCCGGTGGTGTAGAACAGGGTCGCCACCGAGTTCTCGTCGAAGTCGGGGAAGTCGAAGTGCGGCTCACTCTTGGCCAGCAGCGCTTCATACTCACCCAGCACCGGTAACCCGGTGGCGGGTGCGCCGACGTCGCTGAGCTGGATAAAGCCTTTGACGGTCGTCAGCTCGCCATGAATCTGCTCCATCAACGGCAGGAAATCATCATGCACCAGCACCACGTCATCCTCGGCGTGATTCATGGTGTAGAGCACCTGCTCGGGCGAGAGGCGGATGTTGACCGTGTGCAACACCGCACCAATCATCGGCACGGCAAAGAAACACTCCAGGTAGCGGTGGCTGTCCCAATCGAGCAGGGCCACGGTATCCCCTGCCTTGACGCCGGCGTTGACCAGCGCATTGGCCAGGCGCCTGATCCGCTCATTGAGCGTGCGGTAGTTGTAGCGCAGCTTGTCTGCATAGACGATCTCCTGCTCGGGCGCATAACGAGCCCCCGAAAGCAGCAGGCTTTTGATCAACAAGGGATAGCTGTAAGCGCCTTCTGCGGGCGCGATTATTTTTGTTTTCGACACGGTGGGGCTTCCTGATTCTGTAGGTTGCAGGTCGTCTGCGATACTCGGGCTCAGAACTGTTCGGCGTCGAGCAAGTACAGCGACTCGCTGCCGGCCCTGACCGATGCGGACAGCGACTCGATGCGCGGCAACAAACGGGCGAAATAGAAGCGCGCAGTCCCGAGCTTGCTGGCGTAGAAGTCATCCTGCGCTTCCTTGCCCAGTGCGGCCTTGGCCATCAACGCCCACATGTAGGCGTAGGCGGTGTAGCCGAAGGCATGCAGGTACTCCACCGACGCCGCGCCGATTTCGTTCGGGTTGCCCTTGGCACGGTCCAGCACCCAGGCAGTCAGTTCGTCGAGGCGATCCAGGGCCGCATCGAGCGGCTTGACGAACTCGCCCAGCGCCGCGTCTGCCGTGGCCGTGAAATGACGGATCTCGTCAGCGAACAGTTGGTAGTACGCACCGCCCGTGCCCACCACCTTGCGTCCCACCAGGTCCAGGGCCTGGATGCCGTTGGTGCCTTCGTAGATCTGGGTGATCCGCACGTCACGCACCAGTTGTTCCTGGCCCCACTCACGGATGTAGCCGTGGCCGCCGAACACCTGCTGGCCGTGCACCGTGGTTTCCAGCCCCAGGTCGGTGAGGAATGCCTTGGCGACCGGGGTCAGCAGCGCCACCAGCTCTTCGGCGCGTTTGCGCGTGGCCGGGTCTTCGCTGTACTTGGCCGTATCGAGCTGCATCGCCACGTAGGTGGAAAACGCCCGGCCGCCTTCGTTGCAGGCCTTCATGGTCAGCAACATGCGGCGCACGTCCGGGTGCCCGATGATCGGGTCAGCCACCTTGTCCTTGGCTTGCGGTCCGCTCGGCGCCCGGCTCTGCAGGCGATCGCGGGCGTATTCCACGGCGTTCTGGTAGGAGCGTTCGGCGGTCGCCAGGCCCTGGATACCCACCCCCAGGCGTTCGTAATTCATCATGGTGAACATCGCCAGCAGGCCTTTGTTCGGCTCGCCGACCAGGTAACCCACGGCTTCGTCGAAGTTCATCACGCAGGTGGACGAACCCTTGATGCCCATCTTGTGCTCGATCGAGCCACAACTGACCGGGTTGCGCGCCCCCAGGCTGCCGTCGGCATTGACCATGAACTTGGGCACCAGGAACAGCGAGATGCCTTTGGCCCCGGCCGGCGCGTCCGGCAGCTTGGCCAGCACCAGGTGAATGATGTTCTCGGTCAGGTCCTGCTCGCCGCCGGTGATGAAGATCTTGGTACCGCTGACCTTGTAGGCGCCATCGGCCTGAGGTTCGGCCTTGGTGCGAATGATCCCCAGGTCGGTACCGGCGTGGGGCTCGGTCAGGCACATGGAGCCGGTCCAGACGCCGGCGTACATGTTCGGCAGGTAAGCCGCCTTCAGCTCTTCGCTGGCGTGGGCCTTGAGCGACAGGCAGGCACCGGCGGTCAACATCGGGTACAGGCCGAAGGACAGGTTGGCGCCATTGACCATTTCCTCGACCTGGGCGCCGATCACCTTGGGCATGCCCATGCCGCCGTAGGCCGGGTCACCGCCCACGCCGACCCAGCCGCCTTCGGCAAAGGCTCGGTAGGCGGCGGGAAAACCATCCGGCGTGGTCACCGCGCCGTCGCTCCAGGTGCAGCCCTGCTCATCGCCATTGCGATTGAGCGGGGCAATGAGGCCTGCAGCCACTTTGCCGGCTTCCTCGAGCACGGCCGTGGCCGTGTCTTCATCGACCAATTCGGCCAGGGCTGGCATGGAAGCCCACAACCGGGAGACTTCAAAGACCTCGTTGAGTACGAAACGCATATCGCGCAGGGGAGCTTTGTAATCAGACATGTTTCAAACACTCAGGCAATGTCAGGGCAAGAGGCTGCCCTGATGGATAAAAAGAGTCACGCACGCTTGGCGACGCGGGCCGGCATGCCGGTATCGCGCAGCAGGAAGTAGGAAAGCGCCGGAATCAGGATCAAGGCTCCGAGCATGTTCCAGAGGAACATGAAGGTCAGCAGGATGCCCATGTCGGCCTGGAACTTGATCGGCGACCAGGCCCAGCACACCACGCCGGCGGCCAGGGTGACGCCGACCAGGCCGACCACCCGCCCCGTGAAGGACACCGCGTTGCGATAGGCCTCGGCCAATGGCATGCCGCTGCGCTGATAGGCCAGCTGCACACTGAGCAGGTACAGCGCGTAGTCCACACCGATACCCACCCCCAGGGCGATCACCGGCAGGGTCGCGACTTTCACGCCGATACCCATCACCACCATCAAGGCCTCGCAGAGAATCGAGGTCAGCACCAGCGGCAGCAGGGCCACCAGCACCGCGCGCCAGCTGCGGAAGGTGATCAGGCAGAACACAATCACCGCCAGGTAGACATAGATCAGCATGGTGCGGTTGGCTTCGCGCACCACGATGTTGGTTGCCGCTTCAATGCCCGCGGTACCGGCGGCCAGCAGGAACTGGCGATCCTCGGTGCTGTTGGCCTTGGCGAAGCGGTCGGCGATCGCCACCACCGCGTCCAGGGTCTCGGCCTTGTGGTCCTTGAGGTAGGCAATCACCGGCATCACCGAGCAATCGTTGTTGAACAGTTCCGGCGCATTGACCGAGGCCTGTTGCGCGGCGTAGTTCAGGACGTCCTGGTTGCGCTGGATGTTGTTGAGCTTGGGGTTGCCTTCGAACGAGCCCGCGGTGATCTGGCGCACCGCGTTGACCAGCGATGAGGTCGCCTGCACGCCCGGGTACTGCTGCAGTTCCCAGGCCAGGCGGTCGGCGAGGATCAGTGTCTGGTAGTTCAGGCAGCCTTCGGCCGGGGTCTTGATCATCACCGCGAACAGGTCGCTGGACAGTGCGTAGTGGCTGGTGATGTAGGCGTTGTCACGGTTGTAGCGCGAGTCCGCGCGCAACTCCGGGGCGCCACTGTCGAGGTCGCCGATTTTCAGTTGCAGGCTGACCACGAAACCTGCGATGCCCAGCACCAGGGCGCCGATGACAATGCCGGTGGCCCACTTGCGCGTGGTGAACCGGTCGAGCAGGTCCCACAGCTTGCCGAAACCGCGGTGATTGTCGGCCCGGGAATCGATCTTCAAGGCACGCTCGGCCGCCTTGGTGCCGACGCCGATATAGGACAGCGCCACCGGCATCAACAACAGCGAGGTGAAGATCAGTACCGCCACGCCGATACTGGCGGTAATGGCCAGGTCCTGGATCACCGGGATGTCGATCAGCATCAGCACGGCGAAACCGACGGCGTCGGCCAGCAGCGCGGTGACACCGGCGATGAACAGGCGGCGGAAGGTGTAGCGCGCCGCGATCAGCTTGTGGGTGCCGCGGGCGATGTCCTGCATGATGCCGTTCATCTTCTGCGCCGCGTGGGACACACCGATGGCAAAGATCAGGAAAGGCACCAGGATCGAGTACGGATCGAGGGCGTAACCCAGCCAGGCGACGATGCCCAACTGCCAGACCACCGCCGTCAGCGAGCAGAAGATCACCAGCAGGGTGCTGCGGATGCAACGGGTATAGAGGTAGATGATGACGAACGAGGTGACCACGGCCAGGCCGAAGAACATCATCACCTGGATCAGGCCGTCGATCAGGTCGCCCATCAACTTGGCGAAACCGATCACCCGCACCTTGTACTTGCCCTCGCCCTCCTCCCCGGCCTTGCGCGCCCTGCTGTCGCCGCCGAATTCGATCTGGTCGCGCAACTGCTGTTCCAGTTGCTGGGCGAAAGCATGGTAATCGATGCCATGGCCCGTGGCCGTCGCCGTGTCCAGCAGCGGCACAATCAGCATGGTCGATTTGAAATCGCTGGCCACCAGGCTACCGACGATGCCGGCGCGGTTGATGTTCTGGCGCAGCTGTTCGATATCCTTGGTCGACCCCTGATAGGTATCGGGCATCACCGGGCCACCCTGGAAGCCTTCCTCGGTGACTTCGGTCCAGCGCACCGACGGGCTCCAGAGGGACTTCATCCAGGCGCGATCGACGCCTTCGGTCAGGAACAACTCGTCATTGACCTGCTTGAGCAGGCTCAGGTACTCAGGGTCGAAAATATCGCCCTCGGTGTTTTCGATCACCACCCGTACCGAGCTGCCCAGGCCGCGCAGTGACTTGCGGTTTTCCAGGAAATTCTGAATGTACGGCTGGCTCTGCGGAATCATTTTCTCGAAGCTGGGGCGCAACTCCAGGCGGGTTGCCATCATGTAGCCCAGCACCAGAGTGATCAGTGCCATGAGCAGCATGAACAGCGGACGATGATTGAACACCCAACGTTCCAGCCGGTTGCCGGAGCTTCGGTCGAAGTCATGCAAGTCGCAAATCACCGGCATGGTGTCCTGCTTTATATTGCCCATGTCTGGGTACTCACTCTAATGGGTTCAGTTCTTATTCTTGGCCCAGCGCACGCGCACCACGGCTGCCAACCAGCACCAGCGCGCCATCGGCGGCCAGGGTGGCGCCCGCGACGGGTGACTGGTTTTGTTGCGCCTGCAATTGCAGGCCACTGCCATCCTTCAGGCTGACCAGCCGGTGCCCGGCCTGGGTGAACAGCTCGTAGCGCCCATTGGCGTCCAGGGTGGCGGCGGTAATGTTGACCTGCAGGCCGGTGCTCAGCGGGCTCCAGCTGGCGCCGCCATCGATGCTGCGAAACACATGCCCGCGCAGGCCGTAGGCCAGGACTTCACCCGGCTTGCCCACGACCCCGAAAAAGCTGCCTTGATAAGGCGAGTGCACGGCCAGGAAACGCTGCTGCGCGTCATCCCACTTGAGCAGCAGGCCCTGTTCGCCGGCGATGTACAGCGCGTCGCCCGTGGAGGCGATAGCATTGAGGTGAAAGCCCTGCGGGTTGTCGATACGGTCCTGGAAGGGGATCCAGTGCTTGCCACCGTCTTCCGTGCGCAGGATCAGGTTGAACACACCCACCACATAACCGAGCTGGTCATTGGCAAACCAGACATCGAGGAGCGGCTTGTCGGCGCCCTCTTCAATCAGCCGCTGGCCCTCTTCGACACGCAGCGCCCATTGCTCGTTGGCCGGCTCAGCCTTGGCCAGGGCGCCGTAGTGCTTGACCAGCAACGCGCCGATCTCACGGCCGTCCAGTTGTTTGTTCCAGGTCAGGCCCGCATCGCTGCTGTGCAGCACCACGCCATCGCTGCCAACGGCCCAGCCTTGCTCCGCCGTCGGGAAAGACACGGCATTGAGGTCGGCACTGACCGGCACGTTCACCTGCTGCCACTGCCGGCCTGAATCATCGGAATAAAGAATGTGACCACGCTGCCCCACGACAACCAGGCGCTCACCCGCACGGGCCGCGGCGAGCAGGGGGCTGCTCACGGCCAGGGCACTGAGCCGGGCCGGTTGGTCCAGCACGTCGACGAAGCTGGCGGCTTGAGCGACTCCTTGCCACAACACCAGTGCCAGCAATACGCACTTCTTGTACGAACCCATACTGCGTCCTCTTGAAAAAGCCGCGCCGGGAGCACCCCAGGGTGCAACCCGGCGTTGGAGTCAGGCGCCCACGGCATGCGGCCATTCCACCGTCAGTGGACCGCAGGGCGCCTTGTCACAGCATTAGCGAATGCCGGCACCCGCCAGGGACTCGGGCGACCATTGCGCCTTGGACAGCGAGTCGATGTAACGGATACCACCGTAAGGGCCCACCACTCCGTTGATGTTGTAGGAACCGCCCACCAGGTCGTAGATCATGAAAGGCGTGGTGTCCGGTACCTGCTTGTCATAGCTCTGGCTGAGGAACGCAAACGAACCGCGATAGAGTTGGCCACGTGCGTCGTATTGGTCCGAAGCCACAGCGGCCCAGCTGTCTTCATCCAGGTAGAAGCGACGCTTCTGGTAGATGTGGCGCGCGCCAGCCTTGAGGTTGCCCTCCACCACCCAGACGCGGTGTTTCTCCCAGCGCACGAAGTCAGGTGCAAGGTGGTTCGGGGTGGTCAGCGACTTGGGATCCTGGGCATAGGTCAGCTTGTAGGTGTTGTAGGGCACGATCATTTCCTGCTTGCCCACCAGCTTCCAGTCGTAGCGGTCCAGCGCACCGTTGAACACGAAGACATCGTCGAAGGTCCCGGCACCGGCGGTACCCGGGTTAGGCGTGTCGTAGGCCAGGTTCGGTGCCAGCTTGACCCGGCGCTGGCCAGGCAGGTATTGCCATGCGCGGCGCGGCTGCTCGAGCGGGTTGGCCGCGTCCTTGAGCATCAGCGCCTCGCCGGCCCGGCGTGCGGGGCCGGTGTAGTACAGCTTCATCTGGTAGTACACATCGGAGCTGGTGATTGGCTGCGACAGGTTCTCGTAGATCGGGTAGGTGATGAACGCCTGCCCGGTGGTGGCCAGGCTCGCCACGCCGGCCGAGTCGACGTTCCAGGAGTCGTACTTGGAGTTGATGTTGACCCCCTGATAACGCAGCAGGAAGTTCCACATCGCTTCGCTGCCCGATTGCGGGATCGGGAACGGCACGCCCGGCAGAACGTTGTCGATGGCCAACCCGCCCTCAAGGGACTTGGCGCCACTGGCATTTTTCCGGCTGTTGTCGAGGATGGCCTGGGGCAGTGCCACGGAGCGGTGGGTCGGGTAGACATCGATGCGGTAAGTGGGAAAGCGCTTGGCCAGCTCAACCGAAGTGGCGGTGAGCATGCCCTTGTACTGGTCGACGTTCTTGCCATCGATCACCAGCAGCGGCTTTTCATTGGCGTAAGGGTCCGGGCGCATACTGTCGCCCGCCTTGAAGCTTGCCGGGGCGGTGGTCAGGCCGCCGCTGTAGGCAGGAATCGAGCCGTCGCCGTTGCCGGCTTTTTCCGCGCCCAGCAGGGTCAGGCTGGTACCCAGTTTGGCCGCTTCCTGTTCCGATACGGCGGCCTGTGCCTGAGCGACAAGCATCATGGCCAGGGAAGTGGCCAGCAGCGTTTTCACGAATTTCATTTTGTTGTTCTCCTGCTTACATGACTAAGCAATGGGTGAATCAGAAGGTGGTTTTCAGCGTCAGGTACAGCGCACCACGGTCTTCCGCCGTCGCGCCGCCGCCCGAGAAGGCCGAGTAGCCACCGGCGTAACAGGCATAGTTCTCGTTGCCACTGAAGGCGTTCGGCGTCGAGCCATCGCCACTCCCGGCGTTGGCCGCACCGGTGCTCAGGCCGCTGACATCGCACTTGTCAGTCTGGCCGAAGGAGTCCACGTACTTGAGGTCGACAAAGTACTTGTTGTAAACGGCGGCACCGACGCCAACCGCATAGTTGCCGGTGTCTTCCGCGCCACCGCCGGAAACCGGCGAAACACCATCAAGGCCGACGTTGACGGACAGCGGCAAGGTCATATCCACACCCGGGAACACCTGGTACCAGGTCGGCGTGAAGTTGACCGCGAGACCCCAGTTGTCACGGGTCGGGGCATCGATGCCGCGGTAACTGCCCTTGCCCTTGTAGAGCGCCTCGTTCTTGCCATCGAGCTTGAGCAGGTTGCTGTAGTAGAGCTCGGAGAGCAGGACGGCCGAATCGAACAGCGACGTCTTGGGAATGGTCATCAGGCCATTGAGGGTCCAGTGCAGCGTTTCACCGGTAGCGCTCATGCTGTCCCCATGGTGGGGGGCGTCATAGACGATGCCAGTGGCGTCGGTACGCGGCGGCAACAGGCCAAGGCCATTACCCAGCCCCAGCGGGCTGGTGGAGCTGAGGATGGCCGGGATACTGGCCAACGGCATGTTGTGGCGGATGTTCAAGTCACTGCCGACACTGATGCCACCAACATCCTTGGACAGGCTCAGGCCGAAGATGTCGATGTCACCGCCATAGGCCATTTGATAGGTGGCCGAGCTCAACGAGTTCAGGGTATTGACCACCGCCGGCACCTGGCCCGCTGGGCGTGTGCCGTTGGCGTTCGCCGAGCTCAGCCCTGTGGCGTTCAACCAGGCCTGCGGCAGGATGTCCGAGGTCTTGCGGTAGTAGACGCCGAGGGTGCCGTCGAGCCATTGCGGCGACCACTTGGCCATCACGCCCCAGTCGCCCCGCTTGTCCGGTTCCAGATCATGGCCACGGCGGACGTTGGTCAAGGCGTTGCAAGGCGCCAGGCCACACCCCAATGGGCTGCCAGGTACCACACCGTTGGTGTTGCCGAGCAGGAACGACTGCGCGCCAGACCCCACCAGGTCGGAACCGCCGTAGTACGTACCGGCCTCAGGTAGGCGCGCGGCATCCCAATCCAGGAAGTACTGGGCACCGACGGTCAACTCTTGGTTGACGGTGAAAGACGTCGAGACCTGATTGCGCGGAACGAACAGCTCCTTGGCCTCGGTACCAGGGGATGCCGCCAGCTTGGCCAGGTCAAGGCCGGACTGGCCGAAGCTGACCGAGTGCACAGGGTTGAGCAAGGTCTCGCCCCAGAACACGTTGTGCTGGCCGGCCTTGACGCTGAACAGCGACTCTTCGCCCACTTCGGTGCTGTAGAACACGAAGGCATCGAGGATTTCGCCCGAGGGTCCGGTGTAATAACGCTGGGCGTAGTTGCTCAGGTGCGGGCTGCCGTTACCGACATTGTCCCCGGTGACGCCGGCCAGGCGCGGGTCGTTGGCGATCAGGCCGGACCGTGCGTCATTACCGTTGACGAACGGGTTGGAGTTGGAACCGGTGTTCTCGTAGGCCTTGTCGTACCAGCTGGCGGCACTGACGCGAAAGCCCATGTGGTCTTGATAGACCACGTCCATCTCGGTCAGCAGGTCGACACGGTTGGTGATGTTGGTGCCGGACTTGCGGAAGTTGTAATCGCCATCGTTGTTGTTCGGTGTCGCCAGCATGCGCTTGTCCGCGCTTTCGGTACGCACGCCGTAGTTGTACTTGACGGTGTTGTCCAGGCGCACGGCCAGGTCCGGGTTACCGGTATCCAATTCGAAGGCATAGGCACCTGGCATGGCGGCAGCCAGAATGGCCGAGGCCAGCAATGTGTGACACGTGGGCGTGAAGCCGTGACTCTTATTGTTATGCATTGTGTTGTCTCCGCCTTTTTGTATTTGTTTTAAGCGCAGCAGCCCTCGCGCAATCCTTTGATCAAGGCACCTGCGATATTCAGGAGTGAGGGCAATTACCGGTTGGCGTGTAGTCAAACCGGTTCCTGAACTAGCGATCCAGCTCCAGGATGAGTGCTTCAGCCTCTGGCCAGTAGCCAAAGCCCGACGCGGGATTGAGATGGCCGACCTGGCCAAGATTGCGCAGTTCAGCCCCCCAGCCCTGGGCCATGCGAGTGACGGCATCCAGGCTGGCAAGGTGATCGTTGGTGCTGGCGGCCACCAGGCTGCGGAATGGCAGCGGGTCTTTGGGCAGGGGATCCCAGCCATTGGCGCGCAGGCTGTCCGGGGTGGGATAGCCTTGTGGCCAGGCGGCATCGAGGTCCGGTGGCGCGGCCAACAGAGCGCCCTTGATCGGACGGTCATGTTTCGCAGCCCAGTGCGCCACCATCAAGACTCCGGCGCTGTGGGCCACCAGGATCACCGGGCCGTCGATCTGTTCCAGCTGCTGCTGGATCGCCCGGACCCGGGCCGCGCAGTCGAGTTTGTCGGTTTCAAGTGGCGGTACGCTACGTACCTTGCCCAAGCGGGCTTCCAACAGTGTTTGCCAATGCTCGGCCACGTGCTCACGCAGGCCAGGCACGATCAGAACGGTTGCGGCAGTTTGCAGTTTGTCCACTTGAACACCCTCGGCTTCTCGAAGACTCGACTGGCTCGTTGGCCAGAACTTTTTTGTAGTACTGACCTTAAAGACCCCCCATCCGGTGCGCTTTTCATTTGACGTCAGTCACTTTTCTTTTGATGACAGATGCCTACCGCTCATGCGTTCAAGCAGTTCAGCAGCCAATGCCGGGAATGGAAAGTGACGCCATGTCATTTATCGTGGAGGCGGCCGTGGACGGGGCCTCGAGGTGTCTAGTACACGGATGTAACGGGTGACTCACATCAAAGTATTTTTCATTTCATGACGCGCTGGCTTATAGTCGAGCGGCTTATTTCCATAAAAACAACACTAGGAAATACCACTGAATGACCAAGCTCGTTCGTGCCGCCGTCCTGACCAACTATCTGGAGGTGGCCCACTACCTGGGGTTCAACCCACACGATTTGTTGGCCTCCGTCGGCTTGAACAAAAATCGGCTGCAAGTGCCCGAACACCGCATTGCGATCGATGCGGCCGTACGCTTGCTGGAGGACTCGGCCACTACCAGCGGTTGCCAGAGTTTTGGCCTGAGCATGGCCGAATCGCGCCAGCTCTCCGACTTCGGCGTCGTCAGCCTGCTGCTGACTCACCAGCGAACCCTGCGCGATGCACTGCAGGTGGTGGTGCACTACCGACATCTGCTCAACGATTCGCTGGCCATCTTCATCGAAGAAGCCGGCAAGATGGTGATCATCCGCGAGGAAGTGGTGACCGAGGTACCAATGCCCTGCCGCCAGGCCAATGAGCTGGCGATCGGCGTGATGTTCCGGCTCTGCGCTGCCCTGCTCGGCTCCAGTTGGCAACCCTACAGCGTCAACTTCACGCACCAGGCGCCCGACAACCTGCAACTGCATCGACGCCTGTTCGGCTGCAAGCTGGAGTTCGGCAGCGAGTTCAATGGCATTGTCTGCCCCAACGCCAACCTGGACATGACCAACCCCCATGCCGACCCGGCGATGGCGCGTCACGCCCAGCGTTATCTCGATTCGTTGCAAGGCGACCAGGGGCCGTCGACCCTGTTTGAAATCCGCAAGGCCATCTACCTGCTGCTACCGATGGGGCACGCCACCATCGAGCAGATAGCCCAGACCCAGGGCATGAACGTGCGCACCCTGCAGCGACGTTTGAAAGAGGACAATTGCACGTTCAACGACGTGATCAACGATGTGCGTCGCGACCTGGTCCTGCGCTACCTGGAGAACCCGAGTTATTCGCTGGGGCGTATCGCCGACATGCTCGGTTACTCCATGGCGAGTTCGTTCACCCGCTGGTTCATCGCGCAGTTCGGCATGCCGCCTGCCTCCTGGCGCAGCACGCACAAGAATGCCCCGTCCAGGATGCCTGACTGAACAGGCACCCTCCTCGGCCGGCAGGAATCCAACAGAAAAAAAGGTTCTTCACGGATTACCGGGAAGAACCAAAAAAAGCGGTCGGCTGTCTTCACAGCCGCCGCAAAAAAACCGATGCCAGTGGCCCGGTCGAGTGCCGCGCTACGCCATGGAGGCAACGTAGCGCAGCGCTGCTCGTGCAGTACTTGCGTGGAAAGACCGGGCGCCACGCCCCTTGTAGGAGCGAGCACGCTCGCTCCTACAATTAACTGACGGGCATTAGGCTTACAGCCCCCAATGCAGCAACAACAGCACCAGGGCGACGAGGAACACGGTCTCCCCAACCATCAGCAAGATGGGCTTGATGCCGACGGCCGCCAGCTCCTTGAGCTGGGTCTTCATGCCCAGGGCACTGATGGAAATCACCAGGCACCAGCGCGACAATTCATTGACCCCGCCCTGCACCACCGGCGCCACCCAGCCGGTGCTGTTGATACAGGCCAGCAACAGGAATCCAACCGCGAACCACGGCAGCAACGGCGGCCGCTTGCCCGTAGTGTCGGCCCCCTGCATGCGGGTGATCATGGCGGCGCACAGAATCACCGGCAGCAGCATCGCGACCCGCATCAACTTGACCACCGTGGCCGTGTCGCCGGTCTCGGTCGACATGCTGTAACCGGCACCGACCACCTGGGCCACGTCATGGATCGTCGCGCCGAGAAACACCCCCGCCATTTGCGGTGACAAGCCGAACCAGTTGGCGATCATCGGGTAAACGATCATGGCCAGGGTGGACAGCGCCGAGACACCAATCACGGTGAACAGGGTCGCGCGCTCTTTCTGCGGGTGGTTGGGCAGTGCCGCTGCCAGCGCCAACGCCGCCGAAGCGCCGCAGATCGCCGTCGCGCCACCGGTGAGCATGCCGAACAGGCGCTGGAAGCCCATGGCCTTGGCCGCCAGCACCGAGACGCCGATGGTCACCACCACCAGGATCACCACCAGGGCCACCGGCTTCCAGCCGAGGGCGGCGATCTGCTCGAGGGTGATGCGCATCCCCAGCAGCGCCACACCGATACGCAGCACGGTGCGCGCCGTGAACTCGATGCCGGCCTTGCATTTGCTGTCACCGGCAAGAAAGTTCAAGGCCATGCCCAGCAGCAGGGCGAACAACATGACCGGTGCACCGTAGTGTTCGGACAAGAAAGTCGCCGCCGCGGCCACGGTCAGGCTGACGATAAAACCCGGCGCCAGTTCGCGCGCGCGGCTATGGATACTGGTCAGAGCGATGGCGCTCATGGCGCGGACTCCTCAGGAACGATCACGATATAGGCCTGGTCGTCGACGACCTCGACCGGGTAGTTGGCAACCTTGAGCTTGTCGGAGTTGAGCAGGTAGCCGCTGGCCAGGTCGAAACGCAGGCCATGGGCACAGCACTGAATCACTCGCCCTTCCAGGCGACCGCCACACAGCGAGGCGCCTTGATGCGGACAACTGTCGTCGATGGCGTAGAGCCTGCCGTCGACGTTGAACAGCGCCAGGCTCTTGTCGGCGAATTCGAACAGCGACCGTCCTCCGGCCTGCGGAAGCTTGCCGGCAGGCACGGGTACACGCTGGCTCATGAAGGTTGCCGCTCTTGCTGCAGCGCTTCACACATCGCACCGAACAGCGCCTCGGCAGGTTGCGCCCCGCTGATCGCCAGGCGCCGGTCGAACTGGTAGTACGGCACGCTCTTGACCGGCCTTGTGTCGCTGCCCAGGTACGGACGGGCATCACCGCTCAGGCAGCCGGCCAGGGCGCCACGGTCGAAACCGCACCCTTCGGCAATGGCCAGCAGTGTATCGGCACACCCCAGGTCTTCACCGCGCACAAAGTAGGCGCTGAACAGACGCTCCAGCAGGGCATCACGCTGGGCAGCACTGCCCAGTGCAGCCGCCTGCTCCATCAAGCGATGGGCGTCGGCGGTGTTGGGCATCCGCTCGATACCGCGCAGGTCGATGCTGACACCGACCGCGGCCGCCGCCTGCTGCACCTGGGCCTGACGCATGCGCACGGCCTCGACACTGCCCAGGCGCTGCAGGTAGAACTCGGCAAAGGGTTCACCCTGGGGCGGCAGATGGGGCAGCAACTGAACGCCCTGCCATGCGAGGACAACCTCGACATCCGGCCGCTCGCTGCGCAACCGGTCCAATGCAACGTCCAGTTGGCGCTTGCCGATCAGGCACCAGGGGCAAATAAAATCGAAGAACACTTCGACGTGCAAACGATGACTCACGATCTCACCTCTAACGCTACATCTGCGACCGGCGTGTTGCCGCGCTCACCGTTAAGGCGAGCAATGTCGTTGTGATAATGGCACCTGGCATAAAAGAACACCGCCGCTGCCGCGATGCTGATCAGCGGTACCAACTGGAAGGCCGCATGCAGGCCGATCAGGTCCGATACCTTGCCGGTCACGAACGGGCCCGGGGCGAGCCCGAGCATGTTGTTGACCAGGGTCAGCGTGGCAAAGGCGGTGCCATGCACCGAGTAATGGGTCAGGTTGGCGACCATGGCTCCCGCAGGGCCGGTGATCCCCGTGGCAATCAGCATGCCCAGGCAGATCAGCACCAATTGCGCGGGCCCCGCCGGCAGGGCAAAGGCGATCGACAGCAGCAGGCAACTGCCCAGGCAATACGCGATGGCCAGGGTCACCTTGCGCTCCGGCGATTGCTGGCTGAGCCGGTCGCTGAGAATGCCGCACAGAATCATCCCCGCGCCGCTGCACAGTACGATAAGCGCCGCCAGGGCACCGGCCTTGTCAGTCCCCATGTCGTAGTAACGGTTCAGGTAGCTCGGCATCCACACCACCACGGTGGCACCGACGAACAACTGCAGGCCGCTGCCGATATAGGCACTGACCACCGAGCGACTGCAATACAGCGTGCGCAGCGGGCGCTTGACCGCCGCCGCAGCCTTGTTCGCCGCCGCCATGGCACGTCGTGGGGCGATGCGCGCCTCCTTGACGATAACCGGATACAGCAACGCCAGCAGCAAGCCGAACAGGGCCATGCCGGCGAACGACCAACGCCAGCCCAGCTTGGCCGCGATCACGCCGCCCAGGGCCATGCCCAACACTGCGCCGAACATGCCACCCGCCATGAAGGCGCTGGCCAGCGTAGCCCGCATATGCTTGGGAAACACGGAAATAACCACGGCGATACCCACGCTGCCATAGGCCGCTTCGCCGACACCCACCATGAAGCGGGCAAGGAACATTTGCTGATAGTTCTCGGCCAGCGCGCAGCCGAGGGTCGCCACGCTCCAGAGTATGGCCATCAGCGCCAGGCTTTTGACCCGACCGAAACGATCTGCCAGCAAGGACAGGGGGAACGTCAGCAGACCGACCATCAAGGCGACGATGCCGCTGAGCAGGCCGAGTTGACCGTCGCTCAACGCCCACTCGCTCTTGAGCATGGGGAACACGGAGTTAAGCACTTGCCGCGACATGTAGTCTGAAATCAACAGGCCGAAGGTCAGGGCGAAGACGATCCAGGCATAAGGACGCTCAACCGTGACGGTATCCGGATCCTCGTCACCTGCTGCAATTGGGTGAAAGGCCATGCTGCCTCCTCAGGCGTAACTTGTATTTGTTTTTATAGGGCATGTGGACCTTGTTACATCATTACGGGGCAAGCGATGCCTGTCGCTTGCCCCGCAGTTCATCAACCGCGTTGTGGTACTCCTTTCTGGCCAGCCTTGCGGTTTGGCGCCATGCCATTGGCCAGCAGGGTTTCCTCGACGGTCTCGTACTGCACACCGATGCGGTAGATTTCCCGCGCTTCCTTGCCGCTGGCGATTTCGCGGCCCAACTCATGAGCGACACGCACGGTCTGCTCGATCTGCTGTACGGAGCTGAAACGCTTGCCGTGGTGATCGATGATCGTGTCTTCGATACCCACCCGTGGGTGCATGCCCATGGCCAGCGCCATGGTGTTGAACGGCAATACGTTTTTCAGCAGCGACTCGGCGGTCACGGTGCAACCGTCCGGCGCACGGTGGATGAAGTTGAAGAAGTTGAACGGATTAGGACCGTCGAAACCACCGCCAATGCCGATCCAGGTCAGGTTCAACGGGCCCTTGTAGACGCCCCTGCGAACCAGGCGCTCGAGGGTTTCCAGCGCATGCATGCCGGTCAGCTGGAAGTGCGGCTGGATACCGTTGGCCATCAGGCGCTTGAGGTGCTCTGCGACCCAGGCCGGGCCGGCCGGTACGGTCATCTCGCTGTAGGCGGCCTGGTAGGCCGGGTTGGCCAGGGAGGTGCCTTCCAGGTATTCCGGATACAGCAGCTCCATGATGTTCATTTGGGTGGTGTTGATCGCCACCGTGACCTGGTCCGGTTTTGGCGTCAGCTCAGCGAGCATGTGGCGGGTGTCGTCGGACAGCCATTTGGCCGCCTCGCCATCGCCTTCGGGGGCGAAGGAAATCGAGCCGCCGACCTGGATAATCATGTCCGGCACCGCTTCACGCACACCGGCAATCAGTTCGTTGAACTTGGACAAGCGCTTGGAGCCCTTGCCGTCCAGCTCGCGCACGTGCAAGTGCAGCACGGTGGCGCCGGCCTCGTAGCAGTCAACTGCCTTCTGCACCTGCTCGTCCATGGTCAGCGGAATGTCTTCCGGGAAGTCTTCCGGCATCCATTCAGGGCCGTAAGGGGCAACGGTGATCACCACCTTTTCCATGTTTTCTGGGTGCAGGGAATCGTCGAAGAATTGCATGAGTTACTCCAGTGTTTTTATTGTAAGGCACCCGGCAGACTTTGCCGGGGCAGACCAAGAGCAGGGGCTGGCGTTCAGTAGGTCTTGTCGCCAATGATGCCGGCACGTTCCATCTTGCGATGGCAGGGCGGGTAGTCCATGACGGCGTAATGCTGGGTACTGCGGTTGTCCCAGATGGCAATGCTGTTGGGACTCCAGCGCCAGCGCACCTGATACTCAGGGATGTAGGCCTGGCTGATCAGATAACGCAGCAGGTCGGACGCCCCCGGGTTGGCGTCCTGGCCGTAGCGCACCCGGTCAGCGGTGTGGTAGTTGCTCAAATGGGTGGTAAAGGCATTGACGAACAACACCTTCTCACCGGTTTCCGGATGGGTGCGCACCACTGGGTGCTCGGCATCCGGGTATTGGGCTTTGAGCGCCAGGCGCTTTTCGATCGGCATGGCCGCGCCGAAACTCGCTTCGATGCTGTGGCGGGCGCGCAGGCCGGCGATCTTCACCTTCACGTCTTCGGGCAGGCGATCGTAGGCCTGTACCATGTTCACCCACATGGTGTCGCCGCCCACCGGCGGGCATTCCACGCAGCGCAACACGCACCCCATCGGTGGTGCCTCGCGCCAGGTAGCGTCGGTATGCCAAGCGTTTTCGTAGCGATCCATCGGCTGGTCCGGGCGCTTGTAGATCTGCACCAGGCCCGGGTGCTCTGGATCACTGCCGGCGACCGGATGATCCTCCAGCTCGCCGAAACGGCGAGCGAAGGCAACGTGTTCGGCGCGGGTGATGTCCTGGTCACGCAGGAACACCACACGGTGCTTGACCAGCTGGGCACGAATTTCGGCAAAAAGGCCGTCGTCGTGGATGGCGTCAGCAAGGTTGACGCCTATGAGTTGTGCACCAATGTTGCAAGTTAATTGTTCTACTTTCATGGCAACCGGCTTCCTCAGATTCCTCAGATAACGAAAATCGACGACCCCGTGGTTTTGCGAGACTCCAGGTCACGGTGGGCCTGTACGGCATCCTGCAAGGCGTAGTGCTGGTTGATTTCGATCTTGATTCGACCGCTGCCCACGTGATCGAACAACTCGCCAGCCAGGGCGGCTTTTTCCGCCGGATCGGCGATGTAGTCGGCCAGCGCCGGACGGGTCAGGAACAGCGATCCTTTCATTGCCAGCAGCACTGGGTCGAAGGCCGGGATCGGACCGGACGCGGTACCCACGCACACCATCAAACCACGGCGCTTGAGCGAGTCGAGCGAGCCCATGAAAGTGTTCTTGCCGACGCTGTCGAACACCACGTTGACGCCAACGCCGTCAGTCAGCTCGCGAACGCGCGGGGCGACGTCTTCATGGCTGTAATTGATGATGTGGTCGCAGCCGTGGGCCTTGGCGATTTCGCCCTTGCCTTCGGTGGAGACGGTACCGATCACCGTCAGGCCGAGCAGCTTGGCCCACTGCGAGACGATCATGCCCACACCACCGGCGGCGGCGTGCAGCAACAGGGTGTCCCCAGGCTTGAAGTCGTAGAGACGACGCATCAGGTACGAAGATGTCAAGCCGCGCATGGTCATGGCCGCGGCGGTCTCGAAACTGATGGTTTCAGGCAGCTTGATCAGCGGTGCCGCTGGAATCAGGCGTTCGGTGCTATAGGCACCCAGGGTGTTGAGAAAGCCCGTGTAGGTGACACGATCCCCAACCGCGACATGGGTCACGCCCTCGCCGACGGCCTGCACCACACCGGAAGCCTCGACTCCCATGCCGTTGGCGAGCGGGATCGGGTAGGTACCGTTGCGGAAGTAGGTGTCGGCATAGTTCAGCCCGACCGCCACGTGACGAAGTCGAACCTGACCCGGACCTGGGTCGCCTACCTCGACATCTTCATAGCGAAGGACTTCGGGACCACCGGTTTCGTAGAAGCGTACGGCTTTGGCCATGCCTGTTTTTCTCCAATCTGCGATTTTGGCGTATGCCTGGAATTGCGTTGATTGGACTGTAGGCCGCAGGCTGACCGAATGCTTCTCATCAGACGACAAGGGCTTTTCATTTCATGACAAGGTTCCACGAGGGTTTCGAGGCCGGCGGGGCTGATCATTTCACCGTCACCACGACCCCGTGAGTCGGCGCTGCCATTCAGAAAAAAAGATATACACTCGGGCAAATCTATAAAAACAGCCCACCGGGTATTTCCCCATGATGACCCTGCGTCAGATCCGTCACTTCATCGCCGTGGCTGAGACCGGCTCGATCTCGGCCGCCGCGCAAGCGGTGTACATCTCCCAATCCACCTTGACCCTGGCCATCCAGCAACTTGAACAGGAAATCGGCGTCTGCCTGTTCAATCGCCACGCCAAAGGCATGACCCTGACCCACCAGGGCCATCAGTTCCTGCGCCAGGCACACTTGATCCTGGCCACGGTCGACAACGCCAAGCGCAGCCTCCAGCAAAGCACCGACCAGGTCGCCGGCCAGTTGACCGTTGGCGTCACCAGCCTGGTCGCCGGTTATTACCTCGCCGACTTGCTCACCCGCTTTCAACGCGCCTACCCCAACGTGGACATTCGCGTCATGGAAGACGAACGGCCCTATATCGAACATTTGCTGGTCAGCGGCGAGATCGACGTCGGGGTACTGATCCTCTCCAACCTCGAGGATCGCCATGCCTTGCAGACCGAGGTACTGACCCACTCCCCCCATCGCCTGTGGCTGCCCGCCCAGCACCCGTTGCTGGAGCACGACAGCATCAACCTCGCCGATGTCGCCCGCGAGCCGCTGATTCAGTTGAACGTCGATGAAATGGACCGTACCGCCCAGCGCATGTGGCGAGCGGCATCCCTGCAACCGCGCATCACCCTGCGCACGGCCTCGACCGAAGCCGTGCGCAGCCTGGTGGCCGCCGGCCTGGGCGTGTCGATCCAGCCCGACATGACGTACCGCCCCTGGTCGCTGGAAGGCGACATCATCGAAGCCCGCCCCATTGCCGACCTCAACCAGACCCTGGACGTCGGCCTCGCCTGGCGGCGCGGTGCGGCGCGCCCGGCGCTGGTCGACCCCTTCCTGACCGTCGCGCGTGAACAGCCCCATGGCGGGCGCAAGCCATCTATTTAATCGAATGCTGCATTCAGTATTTGGTATTTGTCGTCCTCAAGTCCGACCACTAGTCTCTGTACATCTATAAGACGGTCGGGCCCCCAGTCACAGGGAGCACCATGGCCATACAAGAAAAGAGAACCGGTAAAATGGCTGGCGCGCAGACTCCGTTGTCCACCGCATTGCTGATCGATGGTGAATTGGTCGCCGGCCAGGGCTTCGTCGAGCCCATCCTCAACCCGGCCACCGGTGAAGTGCTGACGCACATTGCCGAAGCCAGCACCGAACAAGTCGAAGCCGCCATCCTCGCCGCCCACCGAGCCTTCCCCGGCTGGTCGCGAACCACGCCGCAACAGCGCTCGAACATCTTGCTCGGCATCGCCAACGCCATCGAAAAACAGGCCGACCTGCTCGCCCGCCTGGAGTCGCTGAACTGCGGCAAACCCCTGCACCTGGCCCGCCAGGACGACCTGAGCGCTACGGTCGACGTCTTCCGCTTCTTCGCCGGTGCCGTGCGCTGCCAGACCGGTCAGCTCAGCGGCGAGTACCTGCCGGGCTACACCAGCATGGTGCGCCGCGACCCCATCGGGGTGGTCGCCTCCATCGCGCCGTGGAACTACCCGATCATGATGGCCGCCTGGAAAATCGCCCCCGCACTGGCCGCCGGCAACACCCTGGTGTTCAAGCCGTCCGAACATACCCCGCTGTCGATTCTCGCCCTGGCACCGGCACTGGCCGATCTCCTTCCGCGTGGGGTGATCAACATCATCTGCGGGGGTGGCGAAGGCGTCGGCAGCCATCTGGTCAGCCACCCGAAAGTGCGCATGGTCTCGCTGACCGGCGACATCGTCACCGGGCAGAAGATTCTCCAGGCCGCCGCCAAGACCCTCAAGCGCACCCACCTGGAGCTCGGTGGCAAGGCACCGGTGATTGTCTGCAACGATGCCGACCTGCAAGCGGTGGTCGAGGGTGTGCGCAACTACGGCTACTACAACGCCGGGCAAGACTGCACCGCCGCCTGCCGGATCTACGCCCAGGCCGGGATTCACGACAAACTGGTGGCCGAACTCGGCGCCGCCGTGGGCAGCCTGCGTTTTGCCGGCAAGCGCGATGCCGACAACGAGATCGGCCCGCTGATCAGCACCCGCCAGCGTGATCGCGTGGCCAGCTTCGTCGAGCGCGCACTGGGCCAACCGCACATCGAGCGGGTGACCGGCGCGGCGGTGCATTCGGGCGCCGGTTTCTATTACCAGCCGACCCTGCTGGCCGGTTGCAAGCAGAGCGATGAAATCGTCCAGCGCGAGGTGTTCGGGCCGGTGGTCACCGTGACCCGTTTCGATGAGCTGGAACAGGCCGTGGACTGGGCCAACGATTCGGAATACGGCCTGGCCTCGTCGATCTGGACGCAGAACCTGGACAAGGCCATGCAGGTCGCAGCGCGCCTGCAGTACGGCTGCACCTGGATCAACAGTCACTTCATGCTGGTCAGCGAAATGCCCCACGGCGGCTTGAAGCGCTCGGGTTACGGCAAAGACTTGTCCAGCGATTCGCTGCAGGACTACAGCGTGGTGCGACACATCATGGCGCGTCACGGTAATGACCTGAAATAACACTACTAAGCTAATAACAAGCCGAATAGGCCAGTTACATCACGCTCAACACTGCCCCGACCATAATTTAAAGAAGAGGGAAACCCCATGTTCGTGCACAAGACCGCACTGTTTAGTGCAATCGCCACCGCACTGCTGGCCAGTGCCAGTGTTCAGGCCGCCGAACCGCTGAAGGCTGTTGGCGCTGGCGAAGGCCAGCTGGATATCGTCGCCTGGCCGGGCTACATCGAACGGGGCGAAAGCGACAAGGCGTACGACTGGGTGACCGGTTTCGAGAAGGAAACCGGCTGCAAGGTCAACGTCAAGACCGCGGCCACCTCCGATGAAATGGTCAGCCTGATGGCCAAGGGCGGTTACGACCTGGTGACCGCTTCTGGCGACGCCTCGCTGCGCCTGATCGTCGGCAAGCGCGTGCAGCCGATCAACACCAGCCTGATCCCGAACTGGAAAAACCTCGACCCA
The DNA here is from genome assembly GCF_900187505.1 of Pseudomonas sp. Irchel s3h17. GTDB lineage: Bacteria > Pseudomonadota > Gammaproteobacteria > Pseudomonadales > Pseudomonadaceae > Aquipseudomonas. The sequence continues at coordinate 200,680 of NZ_FYDL01000002.1, forward strand.
CGCCTGAAGGATGCCCCTTGGTACGTGGTCAACAAACAGACCTTTGGCACGCCCTACCAATGGGGTCCGAACGTGTTGATGTACAACACCAAGGTGTTCAAGCAGGCGCCCACCAGCTGGAGCGTGGTGTTCAACGCACAAAACCTGCCGGACGGCAAAGCCAACAAGGGTCGCGTGCAAGCCTATGACGGCCCGATCTACATCGCCGACGCGGCGCTGTACCTCAAAAGCACCCAGCCGGAACTGGGCATCCAGAACCCGTACGAACTGACCGAAACCCAGTACAAGGCCGTGCTCGACTTGCTTCGGGCACAGCAGCCGTTGATCCACCGCTACTGGCATGACACCACCGTGCAGATGAGTGACTTCAAAAACGAAGGCGTGGTGGCTTCCGGTGCCTGGCCGTATCAGGTCAACGGCCTGATGAACGAGAAACAGCCGATCGCCTCCACCATCCCGAAAGAAGGCGCTACCGGTTGGGCCGACACCACCATGCTGCACGCCGAGGCCAAGCACCCGAACTGCGCGTACAAGTGGATGGACTGGTCGCTGCAACCGAAAGTCCAGGGCGACGTCGCCGCCTGGTTCGGCTCGTTGCCAGCCGTGCCTGCCGCCTGCCAGGGCAGCGAACTGCTGGGCGCCGAAGGGTGCAAGACCAACGGCTTCGACCAGTTCGACAAGATCGCCTTCTGGAAAACCCCGCAGGCTGAGGGCGGCAAGTTCGTGCCGTACAGCCGCTGGACCCAGGACTACATCGCGATCATGGGCGGCCGTTAAGCCCGCCCCTGTGGCGAGGGAGCTTGCTCCCGCTCGAGCGCGAAGCGGTCGCAACACGACCATCGCGTTCTGACTGCAAAAACGCAATTGCAGGTTGACGACTGCTGCGCAGCCGAGCGGGAGCAAGCTCCCTCGCCACAAAAGCTCACTGACATATCGATCGCGATGCAGATTTTTCAGACGTCCAGGCAGGGCCGCTGTGACAGCCCTCGCCTTTTTGGAGCACCGCACCATGACGCTTGCAGTCCAGTTCACCAACGTTTCCCGTCTGTTCGGCGAAGTGAAAGCCGTAGACCGGGTTTCCATCGACATCCAGGACGGCGAGTTCTTTTCCATGCTCGGCCCATCCGGCTCGGGCAAAACCACCTGCCTGCGCCTGATCGCCGGTTTCGAACAACCGAGTGCCGGCTCCATCCGCATTCACGGCGAAGAGGCCGCCGGATTACCGCCCTATCAGCGTGACGTGAACACCGTGTTCCAGGATTACGCGCTGTTCCCGCACATGAACGTTCGCGACAACGTCGCCTACGGATTGAAGGTCAAGGGGGTCGGCAAGGCCGAGCGCCTCAAGCGTGCCGAAGAGGCCCTGGACATGGTCGCCCTCGGCGGCTACGGCGAGCGCAAGCCGGTGCAACTGTCGGGCGGCCAGCGTCAGCGCGTGGCCCTGGCCCGCGCCCTGGTCAATCGCCCCCGGGTCCTGCTGCTCGACGAACCGCTGGGGGCACTGGACCTGAAGCTGCGCGAGCAAATGCAGGGCGAACTGAAAAAGCTCCAGCGCCAACTGGGCATTACCTTCATCTTCGTCACCCACGACCAGACCGAAGCCCTGTCGATGTCGGACCGCGTGGCGGTGTTCAACAAGGGCCGCATCGAGCAGGTCGATACCCCGCGTAACCTGTACATGAAGCCGGCGACCACCTTCGTTGCCGAATTCGTCGGCACCTCCAACGTGATTCGTGGCGAACTGGCGCAACAGCTGAACGGCAACGCCCACCCCTTCTCGATCCGCCCGGAACACGTGCGTTTCGCCGAAGGCCCGCTGGCCAGCCATGAGATCGAAGTCAGCGGCCTGCTGCACGATATCCAGTACCAGGGCAGTGCCACACGCTACGAACTGAAGCTGGAAAACGGCCAGACCCTGAATATCAGCCAGGCCAACAATCAGTGGAGCGACAGCGGCGCCCAGCACCAGACCGGGCAACGCGTCAGCGCACGCTGGGCGCGCGAGGCCATGATTGCGTTGCACGACACCCTGGCGAGCGGGGTGTGAGATGAGCACTGTGGCACTGACCCGAACACCCTCCGGCGGCTCACCGCTGCGCAGGTTCTCCAACCTGCTGTATCGCCGGCCGAACCTGTACCTCTCGATGTTGCTGGTGCCGCCCCTGCTGTGGTTCGGCGCAATCTATCTGGGATCGCTGCTGACCTTGCTGTGGCAGGGCTTCTACACCTTCGACGACTTCACCATGGAGGTCACGCCAGACCTGACCCTGGCGAACTTCACGGCACTGTTCCAGCCGTCCAATTTCGACATCATCCTGCGCACCCTGAGCATGGCCATCGTGGTCTCGATCGCCAGCGCCATCGTCGCGTTCCCGATTGCCTATTACATGGCGCGCTACACCACTGGCAAGACCAAGGCGTTTTTCTACATCGCGGTGATGATGCCGATGTGGGCCAGCTACATCGTCAAGGCTTACGCCTGGACCTTGCTGCTGGCCAAAGGTGGCGTGGCCCAGTGGTTCGTTCAGTACCTGGGGCTGGAGCCGGTGCTGCAGTTCATCCTGGGCATTCCCGGTGTCGGCGGCAGCACCCTGTCGACCTCGCACCTTGGACGCTTCATGGTGTTCGTCTACATCTGGTTGCCGTTCATGATCCTGCCGATCCAGGCGTCACTGGAACGCTTGCCGCCGTCGTTGCTGCAAGCCTCCGCCGACCTTGGGGCCAAGCCGCGCCAGACCTTCATGCAGGTGATTCTGCCGCTGTCGATTCCCGGTATCGCCGCCGGCTCCATCTTCACCTTCTCCCTGACCCTGGGCGATTTCATCGTGCCGCAACTGGTGGGCCCGCCGGGCTACTTCGTCGGCAGCATGGTCTACGCCCAGCAGGGTGCGATCGGCAACATGCCAATGGCCGCGGCCTTCACCCTGGTGCCCATCGTGCTGATTGCCATCTACCTGTCCATCGTCAAACGACTGGGGGCCTTCGATGCGCTCTGACTCTTCCTCCCAAGGTAAGGCCTCCTTAGGCTTGCGCATCGCCGCCTGGGGCGGGTTGGTGTTCCTGCACTTCCCGATCCTGATCATCTTCCTGTACGCCTTCAACACCGAAGACGCCGCGTTCAGCTTTCCGCCCAAGGGCTTCACCCTGAAGTGGATCGCCGTAACGTTCTCGCGGCCCGACGTGCTGGAAGCAATCAAGCTGTCGGCGCAGATCGCCTCGGTTGCCACGCTGATCGCCATGGTCCTCGGCACCCTGGCGTCGGCGGCGCTGTACCGCCGTGACTTCTTCGGCAAGCAAGGCATTTCGCTGATGCTGATCCTGCCGATTGCGCTGCCGGGGATCATCACCGGGATTGCCTTGCTGGCGACGTTCAAGACCTTGGGGATAGAACCGGGGATGTTCACCATCATCGTCGGTCACGCGACCTTCTGCGTGGTGATCGTCTACAACAACGTCATTGCCCGCCTGCGGCGTACGTCCCACAGCCTGATCGAAGCCTCGATGGACCTGGGCGCCGACGGTTGGCAGACCTTCCGCTACATCATCCTGCCGAACCTCGGCTCGGCGTTGCTGGCCGGCGGCATGCTGGCGTTTGCGTTGTCGTTCGATGAAATCATCGTCACCACCTTCACCGCCGGCCACGAACGCACCTTGCCGCTGTGGCTGCTCAATCAACTGAGCCGCCCACGGGACGTACCGGTGACCAACGTGGTGGCGATGCTGGTGATGATCGTGACCATGCTGCCGATCCTCGGCGCCTATTACCTGACGCGTGGTGGCGAAAGCGTCGCGGGCAGTGGTGGTAAATAACTGACAACCCTTTCTTACGGTGGAAACGGTTTGGTGTAGGAGCAGCCGGTCGACGCTCGAGTGCTCGCGAAGGATGCAAGGGCACCGCGCTCATCCAGGCAGCCCTCGTCATCGTTAACGTTCTTCGCGAGCAAGCTCGCTCCTACAGGTCCCGGTTCCGACAGAAACATAAAAGCGCCAATGAGGACACGAACATGCAAACCAAACTCTTGATCAACGGCCAACTGGTCAATGGTGAAGGCGCCCCTCAAGCCGTCTTCAACCCGGCCCTGGGTCGTGTGCTGGTGGAAATCAACGAAGCCAGCGAAGCCCAGGTGGATGCCGCCGTGCGGGCCGCCGACGACGCGTTCGAAAGCTGGTCGCAGACCTCGCCCAAAGACCGTTCGCTGTTGTTGCTCAAACTGGCCGACGCGATTCAGGCCCACGGTGAGGAACTGGCGAAACTGGAGTCGGACAACTGCGGTAAACCCTACAGCGCGGCGCTCAATGACGAGATCCCGGCGATTGCCGATGTGTTCCGTTTCTTTGCCGGGGCCAGCCGTTGCATGAGCGGCATGGCGGGTGGCGAATACCTGCCCGGTCACACCTCGATGATCCGTCGTGACCCGGTGGGTGTGATCGCCTCCATTGCTCCGTGGAACTACCCGCTGATGATGGTGGCCTGGAAAGTCGCCCCGGCCCTGGCGGCGGGTAACACCGTAGTGCTCAAGCCATCGGAACAAACGCCCCTGACCGCCCTGCGCCTGGCCGAGCTGGCATCGGAGATTTTCCCGGCCGGTGTACTCAACCTGGTATTCGGTCGCGGGCCTACGGTTGGCAGCCCGCTGGTGACTCATCCGAAGGTGCGCATGGTGTCGCTTACCGGATCCATTGCCACTGGTTCGAACATCATTTCCAGCACCGCCGACAGCGTCAAGCGCATGCACATGGAACTGGGGGGCAAGGCGCCGGTGATCATCTTCGACGACGCCGACATCGACGCCGCCGTGGAAGGCATTCGTACCTTCGGTTTCTACAACGCCGGGCAAGACTGCACCGCCGCCTGCCGCATCTATGCCCAGGACGGTATCTACGACAGGTTTGTGGAGAAGCTCGGCGCTGCCGTCAGCAGCATCAAGTACGGCGTGCAGGATGATCCGGCCACCGAGCTGGGCCCGCTGATCACCGCCCAGCATCGCGACCGTGTCGCCGGGTTCGTCGAGCGGGCGATGGCCCAACCGCACATTCGCCTGATCACTGGCGGCAAGGTCGTGGAAGGCAACGGCTTCTTCTTCGAACCCACGGTGCTGGCCGACGCCCGGCAGGATGACGAGATCGTGCGTCGTGAAGTGTTTGGCCCCGTGGTGTCGGTGACCCGCTTCACCGATGAGGCCCAGGTACTGGGCTGGGCCAACGACTCGGACTACGGCCTGGCCTCGTCGGTGTGGACCGCCGATGTCGGTCGCGCCCATCGCCTCTCGGCCCGCTTGCAGTACGGCTGCACCTGGGTCAACACGCACTTCATGCTGGTCAGCGAAATGCCCCATGGCGGTCAGAAACTGTCCGGCTACGGCAAGGACATGTCCATGTACGGGCTGGAGGACTACACCACCGTCAGGCATGTGATGTTCAAGCACTAAAAGCTTCGCGGGCAAGCCTGCTCCCACAAGGTCACCGCAGTCTCTGTGGGAGCGGCCTTGCGCGCGAAGGCGTCACCTCGGTTTCAAGGCAGAAACCGGCACCACGCACCACCAGGCTCCACACCAGAGAAATCAAAACAATAACCACCGATCCGGGTGAGGCCGTCATGGCCCCGCCACGGTTTCTGGCATCCGAAATCTGCCGATTTTCCGGAGTATCAACACGATGAGTGCACTACCCGAACTCAATGTCGCCGTCGCGGACAGCGATGCCGAGCAGCTACGCAAGCTGGGTTACACCTCAAATTTCAATCGCAGCATGAGCCTGTGGGAAAACTTCGCCCTGGGCTTCACTTACCTCTCGCCAGTCGTCGGGGTCTATACCCTGTTCGGCCTGTGCCTGGCCGCGGGTGGCCCGCCCATGTTCTGGGCCTACCTGCTGGTCGGTTGCGGCCAGTTGCTGGTGTGCCTGATCTTCGGTGAAGTGGTGTCGCAGTTCCCGATTTCCGGTGGCGTCTACCCCTGGGCACGTCGCCTGGTGGGCAAGCGCTGGGCGTGGATGGTCGGCTGGATCTACTCCATCGCCCTGTGTGTCACCATCGCCGCCGTTGCCGTCGGTGCCGGGCCCTACCTGGCGGCAATGATGGGATTTGAACCGAGCAACAACACCAACATCATCATTGCCCTGGTGCTGACGCTGTTCGCGACCCTGGTCAACCTCAGCGGCACCAAAGTACTGGCGCGGATCGCCATGTTCGGCTTCCTCTGCGAACTGGTCGGCGCGGTGATCGTCGGTGTCTACCTGTTGATCTTCGAACGCCATCAACCCCTGAGCGTGCTGTTCAACACCTTTGACATCAGCGTTGACGGCTCCTACCTGCCGGCCTTCCTCACCGCATCCCTGGCCGGGATGTTCCTGTACTACGGTTTCGAGGCCTGTGGCGACGTGGCCGAAGAAACCCCGAACCCGAGCAAGCAGATTCCGGTGGCCATGCGCATGACCATCTACATCGGCGGCATCGCCGCGATGTTTGCCTGCCTGGCGCTGATTCTGGCGGTACCGGACATGCAAGCCGTGATCAACGGCACCGACAAGGACCCGGTGACCACCATCCTGAACAACGCCTTTGGCCCGGTGGGTTCGAAAGTGGTGATGGGCGTGGTGATGATTTCCTTCATCTCCTGCGTCATCAGCTTGCAAGCGGCTGCCAGCCGTCTGCTGTACTCCTACGCACGTGACGAAATGGTCATTGGCAGCGGCCTGCTCAAGCGCATTTCGCCTACGACCCAGGTTCCCGTGGCGGCCTTGTTCGTATCCGGTATCCTGCCGGCGCTGATCATCACCCTCGGCTTCTTCCTGCAGGATGCCGTCGCCACCATTGTCAGCTTCGCCGCCATCGGCATCTACCTGGCCTTCCAGATGATCGTACTCGCGGCCCTTTATGCCCGTGCCCGTGGCTGGAAACCCAGCGGCAAATTCACCCTGGGCGCATGGGGCCTGCCAGTGAATATCGGCGCGCTGGTCTATGGTGTCGGGGCCATCGTCAACATGGCCTGGCCGCGCTCGCCGGATGCTGCGTGGTACATCAACTATGCAATGGTGCTGAGCACGGCCATCGTCATTGGCCTGGGCCTGCTCTACATGTGGCTCGGCAAACCCTATGACCATGGCACCGCCCCAGCGGGCGACGCCTGGAAAGTCAGCCGGTAACGACAACGCCCTGCCCCGTAGGAACGGGTCAGGGCGCCTGGAACACACACAAGGATTGAATATGGACATTACCCGCCGCGACTTCCTCAACGGCGTCGCTATCACTATTGCCGCCGGCATGACCCCGTTGCACATTCTCCAGGCCGCGCCTGACGGGCGCTACTACCCACCCGCCCTCACCGGCCTGCGAGGCAGTCACGTTGGCTCGTTCGAACTGGCGCACCAGATGGGCTGGGAGAAAAAAGTCTTCGACACCGACAAACTGCCGATCAGCGAAGAGTACGACCTGGTGGTGGTCGGTGGTGGCCTGAGCGGATTGTCAGCGGCCTGGTTCTACCGCGAGAAGCATCCGAAAGCACGCATCCTGATTCTGGAAAACCACGACGACTTTGGCGGCCACGCCAAGCGCAACGAGTTCTCCGCCGGCGGTCGCATGATTCTCGGCTATGGCGGCAGCGAAGCCTTCCAGTCGCCAAACCACCTGTACAGCAACGAAGTGAACGGCCTGCTGAAAAAGCTTGGTGTGGACATCAAGCGCTTCGAGACTGCCTTCGACCGCCAGTTCTACCCCGGCCTTGGTCTGTCGCGCGCGGTGTTCTTCGACAAGGAGAACTTCGGCGAAGACAAACTGGTCAGCGGAGACCCGACGCCGATGGTGGCCGACGACATCGCCCCGGACCAACTGAACGCTCGCGCCATCGAAGACTTCATCAACGACTTCCCGCTATCGGCAGCGGATCGTACAGCCCTGATTGCCGTCCACAATGCCCCCAGGGACTACCTGGCCGGCAAAACCACGGAACAGAAAACCGCGCATCTGGAAACCACCAGCTACCGCGACTTCCTGCTCAAGGATGTCGGACTCTCGGAACAGGCGGTGAAGTACTTCCAAAGCCGCACCAATGACTTCATGGCGCTGAGCATCGATGCCGTGGCCGCTTACGACGCCTACAACGTCGGCTTCCCAGGTTTTGGCGCCATGAAACTTGCGCCCATCAGCGAAGAAGCCCAAGCGGAAATGGAAGAGCCCTACATCTACCACTTCCCCGACGGCAACGCCTCGCTGGCCCGCTTGCTGGTGCGCAGCCTGATCCCGGCCGTGGCACCCGGGAACACCATGGACGACATCGTCCTGGCCCCGTTCGACTACGCCAGGCTCGACCAGCCGAAAACCCCGGTACGCATTCGCCTCAACAGCACCGTCGTCAGCGTACGCAATGTCGGCAATGCCGTGAACATTGGCTACAACCGCGGCGGGCAACTGAACCAGGTACGCGGCAAGCACTGCATCATGGCCTGCTACAACATGATGATTCCGTACCTGCTGCGCGATGTGTCGGCAGCGCAATCCCACGCGTTGAGCCAGAACGTGAAATTCCCGCTGGTGTACACCAAAGTGGTGATCCGCAACTGGCAATCGTTCCAGAAGCTGGGGATTCACGAAATCTACGCAGCGACCCAACCCTATAGCCGGATCAAACTCGACTACCCGGTGAGCATGGGCGGCTACGATCATCCAAAGGACCCGACACAGCCGATCGGCCTGCACATGGTCTACGTGCCCACCAGCCCCAACAGTGGCATGAACGCCCGCGACCAGGCCCGTGCCGGTCGTGGCCGCCTGTATGGCCAATCCTTCGAGGTCCTCGAAGCGCAACTACGCGATCAGTTGCAACGCATGCTCGGCCCTGGCGGTTTCAACCACGAAACCGACATCCTCGAGATCACCGTCAACCGCTGGTCACACGGCTACGCGTACTTCTCCAACAGCCTGTACGACGATTCCGACGAAAGCGAAAAACTGATGACCCTGGCGCGTCAGCCAGTAGGCAATGTCAGCATCGCCAACTCGGACGCCGCGTGGAGCGCCTATGCCCATGCCGCGATAGATGAGGCCTACAGGGCGGTAGGAGAAGTGGGCTAGTCATTGCCACCGATGGCGGGACAACTCATTTGGCAATACTTCGCTTGCTCCCTCCAGCCATTGCGCCGCTAAGGTTGTTCGGAACCGGTGCACACAACGATGTGTTGACTGAGGTCCTGGCAAAGTCTAGGTTGTATACGTCGTTTACAACGTATACAACCTATCAGGAGCGCCACCATGGCCTCACCCGTTTTGTCCTTTCGAGTCGAAGAGAGCCTTGCCCAGCAACTGGATCAGCTGGCCGCTACGACCGATCGCGACCGTCAATACCACCTCAAGCGTGCACTGGTGCGTTACGTGGAAGCCGAATCCTGGCATCTGCAAGCCATCAGCGAGGGCATTGCCGATGCCGATGCTGGCAAACTGACTGACCTGGACGCCGTGAAGGCTAAGTGGGCAACCCGTGCCGAGAGTCGCACTGACCGAGAAAGCCGAGAGTGATCTGGACGCCATTCATGAGCATTACCGTGGATTGATCGGCGCGAACGCCGCCAGCCATGTCGTGGCAAGTATCCTGGACACCTTTGATCAACTGGAACGGTTCCCCGGCTCCGGCCGAGCATCCCAGGTACCGGATGTGCGGGAGCTGGTGCTGAACCGGATCCCTTTCGTTGTGCCCTATCGGGTGACACAGGGCCAGGTACAGGTGCTTCGAATTCTGCATCAGCGAAGCGAGCACACTCAGGCGTGGTGACATACAGGCAGCCCCTGGCGCGAGCGAACAACCTCATGCGCCGCGCCGGGACAGCGGGCACCTCTCAAAACCGCGAAACGCTACGCATCGCATCCATCAGGCAGCGCATGGCGATCCGGTCGCTCTCCGATAACTCGCGGTAATGCTCGACGAACTGCTGCTCCTCTGTACTGAGCCGGCGCGCTCTGCGCGAGAAGCTCACGCCTGAAATGATCCCCAGAAACCCGATGATGCCTTGCACTTTCGTCATGGACGATGTCCCTCTGCAGGTGAAATGAAACTTCAGATACCTCATCGCCCTACCCCACCGTCAGCAATACCGGCGCTTGCCTGAATACTGCTGAACGCTCACCCGCCCCAAGGGCAGAAGCCGGTGACGCCCCTAAGAATAGAAACAAAAAAACCGTCACGAGCATTTTTTAGAGTAATTAGTCAAAAAAATAAAAACGATCATTTCAAACACGACACAGACGGACAGCACCGGCATAGTATTTTGCTGCACGCTAACGGTTGGCTCGTGGCCTGCGGGAATTTCAAGTGCAGCGCCCGTTAATCTTTTTGCGAGTTATTTCGAACTCTTTAACTTGCGGGGCATCCGTTTAAAATCCGAAGCGTTTGGCCGAAGGCTTGTCCGAACCTCCATTTCTGATCCGTAACGCAGCCGGGAACGCCGCGGGATCGCCCAAGAAGGTTGTCCTATGCACCGCAGGAATTTGCTCAAGGCCTCCATGGCCATCGCAGCCTACACTGGCCTCTCGGCTACCGGACTGTTGGCCGCTCGCGCCTGGGCCGGGACGGCCGATGGCGAGGCGCAAGCCTTTGACTTCGAGGCGCTGAAAGCGCAGGCCAAGCAGTTGGCCAGCAACCGATACCAGGACACCAAGCAAGTGTTGCCGCCGACCCTGGCGAGCATGACGCCGCAGAATTTCAATGCCATCCAGTACGACGCCAACCACTCGCTGTGGAATGAACTGAACGGGCAACTGGACGTGCAGTTCTTCCATGTCGGCATGGGCTTCAAGCAACCGGTACGCATGTACAGCGTCGATCCGAAAACCCGCCTGGCGCGAGAAGTGCATTTCCGTCCGTCCCTGTTCAACTACCAGAACTCCAGCGTCGACACCGCGCAACTCAAGGGCGACCTTGGGTTTTCCGGTTTCAAACTGTTCAAGGCCCCGGAACTGGATAGACACGACGTGGTGTCATTCCTCGGCGCGAGCTACTTCCGCGCGGTGGATAACACCGGCCAGTACGGCTTGTCGGCCCGCGGCCTGGCCATCGACACCTACGCGAAAAAGCGCGAAGAGTTTCCGGACTTCACCAAGTTCTGGTTCGAAACCCCGGACAAGGACAGCACCCGCTTCGTGGTCTATGCCTTGCTCGACTCACCGAGCGCCACGGGCGCCTACCGCTTTGACATCGATTGCCAGGCCGAACGCGTGGTGATGGACGTCGACGCCCACGTCAATGCGCGCACCGCCATCGAACAACTGGGTATCGCCCCGATGACCAGCATGTTCAGCTGCGGCACCCACGAACGGCGCATGTGCGACACCATCCACCCGCAGATCCACGACTCGGACCGGCTGGCCATGTGGCGTGGCAATGGCGAGTGGATCTGCCGCCCGCTGAACAATCCGGCCACCCTGCAATTCAATGCGTTCGCCGACAAGGATCCGAAAGGTTTCGGCCTGGTCCAGACCGACCACGAATTCGACAGTTATCAGGACACCGTCGACTGGTACAGCAAGCGCCCGAGCCTGTGGGTCGAGCCGACTACCGCCTGGGGTGAGGGCTCCATTGACCTGCTGGAAATCCCGACCACGGGCGAGACCCTGGACAACATCGTGGCCTTCTGGACTCCGAAAAAACCAGTGGCCGCCGGCGATTCCCTGAACTACGGCTATAAGCTCTACTGGAGTGCCCTGCCGCCCGTGGGCACGCCGTTGGCGCGGGTCAATGCGACGCGTTCGGGCATGGGTGGCTTCACCGAAGGCTGGGCACCGGGCGAGCACTACCCGAAGGTCTGGGCGCGCCGCTTTGCCGTCGACTTCAACGGCGGTGGGCTGGACCGCTTGCCGGCGGGCACCGGCATCGAACCGGTGATCACCGCCTCGAACGGCCAGGTCAAGGACTTCAACGTGCTGGTGCTCGACGACATCAAGGGCTATCGAATCACCTTTGACTGGTTCCCGACCAACGACAGCATGGAGCCGGTGGAACTGCGGCTGTTCATCCGCACCCATGACCGCACATTGAGCGAGACCTGGCTGTACCAGTACTTCCCGCCGGCACCCGAGAAACGCACGTATCCAGATTGGCCAGCGGCATAAGGCAGCGACGTCCGCCAGACGAGACCAAGCCCCGACCAACTGGCCGCCATGCTGTTCAGTTTAAGAAACGCTTGAAGCGAGTGAGGGGCCCGTGGCGAGCGAGCTTGCTCGCGCTGGGGCGCGAAGCGCCCCCAACAAAGCGACTGCGCTCTTTCAGAACGAACTCGGCGATCGTTTTTGGGGCTGCTGTGCAGCCCAGCGCGAGCAAGCTCGCTCGCCACGGGGCTGTATTGAGCAACCCTATCCTTAACTGAACAACGTTGCGGCCAGTTGGCCGGGGTTTAGTTTTGTCGCGTCAGTCAATCGCGCAAATCCGACTCATGAATCGGCTGATCGCGATGGGTTGCCCGTTGATACTGTGACGGCCAGATCGCCTTGTGCCCTCCCAGGTCATCGTCGGCATGCAGCGGCCAGTAAGGGTCGCGCAACAGTTCACGGGCAAGCAGGATGATATCGGCCTGACAGGTGCGCAGAATGTGTTCGGCCTGCGCCGGTTCGGTGATCAAGCCGACAGTGCCGGTGGCAATCCCGGACTCCTTGCGCACGCGCTCGGCGAAACGTGTCTGGTACCCCGGCCCGGTTGGAATCTCGGCATTGACCGCGGTCCCGCCCGACGACACATCGATCAGATCCACCCCCAGTGCTTTCAGGCGTCGCGCCAACTCCACGGTCTCATCCGGGTTCCAGCCATCCTCGACCCAATCGGTCGCCGATACCCGCACAAACAATGGCAACGCCTCGGGCCAGACGGCACGAACCGCCTCGGTCACTTGCAGCACCAGGCGGATACGGTTTTCGAACGAGCCACCGTACTGGTCGCGTCGCTGGTTGCTCAAGGGCGACAGGAACTGATGCAGCAGATAGCCGTGAGCAGCATGCACCTCGACCACTTTGAAACCGGCGACCAGCGCACGCTTGGCGGCGTCGACGAAGGCCTGGATCACCTCGTGGATCTGCGCTTCGCTCAGTTGCGTCGGCGCGGTGTGTTCGGGGTCGAAGGCAATCGGCGACGGGCCGACCGGAATCCAGCCGCCATCGGCCGGTTTGACGCTGCCATGTTTGCCCAGCCATGGCCGGTGAGTGCTGGCCTTGCGTCCGGCGTGCGCCAGTTGGATACCGGCTACCGCGCCCTGGGCGGTGATGAAGCGCGTGATGCGCTGCAGGGGTTCGATCTGCGCGTCGTTCCACAGGCCCAGGTCCTGGGCCGTAATGCGGCCATCGGCGGTGACGGCCGTGGCTTCCGTAAACACCAGGCCGGCTCCGCCCACGGCGCGACTGCCGAGGTGCACCAGGTGCCAGTCATTGGCCAGGCCATCGACGCTGGAGTACTGGCACATTGGCGATACCGCGATGCGGTTCAGCAGGGTCAATTGACGCAGGGTGTAGGGTTCAAGCAGCAGACTCATGGGGCACCTCTCGAATCAGTGGGCAGGCTCCAGGGTTCTGTTTGAAAAGTCGACGAGTGACAGGAAAGGATGCGGCACCCGCCCCCGCGGGTAAAAAATGGACGATACGTCACAAGGCCAATCAAGCAGTGTTTAGAGCCTAGTCCACATCGGCGGATGAGGGAGGACTGGATGCTGACGCAGATCGGACGTGGCGAGGAGCACGCTCGCTCGCCACAAAAGCATTACCGGGGCTCGATGTGGGCAATCATCAACTGGACGGTTTCCTGGCCACGGAACTCGTTGACGTCGAGCTTGTACGCCAGTTCGACCCAGCGGATGGTCGGGTTGGGCCAGATGTCACGGTCGATGCCAAAGGCAATTCCGTCAAGCTTCACCGAGCCACATTCGCTTTTGAGTACCACCTTCAGGTGCCGCTCGCCCACCACCCGTTGCTCGACCAGCTGGAACACCCCGTGGAACAGTGGCTCCGGGAAGTGCTGGCCCCAGGGGCCGGCATGGCGCAAGGCACGGGCCAGTTCCAGGTGAAACTCTTCGACGGCCAGGGTGCCGTCAGACAGCAGCCGGCCCGTCAGGTCCTCCTCGCGCATTTGCCGACGCACCTCGGCATCAAACGCTTCGGCGAACAGCGGGAAGTTCTCCTGCGGCAACGTCAGGCCCGCCGCCATGGCGTGGCCGCCGTACTTGCTGATCAGCGTTGGATGCTGGGCCGCCACCACGCTCAGCGCGTCACGGATATGAAAGCCTTGCACCGAGCGCCCCGAGCCCTTGAGCAGGCCGTCACCCGCATCGGCAAAGGCAATGGTCGGACGGAAATAGCGCTCTTTCATGCGCGAGGCGAGGATCCCGATAACCCCCTGGTGCCACTCCGGATCGAACAGGCACAAGCCGAACGGCATCGACTCTAGCGGCAGGTCCTTGAGCTGGGCCAGGGCTTCGCGCTGCATGCCCTGCTCAATGGACTTGCGGTCCTGATTCATCCCGTCCAGTTGCGCGGCCATTTCACGCGCAGCACCCACATCGTCGGTGAGCAGGCATTCGATGCCCAGGCTCATGTCGTCCAGGCGCCCCGCCGCGTTCAGGCGTGGGCCGAGGATGAAACCAAGGTCAATGGAGGTGATGCGTGAATGATCGCGCTTGGCCACTTCCAGGATCGCCTTGATCCCCGGCCGGGCCCGACCGGCTCGAATCCGTTCCAGGCCCTGATGCACCAGGATGCGGTTGTTGGCATCCAGTGGCACCACGTCGGCCACGCTGCCCAGCGCCACCAGGTCGAGCAGCTCGCCGATGTTGGGTTGCGGCGCACTCTCGTACCACCCCAGGCTGCGCAAGCGTGCGCGCAAGGCCATCAGTACGTAGAAAATCACCCCGACACCGGCCAGTGCCTTGCTCGCAAATCCGCAGCCCGGCTGGTTCGGGTTGACGATGGCATCCGCCAGCGGCAGTTCGTCGCCAGGCAAGTGGTGATCGGTGACCAGCACCTTGAGCCCGGCCTGTTTCGCCGCGGCCACCCCTTCAACGCTGGAAATGCCGTTGTCCACAGTGATCAGCAGCTGGGGTTGACGCTGCAAGGCCACCGCGACGATTTCCGGCGTCAGACCGTAGCCGTACTCGAAACGGTTAGGCACCAGATAATCGACGTGGGCAGCCCCCAGCAAGCGCAAACCCAGCAAGCCGACGGTGCTGGCCGTCGCACCATCGGCATCGAAATCGCCAACGATCAGAATCCGCTGGCGTTGCTCCAGGGCCGTCACCAGCAGATCCACCGCCGCCTCAATACCCTTGAGCTGCTGGTACGGGATCAAGCGCGCCAGGCTCTTGTCCAGTTCGGCTTCTGACTGCACGCCCCGTGCCGCATACAGGCGGGTCAGCAGCGGCGGCAGATCACCGAGAAACGGCAGGGTGGCGGGTAGCTGGCGAGGTTCGATACGCATGGGGTGGCAGGTGCTTCTCTTCAATACGTGGGATAAAACCGGGTGACACACAGCTGGACGGCGCATCAATCAGCCGCGTTCGCCCGCCAACCATTGCAACTGGACTTCGTGCTGACCGCGGTCATCGGTGACGAAAATCGTTCCTTCGCTGATCATCACGTCCCACTTGATGACGCGGGGCATGTCCTTGGCCAGGGTTTCCAGCACTTCCTGGGGAACGGCCGCAATGTTGACGTTCTTCAGGTTCTTGACCGCCGGTACCACTTTGCCTTCCCAGACACGCAGGCTGCCGTAAGCCAGCAGGCTGGTGCGCTCGGTACGACGCGAGCACCAGGTCAGGCGATCGGCGTCTGGCTGGCCGACTTCGATCCAGTGCAGTACACGGTCGTCCAGGCTCTTTTCCCACAGGGCAGGCTCGTCCACTTCCGACAGACCACGACCAAAGGACAGCTGTTCGTTGTACCAGAGGGCGTAGGCCAGCAACCGCACGGTCATGCGCTCTTCGGTTTCCGAAGGGTGGCGGGCAATGGTCTGCTTGACGCTCTCGTACACGCTGCGGTCGAGGTCGGTGAGGTTCAGTTCAAACTTGTAGGTCGTGGACGGCTGGGCCATGAACGGGCTTCTTGATACGAGGAAAGGCGGCAAGTCTAACCGATGCGTGGGCGATGAGGGCCGGGCTATGTTAAAACGCTTCATCGACTCCGTCTTTGTCCTACAGGATCACCCATGCCGCTCACCGCCAAACCGCTTGCCGGCCTGAAAGTCATCGAACTCGGCACCTTGATTGCCGGACCCTTCGCTTCGCGCATTTGCGCCGAGTTCGGCGCCGATGTGACCAAGATCGAGTCCCCGGACGGCGGTGACCCATTGCGCAAGTGGCGCAAACTCTACGAGGGCACCTCGCTGTGGTGGTTTGTCCAGGCGCGCAACAAGAAGTCCCTCACCCTCAACCTCAAGCACCCGGACGGCCTGGCGATCCTCAAGCAGTTGCTCACTGAAGCCGACATCCTGATCGAAAACTTTCGCCCCGGCGTGCTGGAAAAGCTGGGCCTTGGCTGGGACGTCCTGCACGCGCTGAACCCGAAGCTGGTGATGGTTCGCCTGTCGGGTTTCGGGCAAACCGGACCGATGAAAGACCAGCCGGGGTTTGGCGCAGTCGGTGAGTCCATGGGCGGGTTGCGCTACATCACCGGCTTCGAAGACCGCCCACCGGTACGTACCGGGATCTCCATCGGCGACTCGATTGCCGCGCTCTGGGGCGTGATCGGGGCGCTGATGGCCTTGCGTCATCGCGAGGTCAATGGCGGCCAGGGGCAAGTCGTCGACGTGGCACTGTACGAAGCGATCTTTGCCATGATGGAAAGCATGGTGCCGGAGTTCGATGTGTTCGGGTTCATCCGTGAACGCACCGGCAACATCATGCCCGGCATCACGCCCTCCTCCATCCACACCAGCGCCGACGGTAAACACATCCAGATCGGCGCCAATGGCGATGCGATCTTCAAGCGCTTCATGCAGGCCATCGGCCGCGACGACCTGGCCAAGGATCCGGCCCTGGCCAGCAACGATGGCCGTGACAGCCGTCGTGACGAACTGTATGGGGTCATTGACCGGTGGGTCGGTTCGCTGCCGCTCGATCACGTGATCGAACAGATGAACCAGGCCGAAGTCCCCGCCAGCCGGATCTTCAGCGCCGAGGACATGTTCAGCGACCCGCAATTTCTCGCCCGGGAAATGTTCCTGCAAGCCAAGCTGCCCGATGGCAAGGACTTCAAGATGCCAGGGATCGTGCCCAAGCTGTCGGAAACGCCGGGGACGTGCGAGTGGGTCGGCGCCGAGCTGGGCGAACATAATGCGCAGGTGCTGCGCGAGCTTGGCTATGACGCGGCACAGATCGCGCGACTGCGCGAAGACGGGGCTATCTAGCCTGAACAGGGTGCCATCGATCTGCCGGGGCCTGCGGGTGCCGGGCATAGCCGCGCTCCTGGCCTGCCTGCTGGTTTTTTCCGATGCGGTGCATGCCAGGGAGGTACTGACCTGGCTGCTGCGGGATTTACCGCCGCTGACGATTTTCGAAGGCCCCCAGAAAAGCCAGGGGGCGATTGACCGGTTCATGCCGCTGTTGATTGCCAGCCTGCCCGAATATGAACAGCGGATCATGCGGATCAATCGCGCACGCGGCATGCAGATGCTGCTGGAGCCTGGCTTCGCCTGCGACCCCTCCCTGCTCTGGAGCCCGGAGCGGGCACAACGGCTTACCTTCTCCATCCCGGCTTATCGAATCCGCAGCAACGGCATTGTGATACGCCAACAGGACCGTGGACTACTCGCCCCATACCTGATCGACAACCAGGTCGACCTGACGCGGTTGCTGGCGCGTGAAAACGGCAAGCTCGGCGTGGTCGCCGAGCGCAGTTATGGCCAGGTGGTAGACCGCATCCTGCAACAGGCGCCGAACAACAGCCTGTCAGCCCATTATGGCAACGATGCCCTGGGCAGCCTTCTGCAAATGCAGCGCCTGGGGCGTTTGTCTGTGTTGCTGGGCTATTGGCCGGAAATCCGCTATCAGGCGCAACAACAAGGCATATCACCCGATGAACTGGAGTTCTACGGGATTCGCGGCACGGACAAGTACCAATCGATCCATATTGCATGCTCGGACACCCCACAGGGTCGCCAGGCCATCCAGCGTATCAACGCGACCCTACGGGAGCTGAGGCAGAACCGGCTGGTGGAGTTTTACGCGCTGTGGCTTGACCCGCAGATGCGTGACGAATACCGGGAAGACGCCAGGACCTTTTTTCAGGAGCAATCGCCCTGAGCAAATGCCGGACAAAAGAAACCCCGAGCAGTGGGGAGACAACTCGGGGTTAAACGTGGTCTGCAAGGACCCGCACAACAAGTGACAAGCACCGGAGCACAATGCTTGATCTTGTTGATACCGGGTCTGACTAACGGGATGGCGAGAAGGTTCCCGCAAAAAAACATTCAGCTTCTGACAGGAGGACGCCCGTCTTGCGTAGCGGTGCGCGTAGCGGCAATGACGCAGGGCTCCAGTCGCCCTTCGGCGATCAATACATCACGGTGCAAACCATCGACAACGTCCGTCAGCAAGCGCTTGTCGGTGAACTGCACCTGATTGAACTCACGTTCAACCACGATGGCACCAACGGTACTCTTCAAGGTCACCAGGCATTGGCCGTGGGTCCCCGACGGCGTCAGCGTCACCTGATACGGACTCAGTGCTTCACCCATCAACAGGTTGATACGTTCCATCTCGATCACCACTCAATAGTCCGAAAACGAAGTGCCTGGTCGACAGAGCATGCACGGAAAAGATGACAGTAAAAAAACACCCCTGAGGTCAGACAGGCTGATGACGCCGAGGCCCGCGAGGAGCCGTCCAGCCCCCCACGACACCTCGCAGCGCACCATCGGCGCCGTAGTACGGAACCGTCCATTGATAGACACTTCTGTTACCGCTCTTGAACAACACGTCACGTTCGACGAAACGCCCCTTGCAGCTGCCGAGCTGTTCCATGAGCTCGGCATGCAACAGGGTGGCGGTCGAGGCTGGCAACACATCGACCTCGGTCAGCCGCTTGCCCTGCACCCGGTTAAAACGGGTCGACAGCTGTTCCTCATAACTTTTGTTGCAGAGGATCAACCGCCCCTGCAGATCCCATGCGAAAACCGGATCGGGCATGGCATTGATCAAGGCGTGCCGAAGGGCGAGCTGGTCGCTGAGCGCCTGTTCCGCGGTGAGTCGCTGCTCGACCTGCTGGTGCAGACGCCGGCCCCACAACCATGAAATCAATCCGAACAGGCTGATGGACAGCAGCCCCCAGCTGCCCCACTGGTAAAACCGCTGCCACGGCGATGGCGCCGGGCCGGGGACCACACCGCCCAGCCACTTCATGCGGATAGCCCGCAACTCGGCGGGCGGGAACGCCTCGAGGGCCTTGTTGAGGATGCCCAACAGTTGCGGCTGGCCCTTGCGCAAGGCCAAGTGGTCAGCCTCCCATTTGCCCTCCAGGCTTGAGCCGATCGCCAGTCGCCCGGCCGGGAACAGGTAGGCGCTGTTTGCATTTTCGATGGTTGCGTAGGCTTCGCCACTTTCCACCCATGCACGGGCTTCTGCGTAGGTTTTGACCGAGTGCAAGCGAATCTGCGGGTAATCACGCCGGATGCCGGCTTCCAGCGCATGTCGGGTCGGTAGCACCAGGACCTTGCCTGAGAGCGCTTCCAGCGACTGGACCGGGGGAGTTCCCGCCTGCGTGACAAACATCCAGCCAGCGTCGCCAAAGGCGTGACTGAAATCGAGGAAGTCCCTGCGCTCGTCGGTTTCGGCGAGCGTGGTACTCATGTCCGCCCGACCGCTTTCCAGCAACCCCAGCAGATGCTCGGTGGAAAAGGACTCCTCGTGAACAAATAGCAGCCCGGTCATCCGTGAAAGGCGCGTGAGGATATCGTTGTTCAGACCGCTCCATTGCCCCTGCTCATCCTTGAACAGGTACACCGGGGCCTGCACCGATGCGACGATCACCTGGCGGTTTTCGGCGATCCATTGAAGCTCCCGTGCCGTCAGCACAAAGGGCTTTTGCCCGGCTGACGTGCCGACGTCCAAGACAGCGGGCTGTCCGGCCAAGCCCCATGGACTCAATCCAAGAACAGCCAGTAGCAATGCCCAACGCCAGACGGGTTTTAATCCTGTGAAAACCGACATGCCCACTTCCTTCTCAATCACTCACCCGTCCCTGAGGGGCGAAACAACGAGCAGTGTGGCATGCGGAAATGAAGAAGCCCGTCAGGAGACGGGCTTCAAAATGTGACAGGTCTTTACCGATCAGAGTGGCTTGCCGCGATTGCCATGCTGGCTGACAAAGGCCTGCACGGCTTTCAGGTCATTTGGCAGAACGGTGCAGCGTTCATCCCGCTCGAACAAATCAGAAAGGTGAGCAGGCAGCTCAAGCGTTTTTCCTACACCGGCTTTTTCCACCGCTTCCGGAAACTTGACCGGATGGGCGGTGCCCAGGACCACCATCGGAATATCCAGGCTACGGCGGCACTCACGGGCGGCCTTGACGCCGATGGCGGTGTGCGGATCCAGCAGCTCGCCCGTCTGGGCGAAGACTTCAGCGATGGTTTCGCAGGTTTGTGCATCGTCCACGGCCAGCGAATCGAAGAGTTTGCGCGCCTCGGTCCAGCGCTCCTGTTCGACGCTGAAACCACCACCTTGCTTGAAGGTGTCCATCAGGCCCGCAATCGCTGCACCATTACGACCATGCAGGTCGAACAGCAGGCGTTCGAAGTTCGACGACACCATGATATCCATGGACGGCGACAGCGTGGCGTGCAGGGTTTCCTTGACGTACTGGTTGCCGCTCATGAAGCGGTGCAGGATGTCGTTGCGGTTGGTGGCGACGATCAACTGGTTGATCGGCAGCCCCATGTTGCGTGCCAGGTAGCCAGCGAAAATATCGCCGAAGTTACCGGTCGGTACCGAGAACGACACCGAACGCGCCGGGCCGCCAAGCTGCAAGGCGGCGTGGAAGTAGTAAACGATCTGGGCCATGATCCGCGCCCAGTTGATCGAGTTCACTGCCACCAGGCGCGTGCCCTTGAGGAAGCTCTGGTCGGCGAAGCTGGCCTTGACCATTTCCTGGCAGTCATCGAAGTTGCCTTCGATGGCGATGTTGTGGATGTTGTCGCCGAACAGTGTGGTCATCTGCCGGCGCTGCACTTCCGAGACACGGTTGTGCGGATGCAGGATGAAGATATCGACGTTTTCGCAGTGTTTGCAGCCCTCGATGGCCGCCGAGCCGGTATCACCCGAGGTGGCGCCCACGATGACCACGCGCTCGCCGCGTTTTTCCAGCACATAGTCAAGCAAGCGACCGAGCAGCTGCAGGGCAAAGTCCTTGAACGCCAGGGTCGGGCCGTGGAACAGCTCCAACACCCATTCGTTGCCGTTCAGCTGGCGCAGCGGTGCGACCGCGTTATGGGAGAAGGCACCGTAGGTAGCTTCCAGAATCTTTTTGAAGTCGGCGTCCGGAATACTGCCGGCCACAAACGGGCGCATCACCCGGAAAGCCAGCTCGTGATACGGCAAGCCAGCCCAGGAAGCGATTTCTTCCTGGGTGAAGCGTGGCAGGTTTTCCGGCACGTACAGGCCGCCGTCGCTGGCCAGGCCAGCCAACAATACGTCTTCGAAATTCAGGGCCGGTGCCTGGCCGCGGGTACTGATATAGCGCATAAGATCAAACCTTCGGTTTGGGCTTCAAGCTACAAGCTGCAAGCTGCACGTTAAAAGCGATTGGCCTTTTGTTTGCAGTTTGCGGCTTGTAGCTTGCCGCTGTGTTGATTGCTTTTACTTGCAGCTTGGAGCTAGACGCTGCAGCGGCTTCAGTTCAAATGCTCGACGCGGATCCGTACGACCGGACCGTCCACGCCCTGCAGCGCTTCAAGGGCCGCGATCGCGTCATTCATGCGTTGTTCCAGCACACGATGCGTCAGCAGGATCATAGGCACCAGACCGTCGTGTTCTTCGACTTCCTTTTGCATGATCGATTCGATGTTGATACCACGCTCCGACAGGATGCTCGCCACCTGGGCCAGTACGCCTGGATGATCCTTGGCCTGGATACGCAGGTAGTAGGCACTCTCGCAGGCTTCGATCGGCAGGATCGGGTGAGACGACAGCGAATCCGGCTGGAAGGCCAGGTGCGGCACACGGTTCTCAGGGTCGCTGGTCATCGCACGAACCACGTCCACCAGGTCGGCAATCACCGACGAAGCGGTCGGTTCCATGCCGGCGCCGGCACCGTAGAACAAGGTCGAACCGGCCGCATCGCCGTTGACCATCACCGCGTTCATCACACCGTTGACGTTGGCGATCAGGCGATCGGCCGGGATCAGGGTCGGGTGTACGCGCAGCTCGATGCCGCTGGCGGTGCTGCGAGCCACGCCCAGGTGCTTGATGCGATAGCCCAGGGCCTCGGCGTAGTTCACGTCGGCGGTGGTCAGCTTGGTGATGCCTTCGGTGTAGGCCTTGTCGAATTGCAGTGGGATACCAAAGGCAATGGACGCCAGGATGGTCAGCTTGTGCGCGGCATCGATGCCTTCGACGTCGAAGGTAGGATCGGCTTCGGCATACCCCAGGGCCTGGGCTTCGGCGAGCACATCTTCAAAGGTACGGCCCTTCTCACGCATTTCGGTGAGGATGAAGTTGCCGGTGCCGTTGATGATGCCGGCGACCCAGTTGATGCGGTTGGCCGACAGGCCTTCACGAATCGCCTTGATCACTGGAATGCCACCGGCTACCGCCGCTTCGAAAGCCACGATCACGCCCTTCTCGCGTGCCTTGGCGAAAATTTCATTACCGTGAACGGCAATCAATGCCTTGTTCGCGGTGACCACATGCTTGCCATTCTCGATGGCCTTGAGTACCAGCTCGCGGGCAACGGTGTAGCCGCCCATCAGCTCTATGACGATGTCGATCTCAGGGTTCGTGGCCACTTCGAAGACATCGTTGGTAATCGCAATACCGGTCGTTTGGAACTGAGGCTTTGGCGTGCGCATGGCAATTTGTGCCACTTCGATTCCACGCCCGGCACGACGAGCAATTTCCTCGGCGTTGCGTTGAAGTACGTTGAGGGTACCGCCACCGACGGTCCCTAACCCACAGATGCCTACTTTGACCGGTTTCACTGTGAACTCCCCATAAAACGGCCGACTCAAGGCCGGCCGTGGAAAACAGCCACACGGTGTGCGGCTCTCTATTAATGGAACGCCGACGTCTGTCGTCGCACCATGATCGTCAAAGGCTTACCGTGACGACACAGGATTATTTAGCACCCAACGCCAGTTTGGCGATTTGTGGCGCTGGCTGGTAGCCCGGAATCACCTGGCCATCGGCCAAAACGATGGCCGGTGTACCGTTCACACCGATGGACTGGCCCAGGGCGAACTGTTTGGAAACCGGGTTGGCGCATTTCGCAGCCTTGATTTCCTTGCCTTCCACCATCTTGTCCATGGCGGCTTTCTTGTCAGCGGAGCACCAGACGGCCTGCAGCTGTTCGTCGCCCGGCGAGCCCAGGCCCTGGCGCGGGAATGCAACATAACGCACTTCGACGCCCATTTTGTTCAAGGCCGGCACTTCAGCGTGCAATTTGTGGCAGTAAGGGCACGTCGTATCGGTGAACACGGTGATGTGCGTCTTGGTTTCACCGATGGCCGGGTAAACCACGGTTTCAGCAACCGGAATGCCATTGATCAGCTTGGCGATACCCAGGCGTTCGGTTTTCTCGGTCAGGTTGACCGGCTTGCCGTCCTTGAGCTGGAACAGATAGCCCTGAACAATGTACTGACCATCTGCGCTGGCGTACAGGACACGGCTGCCCTTGAGTTTGACTTCGTAGAGACCGGCCAGCGGGCTGGCAGTGATGGATTCGATCGGCGTGTCGAGCGCAAGGCTTTCCAGGCTTTTACGAATGGCTTTGTCGGCCGCATCATCGGCGACGGCAAAGGTGCTGACCAACGCAATGATTGCGGCGGCGAATATCTGGGTCAGACGCATGAGAACTCCTGAAGGCGGACAAATGGGTCGGTTAGAACGCCCGTAGCGGGACACCGGGTCATAACCGTCCATCGTGCAAACCGGCAAAGCCTATCACATTAGGCCCGCGTGGCCGACTGGAGCTGACACAAGTCATTGTGGCGAGGGAGCTTGCTCCCGCTCGACTGCGAAGCAGTCGCAAAACGGGCAGCTCGATTTTCCCGAATGACCGTGGTGTGTGGATTTGGGGCCGCTGCGCGACCCAGCGGGAGCAAGCTCCCTCGCCACAAAGGTCACAGTTTATCCATAAGGGATTTGCTAACCGCGCGGGTGGTGCCTGGCATGCAGATCCTGCAGGCGTGCCCGTGCAACATGGGTATAAATCTGCGTGGTCGACAGGTCGCTGTGGCCAAGCAACATCTGCACCACCCGCAGGTCGGCGCCGTGGTTGAGCAAATGGGTGGCAAAGGCATGGCGCAACGTATGGGGCGACAGGGATTTGCCGATGCCGGCAACCTGGGCCTGGTGCTTGATGCGATGCCAGAACGTCTGCCGGGTCATCTGCTCACCGCGAATACTGGGAAACAGCACATCACTGGGACGCCCGCCAAGCATTTCGCCACGACCATCGCGCAAGTACCGTTCGACCCAGACTATCGCTTCCTCCCCCATCGGCACCAGGCGCTCCTTGCTGCCCTTGCCCATCACCCGCAGCACGCCCTGGCGCAGGTTGACCTGCTCCAGCGTCAGGCTGACCAACTCGGTGACGCGCAAGCCACAGGCATACAGGACCTCCAGCATGGCGCGGTCGCGCTGACCGATCGCTTCGCTCAAGTCAGGTGCCGCCAGCAAGGCCTCCACATCGGCTTCGGACAACGACTTGGGCAGTGGCCTGCCTAGCTGTGGCATGTCGACCTGTAATGTCGGATCCACCACGATCAGCTTTTCGCGCAACAGATAACGATAGAATCCACGCACTCCGGAAAGAAATCGAGCCGTGGACCGGGGTTTGTAGTGCTGTTCGAGGCGCCAGGCCAGGTGATCGAGAATCAACTCGCGACCCGCGTTGGGTAGCTCGATCCCCCGCTCCTGAAGCCAGCCGTTGAACAGCGACAAATCACTGCGATAGGCATCCCGGGTGTTATCGGAAAGTCCCTTTTCCAACCACAAGGCGTCGAGGAACTGGTCAATCAATGGGTGTTCGATGGCGGGCATGGGTACTCAAGACACGCAGGCCAGGGCTGCGCGCAAAAAAGAATGAACGATAAAAAACCACCGCTAGTCTTTCATAGCCGGTGAACTCAAGGAACAGGGAGCATCAATGAACGAGCAGCAAATTCTATTGGCTTTCGGTGGCATCGGCGCGGCGGCGCTAGGCTGCCAATGGCTGGCCTGGCGCCTGAAACTGCCGGCCATCCTGTTTCTGCTGCTCAGTGGCATTCTGGCAGGTCCGGTGTTGGGCTGGCTGGATCCGCAGGAGTTGTTCGGTCCCTTGCTGATGCCGCTAGTCTCACTGGCGGTGGCGCTGATTCTGTTCGAAGGCAGCCTGACACTGCATCTGTCGCAGTGGCGTGAAATCGGCAGTGTCGTGCACCGCCTGGTGACCCTTGGCGCACTGTCGACCTGGGTCGTGATCGCCGTCGCCACCCACTGGCTGCTGGATTTCGACTGGCTGCTGGCCATCCTGTTCGGCAGCCTGACCCTGGTCACCGGCCCCACCGTGATCGTGCCGATGCTGCGCGTGGTGCGCCCCAACGCCTCGATTGCCAACATCCTGCGCTGGGAGGGCATTGTCATCGACCCGATTGGCGCACTGCTCGCCGTGGTGGTCTACAGCTTCATCATCGCCAGCGGTGCAGGCCAAGGCTTCCAGCAAAGCCTGTTGACGTTCGGCGGAGTCATTCTATGTGGCAGCCTGTTCGGGATCGCCGGTGGCTGGGCGCTGGGCACCGTCATCCGTCGGCAATGGTTGCCGGAATACCTGCACAACCTGGCGGCGCTCGCGGCGGTACTGGGGATATTCATTGCCGCAAATGAAACAATGAATGAGTCAGGCTTGCTGGCGGTCACCCTGATGGGCATGTGGCTGGCCAACATGAAGGGTGTGGACGTGCGACATATCCTGCACTTCAAGGAAAACCTCAGCGTCCTGCTGATTTCAGGCCTGTTCATCCTGCTGGCGGCGCGCCTGGACCTATACGCGATGATCGCCCTCGGGCCGTTCGTGCTGATCCTGCTGCTGGTGATTCAGTTTATCGCCCGACCATTGAACGTCGTGCTATCGACCTTTGGCTCAAACCTGAACTGGCGCGAGCGCGCCCTGCTGGCCTGGATTGCCCCTCGAGGGATTGTCGCGGCGGCCGTGTCGGCGATCTTTGCCATCCGCCTGCATGAAGCCGGTCATCAAGGGGCCCTGCTGCTGGTTCCCCTGACCTTTGCCGTGATCATTGGCACGGTGGTGTTGCAAAGTGCCACTGCGCGCCCGCTCGCTCGGTTGCTGAAAGTCGCCGAGCCTGCACCGAGTGGCTTCCTGATCGTGGGTGCCAACAGTCCTTCGCGCACCCTCGGCAAAGCCTTGCAACAACTGGGGTGTCGCGTGCTGCTGACCGACTCGAGCTGGGAAAACATTCGCGCGGCACGCATGGAAGGTTTGCCGACTTACTTCGGTAACCCGGCCTCGCAACACGCGGATGCCCACCTGGACCTGGTCGGCCTCGGTCATCTGCTGGCGCTGTCCCCCTCGGGGGAACTGAACACGCTGGCGTCCATGCGTTTTCGCCATGAGTTCGGCCATCAGCGCATGTTCTCCCTGGCCAGCGGCCAGGAAAGCCGGCGCACCGACAAGCACCGGGCCAGTCACGAACATCGCGGGCAACTGCTGGGCAGCCAGGTACTGACCTACACCAAGCTGGCCAGCCTGCTCGGCCAGGGCGCCGAACTCTACACCACCCAACTGACAGACGGCTTTGGCTGGGCGGACTACCAGGCGCTGCATGGCGATCGCGCCACACTGCTGTTCGCCCGCGACACCGCTGGCTGGGTGCATGTGGTGACACCCGACAGCCTGCTGAAACCGGCAGCCGGCTGGACACTGGTGGCCTTGATCCAACCCGAGACCAGCAACGCCTGACCGATTCCCCCGTAGTTTCGGGTCAGGCCGCAAATCCGGGCAATACAGGCACCGGGCGCTTGTCCTCATCGATCGCGACAAAGCTGAACTGGCCATGGATGGCCTTTTCCCGACCGTCGCAACTCATGCTCTCGACAAACACCTCGACCTCGACCTTGAGGCTGGTGTTGCCGACCTTGATCACTCGCCCCACCAACTCGACGATGGAACCGGCCGCAATCGCATGATTGAAGTCGATGCGATCGGTGGATACGGTCACCAGTGGCAGCCGGCAGAAGCGGGTGGCGGCGATGAACGAGACTTCGTCCATCCAGGCCAGTGCCGTGCCGCCGAACAGGGTGTTGTGGTGGTTGGTGGTCGACGGAAAGACGGCTTTGGTGACGCGGGTTACCGAGAGTTCGGTGCGACGTTCGATTTCTAGTTCACGGGGAGTCATGAGTCTGGCCTGGTACAGAGGTGCTGTGGATAAATTGCGGACAACAAAAAAGCAGCCCGTAGGCTGCTTTTTTCTGCATCGGAAGCTGGACTTAAGCCAGTTTTTCCTTGATGCGAGCTGCTTTACCCGACAGGTCGCGCAGGTAGTACAGCTTGGCTTTACGTACGTCACCGCGACGCTTGACAGCCATGCTGTCGATTTGCGGGCTGTAGGTCTGGAAAGTACGCTCTACGCCAACACCGTTGGAGATTTTACGAACGGTGAATGCACTGTTAACGCCGCGGTTACGCTTGGCGATTACAACGCCTTCGAACGCTTGCAGACGCGAACGGTCGCCTTCCTTCACTTTCACCTGAACGACAATGGTGTCGCCCGGGGCAAAGGTAGGGATCTCTTTGGTCATCTGCTCTGCTTCGAGTGCAAGGATGATTTTGTTAGTCATGCTGTGCTCCTAAGGTAAATCGTCGGATCTACCATCGATACGTTGTTAACTATCGTCCCGCTCGCGGATGTATTCCTCGAGCAGCTTCTTCTCTTCTCCAGAAAGCGAGCGGCTTTCCAGAAGATCGGCGCGTCGTTCAAAGGTCCTACCAAGGGACTGCTGTAAACGCCAACGCCGGATGTGCGCGTGATTGCCACTTAGCAACACGTCGGGAACACGCTGATCCACATACACCTCCGGTCGGGTGTAATGCGGGCAATCCAGCAGACCATCCGTAAAGGAATCTTCCTCGGCGGAGTCCGCATGCCCTAAAGCTCCAGGCAGCAGTCGCGTAACCGCGTCAATCAGGACCATCGCCGGCAGCTCACCGCCAGACAGTACATAGTCACCAATCGACCACTCTTCATCGACATGAGCTTCAATAAACCGCTCGTCAATGCCTTCATAGCGGCCGGCAATCAGGATTAATGCTTCCTCATTCGCCAACCCGCGTACCGCCGACTGAGTCAGTTGACGGCCTTGGGGCGACAGGTAAATTACCTTCGCCGCCTCCCCGGCTGCTGCCTTGGCCTGAACCAGAGCATCTTCCAGGGGCTTGATCTTCATCACCATGCCCGGGCCACCGCCAAATGGGCGATCGTCCACGGTGTGATGTCGATCCGTTGTGTAGTCTCGCGGATTCCAACAGGTCAGCTGCAAGAGCCCCTGTTTCACCGCACGACTGGTGATGCCGTAGTCGCTGATGGCGGAAAACATCTCGGGAAACAGACTGATCACTTCGACGCGCAAGTTAGCCACGTCTAGAAGTCCGCGTCCCAATCCACCTTCATCTCGCCCGCCGCCAGGTCGACAGCCAACACGCATTGCTCCGTATAGGGCAACAGGCGTTCGCGATCATCCAGGCTGCCAGCGCAAGGCTTGACCACCATGACATCGTTCGAGCCAGTCTCCAGCAGGTGATCGATTTTCCCGAGCAATTGCCCAAGGTGGTCGATGACCTTCAGACCTTCCAGCTGGTACCAGTAGTACTCGCCGTCGGTCAGATCAGGAAACAGGTTACGCGGCACGCAGATTTCAAAACCGGCCAGAAGACGAGCTTCTTCACGGTCATCGAGACCTTTGAGCTTTGTGACCAGGAACTTGCCGTTTTGTACACGGCCGCTGACCAGCTCTACCTGCCGTACATCGCCTTCGCGCCGCAGCGTCCAGGTCTTGTAGTCCAACAGGTTTCCAATCGGATCAGTAAAGGAAAAGACCTTCACTTCGCCGCGAACGCCATGTATTGAGTAAATCTTGCCGATAACGATCAAATCATCAGCAATGGCTGGCGTCGCGTTCATATTGCTCAGGCCGCAGCCTTAGCAGATTCCTTCAACAACTGAGCAACACGCTCAGAAGGTTGTGCACCAACGCTCAGCCAGTAGGCTACGCGCTCTTGGTTCACGGACAGACGGATTTCCTGACCACGAGCAACAGGGTTGAAGAAACCAACCTGTTCTTTGTGCGAACCGTCGCGCGGGTTGCGGCTGTCGGTTACGGTCAAGTGGTAGAACGGGCGCTTTTTGGAGCCGCCAAGGGCAAGACGGATTGTTAGCATGTGAACATAGTTCCTGTAGTCGGTGCTGCAAATCTAAATGCACAGCGGGCATAGGTGCCCGAAAGGCCGCATATTCTAAGGAATATCCGGACTTTTGCAAATGACTTTTTCCGGCACCTATAGGCATGCCATCCAGATTTGCGATAGAGCCGTTGCGAACAACGGCGAGTCAGCGCCCGCCAAGGCGGGCCACTGCTGGTCCCACGTCCGTGTGGGGACCGCGCCGACAGGTATGCCGACGCGAATTCTTTACATCTTGGGCATGCCGCCGCCGGGCAACATTCCGCCCATGCCGCGCATCATTTTGGCCATTCCGCCCTTGGCGGAGAATTTCTTCATCATCTTCTGCATCTGCTTGTGCTGCTTGATCAAGCGACCGATGTCCTGCACCTGGGTGCCCGAACCCATGGCGATCCGGCGCTTGCGCGAACCGCTGATCAGCTCAGGGTCGCGGCGCTCGGCCGGGGTCATGGAGTTGATGATGGCTTCCATCTGCTTGAACTGCTTCTCTGCCGCGCCCTGGGCATTGCCCATTTGCGCCAGGTTCACACCGCCGATGTTCGGCAGCTTGTCCATGAGACCGCCAAGGCCGCCCATGTTCTTCATCTGTTGCAGCTGATCGCGGAAGTCTTCGAGGTCGAAGCCCTTCCCCTTCTTTAATTTCTTGGCAAGCTTGTCGGCCTTGTCCTTGTCGAGGGTCTGCTCGGCCTGTTCGATCAGGCTGAGCACGTCGCCCATGCCCAGGATGCGCGAAGCAATACGCTCGGGGTGGAAGGGCTCGAGCGCTTCGGTCTTCTCGCCCATACCGATGAACTTGATCGGCTTGCCGGTGATCGCACGCACCGACAGCGCGGCACCGCCACGGGCATCACCGTCGACCTTGGTCAGGATCACACCGGTCAGCGGCAGCGCCTCACCGAAGGCCTTGGCCGTGTTGGCCGCGTCCTGACCGGTCATGGCGTCGACCACGAACAGGGTCTCGACCGGATTGATCGCGGCATGCAGGGCCTTGATCTCGCCCATCATCT
Organism: Pseudomonas sp. Irchel s3h17; assembly: GCF_900187505.1. Classification (GTDB taxonomy): domain Bacteria; phylum Pseudomonadota; class Gammaproteobacteria; order Pseudomonadales; family Pseudomonadaceae; genus Aquipseudomonas. The sequence goes on from NZ_FYDL01000002.1 coordinate 231,301, forward strand.
CTTCGTCGATGTGCAGGCGACCGGCGGTATCGACGATGACCACGTCGATGAACTTCAACTTCGCTTCTTTAATAGCCGCTTCAGCGATGTCGACCGGCTTCTGGCTCAGGTCGGACGGGAAGAAGGTGACGCCGATGTCGTTGGCCAGGGTTTCCAGCTGTTTGATCGCCGCGGGACGGTAAACGTCCGCGGACACCACCATCACCGACTTCTTCTTGCGCTCCTTAAGGAAGCGCGCGAGCTTGCCAGCGGTCGTGGTTTTACCGGCACCCTGCAGACCCGCCATCAAGATGACGGCCGGTGGCACGGCGCTCAGGTTCAAGTCTTCGTTGGCCGCGCCCATCAGGCTTTCGAGTTCGGCCTGGACGATCTTCACGAAGGCCTGGCCTGGCGTCAGGCTGCGCGACACCTCGGTGCCGACAGCGCGCTCCTTGACCGAGTTGACGAAGTCTTTGACCACCGGCAAGGCGACGTCGGCTTCGAGCAACGCCATGCGCACTTCGCGCAGGGTGTCTTTGATATTGTCCTCGGTCAGCTTGGCCTTGCCGGTGACATGGCGCAGCGTCTGCGAGAGACGGTCGGTTAAGTTTTCAAACATGCGCGATCCTTTCAGGCCCTATGGAGACCGAGGTAATGGCGGCCCAGACCGTGAAAAACATGTGCTCGGCGAGCCTGCGGCGTGGGCAGGTCGCGGATTATAGCGAAGACTGCGTCTGGCGCACACCCGCCGTCTGGTTGTGCGGTCTTTCATGCGACAAGGGTTGTATGCCAAACTCATTCTCTTTCGGGCTTGCCTAACAGGATTTATGCTCCCCTTGTCACCCAGTTTGCTCACGACCCTCGCCGCCGCCTGCTTGTACGCCGCTGCGACCCTCTACCAAGGCTCTCGCCTGGCCCTCGGCGCCAAGGCGAACAAACGCCTGCTGGTCACGCTCGGCGTCCTCGCCGTCCTGACCCACAGCGCGAGCCTGTTCACCCACCTGATGACGCCGATCGGCCTGGGCCTGGACTTTTTCAGCGCCGCCAGCCTGATTGCCGCCGCCGTGATCGCCCTGACACTGCTGGCCTGTTCGCGCATCCCCGTGGAAAACCTGCTGTTGCTGCTGTTCCCGCTAGGGGTGGCCACGGTGCTGCTGGCGCAATTCGCGCCGTCGGGCACCGTGCAGGTAATCGACGAGGCGCCGGGGATTCTCGCGCATATCCTGCTGTCGATCCTGGCCTACGGCATGTTCACCATTGCGGTGTTCCAGGCCCTGCTGCTACTGGTGCAAGACCACCAGCTCAAACACAAGCACCCGTCCGGCCTGATCAGGAACTTCCCACCACTGCAAACCATGGAAAGCCTGTTGTTCGGCTTCCTCTGGGCCGGCTGGACCCTGCTGTCGCTGTCGCTGATCTCCGGCTGGTTGTTCGTCGACAACCTGTTCGCCCAGCACCTGGTACACAAAACCCTGCTGGCCTGCCTGGCCTGGATTGTATTCAGCGTGCTGCTGTGGGGCCGTACTCGCCTGGGCTGGCGCGGCCACAAGGCCATTCGCTGGACCCTCGCCGGATTCTGCCTGCTGATGCTGGCCTACTTCGGCAGCAAGCTGGTCCGCGAATTCATCCTGCACATCTGACGGGCATTCGTTATGGATAACCTGCCCATAGGGCCATTGCTCGCCGTGCTGGCCCTGCTGATCCTCTGGTCGGGCCTGTTCACCGCCATCGAGGCCGCGCACCAGTACCTGCAGGCCCAGCGCATCGCCTCACGCTCAAGCGACAAGCCGGTCGCCAGACTCCGCTTCCCGCTCAGCAGCCTGCTGCTGTGCAATACCCTGTGTCGCTCGCTGGTCGTGGTCATCAGCACCTTGCTGGCCGTGTTCGGCTGGGCAGACAACGGCCCGTGGCTGGCCTGCCTGAGTGCCACCGCGGCCTTGCTGGTGTTCGCCGACTACCTGCCGCGCACCCTCGCCAGCCGCTACCCGGACACCGTGCTGATGCTGGGTAACACCTTGCTGGCCACGCCCCTGAAAATCATCTACCCGATCGCCTGGGCGCTCAGTGGTATCAGCCTGTTGCTGCTCAAGCCCTTCGCCCGCAAGGCCAAGGTTGTCCAGCAAAGCGATGAAGAACCGGCCGCACCGCAGAACAGTGATGGCGAGCAGGAGCACCCGGCATGCCGTCCGCACGCGCTGGCCGGCATTCATGCGCTGGACAACATTACGGTCAATGACATTCTGGTGCCCCGCAGCGAAGTCGACGGCATCAACCTGGACGACCCGATCGAAGCGATCATCGAACAGTTGCGCGCCAACAAACGCACGCGCCTGCCGGTGTTTCACAGTGACATCAACCAGGTCGAGGCGGTGCTCAATACCCGGCAGATCCGTCATTTGCTGGCCGACGCCTGCCTGACCAAGGACGCCTTGCTGGCGGCCTGCCACGAACCTTACTTCGTTCCGGAAAGCACGCCGCTGCAACTGCAACTGCTGAACTTCCACAAACAGCAGCGCCGCCTGGGCATGGTGGTCGACGAATACGGTGAAGTGGAAGGTATTGTCACCCTGGAAGACATTCTCGAAGAAATCGTCGGTGAATTCGAAAGCCAGCACAGCCTCGACAACCCACACATTCACCCCCAGGCCGATGGCCGGCTGGTGATCGACGGCGCAGCTTCCATCCGCGAGCTCAACAAGAGCCTGGGCTGGCACCTGCCGAGCGACGGCCCGAAAACCCTGAATGGCCTGGTGACCGAGGCGCTGGAAAGTATCCCGGACTGCCCTGTGTGCCTGAAAATCGGCCGCTATCGCCTGGAAATCCTCGAAACCGAAGACAACCGTGTGAGCAAGGTACTGATCTGGCTGACGTCATCGGTGCCAACAACACGTTGACCCCCTGTGGTGAGGGAGCTTGCTCCCGCTCGGGTGCGAAGCGCCCGCCATACCGTTGAAGGCGTTTCGTCAGAATGATCACGGTGTCCGGGTTTGGGGTTACTGCGCAACCCAGCGGGAGCAAGCTCCCTCGCCACGAATTTCAGCGCAGCAGCTGAGCCCCCTTGTTGAATCGTTAGCCTCCTTCCTATAATCGAAACGCTTACCCAAGCCCCGCCCCGGACCGTGCTACCCGCACTCAACGTCCGGCGGCCCGTCCATCGGCACCACCTCGCAACCTTCCGGCGAACGCTCCTACCTTGAGCCCCCGCCGCGCGCCAACCCACATCCCTGGGTGTTTCAACCACAATAATTCGCTCCAACGGAGCACATGACTGTCAGGGATTACTGCATGACGACCAGCACGACTTACAGCGAAACCGCACCCGCCCAACCGACGAACTCCGCCACCCGCGTGGCCACGGCCAGCTTCATCGGGACCGCCATCGAGTTCTACGACTTCTACGTGTACGCCACGGCGGCGGCCCTGGTGATCGGCCCGGTGTTCTTTCCGCAGACTTCCGGCACCGCCCAGATGCTCTCGGCCTTCCTGACCTTCGGCATCGCCTTCCTGGCCCGCCCCCTGGGCTCTGCACTGTTCGGCCACTTCGGTGACCGTATCGGGCGCAAATCCACCCTGGTGGCCTCGCTGCTGCTGATGGGCGTCTGCACCACGCTGATCGGCGTGCTGCCCGGTTACGACAGCATTGGCGCCTGGGCGCCGATCCTGCTGTGTGTGCTGCGCTTCGGGCAAGGCCTGGGGCTGGGCGGTGAATGGGGCGGCGCGGCCTTGCTGGCTACCGAAAACGCCCCCAAGGGCAAGCGCGCCTGGTTCGGCATGTTCCCGCAACTGGGTCCGTCGATCGGTTTTCTCGCCGCCAACGGCCTGTTCCTGACCCTGGCCCTGACCCTGGACGACGAACAGTTCCGTTCCTGGGGCTGGCGCATTCCGTTCCTGCTGAGCGCCGCACTGGTGATGGTGGGCCTGTATGTACGCCTGAAACTGCACGAAACCCCGGTGTTCGCCAATGCGGTTGCGCGCCAGGAGCGAGTGAAGATCCCACTGGTCGAATTGTTCAGCCAGTATTGGGCACCGACCCTGCTGGGCGCGGCGGCGATGGTGGTCTGTTACGCGCTGTTCTACATCTCCACCGTATTCTCCCTGAGCTACGGTGTGTCGACCCTGGGCTACAGCCGCGAAACCTTCCTCGGCCTGCTGTGCTTTGCCGTGCTGTTCATGGCCGCAGCCACGCCTTTGTCAGCCTGGGCCAGCGACCGCTTCGGACGTAAACCGGTGTTGATCATCGGCGGCGTGCTGGCCGTGCTCTCGGGCTTCACCATGGAACCCCTGCTGACCCACGGCACGACCTGGGGCGTAGCCCTGTTCCTGTGCATCGAGCTGTTTCTGATGGGTGTGACCTTCGCCCCGATGGGCGCGCTGCTGCCCGAGCTGTTTCCAACCCACGTGCGGTATACCGGCGCGTCAGCGGCCTACAACCTGGGCGGTATCGTGGGTGCCTCGGCAGCCCCGTTCTTCGCGCAGAAGCTAGTGGCGATGGGCGGCTTGAGCTGGGTGGGCGGCTATGTGTCTGCGGCAGCGGTGCTCAGCCTGATTGCTGTGCTGTGCCTGAAGGAAACGCGCAATAACGACCTGAATCAGGTTGCCTAAAGTAAAAGCTTCGCGAGCAAGCCCGCTCCCACATTAGTTTTGCGCCGATCACAAAATGTGAAACGACACAGATCAAGTGTGGGAGCGGGCTTGCTCGCGAATGTCGCGACGCGGTTACAGCTCTACGACAACTGCCTGGGACGCACGGGTCGCCTTGGCGCGAGCGGCCTCGATCGACTCGTCGCGCGCCAGGGCCACGCCCATGCGGCGCTGTCCATTGACTTCAGGCTTGCCAAACAGGCGCAACGCGGTGTCCGGCTCGGCCAGGGCGGCGCCCAGATTGGCAAACGCGGTCTGGGTCGACTGCCCTTCCACCAGAATCACCGCCGAGGCCGACGGGCCAAACTGACGGATCAACGGGATCGGCAACCCGAGAATCGCCCGGGCATGCAGGGCGAACTGCGACAGGTCCTGAGAAATCAGGGTCACCAGGCCCGTGTCATGGGGACGCGGCGACACTTCGCTGAACCACACCTGATCACCCTTGATGAACAATTCCACGCCAAACAGGCCACGGCCACCCAGGGCTTCGGTCACGGCCTTGGCAACGCGCTCGGACTCCGCCAGAGCAATCGGGCTCATGGCCTGTGGCTGCCAGGATTCCTGGTAGTCACCCTTCTCCTGACGGTGGCCGACAGGCGCACAGAACGTGGTGCCGCCGACATGACGCACGGTGAGCAAGGTGATTTCGTAGTCGAAGTCGATAAAGCCCTCAATGATCACCCGGCCCTTGCCGGCACGACCGCCTTCCTGCGCGTAATCCCAGGCCTTCTGCACGTCATCGACGCTGCGCAACAGGCTCTGGCCCTTGCCGGAGGAGCTCATGACCGGCTTGACCACACAGGGGAAACCCAGGTCGTCGACGGCCTTGCGGTAGTCTTCGAAGGTATCGGCGAAGTGGTACGGCGATGTCGGCAGGTCCAGCTCTTCAGCGGCCAGGCGACGGATGCCTTCACGGTTCATGGTCAACTGGGCGGCGCGCGCCGTCGGGATGACCGTGAAGCCCTCGGCCTCCAGCTCGACCAGGGTGGCCGTGGCGATGGCTTCGATTTCCGGCACGATGAAGTGCGGTTTCTCGGCTTCGATCACTGCACGCAGCGCGGCACCGTCCAGCATGTTGATCACGTGGCTGCGATGAGCCACCTGCATGGCCGGGGCGTCGGCATAACGATCCACGGCAATCACTTCAACGCCCAGGCGTTGCAGCTCGATCACCACCTCCTTGCCCAACTCACCACAGCCACACAGCAAAACGCGGGTCGCGGTTGGCGACAATGGAGTTCCGATACGAGTCATCTGAAGGTCCTCAATGGAGCAGATCATCGAGGGATGCTGCGTGATTGGCCTGCGTGGCCCGCCGCGCGCTTCCCATAGGGAGAAAGCGCGACATTTTACATGAACCGCGGGCTTTGGCTCAGCTCGCCAGCGCGTTCTTGCGCAAACGCCAGGCCATGGCCAGCCAGACCACCGTCACACCGGCGAACTTCGACCCCAGGGCCGTGAGCATCACCCCCGGTGTCAGGGCGTCGATCATGCCGAAGAAAATAAAGGTATCCAGGGGAATGCTCAGCGCCGAACTTATCCACAACCGGTCATGCAGCGGTCGCTGGGTGATACTGAACACCAGCCAGTCGATGCATTCCGAAACGGCGAACGCCGTGGCGCTGGCCAGGGCAATTGACGGATCGGAGGTGATATAGGACAACGCCAGCGCCGCCAGCATGGCAATGATCGCCCCGTGGCCGAAGCGGATTTGCACCATATCGCGCAACACGAATACCAACCCGCCCCACGCCGACCAGATGATGTCCAGGTGCGGCGCGGTGGAAAAGGCGTAGTTGATCAGCACCACGCTGCTGATGTAGGCGATGAGAAAGAGCATGGGGCGCGGGGAATACCTGTCGAAATTGGCGCACAGGGTACTTCATCTTTGATGCACAGATAACCTGTGGCGAGGGAGCAAGCTCCCTCGCCACAAAAGCTCGCCAGGTTCAGGAACTGGATTTCGAAGGCAACATCCAGAGCAACCCACTCGATTTGGCCCGCTCATGGCACAACCCCAACACCCTGCGGCGCTCATCGTTGTCCATGCGGCTCCAGCGGGTAATTTCCTCCACCGTGCGCTGGCAGCCGGTGCAGATGTCCTGTTCGTCCAGCGCGCAGATACTCACGCAGGGCGATGGCACGGGGCGTTCGGCGGTAGTCATTGCTCCTGCTCGACCAGATCGCGGGCGTAACGCTGGGCATTGTGCACATAGTGCGCGGCGCTGGCTTCGAGCATTTTCTTCTGCTGTTCGGTCAGTTCGCGCACCACTTTGCCGGGCGAGCCCATGACCAGCGAACCGTCGGGAATTTCCTTGCCTTCACCAATCAGCGAATTGGCGCCGATGATGCAGTTCTTGCCGATTTTCGCGCCATTGAGGATCACCGCGTTAATCCCGATCAGGCTGTAATCGCCCACCGTACAGCCATGCAGCATGGCGTTATGGCCAATGGTCACACCAGTGCCGATAGTCAGCGGGTAACCCATGTCGGTGTGCATCACCGTGCCGTCCTGTACGTTGCTGTTCTTGCCGATCAGGATCAGCTCGTTGTCACCGCGCAACACCGCGTTGAACCAGACATTGGCCCCCTCTTCCAGCCTGACCTTGCCCACCAGCACGGCATTGGGTGCAACCCAGCTCTGTGGGTGGGTTTCGACGCGGGCGTCGCCCAGACGGTATTTCATTGGTGGTTATCCTCAAGGCTCGGGCAGGTTTTCACTTGCAAGACAGGTTCACGCCCTACGCGCGATGGCTTCAAATATTGATAAAGCTGTGGGGAGGTTGATGCAGGTTGATCTTCGCGTCATAGAGCAAATTGATCAACTCGACGACCATGATCGCCGTCAGCCCCCAGATCTTGTATTCACCGTAACGGTAACTGGGCACGTACCAACTGCGCCCCTGATAATCGATGCGGTGCGTATGCTCGCGGGGGTCCGTACGGAAAAATTCCAGCGGAACGCTGAACACAGCGGCAATTTCGGCATCGTTGGCGCGGTACTCGACGAAGTCGGGAATCACCCCGACGTAAGGCGTCACCTTGATACCGTGCAGGGAAATCAATGGGCTCAAGGGCCCGATCACCTCAACCAGGCCAGGCGGCAGGCCGATTTCTTCTTCGGCCTCGCGCAAGGCGGTAAACACCAGGTCGGGGTCTTCAGGGTCGCGGCGTCCACCGGGAAAGGCCACTTCACCGCCATGGGTCGAGAGCCCACTGGCGCGCAGGGTCAGGATCAGCTCAGGTTCGTCGCTGCGGGTAATCGGCACCAACACTGCGGCCTCGGGGAAACGCCGGTCGGTTTCCAGCGTACGTGGCGTATGGTTGATGACCCGCTGCAGTAGCTCGTCCAGCATGAGTGCTCTCGATCTGTTGGCTACCATGCATCATGCACCAAACGCACAGAGCGCCCAAGCCCTTGAACGGCGGCATGTCGCGAAACGACAACTTGCCGACAGACACCGCCGCACGCCAAGATAGGCGCAGCCTCCACGGAATCCCAGCATGAAATTCTGCAGCCAGTGCGGTAACCCGGTCACCCAACGCATTCCCGAAGGCGACTCCCGCCTGCGCTACGTCTGCGACCAGTGCCAGACCATTCACTACCAGAACCCGAACATTGTCGCCGGCTGCCTGCCGACCTGGGGTCGCCAGGTGCTGTTGTGCCGCCGCGCCATCGAACCGCGCCGCGGCTACTGGACCTTGCCCGCCGGATTCATGGAAAACGGCGAAACCGTGGAGCAGGCTGCCATCCGGGAAACGTTCGAAGAGGCCTGCGCCCGTGTGCGTCACCTGAAGATCTATACGCTGATCGATGTGCCACACATCAGTCAGGTGCATGTATTCTTCCGCGCAGAACTTGCGGACCTGGACTTCGCCGCCGGCCAGGAAAGCCTGGAAGTGCAGCTTTTCGAAGAAGCAGACATCCCTTGGTCCGAGCTGGCTTTCCGCACCGTGGGCCGTACTCTAGAATGCTTCTTCGCTGACCGCCGGACAGGGGAATTTCCGGTGCGCTGCGAATCCATTCCTCCGCTTGCTCAGCCTGCGATCACTTAAACAACAAAAAGTACACCGTACTTTCAGGGATATCGTGTCAATGCGCTGGTTGCTCGCGTTCTTCTGTCTGTCGCTCGTCGCTGTTTCCCAGGCCTCCACCCTGGAAACCCTGGACGGCAAAATCATCGACAAAGTGTTGGTGCTCAAATCCGCCCATCAGTTGCAGCTGATCAATAACGGACAGACCATCAAAACCTACCGCATCTCCCTGGGCAGAAACCCCAGGGGCCAAAAGCTCATGGCTGGCGACCGCCGCACGCCCGAAGGCCTCTATTGGCTGGACTGGCGCAAGGTCAGCGACCGCTTCAACCTGGCCATGCACATCTCCTATCCGAACATCAGCGACGCCGCTCGCTCGCGCCGTGAAGGTGTGGACCCCGGTGGCATGATCATGATCCACGGCACCCCCGACACCGAAGACGATCCCGAGGATCTGTTCCACACCCTGGACTGGACTGACGGCTGCATTGCCATGCGCAACGTCGACATGCGCGAAGTCTGGGGCCTGGTGCCGGACGGCACGATGATCGAAATCCGCCCGTAACCCCCTCTTCCCCCCTGATCATTCCCATGCTCCGCGTGGGAATGCCTCTACGGACGCTCCGCGTTCGGCTGTTGATGTGGCGCAGAGCGTCGCGGACTGCATTCCCACGCAGGAGCGTGGAAACGATCTCCCCCGTCATCATTTATCAAAAATAATTCAAAAAAAATTCAGTCCGAACCAACAGCCCACCTGCAATACCACCTCCTTTCAAAAACACCGGCGCAGACCGTGATCTGATCCGTTGTCAGCGGCACCTCTAATACCACTTCAAACCAAACGCCACAGCGCCCTCCAGCGGAGCGAGCCTTGGCTCGTCCGGAGCGAATCTCTGGCGTTGACATGGTATTTAAGTGGTATTAGTTTTTCGCCATCACCGGGCGACAACACTCCAATATCCGCATCGGAAACCGCACATGAATCACATCCTGGCCCTGCGCCCTGACGACACCCAGCCCACCCCGCTGTACCTGCAACTGGCACGCAACCTGGAAGCCGCGATTCATGCCGGCCTATGGAAAGCCGAGCAGGCGCTGCCGTCGGAGCGCAATCTCAGTGAGACACTGAACATCTCCCGCGTGACCGCCCGCAAAGCCCTGGAAGTGCTGTTCGAACAAGGCCTGATCCGGCGCAGCCAAGGCTCAGGCACCTTCATCACGCCACGCCTGGAACAACCTTTGTCGCGGCTGTCCGGCTTCAGCGAAATGCTCCGCCTCAAGGGGTTCGTGCCCAGCTCGCAATGGCTGGAGCGGAAAATCACCCAGCCGACCCACGAAGAACTGATCCGCCTCGCCCTCTCCCCCTACGACAAAGTGGCGCGCCTCAAGCGCTTGCGCAAAGCCGACGACACCGTGATGGCCATCGAGATGAGCACCCTGCCCGCTTCGATCATTGCCCAGCCGCAAGCCATCGGCGATTCGCTGTATCAATACCTCGACAGTATCGGCAAGCCGGTGGTGCGCGCCCTGCAGCACATTCAGGCGATCAATGCCTCGGACGAGTTCGCCACCCTGGTGGGCATCGCACCTGGCACCGCCATGCTGCTGATGACCCGGGTCGGCTACCTGGAAGACAACACCCCGATCGAAGTCACCGACACCTATTGCCGCAACGACTACTACGACTTTGTAGCCGAACTGCGTCGCTAAAAAACGCGCCGTCAGCGCCTGAGAGCTGCCCTATGTCCGAAGACAACATCCTCACCGCCCAAGGCTGGATTCGCGGCCGGCTGATCCATGAGCACGGCCGGATCGTGCGCATCGAAGGCCAGCCCTGCGACCCGGCGGACAACGACTTGCCGTACCTGCTGCCGGGATTTATCGACCTGCACGTGCATGGAGGTGGGGGCCGGGACCTCATGGAAGGTATGCCTGCCTTCGAAACCATTACCCGCACCCATGTTCGCTTTGGCACCACGTCGCTGCTGGCCACGACCATGACCGCGCCGACCGAAGAGATCACTCGCGTTCTGGGGCAGGTCGGTGAATTCTGCGAACAGCGTCTCGAAGGCTGTGCCCGGGTCCTGGGCGTGCACCTCGAAGGGCCGTACATCAACCCCGGAAAACTGGGCGCCCAACCGAACTTCGCTCACACCGCGTTGCTGGCCGAGGTCGAGGCCTATCTGACACTGGCGCCGATCCGGGTGATCACCATTGCCCCGGAAATCGCCGGTCACGACAAACTGATCCGTGCCTTGAGCGACCGTGGCGTACGCATGCAGATCGGCCACACCCTGGGCAGTTACGAGGAAGGCGTCGCGGCACTTGAAGCCGGCGCCACCAGCTTCACTCACCTCTACAACGCCATGAGCCCGTTGCATCACCGCGAACCGGGGATCGTCGGCGCGGCACTGGCCCACGCCCAATACGCCGAATTGATTCCGGACCTGCTTCATGTGCATCCCGGGGCGATCCGCGTGGCCCTGCGCTCGATCCCGTGCCTGTATTGCGTCACCGACTCCAGCGCCGCCGCAGGCATGCCGGATGGCGAGTACAAGCTGGGCAGCCACACCGTGACCAAATGCCTGGGTGGCGTGCGCTTGCCCGACGGCACCCTGGCCGGCAGCACCCTGACCATGGATCAGGCCCTGCGCAACCTGGTGAAGATCGGCCTGCCACTGTGCGAAGCCTCGCAACGCCTTTCGCAATTTCCCGCCGACTACCTCGGCCTCCCTGAGCGCGGCCGCCTGCAACCCGGCGCCTGGGCCGACTGTGTACGCCTGGATCGCTCACTCACACTGACCGCCGTGATGGTCGAAGGAGAAGACATTGACTTCAAAAATGCTTGAAGAGGCCCTGTCCTCGTACAAGGCCGTCGAAAGCCAGTTGCAGCAACTCGATCCACAGATGATCGAGATCGCCGGGCGCCTGAACCGTCAGCCACCGCAAGTGGCGATGACCGTCGCCCGTGGCAGTTCCGATCATGCCGCAAGCTACTTCGCCTATCTGGCCATGCAGCATATAGGCGTGCCGGTGGCATCGCTGCCGATGTCGGTGGTCACCCTGCAGCAGGCGCCGCTGAAGGTCAGCGGCCAGGCGGTATTCGCATTCTCGCAGTCAGGGCAGAGTCCTGACCTGGTCAACAGCCTGCGCCTGCTGCGCAAGCGCGGCGCCTTGAGCATTGCCATGGTCAACGCCGAGAACTCGCCACTGGAGGCCGCGTGCGAGTTCAGCCTGCCTCTGTGTGCCGGTACTGAAAGCAGCGTGGCAGCGACCAAAAGCTTCATCGCCACCCTCACTGCCAGTGCACGCTTGATTGCCCACTGGAAGCATGACGCCGAGTTGCTGGAAGCCGGCCTCGCCCTGCCCCAGGGGCTGCGCGAAGCCGCAACCCAGGACTGGAGCCTGGCCGTCGATGTCCTGCGCGATTGCCAGCGGCTGATGGTGATCGGCCGTGGCGCCGGCTTTGCCATCGCCCAGGAAGCCGCCCTGAAACTCAAGGAAACCTCGGCGATCCAGGCCGAAGCCTTCAGCAGTGCCGAAGTGAAGCATGGCCCCATGGCCCTGATCGACAACCACTACCCGCTGCTGGTGTTCGCCCCCCGGGGTGCCGAACAGGCTGGCCTGTTGAGCCTGGCCGCCGAGATGCGCCAGCGCGGTGCCCATGTGTTGCTGGCGGCCCCCGATGACATCGGCGAACGCGACCTGACGCTGAGCCGCGCCGAACACCCGGCGCTGGACCCGATCCTGGCGATCCAGAGTTTCTACGTGATGGCCGCCGGCCTCGCGCAAGCCCGTGGCATGGACCCTGACCAGCCACGTCACTTGAGCAAAGTGACCCGCACCCACTAACACGCCTGAGTCGAGTAGCGAGCCATGCACAACAACAATAAAGAACTGACCCTCAGTGCCCCGCTCAGCGGTCCGGTGCTCACGCTGGCCAAGGTCCCGGACCCGGTGTTCGCCAGCCGCGCCATGGGCGACGGGATTGCCATCGACCCGCTCAACGATTGCCTGCATGCGCCCTGCGATGGCGTGGTCATTCAGGTAGCCCGCACCGGGCATGCACTGACTCTGCGGGCCGACAACGGTGCTGAAATCCTGCTGCACGTGGGCATCGATACGGTCGAGTTGAAGGGTGAAGGCTTTGCCCTGCTGGTCAAAGAGGGCGCGCGGGTCAGCAACGGCCAAGCGTTGGTGCGCTTTGACCTGGACCGCATCGCCCGCCAATGCAAAAGCCTGGTCAGCCTGATCATTCTCACCAACAGCGATCAGTTCGAACTGCAGCCGCTGGCGCAGCACTCGGTCACCCTGGGAGAGCCGCTGCTGTGCATCGTGGCGCGCCAGGTATCAACCCTTCCGCCGGTCCCCATCGAAGATGCCCATCGCGAAGCCAGCGCCAGCGTCCGCGTGACCCACCGCGGCGGCCTGCATGCGCGGCCCGCCGCACTGATTCGCAAGACCGCACAGGGTTTCAGCAGCCGGATCGAGTTGCACGTTGCCGGCAAGTCGGCGGCCTGCGACAGCCTGATCGGCCTGATGGGCCTGGGGATAGGCGAACAGGATGAGGTGCAGGTCACCTGTCGCGGCAAGGATTGCGAGGCAGCGCTGCAAGCCTTGCTCGCCGCACTATCGGTGGTTAGCCACGAGGAGGCCCCTGCCCCGGTAGCCGTCACCCCGCGTCGCGCGCCCGCCGAAGCCGGAGTGTTGCAAGGTGTCTGCGCCGCCCCCGGGCTGGTCTGCGGGCCATTGTTCCGGTTGAACGGGATTGAGTTGCCAGCGGACCCGCGCAATCACTCGGCTGACGAGCAACTGCAACAACTGGACGGCGCCCTGGAGCAGGTTCGCGGCGAAATTCGCCACACCCTGGATCACGCTCGTCAGCGCAAGGACCTGGAGGAAGAGGAAATCTTTGCCGCCCACCTGGCACTGCTGGAAGACCCGACCTTGCTCGAAAGCGCCACCCGTGACATCGAACAGGGCAGCGCCGCCACCCACGCTTGGCGTGATGCGATCCAGGCCCAATGCGCGGTATTGCTGGGGTTGGGCAAACCGTTGTTTGCCGAGCGCGCCAACGATCTGCGGGACTTGCAGCAGCGGGTATTGCGCGCGCTGCTGGGCGAGGCCTGGCATTTCGAGTTGCCGGCCGGCGCGATCGTCGTCGCCCATGAATTAACCCCCTCGGACCTGCTGCAATTGAGCGAACAAAACGCCGCTGGCATCTGCATGGCCGAAGGTGGCGCAACCTCCCATGTGGCGATTCTCGCCCGGGGCAAAGGCTTGCCGTGTGTGGTTGCGCTGGGCGGCGAGGTGCTGGAGGTGCCTCAAGGCCAGCGGGTGGTGCTGGACGCCGCCAACGGTCGCCTGGAGCTGACTCCCAACGAAGCACGCCACGCCGAAGTCCACCAGATCCGCGATGCGCAAAAGCTGCGACGCCAACAGCAACAAATCCAGGCACAAGCATCGGCGCAGACCCGCGATGGCGTTGGCATTGAAGTAGCGGCCAATGTCGCTTCCAGCCGCGAGGCGCAAGTCGCCTTTGAAAACGGCGCTGACGGCATTGGCCTATTGCGTACCGAATTCCTCTTCGTTGATCGTCGCACCGCGCCTGATGAACAAGAGCAACGCTTGGCCTATCAAGCCGTGCTGGATGCCATGGGCGACAAGCCAGTGATCATCCGCACCATCGACGTCGGCGGCGACAAGCAACTGGACTACCTGCCGCTGCCGGCGGAAGCCAACCCGGTGCTCGGCCTGCGGGGCATTCGCCTGGCCCAGGTGCGTCCGGAACTGCTGGACCAGCAACTGCGCGCCCTGCTGCAAGTCAGCCCGTTGGCACGCTGCCGGATCCTGCTGCCAATGGTCAGCGAAGTCGACGAGTTACTGCACATCCGCCAACGCCTGGATGAGCTGTGCGCCGAACTGGCGCTGACCCAGCGCCCGGAGCTGGGGGTGATGATCGAAGTGCCCGCCGCCGCGTTGATGGCCGAGCAGTTGGCCGAACATGCCGACTTCCTGTCCATCGGCACCAATGACCTGTCCCAGTACACCCTGGCCATGGACCGCGACCACGCCGGCCTTGCCGCACGGGTCGATGCCTTGCACCCGGCGCTGTTGCGGCTGATCGCCCAGACCTGCGCCGGCGCGGCAAAACATGGCCGTTGGGTCGGCGTGTGCGGCGCCTTGGCGTCCGACCCAACGGCCACCCCGGTACTGGTCGGCCTGGGCGTAAGCGAGCTGTCCGTCAGCCCGCCGCAAATCGCTGAAATCAAGGACCGCGTCCGTCACCTGGACGCGGCGCAATGCCGGCAACTGAGCCAGGGCCTGCTCAACCTGGGCAGCGCCAAGGCCGTTCGCCAAGCCTGTCAACACCACTGGCCGCTGAGCTGAAAACAACAAGAAAAATGGAGACTCGCCATGTACCAACACTTTATCGAAGGCCTGCAACGCCTGGGCCGCGCACTGATGCTGCCGATCGCGATCCTGCCCATCGCCGGCCTGTTGCTGCGCCTGGGCGACACCGACCTGCTGAACATCGCGGTGATGCACGACGCCGGGCAAGCGATCTTCGCCAACCTGGCGCTAATCTTTGCCATCGGCATTGCCGTGGGGTTTGCCCGGGACAACAACGGTACGGCGGGTCTTGCGGGGGCGATTGGCTACCTGGTGATGATCTCCACACTCAAGGTGCTGGACTCGACCATCAACATGGGCATGCTCGCCGGGATCGTCAGCGGCCTGATGGCCGGCGCGCTGTATAACCGTTTCAAGGACATCAAACTGCCGGAGTACCTGGCGTTTTTTGGCGGACGACGGTTTGTGCCGATTGCCACCGGGTTCTCGGCCGTTGGCCTGGGGGTGATCTTCGGGCTGATCTGGCCACCGATCCAGCACGGCATCAACAGCTTCGGCGTGTTACTGCTGGAAAGCGGCAGCTTCGGTGCATTTATCTTCGGCGTGTTCAATCGCTTGCTGATCGTCACCGGCTTGCACCACATCCTCAACAACATGGCCTGGTTCGTGTTCGGCAGTTTCACCGACCCGGTGACCGGTGCCGTGGTGACGGGCGACCTGACCCGCTACTTTGCCGGTGATCCGAAAGGCGGCCAGTTCATGACCGGCATGTTCCCGGTGATGCTGTTCGGCTTACCCGCCGCCTGCCTGGCGATGTACCGTAATGCCCTGCCGGAGCGGCGCAAGATCATGGGCGGGATCTTCCTGTCGATGGCCCTGACCTCGTTCCTCACCGGCGTGACCGAACCGATCGAATTCGCCTTCATGTTCCTCGCGCCCTTCCTGTATTTGCTGCATGCGCTACTGACCGGTTTGTCGATGGCCATTACCAACTTGCTGAACATCCATCTGGGTTTTACGTTCTCCGGTGGTTTTATCGACATGGTCCTGGGCTGGGGGAAATCCACCAATGGCTGGTTGGTGATGCCCGTGGGCCTGGCCTACGCCGTGGTCTACTACAGCGTATTCAGTTACTGCATCCGGCGCTTCAACCTGAAGACGCCGGGGCGCGAAGACACTCAAGTCGCACCGGCCGAAGCCATGAGCGACCATCAGCGTGCCAGCGCCTACATCCGGGCCTTGGGCGGCGCCGCCAACCTGCTGAGTGTCGGTGCCTGCACCACGCGTCTGCGCCTGGACATGGTGGATCGCAACAAGGCCGTGGATGCCGATCTGAAAGCGCTGGGTGCGATGGCCGTGGTTCGGCCAGGCAACGGTGGCAGCTTGCAGGTGGTGGTCGGGCCGATGGCCGACAGCATCGCCGACGAAATCCGCTTGGCCATGCCAATGTCGGGCAAGGCACCGTTGCCAGGCACAGCCATGCCGCCTCAGGCGCCCCCTGTCGCAACGCCTCAGGCTCAACAATGGCTCGATGCGCTGGGCGGCCATGACAATGTGCGGCAACTGGACTGCGTGGCCATGACCCGTATTCGTCTGCAACTGGCGGACAACAAGGCGCTCTCGCAAACCGGGCTCAAGGCGCTGGGATGCCAGGGCGCCAGCCTGCTCGATGATGGTGGCGATGGTGTCTGGCACTTGCTTTTGGGGGACAGGGCCTCGGGCCTGAGCGAGGCGCTCGAGTCACTGATCAAGCACAACACCGATCGCGCCAAGGCCTGATCCCGATATCTATTTACCGCCTGCCTACAGGCACCGCCCTGCATGCTGATGACTTCACTATCAGCATGGAGAGCGTGCCCATGAGCACCGCCAGCCCCCGTACCTCCACGTCATTTGACGAAATCAAAGGCTATCTCAACCAGATCGGCCAGTACCTGTTTCAGGTTGAAACTCCCTGGATACCCGAAAGCCAACCGTCAGCCGAACAACGCTACCTCAATCGCCTGAACGGCCTGATCCAGACGAGTCGCCAGCAATATCTCGACAAGGCCCGTGCCCACTATCAGCCATTGAAAGACAGCAACCTGCACAGCGAGGAAGGGCAGCAACTGCTCACCACCCTCAAGTCCACGCTCAATGACCATCTGCTGGAACTGGATCTGCGCCACCAGATTGATGCTAAGCCACGCAAGTCCTTCATGACCTACGATGCCGGGTTCACCGCGCTGGAGCACGAAGCCAGGCTCGGTGTTCAAGACCGTCTGCTCCACCCGCAGGAAGCCGCCATACTGGAGCGGACACCGTTGTTCCCGACCCTGCGCCCGGGCCTGTATGCCTTGCAGTTCAGTTATCAGGAAAACAGCGTTGAGTTGGCTGGCGCCTTTGTCGTCACGGAAAAAAACAGCCCGCTGGCAAACGACCTGACCACGGCGCAAAACGTGGGCCAGGTTCTACTGTTCACCCCGGCACGCGGCATCGAATCCTTTGACTCCCTGGCCCTGCTCGACAACCACCTGTTGCAGAGCCTGGATCACCCCAGCGGCCAGCGTGAATTCAAAGCGTTGCTGCCGGTGCGCTATCACGCTCTGAGCGCCGCCGGTATCTGGCCACTGCAATTGTCGCCCATCGTCGACAAACCGTTGTTCGAGCACACCGACGGCGCGCTGATCGACAGGCGTACCCAGGATATCGACCACGCCTTGAGCCTTGTGGACAACCCGGCCCAAGACCCGGCGCACGTGATCAATGCCCTGGACCAGGCCATCACCGCCGCCACGCCCGACCTCACGGCCCGCCTGGAGCTCCGAGCGCAGACCCTGCTTGAGCGCTGCTTGCGCTACAGCGCACCCGACTGGTATCGCAGCGCCAGCGAAGCCGCCCGGACCACGCTGGCGGAACACCTCAACGACTACAACCAGGCCCGACAGACCCTGCTGAACCTGCTGGCTCCCGCCACAACCCCCCAGAGCCTGGCTCGCCATCAATGGCTTGAGCGCCTGAGCGACGAGCTGGATATCCATGACCTGGAACCGGAGCACTTGCAGATCAGCACCCGTCGCTTCGTGGCTAACGTCGGCCACTACGATCACCACCGGAACCTGATCGAACTGGCCCTGCGCGGCCTGCATAGCGGTGACGAAAGCAGAGGCTCCCCCTTCCAGACCCAAACCACCCTCACCTACAACGACGCGCCATTGACCGAGGCCTATCAGGACGTGACACCCGCCTGGCTCGCGCAGCAGATGACCAGCCTGCAGCCGCGCATCGACTTTGCCAATGTGCAACGGGCACTGCATGCCCGAGCCGAAGTCAGTACCGCCATCGAACAGATGCTCGACCGACGCATTAACGCGCTGGCCTACACCGCCGTCCTGCAAGGCCACATAAGCGAAGACGACTTCCAGTTGATCCAGCACCTGCGCCAAGGCACCGGCCCTCGACTCGAAGCCGACACTCTCGGCGCCAGCTCGCTTGCGCTGCACGATGCGCAACTTCTGGATCTCTGGGTGCTGCGCCGCACAAATGCCAGCGGCACAGTCGACCGTATCCTGCTGTGCACACCCGAAGCACCGCGTGAGCAGCAGTTTCATGCCTTCGACACGGAGCTGGCGTGCCAGCAGCACATCCTCGGCTGGACGCTGGACAATGGCCTCAAGCCCCCTCCCGGCAGCCTGACCGATTACTTGATCACCCGCCTGCCCTTGCGCTTTCGCAACAGCATGAAAGACGTACTGAGCGGGCTGACCTTCAAGTTTCACGCCCAGGAGTACAAAGAGGTCGCCTTCATCAACACCGGTACCCACGCCGAATGCCTCAAATCGATGGCGCGTCATGTACTGGCCACGCGAATAGACGACTACGCGTTCAGCACACCGGGCTGGTATCGCTCGACCACCCACGAGAGCAGAAGAATACTCGCGACACGGGCTGAAAATGCCGAGGGCGCCCTGGATGCCTACAGCGCACATCCCTTGTCTGAAACCCAATTCCCCGACTTCAACGCCTTTTTGCATGAAAACGCCAAACGGCGATTGAACGAAATGCTCGGTCGCCCTCGAAACGATGTGGACCCGGACACGGTCTGGGTTTACTCGCCAGCATCACTGGTCGGCACTCCCGATTCCCCGCCCATGACGTACACCCGGCTCTATCGTGATGGCTATGCCGACGGCGTGGGTTTTCTCGATGAAAAGTTTTCCCGTTCGGCGACCTTCAAAGGGCCAGAAGGTATCGATCTGCGCGCCCTGACAGCCGAAAAGGTCGCACGCTCGGTAACCGGTGCCTGGATTGGCGAGCGCTACATCGACAAGGTCAGGGGCGAGCTGTTGAAGCCGGACGACTCCGCCTATGCCTTCCGATGTGATGCAGTACTGGCCATCACCCAGCAACAACTGCTCGGCGCCGCCCTGGAGTCCAGGCTCAAGGGGGACATCGCCAACGTCGACCTGCAATGGCTTGAGCAAAGCATCTCCAGCATGACCGACACTTCGCAGGTAACCCGTGGGACCTACGCCATCCATCGCTTGCTGGTGGACGGTGACTGGGTCATCGATAACTACCTGTTCAGCCACGGCACAAACCCCGTGCTGCTTTACACACCACAGGCACCCGACGGGGTCAGTTTTCGCGAGGCCAGGCAGTTCAATTACCTGCTCAAGAAAACGCCCGGCATGATTGCCTACTTCACAAATCGGGTCGGCGTGTCCTCTCAGGTCCGGGTCCGCCAGTTTCTGCAAGAGGCCCGCCAAGGGCTGCCCGAAGACCTGGACAGCAGCAGTACCAGCCCGGCGCGTTACGACTCAACGCGCGCAGTGCCGCCGATATTCGACCTGCGCCAGGCGCTGTACAACATGAAGCTGCAACGCAAGATCGATGATGTGGATGCCACCACCGTCAATCGTACACAGATGATTACCGGCACTCTCTGGACCTGCGTGGAATGGGGCCTGGCCATTGCCACCGCGCCGTTCCCGCTCCTGAGTTTGAGTACTGGCCTGCTGCTGGCCTTCAAAGACGCCATGCTCGCGCTGCACGCCTACCATCAGGGCGATACCGCCGCAGCCCTTGAGCACTTCGCGGGCTACTTGCTCAACAGTGCCGGAGCCGTACTGACAGACCTGCGTCCGGCATTACGCTCACTCAAACCCCTCGGCAAACTGGCACGCCTGCCCGCTGCCAAGGCGGAGCCGATACGGGCAATGAAGTTGATCAAAGCGCTGGAACCTGCGCCACCGACGCCAGCGGGCATGCAATCGGTCATCTTCGAGGGGCAACACCTTTGGGCCCCCAACACGCCGGATGTCATTGGCCGCTACTTGCTGTATCGCCTCGACCCTGCCAGCGGGAAATTGGTCTCGACCACGCGTGTGGCCGCACCGAACGCCGAAGGCGTCTGGAAACGTACCGGGATTGCCGGTGGGGCTCCGGAGTACGAAACACTGCCTGAAACGCCCAAGCCGCTTAGTGTCTATGAGATGCCCGAGAAAAAATGGCGTGACCTTGTGCCTGTCCTGGACCCACAGGTACGGAGCACTTTGCTCCGCTTGAACGCCGAGCATAATATGCCCCCCGGCTCCATATTGGGCTCTGCCGCAGACAGTATGAAATCGCTGCACGGTATTTACGTGCAACAAGTCGAACGCCTGACCACGGACGCGCGAAATTTTTTCACCTTCCTCGACCCGCTGCCCCCACCGGCTGCCGTCCCGCCCGTTGAGGCCAGCACTTCCTTGGCGCAGCTGATCGACAGCGACACCTTTGCCGGCAACAAAAATCTGATTATCGGTGCAGTGCCAGGCTCCATCGCCGGCAAACAGGTGTTGATCGAACAGATGGACGCGTTGGCCGCGAAAGGCTTCAAGCGCTTGTACCTGGAATACCTGCCGGGGGATGTCTTCAGGCCGAAGCTTGAAAAGCTCAACAAAGGCAAGTCCTGGCTGAACATCAAGAAGCATCTGCAGACCATCGACACAGCCTTCGGCTTCGCCGAGGACGCGGACTTCTCTTATGTCGCCCTCGTGCGCACGGCCCAAGAGAAGAAAATCCAGATCAAGGCCCTGGACGCGACCACCTCCTATCAACTGGATGACTCCATGACGATGCTGGGTACCTCGCCCTCCACCACACCACGGGACAACAGTCTGAGAAACTTCTACTCCCATAAAGTCATCCAGGCCGATGTGGCCGATACCCCGGATGAGCGTTGGATCGCGCTGGTGGATCAGTCGCGCTTGAGGACCTTCAATGAAACACCTGGCCTGGCCGACCTGCAAAACGCCGTCGCCCTGCGCATCGACGATGTCGGGCTGGATCAACCGGTGGGCATCTGGGTGGACACCCCTGGCTCGATAACCGGTGACGCGCTAGCCAAAGGCGACTATCGCATGAGCCTGCAAACCCCCTATAAAGCCCCTGAACCCCTCCAGGCTGTTGCCGTCCCCGACGTTCAACATTTCGATGATTTTGATGTTCCCGGCGCGATGAGGGACGAGATTGTTCACCAGTCCGCGAACCGATATGGCCTGGACTCTCGTTACCGCCCACAGGGACAAGAAAGCGGCAAAGCATTCGACATGTTTGTCGCACTGCGAAAGCGCTTGAAGAGTGAAGCCGAACACTATTTCACCGACTACGTGGCGCCTGCCAGGCCAACACTTCCCGAGATAACGGCGGCCACCACGCCCGAATCGTTCCTCAAGCAAATCGCCGACGGCCCCTATCCAGGACTGATACTGGGTGAGGCTCATGGCCAGCAATCGTGCAAGGCGTTCCTGCGAACGCAGATGAAAAAGCTCAAAGAGCTGGAATTCGAGACCCTCTACGTGGAACACCTGTGGACGGATCTGCACCAGGCACAGTTGGATGCGTTCTTTGAGTCTCAGCACCTGAGCGGTCAGCTCAAGGCCTTCCTGAAAAGCCAGGATGCCGGCCATATGCCGTTCTACACGGGGCCCAATACGTACTCGGCGGTCTACCAGGCCGCCGCCAAGTACAAGATTCGCATCAAGGCCCTGGACTGCACCGCCAGCTATAACCTCAAGGGCATCTCCGACGGCGATGAAACCCGCGCCAGCATGTTCAACTACTTCGCCACCCAGGTCATTCAGGCCGACCAGGCTGCACGTGGGCCACACAAATGGATCGCTTTCGTCGGCAATAGCCACGCCAATCATTACATGGGGGTGCCTGGGTTGGCGGAAACACTGGGCACAGTCAGTTTGAATATCAGGGACACCGCGCCCACGCTGAGCAAAAGGATTCACCACAGTGCCTGGGAGACCATCACCACTAAACCTGGCTGGCCCGCGCTACGGTGCGACTTCGACCTGGATGAGGGGGTGGCGGGCATGAAAGTACCAGCGCCCTTTACCCCCGCCGACCGTTCGAAATTGAGCGAGGCCGGGTACTTCCTGATCGAACGCCCCTCCCACCTTGAAACCAACCTGGTGCACCGCTCCAGTACCGGGGAAATTATCTCCACCCCGATCCAGGTGGACGACAAAGGTCTGTTTTTTATTGATCGTTGGGACAAGCGCGATCAACGCTTCCTGCACCAGTTCACCTTGATCGAAATGCTTAGAGCGGATGTACACCTGAGGCCCGCACCGTAAGCCCAGCCTGCTGCAACCCGTCATGTGATCGACACTTTTAAAAGGCACGCACAAAAAGACCCGCTGGCCAGATCGGCACAGCGGGTCTTTTGTTCGAGCAGGGTGCGCATCAGAAATCCGCTAGCTGCCACACCTCATAAGCGGGTGTCTCATAGGGATGGCTGAGCTTCAACGCAGCCACTACCGCGACGATCAGCTCATCGGCCACCACCAGCTCAACCTTCCATTCCTCGACCACTTCGACCTGACCGACCTGGCCGATAAACGGCTGACTGCCGTCCATCGCCCGGAACTGGCCCTGGCCCAACACCTGCCAGGCACAACTGTCGTAGAGGCCGATGCGCCCGCCACCGGCTGCAAAGACGGCGGTTTTCACCGTCTCTACATGGCTGTCGGGCACAAAGAAGCTGAGCTTGTACACCGCCTTAGTTCACCCACACGCGAGCATTACGGAACATGCGCATCCACGGTGCATCTTCGTTCCACTCTTCCGAGCGCCACGAGTTCTGCACGGCGCGGAACACCCGCTCCGGGTGCGGCATCATGATGGTCACGCGACCGTCACGGCTGGTGAGGCCGGTGATCCCGCGCGGCGAACCGTTCGGGTTGGCCGGGTAGCTTTCGGTGACCTTGCCGTGGTTGTCGACGAAACGCATCGCCACGCAACCCGACAGATCGGCTTGCAGCAGTGCTTCTGCGCTTTCGAACTCGGCATGGCCTTCACCGTGGGCGATGGCGATTGGCATGCGCGAACCGGCCATGCCTTGCAGGAAGATCGAGTTCGACTCCTGCACCTGGACCATGGCCACGCGGGCTTCGAACTGCTCGGAACGGTTACGCACAAAGTGCGGCCAGAACTCGCTGCCCGGGATCAGCTCGTGCAGGTTGGACATCATCTGGCAACCGTTGCACACACCGAGGGTGAAGCTGTCGTTACGCTCGAAGAAGCCCTGGAACGCGTCACGTGCGCGGCTGTTGAACAGCGCGGACTTGGCCCAGCCTTCACCGGCACCGAGAACGTCGCCGTAGGAGAAACCGCCACAGGCCACCAGGCCCTTGAACTCGTTCAGGTCGACACGGCCGGCCAGAATGTCGCTCATGTGCACGTCGATCGCGTTGAAACCGGCGCGGTCGAACGCGGCCGCCATTTCCACCTGACCGTTGACGCCCTGCTCACGCAGTACGGCAACCTGTGGGCGAATGCCTTTCTTGATGTAAGGCGCGGCGATGTCCTGGTTGACGTCGTAGCTCAGCTTGACGCTCAGGCCCGGGTTGTCTTCTTCCAGCAGGACGTCGAACTCTTGATCGGCGCAGTCGGCGTTATCACGCAGGCGCTGGATCTGGTAGCTGGTCTCGGCCCATTGACGCTGCAGCAGGCGACGCTGGCCTTCGAACACGGTTTCGCCGTTGAAGGTGATGCTGATCTCGCCATTGTTCATCGGCTGGCCGATCACCGACACGCAGTCGCCCAGGCCCGCGGCGCTGAATTGCGCGAGGATGTCCGGGGTGGAGTCCTGGCGAACCTGGATCACTGCACCCAGTTCTTCGTTGAACAGGATCGAAGCGATGTCGGCCGATGTTTCCGCCAGACCGTCGAGGTTCAGGCTCAGGCCGCAGTGGCCGGCGAAAGCCATTTCCACGGCGCTGGTCAGCAGACCACCGTCGGAACGGTCGTGGTAGGCCAGCAGGTGGCCGTCGGCGTTGAGGCCCTGGATCACCGCGAAGAAGGCTTTCAGGTCTTCGGCGTCATCGACGTCCGGAGCCTGGCTACCGAGCTTGCCGTGGACCTGGGCGAGGATCGAAGCGCCCATGCGGTTCTGGCCACGACCCAGGTCGATCAGGATCAGGTCGGTGGTGCCCTTGTCCATGCGCAGTTGCGGGGTCAGGGTCTGGCGGATGTCAGTCACTGGCGCGAAACCGGTCACGATCAGCGACATCGGCGAGGTCACACTCTTATCCACGCCTTCGTCGTTCCAGCGAGTGGCCATGGACATCGAGTCCTTGCCCACCGGAATGGTGATGCCCAGCTCAGGGCACAGTTCCATGCCGACCGCTTTCACGGTGTCGTACAGACGCGCGTCTTCGCCCGGGTGACCGGCAGCCGACATCCAGTTCGCCGACAGCTTGATGTCGGAGAGCTTGCCGATGCGCGAGGCTGCAATGTTGGTCAGGGTTTCGCCGATGGCCATGCGACCCGACGCCGGAGCGTCCAGCAGTGCCAGCGGAGTACGCTCGCCCATGGCCATGGCTTCACCGGTGTAGACGTCGAAGCTGGTGGCGGTGACGGCAACGTCGGCCACCGGAACCTGCCACGGGCCGACCATCTGGTCACGGGCCACGAGGCCGGTGATGGTGCGGTCGCCGATGGTGATCAGGAAGCTCTTGCTGGCCACGGCCGGATGATGCAGAACACGCTCGACACAGTCGGCGATGTTCAGGGTCGACGGATCGAAATCGTCGCCCAGTTCGTTTTCACGCACCACCGAACGGTGCATGCGCGGGGCTTTGCCCAGCAGCACTTCGAGCGGCATGTCCACCGGGCTGTTGCCGAAGTGGCTGTCGGTGACTGTCAGTTGCGGCTCGGCAGTGGCTTCGCCGACCACGGCGAACGGGCAACGCTCACGTTCGCAGATCGCCTTGAAGCGCTCGAAGTCGGCAGGGCCGACCGCCAGAACGTAGCGTTCCTGGGATTCGTTACTCCAGATCTCGTGCGGGGCCATGCCCGGCTCGTCGTTTGGAATGTTGCGCAGTTCGAAACGGCCACCGCGGTCGCCGTCGTTGACCAGTTCCGGGAAGGCGTTGGACAGGCCGCCCGCGCCCACGTCGTGAATGAAGCTGATCGGGTTGTGATCACCCAACTGCCAGCAACGGTCGATGACTTCCTGGCAACGGCGTTCCATTTCCGGGTTTTCACGCTGTACCGAAGCGAAGTCCAGGTCAGCCGAGCTGGTGCCGGTGGCCATGGAGGAAGCCGCGCCGCCGCCCAGGCCGATCAGCATCGCCGGGCCGCCCAGCACGATCAGCTTGGAACCAACGAGGATTTCGCCTTTCTGGACGTGCCCTTCACGGATGTTGCCCATACCGCCGGCCAGCATGATCGGCTTGTGGTAACCGCGAACTTCATCACCGTGCGGGGTGGTGATGGATTGTTCGAAGGTACGGAAGTAGCCGGTCAGCGCCGGACGGCCGAATTCGTTGTTGAATGCAGCGCCGCCCAATGGGCCTTCGATCATGATGTCCAGCGCGGTGACGATGCGCTCGGGCTTGCCGTACGGCACTTCCCACGGCTGTTCGAAGCCCGGGATCTGCAGGTTGGACACGGTGAAACCGGTCAGGCCAGCCTTCGGCTTGGCACCGCGACCGGTGGCGCCTTCGTCGCGGATCTCGCCGCCGGAACCGGTGGACGCGCCTGGGAACGGGGCAATCGCGGTCGGGTGGTTGTGGGTCTCGACCTTCATCAGGATGTGCACCGGTTCCTGCACCGCGCCGTACTGGCGGGTTTCAGGGTCCGGGAAGAAACGCCCGGCGATGCTGCCGACGATCACCGAAGCGTTGTCCTTGTAAGCCGACAGAACGCCTTCGCCATGCATCACGTAGGTGTTCTTGATCATGCCGAACAGGCTTTTTTCCTGGCTCTCGCCGTCGATGTCCCAACTGGCGTTGAAGATCTTGTGACGGCAGTGCTCGGAGTTCGCCTGGGCGAACATCATCAGTTCGATGTCGTGCGGGTTGCGCTTCAAGCCGACGAAGGCGTTGACCAGATAGTCGATCTCGTCGTCGGCCAGGGCCAGGCCCAGTTCGACGTTGGCGGTTTCCAGCGCGGCGCGACCGCCACCCAGTACGTCGATCGCCGTCAACGGCTTGGGTTCGGCGTGACTGAACAGGCCGGCAGCCTGTTCCAGGTTTTCCAGGACGATCTGGGTCATGCGGTCATGCAGTGCATCAGCAACAAGCCGGGCCTGTACGTCGGTGAACTCACCGGTGACGTAGAAAGCGATGCCACGCTCCAGGCGCTGGATTTTCCCCAGGCCACAGTTGCGGGCAATGTCGCTGGCCTTGCTCGACCATGGCGAGATAGTGCCGAAACGTGGCAACACCAGGAACAGGCGACCGGTCGGCTCTTGTACTGGAACGCTGGGGCCGTACTTCAGAAGGCGCGCAAGCACCTGCTGTTCGTCGCCGGTCAGGACGCCGGTAACCTCGGCGAAGTGAGCGAATTCAGCATACAGGCCACTGACAGCCGGGACCTTCTGGCTCAGTTGCTCAAGGAGTTTGCTGTGGCGAAAGGCAGAAAGGGCAGGAGCGCCGCGCAGGATCAACATCTTCGGGACAGCCTCGGGAAGGGGTGTGCTTTGAGGCCGTGCATTCTAGCCTAAACCGTCCGCGACAGCACCCGAAACGCTACGCCCGATATCGTCCGAACGTCGGCCAGGGGTTTGAAGCCTATAACCAATGCTCATCAGCCCAGGTACGAAGGGTTATTTCAGCCCCCCTGATTAGCCCTCAATGCCCGTTCTTGAGGGCTTTGCTCAAGTTTTCCGACCTCTAGCAGACAAGC
The DNA here is from genome assembly GCF_900187505.1 of Pseudomonas sp. Irchel s3h17. GTDB lineage: Bacteria > Pseudomonadota > Gammaproteobacteria > Pseudomonadales > Pseudomonadaceae > Aquipseudomonas. Next base: position 258,481 of record NZ_FYDL01000002.1, read on the forward strand.
CCTGTGCTGTCGAGATATGGCGGCCGTGGTCCTTTGCGTATACTGCGCAGATGTTTTCCCCAATGGTCTTACGTCCGCGATACGCCAAATGGCTCATCGCAACCGGACTCTTCCTGATGCTCGGCGGCTGTGTTGATAAACCCAACACCCTGGAGCGCGTAAAGGAGGATGGCGTGCTGCGCGTGGTGACGCGTAACAGCCCGGCCACCTACTTCCAGGATCGCAACGGTGAAACCGGCTTCGAATACGAGCTGGTGAAGCGCTTCGCCGACGATCTGGGGGTCGAGCTGAAGATCGAAACCGCCGACAACCTTGACGATCTGTTTGATCAGGTGGGCAAGCCTAACGGCCCGGTGCTCGCTGCTGCCGGTCTGGTCAGCAGCGAGAAACGCAAGGCACAGGTCAGGTTTTCCCACTCGTATCTGGAAGTCACCCCACAGATCATCTATCGCAACGGCCAGTCACGCCCCACCAATCCGGCGGATCTGGTGGGCAAGAAGATCATGGTGCTCAAGGGCAGCACCCACGCCGAGCAATTGGCAGCGCTGAAACAGAAAAATCCCAGGATTGAATACGAAGAGTCTGACGCGGTTGAGGTCGTTGACCTACTGCGCATGGTGGACGAAGGTCAGATCGATCTGACACTGGTCGACTCCAACGAAGTGGCCATGAACCAGGTTTACTTCCCTAACGTCCGGGTAGCCTTCGACCTGGGCGACGCCAGCAACCAGAGCTGGGCCGTGGCCGCCGGCGACGACAACAGCCTGCTCAACGAGATCAACACCTACCTCGACAAGGTGCAGAAAAACGGCACCCTGCAACGCCTCAAGGATCGCTATTACGGGCATGTCGACGTACTCGGCTACATGGGCGCCACCACCTTCGCCCAGCACCTGCAACAACGGCTGCCCAAGTACGAACAGCACTTCAAGATGTACGCCAAGAAAGAGAAAGTCGACTGGCGCCTGCTAGCGGCGATCGGTTATCAGGAATCGCTGTGGCAACCGACCGTCACTTCCAAGACCGGGGTGCGCGGCCTGATGATGCTGACCCAGAACACCGCGCAGGCCATGGGCGTGTCCAATCGCCTGGACGCCAGGCAAAGCATCATGGGTGGCGCCAAGTACCTGGCCTATATGAAGGATCAGCTGAGCGACTCGATCAAGGAGCCGGACCGCACCTGGTTTGCCCTGGCCGCGTACAACGTGGGCAGCGGCCACCTGGATGACGCCCGCAAGCTGGCGGCCAAGGAAGGGTTGAACCCCAACAAGTGGCTGGACGTGAAAAAGATCCTGCCGCGCCTGTCGCAGAAACAGTGGTACAGCAAGACGCGGTATGGCTACGCCCGTGGCGGCGAACCGGTGCATTTCGTGGCGAACATCCGCCGCTACTACGACATCCTGACATGGGTCACGCAGCCGCAACTTGAGGGCGACCAGATTGCCGAAGGCAGCCTGCATGTGCCGGGCATCGACAAGACCAAGGCGCCGGAAGACAACTCGCCACTTTGACACTGATCGTTCCCACGCTCCCGCGTGGGAACGATCTACCTCAGGCTTTTGCCGCGGCTGCCAGAATCAACGCTTTCATTTCCGATACCGCCGACTTGAACCCGACGAACAGGGCATGCGCCACCAGCGCGTGGCCGATGTTCAATTCATTGATGCCCTTGATGGCGGCGACCGCTTCGACGTTGTGGTAATGCAGGCCGTGACCGGCATTGACGATCAAGCCCTGAGCCAGGCCGCAGGCCACGCCGTCGGCGACGCGCTGCAACTCTTCAGCGACTTCGGTGGGAGTCTGCGCATCGGCGTAGCGACCGGTGTGCAACTCGATGGCCGGGGCACCAACGCGTTTCGATGCCTCGATCTGACGCTCATCGGCGTCAATGAACAGCGACACTTCACAGCCGATTTTCGCCAGGCGCTCCACCGCCGCCTTGATCCGGGCTTCCTGCCCCGCGACATCCAGGCCGCCTTCGGTGGTCAGTTCCTGGCGGGTTTCCGGGACCAGGCAAATGTGCGCCGGACGAATGTGCTCGGCGAACGCCATCATTTCCTCGGTGACGCCCATTTCGAAGTTCATGCGGGTTTGCAGCACGTCCTTGAGCAGCAGCACGTCGCGCTCCTGGATGTGCCGGCGATCTTCGCGCAAATGCACGGTGATGCCGTCAGCCCCCGCCTCTTCCGCGTCCAGCGCCGCCTTCACGGGATCAGGGTAGCGAGTGCCCCGGGCCTGACGCAGGGTGGCAACGTGGTCGATGTTCACGCCAAGAAGAATGCGGGTGCTGGTGGTCACGGAAGCGCTCCAGAAGAAGAGAAAGTTCGGTGCACAGCATACACGGGGATACCGGGTCTGTTGACGCCAGGTGAGGGCCTCCTGGCAACAACCGCCCCTACGGCTTGCGAAACAGCTCGCGACTGACCAGCGGCCGACCACCCAGGTGGACCGCCAGTGCCTGGCGCATCAGACGCTTGGCGGCAGGCAATGCGCCTGGCGCACTCCAGTCAGCCTCGGCCATGGCCAGCAACTCGGCGCCGTTGAACAAACCGGGCTGCAGCAAATAGACCCGCTCAAGCCCGGCGTCGACCTGCAGACGGTACATGCCATCGGCTTCGATGGGAGCCTGGTGGATATCCCGGGTCAGCGCAAAGCCGTACCCCAGGTCATCCAGCAGCCGCCATTCGAAGGACCGCAGCAAGGGCTCCAGCGGACGCCCTTCGGCGAGGGCCAGCACGGTCGCCGCGTAGTGATCGAATACCGCGGGATGAGGATCTTCGGAGGGCAGCAGGCGAATCAACAGTTCGTTGAGGTACAGGCCACTGAACAGCGCCTCGCCATTGAGCCAGGTGGAAACGCCTGCGCTTTCCATGCGGCCAACGTTCTTCAACTCGCCCCGCCCCCGGAACTCGACCTCCAGCGGCACGAACGGTCGCGCCAGGGTCCCCGCCTTGCCCCGTGCACTGCGCAACACCGCCCGCAGCCGGCCTTGCGGCGTGAGGAAGTCCACCAACGCGCTGCTTTCGCGATAGGCGCGAGAGTGCAGGACGTAGGCGGGTTGGCTGGGGGGTGGGTGGGTTGACATCAGTGCTCGAATCTCTGGAGAGATCAACTGTGGCGAGGGAGCTTGCTCCCGCTGGGCTGCGAAGCAGCCCCTACATCAGCAGCCGCAGAGAATCAGGCACATTGTGGCGAATGGTTTTGGGGTCGCTATGCGACCCAGCGGGAGCAAGCTCCCTCGCCACAAAGGTCGGCGCAAGATCCAAAGCCTTGCGCCATGCCTGATTACAGGTCGCCATAACCCAGCGAACGCAGGGCACGCTCATCGTCGGACCAGCCACCTTTCACCTTGACCCACAGGTTGAGCATGATCTTGGAGTCAAACAGCAGCTCCATGTCCTTGCGCGCTTCGGTGCCGATGCGCTTGATGCGCTCGCCCTTGTCGCCAATGATGATTTTCTTCTGGCCGTCACGCTCAACGAGGATCAAGGCATGGATATGCAGGGTTTTGCCCTGCTGCTTGAACTCTTCGATTTCCACGGTGATCTGGTACGGCAGCTCGGCACCCATCTGGCGCATGATTTTCTCGCGCACCAGTTCGGCGGCAAGGAAACGGCTGCTGCGGTCGGTGATCTGGTCTTCCGGGAAGAAGTGGTCGTTTTCCGGCAAGTGCCCGGAAATGACCCGCTCCAGCGCATCGAGGTTATGCCCGTGCTGGGCCGAAATCGGGATGATCTGCGCATTCGGCAGTTGCTCCTGCAACCAGCTCAGGTGCGGCATCAACTCGGCCTTGTCTTCGATGCGGTCGGTCTTGTTCAGTGCCACGATCAAGGGACCGGTCACGTACTGGACACGCTCGAGAACCATCTGGTCTTCTTCGGTCCACTTGGTGCGATCAACCACGAAGATCACCACATCGACGTCTTTCAACGCCGCCGAAGCGGTCTTGTTCATGTAGCGGTTCAGGGCTTTCTCGCCGCCTTTGTGCATGCCGGGGGTATCGACGTAGATCGCCTGGACGGCGCCTTCGGTCTTGATCCCGAGCATGTTGTGGCGAGTGGTTTGCGGCTTGCGCGAGGTGATGGCCAGCTTCTGGCCCAGAATGTGGTTCAGCAGCGTGGACTTGCCCACGTTCGGGCGGCCGACGATGGCGACATAGCCACAGCGAGTTGCAGTTGAATCAGTCATGGCCATTCTCCACGCCCAGGGCTATCAGTGCTGCGGCGGCCGCTACCTGTTCGGCAATACGACGACTCACACCCTGACCTCGGCTTTTTTCATTCAGTAAGGTGATTTCACATTCGACGAAGAACGTCCGGCAATGCGGCTCACCCTGGATATCCACCACTTCGTAACGCGGCAGCTCACAGGCACGCGACTGCAAGAACTCTTGCAGGCGGGTCTTTGGATCTTTGTTGGTGTCGACCAGTGTCAGGCTCTCGAACTCGGACGTCAGCCAGGCCAGCACGCGTTCGCGCGCCATATCCATGCCGGCGTCCAGGTAGATCGCACCGATCAGCGCCTCAAGGGCATCGGCGAGGATCGATTCGCGGCGGAAACCACCGCTCTTCAACTCGCCGGACCCCAGGCGCAGGTACTCGCCCAGGTCGAAACCGCGCGCCAGCACCGCCAGCGTCTCACCCTTCACCAGGCGCGCGCGCAAACGCGACAACTGGCCTTCACGGGCCAACGGGAAGCGGTCGAACAGCGCTTCACCGGCGACGAAGTTGAGGATGGCGTCGCCGAGAAATTCCAGGCGTTCGTTGTTACGCCCGGCAAAGCTGCGGTGAGTGAGGGCCAGGATCATCAGTTCCTGATCCTTGAAGGTATAACCGAGCTGACGCTCGAGACGACTTAAAGAGACGCTCACGGTTTACCCACGCTGAGTTCGTGGTCGACTTCCTTCAAAGCGTAGCTGCGAAGGTCTGGGACAATTAACGCTGTGTTCAAAAATTACATCCTGAGTATCGTTGTCAGCACGCTGGCGGCGACGTTCTGTCGGTGCCAGAAATGCATTCGGCGCTGTGTTCAACAGCGCCGTGTGTGATTACTTGATCAGGCCAACCCGCGAAAAATTCGGCAGATGACCGAGTTTGGGTTCCGGCCAGCTCATCCAGACCGCGAAAGCCTTGCCGACGATGTTCTGGTCGGGAACCATGCCGAGCAGGTTCTTGGGAATGCTTGGGTCATCCCAGTAGCGACTGTCGTTGGAGTTGTCGCGGTTGTCGCCCATCATGAAGTAGTGCCCGGCGGGCACGGTCCAGGAACGATCAGGCGTTGCGCGGTAGCGGCTCATTTCCTTGCGGATCATGTGCTCGGCGACGCCCAGTTTTTCCTTGTAGAGCTCGGCACTGCCCAGCGTACCCGGTTCGGAACCGACCAGCTGCTCGGCGATCGACTGGCCATTGACGAACAGGCGCTTGTCGGCGGTGTAGCGAATCTGGTCGCCCGGAAGGCCCACTACACGCTTGATGTAGTTGACGTTAGGGTCGCTTGGATAGCGAAACACCATCACATCCCCACGCTGTGGCTCGCCGACTTCGATGACTTTCTTGTCGAGTACCGGCAAGCGGATCCCGTAAGAAAACTTGTTCACCAGAATGAAGTCACCCACATCCAGGGTCGGTTTCATCGAACCGGACGGAATCTGGAACGGCTCGACCAGAAACGAACGCAGCACCAGCACGATGAACAGCACCGGGAAGAACGATTTGCCGTATTCAACCAGCAAAGGTTCTTTGTTCAGCTTCTCGACCACCACCATGTCGGGTTGGCTGACACTGCCCTGATAAGAGGCAATGGCAGAGCGCCGACGCGGTGCCAGAAACACCAGGTCGAGCAACGCCAACAGACCGCAGACGAAGACAGCGATGACCAGCAACAGCGGGAAATTTAGTGACATAGGACCTAACTATCCAACCTGAGCACAGCAAGGAAGGCTTCTTGTGGAATTTCCACGTTACCGACCTGCTTCATGCGTTTTTTACCGGCCTTTTGCTTTTCCAACAGCTTGCGCTTACGGCTGACGTCGCCGCCGTAGCATTTGGCCAATACGTTCTTTCTGAGTGCCTTGACGGAGGTCCGCGCAATAATCTGCCCGCCAATGGCGGCCTGGATTGCGACGTCGAACATCTGGCGCGGAATCAGTTCTTTCATCTTTTCGGTCAACTGGCGACCTTTGTAGTGCGCATTATCCTTGTGCACGATCAGCGCCAGGGCGTCGACCTTGTCACCATTGATCAGCACATCCAGCTTGACCAGATTAGCTGATTGATAACGGTCGAAGTGGTAATCCAGCGAAGCATAGCCGCGACTGGTGGATTTCAGACGGTCGAAGAAGTCCAGGACCACTTCGTTCATCGGCAAATCGTAGGTCACCTGGACCTGGGAGCCGAGGAACAGCATGTCGTGCTGCACGCCACGCTTCTCGATGCACAGGGTGATGACGTTGCCCAGGTGCTCTTGCGGCACAAGAATGTTGGCCCGAACGATCGGTTCGCGCATGTCTTCGATGGCCGACAGATCCGGCAGCTTGGACGGGTTGTCGACGTAGATCGTTTCGCCGCTCTTGAGCAGCAGCTCGAAGATTACCGTCGGCGCGGTGGTGATCAGGTCCAGGTCGTACTCGCGCTCCAGGCGCTCCTGGATGATCTCCATGTGCAGCATGCCGAGGAACCCGCAACGGAAGCCGAAGCCCAGCGCGTCGGAGCTTTCCGGGGTGTATTGCAGCGACGAGTCGTTCAGGGTGAGCTTTTGCAGCGCTTCGCGGAAATCTTCGAAGTCGTCGGAGCTGACCGGGAACAGACCGGCGTACACCTGCGGCTGAATGCGCTTGAAACCTGGCAGCACATCGACGTCCGGCGTCGAACTCAAGGTCAGGGTGTCGCCCACTGGCGCACCGTGAATGTCCTTGATACCGGCAATGATGAAGCCTACTTCACCGGCCTTCAGGTCAACGGTGGCGGTGTGTTTCGGGTTGAAGACACCGACGCTGTCCACCAGATGGATCTTGCCGGTGGATTTCACCAGGATCTTGTCGCCCTTCTTCACGCGGCCGTGGCGCACGCGAACCAGGGAGACAACGCCCAGGTAGTTGTCGAACCAGGAGTCGATGATCAACGCTTGCAGCGGGTCTTCGATATTCCCGGTCGGCGCTGGAATAGTGTGTACCAGGCGCTCGAGCACTTCATCGACGCCCTGGCCGGTCTTGGCACTGCAGGTCACTGCGTCAGTGGCATCGATGCCGATGATTTTTTCGATTTCTTCTTTGACGCGGTCCGGATCGGCCTGTGGCAGATCGATCTTGTTCAGCACCGGCATCACTTCCAGGCCCTGCTCGATCGCCGTGTAGCAGTTGGCAACCGATTGAGCCTCGACGCCTTGACCGGCATCGACCACCAGCAGCGCACCTTCACAGGCCGCCAGCGAACGACTGACCTCATAGGTGAAGTCGACGTGGCCCGGGGTGTCAATGAAGTTCAGCTGATACTTGATGCCGTCTCTAGCGGTGTAATACAGGGTAACGCTATGCGCCTTGATGGTGATCCCGCGTTCACGCTCAAGGTCCATGGAGTCCAGTACCTGGGCTTCCATTTCGCGCTCGGCCAAGCCGCCGCACATCTGGATGAAGCGATCGGCCAGCGTCGACTTGCCATGGTCAATGTGGGCGATGATGGAGAAATTGCGGATATGACTCAAATCACTCACGGATCAACACTCAAAAAGGCTGCAGGCATAGCCCGCCGAAAAATAGCCGGGAATTGTACCTGATACACGACGCAAGCGTCACGCTTGCAGGTCAATGGCGTCGAATGCAAAAACGCCCCGCTCTTGCGAACGGGGCGTCCAATAGGCTCAGCAAAGACTGAAAATACTGCGCTCAACCCGCTCGGCGCAGCAGCCAGTAGCCTGCCAGCGCGCAGACTCCGGCCGGCAGCAGCACCGCTAAAAGCGGTGGAAAACCGAACACCAGGCTCGAGGGCCCCAGCAAATCCTGGACGATACGGAAGGTAAAGCCCACCAGTACCCCAGTGAACACCCGCTGACCCAGGGTCACCGAACGCAACGGGCCGAAGATGAAGGAAATCGCCATCAACACCAGTGCCGCGGTGACCAACGGCTGCAACACCTTGACCCAAAATGCCAGCCAGTAACGACCGTTGTTCAGCCCCTGTTCCGCCAGGTAGTGGATGTAACCCCACAAACCGGTGATCGACAGAGAGTCCGGCGCCATCACTACAGTACTGAGCAATTGCGGGTTCAAGGTGACATTCCAGCGCTCCGACGGCGTATTAACCACTTCACTGCGCTTGTCGTGGAACAGCGTGGTGGTAACGTCGCTCAGCGTCCAGTGATCCGTGTCGAACTCGGCACGCCTGGCGAAGCTCGACGACAGCAGATGCCGCTCGTTGTCGAAACGATAGCGGGTCACCCCATACAACAGGCCGTTAGGCTGCACGGCGTTGACATGTATGAACTCGTCGCCCTGACGGTGCCACAAGCCGTGCTTGGCACTTTGCGAATCACCACTGCCCTGAGCCAGCGAGCGATTGGCCTGAGCGATGGTTTCCGTCGCCGGCGCCACGTACTCACCAATCAGCAGGCCGGCCACCATCAGCACCAGCATCGGCTTCATCACGGCCCAGACGATCCGCCCGATCGACACGCCCGCTGCACGCATGATGGTCAGCTCGCTGTTGCTGGCCAGGCCGCCAAGCCCGATCAGGCAACCGATCAGCGCCGCCATCGGCAACATGTCGTACAGGCGACGCGGCGCCGTCAGCAACACATAGCTCAGGACATCCATCACGGTGTAGGTGTCGCTGGCATCACCCATTTCATCAATGAACGCGAACAGCGTCGCCAGGCCGAGGATGATCCCCAGTACCGCCAGGATCGCCAGGAACACACTGCTACCAATGTAGCGATCGAGCTTAACCACGAGCCACCTCCAACGTGCTGCGGCGACTCGCCATCTTCAAGCGCAACGGTTCCCAGTACAGCAAGCCCAGGCCAATGGCCAGGAAGATCCCGTGAACCCACCACAGGCCCAACGCGGGCGGCAGCTTGCCTTTTTCCAGGGCGCCGCGCGCGGCAATCAGGATCGTCAGGTAGGCCATGTAGAGAAGAATCGCCGGCAGCAGCTTGAGGAAACGGCCCTGGCGCGGATTGACCCGCGACAATGGCACCGCCATCAGGGTCACGATGAAGACCAGCAACGGCAACGACAGGCGCCATTGCAATTCGGCACGGGAGCGCACGTCATCGTTGCCCATCAGCGTGCGGGTGCTGATTGCATCACGATCGGTCACTTCGTCACTGACGTCAGGCTTTGGCAGCAGCATGCCATGGGTGTCGTATTTGATGACCCGGTAATCGGCCTGTCCCGGACTGCCGTCGTAGCGATAGCCGTTTTCCAGGATCAGGTAGCGGTTGCCGTCCGGCATGATTTCCTGACGACCGCTTTCAGCCACCAGGACCGAGATGCCACGGTCCTTTTTGTCGGATGAGAGGTTCTTTTGCGACATGAACACGCCCGACAGGTTGACGCGGTCATCCGACAGTTTCTCGGTGTAGGTCACTCGGGTGCCGTCGCGCAGGGCCTGGAAACGGCCTGGCTCCAACGTATCGAATTCGGTCAGCGCGTCCTGGGAGTTCAGCAGCAGTTGAAACTGGTTGGCACCTTGCGGGGCCAGGCTCAGGCTCAGCCACGCCACCAGCAAGGCAACCAGCGTGGCCGGAAACAACGTATAGGCAAACAGGCGCTGCTGGCTCATGCCAGTGGCCGAGAGCACGGTCATCTCGCTTTCCAGATAGAGACGACCGTAGGCCAGCAGAATCCCCAGGAACAACCCCAGCGGCAGGATCAGTTGCAGGAAGCCCGGCAGGCGGAAGCCCATGATCAGGAACAGCGAACCCGGATCCAGAAGCCCCGCGGCAGCCTGGGCGAGGTATTTGATGAAGCGTCCGCTCATGATGATGACCAACAGCACGGCGCTGACAGCGCTCAGGGTCACCAGGACTTCGCGGGACAGATAACGGAAGACGATCAAACCAGACACTCCAGGGTTGTCAGGCTAAGGCGGCCAAACAAGCAAACAGCGGCCAGCAAGGCTGAGCCACTCGAAAAGATGCCGCATTATCCTGTGATTGGCCGCGCCTGTCACTTCGCACGCTCAAGCAGGCATGCATTGCATTAAAGATCAGCTTGGCGAGGGTTGTCTGGCTCGGGCGCGAGGTTCAAACTGCGGCCTTTGTCGCAGGCTGTACCAGCGTCTTTCCAAATAGAAAGGCAAACGTGTGCGCACACCGTGCGACGCGCTGCCATTTGACCATTTATTCAGGGACCCGGACATGGAACTGGTTGTAAAAAGCGTTAGCCCAGAAACGTTGAAAACCGCCACTCTGGTGGTCGCCGTCGGCGAAGACCGCAAACTCGGCAACGTTGCCAAGCAGATCGATGACCTCACTGGCGGCGCGATCAGCGCCATTCTCAAGCGCGGCGACCTGGCCGGCAAAGCAGGCCAGAGCCTGTTGCTGCACAGCCTGCCGAACCTGAAGGCCGAACGCGTGCTGCTGGTGGGCGTGGGCAAGGATGCCGAGCTGGGTGACCGCCCGTTCCGCAAAATCATCGCCGGCGTACTGAACACCCTCAAGGGCCTGGGCGGCAGCGAAGCCGCACTGGCACTGGACGAAGTGGTCGTCAAGGGTCGTGACAGCTACGGCAAGACCCGTTTGCTGGCCGAAACCCTGGTAGACGGCGAGTACAGCTTCGAGCAGTTCAAGAGCCAGAAGAGCGACCCACGCCCTCTGAAAAAAATCACCCTGCTGACCATCAAGGCCGCCCAGGCCGAAGTGGAACGCGCCGTGACCCACGCCACCGCGATTGCCCATGGCATGTCCTTCACCCGGGACCTGGGCAACCTGCCACCGAACATCTGCCATCCGAGCTTCCTCGCCGAACAGGCCAAGGACCTGGGCAAGACGTTCAAAGGCCTCAAAGTCGAGATCCTTGACGAGAAGAAAATCAAGGAACTGGGCATGGGCTCGTTCTACGCCGTCGGCCAGGGCAGCGCCCAGCCACCGCGCCTGATCGTCATGCAGTACAACGGCGGCAAGAAATCCGAGAAGCCGTACGCGCTGGTCGGCAAGGGCATCACCTTCGACACCGGCGGCATCAGCCTCAAGCCTGGCGCCGGCATGGACGAAATGAAATACGACATGGGCGGCGCGGCCAGCGTGTTCGGCACCCTGCGCGCCGTGCTCGAGTTGAAACTGCCGATCAACCTGGTGTGCATCCTGGCCTGCGCCGAGAACATGCCGAGCGGCAACGCCTCGCGTCCAGGCGATATCGTCACGACCATGAGCGGCCAGACCGTGGAAATCCTCAACACCGACGCCGAAGGCCGCCTGGTGTTGTGCGACGCCCTGACCTACGCCGAGCGCTTCAAGCCACAGGCCGTGATCGACATCGCCACCCTGACGGGCGCGTGCGTCGTAGCCCTGGGCTCCCACACCTCGGGCCTGCTGGGCAACAATGACGAACTGATCGGCCAGTTGCTGAGCGCCGGCCAGGCCGCCGACGACCGTGCCTGGCAACTGCCGCTGTTCGACGAGTACCAGGAACAGCTGGACAGCCCGTTCGCCGACATCGCCAACATTGGCGGCCCGAAAGCCGGCACCATCACGGCCGCGTGCTTCCTCTCGCGCTTCACCAAGAACCTGAACTGGGCGCACCTGGACATCGCGGGCACCGCATGGACCAGCGGCGGCAAGGACAAGGGCGCCACTGGCCGTCCGGTTCCGCTGCTGACCCAGTACCTGCTGGACCGCGCCAAAGCCTGAAACCGATGACCTTGCACGGCGTCGCTCATGGGTGACGCCGCTCAAGGCTCAGGAACCGCAATGACCAAAGTCGACTTCTATATCCTGCCCAGTGCCGATCCGTCCGCACGACTGGATTTTGCCTGCAAACTCACCGACAAGGCCTGGCGCATGGGCCACCGCATCTACCTGCATTGCAGCGATGCCGCTCAGCGCGACGATCTCGATGCGCGACTGTGGGCCTTCAAAGGTGAAAGCTTCGTACCCCACGGCCATGCCGAAAGCGAACCGGACGGCTTGATTGTGCTGGGTGTCGGAGACGATCCAGGGCAGCACCAGGACCTGCTGGTCAATCTTGACCTCAAGGTCCCCTCCTTTGCCCAGCGCTTTGCCCGTGTGGCGGAAGTGGTGGTAGAAGACCCGACTATCCGTCAGGCCGCGCGGGAGAGTTTCCGCTTCTACCGCGAACAGGGCTATCCTCTGCAAGATCACCGTCTACAGCGACTCTGAGTACACGATGGACACGCCAAATCCGCTGCAAAAGTCTGCGCACCTGCTGGATGACCTCGAGTCGATCCGCCAACTGCTCGGCGATGACAACCTGCAACCGCCCCTGCTGACCGAAACCGTCACGCCGGAAGGTGATGAAGGCCAGATTCCCTTGCTGTTCGATCAGATCAGCGGCAAACCGCCTGCTGCCGCCGTCGAGCAACCAGCCCCTCAACCTGCCCCTGCGCCTGCGCCGGTGGCCGAACCCGCTCCAGCGACGACAGCCCGGCAAGCGGCCGACGTCATGCTGCACCTGGACAGCGAACTGCGCGCCGCCGCGCAATTGATCATGCAAGACGTCATTGATGACTTTGCCCCGCACATCGAGACAGAAATCAAACGTCGCCTCGATGCGCGAATGGAACGGCTGTTGAGCCAGTACGAATAGCTCAAGTATGTGAGTGGGCTTCTGTGGCGAGGGAGCTTGCTCCCGCTCGACTGCGCAGCAGTCGCAAACCTGAGCATGCGATTAGCCTGATACAACGCAGTTGCAGATTTCAGGGCCGCTTCGCACCCCGGCGGAGCAAGCTCCCTCGCCACAGGCTCATTCCTTATTAGTTCCGCGCACCGTCCGCACCCGCTCGCCCTTCGCCCCATGCCCCGCTATACTTGCCGGCTTTTCCTGAATAAATGCCAATAGGGTCCCGCCGCGCATGGATAAGACCTACCAGCCGCACGCCATTGAAACTTCCTGGTACAACACCTGGGAGTCCGAGAACTACTTCGCCCCGCAAGGCGCGGGCGATTCCTACACCATCATGATCCCGCCGCCGAACGTCACTGGCAGCCTGCACATGGGCCATGGCTTCAACAACGCGATCATGGACGCCCTGATCCGTTTCCGCCGCATGCAGGGTCGCAACACCCTGTGGCAACCGGGCACCGACCACGCCGGTATCGCCACGCAAATGCTGGTGGAACGCCAGCTCGAAGCCAAGGGCCAGAACCGCCACGACCTGGGCCGCGAGAAGTTCCTCGAGAAAGTCTGGGAATGGAAAGACGAGTCCGGCGGCAACATCAGCCGTCAGATCCGCCGCCTCGGCTCGTCCGTGGACTGGAGCCGCGAGCGCTTCACCATGGACGACGGCCTGTCGGAAGCGGTTAAAGAAGCGTTCGTACGCCTGCACGAAGACGGCCTGATCTACCGCGGCAAGCGCCTGGTCAACTGGGACACCAAGCTGCACACGGCGATTTCCGACCTCGAAGTGGAAAACCACGACGAGAAAGGCTCCCTGTGGAACCTCAAGTACCCGCTGGCCGACGGCGCCAGGACGGCTGAAGGCAATGACTTCCTGATCGTCGCGACCACCCGTCCGGAAACCATGCTCGGCGACTCCGCCGTGGCCGTTAACCCGAACGATGAGCGCTACAAAGCCCTGATCGGCAAGTTTGTCGACCTGCCACTGGTTGGCCGGCGCATCCCGATCATCGCCGACGATTACTGCGACCCTGAATTCGGCACCGGCTGCGTGAAAATCACCCCGGCCCACGATTTCAACGACTACGAAGTCGGCAAGCGCCACAACCTGCCGCTGCTGAACATCTTCGACAAGAACGCCGCCGTGCTGCCAGCCTGCCAGGTGTTCAACCTCGACGGCACCCTGAACGACACCATCGACGGCAAGATCCCGGCGGAATACGCCGGCCTCGACCGCTTCGAAGCGCGCAAGCAAATCGTCGCCGCGTTCGAAGGCGCGGGCCTGCTGGTCAGCGTCGACGATCACGCCCTGAAAGTACCGAAGGGCGACCGTTCCGGCACCATCATTGAGCCGTGGCTGACCGACCAGTGGTACGTGTCCACCAAGCCGCTGGCAGAGCCGGCCATTGCAGCCGTTGAAGACGGCCGCATCCAGTTCGTGCCAAAACAGTACGAGAACATGTACTTCTCGTGGATGCGCGACATCCAGGACTGGTGCATCAGCCGTCAGCTGTGGTGGGGCCACCGGATCCCGGCCTGGTACGACGAGTCGGGCAAGGTCTATGTCGGCCGCGACGAAGCCGAAGTGCGTGCCAAGCACAACCTGGGCGCCGACGTTGCACTGCAGCAGGACAACGACGTACTCGACACCTGGTTCAGCTCGGGCCTGTGGACCTTCTCCACCCTCGGCTGGCCGCAGCAGACTGAGTTCCTGAAGAAGTTCCACTCCACCGACGTGCTGGTGACCGGCTTCGACATCATTTTCTTCTGGGTTGCCCGGATGATCATGCTCACCATGCACCTGGTGAAAAACGAAGACGGCACACCGCAGGTTCCGTTCAAGACCGTGTATGTGCATGGCCTGGTGCGGGATGGCCTGGGCCAGAAAATGTCCAAGTCCAAGGGCAACGTCCTTGACCCGCTGGACATCATCGACGGTATCGAACTGGAAGCCCTGGTGCAGAAACGCACCTCCGGCATGATGCAGCCGAAACTGGCGAAGAAGATCGAGAAGCAGACCCGCGACGAGTTCGCCGACGGCATCGCCAGCTACGGCACCGACGCCCTGCGCTTCACGTTTTGCTCGCTGGCGTCCACCGGTCGCGACATCAAGTTCGACATGGGCCGCGTCGAAGGCTATCGCAACTTCTGCAACAAGATCTGGAACGCCGCTCGCTACGTGCTGGACAAGGGCGAGGACTGCGGTCAGAACGGCGAAGCCTACGAGCTGTCGCTGGCCGATCGCTGGATCATTTCCCAGCTGCAGCGCACCGAAGCCGAAGTGACCCGTCAACTCGACCAGTTCCGTTTCGACCTGGCCGCACAAGCCTTGTACGAGTTCATCTGGAACCAGTATTGCGACTGGTACCTGGAGCTGTCCAAGCCTGTGCTGTGGGACGAAAACGCACCGGTCGAACGTCAGCGTGGCACCCGCCGCACCCTGGTTCGCGTACTGGAAGTGGCCCTGCGCCTGGCTCACCCGTTCATGCCGTTCATCACCGAAGAAATCTGGCAGCGCCTGGCGCCGCTGGCCGGTATCGAAGGCAAGACCATCATGCTGCAACCTTGGCCGGTGGCCGTTGAAGCACGCATCGATCAAGCCGCCGAAGACGACATCGAATGGCTCAAGGGCCTGATGCTCGGCACGCGCAACATCCGTGGCGAGATGAACATTGGCCCGGGCAAGCCACTGCCACTGTTCCTGAAGAACGTCTCCGCCGAAGACCAGCGTCGCCTCACCGAGAACGAAGCCTTGCTCAAGAAGCTGGCCCGCCTCGAGTCGATCACCGTCCTGGCGGCCGGCGAAGAAGCACCGCTGTCCGCCACCGCTTTGGTCGGCGAGATGGAAGTGCTGGTGCCAATGGCCGGCCTGATCGACAAGAGTGCGGAACTTGCGCGCCTGGACAAGGAAATCCAGCGCCTGCAAGGCGAAGTGCAACGCGTTGGCGGCAAGCTGTCCAATGCCGGCTTCGTGGACAAGGCCCCGGCCGAAGTCATCGAGAAGGAACGCGCCAAACTGGCCGAAGCCGAACAGGCTCTGGGCAAGCTGGCCGAGCAGCATGCGCGGATTGCCAGTCTGTAACGGCAACACGCAATGATAAAGGGAGGCCCATGTGGCTAATGCCGGTCAGTTAAGAGAAATAAAGCCGAACACGAAACCTGTGGCGAGGGAGCTTGCTCCCGCTGGGCTGCGTAGCAGCCCCAAAACAGGGCCGCTTTGCGCCCCAGCGGGAGCAAGCTCCCTCGCCACGGGTACTATGTTCGACTGGTCTTTGGCTTAACTGATCGGCATTAGGCCCATGTGGCCTCCCTTTTTCATGCCCGGTACACTCTCCCCAGCACTACAAGTCCCCTGTGGGAGCGGGCTTGCCCGCGAAACGATTGCACATTCGACATTGATACTGCCTGACACTGCGCCTCCGTCGGAACGCCGCCCGGACCAAGCCCGCGACCACCGTCGAGCATCGTGCTTTTTGCAATTGGGTTCACAACGGCTGAATGTGGGACAATGCCCGCCTCTTTTAGCCATACCCGAATCGATCACATCAATGAACGCCCCCCGCTCCCCCAAACCTGCGCGCAAGAAGCCTGAGTCCGCGACCCCGGCCAAAGCCGTGGCGCCCCGCGAAAAGGCCAGCCTGCACCCGCGCAACCGCCACCAGGGCCGTTACGACTTCCCGGCGCTGATCAAGACCACGCCAGAACTGGCGCAGTTCGTGATCATCAACCCCTATGGCAAAGAGAGCATCGACTTCGCCAGCCCGGATGCGGTGCGGGTGTTCAACCGGGCATTGCTCAAGTCGTTCTATGGCATCGCCCATTGGGACATCCCGGCCGACTACCTCTGCCCACCAGTTCCGGGGCGTGCCGATTACGTGCACTTTCTTGCCGACCTGCTGGCCAGCGTCAACGACGGTGAGATCCCGCGCGGCGCTCCGGTCAAGGTGCTCGACATCGGCATGGGTGCCAACTGCGTCTATCCGTTGATCGGCTACAGTGACTACCGCTGGCACTTCCTCGGCTCGGAAATCGATCCGACCGCCGTGGCTGCCGCCAAAGCCATTGTGCAATCCAACGGCCTCAACAAAGCCATCCAGCTGCGCCAGCAAAGCAATCCCAAGCACATCCTGCTGGGATTGCTGGAACCGGGCGAACGTTTTGACCTGACCATGTGCAACCCGCCGTTCCATGCCTCGATGGACGAGGCGACCAAGGGCAGCGAGCGTAAATGGCGCGCCCTGGGTCGTGCCGATCCGAAACGTAAACTGCCGGTGCTGAACTTTGGCGGGCAGTCTGCCGAGTTGTGGTGTGAAGGCGGTGAAGCGCGGTTCGTGACGCAACTGATCGCCGAAAGCGCGCACTTTCAACACAAGGTGCTGTGGTTCAGTACCCTGGTCTCGAAAGCGTCGAACCTGCCAGCCATCCAGACCGCACTGAAAAAGGCCGGTGTGCTGGAGAGCCAGGTAGTGGAAATGTCCCAGGGGCAAAAGCAGAGCCGCTTTGTCGCCTGGACCTTCCAGACCAAATCCGAGCAGCAGGTCTGGCGCGAGCGCTGGGTTCGCAAAAGCTGAGTCGCGGCTGAAACAGCGGTTGACCCTGGGTCAATCGCTAACTGGCAGACACAAAAAAGCCGTGCCCTGATCGCTCCGCGGCACGGCTTTCTTTTATGTGTCTTACTTGTTAACAGCGTCGGTCAGGCCTTTAGCCACGACCAGCTTGATAACTTTCTTGGCAGCGATTTCGATGGCAGCGCCAGTCGAAGGGTTGCGGCCGGT
This sequence comes from Pseudomonas sp. Irchel s3h17, assembly GCF_900187505.1. Taxonomy (GTDB): domain Bacteria; phylum Pseudomonadota; class Gammaproteobacteria; order Pseudomonadales; family Pseudomonadaceae; genus Aquipseudomonas. The sequence continues at coordinate 276,046 of NZ_FYDL01000002.1, forward strand.
ACGGGCAGGACGCTCGGTCACTTTCAGCTTACCGATACCTGGCAGGGTGATTTCGCCGCCGTTTTCCAGTTGATCAGCAACGATTTGGCCCAGTTGGTCCAGTGCGTTACGCGCGGTGGTTTTTGGCGCGTCGATAGCTTCAGCGATATCGGCGATCAGTTGGTCTTTAGTAAGAGCCATGTAGTGTTCCTTCCCTATCAAATTCATATGGATTGCAGAGTGCAGTGTCAGCCATCGAGCCCGATCTTCTGGATCTGGCACCCTCGGCTACAACACCGACGGGTCGGGGTTATAGATGCCGAAATCAGGGTTTGGTTCGACCTGACAAATGCTGAATGCACGCTTAACGCAGTGACTTCGCGTAAGACGGGGCAAAACTAGCACAGAGACGGGGAAATATCCGCCTCTACCTACCCATTTGGTCAGCTTTATTGCTCTAAATCGGGAAAAAACCGCATAAGCCCGGCCCGACTGGCCTCAACGGCCGTTCAAGCACCGCCAAAACCGGCAGGTGCGGTACACTGGGCACTTTTTCGGGGGAGCACGCCCTCCTCCATTCATTGAGCCGAGAAGCCCATGCCGATCCGTCATTGCATCGTCCACCTGATCGACAAAAAACCCGACGGCACCCCCGCAGTTCTCCACGCCCGCGACTCGGAACTGGCAGAGTCCACCGCCATCGAGAACATGCTCGCCGACCTCAACGAGAGCTACAACGCCAAACAGGGCAAGGCCTGGGGATTTTTCCACGCCGAATCCGGTGCACACCCGTTCAGCGGCTGGCTGAAGGAATACCTTGAGGGCGGCAAGGACTTCACCGCGTTCAGCCGCATTGCAGTGGAACACCTGCAGAAGCTGATGGAGGAGTCCAACCTGTCGACCGGCGGCCACGTGCTGTTCGCCCACTACCAGCAAGGCATGACCGACTACCTGGCCATCGCCCTGCTGCACCACAGCGAAGGCGTGGCCGTGACCGACCAGCTCGACGTGACCCCGTCCCGGCACCTGGACCTGGGCCAGTTGCACCTGGCGGCGCGGATCAATGTCTCCGAGTGGCAGAACAACAAGCAGTCCAGGCAGTACATCTCGTTCATCAAGGGCAAGAACGGGAAAAAGGTGTCGGAGTATTTCCGCGACTTCATCGGCTGCCAGGAAGGCGTCGACGGCCCGGGCGAGACCCGTACCCTGCTCAAGGCCTTCAGTGACTTCGTCGAAAGCGAAGACCTGCCCGAAGACGACGCCCGCGAGAAGACCAAGACCCTGGTCGACTACGCCAGCAGCCAGGCCAAGCTCGGCGAGCCGATGGGCCTGGAGGAGCTGTCCGGACTGATCGACGAAGAACGTCCGAAAGCCTTCTACGATCACATCCGCAACAAGGACTACGGCCTGTCGCCCGAGATTCCGGCAGACAAGCGTACCCTGAACCAGTTCCGCCGCTTCACCGGCCGCGCCGAAGGCCTGTCCATCAGTTTCGAAGCGCACCTGCTGGGTTCGAAGATCGAATACGACGAAGAGGCCGGCACCCTGATCATCAAAGGCCTGCCGACCTCCCTGACCGACCAGCTCAAGCGTCGTAACTGATGCTCGCAGGCGTCCTGAAGAAGTTCCTGCTGATCTTGCTGGTGGTAGTGACCTACCAGAACTGGGGCAAGATCGAGCGGGTATTCAACCCCTCGCAAGGGGTGTCCGCGCAGATCCAGGCCAATGCCAGGGTCACGCTCTATGCCACCGAGTGGTGTGGCTACTGCAAGCTGATCCGGCGCTTTCTCGACCAGAAAGGTATTCCCTACCAGGAATTCGATATCGAAAAGGACGCTGATGCGCGCAAGGCCTATGAAGCATTGGGCGGCCGGGGGATTCCGGTGCTGGACGTGAACGGCACCTTGATTCGCAGGTATGACCCCGAGGCGATCCTTGCAGCACTGAAATAAACCATCAGGCTTGCGCAACTCTGTCTGGACCGGGGACATAGCTACCCCTGTGGCGAGGGACCTTGCTCCCGCTCGAGTGCGCAGCGCTCGTAAACAGGCAAACCGGTTCTGTCAGGCAAAACGCGAATACCGCTTCTACGACAGCTTCGCCCGAGCGCGGACCGGCCGGCGGGAGCAAGCTCCCTCGCTATAAAGGCCCACGCCCGACTCAACGACTGTCAGCAGGCTTCGATGCGGAAACCAAAGCGCGGAAAGTGCACATGCACCAAGCCTGCCCGCTCATCTTCGCGACGCACAATCAATTCTTCGCTACCAGCAAACAGCAGCTCCCCCGAGACCGGGTCAACGCCATAGTCAGTGGCGGCAATCACCACCTGCTGACCCGCCTTGAAGCCGTTTGGCTCAACGAACAGTTCATCCGGCAAGGCCGCCGGTTGTGAATCCCGTGCCACCTGCAGCGCCTCTTCGGCCGTCATCTCGCTGAACGCGCCATGTCCGAAGCCCTGCACCCGACCCAGCCATGCCGATACCGCTGGATAGGCATCGACCAGCGGCGAGGTCACCGGCGTGCCCTTGAGGAACCACAGCGGGTGAGCCATGGCGAAGTCGGCAATCGAAGGCTCGCCAAACAGGTAATCCCCCTCCTCGCGCTGCAACTGCTGCTCAAGACGCGCCATGATCGTCGGCCACTGATGGTTGGCCTGCTCGGCCGACAAGCGAGTGGCACTGCCGCCGCTGAACAACCCGGCACGGTCGGCGACAAACGCCTTGACCGCGTGCGGTGGCAACTTGCCGAAGCGCACCGCGATCGATTCCGGCTGGAACACCAGGCTCACCGCATGCTGGAACACCACCGAGTCAGCCCAGGCAGCGAAGCTGGCGGTGATCATTTCCCGGCCTTCCGGGAAGAACCCCGGCAAGGCCTTTTCCTGCTCGAGACGCCGCGCAATCAGCGCCGTATCGCAATAGACATCCGCGCCTACCTGCAACACCGGGGTCCGGCGATAACCGCCAGTCAGCGCGGTGAGGTCAGGCTTGGGCATCACCGGCGAAATATTGACCGAGCGCCAGGACAGGCCCTTGAAGCCCAGCAACAGGCGCGCCTTTTCCGCGAATGGGGACGCCGGGTAATGATGAAGAATCAACTCGGACATGCTGGTTCCGCCGCTTGTGTGAGGAATCGGCAGCTTAACGCGCAATCGGATAGCAGCCTACCCATCCGCGTGATGGACACTTATCAGTCAGATTGATAAGCCGGCAGCTGCGCTCGCCACCAGGCATTCCTTGGCGCTTTTCCTGAGTTTCTTGATCAGGCGCTCCTGACGCAGCGCTTCGCTTTTGTTGCGGCAGACTTCGGTATAGACCAACTCCACCGCCGGGCTTGAGAGAAAAAACCGCGCACCTTTGCCGCTCTGGTGCTTGGCGAAACGCTTGACCGGATCGTCGCTGATGCCGCAGTACAACGAACCGTTGGCCGCGCGAACAAGGTAGACGAACCAGGGTTTGCCGAGCGCAATCGCTGGCTCATCAGAATGGGAGGAGGTATCGCTCAGGGTGCTCACGTGACGCTCAAGGCTTGCTAAGGAAGACAGGCTGCGATCTTATCAGCGACCGGCCTGGAACGCCTTCAAACCCTTCAAAGCCTGGGCCCGAACGGCGTTGCCCACCAGCGGCGTCCAGCCCAGCAACAGCCCTTTGAAGCCCAGCGCCTGACGTGACCAGCGCCACACGTCGAAATGATCGTGGTGCTCGCAGATCTTGCCGTCACGGAACACAAAACGCGCCTGGATATCGTTGACCACCGTGTTGCCGGTCTGGCTGAACAGGTACGTGGCCACCCAGTGAGCAGTGCCCGTGAGTTCGTCGGCACGCACGCTGTCGAAGGTCAGGGAGAAATCCCTGGCCCGGGTGGTGAGCATCCGCCACATGTCGCCGGCATCGCGCCCGCGCAACTCGCCAAAGGCCGGATCACTGAACACCACGTCCTCGGTGTAGCAGGCGCTCATGGCTTCGGCATCCAGCCGCTGGAAGGCTTGATAGAACTCAGTGATCAAGGCGCGGTTGGCGTCACTCATGGGCAGGCTCCGGACAATCGACAGGTACCTGGACGATAGTCTGCAAACGTCGGGAAAACTACCGGTATTCGCCAGGCAAATACCGGCAGTGCGTCGATCTCATAGCCTTTCGCTTTCAACCTGCACGTACAGCGAGCGACCGGCACCTAGCCCGGCGATGATCGCACCGAGACCTATGACCCCGAAAATCCAGCCCACCGCGGTCCAGCCACCCGTCCAGTCATGCACGATACCGACCGCAAACGGCCCCATGGAGGCCAGGGTGTAACCGAAACCCTGGGCCATGCTCGACAGGTTGGCCGCCACATGGGCATCACGCGAACGCAGCACAATCAAGGTCAGGGCCAGGGCGAACGTGGCGCCCTGCCCCAGACCCAACAGAATCGCCCAGCCCCACAAGCCTTCGATCGGTGCATACAGACAACCAAACAGCCCGCCGAGGGTCATCAACATCACCACCACAATCGCCAGGCGCTGATCCTTGCCACGCGTGGCCAGCCAGGGAGCGGCCAATGAACTGGCCAACTGCACGATCACCGAGCCGGACAGCACCAGCCCGGCCTGGGTGGGCGTCAGGCCACGGCCAATCAGGATCGACGGCAACCAGCCGAACACGATGTAGGCCAGCGACGATTGCAGGCCCATGTACAGGGTCACTTGCCAGGCCAGTGGATCGCGCAGCAAGCCGCGCACCCGATACGCCACGTTGTGCGCGCCCTGTCGGCTGCCGACTTGCGGCAGCCAGAAGATCACCGCGACCAGCGCCGGGATCATCCAGAAGCCAAGACCCAGCGCCCAGCGGTCGCCGAAATGCTCGCTCAAGGGCACCGTTGCACCGGCGGCCATGGCGGCGCCCAGGCACAGGGCCATGGTGTACACCCCGGTCATGGTGCCAGCGTGCTTGGCGAAGTCGCGCTTGACGATGCCCGGCAGCAACACGCCGATCACGCCAATGCTGGCGCCCGCCAGAATGCTGCCGGCAAACAGGCCGATCTCACCGAAGGAACTGCGCAGGACTATCCCCCCCGCCAGGGTCAACAGAATCCCCAGGACCACGCGCTCGGCGCCAAAACGCCGCGCCAGCACCGGCGCCAGCGGGGCAAACAGGCCCAGGCACAGCACCGGCAAGGTGGTGAGCAAACCGGCCTGGGCCGCCGACAATCCAAGGTTCTTCGACACATCGCCAAGCAACGGCGCCATGCTCGACAGCGCCGGGCGCAGATTCAGTGCCACCAGCACCAGCCCCAGCAACAACAGCCACGGGCGACGCAATACCGGATGGCTTTGCTGGACCTGTTCGTCATCGGCCTCGGCATCGATCAGCAGCTCTTCGAGCTCCGTCGCACGTTTGGCCTGGGTCGTGCTGTTGGGGGGCGCCTGCTGGCTGGACATAGGGCTCTCGGTCTCACGGTTCATTGATCAACTGCCGGCAAATGGCTTTGGCCCGCTGCGGGTCGCGCTGCTCGACGGCATCGAGCAGATCGATGTGCAGATCGAACACGGCTTGACGCCTGGGGGTGATGTTCAGGGTCTCGCGCAGTTGTGCGCCGACGATGCTGGAGAAATAGCGGTACAGCTCACTCAGGGTCGGGTTGTGCGCGGCGTCCACCAAACGGCGATGGAACACCATGTCGCACGCGACGTAGCTGTCCAGATCGCCATGGTAGTGACTGCCGCTGACGGCCAGCGCTTCACGCAACGCAATCAGGTCTTCATCGGTACGGCGCAGCGCCGCCAGGCCTATGGCCTCGACTTCCAGGATGTGCCGGGTCTCCCGCGCCTGCTCGTGGGAGCAACGGGACAAGGCTTTCATCGTATCGAGCGGATCGACCACTGCCCGCAGGTAACTGCCGTCGCCCTGGCGGATTTCGATCAGCCCGGAAAACGCCAACACGCGCATGGCTTCGCGCACCGTGTTACGGCTGATGCCCAACTCACTCGCCAGCTCCGGCTCCGTGGGCAGGCGCTGGCCGACGGTCCAGGTGCCGGTATTGATACGCAGGCGCAGCTGTTCAAGGGCCTGATCGACCAGGGAACGCTTAACCAGAGGGAAGGTGTCTGTCATGAAATTCGCCCTTTCATCCAATCATAGGATGAATTTTCCGGCATGTTAGTCAGGTTAATCCGACAGAGCAACGGGTTACCGGGTGGATGGTCAAAAATCGAGGGCAAAAATAAACCCGGAACACTGTCCGGGTTTATTTCATTACCAAGCCTGGATCAATGCAGGATCTGGCTCAGGAACAGCTTGGTGCGCTCGTTCTGCGGATTGTCGAAGAAGTCGTTCGGCGCTGCCTGTTCGACGATTTCGCCCTTGTCCATGAAGATCACGCGGTTGGCCACGGTACGGGCGAAGCCCATCTCGTGGGTCACGCAGAGCATGGTCATGCCGTCTTCGGCCAGGCCGATCATGGTGTCCAGTACCTCTTTCACCATCTCGGGGTCGAGTGCCGAAGTCGGTTCGTCGAACAGCATGATTTTCGGCTTCATGCACAAGGCACGGGCAATCGCCACACGCTGTTGCTGACCGCCGGACAGTTGCCCCGGGTACTTGAGCGCCTGCTCTGGAATGCGTACGCGCTCCAGGTAATGCATGGCAATTTCCTCGGCCTTGCGCTTGGGCATCTTGCGCACCCACATCGGCGCCAGGGTGCAGTTCTGCAAAATGGTCAGGTGCGGGAACAGGTTGAAGTGCTGGAACACCATGCCGACTTCACGGCGAATCGCTTCGATCTGCTTGAGGTCGTTGGTCAGTTCCACGCCATCCACCACGATGCGGCCCTGCTGGTGTTCTTCCAGGCGATTGAGGCAACGGATGGTGGTGGACTTGCCGGAACCCGACGGTCCGCACAGCACGATACGCTCGCCCTGCTTGACGTTGAGGTTGATGTCTTTCAACACGTGGAACTGGCCGTACCACTTGTTGACGCCCTGCATCTGAATAATGCCTTCAGGGCTCACAGGCTGTTTGATCGCTTCACTCATAAACTACGCTCCTAACGCTTGTGGCCTGTGTCCAGCTTGCGTTCCAAATGCATGGAATAGCGGGACATACCAAAACAGAAAATCCAGAACACCAGGGCCGCGAACACGTAGCCTTCAGTGGCCATGCCCAGCCATTTCGGGTCGGCGGCGGCTTGCTTGACGCTGTTGAGCAAGTCGAACAGGCCGATGATGATCACCAGGCTCGTGTCCTTGAACAGCGCAATGAAGGTATTGACGATGCCGGGAATCACCAGCTTCAGGGCTTGCGGCAGAATCACCAGGCCCATGCTGCGCCAGTAACCCAGGCCCATCGCCGCAGCCGCTTCGTACTGACCCTTGGGGATCGCTTGCAGGCCGCCCCGTACCACCTCGGCAACGTAGGCCGACTGGAACAGGATGACCCCGATCAAGGCCCGCAGCAGCTTGTCGAAGTTCATGCCTTCGGGCAGGAACAACGGCAGCATCACCGACGACATGAACAGCACCGTGATCAATGGCACGCCGCGCCAGAACTCGATGAAGGTCACGCAGACCACACGAATCGCCGGCATGTTCGAGCGCCGCCCCAACGCCAACACGATCCCCAGCGGCAAGGCGCCGGCAATCCCGACCGTGGCGATCACCAGGGTCAGCATCAGGCCGCCCCATTGGCTAGTCGCCACGGTGGTGATGCCGAAGATGCCGCCATTCAGCAGGAAGTAGGCAAAGATCGGGTACAGCACCAGGAAGCCCAGGCCGTACACCGCCTTGTGGTGGAAACGCGAGATGAACAGTGGCGCCACGCCGAGTACCGCCAGCCACACGGTCAGGTCAACGCGCCAGCGCAGATCCGTCGGGTAGTAGCCGTACATGAACTGGCCAAAGCGCTGCTGGATGAACACCCAGCAGGCGCCCTCCTTTGTGCAGTCGGCCTGGCTGGTGCCGACCCAGTTGGCGTCAAGGATCGCCCACTGCAGGATCGGCGGGACCACCAGGTAAATCAGGTAGAACGCCAGCAGGGTCAGCAGGGTGTTGAGCCAACTGGAGAACATGTGCTCCCGCATCCACGCCACCACACCGATACTGCGGTTAGGGGCTGGCATGTCAGGTTTGAAAATATGAATGCTCATGCGCGTTTCCTCACCGCTCGATCAGCGCAATGCGCTTGTTGTACCAGTTCATCAGCAGGGAAATGCTGATACTGATCGCCAGGTACACGCTCATGGTGATGGCAATGACTTCGATCGCCTGCCCGGTCTGGTTCAGCACCGTGCCGGCAAACAACGAGACCATTTCCGGATAACCGATACCGGCGGCCAGCGAGGAGTTCTTCGCCAGGTTCAGGTATTGGCTGGTCAGGGGTGGAATGATCACTCGCAGGGCTTGCGGGATGATCACCTTGCGCAGGGTCGGACCGTTGCGCAGCCCCAGCGAGCGGGCCGCCTCGGTCTGCCCGTGGCTGACCGACTTGATCCCGGAACGCACGATCTCGGCGATGAACGCCGCGGTGTACACCGTCAGCGCCAATGTCAGCGCCAGCAGTTCAGGGATCAGTACCCAGCCACCGACGAAGTTGAAACCCTTGAGCTCAGGCATTTCCCAATGCAGCGGTGCGCCGAAGATCAGCATGCACAGTGCAGGGATCACCAGGAACATCGCCAGCCCCACCCAGAATTTGTGGAACGGGACGCCGGTGGCTTCGAAACGCTTGTTGGCCCAGCGGGCCATCAGCACGATGGCGACAATGGCCACGACAATGCTCGCCATAAATGCCCAGAAGCCGTCCGCTGCCAGCGCTGCCGGCATGTTCAGACCGCGACTGCTGACAAAGAAGGTGTCACCGAAGTTGTGGCTGTTGCGTGGCCCTGGCATGGTCAGGAACACCGCGAAGTACCAGAACAGGATTTGCAGCAGTGGTGGAATGTTACGGAAGACTTCCACGTAAACCGTGGCCAGCTTGGCGATGATCCAGTTTGACGACAACCGTGCCACACCGACGATGAATCCGAGGATCGTCGCCAGAATCACACCGATGAAGGTCACCAACAGGGTGTTGAGCAGGCCGATGACAAACACCCGGGCATAGCTGTCCGATTCGGTGTAGTCGATCAGGTGTTGAGCGATGCCGAATCCGGCACTGCGCTCCAGAAAGCTGAAACCGGAGGTAATACCCCGGTGTTCCAGGTTGGTTTGAGTGTTATCGAACAGAAACCAGCCCAGCGAGACCACCGCGACAATCGTGATGATCTGAAATACCCAGGCACGCACTCGTGGATCGCTGAGGCTGAGCCTCTGCTTTGGTGCGCCGATTGAATTTTGCATGAAGTGCCCCGCAAATAATGGAACAGAACATCACCCGGCGGTTGGCCCACCGGGTGATAGATCCATCAGCGCACTGGTGGTGCGTATTGAATGCCGCCGTTGTTCCACAGAGCGTTCAGCCCGCGGTCGATTTCCAGCGGAGTGCCCTTGCCGAGGTTCTTCTCGAACACTTCGCCATAGTTGCCGACTTGCTTGACGATCTGCACGACCCAGTCTTTTTTCACTTTCAGGTCTTTGCCGTATTCACCGTCGGTACCCAGCAGACGGGCAACGTCCGGGTTCTTGGTGGCCTTGGCTTCGGCTTCGACGTTCTTCGACGTGATGCCTGCTTCTTCAGCGTTGAGCATGGCGTAGCCAGTCCAGCGCACGATGGCCAGCCACTCGTCGTCGCCGTTACGCACGACCGGGCCCAGCGGCTCCTTGGAAATGGTTTCCGGCAGAACCACGTAGTCCGCAGGCTTTGCCAGCTTGCTGCGCTGGGCGAACAGCTGGGACTTGTCGGAGGTCAGTACGTCGCAACGGCCGGACTCCAGCGACTTGGCGCTTTCATCGGAGGTGTCGAAAGTGATCGGGGTGTATTTCAGACCGTTGCCGCGGAAGTAGTCGGAAACGTTCAGCTCGGTGGTGGTGCCGGCCTGGATGCAGATGGTCGCGCCATCCAGCTCTTTGGCGCTCTTGACCCCCAGCTTGTTGTTTACCAGGAAGCCAATGCCGTCGTAGTAAGTGATGAAGCCAGGAAACTTGAGGCCCATGCCCGAGTCACGGGAGCTGGTCATGGTGGTGTTGCGCGACAGGATGTCAATTTCGCCCGACTGCAGCGCGGTGAAGCGCTCCTTGGCGTTCAACTGACTGAACTTGACCTTGGTCGCATCGCCGAAGACGGCAGCGGCCACGGCACGGCAGTAGTCGGCATCGATACCGACGATCTTGCCGGTGGAGTCCGGAACCGAGAAGCCCGGCAGACCGTCACTCACACCGCACTGTACGAAACCTTTTTTCTGGACCCCATCCAGGGTTGCACCCGCCTGGGCAAACCCACTGACGCCGAGTACCGCGGCCGCAGTCACGACTGCCAGGGTGGATTTCAACATCTTCATTCAAACCTCCAGTTTTGCTCTTGTTGTGTCGGAGCTTGAGTCCTGCCGCACCCTTTTGAGGCGCTGTTGACCCGTGTTGGCTTTTTATAGGGTCAAGCGGCGTCAGACCTTAGCTATGAGTCTAGTAGGAGAAAATCCACATAATGGAAAACTCACTTCTCACCAATCGGCCGAACGGGCTGTAGCCCTTTCTAGTCTGCCAAGCCCGTAGCGGCCTATGGCGAACGTCCATCACCGGATTTATTGCTCTCCCACAGCCAGTCGTACACTGATAGTGTTACCGCCAGGCGCAGGATTGCTTGCACAGGTTTTTGCATAGCAAGCGCCGTACCACACCGGCCGCTTAAGCGGTTCAGTGACAGGTCAAGAGCAAAACTTGCAACCTTGCGACATCTTCTTAACTGATCGACATGCCGTGCACTTTGAGCTCGCACTCAAAGGGAGCGAGCGCACAACAATGGAGCAACCATGACCGAGCCCTTGATTCTTCACCCCGCCAAGCCCGAAGACGCCTGTGTCATCTGGCTTCACGGCCTGGGCGCCGACCGCTATGACTTCCTGCCAGTGGCCGAAGCCCTGCAGGAAACCCTGCAGACCACGCGCTTTGTTTTGCCCCAGGCGCCGACCCGCGCCGTGACCATCAACGGCGGCTACGAGATGCCGAGCTGGTACGACATTCTGGCCATGAGCCCGGCCCGGGCGATCAACCGCGAGCAACTGGATGCGTCGGCACAGCGGGTCATCGATTTGATCGAAGAGCAGCGCGCCAGCGGAATAGACGCCTCGCGGATTTTCCTCGCCGGTTTTTCCCAGGGTGGCGCAGTGGTCTTGCACAGCACGTTCCTCAAATGGCAGGGCCCACTCGGTGGCGTACTTGCCCTCTCCACCTATGCACCAACCTTCAGTGACGAGCTGGAACTTTCCGCCAGCCAACAGCGGATTCCGGTGCTATGCCTGCATGGCCAGTACGACGATGTCGTGCAGAACGCCATGGGCCGCACCGCCTACGAGCACCTGAAGGCCCATGGTGTCACCGTGGCATGGCAGGAATACCCAATGGGTCACGAAGTGTTACCTGAAGAAATTCGCGATATTGGCGTCTGGCTCAGCGAACGTTTGCGCTAGCACACAAACTTCGTGTAGCAGTATGACCAACACACTACGCCGCGCCCGATTCTTGCATTACACTGGCCGGCGTACATTCCTTAACCAATTGATGAGATGACCGTGCTCAAAGCACTCAAGAAAATGTTCGGTAAAAGCGAGGCTGAGCAGCTCGCGCCCAGCTCCAGCGCACCTTCCCCGACTACCAGCAGCCGTACCGACGGTCATCAGCCTGGCCGTGCCGCTGCCGTTGCGGCTCCCCAACACGAGCAGGTGAACCCGCCTGCCAGCGAAGCGGTCGCGCAAAAACCGCACGACGAGCCGGTAAAACCTGCCAAGCCACATCGCGAACGTGCCGCCAAGCCGCCGGTCGTCGCCTGGAAACTCGAGGATTTCGTCGTCGAGCCCCAGGAAGGCAAAACCCGCTTCCACGATTTCAAACTGGCCCCGGAACTGATGCACGCCATCCAGGACCTGGGTTTCCCGTACTGCACGCCGATCCAGGCGCATGTACTGGGCTTCACCCTGGCCGGCCAAGACGCCATCGGTCGCGCCCAGACCGGTACCGGCAAAACCGCCGCGTTCCTGGTCTCGATCATCACCCAACTGCTGCAAACCCCGCCGCCGAAAGAGCGCTACATGGGCGAGCCGCGGGCGCTGATCATCGCCCCCACCCGTGAACTGGTGGTGCAGATCGCCAAGGACGCGGAAAACCTGACCAAGTACACCGGCCTCAACGTGATGACCTTCGTCGGCGGCATGGACTTCGACAAGCAGCTCAAGCACCTCGAGGCCCGCCACTGCGACATCCTCGTGGCCACGCCAGGTCGCCTGCTGGACTTCAACCAGCGCGGCGACGTGCACCTGGACATGGTGGAAGTGATGGTGCTGGACGAAGCCGACCGGATGCTCGACATGGGCTTCATCCCGCAAGTACGCCAGATCATTCGCCAGACCCCACCGAAAAGCGAACGCCAGACCCTGCTGTTCTCCGCGACCTTCACCGAAGACGTGATGAACCTGGCCAAGCAATGGACCACCGACCCGGCCATCGTCGAAATCGAAGCCGAGAATGTGGCCAGCGAGAATGTCGAGCAGCATATCTATGCCGTGGCCGGTGCCGACAAGTACAAGCTGCTCTACAACCTGGTCAACGACAACGGTTGGGAGCGGGTCATGGTCTTCGCCAACCGCAAGGATGAAGTGCGACGCATCGAAGAACGCCTGGTGCGCGATGGCGTCAACGCCGCCCAACTGTCGGGCGACGTACCGCAGCACAAACGCATCAAGACCCTGGAAGGCTTCCGCGAAGGCAAGATCCGCGTGCTGGTGGCCACCGATGTCGCCGGTCGCGGGATTCACATCGACGGCATCAGCCACGTGATCAACTTCACCCTGCCCGAAGTGCCGGACGATTATGTGCACCGCATCGGCCGTACCGGTCGTGCAGGCGCCGACGGCGTGTCCATCAGCTTTGCCGGTGAAGACGACTCCTACCAGCTACCGTCCATCGAGACGCTGCTGGGCCGCAAGATCAGTTGCGAAACCCCGCCGACCCATCTGCTACGCCCCGTAGAGCGCAAGCGCCCGTAAGGTCGCGTGGCAACCAAAGAAGCGCAGCCGGCAACGGACTGCGCTTTTTTTACGCCTGGATATTGCCAATCAGAACAATAAGTCCACAATGGACAAATTAGTTTACTTGCAACGCCATGGAGCCTCCGCATGTCCAGCCTCCCTTTTGTGATCGCCAAACCCCAGGCCCGCGAACTGCTTGATCGCGTCGACGTGCCGCGGATCCTGCGCAAGCTGTTCCGTGACCTCGCCACCGGCCAGGCCGTGCAACCGGCTCAGCAGTTGGTGGAGTTCCCGCAAGGCGCGGGTGACTTCATCAACTACCTCGGGGTGTTGGCCGAAGACGGTGTATACGGGGTGAAAACTTCGCCCTACATCGTGCGCAAGGACGGCGGTCCACTGGTCACTGCCTGGACGTTGTTGATGTCGATGCAGACCGGCCAGCCCTTGATGCTGTGTGATGCCGGCGAGTTGACCACGGCTCGCACCGCCGCCACCACGGCCGTGGCCATTGACACCCTGGCCCGGCCAAACGCGGCACGCCTGGCAATCATTGGCAGCGGCCCGGTAGCACAAGCGCACCTGCACTACGTGAAGCACCTGCGCGAGTGGCAAAGCATCAGTCTCCATTCGCCCAGCCTGGCGAGTTGCAATGCCGAAAAACAGGCTCAATGGATGGCCATCGACCCACGTCTGCAAATAGAACGCAGCCTTGAAGCGGCGATCCTGGACGCCGACGTGATCATGCTCTGCACCTCATCCGCAGGTCCCGTGATCGATCCACGGAACCTCAGCAAGCCGGCGCTGATCACCTCCATCAGCACCAACGCCGCGCGGGCTCACGAAGTGCCGCCAAACTCCCTGGGTGACATGCAGGTCTATTGCGACTATCGCCTGACCACGCCAGGTTCGGCCGGCGAAATGCTGATCGCCAGCGAACAGCATGGTTGGGACAAGTCCTCGATCATCGGCGATCTGGCTGAACTGCTGAGCGAACAGACGCCACGTCCGACCTATGATCGCCCTGTGTTCTTCCGCTCCATCGGGCTGGGCCTGGAAGACATCGCGCTGGCCAATGCCATTTACCATCTACAAAGACATTCAGCCTAAACCTGTAGGGAGAACTCCATGACCCAGGCAGACTTCATCATCATCGGCGGTGGTATCGCCGGTGCTTCCACCGGTTTCTGGCTGTCACAACACGCTCGGGTGATCGTGCTGGAACGTGAATCCCATCCGGCCTACCACTCCACCGGGCGTTCTGCGGCGTTGTACACCGCGGCCTATGGCACGCCGCAAGTGCGGGCGCTGACCCAGGCCAGCCGGGACTTCTTCGACGCACCGCCAACCGGCTTCTGCGAACACCCGCTGCTGACCCCGCGCGGCGAGATGACCGTCGACTTCAGCGGCGATCCGGACGAGCTGAACAACCAGTACCTGAGCGCCAAGGCCACGGTGCCGCAGATGCAATTGCTCAGTGCCGACGAAGCCTGTGCGCGCCTGCCGATCCTGCGTCGAGAAAAAGTCTTTGGTGCGATCTACGATCCGACCGCGACCGATATCGACACCGACGCCTTGCACCAAGGCTACCTGCGCGGCATCCGCCGCAATCAGGGCGAAGTACACACCGACAGTGAAGTGCTGGAGCTGTCCCGGGATGCCGACAATCTCTGGCAGGTAAACACCGCCCACCAGACCTTCAGCGCACCAATCATCATCAATGCCGCCGGCGCCTGGGCCGACCGGCTCGGTGAAATGGCCGGCGCCCCCCCCCTGGGACTGGTCCCCAAGCGTCGCGCCGCGTTTATCTTCGCCGGTCCCGAAGGTGTGGACATCCACAATTGGCCGATGCTGGTCAGCCTCGACGAGTCCTTCTACATGAAGCCGGACGCCGGGATGTTCCTCGGTTCGCCCGCCAATGCCGACCCGGTCGAACCCCACGACGTGCAACCGGAAGAGCTGGACATCGCCATGGGCATCTACCAGATCGAAGAGGCCACCACCCTGACCATTCGCCGCCCTACCCGCACCTGGGCTGGCCTGCGCAGTTTTGTCGGCGATGGCAACCTGATCAGCGGCTTCGACCCCCGGGTGCCCGGACTGTTCTGGGTAGCAGCCCAAGGGGGCTATGGCATCCAGACCTCGCCGGCCATGGGCCAGGCCAGTGCCGCGCTGGCTCGCGGTGAAGCCTTGCCGGAACACCTGCGCCGCTTTGGCCTGAGCACCGAGATGCTGTCCCCTTCCCGCCTCGGCTGACCCCACCGTGGGGTGACGTCCGATCCCGATTGCGGCAAACTTCCAGCGCCCCTGGCTCAAGGGGCGCTGATTGCCTGGAGCAACACCGATGACCCCACCTCTTCAAGATCCTGCCCTGGATAACTTCCGGGCGGTCGCCGACGCCATTGCCACGCTGTTTTTCCCCCACGCCGAGGTGGTGCTGCACGACCTGCGCACGCAGAAAATCGACTACATCGCCAACAACCTGTCCAAACGCGAAGTCGGCGGCGATGCCGCGCTGGAAGACATGCTCAGCGGTGACGTCAGCGAGCGCAACATTGGCCCCTATGAAAAGCTCAATTGGGATGGTCAGAAGATCCGCAGCCTGAGCAGCGTGCTACGCGACAGCGAAGGCCAGCCGATGGCGGTGTTGTGCATCAACCTGAATATTTCACTGCTTGAAAACGCCAAGGCGGCGCTGGACCTGTTTCTGTCGCCGAGCAAGTTGATTCCGCAACCCGATGCGCTGTTTCGCGATGACTGGCAGGAACGGATCAACACCTTCCTCCATAGCTGGCTGCGGGAGCGGCAACTGGGCCTGAACGTGCTGACCCGCGAGCATAAACGCGAGCTGGTGCTGGCGCTGCACGCCGAAGGCGCTTTCAAGGGCAAGAGCGCCTCAAACTATGTGGCCAATGTCCTGAACATGGGCCGGGCGACGGTGTACAAGCATTTGAAGGAATTGAAGGGCTGACATCTATTGTGGCGAGGGAGCTTGCTCCCTCGCCACAGGTCATCATTCGCCGTAGATGTCCGACTTGAAGTAATGCTCGGAAATCTTCTGGTATTGGCCATCGGCCCGAATCGCGTCAATGGCGCTGTTGAGCTGGGTGACCAACTCGGTGTTGCCCTTGCGCACCGCAATCCCCGCCCCCTCGCCCACGTACTTCGGATCCTTGAGCTCCGGGCCAACAAAGGCGTAACCCTTGCCGCGCGGCATCGACAGGAAGTCGCTCAGTGGAATGGTGTCGGCGAAAATGGCATCCAGACGCCCGGCCGCCAGGTCCATGTAGATCTCTTCATTGTTGCTGTAACGCGCCACCTTGACGCCCATGGGCTCGAAGACTTCGGAGGCATAGCGGTCGGTCGTGGTCGCCCGTTGCACACCAATGGTCTTGCCTTTGAGGCTGGCATACTGGTCATCCACCACGGCCCCGTCCTTCATCACCAGCCGCGAGGAGGTGAAGTAGTACTTGTGGGTGAAGTCCACGGACTTCTTGCGGTCTTCGTTAATGGTCATGGACGACAGCGCGGCGTCGATTTTCTTCACTTTGAGGGAAGGAATCAAACCATCGAACTCACCCTCGACCCACTCGCACTTGACCTTCATCTGCGCGCACAGCGCATTGCCGATGTCATAGTCAAAACCGGTGATTTTTCCATCCGAGGTCTTGGAGGCAAACGGCGGATACGCTGCTTCAATCCCCAGGCGCAGGGTTTTCTCGGTGGCGAAAAGGCTGGTAGAGGCCAGCAGACTGAGGGCCAGACCACTGATGAGGGGGAATTTCTTCATATTCGTTTTCTCGCGAGTTGTTGTTGGTTTGGCAAGAGTGAAGAATGAGAAACAGGGAACGCCTTTTTTGTACTTATAATTCCATACTGGACTTTTATGTATTTTACGTCAATCAGGCGAACAGGGGTATTTCGCCCATTGGTCGAGTGAGTGAGTCGAGGGGATTGGAGATCGTGGTGATCGTACCCACGCGGGGGCGTGGGTACGATCAGCGCTGAGCACTACTTCCAGCGATCCGCCGCCGCATGATCACTGTCACGCCCCTGCACCCAACGTGGTCCGTCGCTGGTGTTTTCTTTCTTCCAGAACGGCGCGCGGGTTTTCAGGTAGTCCATGACAAAGGCGCAGGCCTCGAATGCCGCCTCGCGGTGGGCGCTGGCCGCGCCGACGAAGACGATCGGTTCGCCCGGTTCCAGCGCACCAATGCGATGCAGCACTTCAAGCTTGAGCAGCGGCCAGCGCTGCCCAGCTTCCAGGGCAATTTTACCGAGCGCCTTTTCGGTCATGCCCGGATAGTGTTCCAGGAACATCCCGGCCACATCGAGACCGTCATTGAAGTCGCGCACGTAGCCGACAAAACTGACCACCGCGCCGACGCCGACATTGGCGGCATGCATCGCATTGACTTCAGCGCCGGGGTCGAACGCCGTAGGCTGCACGCGAATCGCCATGGCTCAACCTCCCGTCACGGTAGGGAAAAACGCCACTTCATCACCGTCGCTCACCGGCTCGTCGAGCTGGCACAGGTCTTCATTGCGGGCACACATCAGGTTCTGTTCGCTCAGCACCTGGGCACCGTCACGTTGTGCCAACAGCACGCGTACATCGTCGACCGTGGCGAAATCGCCTTCGACCTTCACCGAGTCCACGCCCAGCGCTTCGCGGTAACGGGCAAAAAACTTCACCGTCAGTTTCATTGCCCGGCCACCTGGTAATGCCCGCTCTTGCCTCCGAGCTTTTCCAGCAGGCGCACGGTTTCGATGACCATGCCACGGTCCACGGCCTTGCACATGTCATAGATAGTCAGGGCCGCGACACTGGCAGCGGTCAGCGCTTCCATTTCCACCCCGGTCTGCCCCGCCAGCTTGCAGCGCGCGGTAATCCGCACGGCATCGACCCCTTCGGCACTGAGCTCGACCTTGACGCCCGTCAGCATCAGCGGATGACACAGGGGGATCAGATCGCTGGTTTTCTTCGCGGCCTGAATCCCGGCAATGCGCGCCACGGCGAACACATCGCCCTTGGGGTGACCGCCGCTGACGATCATTTGCAGGGTTTCAGGGAGCATACGCACAAGCGCTTCGGCCGTGGCTTCACGGGACGTCACGGCTTTTTCGGTGACGTCGACCATGTTGGCGCGACCTTGGGAATCGAGATGAGTCAGCACGGGATTACTCCTGATCAGGAGCGTCGATTGTAAACCCGCGGGTCAATTTTTCGCACGCATGATTACACCGCAGGAGCGAGCTTGCTCGCGATGGAGGTCAACGATGACGCGTAAAACCGGATTTACCTCGGTGCTCTCAGGTTTCTCGCGAGCAAACTCGCTCCTACAGGGGTATGGGTGTCGAGTATAAAAAACCGGGCGGCTTTGCGGCCGCCCGGTTCTGATTGACGGTTACAGATGCGATTCGGCGTATTCGGCCAGAATCGAACGTGGCACCCCTTGCAGGGTGATGTGTACACCGTTGGGGAAATCCTTGAAGCGTTCAGTCAGGTAGGTCAGCCCGGAGCTGGTCGCGGACAGGTAAGGGGTGTCGATCTGCGCCAGGTTGCCCAGGCACACCACTTTGGAACCGGCGCCGGCACGGGTGATGATGGTTTTCATCTGGTGCGGCGTGAGGTTCTGGCATTCATCGATCAGGATCAGGCTTTGCTGGAAGCTGCGACCACGGATGTAGTTGAGGGATTTGAACTGCAACGGCACTTTGCTGAGGATGTAGTCGACGCTGCCATGGGTGCTTTCATCATCCATGTGCAAGGCTTCGAGGTTGTCGGTAATGGCGCCCAGCCAGGGTTCCATTTTTTCCGCTTCGGTACCCGGCAGGAAACCGATTTCCTGGTCCAGCCCCTGCACGCTGCGGGTGGCGATGATGCGCCGGTAACGCTTGCTGACCATGGTCTGCTCGATGGCTGCGGCCAGCGCCAGGATGGTTTTACCGGAACCGGCTGCGCCGGACAGGTTGACCAGGTGGATATCCGGGTCGAGCAAGGCATACAGCGCCAGGCTCTGGTAGATATCACGCGGCTTCAGGCCCCAGGCTTCCTGGTGCAACAGCGGTTCCTGGTGCAGGTCCAGAATCAGCAGCTTGTCTTCTTCGATTTCTTTGATCCAGCCGACAAACCCCTGCTCATCGATGATGAACTCGTTGATGTGCACCGCCGGCAGGTTGTCGATCAACTGCACCTGGTGCCAGGTGCGGCCATGGTCCTGACGGGTTTCGACCTTGCTCACACGGTCCCAGAACGAGCCGGTCATGTTGTGGTAGCCGTTAGGCAGCAACGATACGTCGTCGACCAACTGGTCGGTGCTGTAGTCCTCGGCCGCAATCCCGCAGGCCCGCGCCTTGAGCCGCATGTTGATGTCTTTGGTGACCAACACCACAGGCAACTTCGGATCGCGTGCGTGCAGGTCGATCAACTGGTTGATGATAATGTTGTCGTTCAGGTGCTCGGGCAGAATGATGTTCGGCTCGGTGCGCTTGCTCATCAGAATTGACAGCAAACCCTTGGGGCCGCTTTTTCCGCGCTGGATCGGTACACCCTGCTCGACGTCTTCGGGAGAGGCCTCGCCCAGGGTCTTGTCGATCAGGCGAATGGCCTGTCGACATTCGGCCGCAACGCTGTGATGCCCGCTCTTGAGCTTGTCCAGCTCCTCAAGGACGGTCATTGGGATGGCAACGTGGTGTTCTTCGAAGTTCAGGAGCGCGTTTGGATCGTGAATCAATACGTTGGTATCGAGTACATAAAGGATTGGCTGGTTGGAAGAAGAGCTACGTCCGTGATCATCCATACTCGGTCACCTTTGTGGGAGCCAGTCGACGCAATACCATGACAGTGCTGCGCCTCGAAGTGGCCACCGAATTCACCCGTGGGGGCTCCAGGTGAATTGCACACAAGCGGGTCTTGGAAGACGCCACCTGTGTTGCAGGTTTCGGCGGTCTGTCTTCGTAATACTCCAAAACCCGTGACAGAAAAAAGTACTTTGACGCTTTTTTGAAGTTTATTTTTCAGAGCGATAAAAAGCGCTTGGCGCATCGTCCGCACACCGTTAAAGTCGGAAGTCCGCCTGCCTCGAAATCCCTCCTGAAATCACCCCAAGCCCAGTATTTCCAGGGCCTGCGTTTTTTTTCAGCGGAACGTATCCTGACAATCCTCCCAGCCGATCCCGCTTTGCGCCGTGTGCGTCAACAGCCAGGGCATCGCCGTTTTGACCCCATCCTGTTTAGCGTTGAAATTGATCACCCCATGGCGCCACAACAGCATCAGCGTCAGCACCCGCTGTGCGCTTTGCTCACCGGCCAGCTGACGATTGCTGTCCGCAGGATCAATGTCCCAAAGCGCCACCTGCAGCCCCTGGCCCCTGAAGAAACCGGCCGCATCGGCGCGGCGCTGGCCGGTGGGCGGACGGAACAGCGGTACGAAGTTCTCTGGCAGCTTGTTCTTCACCAGCTCGACGCTGCGCGTCACCGAGTACTGCCAGTCCTGCCAGTGACTGTGGGAACGGAACTCCCAGCCCTGCACGCCGATGCACTGCGTTGAATAGAGCGTTTGCAACTCGCCCACCGAGTGTTGCGCCAGACGGTTCTGGATATCACTGCCCAGCACAAAGAAAGTACCGCTCAGCTTCGCCTTGCGCAGGTACTCGGCCAGCCATGGCGTGTTATCCGGTGCGAGGTTGGCGCCGCTGTCGAAACTCAATGCAAAGAGCCGGTCGTTGAGACCATCGCCATTGCGCTCGTGGTCGCCAAACAACGCCACTTCGCTGCCGACCTGTGGAAACAGCGCGGCCTTGCGCAACTGCTCGTCCAGGTAGTGCTCATGAAACTGCCGGCTCGGTTCGGCCCAACGGGTGTAATAGGAGTCCGGGCCCAGCTCGAACTTGGCGGCCTGCTCACGCAGGGTATCCCTGTCCTCCACCAGGAAGCAGAAAGAAGCATCCTGATCGCAGCTCTGCTGCGCGAAGTTGTAATTGACGAGCAGGCGCTGCCACATCCGCTCGCGCAGGGTGTTGATGGCGTCGAGGTTGATCATGCGCAGCCCCAGGCGCTGCTTTAAAGCGGCTTCGTCCAGCGATTCACTGGCCAGTAGCGCCCGGGCGAATGTGAGGATCTCCGCCCGCGAGGCAACATCGAACAGGGTCGGACTGGTCAGTTGTTCTGGCCAGGTACTGCGATCCAGCACGGCCGGCTCGTTGGGCGCGGCAAACGCGCCCGCAGCGACCAGCCAGGCAATAAACAGTAAAGCGATACGCAAAGGGATGTCTCCGTCACAAAACCCGCGCGGCACTATAGCCGATCTGGCCGCCATCCCTGCTGCTACTGTGGCGAGGGAGCTTGCTCGCGCGGGGGTGCGAAGCAGCCCCGAAAACGATCGCAGAGTTCGTTCTGAAAGACCGCAGTCGCTTTGTTGGGGGCGTTTCACGCCCCAGCGCGAGCAAGCTCGCTCGCCACGGGCCTCTCACTCGCTTCAAGCGTTTCTTAACTGAACAGCATTGGGCTCCTGCCCCAGACTGTTTCCACCACCGCCTGTTTGGCGACCGCATCGCCCGAACGCGGATCGGTCGGCGGGAGCAAGCTCCCTCGCAACAAAGACCGGCTCCTGCCCCTAATGCTGTTCAGTTAAGGATAGGGTTGCTCAATACATCCCCCGTGGCGAGCGAGCTTGCTCGCGCTGGGCTGCAGAGCAGCCCCAAAACTATCGTCGAGCTCGCTCTGAAAGACCGCAGTCGCTTTGTTAGGGGCGCTTCACGCCCCAGCGCGAACTTGCTCGCTCGCCACGAGCCTCTCACTCGCTTCAAGCGTTTCTTAACTGAACAGCATTGGGCTCCTGCCCCAGACTGTTTCCACCACCGCCTGTTTGGCGACCGCATCGCCCGAACGCGGATCGGTCGGCGGGAGCAAGCTCCCTCGCAACAAACACCGGCTCCTGTCCCTAATGCTGTTCAGTTAAGGATAGGGTTGCTCAATACATCCCCCGTGGCGAGCGAGCTTGCTCGCGTTGGGCTGCAGAGCAGCCCCAAAAACTGTCGTCGAGTTCGTTCTGAAAGACCGCAGTCGCTTTGTTGGGTGCGCTTCGCGCACCAGCGCGAGCAAGCTCGCTCGCCACGGGTCTCTCACCCGCTTCAAGCCTTTCGTAACTGAACAGCATTGGGCTCCCGCCCCAGACTGTTTCCACCGCCGATCACCTATGAGCTCGATAGCTGGAGTCAAGCAGGACAACCCCCTAGAATCGCCGCACGATTAAAGGAGACGACTTCATGCTGATGGTGATTTCCCCCGCCAAAACTCTCGATTACGAAACACCGCCGGCCACCCAGCGCTTCACTCAGCCGCAATACCTGGACCACTCACAGGAACTGATCCTGCAGCTGCGCGAGCTGACACCGGCGCACATTAGCGAACTGATGCACGTTTCCGACAAGATCGGTGGCCTCAATGCCGCCCGTTTCGGCAGCTGGACCCCGGCCTTCACCCCGGAAAACGCCAAGCAGGCATTGCTGGCGTTCAAGGGCGACGTGTACACCGGGATGAATGCCCAGACCTTCAGCGAAGCCGACTTCGACTATGCCCAGCAGCACCTGCGCATGCTCTCGGGCCTCTACGGCCTGCTGCGCCCACTGGACCTGATGCAGCCGTATCGGCTGGAGATGGGCACCAAGCTGGCCAACGCCCGTGGCAAGGATCTGTATGCCTTCTGGGGCACGCTCATCAGTGAGTGGCTGAATGAAGCACTGGCCGAACAAGGTGACGAGGTACTGCTGAACCTGGCCTCCAACGAGTATTTCTCGGCGGTCAAACGCAGCGCCCTGAACGCCCGGATCATCAACACCGAATTCAAGGACCTGAAGAACGGCCAGTACAAGATCATCAGCTTCTACGCGAAAAAAGCCCGCGGTATGATGAGCCGCTTCGTGATCCAGGAACGCATCGACGACCCCGCAGCACTCAAGCAATTCGACGCACAGGGGTACCGTTACAGCGCCGAACAATCGAAACCCGACCATCTGGTTTTCCTGCGCGATCACACCCCCGAGTAACCCCTCCTCCCGGCGCACGACATTGAGAGATGTGCGTGCGCCCGCAGCCTGTCCGATCCCGCCCCACCACTCGCCAATCGTCATTTTCATGACGCCAAAAACACAGCGCACCTGTTCGCTAACTTTAATTTCACTCGACAACGGTGATTTTTTTCACTAGTGGCACGTGTTTTTTTACCGGTAGTGGCATAAAACTATCCCAGCCAATTAACTCCCCGCCAATAAAGGGCGAAATGGTAAGTGCTATCAATATGAGGGCAGTGCCATCTTTGGCAATATTTCAAGAAATTTCAGATTTCAGGATGAACGGCCATGAACTATCTGAAAATACGCCGCTCATACCACCGGTAACGATTCTCGCAGCGCTTGTACGAGATAACTTACGAACAGTGCCAACCCTATAACCAAGTTGCCACACACAACTTGCGCATCAGGGCCACTGAATCGGGATAACAGTGAACCGCAGGAGAGAACCTAACCTCACTACTCCCATAATGGCCAAGGCTTTGCCCCTGACAGCGTGCTCACCCGGGCACCAAAGTGCTTGAGGTTGCTGGCATTGTGCCGACATTCAAGCGCCACCATTCTGCTGCACCACGACGTCCCGAGGACGCCGGGCTGCATATCAGGGCAAGCCAACATAATCCGGCCAAGTTACGCACAACTTGAGTGCACTTATTTAGACACTCGACATTGAGTATGCCAGCACACGGCATTGTGGCGCCTGCTCGCCTAACTTCCGAGTGCACTTTGACCGCTGAACACTATTAACTTCGGCCATTTAATGGCGTGATATATACAGAGGTAAATGCGATGCGCATCAGCATATTTGGTTTGGGTTACGTCGGCGCAGTATGTGCCGGTTGCCTGTCTGCACGAGGCCACGACGTGGTTGGCGTTGATGTCGCCAAGGACAAGATCGACATGATCAACGCCGGTCGCTCACCGATCGTTGAGCCGGGACTGGGTGAACTTCTGGAACAAGGTATCCAGACCGGTCGCTTGCGGGGCACGACCAACTTCGCCGAGGCGATTCGTGACACCGACCTGTCGATGATCTGCGTCGGTACACCGAGCAAGAAGAACGGCGATCTGGAACTGAACTACATCGAGGCCGTGTGCCGCGAGATCGGTTTTGTCCTGCGCGACAAGACCACCCGCCACACCATTGTCGTGCGCAGCACCGTGTTGCCGGGCACCGTGGCCAATGTAGTGATCCCGATCCTCGAAGACTGCTCCGGCAAAAAGGCCGGCGTCGACTTCGGCGTGGCGGTCAACCCCGAGTTCCTGCGCGAAAGCACCGCGATCAACGACTACGACCAGCCGCCAATGACCGTCATCGGCGAATTCGACAAGGCCTCGGGTGACGTCCTGCAATCGCTGTACGAAGAACTCGATGCACCGATCATCCGCAAGGACATCGCCGTGGCCGAGATGATCAAGTACACCTGCAACGTCTGGCACGCCGTCAAGGTGACCTTCGCCAACGAGATCGGCAACATCGCCAAGGCCGTCGGTGTCGATGGTCGTGAAGTGATGGACGTGGTCTGCCAGGACAAGACCCTCAATCTGTCCCAGTACTACATGCGCCCAGGCTTTGCCTTCGGCGGCTCCTGCCTGCCCAAGGATGTGCGCGCCCTGACCTACCGCGCCGGCACCCTGGACGTAGAAGCACCGCTGCTCAACTCGCTGATGCGCAGTAACGAGTCCCAGGTGCAGAACGCCTTCGACATCGTCAAGAGCCACGACAAACGCAAAGTCGCCCTGCTCGGCCTGAGCTTCAAGGCCGGCACCGACGACCTGCGCGAAAGCCCTCTGGTGGACCTGGCGGAAATGCTGATCGGCAAGGGGTATGACCTGAGCATCTACGACAGCAACGTCGAGTACGCCCGTGTGCACGGTGCGAACAAGGACTACATCGAGTCGAAGATCCCCCACGTCTCGTCCCTGCTCAACGCCGACTTCGACTCGGTGATCGACAACAGCGACGTGATCATCCTGGGCAACCGCGACGAGAAGTTCCGCGCCCTGGCCGAGACCGCGCCGGACGGCAAACAGGTCATCGACCTGGTCGGTTTCATGTCCAAGGCCACCAGCACGATTGGCCGGACTGAAGGCATCTGTTGGTAAGAGCAGCTTCAAGCTTCAAGCGGCAAGCGGCAAGTTCAAAGCTCCTCACTCGAGCCTTGTGGCTTGCCGCTTGGGGCCCCTCCACTCCGACGGATGTTGATTATGCACAGGCTAAAACACGGCCTACTTCAGGCCGCCGGTTGGCTGTTGTTTTTATGTTTGCTGATGGGGCTCGCCCTCGCGTTGCCCGTGTCCACGTTCGACTCCGAATCGAAGGACTTCATTTTCCTGATTGGCGCCGTGGGTATCTGGCGCTACTCGATGGGTGCCACGCACTTTCTGCGCGGCATGCTGTTCCTGTACGTGGTCTACCCGCACCTGCGGCGCAAAGTGCGCAAGCTCGGCAAGACGGCTGACCCGTCACACGTGTACCTGATGGTCACCAGTTTTCGTATCGACGCGCTGACCACCGCGCAGGTCTACAGCTCGGTGATCCGCGAAGCGATCGACTGCGAGTTGCCGACCACCGTGGTCTGCTCCATCGTCGAAATGTCCGATGAACTGCTGGTCAAGAGCCTGTGGAACCGGATGAATCCGCCTGCCCGGGTCAAGCTCGACTTCGTGCGTATTCCCGGCACCGGCAAGCGCGACGGCCTGGCCTACGGTTTCCGCGCCATCTCCCGCCACCTGCCGGATGACCGCGCCGTGGTCGCCGTGATCGATGGCGACACCGTGCTCGGCGAAGGCACGGTGCGCAAGACCGTGCCGTGGTTCCAGCTGTTCGGCAACGTCGGCGGCCTGACCACCAACGAGTTCTGCGAAGTGCGCGGCGGCTACATCATGAGCGAATGGCACAAGCTGCGTTTCGCCCAGCGTCACATCAACATGTGCTCGATGGCCCTGTCCAAGCGCGTGTTGACCATGACCGGGCGCATGTCGGTGTTCCGTGCCACCGTAGTCACCAACCCGGAATTCATCGCCGACGTGGAAAGCGACTCGCTGCAACACTGGCGCCTGGGTCGTTTCAAGTTCCTCACCGGCGACGACAAGTCGAGCTGGTTCAGCCTGATGCGCCTGGGCTACGACACTTTCTACGTGCCCGATGCCGCGATCAACACCGTTGAACACCCTCCGGAAAAGAGCTTCATCAAGGCCAGTCGCAAGCTGATGTTCCGCTGGTACGGCAACAACCTGCGGCAGAACTCCCGCGCCCTGGGGCTGGGGATGAAGCGCCTGGGCCTGTTCACCTCGGTGGTGCTGTTCGACCAGCGCGTATCGATGTGGACCTCGTTGCTGGGCCTGACCGTAGCGCTGATTGCCAGCTTCAAGTACGGCACCGCCTTCATCCTGGTGTACCTGCTGTGGATCGGTATCACCCGCCTGATCCTGACCCTGCTGCTGTCCTGCTCGGGGCACCGGATCGGTCCGGCCTACCCAGCCATTCTCTATTACAACCAGATCGTCGGCGCGCTGGTGAAGATCTACGTGTTCTTCCGCCTCGACCAACAGTCCTGGACTCGCCAGCCCACTTCCCTGACCCGTGATCTGGCCAGCTTTCAACGTTGGTTCAACACCTGGTCGTCTCGGACCATGACCTTCTCCGCCGGCAGTATTTTCGTCGCCGTGCTGCTGATGATGGTCTGAACCGCCTTGCCTGAATTAACTAGGAAATCGCCCCTATGAATACCGCCGTGAACGTCAACGTAGTGCATGAATCCGAAGCCCAGCGCCAGCACGCCCGGGTCAAAATCCCGGCCAGGCTGCGCTTCTTCGGCCCGGACCGTACGCCTGTGGAGACACGCCTGATCGACCTGTCCGCCGGTGGCCTGAGCTTCAACGCCGGGCAGATACCGTTCAAGGTCGGTGAAGTGAAAAAGGCCCGGCTGCAGTTCCTGATCGACAACCTCGGCCTGGCGATGGACGTCGAATTGCAGGTCCGCTCGTACGATCGCCAGAGCGGTCGCACCGGCTGCCAGTTCCAGAACCTTGAACCACAGGACATCTCCACCCTGCGTCACCTGATCACCTCGCACCTGTCCGGTGACATCGTGACCATGGGTGATGTGCTGGCGACCCTGCAACGGGACAACTTCACCAAGGCGCGCAAGCTCAAGGACGGCGGCAGTGGCATGAGCGCACTCGGTCGCTTTCGCGCGGTGACCTTCAGCGCCGGGATCTTCGTCGTGGGCCTGGCAGCCTTCGGGTTCATTCTCAAGTCGGTGTATGGCATGTACTTCGTCAGTCATGCCCAGGCCGGACTGGTGAATGTGCCGGGCATGAACGTGACCATGCCCCGCGACGGCACGGTGCAGAGCCTGATCCAGACCGATGGCGTCGCCGCCAAGGGCGCCCCACTGGCGACGTTCAGCACCAGCATGCTCGACGTACTCAAGGGCCATCTGGATCAGGACCAGCTGCAGCCGGCCAAGGTTGAAGAACTGTTCGGCAAGCAAATGACCGGCACCCTCACCTCGCCCTGCGACTGCACCGTGGCCCGGCAGATGGTTGCCGACGGTCAGTACGCCAGCAAGGGTGACGTGATCTTCCAGTTGGTGCCGCGTAACAGCGAGGCCAATGTCGAGGCCCGCTTCTCCTATCGCCAGTTCGCCGACGTGCGCCCCGGCACCTCCGTGAACTTCCAGGTGGCCGGCGACGACAGCCTGCGCACCGGCAAGATCATCAGCAGCACCAGCCTCAACGGCGCCGACCTGTCGTCCGACATTCGCGTGCAGATCAAGCCGGATGAGCCACTGAACAGCACCTTCGCCGGCCGCCCGGTGGAAGTCAGCAGCGACCGTGGCCCATCGGTGAACTGGCTGATCGACAAAGCCATGGCCGCCGGTCTTTAAGCAGAGGACATGCCTGTGACTAGCCCTATCAGAACCTTGCCGGTGCCGTTGACCCTGGCCATGGCTATCGCCCTGGCTGGCTGTGCCGGCCTGCCCGACCAGCGCCTGGCCAATGAAGCCCTGAAACGCGGTGACACGGCGCTGGCGCAGCAGAACTACAAACAACTGGCGGACCTGGGGTACAGCGAAGCCCAGGTTGGCCTGGCCGACCTGCAAGTGGAAAGCCGTGACCCGGCCCAGATCACGGCGGCCGAAGCCACCTACCGCGCGGCCGCCGACATCTCGCCACGGGCCCAGGCTCGCCTGGGGCGCCTGCTGGTGGCCAAGCCGGGGTCGACCGACGCCGAGCGCCATGAGGCCGAAGGCCTGTTGAAAAAGGCCTTCGCCAATGGCGAAGGCAACACCCTGATCCCGCTGGCCATGCTGTACCTGCAATATCCCCACAGCTTCCCCGAGGTCAACGCTCAGCAACAGATCAGTCAGTGGCGCACCGCCGGTTACCCGGAAGCCAGTCTGGCCCAGGTGCTGCTGTATCGCACACAGGGCACGTACGACCAACACCTGGACGACGTCGAGCGCATCTGCAAAGCCGCACTCACGACCACCGACATCTGCTACGTCGAGTTGGCCACGGTCTATCAGAAACGTGCCCAGCCCGAGCAACAGGCAGAACTGCTCACGCAACTGCACGCCGCGTTTGCCCGTGGCGCCGTGTCCGCTCAACGCATGGACAGCGTCGCCCGGGTCCTGAGCGATGCCAGCCTCGGCAAGCCGGACGAAAAAACCGCGCAAGCCATGCTGGAACAGATCGCTCCAGGCTACCCGGCATCCTGGGTCAGCCTCGCACAGTTGCTCTACGACTTCCCCGAACTGGGTGACGTCGACACGCTGATGCACTACCTGGACAACGGCCGCGCCGCTGATCAACCGCGGGCCGAATTGCTGCTGGGCAAGCTCTACTTCGAAGGCAAATGGGTACCGGCCGACGCCAAGGTCGCCGAAGCGCATTTCCAGAAAGCCGTGGGCAAGGAAGTCGCCGCCGACTACTACCTGGGGCAGATCTACCGCCGAGGCTATCTGGGCCAGGTCTATCCACAAAAAGCCCTGGACCACTTGCTGACGGCTGCGCGTAACGGCCAGAACAGCGCCGACTTCGCCATTGCCCAGTTGTTC
The DNA here is from genome assembly GCF_900187505.1 of Pseudomonas sp. Irchel s3h17. Taxonomy (GTDB): domain Bacteria; phylum Pseudomonadota; class Gammaproteobacteria; order Pseudomonadales; family Pseudomonadaceae; genus Aquipseudomonas. The sequence continues at coordinate 305,252 of NZ_FYDL01000002.1, forward strand.
TCCCAAGGCAAGGGCACCCGGCCCGACCCGCTCAATGCCTATGTCTTCAGCCAACTGGCCAAGGCCCAGAACACCCCGCAAGCCAATGAACTGGCCAACACACTCGAAGCCCAACTGCCCCCTGCGCAACTGGCCGAGGCCCAACGCCTGTTGCGACAAGAACAGGCCATGCGTGGTGCCTTGAGCCACAACCCAATGGCCGCGCAGGCCCTGCAAGCAGAAGACGGCGAGGAATCCCTATGAAGTTGAACCCCTTTGTGAAAGCCGGTATCGGCCTGAGCTTTGCCCTGTTGTGGTCGTGCCCGACACTGGCCGCGATGACCGACACCAAGAACTTCGGCCTGGACGTGAAGATCACCGGCCAATCCGAGGACGACCGCGACCTGGGCACGCTGCCTGGCGGCGACGTCAACGGCGTGGGCCTGGACGTGCGTCCGTGGGTCTACGGCGAAAGCGGCAACTGGAGTGCCTTCGCCATGGGCCAGGCCGTGACCTCCACCGACATCATCGAGACCGACACCCTGCAGCAGTCCGACACTGAGGGCACCCAGGGCAGTAACGACGATGGCCGCGAGAGCAAAAAGAACTACCTGGCGATGCGTGAGTTCTGGGTCGGCTACGGCGGCCTGACCCCCTACCCCGGCGAGGTCCTCAAGTTCGGTCGCCAGCGTCTGCGCAACGACGACGGCCAATGGCGCGACACCAACATCGAAGCGCTGAACTGGACCTTCGACACCACCCTGTTGAAAGCCAATGTCGGCGTTGCCGAACGCTTCAGCGAATACCGTACCGACCTGACCGAGCTGGCACCCGAGGACAAGGATCGCCTGCACCTGTACGGCGATATCGCGACCCAATGGACACCGGGGCAATGGGTCGGCCTGCGTGCCCATCATACCCACGACGACGGCAAGCTCGACTACCCGACACCCGGCGAAGTGCCTGATGCCAGCGACAAGAAACAGAACGGCGACCTGAGCTGGGTCGGCCTGGAAGCCAACAGCGACGCCTACAACTGGCGCAACACCAACACGATCAACTACTGGGCGAGCATCACCGGCATGACCGGCGATCGTGACACCGTCAACCCGCTCAATGCCGATGGCAGCCAGCCGGTCGATGCCAAGCGCAGCGGCGACGTCGACGGCTGGGCCACGGACCTGGGGGTGCGTCTGCGCCTTGATCCGCAATGGCAAGTCGGTGCGGCCTACGCCCGCGCCAGCAGCGATTACGAACAGAACGGCCTGCAAAGCAACCGCTCCAACTACACCGGTACGCGCTCGCGGGTTCACCGTTTTGGCGAAGCGTTCCGTGGCGAGATGAACAACATGCAGAGCGCCACCCTGTTCGGCTCCTGGATGCTCCAGGACGACTACGACGCCAGCCTGGTCTACCACAAGTTCTGGCGTGTCGACGGCAACAAGCCGGTCGGCAGCAACGGCATCAATGCCGTGGAAAACAACTATGACGACGTCACCGGCGCCCTGCTGTCCAGCACCTCGCTGCCACTGGAAGACGGCAATAAAGACCTCGGCCAGGAAGTCGACCTGGTGGTCACCAAGTACTTCAAGCACGGCTTGCTGCCAGCGAACCTGAGCCAGTCGATCGATGAACCGGCGGCGCTGGTGCGTGTTCGCGGCGGCGTGTTCAAACCGGGCGACGCCTATGGCAACCAGGTCGATTCGTACATGCACCGCGCATTCGTCGACGTGATCTGGCACTTCTGATGCAAGCCGCCAAGGGAGTGCCCCGGATGAACATCCCAGCGACCAACCGTTCGCTCGGCCTGTTGGCTGCTGCGTTGCTGCTGGCCAGTAACGCAGCGCTTGCCAGCGTCGAACCTGCCGCGCCTGCCCAGAAAGGCAAGCCGGTGACCGTGGCCAAGGAACTGCAGCAGGCCAAGACCTACACCGTCAGCAGCGCACCGACCGCGCCACTGGAACTGGCGGCGCCGACCTTGCCCGACCTGTCCGGCTATACCGCGCAAGCGGTCGAGGCGAAGATCGTGCGCAGCAAGGCCGGCAAGGTCAGCGTGCGGCGGATGATGCAGGAAGACGCGCTGAAGGACTTCATCGGCGGCGATAACAAGATGGCCGAATGGGTGGTGCGTCAACACGGCATCCCCCAGGCGATCTTTATCGACGACGGCTACGTGAACCTCAAGGACCTGGCCAAGACACTGCCCAAACAGTACTTCAGCGAAACGGCACCGGGCGTGTTCCTGGCCAGGTTGCCGATCGTGGTCGGGGCCAAGGGCATCCTCGACATCGACCAGCAGACCCAGGAGTTGCGCCTGTCCGAAGAGGCCGGTTCGTTCCTGGTCAACGACGGCCAGCTGTTCGTGCGCGACACGCAAATCACCGGCTGGCGCGAGAAGGAAAACGGCCCTGCAAGCTTCCGCTCGCCCAAGGAGTTCCGCCCGTTCCTGCTGGCCTGGGGTGGCACCCAGACGTACATCGTCAACAGCAAGATGGCCAGCTTCGGCTACGCCAACAGTAAGTCCTACGGGGTGAGTATTTCCCAGTACACGCCCAACATGGCCAAGGTGCTCAAGCGCCCGGAACCGACCGGATGGATCATCGGTTCCGAGTTCTCGGACATGTGGTACGGCTTCTACTGCTATGAGACCCGGGACTTCGTGGTCAAGGGCAACACCTACCGCGACAACATCGTCTACGGTATCGACCCCCACGACCGTTCCCATGGCCTGATCATCGCGGACAACACCGTCCATGGCACGAAGAAGAAGCACGGCATCATCATTTCCCGTGAAGTGAATGACAGCTTCATCTTCAACAACCGCAGCTACGACAACAAGTTGTCAGGGCTGGTGATCGACCGTAACAGCGTCAACAACCTGATCGCCTACAACGAGATCTACCGCAACCACACCGACGGCATCACCCTCTACGAGAGTGCCGACAACCTGCTGTGGGGCAACAAGGTGATCAGCAACCAGCGCCACGGCATTCGTATTCGTAACAGCGTGAACATTCGTCTCTACGAAAACGTTGCCATGGCCAACGGCCTGACCGGCGTCTACGGCCACATCAAGGACCTGAGCGACACCGACCGTGACATCAAGCTCGACCCGTTCGATGCCCAGGTGTCGCTGATCGTGGTCGGCGGTGAACTGGCGGCCAACGGCAGCGGACCGATGTCCATCGACTCGCCGTTGAGCGTCGAGCTGTACCGGGTGTCGATGCTTGCCCCGACCAAATCCAGTGGCATCAGCTTCTCGGGGATCCTGGGCGAACGCCAGGACGAAATCCTCGACCTGTTGGTGCGCCAGCAAAAAGCCGTGCTGATCGACCCCGTCGAACGCCAGACCGACATGCGCGACTGAGGATGACATTCATGAAGCCACATCTGATCAAACTGTTCAGCCTCACCGGCCTGACCGCGGCCATGTTCACTGCCAGCCTTGCGGCCAGCGCGGACGATGGCAAGGCACCGGCCTTTACCGCCGAACCGTGCTGCAACCTGTGCCCCGAGGCCCACGACGCGAAAAACTACACCACTCGTTATCAGCAAAACTTCACCACCCTGGTGCAGGCGCAAGGCGACTGGTTGTTCCGTACCCGGGAAGACCTGCGCACCGAATTCACTACCACGGCCGAAGGCTACCGCCGCCTCAAGCAACTGCACGATGCGTTCAAGAGCAAAGGCATTGAACTGGTGGTGGTCTACCAGCCGACCCGTGGCCTGGTGAACCGCAACAAACTCAACCCCCAGGAAAAGGCCGCGTTCGATTACGACAAGGCGCTGAAAAACTACCAGACCATGCTCGGGCGTTTTGCCGAGATGGGCTACGTGGTGCCGGACCTCTCGCCACTGACCGACGAATCGCTGCCGGAGACCCTGCCTGCCCACGATTTCTACTTCCGAGGCGACCAACACTGGACCCCGTACGGCGCCCAGCGCACCGCAAAAATCGTCGCCGAGAAGGTCAAGCAACTGCCAGGGTTCGCCGACATTCCCAAGCGTGAGTTCGAAACCAAAAAGACCGGACGCATGGGCAAGACCGGTACCCTGCACAACATGGCCGGGCAACTGTGCGGCACCAGTTATGCCATCCAGTACATGGACCAGTTCACCACCGAGCCCAAGGGCGAGGCGGCAGACGGCGACCTGTTCAGCGATGCCGGCAACCCGCAGATCACCCTGGTCGGCACCAGCCACAGCGGCAAGAACTACAACTTCTCCGGGTTCCTGGAAGAGGCCATCGGCGCCGACATTCTCAACGTCGCCTTCCCCGGTGGCGGCCTGGAAGGCTCGATGCTGCAGTACCTGGGCAGCGACGAGTTCCAGAAGACCCCACCGAAAATCCTCATCTGGGAGTTCTCGCCGTTGTATCGCCTGGACCAGGAAACCATCTACCGCCAGATGATGGCGTTGCTCGATAACGGGTGCGAAGGCAAGGACGCGCTGATGAGCAGCAGCACCACGCTCAAGCCCGGCAAGAACGAGTTGATGGTCAACCGCCAGAACATGGACCTGCGCAACAGCAGCCACCAGGTCGATATTCGTTTCGCCGACCCGTCGGTGAAAACCCTGCAAGCCACCCTCTGGTACATGAACGGTCGCCACGAGGACATCAAGATCGACAAACCGGAAACCGCCGACACCGACGGTCGCTTCGCCTTTGAATTGCGCACCGATGAAGACTGGGCCTCGCAGAACCTGCTGGCCCTTGAAGTCCAGGGCCCGGAAGCGGGCGCCGCGGGGCAAAAAATCGACGCAAAAATCTGCAAACGCAACGTATTCCCGAGCGCTGGGCAACGTACCGCCCAGCTCGGGCAATGAGGTCTGCCATGCACACTGCGACGCTGAAACACCTGTTGGCACCAACGCTCCTGAGCCTGGCGATGTTCGCCGGGGTCACCCAGGCGGCCGAGGCGCTGCGCCCTCCTCAGGGCTATTTTGCACCTGTGGATAAATTCAAGACCGGTGATAGCGGCCAGGGTTGTGAGGCAATACCGACCCCGTACACCGGTGCCCTGCAATTTCGCAGCAAGTACGAAGGCTCGGACAAGGCCCGTTCGACCCTGAACCGGGAATCGGAAAAAGCCTTTCGCGACGCCACCGCCGACATCACCGCAATCGAACGCGGCACCAGCAAGCAGGTGATGCAGTTCATGCGTGATGGTCGCCCGGAACAGCTCGACTGCACCCTTAGCTGGTTGACGGCCTGGGCCAAGGCCGATGCGTTGATGTCCAAAGACTTCAACCACACCGGCAAGTCGATGCGCAAATGGGCGCTGGGCAGCATGGCCTCGGCCTACATCCGCCTGAAGTTCTCCGACTCCCGTCCACTGGCGGCTCACCCGCAAGAGGCGCAATTGATCGAAGCCTGGTTCAGCCAGATGGCCGACCAGGTGGTCAGCGACTGGGACAACCTGCCGCTGGATAACACCAACAACCACTCGTATTGGGCGGCCTGGTCAGTGATGGCGACCTCGGTCGCCACCAACCGCCGCGACCTGTTCGACTGGGCGGTCAAGGAATTCAAGGTCGGCGCCAACCAGGTCGACGCCCAGGGCTTCTTGCCCAACGAACTCAAGCGCCAGCAACGGGCATTGGCCTACCACAACTACGCCCTGCCGCCGCTGGCGATGATCGCCAGCTTCGCCCAGGTCAACGGTGTCGACCTGCGCCAGGAGAACAACGCTGCGCTCAAGCGCCTGGGTGAGCGGGTGCTGACCGGGGCGAAAGACCCTGAAGCCTTCGAGAAAAAGAACGGCAAGGAGCAGGACATGACCGACCTGAAAGTCGACTCGAAGTTCGCCTGGCTCGAACCGTACTGCTCGCTCTACACCTGCACGCCGGATGTGCTGAAACGCAAGCGGCAGATGCAACCGTTCAAGACCTTCCGCCTGGGTGGCGACCTGACCAGGGTCTACGACCCGGTCAACGAAAAAGGCAAAGGGTCTTAAGACAAACACGAAACCCTGTGGGAGCGGGCTTGCCCGCGAATGCGCTCGGACATTCACCAAAGATGTCGACTGACACACCGCTTTCGCGAGCAAGTCCGTTCCCACACAGGGTCAGTGCAAGACTTGAGTCGAGTGTTATGCCCCCGGTTTTTCGATGGGGGGTTTGGGGGGGCCGTTGGCCCTTGACCGTGGGTTTTACAAGGAGAGACCGGGATGGTGTTTTCATCCAACGTGTTCCTGTTTTTGTTCTTGCCGATCTTTCTCGGCCTGTACTACTTGAGCGGGCAACGCTATCGCAACCTGCTGCTATTGATCGCCAGCTATGTGTTCTATGCCTGGTGGCGCGTGGACTTCCTGGCGTTGTTCGCCGCCGTCACGCTATGGAACTACTGGATCGGCCTGAAAGTCGGCGCCGCCGGCGTCAGGACCAAGCCGGCACAGCGCTGGCTGCTGCTGGGCGTGGCGGTCGACCTGTGCATCCTGGGCTACTTCAAGTACGCCAACTTCGGCGTCGACAGCATCAACGCCATGATGACCTCGGTGGGACTTGAGCCGTTCATCCTGACCCACGTGCTGCTGCCGATCGGGATCTCGTTCTACATCTTCGAGTCCATCAGCTACATCATCGACGTCTACCGTGGCGACACGCCGGCGACCCGCAACCTGATCGACTTCGCGGCGTTCGTGGCGATCTTCCCGCACCTGATCGCCGGTCCCGTGTTGCGCTTTCGCGACCTGGCCGACCAGTTCAACCATCGCACCCACACCCTCGACAAATTCTCCGAGGGCTGCACACGGTTCATGCAGGGCTTCATCAAGAAGGTGTTCATCGCCGACACCCTGGCGGTGGTCGCCGACCATTGCTTCGCCCTGCAAAACCCGACCACGGGGGATGCCTGGCTCGGTGCGCTGGCCTACACCGCACAGCTGTACTTCGACTTCTCCGGCTACAGCGACATGGCCATCGGCCTGGGGCTGATGATGGGTTTCCGCTTCATGGAAAACTTCAAGCAGCCCTACATCAGCCAGTCGATCACCGAGTTCTGGCGGCGCTGGCACATCAGCCTGTCCACCTGGCTGCGGGACTACCTGTACATCACCCTGGGCGGTAACCGCAAAGGCACGTTGACCACTTACCGCAACCTGTTCCTGACCATGTTGCTCGGTGGCCTGTGGCACGGCGCCAACATCACTTACATCGTCTGGGGCGCGTGGCACGGCATGTGGCTGGCGATTGAAAAAGCCATCGGCCTCAACACCTCGCCACGCAGTTTCAATCCGGTGCGCTGGGCCCTGACTTTCCTGCTGGTAGTGATGGGTTGGGTGATCTTCCGCGCCGAAAACCTGCACGTCGCCGGTCGCATGTACGGCGCCATGTTCAGCTTCGGCGACTGGTCGCTCTCGGAGCTCAATCAGGCCAGCCTCACCGGCCTGCAAGTCGCGACCCTGATCGTGGCTTACGTGACGCTCGCGTTCTTCGGCCTGCGCGACTTCTACAGCAACCAGCCACCGGTCAAGACCAAGCCTGCGGTGAACGTCGATGCCGATGGCCCGGCCGCCGCCCAACCGGGCCTGATCAAAGCCGTGCCTGGGGATAACCCGGCAAGCATCCACGCGCCTGGCTACACCGCTGGTGTCGAAGCCCAGGTGCAACCCGCCTACTGGACGGCTGACGGGTCGCGTTTCGTGATGCGCGCACTGGTGCTGCTGCTGTTCATCGCTTCGATTCTCAAACTCTCGGCGCAAAGCTTCTCGCCGTTCCTTTACTTCCAGTTCTGAGGGATCTGACCATGACCCGCTCATTACGTCTGTTCTACATCGCCCTGTTCCTGGTGACCCTGATGGTCCTGGGCCTGTGGTCGATGCGCAGCTTCTTCGGCTTCAACACCAACCCCGACGCCACCGTGCTCAACGGTCGCTGGGCCAAGGCCGTGGAAACCCATTACGACGACCAGTTCCCGATCAAGCGCCTGGGCACCAACCTGTGGGCGGCCCTGGACTTCAAGCTGTTCAACGAAGGTCGTCCGGGCGTGGTGCTCGGTCGCGACCAGTGGCTGTACAGCGATGAAGAGTTCCACCCGATCGTCAACGAAGAGCTGAACCTGCAAGGCAACTACGCACTGGTCGAAGGCGTGCGCCAGACCCTCAAGGCCAGCGGCGTGCAGCTGGTGATGGCAGTGGTTCCAGCCAAGGTGCGGTTGTACCCGGAGCATCTGGCCGAGGTTAAACCGGCCAGCATCCACGCCGATCTCTACAAGGACTTCCACAACCGCCTGGCCGCCGACCGGATCCTCGCTCCCGACCTGCTGGGGCCGTTCAAGCAAGCCAAACAGGACGGTCAGCAAGTATTCCTGCGTACCGACACCCACTGGACCCCGGAGGGCGCACAAATCGCCGCCGAGCAATTGGCCAGGACCATTGCCGACAAGACGCTGCTCAGTGGCCCACCACAGCGCTTCGTCACCGAAACCACGGAGAACGTCAGCCACAAGGGCGACCTGCGCCTGTTCCTGCCGCTGGATCCGTTGTTCGAAAACCTGATGCCGGCCACCGAGGCCTTGCAAAAGCGCCGCACCCTGGCGGTTGAAGATCCATCCGTCGGTGATGACGCGCTGTTTGCCGACAGCGAAGTACCGGTCGCACTGATCGGTACCAGCTACAGCGCCAACTCCGACTGGAACTTTGTCGGGGCGCTCAAGCAGGCGCTGCACAGCGATGTGGTCAATTACGCCGAAGACGGTCACGGCCCGATTCTGCCGATGCTCAGCTACCTGAAAAGCGACGCCTTCAAGAACAGCCCTCCGCAAGTGCTGATCTGGGAGTTCCCTGAACGATATCTGCCGGTGAACAACGAAATCGGCGACGCCGACCCGCAGTGGGTCGCAGCGCTCAAACAAGCCGGTGCCCGCCAACAAAACGTAGCCATCAACAGCAAATCCGAGACGCCCGACCGGGCGCAAAACTGAAAGAGGTAATTGCCATGACTTTCACTACAACTCCTAGTCGTCTCGCCAAGACCCTTGCTCTCGTCGCGGGCATGAGTGTCCTGTCGATGCAGGCCTTCGCCGCCGGTGACGCCGCGCTCTACGGCCCGACCGCGCCGAAAGGCTCGAGCTTCGTGCGTATCTACAACGCCAGCAACGCCGAAGTCAGCGCCACGGTCGGCAGCACCAGCCTGAGCGACGTCGCACCACTGGCCAGCAGCGACTTCAGCTTCATGCCCGGTGGCGACTACAGCGCCAAGGTCGGCAGCCAGACCCTGCCGGTGAAACTGGCGGCCGATCACTATTACACCCTGGTCAACAACGCCAGCGGCCAACCCCAATTGATCGAAGAACCACCGTTCAAGAACAAGCAGAAATCCCTGGTGCGGATGCAGAACCTCAGTGACAAGGCCCTGACCCTGAAGACCGCCGACGGCAAGACCGAGGTGGTCAAGAGCGTTGCCGCCAAGGGCCGTGGCGAACGCGAAATCAACCCGGTGAAAGTCAGCCTGGCGCTGTATGACGGCGAGCAGAAAGTCGGCGACGTGAAACCCGTTGCGCTGGAGCGCGGTGAAGCAGCGGTGCTGTACGTCACCGGAAGCGGCAGCAGCCTGTCGCCGGTATGGGTGAAGCGCCCGGTGTCGACCCGCTGACACATTGCCCAGGCTGCCCATGCCCCCCTGTAGGAGCGAGCGCGCTCGCGATGAACTCAAGGGCACCGCGTTTCCTCTGGTGCCCCGCGTCATCGTTGACCTCCATCGCGAGCGCGCTCGCTCCTACAGGGGGGGGGCAGCCTGGTACGAAACAAAAGAACGCAGTAGCTCTAACCAAACGATTTTGAAGGAGTAACACCATGATTCCAGTGATCTTGTCCGGTGGTAGCGGCTCACGTCTTTGGCCGCTTTCGCGCAAACAATTCCCCAAGCAGTTCCTGGCCCTGACCGGTGAACACACCCTGTTCCAGCAGACCCTGGAACGCCTGGTGTTCGACGGCATGGACACCCCGATCGTGGTCTGCAACAAGGACCACCGTTTCATCGTCAACGAGCAACTGGGCAACCGCAATCTGCAGGTCCAGCGCATCCTCATGGAACCCTTCGGGCGCAACACCGCACCGGCGGTAGCGCTGACAGCGATGATGCTGGTCAATGAAGGTCGTGACGAACTGATGCTGGTGCTGCCGGCCGACCACGTGCTGGAAGACCAGAAAGCCCTGCAGCGTGCCCTGGCCCTGGCCACCGTCGCCGCCGAGCGCGGCGAGATGGTGCTGTTCGGTGTACCGGCGACCAAACCGGAAACCGGCTACGGCTATATCAAGTCCACCAACGATGCGTTGCTGCCCGAAGGCGTCAGCCGGGTCTCGCACTTCGTTGAAAAACCCGACGTCAAGCGCGCCACCGAGTTCGTCCAGGCCGGCGGCTATTTCTGGAACAGCGGCATGTTCCTGTTCCGCGCCAGTCGCTTCCTCGAAGAGCTGAAAAAACACGACCCGGATATCTACGACACCTGCCTGCTGACCCTTGAGCGCAGCCATCAGGATGCCGACTCCGTCACCTTCGACGAAGCCACCTTCGCCTGCTGCCCGGACAATTCCATCGACTACGCGGTGATGGAAAAGACCCAGCGTGCCTGCGTGGTGCCACTGACCGCCGGCTGGAGCGATGTGGGTTGCTGGTCATCGTTGTGGGACGTGCATGAGAAAGACGCCAACGGCAACGTCTGCAAGGGCGATGTGGTGATCCAGGACAGCCGCAACTGCATGATCCATGGCAACGGCAAACTGGTGTCGGTGATTGGCCTCGAGAACATCGTGGTGGTCGAAACCAAGGACGCCATGATGATCGCCCACAAGGACAAGGTCCAAGGCGTCAAGCAGATGGTCAACACCCTCAACGAACAGGGCCGCAGCGAAACCCTGAACCATTGCGAAGTCTACCGTCCGTGGGGTTCCTACGATTCGGTGGACATGGGTGGTCGCTTCCAGGTCAAGCGCATCTCGGTCAAGCCGGGTGCCTGCCTGTCATTGCAGATGCACCACCACCGCGCCGAACACTGGATCGTGGTCAGTGGCACCGCGGAAGTGACCTGCGACGACAACGTGTTCCTGCTCACCGAAAACCAGTCGACCTACATCCCGATCGCCTCGGTTCACCGCCTGCGCAACCCGGGCAAGATTCCACTCGAGATCATCGAAGTGCAATCGGGCAGCTACCTGGGTGAGGACGATATCGAACGGTTCGAAGACATCTATGGTCGCTCGACGCCGATTGAGCGGGGGGTGTCGATGAAGACCATCGCCCAGTGATCAAGCGCTGAAACAAGAAGCCCCCGTCCAGCCGACTGCGTCCCCTATCCGCAGCCGGTTGGGTGGGGGCTTTTTCCTGATCGTTCCCACGCTGATGCTCACCCATGGCCAATCCCATCTACGCTTAGGTACGATGGTGCTATTCCCTCCTGAGGTTAAGCGTCATGTTCATCGGCGTTCTGCTGGTCATTACCTGGCTGGTCCTGTTGCTGCGCTACCCGGCCAAGGCCATGCCGGTGTCGTTGGCGGCGGCGCTTGGGCTGGGCATGGTGGCCGCCTGGGTGGTCTGGCTGGACAACCGCGAGGCCCAGCAACTGGCACGCCTGGAGTTGCGTATCACCTACGCACCGGAACGTTGCCCGGCGGATCGCCCACTGCTGCTGAAAATGAACAACGGCAACGATGTGCCGCTGACCGAACTGCGCTGGCGAATCGCCGCTTATGCGCCGGGCGATACGGTCAATCTGGCAGACAACCAATACACCGCTCCACGCTACCGCGGCCCCGGTGAACTGCAGGCTGGCGCCCATTGGGAAGATTGCCTGCCGATGCCGCCGCTGCGTCCTGGCTATCGCCCGCAAACCCTCGAGTTTCGCGCCGAGCGCTTGCAGGGTAGTTTCTCCGACTGATGCTGCACCTCCCCTCATTTTGCACAAGGACCGCGCCATGCCTGTTGCGTTAATCACCGGTTGTTCCAGCGGCATTGGCCGCGCCTTGGCCGATGCCTTCAAAGCGGCCGGTTTCGAGGTCTGGGCCAGTGCGCGCAAGACCGAGGACGTGGTGACACTGGCAGCGGCCGGCTTCACCGCCGTGCAACTGGACGTCAATGACGGTGCGGCCCTCGAACAGTTGAGCGAGCGCATCAACCAGCAACATGGCGGCCTGGATGTGCTGATCAACAATGCCGGTTATGGCGCCATGGGACCCTTGCTCGATGGTGGGGTGCCGGCCCTGCAACGCCAGTTCGAGACCAACGTATTCGCCGTGGTTGGCGTCACTCGTGCGATGTTTCCGGTACTACGCCGCGCCAAGGGCCTGGTGGTGAACATCGGCAGTGTGTCCGGCGTGCTGGTGACACCGTTCGCGGGCGCCTACTGCGCCTCCAAGGCCGCGGTGCATGCCTTGAGCGATGCGCTGCGCATGGAGTTGGCGCCGTTCGGCATTCGGGTGATGGAGGTTCAGCCTGGCGCCATCGCGTCCAGCTTCGCCAGGAATGCCGGGCATGAAGCCGAACAACTGATCAGCGAGCAATCGCCGTGGTGGCCGCTGCGCGAAGGCATCCGTGCCCGGGCCAGGGCGTCCCTGGACCACCCGACACCGGCTGCCGAGTTCGCTGCCGGCCTGCTCAAGGCCGCGCAGCAGAACACACCGCCACGCTTGCTGCGTCTGGGCAATGGCAGCCGGGCACTGCCGCTGCTGGCGGGGTTGCTGCCCAAGGGCTTGCTGGAGTCGGGGTTGATGAAGCGCTTTGGCTTGCGCGAACAGCTCTGAGGCCGCGAAAGCGCCAGGTTGTTCAATCCGCTTGCCGGTCCTTCATGAAATCAATGAACGCCCGCACCTTGAGTGGCAAATGCCGGGTATCCGGATACAACGCGTAGACCCCTTGCCGGGCGAAGTGATGATCAGGCAGCAACCGCGCCAGGCGGCCGCCATCAAGGTCGTCCTGAATCAACCATTGCGGCAGGATGGCCACGCCTTGCCCGGACAGGGCGAACGCGCGCAAGGTGGCGGCGCTGTCGGTCACTATCGTGGTGTTATCGGGCCCCGGCAGGTACAGCCGCTCACTACCCGAGGCATCCGTCACGCTCAGCTCCGTCACCCGCGCATGCCCCAACATGGGGAGCCGCTCCAGATCCGCCAGCGTCACGACTTCGGCATGCCGGGCAATCAGCGCGGGCGCTGCCACGGCGAAAATCTCGAAGGTCGAGAGCTGCACCGCCCGCAGGTTGGAGTCGAGCATGCGCCCCAGGCGAATGGCCAGGTCAAAGCGCTCGGAGATCAGGTCGGCGTGTGTCGATGACGTGGACAAGTGGACATTCAGGTCAGGGTGCAAGGCAGCAAATGCCTGCAGCGCCGGCACCACCTTGGCCAAGGCGTATTCGACCGTGGTGGTCAGGCGCAAGGTGCCCTTGAGCTGAGTGTGCTCCGAGCGGGCCTCTTCAATGGCCAGTTGCGCTTCATCAAGGGTGCGCAGGCAGCGCTGATAAAACCGCTCGCCGGCATCGGTCAACGCCAATTGGCGGGTGTTGCGCGTCAGTAAGGTGACGCCCAGCTCAGACTCCAGGCGCTTGAGGTTGAAACTGACCACCGCGCGGGTCTGGCCCAACAAGTCTGCCGCGGCCGTCAACGATCCGGCTTCGACCACGGCCTTGAAGGTGTCGAAACGGTCCAGGCTGACCATAGTGCAATGATCCTTTGTCAAAATATTTTTGACAAACTAACAGCCGGGACGACGTTTTTCCAACCCGATGAACGCTCTACCCTGCGCCTCTGTCTGCCCGGAGGCTGCCATGGCCTATCGCTCGAAAATCACCCTGGTGTACCTGCTGGGCTTTGCCCTCGACCTGCTGAACATGTTCGCCAGCAACATCGCCCTGCCGAACATCGCCCTGGAGCTGCACGCCTCGGTCACGCAACTGGCGTGGATCAGCAACGCCTACATGCTCGGTTTGACCTTGATCATTCCACTGAGCGTGTGGCTGGCGGCCAGGGTCGGCGAGCGACGCTTGATCCTCGGTTCACTGATGGTGTTCGGCAGCGCTTCGTGGCTGGCGGCGCAGGCGGCTTCGATCGAGGCGCTGATCGGTTGGCGACTGCTGCAAGGACTCGGCGGCGGGCTACTGATCCCGGTGGGGCAAGCCCTGGCCTATCGACACTTTCCGGCCGCCGAACGTAGTCACCTGACCGCCATGGTGATGCTGGTCGCCCTGTTGGTGCCGGCACTGTCGCCTGCGGCAGGCGGGCTGGTGGTGCAGACACTGTCCTGGCGCTGGATCTACTACGCCAATCTGCCGCTGGCGTTGCTGACGTTGGCGCTCGCGATCTTTTGGCTGAGAACCGACGAGCCATTGCCGCAACGCACTACGCTGGACGGTCGAGGTCTAGTGTTGGGCGCTGCGACCATCAGCCTGTTGCTGGTTGCCTTGAGCCTGTTGAGCGAACGCGAACAGCGCATTGCGGGCCTGGGGGTGTTGGGACTCAGTACCGTGCTGGGATGGCTGTATGTGCGTGATGGCTGGAGCAAACCAGCGCCACTCCTCGACCTGCAACTGCTCAAAGGCCAGTGGTTGCGTGTAGCGATGGTGGTCTACCTGTTTGTCCCAGGCGTGTTCATCGGCACCAGTCTGATCGCTGTGCTGTATTTGCACGACCGTGGATTCAGCCCCGCAATGACCGGGGCGCTCATGCTGCCTTGGGCCGTGGCATCGGGACTTGCCATCACTCTGGGCAAGCGTGTGTTCCAGCGTCTGGGACCTAAACCTTTGCTGGTCGGCGGCATGGTGCTGCAAGGGTTGGGCATCGCCTTGCTAGCCCTGATCGAAGGCCCCGGGGGGGTGTTGCCGATCCTTGCCTATGCCCTGATGGGTCTGGGCGGCAGCCTGTGCAGCAGCACGGCACAAACCCTGGCCTTTCTCGACACTCGCGCCTCGCACATGGGCCATGCCAGCGCCCTGTGGAACATCAATCGACAGCTGAGCTTCTGTCTCGGCGCAGCGTTCCTGAGTTCCGTGCTCAGCGTGCTTGGCCCCTTCTCACCCGCTGCGTTCGCCCTGTGCTTTCTGCTCGCCGCAATCCTGACGCTACTGCCCTTGCCCGCGGTCCTGCACCTGGACACAACAGCCTTGCTGGCTCACCTTACCCCTCAATCTGCCAAGGAGAAAAACCCATGAAGGACTACCGCGAATACTTCAATGAAGTGATCCAGACCCACGTCGATATCGAGCAATGGTTCAGCGGCACAGGCAATAGAGAGGTGCTGACACGCCTGTTGACACGCTTTTCACCGCAGTTCTCGATGATCGTGCCCAATGGCAATGCCCTGGATGCCCCGGCCTTGAACCAGCTGTTCGATACACTCGGCGGCGCTCGCCCGGGCTTGCGCATCAGGCTGAGCGAGTTGCGCGGGGTCGACCAGCATGCGCGGGGCGCCACCGTCAGCTACCGCGAATTGCAAGAGGATGCCAACGGCGTGCTGACCGATCGCCGGGCGACGGCGGTGATTGAGAAGCGGCCGTCAGGTGACATGCTGTGGCGGCATTTGCATGAGACGTATTGCCAGGCTTGAGCAAGATTGCTTTTGTGGCGAGGGAGCCTGCTCCCGTCGGCCGATCCGCGTTCGGACAACGCCGTCGTAAATCTCAATCTCCGCACTGCCTGACGATAGTGTGATGCAACTATTTTGGGGGTGCTACGCCCCCCAGCGGGAGCAAGCTCCCTCGCCACAGTACGCCGCTGTCGCCAAGGCTATTGTGGCGGCTGTTTCACCACCACCGTACACGTAATCCCCGCTGCCAGCAGCACACCTTCCGGCACATGATCGATGTGAATCCGCACCGGCACCCGTTGGGCCAGGCGGACCCAGTTGAAGGTCGGGTTGACGTCGGCGATCAGTTCGCGACTCTCTGGATTGTCACGGTCATAGATGCCACGGGAAATACTCTCCACATGCCCCTTGAGCACTTCGCCGCTCATCAACTGCATGTCGGCCTGATCGCCCACCCGCACCCGGGGCAGTTTGGTTTCTTCGAAGAAGCCGTAGACCCAGAACGAATTCATGTCGACCACGGCCATTTTCGCTTCACCGATACGCGCGTAGTCACCGCGATGGACGTTGAGGTTGGTGACATAACCGTCCACGGCCGCCAGCACCTGGGTGCGCTTGAGGTTCAGTTGCGCCGCTTCGAGTTGCGCCTGGGCGTGTTGGTAATCGGCCAGGGCCGAGTCGGCAATGTTGCTGGCGTCGTCACGGTTTTCCCGGGAGATCACCAGGTTGTCGAGATCGGCGCGGCGGTGTGCATTGACCTTGCGCATCTCCCAGGTGGCCTTGCGTGACGCCACCAGCGACTGCGCCTGCTTGACCGCGATCAGGTAGTGCTCGGGGTCGATCTGCATCAGCACATCGCCCTTCTTGACCTGTTGGTTGTCGCGCACCGGCACATCGACCACTTCACCGCTGACGTCGGCGGCCACGTTGATGATGTCCGCGCGAACCCGCCCATCGCGGGTCCAGGGGGTGTTCATGTAATGCACCCAGAGGGTCCGGCCGATCCACATCGCAAGGGCCAGTACCAACAAGGTCGCGAGCAGACTGAAGAGTTTTTTCATCGAAACGGTCTCACTGGTAGACAGTCAGCGCCAGGGCGCCGAACAGGCAAATGAACAGGCTCAGGCGCAACAGGGCCGGGTGCCAGAAGAAACGGTACAGATCGAACCCGGACAAAAACCGATCCAGCGCCCAAGCCAATGCGGCGGCGATGAAAAACATCAGGGTCATGGTCGGCATGTACACGCCGTGGAAGGCGATTTCACGAGGCATGGTCAGGTCCTTGCGGGGCGGCCAGGGCCGCCAGCGGCGATTGCGGGTCGAGCAACGAAGTGCGGATGAAATGCAGGTAACTCTTCACCCGGCGCAGGGCCGAGGTATCGAAGTGCGGGGCGAACGGTTCGTCGGTGGCCTGCACCCGGCTGATGGCGTGGTCGACGGCAATCAGTGCACGCTCCAGATTGCTGTGGCCCGGTTGCAGAAACAGCCGCACCAACGCCCGCCCCATGACGCGGATTGCCTGGCGCCAGGGCTGGGACTCGGCATACGCCGGGTGCACCGGCAGGATCGCCTGTTCCTTGCGCAACTCGATGATCGCGTGACCGACCTCCAGCACCACGAACATCCAGCGCAACAAGTGACGCTGGACCTGAGGTTGCCCGACGGCCAGGCCATAGGCCTGGTGCACCAGGTCCCGGGTACTGCTTTCAAACCCCGACGCCAGCCCCTTGAGCTTGCCGCTGATGGCATACACCACCTGAGCGCGCAGATCCTGCTCCAGCCGTCGCCACAACCAGCGACTGTTGGGTGGCAGGATGATCGCCCCGGCCGCCGCACACACCAGCATGCCCATGACCATGGCGATGTAGTCGTTGATGAAGGTGTAGGGGTTGTAGACCGTCGGGTTGTCAGGCACGGAGCCCGTGCTGAAAAAGATCAGCAAGCCCAGGCCCACACCGGCGTATTGCGGCCGCGAAGAGAGGAACGAACCGAGTACGATCACCGGTGCCAGCATCACGCATAGCAATGGAAAACCGTCGATCCAGGGGAAGATGAAAAACATCTCGACGAAACCGATCAGCGCACCGAGCAACGTCCCGCACGCCATCTGAAAGGCCATGCGCTTGGGGTTGGGTGTGGCGGCGGAGAGACCGACCGTGGCGGCCGCGATCAAGGTCATGGTGGCGCCGCTCGGCCAGGCGGTGGCGACCCAGTAACTGCCCAGCACAATCAGAATGAACGAGGCACGAAGCCCTGACGCGGCCGAGGCCAGCCAGTTGGTTTTCGGAGTGAAAGGTTCGTCCCATTGCTCGCGTTCGTGGCTGTGATCGGCCAACGAGGCGTGGGTCTGTGCATAACTGTGCAGCTCGTCGACGAAGCGATAGAGCAATTCATACGCAGTGTGGAAATCCAAAAGATCGGCGTCGCTGGGCACACCTTCCTGAAAGCTGGCTCGCAGGCTACGCACTCGCGCCGGCAGGCCTTCCTTGTAGGCCGCCAGTTGGCTCGCCAGGCGCGCGGCATCGGCATGGGTCAGTGCCCGGCCGGAGAAGCCGTCGAGCAACTCGGCCAGGTCCTGCAACCCCGGCTTGATGGCTGCCACCACATGATCGGCGGCGCTGCTGCGCAGGCGCTCGAGCAACCGGTGCAACGCATTGAAGCGGGTGGTGATGCCCATGAATTCGCTGTTCAGACGACTGAGCCGACCGTTGCGCCGGCGCATGTGCGGGTCTTCGAACACGGTCACGCTGCGCAGGCCTTCCAGGCCCACGGCTTCGGCGATGAAGCCGACATTGCGGCTCTCGAAGGTCTCGCTCTGGCTACGTCCCCGCAGGCCATCGGTGACGAACAACGCAAACACGCCGAAGCGTTGGTACAAGGCGTTGCGCATGGCGGCGCTGGCGGTTTGCGGGAGGATCGCAGCGCTGACCAGGGTGGCGCAGAGAATCCCCAGGGAGATTTCCAGCACCCGCCAGACGGCGGCCATGAACGCCCCGTCCGGGTGCGCCAATGCCGGCAAGCCGACCATCGCCGCCGTGTAGCCGGCCAGCACAAAGCCGTAGGCGCGAAAGTTGCGATAACGCGCGGCACCGGCCGAGCAGATCCCCACCCAGATCGCCAATGCGCCGAGAAACAGCTCGGTGTTTTGCGCGAACAAGGCAATCAACGCGACCATCACCGCGGAACCGGCCAGCGTGCCGAGGAAACGGTAAAAACTCTTGGCGAACACCTGGCCGCTCTGCGGCTGCATCACGATGAACACGGTGATCATCGCCGTACGCGGTTGCGGCAACTCTAGGCGCATGGCCAGCCAGAGAGTCAGGAAGGCGGCGATCAGTACCTTGAAGATGTAGACCCAGGTCACGCCGTCACTGCGCGCCCATTCATAAAAACCACGGCGCCACTCAAGGGAATGCAGCCAGCGTAGCGGTGCAGGCAAGGAAGTCATGATGTCCCGTTCAGTGATCGAAGGCAGAGAGAATGGCCGGAGTGCTCGGTGCCTGGACTTCGCCATCGGCCGGCACATCGTGGCCGGCACCCAGCCCGCCTCCCAGGGCGGTGACCAGTTCGGCGTGGGCACTCAAGCGTGCCGCCTGGACCTGTTGCTGCACCTGTTGCTGTTTGAACAACAGCGTCTGGGCATTGAGCACGTTGAGGTAATCGGTAAGGCCGCGCTGAAAAGCGACCATGGCGATGTCGTAGGTTTTCTGCGCAGCCACCACCGACTCGGTTGCGAACTCCTGCTGCTTGTCCATGGACTCACGGCGAATCAATTGGTCGGAGATGCTTTTGAGCGCATTGACCAGGGTCTGGTTGTAGTGGGCCACGGCCATGTCGTAGCCCGCCGAGGCTTCGCCCAGTTGCGAGCGCAATCGGCCACCATCGAAGATCGGCAAGGAGATGGCAGGCCCAACGTTGTAGTTGAACTTCTTGCCGGTCAGGAACTCCAGCGCCCCGCCGCCGGTAGCCATGTAGCCAAGGCTGCCGACCAGATCGACATTGGGGTAGAAGCCGGCGTGCGCCACATCGATGCCGCGCGCCTGGGCCGCCACCTGCCAGCGGCTGGCAACCACGTCAGGACGCTGGCCAAGCAATTGCGCCGGCAGGGCCGATGGCAGCTTCAATGCCGTCGCCAGCGAAAGGCTTGGCCGTTGCAGGCGCGCGCCCTCCCCCGGCCCCTTGCCCGCGAGCGCGGCGAGCTGGTTGCGGGCCAGGGCGATTTCTTCGTCCAGGGCATCCAGTTGCCGATGGGTTTCCGACAGCGGGGTTTGCGCCTGGCTGACTTCGAAATGGGTGCCGATGCCACCGGCCAGGCGCTTTTGCGCGAGATCGAGAATCTGCTGTTGCTGGGCGAGCGTTGCCGCGACGATGTCACGCTGGGCGTAATGCAGCGATAACTGGATGTAGGCGCGTACCACGTTGTTCTGCAGTTCGAGTTGCGCCATGCGCGCCTGCGCGGCAGTCATGTGGGCCATGTCCACGGCACGCTCGCTGGCATTGCTTTCCCGCCCCCACAGGTCCAGCGCATAACTGAAACCCAGCGCGGCATTGTTGTCCCAGGTGGTGCTATTGGCCAGCTCACCCGGGCCATAGAACTGATCGGTAGGCCAGTTGTGGCGCTTGAGGGTTGCGTCGCCATTGATCTGCAACGACTCGGCGGACTCGACCACCCCGGCCATGGCCCGGGCCTGGCGCACACGCGCCACCGCCATGGCGATGCTTGGGCTACCCTGTACGGCAAGCTCGACCCAGGCGTTCAACTGAGGATCGCCATAGGCTTGCCACCACTGTGCGGTGGGCCAGTGGGCGTCCTTGGCCGCACTCTGAATGGCCTCGTCGGCGGCCAATGTATTGGCATCGAGTGCCTTGCCCTGTGGGGCAATACCTCCGGTTCCGATGCAGCCGCTGATTGCTAACGATAAAGCCCAAACACTGAGAGTCTTCAACTCTCTGCTGATGCGACGCGGCACTGCTGCAAATTCCTGAGGAGGGGGGGATTTCCAATCGGCGCAATTCTAGGGGGGGCCCTGTGCGGCGATAAGCCGGGAATCCTGTGAATCTTTGTTACCGTTAACGAGATAATCCCTGGGTGGCATCCTTAAGTCGCCTGTAAAAAAGCTGCAACTTTGTGTAACAATTTGCCATCGCCCCCGAGAGTTCCCCATGGACACTTTGCAAAACATGCGCGCCTTCAGCTGCGTCGCCGAAGCCGGCAGCTTTACCGCCGCCGCCGTGCAGCTTGATACCACGACAGCCAACGTCTCGCGCGCGGTCTCCAATCTGGAAGCCCACCTGCAAACCCGCTTGCTCAATCGCACCACCCGCCGCATTGCCCTGACCGAAGCTGGCAAACGCTACCTGCTGCGCTGCGAGCAGATCCTGGCCTACGTCGAGGAAGCCGAAGCCGAGGCCAGCGACGCCCATGCCCGCCCGGCCGGGCAACTGAAAGTGCACACCATGACCGGGATCGGTCAGCACTTCGTGATCGATGCGATCGCCCGCTATCGCAAGACCCATCCCGATGTCACGTTCAACCTGACCTTGGCCAACCGCGTCCCGGACTTGCTGGACGAGGGCTACGACGTCTCCATCGTGCTGGCCAGTGAACTGCCGGACTCCGGCTTCGTCTCGCAACGCCTGGGGATCACCTACAGCATCGTCTGTGCCTCGCCGGCCTATGTGAAAGCCAACGGCTGTGCACAGAAGCCCAGCGACCTGCTGAACCATGCCTGCCTGCGCCTGGTCAGTCCGGTGATTCCGCTGGAGAAGTGGTTGTTCGACGGCCCTGAAGGCCAGGAGATGGTCACCATCAACAGCTCGCCCTTCCTGGTGAACTCGGCCGATGCCATGAAAACCGCAATCATCAGCGGCATGGGCGTCGGCGTCCTGCCGGTCTACGCCGCCATCGAAGGCCTGCGCAACGGCAGCCTGGTGCGGGTCATGCCCAATTACCGCTCGCAAGAACTGAACCTCTACGCCATCTACCCTTCACGCCAGTACCTGGATGCGAAGATCAAGACCTGGGTCGAGTACCTGCGCGGCTCGCTGCCGGAGATCCTGGCGGCCCACCAGTCGGAGCTGGCCGCCTATGAATTGAGTGGCAGCCTGGGTGGGGTTCGCGTAGCGAACTGAATGCGATCCAGTGTGGCGAGGGGCATTCGCCAATGCCGAACAGTGAAGGAGATGAGGTCGCATTTGTAGGAGCCGCCGGTCGACGCTCGAGTGCTCACGATGAACTCAAGAGCAACGCGTTCAATCAGAAAACGTGCGTTATCGTTAACGTCCATCGCGAGCGTGCTCGCTCCTACGCGGGTCGGCGTTCACTTGACTGACTGGCATTAGGGCAAGCCCCCTTGCCACACATTCGGTGTTCAGCCGGATGAGCATCAGGTTGATGCCCTCGCACTCCCCCCGTGCAAGATGTTAGCTTGCTTGGCATTCTCCTCCGCCTGACGAGCCTTCCTGCGATGAAAAAGACCGTTCTAGCCTTCAGCCGTATCTCGCCCAATATGGTCGAGTTCCTGCAACACGACTTTAACGTGATCGTGCCCAACCCCAAGCAGGGCGATATCAGCGCACAGTTCAATGAAGCCTTGCCCCACGCCCACGGCTTGATCGGCGTCGGGCGCAAGCTCGGCCGTGCCCAACTGGAAAACGCCGGCCAACTGGAAGTAGTGTCCAGTGTGTCGGTTGGCTACGACAACTATGACCTGGCCTACTTCAACGAACGCGGGATCATGCTCACCAACACCCCGGACGTGCTGACCGAAAGCACCGCCGACCTGGCGTTCGCCCTGCTGATGAGCAGCGCCCGGCGTGTCGCGGAACTGGATGCCTGGACCAAGGCCGGACAATGGCAAGCCAGCGTCGGTGCCCCGCTATTTGGATGCGACGTGCACGGCAAGACCCTGGGCATTGTCGGCATGGGCAACATCGGTGCAGCCATTGCCAGGCGCGGTCGCCTGGGCTTCAACATGCCGATCCTGTACAGCGGCAACAGCCGTAAAAGCGCGCTTGAACAAGAACTGGGCGCGCAGTTTCGCAGCCTTGACCAACTGCTGGCCGAAGCCGACTTCGTTTGCCTGGTGGTGCCACTGAGTGAAAAAACCAGGCACCTGATCAGCCACCGTGAACTGGCGCTGATGAAGCCCAGCGCCATTGTGGTGAACATCTCCCGTGGCCCGGTCGTCGATGAACCGGCGCTGATCGAGGCCTTGCAAAACAATCGGATCCGCGGCGCGGGCCTGGATGTCTACGAGAAGGAGCCACTGGCCGAGTCGCCGTTGTTCCAGCTCAAGAATGCCGTGACCTTGCCCCATATCGGCTCGGCCACCCATGAAACCCGCGACGCCATGGCCAATCGCGCCTTGACCAACTTGCGCAGTGCGCTGTTGGGTGAGCGACCGCAGGACCTGGTCAATCCACAGGTGTGGAAGCGCTGAAACCTGGCGATACGCTCCACTGTCAAGAAGTCAGGATGGGTGACTTGCAACAACCTGCCGTTCGCCCACCGCTTTCCTGCGGTTCACTGCTTGTCGAACCGCAACAGGGGACATAACTTGCAAATGAGTTAGCAACAAACTTACGCATACGCGCTATAGACTCCGGAAACTTATACAACCGCACAAGTCACTACTTGAATTCGGAGTCACGCGCATGAGTAACATCACCACCGCCTGCACGATCAGGCGGAGCAAAATACTGATTGTCTTAATGGTCGGAACATTCGGCCTGACGACGCTGGTTAACAACTTCACCGACTACACGGCCTATTACGAGTACATCGGGCAGATCCTGAGCATGAGCACGACCGAAGGAAACGAGTCCCGACGCTACCGGGCCGTCACTTCAGGCCTGTTCCACCATCGTTTCTACTGGATGATCATCACCCTGGAAACCATCTACACTGCTTTTTGCCTGCTCGGGGTTTATAAGCTCTGTCGAAAAATGAATGCCTCTCGAAAAGAGTTCAAAGGGGCGAAGAAGTTTGCCGTTTTTGGTCTGGTCACCGCCATCTTTGTTTACTACTTTATATACGTCATTATTCTAAACGAGTGGTTTGATCTTGAATATTCCGCCCAGTCAGAGGCCTTCGACTGGGCACGCAGTAATATTGAATACATGTTTCCCGCACTGATATACCTGACCTTGGACAACGATAACTGACTCCCTCCAGCCTCATGCCAATCGGGTAGTCACTGGCTTGACCTTTGTCCCGGGTCTACGGAACACCAGCACGTTCCCCAGCATCACCAGTACCAGCCCTGCCAATGCAGGGAGCGTCCACTGATAGCCCTCGACGACGGCCGACACATTCAGCGCCACCACGGGAAACAGCACCGTGCAATACGCCGCACGTTCCGGCCCCATGCGCCCGACCAGGGTCAGGTACGCCGTGAAGCCGATGACCGACCCTGGAATGACCAGGTACAACAACGAGCCGATGTAACGGGCATTCCATTCCATATCGAAAGGGATGCCTTTGACCAGGCAATACATCGACAGCATCGCCGCGCCGTAGGCCATCCCCCAGGCGTTGGTCGTCAGGGGCCTGAGACCGGCTTTCTGTTGCAGGCTCGACAACAGGTTGCCGGCCGAAAAACACAGGGTACCCAGCAATGCCAGGCCAAGCCCCAGCAGGGTTTGCGGGCTGGCCGTGTGACCGACCACTTCGGGCCAGAACAGCAAGCCCAGCCCGCACAGGCCCAACGCTCCGCCCATCAACACATTGCGGGCAATTTTCTGGCCGAAGAACAGCCGTGAATTCAATGCATTCCACAGCGTTGCCGTGGAAAACACAACGGCGACCAGACCACTGGGAATCCACTGGCTGGCGCTGAGGAAACACATGAAGTTAATGCAGAACAGGCACAAACCCTGCGCCACGCAGATCAGGTGCCCACGCCGATTCATCACCTGCAGCTTGCGGCTCAGCAAGAGCATCACGAACAACACCAGAGCCGCCAGGCCGAAGCGGTAGACAATGGACACGGCAATGGCCACCTCTCCCAATTGCAGTTTCAAGGCAATCCAGGTGGTACCCCAGATCAGCACGGTCAGCAGGTATAACGAAAGGTTCATGACGGTCACTCCTGAAGATGGCCTTCAGTCTGTCGCCCGAACCCCCAGCGCGCTTGCATAAACTTGCGCTTTTGTCGGCGGACGGGCTGGCACGGCAAGGCCTTCGGAGTAGGATGCAGGCGTTGGAGAACCGATCATGCCCGCACTGGAAACCCTGCAAGTCTTTCAAGCCCTCAACCGCTCGCCCAATGCTCGTCTGGAGCACAGCGCCGAGCTCGGTGACGGCATGGCTGCAGCCCTGTGGAGCAATCATCATGACGCCCAGGACTATGAAGCGCCGGGGCATCACACCCTCTCCTGCTACATTGCCGGCGGTACCGGAACCTTTCGCCGTGAACAGCCCGGTACCAAGGGCGGCCCGGGCAAACTCTGCGTATTGCCCGCCGAGCATCAATCGGCCTGGGTGATCAATGGTGAAATCCGCCTGGCACACCTGTACTTCAGTCCTGAACAATTCGCCCTCGGCTGCATCACCTTGCTCGACCGCGAACCTCGCGCGCTGCAACTGCAGGAAAGCACTTTCCTGGACGATGCACAGCAGGCCGGGCGCTTTCGCCAGTTGATTGCGTTGAACTGGAATGAGCCTGGCGAACGCCTGCTGACCAGCAGCCTCGCACACGAACTGCTCAGCCATACCCTGCTCAATCAGGTTGGCCTGCGCCAGGGTGTGCGCCTCAAGGGGGGATTGGCCGCGCACCAACGCCGGCAACTGGTCGAGTACATCGACAGCCAACTGGCCGAGCCCATCAGCCTGGGTCAGTTAGCGGGGATGTGCGCACTGTCGGAATACCACTTCGCGCGAATGTTCCGCGAGAGCTTCGGCCTGCCGCCTCATCAATACCTGTTGGCCCGCCGCCTGGCCCATGCCCGGCAGCTGCTGCGCAGTACCCGGCAGCCGCTGGGCGAGATTGCACTGGCCTGTGGATTTGCCAGCGCCAGCCATTTCACCCACCGCTTTCGCCAGGCCATGCATGGAACACCTGGCGAGTACCGCCAGGCGTTCTTGCGCTGATCCGCTCCCGGAGCTCGGTAGCCTCGTCTCCCGCCCTGCGATTCAGAGGGTGCGGTGATCATCAAGGGCAGGTTCAACTAAAACCGGGCGAACACGGCAACCGGGCTGGCCAGCAACCCCAGTCCCGCCATGAGCATGACCAGGCGCGGGCGATAGGGCAGCAGCAACACCAGCCATAACCCGCTGAGCATCAGGACCGCGCACCACTCCACCAATCCCAGGCTCCAGCCAGCGGCGGTCACCGCCGCCCACAATGACAATGCCAGCAACGACCATCCCGCCAGTTGCAACAGCTGACGTAAACGAGGCGACGGTGGACGTCCGAGCAGGTCTCGGTGATGGCGATCCATCGACAGGCACAACGCGGTGAACCCGCCGTAGCACAAGAGCAAGGGCAGCAGCATTCAGTTCATCTCCTGTTCAAGCGTGGTCCGACGTGCGCGCGCGGTGTGGGTCGGGACAACGCCATTGGCCTGACCTGAGCGCCACATCCTCCAGGCGGCCCAGCTCAGAAACAATCCGCTGCCCAGGCAGGTCAGGTCGAAGCCGGCCATTGCCCAGTCACCCTGGGCAATGGACACGCCCAGGTGCCGGGTAGTGGTCAGTGCGTTGAGCAACGGCAGGCCGGCGAACAGTAACGCCGCCAACGCCAATTGCTCGATCCAGGCCGCACGGCCCTGGCGCAACGCTGCATGCAACACGCTTAATCCCCAGGCGATGAAGAAGCTGTTCACTTCCCAGGTCGAACGCTCGGCAAAGCTCACCGGCAATAGACGGTTAGCCCAGAAGAACGCTGCCACGCCGATCAGCAGGCCAGCCATGCTGGCAATGTTCAGCACTTGCACCAGGCGCAGCTCAAACGGCATCACACCACTCTTGGCGTGTTTCAACTGACGCTTGCCCAGCCAGATCACCAGCCCGGTGCCAATCATCGCGGTACCGGCCAAGCCGCAAATGAAGTACAGCCAGCGCAAGACCGGCCCGGCGAAGCGCCCCAGGTGCAGGCCATAGAAACTGCCCACGAACGCCATCGGCATCGCCGGCTGCGCCTGCACCGTGAGCAACTGGCCGTTGACGCCATCGAACGACAGGCTGCTGCCAAAGTCATACACCACCCGGTCGTCACTGCTGCGCATGACACTCACCGAGGCCTTGAGGTCGCCGGGGTTGCTCACCGTCACTGCCGCGGCCTGCCCACCGGACCAGTACTTGCCGGCGCGCTCCACGAACAATGCCAAGGGCTGCAATTGACCGGGCTTGCCAACTGCCGACGGAGTGTCGGACTCCGGGAACAGTTCATTGAAGTACGCGCCGCTATCGCCGTTGTAGGCAACCAGGATGCTTGCCGGCATCACCATCGACATGAAGATCACCAGGCTGCTGTACGTGATCATCAAGTGAAACGGCAACACCAGCACCCCCACCGCGTTGTGCCCATCGAGCCAGGAGCGCTGGCCCTTGCGCGGGCGGAAGGTGAAGAAGTCCTTGAAGATCTTCTTGTGAGTGATGATCCCGGTGATCAGCGCCACCAGCATCAGCATGGCCGCCGTCGTCGACAACCAACGGCCCCACGGGTGCGGCATCTGCAGTTGAAAGTGGAAGCGGTAGAAGAAGTCCCCGCCGCGGGTGTCCCTGGCCTGGATCAGTTCACCGGTCAGCGGATCGAGTTGGCGTTGCTCGCGATTGCCGCGTCGGCCTTCGTTGCCCGGCGCCTGCCAGAACACTGAAAGGCCAGGGTCGCGGGCACTGGGCAGGCTGATCACCCAGCGTCCGGCACCCGCCGCGTGTTGTTGCAGGTAATCCTGCGCCAACGTCAGGCTGGCCTCGGTGCTGACCGAGCGCAACGGAACTTCCGGCTGCATCCAGTGACTGATCTCGTCCTTGAAGTACGACAAGGTACCCGTCAGAAAAATCGCAAACAGCAGCCAGCCAAAGACCAACCCGGTCCAGGTGTGCAACCAGGCCATGGCCTGACGAAAGCCCTCCTTCATGACTGGCCCAGCCAGTAACCCAGGCCAATCAGGGCCGCCAACACCAGGCTGGGCACCATCACACCGGACCATGCCTGCCAGGCGCTACGGCAGGCAAAGCACCAAAGCACCGCCACCAGGTAGACCAGGAACGAGGTCATCATGCCACTGAGGACGGCTTCAGCGCGGGGCATCGGGAGCCAGAGACCCATGCAGATACTGGCCAACGCTGCCAGGATGTATCCACCCAGCAGTGCGGCCAGCACCCGGGAAGTGACGGCCATACGATAGGAAATGGGGAGGCTTTTCATGTTTCGTCCTTGAAGCCTTGGGGAAACCTGCGCGCGGTCCATGCCTGCACAGGGTCAACGAGGATCAATAGTAATGATAAATATTCTCATATGCAAAAACAGACTGATCAAGGAACAGTGCCAAGGCACGTCGGGCGGGGGTTACGCCGTGGGTTCATGGAACACCAGCACGGTATCAACAGACCCCAAAAACAAAACGGGCCTGCAATTGCAGGCCCGTTTACATTGGGGTGGTAGACGTGTTTCAGGCATCAGCCATTGAGCGCTGCCTGTTCGTTCTCGAGAAATTCTTCTTCAAGCAGTGCATCGGCGTGAGCACCAGACTGGATGGGTGTCACGGTGGCGCGTTTACCGCGCAATTTGCCGAACAGATGCTCCAGCGCATGTTCAAGCTTGGTGGCCGCCCCTTCGATGGCCAGTTCCAGATTTTCGGCTTTATGAGTCACGGATACCGGTTGATGGCCTTT
Organism: Pseudomonas sp. Irchel s3h17; assembly: GCF_900187505.1. Lineage (GTDB taxonomy): Bacteria > Pseudomonadota > Gammaproteobacteria > Pseudomonadales > Pseudomonadaceae > Aquipseudomonas. Next base: position 333,582 of record NZ_FYDL01000002.1, read on the forward strand.
TGGCCGCGCTTCAAGCTGGCAGCGCATATCGTGTGGACCGGGTTTATCGCCGTTCTCGTCCCGCAGGTGAACCTCGACCCGTGTCAGGTCCTCTTCATATCGTTCGAGCGCGCTCTCAATGGTAGTACGTACCCACTCCTCCAGTCGGATGCTGCTTTGAATATGGTTATCGCTGTTGACTTGGATTTGCATAGTTCATCCCTTATTTCAGCTAACTCGCGAGAGGTCCGGTGTAGCGTTGAAACCTGAATGACCGTGACCTCTTACTTACAGAGTTGGGCAGACGGAGAAACAATTCAACCCCTAAAAAAAGATAAATATTCATACGCAAAAAAAGTCGGACAACCGGCAAAAGCGCTGTTAAGGTCGGGAGTTCGGTAGCCCTGCAACGCAGCCAAAAAACCTCATGGCGGCCCCTCGCCCAACGGGTGCATCCCGCGAAAGATCTCCGCCTCCTCCACCAGCCAGTCATGCACCGCGCGCACCCCCGGATGGCTCAGCGCCCCTGGTGAATACAGCAGCACATAACGCTTGTAGTTGGGCACGGCGACGCCAAAGGGCACGATCAGCGTGCCACGCTCCAGTTCGTCGTTGAGCAAGGTTCGCCGGGCAATGGCCACGCCCATGCCGGCAATCGCGGCCTCGATGGTCAGGTGGTTGCGATTGAACGTATGGCCACGCCGTACGTCGGCACCGTCGAAGCCGATCGCATTCAGGTAGAACTCCCACTCCGCATACTCATAGCTGCCGCGCCAGGCGGTGATGTCGTGCAACAACGCAAAGTGCACCAGATCCGCCGGCCCGTGCAGCGGTGGCCGGCCACGCAACAAACTCGGCGCGCAGACCGGGAAAATCTGTTCATCGAGCAAAGTTGTGGATAACAACCCCGGGTAGCTACCGTCGTTCAGGTCGATCGCCAGGTCGAAGTCGCCTTCGTGCAGCGCCACGCTGCTGTCCTCGGCCACCAGGCGCAACTGGATATCCGGATAACGCTGCTGCAAGCGTGGCAGGCGCGGGGTCAGCCATTTGCCCAGAAACGAAGGGATGGAGCGCAAGCGCAGAATGCCGCTGATCATGCCGGCGTCCAGCCGACGCAATTCCGCGTCGATGCTGCCATAGGCCTCGTTGACAGTGATCGCCAGGCGCTGGCCCTCGGCGCTCAACTCGACGCCCCGCGCGCGGCGATGAAACAGGCGAAACCCCAGGCGCTCTTCCAGTTGGCGAATCTGCTGGCTCACGGCCCCGGGGGTGATGTGCAACTCTTCGGCGCAACGGGTGAACGACAAGTGTCGCGCCGCACAGGAAAACACATGCAGCCAGACGTAGGTCTGGGCATGAAATTGACGACTCATCGTTTAGTCCTACTAAAGCCTGTCTTAGGAAGTTTCGTTGGTCAGTGCTGACCGAGGTAGGCAGTATCGCCGACATTGCGCTTGTCCTACAAAAAATGGCAGCGATTCCTACTCCATTGCTTGTAAGGCTTTAGCATGGCTATCAGTGTTTTCGATCTCTTCAAAGTCGGTATCGGTCCGTCCAGCTCTCACACCGTCGGCCCGATGCGCGCCGCCGCCACCTTCGCCCAATCGTTGTTTGACCAAGGTCTGCTGGGGCAGGTCGGGCGCGTGGAAGTGCGTCTGTACGGCTCGCTTTCCGCCACCGGTGTCGGCCACGCCACCGACCGCGCTTGCGTCATGGGCCTGATGGGCGAATGGCCCGACAGCATCGACCCCACCAGCATCCCTGCGCGCATTGCCCAGGTGCGTGACCGCGGTGAACTGCTGCTGGCCGGGCGCCTGAGCATCGCCTTCGATTGGCAGCGCGATTTGCTGCTGCTCGATGAAAGCCTGCCCTACCATCCCAACGCCATGGCGTTGACCGCCTTTGGCGAGTCCGGCCCCTTGTTCGAGCAAACCTACTATTCGGTGGGCGGCGGCTTTATCGTCGAAGCAGCCGAAGTCGACTCCGGCGTGTCGGCGGCCAACGACGTGGTATTGCCGTACGATTTCTCCAGCGCCGCTGAACTGTTAGCGCTGTGCAACCAGCACGGCCTGCGGGTAGCCGAGTTGATGATGGCCAACGAACGGGCCTGGCGCAGCGACGCGCAAATCCGCCAGGGCCTGCTGCATATCTGGTCGGTGATGCGCGAGTGCGTCGAGCAAGGCCTGAGCCACGAAGGTGTACTGCCCGGTGGCCTGGACGTGCCACGTCGCGCGGCAAAACTGCACCGCAGCCTGCTGGAAATCGGCAAGCCGAACGTCATCAGTTCGACCCTCTCGGCGATGGAATGGGTGAACCTGTTCGCCTTGGCGGTCAACGAAGAAAACGCCGCTGGCGGACGCATGGTCACCGCGCCTACCAACGGTGCGGCCGGGATCATCCCGGCGGTGTTGCACTACTACATGAAGTTCAACCCCGACGCCTCGGACGATGATGTGGTGGCGTTTCTCCTTGCAGCCGCTTCCGTGGGCATCCTGTGCAAGAAAAACGCTTCGATCTCCGGTGCCGAAGTCGGCTGCCAGGGCGAAGTCGGTTCCGCCTGCGCCATGGCGGCTGCCGGCCTGGCCGAAGTGCTGGGCGCCACCCCCGAGCAGCTGGAAAACGCCGCCGAAATCGGCCTCGAACACAACCTCGGCCTGACCTGCGACCCGGTCGGCGGGCTGGTCCAGGTGCCGTGCATCGAGCGCAACGCGATTGCCGCAGTGAAGGCGATCAACGCCACCCAGATGGCCCTGCGCGGCGACGGCAAACACTTCATTTCCCTGGACCGGGTCATCCGCACCATGCGCGATACCGGTGCCGACATGCACGACAAATACAAAGAGACTTCACGGGGCGGCCTGGCTGTCAGCTGGGTGGAATGCTGACGAGCATTCCCTGACCACCCTGGCAGGTCGCTTCAGGTGACCTGCCCCACGTGAGCCCGAGCAAGAATAATAACGAGGCAAAAACGATGACCGATGTACGTACACCTGCTGCTGAAAATCCTGCTGTAGACGTCACCCGCGACACCGCAACAACCCGCAAAGGCTGGAGCAAGCACGACACCACCTGGATGCTTGGCCTGTACGGTACGGCCATCGGCGCGGGCACGCTGTTCCTGCCGATCAACGCCGGCGTCGGCGGCTTCTGGCCGTTGCTGGTATTGGCGCTGCTGGCTTTCCCGATGACCTTCTTCGCCCACCGTGGCCTGACCCGCTTCGTGCTGTCGGGGCGTTCCGGCGACATCACTGACGTGGTGGAAGAACACTTCGGCATCGGCGCCGGCAAGCTGATCACCCTGCTCTACTTCTTTGCAATCTTCCCGATCCTGCTGGTGTACAGCGTGGCGCTGACCAACACCCTGGGCAGCTTCATGGAACACCAACTGCACATGACCCCGCCACCGCGCGCGCTGCTGTCGCTGGCGTTGATTCTGGGGCTGATGGCCATCGTTCGTTGCGGCCAGGGCGTGATCGTCAAAGCCATGAGCGTGCTGGTCTATCCGTTCGTCGCCGCACTGCTGTTGCTGGCGGTGAGCCTGATCCCGAACTGGAACGGTGCATTCTTTGCTTCGGCCGGCGACGGCATGCCCATGTCGGTGTTTCTCAAGACCCTGTGGCTGGCGATCCCGGTGATGGTGTTCTCGTTCAACCACTCGCCCATCATCTCGGCCTTCGCCGTCGATCAGAAACAGCGCTACGGTGCCCAGGCCGAACAAAAGAGCAGCGGTATTCTCGCGGTCGCCCACGGCATGATGGTGGTGACGGTGATGTTCTTCTGCTTCAGCTGCGTACTGGCCCTGTCACCGGCAGACCTGGCGGCCGCCAAGGCACAGAACATCTCGATCCTGTCGTACCTGGCCAACCACTTCCAGACCCCGGTCATTGCCTATGCCGCGCCGTTGATCGCGCTGGTGGCAATCACCAAGTCCTTCCTGGGCCACTACATCGGCGCCAGCGAAGGCTTCCAGGGCCTGATCGTGAAAAGCCTGCGCAGCCGTGGCCGGGCGATGTCGGCCAGTTGGCTGAACCGCGCCACCGCGTTGTTCATGATCCTCAGTTGCTGGGCCGTCGCCACCTTCAACCCGAGCATCCTGGGCATGATCGAAACCCTCGGCGGGCCGGTGATCGCTTGCCTGCTGTTCCTGATGCCGATGTATGCCATTCGGCGCGTACCACCCCTGCGCCAGTATTCGGGTCAACTCTCGAATGTGTTCGTGGTGCTGATCGGCCTGATCGCACTGTCTGCGATCATCTTTTCCGTCATGCCCTGAAACGGACCAGAAACCAAAAAGGCGAGCCTGTGGGCTTAATGCCAGTCAGTTAAGAGAAATAAAGCCGAACACGAAACCCGTGGCGAGGGAGCTTGCTCCCGCTGGGGCGCAAAGCGGCCCTGTTTTTGGGCTGCTACGCAGCCCAGCGGGAGCAAGCTCCCTCGCCACGGGTACTATGTTCGGCTGGTCTTTGGCTTAACTGATCGGCATTAGCCTGTGGGCTCGCCTTTTTATTGCCGGTTCTGCGGTGCCCGGGAACGCCCGGCATGCCCTTTGCTTTGCCAAGGGTCGAGCGACATGGAAGTCGTTCGAGCTTTCGCGAACGGCTTGCCGATGGTCTGGAAAAGCGAACCAATCCTGATCTCGACCGGTCAATGACTGCACGATCCAATCAAGCGGTGACGCATCATGGATAACCCTTTCCAACTGATAACCGACACCTTTGCCCCGGACTATCAGGTCAACCTGAGCATTCAAGGGCTGGACGGCGGCATCATGCTGACCCTGTCCAACACCGGCCGAATCGTCGCCAAACGGATGATCAGCGCCGAACAACGCAATGACCCCAAGCGCCTCAAGCGCCTGGTGCAAAGCATTCAGTTCGGCATTGCCATCGAACAGGGCCATAGCGCCGTGGCGATTCTCGAAACCATGACCGACGGCGACAACCACAGGCTGCCGACATCGATACGCAAGGCCCCGCTGCCAGAGTCAGCCCGGCATTAAAGCTCGCCCTTCTCGACTTCCAGATGCTCACTGGAACCCGCACCGATCTTGCGCTGCGGGTGTTCGATCTTCACCGAAGGGAACTGCGAAGAGGCATAACGCACCACCAGAATCGCAAACGCCAGCAACAGAATCCCGCCACACAGGTAGATGATGCCCAGGTCCGGCGGGTTGTGGTGCGAGACGTTGGAGATCAGCAGGCGGGTCAGTGCGGTGATCGCCACGTAGATCAGAAAACGCACCGGCATGTGGTTGGTCTTGAAGTAAATCCCGACCATCGCCCCCAGTTCCAGGTAGATGAACAGCAGCAAGATGTCATCGATCTTGATGTGTCCCTCTTCGATCATGCCGAGAAACTCCATGACCGCCGCCCAGGCCGTCACCGCGCCGATGGCGAACAGCGCCAGGTAATGGAAGGTTTCAACGAACAGATTGCCCAGGGACTCGGCCAGTTCATGCACGTTCTGGCGAAGTCGCTCCGCCCAATTGATTTTCACGGTGGTTCTTCCTTAGGTCGGCTCGACCGGATGATGCGGGTTCGACGTGACGGTTGTTCTGCATGCAGAAAAAAGGCCAGCGGCTATGGAGTGAGATGAAAATGGATTGCGACTGGACACTTCCGCATTGCATTTACCCACACCTTCGCGGGCAAACCCACTCCCGCAAGGGACAGCATTGTTCTTGGGAGACAAACCCGCAAACACGTCTACATTAAAAAGCCACTACCCAAAGCGCAGGGATTCGCTTATCCTTTCGCTGTATATAAATACAGTAGTCGTAAAAGACAACTAATGTGAAGGCATGTGAGGTGGTAAATGGCCGTCGAAGTGGTATACCGCAGCAGCCGAGATCTGGAGCGCTTGTTCATGGATAAAGCCGAAGCTGACCGTCATGACAAAATGCTCGAACTGGCCGAATTGCTGGCTGAAGTGTTGCAAAAAGCCGTTCCGTCCCTGACCGAACAGCAGGTCGAAGAAGCCGGGATCTACATGGCGAAAAACCGCGATGTGTTTGCCAAGGCGTTCAAGAGCCAGCCGGATGCCCTGTCCGAATTGCTGAACGTGCCCGCTGAAGTAGCTGAAGTAGCCGAAGCGACTGAAGCAGCGGAGCCGGTCAAGCCCGCGAAAGCCGCCAAGCCCGCCAAGTAAGCAACACCCGAATTGAATAGGCCCTGAGTCAAATGGCTCAGGGCCTTTTTCATGCCAACGACAACGCTCGCCTCTCAGGCCGTTAATTGGCGAGAGATGTCTGCTCTTTTGGACTGGTTCCCGGTTCTGTCCATAGCTTGGAGACTGTCGAGTAATGCAGCATGAATACCAACACGCCCGTACCCCAGCATATCCACCATAAGGTAAAGCCACCATAGGCTCCGTATAACCATGCCCCCACACCGGGACCATAAAGCGAGTGACCTAACCATGCGGCGCTGAATATACCCAGGTATTTGCCGCGTTGACGCCCTTGAGAGCGGTTCATTACCGACAGTGTCCAGACAGGCGTCAACAGCAACTCGGCGGCGGTAATCACCAACATGGTCAATACCGCCCAGATGATATGGCTGCCCATATTCAGAATGAGGAAAGCCCCACCGAGTAGCAAAATACCCAGGCGTGAGGCGATGACGATTCCATGTCGCTCGATCCATCGGCTCACGGGCAACTGCAATACCACTACCAGCAGCGCATTCATGGAAAACAGATAGGCGATCCAATGAGGACCGGCATCAACGTGCTCACGCAAGAAAATCCCGAATGTGCCATACATCTGATCGAATATGCCCAAGGCCAGCAATTGACCAAGAATGAAGACAAGGAAAAAACCGTCTCTCCAAGGCGAACCCACTGCAAAATCCCCTGTGTCTTTCTGCGTCGCCGCAATGCTCGCAAGCTGCCAGAGTCCTACGGCATGTTTCAGGGCATAGCCGAGCAATAAAAAGCTGCCAAATAAATTCAGCAATCCTTGAAACAGAAACACGTAGCCGTATCCAAAGCCGACCAGTGTTCCGGCCAGCAGGCCTGCGAGGGCGACTCCCAGATTGAATACCACTCGATGCAAACCCTGCACACGCGCTTGTAGCTCTTGCGGACTCCCCTCCATCACCAGGCGCAAGTTGGCTGGACGAAACGCACCGTCAAAAATGCCTACCAAGGGCACCACGATCAGTAACAGTGCAAAGGGTGGGGTCAATACCAGCGTAACGGCAAAAACACCGCTCAACAGCAAAGAGATCCCGGTCGTCCATTGTGAGTCCAGACGCTCCGATAACGCGCCACCGACATAAGCCCCGAGGATACATCCGCCGCCATAAGCAGCCATGAGCCAAGCGATAGTAGAAAAGTCATACCCATATACCTCGAGGAAGTACAACGGCATAAACAATTTGACGATACCCCCAGCGCTATTCAGCAGCGTCGCCAACAGTTGGAGTTGTACCGATCGTGGCAAAGTTCGAATCATCTTTTTCAATCAGTTAATTAGAGGATGGAGTAGCAACATGTACGGTGTCTTCATGCCTGCTTTTGGACAATCGTACTTTTGCCGTTCTGGCCAGTGACACGGCCAACATCATGGCTTGCTCTGCCGACTCATGAGAGACGATGATCGAACCGATGACCCCTTGATTAGACGCTGCCGGCTCGTACCACTTATTGATTTCGCCAAGAACCTGAACACTCTCCACCCTTGGGCGGCTTCTCATTTCATGTTCATTTTCAAGCCCTAGAAAAAAGCCAGCCTCAGGCATCGTCACACGATGGATCGCAACGCCTCCGTTGACAGAAGGATTCCATTCGATGGATTTTCCTTGAGCCAGTTCAACGATCGCATGAGCCGGGTTTTCACCCGTGGCGAGCTCAATCATGTGGCTACCCATCTGATCGCCTACCAAACGTGGATTAACTTCCAGAATCTTGACCTCCCCACCAACAATTTTGCAGTCGACGTTAACAGCGCCGACAGCAAAGCCCAGCTGTTTCAAAACCGGAGCTATATGCCGAAACAACAACATCGTTTCATCGTCAGAGGATGGGAAACTGGCGCCTATTTTTATAAAGTTTGTTCCATCACCCTTGGTAATTATTTTCCTGAAAGCACCCATCACAATGAACTTTTTATTGAGTGGTTTCAGGAGATCAAGACAAAACTCCTCTCCACCGACCAAGGCTTCCAGCAACGTACCGTTTTCGAAATCCTGCCCTGAGGCATCTCGCCCCCAGCCTTGACGAGCCTGCAGATAGCTGTTGAGGTCCGCTTGCCCATTGATTTTTTTCACATATAAACTGTCATTGCCATTGACCGGTTTTGCAATAAAAGGGAAACCAACTTCTTGAGCAAATTCCTGAGCCTCTTCCAAGCGACTCACCAGGCGATAGGCGGGATTAAGTGACGGCGCGATACGGTTGATGGCTTCGCGCATCTGGAATTTGTTTCTGAATCGCCGCACAACCGAGGGCTCATTGGTCGGCACCCCATAGCGCATGGCCAGTTCTGCAGTTTGTACAACGAAAAAATCGCTAGTCGTAATAATTGCTCTTATTTTCGATTGTTCCGTCAACGCACCAACCGCTTCGACCATTAAGGCAAGGTCGGACGTATCCACCTTCACAATGGCCTGACAATGTTGAGAGATGGCCTGCGGGTAGGCGTCCGGTTCGCGGCACAGCAAAATAACGTCATAACCTTGCTGCCGAGCATAACGGCACGCGACTTCACCCGCGCCGGTTTGACTTGCTTCGACAAATATCACACTTCCTGTCATTGCAATCTCCCAACTACTTGGTAGCTAAAAACGTATTGAGAATGGCATCCCAATAACGTTTTGATACGAGCTCACGCAATAGTACACCCAAGGCAAACAACCGGGCGACGTCGGCGCCTTTATCCCTTATTTCAGAAAGCATGATGTTATCAAGCCAACCTTCCGCGTGTTTGACGTCAAGCTCCGAATGATCATAATGATAAGCCAATACATGCTCAGACAAACCCAGTCGCGCGCCACCCTTGGCAATGCTGGAGAACCGTTTTGGCGTCAACGCTTCCAGAAAGCCAAGGTAGCCGGCACAGTAATGGTACAGGCTTCTGAAATGTGCCAGGTACAACATATAGTTACCGCACGCCACGGCTTGCCAAGCAATAGTGCTCTGACGGACTGTGTTGATTTCCAAGGCAGACACCAAACGACCAAACATAGTCAAATGAAACTTGCCAGGATCGCTGCTTCCCAACTCATCCTGGAAGTTATCGAAAAACTCAAGTTTCGGGCTGCCTCGAACGCCGACTTGTGCAAGTGCGATAACATCGTCGAAGGAGACATGCACCCCGGCTTCAGTCTGGATAAAGCTTCGGTACTCGGCCAATGACGCATCATGTTCAATATATTCAAACAGTGGGTGAGGAGAGTGTTTGTATTGTGCGCATTTTACTTGAAACCACTCTTTGAATTCTCCCTCCGTCGCGGGTAGCTTTTCATCACACAGCGACGCCAGATCACTCTGTAACTGTGCCTGCATGATACGCTGCTGTATTTTAAACATCAGCGGCGACATCTCGAGCCCATCATCGAGTAAAAGATAACGACGACGAAGCAACTCGTTAGCCAAAAAATGGACCGAGGCTAAACTTTCCTCGTGCTTTTCGACGAATGCTGAAGTCAACTCACTTTCCAGCAAATCCAACAAGACTTTTTCATCACTTTCAATAGCCGAAGCATCACCGGCCACATACGTTGCCAAGCGCTGCTGTAAATCATCCAGCAGTTTGTTGTTATAACCGCCAGAAAAACCAGCAACCCGGTTAGCCGTTAACTCAACGCTTTCAAAAACTGACATATCCCTGTCTCCAGATAAGGCTCAAATCGCTTCGCCATCAAAGTAGCTCAAGTAATCGCTCAAGGTGAGAGCTACCGTACTCACCAGTTTCTGCATGTGTTGAGTACTTTCCTCACCGATGGAAAAACGCAGGAACGGAGGCATATTGTCTGCCATCGCAGCTGCGGCTGACACCCGAGTAATGGCAAATCCAAAACTGACGCCCTTGGTTATAGGGATATGGTTTTCTCGACAACGTTGCAGTAACAGACCAATAAAACCATCAAGACAAGCTCGATTATTGAGACCGGGGGCCTTCATCGAAATGGCAACTACACCTCCTCCATGTTGCCAACCCAGTTCACGCCAGCGCCATGGGTATGCCAGATCAATTCGAGCCATAAGATAGTCGTTACCTTGCAGGCCTTGAGTAAATATCTGAGCGTTTCGGCTCAATAACCGCATTCTGCTCAAATACATCTGTCGGTCATACTCTGGAAATTTCGTCACCGCAGACTGGTACATCACTCCACCGGTATTTCTGCGATGAGTCGCCAAACTGGCGATATGCTTCTTGGTACTGACCACAACGCCCGCCATCTGCATGTCCAGACCGAACTGTAGATATTTGCTGCCACTCTCGTAATAGAGAACGGCCGGGTGGTTTTCGGCAGAAAACATGTCGAAAATTTCAATACCGCCAGAGACCATCGTACCGTCTATCACTAGCCATTTATGCCGCCAGTCGTGTACCGCCATTTTGTTGGCCAGGGCTTTCAAATCCAGGATGTTCATGTCTCCAAGATTGGCCAATGGATCGAGGAATATAACGCTGGCATCCGAGCTGCCGACCAGCTCCACCAGCGCATCAAGCTCCCATGAACTGGAGCGAATCAATTCTATGTGCTGCAGACGCTGCAGCTGCTCCAATGCCTCGAAGTAGATGTAGGGAGAGGTAACTACCTTGACGCCCGGCTGAAAAACGCTTCCTAACAGAAAGCTTTCAATCACCGTATAGGCGGCCTGACCTGAGGACACCAACAACAAGTCGTTTTTATTACTGTTGAATCCCAGGCTCTGCAAAAGATTGATTTCTACTTCTCGCAGAAGCATGGAGCCGTACCGATCATAGTTTACCGCCGAGCCACTGTTTTCCTGTGGATCGAAGAACATGACGCAACCGCTTTGATCGTTACTGGCGCTGCACCACGCCAGGCTGTTTCGCAAAAAGGAGTACTCTTGAATCATCAGGCGATAGCGATGGCTGGCCGAGGAGTGGGACAACCCCTGACCCTTGACTTCATTTAAACGGGCCAACGTAGTGTGGGAACGGCCCAAAACATAGTTGATACTGTCCTGCTCAAGTGAAAGCCCCTCGATCATCGCAAATTCTTGATGTCGTTCAACATCGGCAATCAGCCTTTCGAACTTGATCGTCAACTGATTGAGCAAATCGAACCAAAAGTCCTTGCTCTCTGTAACGAGCGCCTCCCGTACAACCTCATAATGTATTGGCAGATTCCTCTGAGTCTCGGCGATCAATTTGGCGGACTGGTGGCCAAGCAACGTGGCAGACGCGCCATCTTTTTCATGGGTTGCTACACACTTCATCAGCGTGGAAGTTGATATATTGCCTCCACTGATGATCACCAACGTGTTGCCTTTAACGACTTGACCTTGCGGATCAGCAAGCAGCGGCGCCAAGGAGATGGCACCGGCGCCCTCGGACAAAACACCTTCATTGTGCAGCAACGCCACAATGGCCCGTTCAATATCCTGCTCCGCAACCGCGATACTCAAAGAAATCAAAGGCAAAATAAAGTCTCGCAATGCAATATCATCTTCACAGTGCTGCACAGCCAAGCCATCAGCGATTGTCGGATAGACTCCTTTCTTCAAGGCGTCTACCGATACGTTGTCCAAGTCCCGGTTGAATATCTTTGGATGCACGGTCAATACACGTGTATGCGGACTTCGGGCTTTGAATACCGCCCCTACCCCTGCCAGGAGTCCGCCACCACCGAGAGGAATAATAACGTTATCGAACTCGATAACGGCCTCTTCCAATATCTCGACTCCCAGGCTCCCCTGCCCCTTTATTACATCAGCATTCGAAAATGGAGATATAAATGCACCTCCTTGTTTCTCCGCCTGCTTCCTGGAGATCTCGGAAGCCTCGAACAGGTCTTTTCCCGCGGCCTCGACGTGCGCCCCGCTATCAACCAGCCTTCTCAGTTTCAACTCTGATGCGTTGACGGGAACATAGACCGTACAAGCCCGTCCCAAATGCTGGGCCACATAGGAAACTGCCAGCCCATGATTGCCGGCAGACGCGGTAAACAGAGGAATATCCGGAGATAACTTCCTGATGGCGTTGTAAGCACCGCGTATCTTGAATGAGTTGGTCAGCTGATTACATTCAAGTTTCGCCCAAACAACACGCGTCGCAGTACTGAGCCAAGAAAGCCTTATCAACGGAGTATGTAAAGCGAGCTCCCTTATAAAGAGTGCATCCTGCTCTGCCTCATTGGAGAACTGTTGATATTTATCGCTCGTCCGCGCACACATCAGATCATCCATAGCTCATTTCCTTGCAAAGATACACTTAGATATGCCCACTTACTATCGACTAAAAAACAGTCTCATACAAAACCCGCACGGGACAATACATTTCTACCGTTCACCATTCAGGAATGGTCTTGGACTACGGCAAATATGGCATATTCTTACAGACGCGACCTACTGTGCAGACTCGATTAATGCAGCGCTAGCGAGTGAAAATATCGCGATACCAAACAATGATGATTATTGATAACCAGCCATATCCCAAACCATTAGCCGCACTACTTTAAACATTATGCAAGGGACAGCATTGTTCTTGGGAGACAAACCCGCAAACACGTCTACATTAAAAATGCCACTACCCAAAGCGCAGGGATTCGCTTATCCTTTAGCTGTATATAAATACAGTAGTCGTAAAAGACAACTAATGTGAAGGCATGTGAGGTGGTAAATGGCCGTCGAAGTGGTATACCGCAGCAGCCGAGATCTGGAGCGCTTGTTCATGGATAAAGCCGAAGCTGACCGTCATGACAAAATGCTCGAACTGGCCGAATTGCTGGCTGAAGTATTGCAAAAAGCCGTTCCGTCCCTGACCGAACAGCAGGTCGAAGAAGCCGGGATCTACATGGCGAAAAACCGCGATGTGTTTGCCAAGGCGTTCAAGAGCCAGCCGGATGCCCTGTCCGAATTGCTGAACGTGCCCGCTCCGG
>NZ_FYDL01000002.1:346727-437003 GCF_900187505.1 Pseudomonas sp. Irchel s3h17
AAAGCCGTTCCGTCCCTGACCGAACAGCAGGTCGAAGAAGCCGGGATCTACATGGCGAAAAACCGCGATGTGTTTGCCAAGGCGTTCAAGAGCCAGCCGGATGCCCTGTCCGAATTGCTGAACGTGCCCGCTCCGGCAGTGGAATCGGTTGAGCCTGCCGAACCTGTCGAACCGCCCGCCAAACCGGCCAAGGCCGCCAAAGCCGCCAAAGCCGCGAAGTAAGCAACGTCCGAATTGAAAAGGCCCTGGATCACAAGATTCAGGGCCTTTTTCATGCCCGTTTTTGCAGGGCACCGGGGCAATGGTTAAAACACGAAACTGGTTTCCGGCATTGCCATCAAGGAGTCCGCGCCCGCCAGAATGGCCTCGCGGTGCGCACTGGCCCGGGGTAGAACCCGATCCGTATAGAACGCGGCACTGTGCAGCTTGGCCTGGTAGAACCCGGCTTCGTCAGTGCCCGAAGCCAAGGCCGCTTCGGCCCGGGCCGCCGCCTGCAGCCAGAACCCGGCAATCAGCACATAGGCCGAATACTGCAGGAAGTCCACGGAGCAGGCTCCGATCTCCTGCACATTGCGATTGCTCGCTTCGAGGACATGGGTCGTCAGTTCCCGCCATTCCTGCAGACGAACCTGCAGCGGTATCACCAACTGGCTCAACCGGCCCTCACGCGACTGGCGGGTACACCACTGGCTCAGCTCGTCTTGCAGGAGGCCGAGTTCCTTGCCGCCATCACCCAGCAGTTTTCGGCGAATGAAATCCAGCGCCTGGATGCCGTTAGTCCCTTCATAAATCTGCGTGATGCGGCTATCGCGCATCAACTGCTCCATGCCCCACTCACGGATAAACCCGTGACCGCCGTAAATCTGCACTCCAAGGCTGGAGACTTCCTGGCCCATGTCGGTAAAGAATGACTTCACGATCGGGATCAGCAATGCCGCGCGTTGACGCGCGCGCGTGCGAGCCTCCTGATCCGGGTGACCATGCTCCAGATCCAGTTGTTGCGCCGTGTAGGCCGACACCATCCGGCAGCCTTCGATCAAGGTTTTCTGGGTCAGCAACATCCGTCGAACATCGGGGTGGACGATGATCGGGTCCGCGGCCTTTTCCGGCGCGACAGCCCCCTGCAAGGCCCGGGATTGCAGCCGCTCCCGGGCGTAGCGCACAGAACCCTGGAATGAACGCTCGGCAACACCCAGCCCTTGCAGGCCGACTTGATAGCGCGCGTCGTTCATCATCGTGAACATACAGGCCAATCCCTGGTTCGCCGAGCCGATGATCCAGCCCGTGGCGCCATCAAAGTTCATCACACAGGTCGAGGCGCCCTTGATCCCCATTTTGTGTTCGATGGCACCGCAACCGAGGCTGTTCTTTCGCCCTGGACGGCCATCCGCATCGGCGATGAATTTGGGTACCAGCAGCAGGCTGATCCCTTTGACGCCGGGCGGGGCATCCGGCAGGCGGGCCAACACCAGGTGCACAATATTCTCTGAAAGGTCCTGCTCCCCCCCGCTGATGAAAATCTTGCTGCCGGTGACGGCATAACTACCGTCCGCTTGCGCGATGGCGCGGGTTCGCAACAGTGAAAGGTCAGTGCCGGCCTGGGGCTCCGTCAGGCACATGGTCCCGGTCCAGGTGCCTTGGACCATTTTTTCCAGGTAGCTGTTTTTCAGCGCCTCGTCACCGTGCTTGTACAACGCCAGCACCGCGCCTTCTGTCAGCCCCGAGTACACCCGGAACGACAAGCTGGCGGCCATCAGCATCTCGTGGAAGCTGGCCGAGACCATTTGCGGGAATGCCTGGCCGCCGTACTCGGCAGGCCCGGACATGCTGGCCCAGCCGTTATCGACGTATTGCCGATAGGCTTGCGCAAAGCCTTTGGGGGTCGTGACCTGCCCATTGACGAGGGTCACGCCTTCTTCGTCGCTATTACGGTTCAGCGGCGCGACCACTTCTGCGGCATAGCGAGCCGCTTCATCCAGGACGCCATCAATCAATGAGCGATCAAGGCCGTGCCCCAGCAGCTCACAATGGGCACTGACATCAAACAGTTCATGGAGCACGAAACGCATGTCACGCAAAGGTGCTTGGAAGCTCATACACGGCCCTTCTACATCGGCAAGGATTGGTTTCTCCCACCTTGCCGATGAAGTTGCGGACCACCACAAGCCAAGCCTGACAAAAAATGCTCACTTGCCCTGCCATGCAGAAAAAAGACCCACCGACAGCCTGGACGCTTAGCGATACAGCAAGCGCTCTGCCAATTCGTCCGCCACCCGTGCCGGCGAGCGTTTTTCCGCCTGGGCGTGGGCAAAGACTTCCGTGAGGCGCGAGCTGATTTTCGAGAGGTGGGCGGTGATCGTCGGCAACTCCTCGCCCTGGTGTTTCAGTGCAACATAAATCAGCCCACCGGAGTTGATCACATAGTCCGGCGCATACAGGATGCCGCGATTCTCCAGTTGGTCCGCCACCTGCAAATTGGTCAGCTGGTTATTGGCCGATCCCGCCACCGCCGCACAGCGCAACTGCGCCACGCTGTGGCTGTTGAGCACTCCGCCCAGGCCGCACGGCGCGAGGATGTCACAAGGCGTACTGAGCAAGGCATCGTTGGCAATCGGATGGGCCCCCAACAGCTCCATCGCCAGCTGGACTTTGCCCGCATCGATGTCGCTCACCAGCAGTTCGGCGCCCGCCGCGTGCAGCTGCTCGGCGAGGGCAAAGCCGACATTGCCCAGCCCCTGGATCGCCACCCGCAGGCCCTCCAGGTTGTCACTGCCCAGTCGCGCCATGGCGGTGGCACGAATACCGGTGAACACCCCCATGGCCGAATGCGGCGAGGGGTCGCCCGAGGCCGTGGTGCTGGTGACATGCTGGGTTTGCTGGGCAATGCAGTCCATGTCGGCCACCGAGGTGCCGCTGTCGATGGCAGTGATGTAGCGTCCGTCGAGCTGTTCGACGCAACGCCCGAAGGCCTCGAACAGGGCCGCACGGTTCTCGACATGGGGTTGGCGCATGATCACCGCCACCCCACCACCCAGCGGCAACCCGGCCAGGGCGGCCTTGTAGCTCATGCCTTGCGCCAGGCGCACGGCATCGATCACGGCGCTTTCATCGTCGGGATAGGCAAGGTAGCGGCAACCGCCCAGGGCGGGGCCCAAACGGCTGCAATGAATGGCGATCACGGCCTTTAACCCGGTGGCCGGGTCAACGCTCAGGTGCAGCGATTCAAGGCGAGTGCTTTGCATGAGAGCGAACATCGTAGGGCTCCCGAATCACTTCCAGTAGTCGCCAGTATAGGCTTGCGGCTAAAAATTGCTGAAGCGCACCGGAATAAGCAGAGTGAGTCGTAGAGGCTTTAGGACATATCCCGCGACACCCCGTGCAAGGCACTGGACGAATGCCCGTGACGGGGCTAAAACGAGGCATTCACCGGAGATTTCGATGAAACCGCGCCAAGCTTTTTTCGCCTGCCTGCAACGCTCGCCACCGGCGCTTTTTGAAGCGGCGCTATGGATCGCGGCCGAACATGATCCCGAGGTGAAACCCGAGTGGTTGCTGGAGCAGTTCAAGGACGTCGAGCAACGGGTCAGCGCCGGTTTGCCGATGTTGCCGGTCAGCGAACTGGGCCAGCCGTTGTTGCGGCGGCTCAACGACATGGGCTATCAACAGGACGAATCCTCCCCGCTGCGCCCACAGGCGGCATTGCTCAACAAAGTGCTGGAACGGCGGCGTGGGCAACCACTGGCGCTGGGCCTGATTGCCCTGGAACTGGCTCGACGGCTGGAGATCCCGATGGTTGGCGTCAACTTCCCCGGGCACTTTCTGTTACGCGTGCCTGGCGCCGACCATCTGCTTGATCCATGCGGCGGTAGACGTTTATACCCCAACGATTGCCGCGAGCTGCTGCAACGTCAGTTCGGCCCGAACATGCAGCTCAACGCCGAGCACCTGGTGACCTGCGAACCGGTGCAGATGCTCCAGCGCCTGTCACGCAACCTGCGCCAGTTGCACTTGAGCCATGACGACAACCTTAACGCCCTGATCGACGCCGAACGGGTGCTGGAACTGGGTAATGCCAGCGCCAGCGACTACCTCGCCCGCGCCAGCCTGTATCAACGCCTGGACTGCCCCAACGCCGAACGCTACGACCTGGAGCACGCCCTACTGCTCTGCGAAGACCCGATCCAGCGCATTCGCCTGACCGAACGGCTGGGGCATCTGCCGCCCAACGCTATCGTGCACTGATGCCCGCGATCCTGGCACCCCGGTGTTACTGACAGAGCGCGTTACCGTTCATCGTGAGCAAGCTCGCCCCCAATAGGACTCGGGGCTGTATCCACGGGTGAACGCACCTGAATGATCAACAGCGCGGCAATCACTGCCGGAATCGCACAGAAGAAGAAAATCTGCTCCACGGGAACATGCATCGCCAGCAACATGCTGCCAAACAGCGGACCAAGAATCGACCCGAAACGCCCGACGCCCAATGCCCAACCGGTGCCAGTGGCTCGAACGTGTGCCGGATAGAAGTTACTGGCAAAGGCATTGAGGGTCAGTTGACCACCAATGATGCAGAAACCCGCCGCGAACACGAAGGCCACCAGGTAGCGTGGATTGTCATGGTTCAGGCCCAGCAGGACGGTGCACACCGCGGCTGCCGCCAGCACACCCGACAACAGACGCACTTTGCGCTTGAGACGGTCGGCGATCCAGGCCATGCAGATTGCACCGACCGTGCCGGCGAACAGGAACATCGACGTCACCAGATTAGCGTCCTTGAGTGTCAGGCCGCTTTCCAGCAGCAATGACGGCAACCAGCTGATCATGAAATACAGCAGGATCAAGCTGACAAAGAATGTCGACCAGATCAGCAACGTAGGCCGTGCGTAACCGTTGCGAAAGAGTTCCACCACTGTCAGTTTGCTGCCCTGCTCCTGCTCATTCTGTTGCACCGAAGCCGCCGGAGGCTGCCAGTTCGGCAGCATCCGGGCGGTGACTTTGCGCAGTCGCGCATAAGGCGGCTGATCACGCAGCAAGCGCGGCAGGGATTCAGGGAGAAACCAGAACAGGAAAGGAAACAGCAGCAAAGGCGCGACACCTCCCGCCAGGAACACCGCCTGCCAACCGAAACTGTCGATGAAACCGGCCGCCACAAAGCCACCCGCAGCGCCGCCAAACGAAAAGCCGCATGCTGCAAGCGTGACCATCAGCGTGCGCAGGCGGGGGGGTGAGTATTCGGACATCAGCGCCATGGCACTGGGCATCGCCCCGCCCATGCCTATGCCGCAAATGAACCGTGCAACCATCAAGGTGTTCAAAGAGTCGACGAAGACCATCAACACCGTGAGGCTGGCGTAGATCAACACACAGCACAGCAGAATTCGCCGCACACCGAAGCGGTCAGCCATGGGGGTGACCGCCAGCGAACCCAGGGTAAGACCCAGCAGGTTGGCACTGAACACCGGGCCGAACGCCGCTTTTTCCAGCCCCCAATCCTGCGCGAGCGCAGGCACTACATACCCCAGGACCTGTGCGTCGTAGCCGTCAGTCACCAGCAACAACGCGAGAAGCAACAAGAGCAACCACTGATAACGCGACACCGGACGGGCGTCGAGGGCCGACCGAAAGCTGGCAATCTGATTATGCATCGCAAGGTACCTTTATTATTTTTTGGTTATGCCGGGGGGGGATTCCACATCTCTTGCAGGAGCGGGCTTGCCCGCGATGAATGATGAAGTGGTGCAAGCAACACACCGCGCTGCTCCTGTGGGGACGAGCTGGGCACCGCCCGGCCCGCCCCCACGGGGGCTGGTGTTACGCCGGGGTATCGGGCTGATTCGCCGGATGAGCCTTGATAAAGGCCGGGTGTTGCGCCGCCAGGGCCGCCACTCGACGAATCCGGGGGAACGCCTCAAGGGAGATGCTGAAGCGCTCCGCCGCATACAGCTGTGGAATCAGGTAGACATCTGCCACCCCCGGTGCACTGCCGAAACAGTAACCCTCATCGCCGATCAACTGCTCGACCGCCGCCAGTCCCTGAGTGATCCAGTGACCGATCCACTGCACCACCTGCGGCTCGTCATGCCCCAGCTGGCGCAGTTGATTGAGCACACTGACGTTGTGCAGCGGATGAATGTCGCAACCGATCAACGCCGCCACCGAGCGCTCGTGAGCGCGCCTGTCCAGGTCGCCGGACAGCAGCGGCACCTGGGGGTAACGCTCCTCCAGGTACTCGATGATCGCTGGCGACTGGATCAGCAATTCGCCTTCATCCGTGCGCAAGGCCGGCACCCGGCCTTGCGGATTGATCTGCAAGTAGGCCGGCTGCCGGTGTTCGCCCCCTTGCGGGGCGATCAGGTTGACCGGCAGTGCCTGGTAATCCAGCCCTTTGAGCGCCAGGGCAATGCGCACCCGAAAGGATGAGGTCGAACGGTAGTAGGTAAAGAGTTCCATGGCCTGAACCTCTTAGCGTGCCGGCAGGATCTTGCCACGGCATTCGCCGAAGCCGATGGATGCAAAGCCGTCACGGCTGCAACGGGCTCGCAGGATGATTTCGTCGCCGTCCTCAAGGAACTTGCGCACCTCGCCAGACGCCAGCTCAATCGGTTTTTTACCGCCCTCGGTGATTTCCAGCAGGCTGCCGAACTGGCCGTTTTCCGGACCCGACAAGGTACCCGAGCCGAACAGGTCGCCGGCCTGCAACTGGCAGCCGTTGACGCTGTGGTGCGCAACCATTTGGGCGACGGTCCAGTACATGTGCTGGGTGTTGCTCAGAGTCAGGCGATGGGCCGGCAGACGCTGTTCACGCATGGTTTCGGTGAGCAGCAGCACTTCCAACTCGATATCAAAGCCCCCGGCGGCCTGATCGCGCGTGTCGAACAGGTACGGCAGTGGCTGCGGATCACCCTCAGGGCGCGCCGGCTGGGCACGGCGGAATGGCTCCAGCGCTTCGGCGGTCACCACCCACGGCGAGATGCTGGTGATGAAGCTTTTCGACAGGAACGGACCCAGTGGCTGGTACTCCCAGGCCTGGATATCCCGGGCCGACCAGTCATTAAGCAGGCAGAAACCGGCGATGTGTTCGGCGGCGTCACCGATGGCAATCGAATCCCCCATCTCGTTACCCTGACCGATCCAGATCCCCAGTTCCAGTTCGTAGTCCAGGCGTGCGCACGGGCCGAAAGTCGGCTCGGCCTGGCCGGCGGGCAGGGTCTGGCCTTTCGGGCGACGGACGTCGGTGCCGGAGGGACGGATGGTCGAGGCGCGGCCGTGATAACCGATCGGCACATACTTGTAGTTCGGCAGCAGCGGGTTGTCCGGACGGAACAGTTTGCCAACGTTCTGTGCGTGCTCGATGCCGACATAAAAGTCGGTGTAGTCATTGATTTTCGCCGGCAGGTGCATCTGGCAATCGGTGGCCAGTGGCAGCAGTTTCGCGCCCTGGGCTTCGATCTTGCCGTGCAGGGTGCTGCCTTCGGCGAACAGTTCCAGCAGGCGCTCACGCAGGGCAACCCGCGCACCGCGACCGAGGTCGAAGAACGCGTTCAACTGGCCGCCACGGGTGGCTTCGACGGCCGTGCGAGCAGCACCGTCAAACAGGCCGGCCTCAAGTGCCGCTTCCAGGTCAAAAATGTGCTCACCGATGGCCACGCCGCTGCGCGGCGCCGAACCCTGAGTGCTGAACACGCCCAGCGGCAGGTTCTGCAACGGGAAATCAGCATGGTCGTTGGCGGAGGCAACCCAGCTACGAGTGGGGGTGGTCTGGGTCATGGGTTATCTCCGATTCGGGTTGAAAGTGACGGGCAGCGAAGCCCAGCAAGCATCATAGGTGTTTTGCAGTTGCGGGCAGTCGAGGGCGAAACGGCTTGGGCGCAATACCTGGCTGGTCTCGAACATGAACGCCATGGTGTTATCGATCTTGCTCGGTGTCAGTTCGACATTGATCGCCTTGGTGCAGGTCTCGCCATCCGGTCCGTGAGCGCTCATGCAACTGTGCAACGACGCGCCCCCCGGCAGGAAGCCTTCAGCCTTGGCGTCGTAGGCTCCCTGGATCAGGCCCATGAATTCGTTCATCAGGTTGCGGTGGAACCACGGCGGACGGAAGGTGTTCTCGGCAACCATCCAGCGTGGCGGGAAGATCACGAAGTCGAGGTTGGCCAGGCCATGAACGCTGGTGGGCGACGTCAGAACGGTGAAGATCGATGGGTCCGGATGGTCGAAGCTCACGGTGCCGATGGTGTTGAAACGACGCAGGTCGTATTTGTACGGGACGTTGTTACCGTGCCAGGCCACGACGTTGAGTGGCGAATGGTCCAGCTCGCACCCCCACAGTTCACCGAGGAACTTCTGTACCAGGGTGGTCGGCTGCTTGAGGTCTTCGTAGTGCGCAACCGGGGTCAGGAAGTCCCGAGGGTTGGCCAGGCCGTTGCTGCCAATCGGCCCCAGGTCCGGCAGACGCAGCGGCGCGCCATGGTTCTCGGCCAGGTAGCCACGTGCTTGCGGGTCGAGCAGTTCGATACGGAACTTCAAGCCCCGTGGCAGTACCGCTATTTCCAGCGGTTCCAGTTCCAGCACGCCCAGCTCGGTGGCGATACGCAAGCGGCCCAGCTCCGGTACCAGCAACCATTCGCCATCGGCATTGAAAAACACCCGCTCCATCGAGCGATTGGCGCGGTAATGGTAAATGCTGATACCGGACGGTTTTTCCGAACCCGAGTTGGCGGCCATGCTCACCAGGCCGTCGATGAAATCAGTCGGCTCGGTGGGGATGTCCAACGGGTTCCAGCGCAGGCGGTTGGGTGTCACTTCGCCCAGCGGACCACCGGCCAGTTGCCGCTCCAGCTTGACGAACGCCGGGTGGTTGGCCGACGGCTGGATGCGGTACATCCAGGTGCGCCGCGCTTCACTGCGGACCATGGTGAATGCAGTGCCGGAGAACAGTTCGGTGTAGAGGCCGTAAGGGGCTTTTTGCGGAGAGTTCTGGCCGACAGGTAATGCGCCTGGCAGCGCTTCACTGCTGAATTCGTTGCCGAAGCCTGACTGGTAAGCCAGCGCCGGTGCCGTTGAGTCGAGGTTCATGGAGCCTCCTGAACAGGGAGTAGGCCGTGGCCATGGCTCCATTTCAGAGTCTCGGCACGTCCAGGTTATTTTTATCGTAATTCGATTACGCATAACGTAATTTGATTGGTATTGACCGTCAAGCTATAAAGACGCCCATTCATCTCCAGGCATGACTGAACCATGGAAAAGCCGCGCGCAACCAGCGACAGCAACGGTAAACAGAAAGTCCGCTCGGCCGAGGTCGGCACCGACATCCTCAAGGCGTTGGCCGAGTTGTCGCCGTCGACGTCGTTATCGCGCCTGGCCGAACATGTGCAGATGCCGGCGAGCAAGGTTCACCGCTATCTGCAGGCGCTGATCGCCAGCGGTTTTGCCGAGCAGAACACGACGACCAACCACTACGGCCTGGGCCGCGAAGCCTTGCGCGTCGGCCTGGCGGCCCTGAACAGTATGGACGTGCTGAAAGTCGCCGCCCTGCCACTCAGCGAGTTGCGCGACGAATTGAATGAAACCTGTTTCCTGGCGGTGTGGGGCAATCAGGGGGCAACCGTGGTGCACATCGAGCCTGCGGTGCGTGCAGTGACAGTGGTGACCCAGTTAGGCTCGGTGTTGCCGCTGCTCAGCTCGTCCACCGGCCTGGTGTTCGGCGCGTACTTGCCGCACCGGGAAACCGCCGAGTTGCGAGAGCAGGAAGTCCAGGCCGCGGAGGCTCACCCCTTGGCCGATGAACAGGCCTACCGCACCTTGTGCGAACAGATTCGCCAACGCGGCCTGCACCATGTGCATGGCTTGCTGATGCCCGGCGTCGATGCGCTCTCGGCACCGGTGTTCAATGCGGTTGGACAGATTGCCGCCGTGCTGACCATCGTCGGCCCGACGTCCTTGTTCCACGCCGACGAAAACGGGCCGGCGGCGCAGCGCCTGTTGGCGGCAACCCGGGCCGTGAGCTGGCGCATGGGGCATGAACCCGCCACGGCCTTGAGCTGATCGCTGCACGACTGCACTCAGGTAAAAAACCCCATCGACTTGGTCTTGGCCACCGCCTGGATTCGACGTTCAACCGCGCACTTTCCGAGGATCAGTACCCTTGCGGGCCCGGGACTTCGAACCGGGCATGGACGGACAGGATGACGGGGGTATCAGCCACACCCATGATGCAAGCGCACCAGAGTCGAGATCGCGACTGTTGCCAATGATGCAACAGTGCATGTCTCGAATCGCTATTTTTCCTGTGCAAAGAACAACTTATTATTGTCTGGCTTTCACGGGAAATACCCTGAATGCGCAAAGGCACTCAAGTGTGGATCGTCCACTTGCCCTGCCAAAAAATCCAGATGAGTTGAGCCTCCCCTTCAATTCATTGCCCGTTGTTCACTGACGTTGATTTGTAGCTCCTTGATCTAACGTCTTACCTTGGCCGCTGCGTTTGCAGCGGCCTTTTTTATGCGCTGGTTTTTATTCACTACAACCTGGCACTACAGCACCGGCGACACATAGCCATACAACACTAACGCCCCTCCTACAAAAGCGCCGGAAAAGCGCCACATAAGTACTGATAACTCACTGATAGGCTGACTTGACTGGCGGTAAACGCCAACTCAATCACGTCGATACCGGAGTCATCATTCATGTTTCCCATCAATAGCCAATACCGCTCGACCAAAGGTTACAACAGTCGAATTCGCTTCCTGATCCTTCACTACACTGCCGGCAACTTTTCAAGCTCGATCGCGGCACTGACCGGTCCCAGCGTCAGCGCTCATTACCTGATCCCCGACGTGACCGACTCCTCCTACGCCAAGGCCGGGTTCACGGATCAGCAGATCTTCAGTCTTGTCGATGAACAGCAACGGGCATGGCACGCCGGAGTCAGCCAGTGGGACAATCGCAGCAGTCTCAATGACACCTCAATCGGTATCGAAGTGGTGAATCTGGCGAGTGACAACCAGGGACACTTCAACTTTCCGCCTTACCCCCCCCTGCAAGTCGCCGCGATTGAGCAACTGGCACTGGACATACTCAAGCGCTACCCGGACATCAGTGCGCGTAATGTCCTGGGCCACTCTGACATCGCCATTGGCCGCAAGAGCGACCCAGGCCCGGCATTTCCATGGCATGCGCTGTATTTGAAGGGCATTGGTGCCTGGTTTGACAATGACCGCCGAGATGCCCGGCTGCGACACTACAACGAATCGGGTATTCCCGATCGATCAGCGTTGATCAAACTATTCAAGACCTACGGCTATGACGTTTCGGGGGCTACTACCGAATCGGGATACCAACAACTGGTTCGAGCATTTCAATTGCACTTTCGGCCGGAGAAATACGACGGGGTCATGGATGCTCAAACGGCCGCGACCCTCGCAGCACTGGTGAGTAAATACTTCCCTTGAAGGCTGGCCTCACATCCTGCCAGCCATTTATTCGAGCACTCGGCTTGGCCGCTGTATTTGCAGCGGCTTTTTTATCGGTGGTATTTCTATGCGATTCAAAAAACAGGCTTCACACAAGAGGGGTTGCTTTTAATTATTGCATCAAGAAGATTCACACAAATGAACATGAGATAACCCACACCTCTATCAGATTCGTGCCTTTTACTTCTGTTGTAAGTTGAATATTGAGCGCCCTACTCATTCAACAGGAGATAAAGATGCCCAAGCCACCACGCTATCTAACTGACCCGGATGTTGAAGCAGAAGTCCGGACGCGAAAACAGCAGCGGATTGAAGCATGGACACAAGCTCTGCAATTGGCCAACGAACACGCTCAAGCGGCGGCACAAGCCGCCACGCAGTGCATCGCCGTCGAATGGACCCGACTCCAGTCACAGATGGCACTCAAACGGCTAGCTGAGCAACTGCGTCCTGAAAGGCACCCGCAATCGAATAAACAGGTCACCTGACACCAGCCCCGGGCTTGAGGATGAAGGCAACGAAACCTGAATTCGTTACCCCCACCCGCGAAACGATAGCGGTGCCTTCACCACTTACAATGAATACTGCTGCAGATTGCCCATCATTTCCTTCAACGCTTCAATGTTGTCCTTCGGATGTGCCGCGCCTTCGAAGTCGCAGATCTGCTGCCAATGCGCCGCTACCTCCTCTGGCGAGAAACCCTCGCGCGGGTCAAAGCCGGCACCGAGACTACGCTCCCAGCGCACTTTGCCCATCCAGCCGCCACCCACTTCGAACAGCCCGGAGGTTTCCTGGCAGTTTTCGCTCGCCAGGTACACCACCAGCGGGCTGACCAGTTCCGGTTTCAGTTGCTCGAATACGTGTGGCGGGATCAGGCCTTCGGTCATGCGCGTACCACCGGTCGGGGCGATGGCGTTGACCAGGATGTTGTTTTTTCGGCCTTCGATGGCCAGGGTGCGGGTCAGGCCATAGAGGCCGAGCTTGGCCATGCCGTAGTTGGACTGGCCGAAGTTGCCGTAGATGCCCGACGTCGACGCGGTAAAGATTACCCGACCGTAGTTTTGCTCGCGCATGTGCGACCAGGCGGCACGGGTGACTTTGTAGGCGCCCTCGACATGGACGCGGTAAACCAGGTCCCAGTCGCTGTCGTCCATTTTGTGGAACGTCTTGTCCCGCAGGATCCCGGCATTGTTGACCACCACGTCGATCCGGCCAAAGGCGTCGAGTGCGTGCTGAACGATTTTCTCGCCGTCGGTCACCGAGTCATGGTTGGCGATGGCGGTACCGCCAGCCTCGCGAATCTCGGCTACTACGCGGTCAGCCGCGCTGGCGTTGGCCCCCTCGCCTTGCGCCGAGCCGCCAAGATCGTTGACCAGCACGTTGGCCCCCTGCCTGGCGAACAGCAACGCATGGGCCCGTCCCAGGCCTCCGCCCGCACCGGTGACGATCACGACTTTATCTTCGAAGCGCACAGACTCATTCATTACCCAACTCCAGCAGGCCCAAGGACAGTGAACCTGAGTGTCAGGCACACGCTACGCACTCACAATCAAGTGGGCTGGAGCTGAATGGTGGACGATAAGGCAGAGGGATGATCGAGCGGTGTGCCAGGCGTTCAGGGGATCAGGAGAAGGCGACTTTCAACGCCAGGGAATTCAGATGTTCACGAAAGGCCAGGTAGTGCTTGAGCACCTGCACCGGCGCTTCGATTTGCGGGTAATGACCAATGCCTTGCAGCAACACGGTGTCCGGATTGGCAATCAGCGCCCGGTAGCGTTCGACCATGTGCCCGCCCGACACCGGGTCGGCTTCACCGTCAATCACCCGTAGCGCAACGTTTCCCGTCTGCATGGCGCGAACCCAGCGATTGCGCAATGCGCGGCGTTGCGGCACATAATTGATCAGCTTATGCAGGATGCGCGGCCCATTGTTGCTGCTGATCAAACTCCAGAAATCGTCCAGTTCGCTTTCACTGGCGCGGGACTCGGGACCGAAGATCTGCCGGAAACTCTTGACCAGGGTATCTCGCGTAAAAGCCCGCCCGATCATCCAGCCCAAGGGGCTGAGCAGCAATTTCTGCATGAGCACCGGTCGATGAGTCTCGGGAAACAGCCCGCCGTTGAGGAACACACAACTGGCAATCTGCGCACGATCCTCTTCGTGCCGGGCCAGTAACTCCTGCGCCACGCTGTCTCCATAATCATGGGCCAGCAGATGCACGGGCTGGTCGATGCCTAAATGAGCCAGTAGCGCCTGCTGCAGGTCGGTCTGCTCCAGCAGACAGTAATCATGGTGAAGGGGTTTCGCCGAGTCGCCAAAACCGAGCATGTCGCAAGCGATCACTCGATAACGCTGGGCCAGGGGCTGCCACAGGTAATGCCAATCCCAGCTGGCGGTGGGAAAGCCGTGGATCAGCAGCAAGGGTTCGCCCTGGCCGGCCACCCAATAGCGGATGGCCTGGCCACGGAACACAAAGCTCTGGCTTCGTTTGCGCCAGACGCATAACGGGATTTCGGCGAGAGACATTTAGAGTCTGTAGCCCGTGTCTTGTTGATCGAGTTTGCGCAGCAACGCCGGCCAGGCCAGCGCGCCACCCATTCCTTGAGCACTTTTGGTTACGCCGGCAATCATCGCCCTGGCGCCGGCGAGTATCTGCGGTTCGATGGCAATCAACTCAGCCCCGCCACTCTGCGCCAGCACCTGGATATCGCAGGCGCGCTGGAAGGTGAACATCATCAGAAAAGTGTCGGCGATCGTGCTGCCACAGGTCAGCAACCCATGGTTGTGCAGCATCAGGAAATGGTTTTGCCCAAGGTCCGCTTGCAGGCGCGCCTTCTCCTCATGGTTCAGCGCGACGCCTTCATAAGCGTGATACGCCAGGCTGGAGAGGACAAACAACGATTGCTGACTGATCGGCAGCACGCCTTGCTTTTGCGCAGAAACCGCTACACCCGCTGCCGTGTGGGTATGCAGCACGCACGCCACGTCGTGACGCACTTCGTGCACCGCGCTATGGATGGTGTAACCGGCGGGGTTGATCTCGTACGGACTGGCCATTTGCTTGTTGCCGGCCTGATCGACCTTGACCAGGCTCGACGCGGTGATTTCGTGGAACATCATCCCGAACGGGTTGATCAGGAAATCTTCGGTGCCCGGCACCTTGGCCGAAATGTGGGTGAAGATCAGATCATCCCAGCCATGCAGGGCCACCAACCGATAACAGGCGGCCAGATCCACTCGCGCCTGCCACTCGGTGGCGCTGACCTGATCTTTGACATTCGGGGTTGATGCTGCGGGGGCTGCGCTCACGGCAAGACCTCAGTTCTTATTATTCTCAACATGTGAAAGCAGTCTAGTCAGCTATTGGCATTCCGGTAGTTGCATTGGCAGCCAGCTTAATGACCTAACGAGTCAGTACATTTTGCAGCACGCAGGGCCGTGATCCGCATCACAACCCCCACTTGAGCAGACCCCTACGAACAACCCGTGGTGAGGGTGCCCGGCACAGTCGCGCAAGCGTCCGGTCAACCACGCAGAGCGCTGATCAGCTCGGCCAGCCAGGGTTCGGCATCCGTTTCGGGGGTCACACTTTCACTGGCGTCCAGGCGCAACATGGGCAGCACTTCACGCACCCCCAACTCGCCGAACAGCTCGCGCATCTGTTCACCGCCACCGCAGAAGGTATCACCGTAACTGGCATCGCCCAGACCGATCACCGCGCCCGGCAACCCGCGCCAGGCCGCTGGCAACGTATCGCGAATCATCGAGTACAGCGGTTGCAGGTTGTCCGGCAGTTCGCCCATGCCGGTAGTCGAGGTCACTGCCAGAAACGCTTCAGGGCCAAATGCCTGAACATCCGCCAGGGTCGCGCGCGGGTTATGCCAGGTCTCGAACCCCGCGGCATTGAGTAGCTTGGCTGCATGTCGGGCGACTTCTTCAGCTGTGCCGTAGACCGAGCCGGAAAGGATGGCGACTTTCATCAATCTGATCCTGAATCTGAGTGAAAACCGGAATACTAACAGCTGACGCAAAAAAACCGCGATTGACTCTCAATCAGCAATGATAGCCAGTGGACAGTTTCCCGCCCTGTCATAGAATGCAACGCACCACTCAACGCAGAAAGGACTCTTCGATGATCAATGCTCAATTGCTGCAATTGGTGATCAACGCTTCAAACGATGGAATCGTGATTGCCGAACGGGAAGGCGAAGACAATATCCTGATCTACGTGAACCCGGCCTTCGAAAAGCTCACCGGTTACAGCGCTGAAGAAATCCTCTATCAGGACTGTCGTTTTCTCCAGTCTGGAGATCGCGATCAGTACGCCTTGGGCAGTATCCGTGAAACGCTGAAAAACGGCGGATCCTGTCGCGAGGTCCTGCGCAACTACCGCAAGGACGGCACGCCGTTCTGGAATGAACTGTCGCTTTCAACGGTGTACAACGAAAGCGACAAGCAAACATATTTCATCGGTGTGCAAAAAGACGTCACGACCCAGGTCAAGGCCCAGCTACGGGTCGAACAACTGGAAGCCGAGTTGAGCGCATTGAAAGTCCAATTGCGGACGCTCAATACGACCAACGGTCAAAACAACTGAACGAATCAATGGTCACTAACTACAATCACCAATGACTTTGTAATTATATCTTTCGAGTAAACCATGCACCGCGATGCCCTTCTGACTCAGGATGAACTCGATTTCATCCAGATGATGCAACACAACCCGCAACTCAATGTGCGTGATGCGACGTCGAGCCTGCTGGTGAATGGGGGCGCCCAGATTCGCGACCTGCTGACTCGCCTGGCAGCGAACGAGCAAGTAACCATCCAGGCACAGTTCGAAAACCAGCAGATGACCTTCCCCCTGCACCTGGTCGAAGACGAGTTTCATGCGCTGCATTTGCGCCTGGGCGTACCGAGTATCTATGAGGACGGCCCCATGGTTCGCCCGTGGCGCCTGGTGCTTGAAGAGCCGGTCGCGCTGGAAAACGCCAGGGGCCAGCCGGGCATGCTGTGGGTGCATGAAGTGTCATTCAAGGGGGTCCTGCTGGAAGTGCGCAACCGCACCAAGCCACCGAAAAGCTTTGCGCTGTGGTTCAGCCCTTCAGGTTATGAGCGTATCGCCATGCGCGGCACCTTCGAGCGGGAAACCGAACACGGTTACTACGCCTATCGGCTCAACCAGGGCGACAAGGACGAAACCGAACGGTTGCGTCAGTACATCCTTCAGCAACACCGCCTGACCCACCCGGCCCTGCATACCTGAGCATCAGGTATCGAGCGTTCCCACCAGGAACCGCTGCAGACGCTGCTGCATCAGCCCGCCTTCGCTACCCAGGCAGCCAATGGACGACCCGGCCAGGCTGTCCTGTGCCAGGTCCGACGCATCGCCGGCCAGCAGCAGACGGCAATCCAGGCTCATTGCCAGGCGATTCAGACGACGTGTGAAGTCCGTTGTTGGTACCCGATTGGAAACCAGCACCAACGCCTGGGGCTGGATTTTTTCACAGACCAGGGTCAGTTCATCGAAGGGTTTCCCCAGCGCCAGCACCCTGACACCCATGTCCCCGCTGCCCAGGTATAGCGCCGCCAACAGCAACTCAAGCTCGTGACAGTGCCCTTCGATTGCAGCCACGGCGACCCGCACCGGCCGCGAACCGCGCAACATGATCAGACGCTGGAGAACCCTGGAACGCAGGAACCCGTCGAGCATCACCCACTCGCTGGTCTGTCCGAAGACATCCTTCTGTTGCAGTAACTGCGCCCATAACGGCATGAAGATGTCCTGGAACACCACGGCCAGTGAATAGGAGGAAAAAACCTGACCGTAGATACGCCCCAACTCGACATCATCAAAACTGCCCAATGCAGCCTTGATCCGGGTTTGCCACTGGACATAGTCGGCTTGGACCAACTCATCCGGATTGATCTTCGACAGCACCCGGACTGCACTGTTTTTGCTCAGAATCCTGCCTACCTTGCTGACCGCCACACCCCGGCCGACCCAGCCAAGAATGCTGCGAATCTGTTCGATATCGGTCATTGAGTACAGTCGATGCCCGCTTTCGGTGCGCGTCGGCTGAATCAAACCGTAGCGTCGCTCCCAGGCACGCAGGGTCACCGGGTTGACACCTGTCAGGCGCGCCACTTCACGAATCGGGAAAAATCGCTCCTGACTGACGGCAAGAGGAGCCAATAAAGGCTCGTGAAGCTCAGTATCTTCCATGGGCGCGTGGACATCCTTGCCAAGTCGAATCTTACCTTATCCCTCAAGCAGCCCGGACATTCAAGCACCTGGCATTCGACGACCATCGCTGGTGTTTTCTACATAATCAGGAATAATTCTTGCCTATTCATTGGCGCAGCCCTCTACCCCCGGTGCTGCGTTTTGCACACCTCCTACCCGGAGTCGCGTGCGCGTCATATGGAGATACAAAATGTCTACCTCACCGGTCACCCTGATGGTGGCGCGTCGCGTTGCCAATGGGCGCTATCAGGACCTGATCGCCTGGTTGCGCGAAGGCGAACAACTGGCCACCGACTTCCCCGGCTATCTGGGTTCTGGC
The DNA here is from genome assembly GCF_900187505.1 of Pseudomonas sp. Irchel s3h17. GTDB lineage: Bacteria > Pseudomonadota > Gammaproteobacteria > Pseudomonadales > Pseudomonadaceae > Aquipseudomonas. Next base: position 364,765 of record NZ_FYDL01000002.1, read on the forward strand.
GTGCTCGCCCCGCCGCCCGACGATGACGAGTTCCAGATCATCTTCCGCTTTGCCGACGAGAAAACCCTGCACGCCTGGGAACATTCCGTCTCGCGCACTGCATGGCTTGCGCGCGGCAGCGACCTGTTTGCCCACCCCTCCGAGCATCGCGTCAGTGGCATCGACGGTTGGTTCGGTGCCGTCGGGCAACGCCCCCCACGCTGGAAACAGGCGGTGGCGATCTGGCTGGCGTTTTTCCCGGTCTCGCTGCTGTTCAACTTTGTCCTCGGTCCATTGCTCAACGACATGAGCATGCTGCCCCGCGTGCTCGTCAGCACCCTGGCCCTGACTCCACTGATGGTCTACCTCTTCATTCCATTGTCGACTCGCCTGCTGGCCGGCTGGTTGAACAGCACGCCCGTACGACCGTTACCCACTGAGCCCTCCACGCAGAATCGCTGATCCCCCGCCGGTGCGCTTGGCATAGGTTTACAAGGCTCGTCGCTGGTATAGTTTTGCCATACCCGCCATGCGAGCCGCCCATGCCCCCTTCCCTTGCCCCGATCCTCATCACCGGCGCCAGCCAGCGTGTCGGGCTGCATTGCGCCAAACGGCTGCTGGAAGACGGTCAACCGGTGATCGTCAGCTACCGCAGCGAACGCCCCGGCGTGCAAACCCTGCGCGACCTGGGGGCGATCACGCTGTTCGCGGACTTCTCCAGCGAATCCGGGATCCTGGCCTTTATCAGCGAACTGAAACAGCACACCCACTGTTTGCGCGCCATCGTGCATAACGCCTCCGCCTGGCTGGCGGAAACGCCTGACACCGAAGCGAGCGCATTTGGCCGGATGTTCAGCGTGCACATGCTGGCGCCGTACCTGATCAACCTGCACTGTGCCGACTTGCTGGAGCGCTCGACCCCGGCGGACATCGTGCACATCAGCGACGATGTCACGCGCAAGGGCAGCAGCAAGCACATCGCCTACTGCGCCAGCAAAGCGGGGCTCGACAGCCTGACCCTTTCGTTCGCGGCAAAATACGCCCCGAAGATCAAGGTCAACGGCATCGCCCCCGCCCTGCTAATGTTCAACCCCGACGACGATGCTGCCTACCGCGCCAAGGCACTGGCCAAGTCCGCGCTGGGCATCGAACCCGGTGCCGAAGTGATCTACCAGAGCCTGCGCTATTTGCTGGACAACCCTTATGTCACCGGCACGACCCTGACTGTCAACGGCGGACGGCACGTCAAGTAAGCCGCCCCGCGAGGATGTACCATGACGTTATTGCCCCAGCACTACCGTGAGATCCTGATCGGCCTGGGTGAAGACCCCGACCGCGAAGGCCTGCTGGACACCCCGCTGCGCGCGGCCAAGGCCATGCAATACCTGTGTCACGGTTATGCGCAAAGTGTCGAAGAGATCGTCAATGGTGCGCTGTTCGCCTCTGACAATGATGAAATGGTCATCGTCGACAACATCGAGCTCTACTCACTCTGCGAACATCACCTGCTGCCCTTCATCGGCAAGGCCCATGTCGCTTATATTCCTACCGGCAAGGTGCTGGGCCTGTCGAAGATCGCGCGCATCGTCGACATGTTCGCCCGGCGCTTGCAGATCCAGGAAAACCTCACCCGGGAAATCGCCGAGGCGGTGCAGCGTGTGACCGGCGCCGCCGGTGTTGCGGTGGTGATCGAGGCCCAGCACATGTGCATGATGATGCGCGGCGTCGAGAAACAGAATTCGATCATGAATACCTCGGTGATGCTCGGCGCCTTTCGCGAGTCGAGCACCACCCGCCAAGAATTCCTGCAATTGATTGGACGGAGCAAGTAGCAATGCCACAACTTCAACCAGGAATGGCCCGCATCCGGGTCAAGGACCTGTGTCTGCGGACCTTCATCGGGATCAATGAGGATGAAATCCTCAACAAGCAGGACATCCTGATCAACCTGACGATCCTGTATGCCGCCCAAGATGCGGTACGCGATAACGACATCGATCACGCGCTCAACTACCGCACCATCACCAAAGCGATCATCGCCCACGTGGAAGGTAACCGGTTTGCGCTGCTCGAACGCCTGACCCAGGAGTTGCTGGACCTGGTCATGGCCAACCAGAGCGTGCTCTACGCCGAGGTCGAAGTCGACAAACCCCACGCCCTGCGCTTTGCCGAGTCGGTGTCGATCACCCTCGCGGCAAGCCGCTGAGCTTCAAGCCCCACGCTTGAAGCGGTAAGCTACAAGCCAACGCAATTCCTATCTTGCGGCTTGATGCCTGCCGCTTGAAGCTGCCCCCCAGAGACCACCATGACCGACCAACAACGCCTGGAACTTGAAGCCGCCGCTTTCCGCCGGCTGGTTGCCCACCTGGACAGCCGCAAGGACGTGCAGAACATCGACCTGATGAACCTCTCGGGGTTCTGCCGCAACTGCCTGTCCAAGTGGTACAAGGCCGCCGCTGACGAACGCCAGATCGAGGTCAGCCTCGACGATGCCCGTGAAGTGGTCTACGGCATGCCCTATGCCGAGTGGAAAGCCCAATACCAGCAAGAAGCCAGCGCCGAGCAACAAGCGGCGTTTGCCAAAGGAAAAACCCATGACTGACCTGAACACCCTGCGCGCCAGCCTGAACAGCGGCGAACACGCTTTCGCCGATACCCTGGCGTTCATTGCCGCGGGCTACGACTACCAGCCACAGGCCTTCAACAACGGCGGCGTGGCAAACGCCGCCGGGCAGAACGAAGGGTCGTGCAAGACCCTGGGCCTGGCCCTGCTGGAAGGCTTGAGCGATAAAGAGGCACTGCTGGCATTCGGCGAACACTACCGCTCGGTGGTTGCGACGCCTGAAGGCAGTGATCACGGCAACATCCGGGCATTGATTGCCCATGGCCTGGCGGGTGTGAAGTTCACGCAGCAGCCACTGGCGCGCCGCTGATTCTCCCTATGGGAACGGGCTTGCCCGCTCCCACATCAAGTGCTTCATTGCCCGTGCAATCGCGGGCATGAAAAAACCGGCCAAGGCCCAATGCTGTTCAGTTAACGATAGGGTTGCTCAATACATCCCCCGTGGCGAGCGAGCTTGCTCGCGCTGGGCTGCACAGCAGCCCCAAAAACTATCGCCGAGTTCGTTCAGAAAGACCGCAGTCACTTTGTTGGGGGCGCTTCGCGCCCCAGCGCGAGCAAGCTCGCTCGCCACGGATCTCTCACTCGCTTCAAGCGTTTCTTAACTGAACAACATTGGCCAAGGCCGGTTTTTTCATTTCAACGCTCGCGCAATCAAGCGTTCTGCAGATCGTCCAGGTAACGCTCTGCGTCCAGTGCGGCCATGCAGCCGGCGCCCGCCGAGGTGATCGCCTGACGGTAGACGTGGTCAGCCACGTCGCCGGCGGCGAAGATACCTTCGAGGCTGGTGGCAGTCGCATTGCCTTCACGACCGCCCTGCACCACCAGATAACCGTCCTTGAGGGTCAACTGGCCTTCGAACAGCGACGTGTTCGGGGTATGGCCGATGGCGATGAACACGCCGTCGACTTTCAACTCGTCGAAGCTGCCGTCGTTGTTCTTCAAGCGCGCACCGGTCACGCCCATGTTGTCGCCCAGGACTTCGTCCAGGGTCGCGTTCAGCTTCAGCTCGATCTTGCCTTCGGCAACCCGGGCATTGAGCTTGTCGATCAGGATCTTCTCGGCGCGGAAGGTTTCGCGGCGGTGGATCAGGGTCACCTTGCTGGCGATGTTGGCCAGGTACAGGGCTTCTTCAACAGCGGTGTTGCCGCCGCCGACCACGGCCACAGGCTTGTTGCGGTAGAAGAAACCGTCGCAGGTCGCGCAGGCCGAAACGCCTTTGCCCATGAAGGTCTCTTCCGACGGCAGGCCCAGGTAGCGAGCGCTGGCGCCGGTGGCGATGATCAGGGCGTCACAGGTGTAAGTACCGCTGTCGCCGATGAGGGTGTACGGCTTGGCAGCAAAGTCGACGGCATTGATGTGATCGAAAACGATTTCGGTCTCAAAACGCTCGGCGTGCTCTTTCATCCGCTCCATCAGCGCCGGGCCGGTCAGGCCGTGAACGTCGCCCGGCCAGTTGTCGACTTCGGTGGTGGTGGTCAACTGACCACCCGCCTGCATGCCAGTGATCAGCAACGGCTTGAGGTTAGCGCGGGCGGCATAGACCGCAGCGCTGTAACCGGCAGGGCCGGAACCGAGAATAATCACTCGCGAATGACGTACATCAGACATGACTCACTCCTATCGACCGGCCGGTACTACCTGGCACGGATGCCGGATTGCCGGCTGGAATAAAAAAGGACCGTGCCGACGCTTGGGGAAGCGCCATAGTGGGACAGCCCTGAAAAATAATGGGTGCAGCGTATCGAGGAGGCGAAGATTAAGGAAATACGGTTTAACAATCCAGCTCATAGGCGGTCTCTATACGCCGGCGGTCTATTTATAGGCGCCTTTGTTACAGTTAATGTCGATGCCGTTACCGTGCTTTCGCCTGCCGGGCAAAGCCGGTAAGGTCGGCGCGTTTCTCATTGCTCGGAGCACACTATGCCCGCCCCCGTTCTGTCCGGCCCGCAATACCTGCGCGAAGGCCTCAAGCTGATCCTGAGTCCTGGCCTGCGCTTGTTTGTGCTGTTGCCACTGGCCATCAACCTGGTGCTGTTCGTCGGATTGATCTACCTGGCCAGCCATCAGTTCAGCCTGTGGGTCGACACCCTGATGCCTTCCCTGCCCGATTGGCTGAGTTTTCTCAGTTATGTGCTATGGCCACTGTTCGTGGTGCTGGTGGTGTTGATGGTGTTTTTCAGCTTCACCATGCTGGCCAACGTGATCGCTGCCCCCTTCAACGGATTTCTCGCGGAGAAAGTCGAAGTGGTGGTGCGTGGCACCGACGATTTCCCGGCCTTCAGCTGGGGCGAACTGATCGCCATGATCCCGCGCACGCTCGCCCGCGAGATGCGCAAGCTCGGCTACTTCCTGCCTCGGGCGCTGGCGCTGTTCATCCTGTCGTTCATCCCGGTGCTCAACCTGATTGCCGCACCGCTGTGGCTGGTCTTCGGCGTGTGGATGATGGCGATCCAGTACATCGACTACCCGGCAGACAACCACAAGCTGGGCTGGAACGAGATGCTCGCCTGGCTGCGCGAGAAACGCTGGCAGAGCATGGGCTTTGGCGGCAGCGTTTACCTGGTGCTGCTGATTCCCGTGGTCAATATCCTGATGATGCCGGCCGCCGTCGCTGGGGCGACGCTGTTCTGGGTGCGCGAGCGCGGCGCGGAAAACCTGGTGGCCAAGCAAGGCTGACCCTTCATGAATTCGTCATCGCGCTGACACAATGACGACACGGCCTCAGCCGACACTGAGGCCATGACGACAGCCCTGCACATCACCCTGATCACCGAAACCTTTCCGCCCGAAATCAACGGTGTGGCCAATACCCTTGGCCGCTTGTGCGATGGATTGCGCGCGCGAGGGCATCAGATCGAACTGGTGCGACCGCGCCAGGCGGGCGATCAGGCCCGAGCCAGTGATGACGAGCTGTTGCTCTGCCGAGGCTGGCCGCTGCCCGGATACCCTGGACTGCAATGGGGCCAATCGTCGATGCACAAGCTGCTCAGGCGCTGGAAGCGCCAGCGCCCGGACGTGCTCTACATCGCCACCGAGGGGCCATTGGGCTTGTCTGCCTTGCGGGCAGCACGGCGATTGGGCATTGCCGCGGTGAGCGGTTTCCACACCAATTTCCAGCAGTACTCCAGCCAGTACGGCCTCGGGCTGTTGACCCGGCTGCTGACGCACTACTTGCGCTGGTTCCATAACCGCTCCCAACTGACGCTGGTGCCCAGCGCCAGCCAGCGCCTGGAACTGGAGCGTCGGCACTTCGAGCGCCTGGCGCTGTTATCCCGGGGAGTCGACAGCCAGATGTTCCACCCGACCAAACGCCTGGGCTCCCTACGGGAAAGCTGGGGGCTGGCCAATGACGATATCGCGGTGATTCACGTGGGCCGGTTGGCCCCGGAAAAAAACCTGGGGTTGCTCAAACGCTGCTACCAACACCTGCAATCAACTTATCCACAGCGCCGGATGAAATTGATCGTGGTCGGTGACGGACCACAGCGCGCCGCACTGGAAAAGGACATGCCTGAAGCGATCTTCTGCGGCTCACAACGCGGTGAAGCCTTGGCCTGCCACTATGCATCCGGGGACATTTTCGTGTTCCCGAGCCTGACCGAAACCTTCGGCAATGTCGTACTGGAAGCGCTGGCCTCAGGCCTTGGGGTGGTGGCCTACGATCAGGCCGCCGCGGCCCAGCACATTCGCCATGGCTACAACGGTGTCGTGGCGATGCCAGGGGATGAAGACGCTTTTTGCGATGCCGCTGGCTGGCTGTTGGAGGAAGCGGAAGCCCTGCGCTGCATCCGCCTGAATGCGCGTCAGCACGCGAGCCGCCAGGGGTGGACGGCGATCATCGAGCAATTTGAAAGTCAGTTGCGCGGTGCGTGTGTGGGGGAGTTGGCGGTACCGAATGCACCGACCTTGCCGTAAGGCCATGGCGAGCCGGCTCCCACACTGGACCTTGTCGTCCTGCAGGAGCGGGCTGGCCCGTGATGGTGTGAGCGGGCCGCCGCTTAAACCAGCGTCATCAACGCTTCGCGACTGAACGGCAGGATGTCCTCTTCACGGCCATCACGCACTTTCTGCGCCCAGTCTGGATCGACCAGCAAGGCGCGGCCCACGGCCACCAGGTCGAACTCATCGTTGTTCAGGCGCTCCAGCAGTTTCTCCAGGCTGGCAGGCTGCGCGACTTTGTCGGTGTTGACCATGAACTGCAGGAATTCGCCGTCCAGGCCAACGCTGCCAACCGTGATGGTCGGCTTGCCGGTCAGTTTGCGGGTCCAACCGGCCAGGTTCAGTTCGGAGCCATCGAACTCCGGCTCCCAGAAGCGACGAGTCGAGCAGTGGAAAATATCCACGCCGGCATCCGACAACGGCTGCAGGAGTTCACCCAGTGCCTCAGGGGTGTGCACCAGTCGCGCGCTGTAATCCTGCTGCTTCCACTGGGAAAAGCGGAAGATGATCGGGAAGCCCTCGCCGACCGAGGCACGCACGGCCTGGACCAGTTCGATGGCAAAACGCGAACGGTTGGCCAGGCTGCCACCGTATTCGTCGGTGCGCTGGTTGCTGCCTTCCCAGAAGAACTGGTCGACCAGGTAGCCGTGGGCACCATGAATCTCCACGCCGTCCATGCCGATGCTCTGTGCATCCCTGGCAGCCTGGGCAAACGCCGCGATCACGTCCTGAATATCCTGTCGGGTCATGCCATGCACCACGACCTGACCTTCCTTGATTTTTTCCGACGGACCGTAGCCCGGCACACTGGCGTCCGGCTCGGTGCCGATGCGCCGCACACTGCCCACATGCCACAGTTGCGGAACGATCTTGCCGCCTTCAGCGTGCACGGCATCGACCACTTTCTTCCAGCCGGCCAGCGCGGCCTGGCCATGGAAATGCGGGACGTTGGGGTAGCCGTTGGATGCCTTGTGACCGACCGTGGTGCCCTCGGTGATGATCAGGCCCACACCGGCCGCCGCGCGACGGCGGTAGTACTCGATCACTTTTGAGTTCGGCACACCGCCCGGGGAGAACGAACGGGTCATCGGTGCCATGACCACGCGGGTCGGCAGTTCCAGCGCGCCGAGGTTGAACGGTTTGAACAAGGCTTTGACGGGCATGCGGCACTCCACAGGGACGCGAGGTTTATGACGACGATAATATGGAGACCGCAAGGTGCTGAACAGCACTATTGATTGCAGTGATTAAGCTAAAAAGACAGAACGGATTGACAGGAGCTGGAGGGCCGAAGCGGCCCTGGCGTCTTGCGGCGATCAACAGGGTCGTGATCGCAGGCAAGTCAGCTCCTGCAAAAAGAGATCAAGCGAGGGCTTTTTCGATGGCCTGGATGACCGTCGGATCATCCGGCGCGGTGCGTGGCGAGAAACGCGCCAGCACGCGACCGTCCTTGCCCATCAGGAATTTTTCGAAATTCCAGGTGATATCACCGGGAAATTCGGCCCCCTCGCCTGCCAGCAGACGATACAACTGATGACGCTCATGGCCGTTGACTTCCAGCTTGCTGGACAACGGAAAGCTCACGCCGTAGTTGAGGCTGCAGAACGTCTTGATCTCGTCTTCCGTGCCCGGCTCCTGCCCGGCAAACTGGTTGCACGGCAAGCCCAGCACGCTGAAGCCTTGAGCCTTGTACTGCTGATAGAGGTTTTCCAGCGCAGCGTACTGGGGTGTCAGACCACACTTGGAGGCGACGTTGACCACCAGCACGACGTGCCCTTTGAAGGGCGCCAGAGGCAACGCCTGGCCATCCAACGCTTTTAATGTAAGGTCGTGAAAAGCACTCATGACGTACTCCAGATATCCCGTGTTTTTCTCGAAACAGCCCAGCGACCGCGCAAACACCGATGACCGGAAACGGCCACCGACTAAAAAGGCGCCCTCGGGCGCCTCTCCAGTTATCTGAGCTTAGCGCAGAAATCAGTGGTGATGACCACCTTCGCCATGGATGTGACCATGGGCGATTTCTTCCTGGCTGGCGTCACGGATGTCGATGATCTTGACCTGGAAGTTCAGGCGCTGGCCGGCCAACGGGTGGTTGCCGTCAACGGTCACGTCGTCGCCGTCCAGATCGCGGATGGTGACGATCTGCATTTGGCCGTCTGGCGCGGAAGCGTGGAACTGCATGCCCACTTCCAGCTCATCAACGCCTTCGAACATGCTGCGGCTCAGAGTGCTGACCAGTTCGGCCGCGTATTCGCCGTAGGCGTCTTCCGGTTCTACGGCGACAGTCAGTTCGTCACCGACCGCTTTGCCTTCCAGGGCTTTTTCCAGGCCTGGAATGATGTTGCCTGCGCCTTGCAGGTAGACCAGCGGCGCGCCGCCGGCGGAGCTGTCGATGACCTCACCAGCGTCGTTGGTCAGGGTATAGTCGATGGAGACAGCCTTATTGGCGGCGATCAGCATGGGGCGAGACCTTTTGCATAAGAATAAAGAATGGGTAAGTTTAGCGAAGCAAACGCCCGAAAGCGAACGGAACCCGGACAAACGGCCCGCTTCGAATGCATCGACGATTACCGGTTTCCATCAGGACGAGGACGGACACTGGGTGGCCGAGCTGTCCTGTGGGCACACCCAGCACTTGCGCCATCAACCCCCCTGGCAAACCAGGGCCTGGGTGCTCGACCCCGCGCAACGTATTGAAAAAATAGGTCAGCCCTTTGACTGCGGTTGGTGCGCTCAAGGCCCGGTTAGCGATAACCTTGGCGTTTGATTCAGGCAGATCGTCAGGCTTGGATGATCGCCATTGCCATGCACCTTTAGAGAATCCGCATGCAAACTTTTTTTGTCGCACCCACCGATTTCGGTGTGGGCCTGACCTCCATCAGCCTCGGGCTGGTGCGCACCCTTGAGCGAGCAGGGCTGAAAGTCGGCTTCTTCAAGCCGATTGCCCAGCCCCACCCCGGCGACACCGGACCGGAACGCTCCACCGAACTGGTAGCCCGCACCCACGGCCTCAAGCCACCCCAGCCGCTGGGCCTGGCCCATGTCGAGCGGATGCTCGGCGACGGTCAGCTCGATGAGCTGCTGGAAGAAATCATCACCCTGTACCAGCAGGCCGCTGTCGGCAAGGACGTCCTGATCGTCGAGGGCATGGTACCGACCCGCAGCGCCAGCTATGCCGCACGGGTCAACCTGCATTTGGCCAAGAGCCTGGATGCCGAGGTGATCCTGGTGTCGGCGCCGGAAAACGAAGTGCTTACCGAGCTGTCCGGCCGGGTCGAGTTGCAGGCGCAATTGTTCGGTGGCCCGAAAGACCCGAAAGTCCTGGGCGTGATCCTCAACAAGGTCAAAACCGACGAAAGCATGGAGGCCTTCGCCGCGCGCCTGAAGGAGCACTCGCCGTTGTTGCGCAGTGGCGATTTCCGCTTGCTCGGCTGCATTCCATTCCAGCCGGAGCTCAACGCGCCACGTACCCGCGACGTCGCCGACCTGATGGGTGCCCAGGTGCTCAACGCCGGTGACTACGAAACCCGGCGCATGAACAAGATCATCATTTGCGCGCGCACCATGCGCAATACGGTGGAGCTGCTCAAGCCCGGCGTACTGGTGGTGACGCCCGGCGACCGTGACGACATCATCCTGGCCGTCAGCCTGGCCGCCATCAACGGCGTACCGTTGGCCGGCTTGCTGCTGACCAGCGACACCCTGCCCGATCCACGGATCATGGACCTGTGCCGCGGCGCCTTGCAGGCAGGCTTGCCCGTACTGTCGGTAAGCACCGGCTCCTACGACACCGCCAACCAGTTGAACGGCCTGAACAAGGAAATCCCGATCGACGACCGCGAGCGGGCGGAAATCATCACCGATTTCGTCGCCAGCCACCTGGACGCCGACTGGCTGCACCAACGCTGTGGCACCCCACGGGAAATGCGCCTGTCGCCCGCGGTGTTCCGCTATCAATTGATCCAGCGCGCCCAGGCCGCCAACAAGCGCATCGTCCTGCCCGAAGGCAGCGAGCCGTTGACCGTGCAGGCGGCAGCCATTTGCCAGGCGCGCGGTATCGCTCGCTGCGTCTTGCTGGCCAAGCCTGAAGATGTACAGGCCGTCGCCCGTGCCCAGGGCATCGAGCTGCCTGAAGGCCTGGAGATTCTCGATCCGGACCTGATCCGCCAGCGCTACGTCGAGCCGATGGTCGCACTGCGCAAGACCAAGAGCCTCAACGCGCCCATGGCCGAGCAGCAACTGGAAGACACCGTGGTGATCGGCACCATGATGCTGGCGCTCGATGAAGTCGACGGGCTGGTGTCCGGAGTCATTCACTCCACCGCCAATACCATTCGCCCGGCCCTGCAGCTGATTAAAACGGCGCCGGGCTGCACCCTGGTGTCGTCGGTGTTTTTCATGCTGTTCCCGGAAGAAGTACTGGTCTACGGCGACTGCATCATGAACCCCCATCCGAGCGCCAGCGAACTGGCCGAGATTGCCCTGCAAAGCGCCGACTCCGCCGCCGCCTTCGGCATCACGCCGCGGGTGGCCATGCTCAGCTATTCCAGCGGTGAGTCGGCCAGCGGCGAAGAGGTGGAAAAAGTCCGTGAAGCCACCTTGCTGGCCCATGAAGCACAGAACTCGCTGTTGATCGACGGCCCCCTGCAATACGACGCTGCGGCCAACGAAACAGTGGCGCGGCAATTGGCGCCGAACAGCCAGGTGGCAGGCCGGGCAACGGTGTTCATTTTCCCGGACCTGAACACCGGCAACACCACCCACAAAGCCGTGCAACGCAGCGCCGACTGCGTCAGCCTCGGCCCCATGCTGCAAGGCCTGCGCAAACCGGTGAATGACTTGCCGCGCGGCGCCCAGGTCGACGATATCGTCTACACCATCGCCTTGACGGCGATTCAAGCCGCCAACCGACCTATGGATCTTTGAATGCTGGATTTTCTACCCGCTGCCGTACGGGGCGTGATCGCCTCGTTGCTACTGGCGCTGAACACCCTGTTGTTGTGCTCGTTCCTGTTCTGCGTCGCGCTCTTCAAGGTGTTGCCATTCGCCCTCACCCAACGCTTCAGTCACTGGCTGATGAACCATACCCACGAGGCCTGGATCAGCAACAACAAAGCCTGGATGAACCTGATCGGCCGTACCCGCTGGCATCTCAGCGGCCTTGAGGGCCTGGACTATCAGCACTCCTACCTGGTCACCAGCAACCACCAGAGCTGGGTCGACATCCTGGTGCTGCAGTACGTGCTCAACCGCCGTATTCGCCCGCTGAAATTCTTCCTCAAGCAGGAACTGATCTGGGTACCCGTGATTGGGGTGGCCTGGTGGGCACTGGACTTCCCGTTCATGAAGCGTTATTCCAAGGCTTACCTGGACAAGCACCCGGAGAAGAAAGGCAAGGACCTGGAAACCACCCGCAAGACCTGCGCGAAATTTCGCAACAACCCGGTGGGCATCTTCAACTTCGCCGAAGGCACGCGCTTTACCCCGGGCAAGCATGCACAGCAGCAGTCACCGTTTCGCCACCTGCTCAAGCCAAAGGCCGGCGGCATCGCGTTTGTGCTGGACGCCATGGGCGAACAACTGGAGTCCATCGTCAACGTGACCATTCACTACCCGGCCGGCCGTCCTGGCTTCTGGGACCTGTTATGCGGCAACGTGAAAGACGTGGTGGTGCACTTTCAGGAACTGCAGATCCCGGCGTCATTCATCGGCAAGAACTACGAGCAGGATGGCGAGTACCGCCTGCAGTTCCAGGGTTGGATCAACCAGTTGTGGCAGGACAAGGACGCGTTGCTTGAGCAGATGCACCGCGAGTACCCCGCGAAGTAAACAGGCGCCTGTACCGGCCTCTTCGCTTGCCCGTGAATGCGTCCGTCCAGACATCAAAAAGCCCGCAGTCGATCACTCGCCTGCGGGCTTTTACTTGCCGCTTGAAGCTGAAAGCTTATCGCTGCTCCTGCCTCAGATCGCGCCACGCTCGCGCAGCAGGTCCAGCACTTGCTTGACGCTTTCTTCCAGCGACAGCGACTGGGTGTCGACCACGAGGTCGGCGTCCAGCGGCACGTCATACGGGAAAGAGTCGCCCGGAATGTTGTCGCCAGCGGCGGCATACAGGCCTTGCGGATCGCGTTCGGCACAAACGATCGGCGAAGCCTGTACATACACCGTCAGTAAACGATCACTGCCGATCAATGCCTTGGCCTGCTCGCGCCCTTCAGCATCGGGTGCAACGAACGCAGCCAGGGTCAGCAAGCCGGCTTCGTTGAACTGGCGCGCGACGTGAGCCGCACGACGCCAGTTCTCGGTACGCCCGACGCGGTCCAGTGACAGGCCTTTGTTCAAATCATGACGCAGGTTCTGGCCATCGAGCACAAACACCGCGCGCCCCATGTCGAACAGCTTGCGTTCAACCGCATAGGCCAGGGTGCTTTTACCTGCACCCGACAAGCCGCTGAACAGAACGGTGGCCGGTTGCTGGCCGAAACGCTGGGCGCGCTCTTCGGTCGCGACATGAGCCAACTTGCCATGGTGCGTGCTACTGCCGTGAGCCAGAGGCTGGGCGACGATCATGCCGGCGCCCACCGTACCATTGGTCAAGCGGTCGATGATGATGAACGCACCGGTCGTGCGGTTGCTCTCGTAACCGTCGAGGGCAATCGGCGCGTCGAGCGCGATCTTGACCTTGCCGATTTCGTTCAGTTGCAACGCGCTGGCCGGGCCTTCTTCCAGGGTGTTCACATCGACCTTGTTGACGATGCTGGCAATGGAACCTGGCACATAACTGGTGGCGCGCTTGATGTCGTACTTCTTGCCCGGCAGCATCGGCTCTTCAGCCATCCACACCAGCATCGCTTCGAAGTGGTCGGTGACCGGAGGCACACTGTCGGCATGCACCAACAGGTCACCACGGGAGATATCGATCTCGTCTTCCATGGTCAGGGTGACGGCCTGACCGGGACCGGCGTGCTCCAGTTCACCGTCGAAGGTGACGATGGATTTCACGCGGCTGCTCTTGCCCGAAGGTAGCACCACGACTTCGTCGCCCTTCTTGACGATGCCGCTGGCCAGGGTGCCGGCAAAACCACGGAAGTTCAGGTTCGGACGGTTGACGTACTGCACCGGGAAACGCAGGTCGGTGAAGTTACGATCACCCGCCACTTCCACGGTCTCGAGGATCTCCATCAGCGACTGGCCGGTGTACCACGGCGAGCGCTCGGACTTGTTCACCACGTTGTCGCCCTTGAGGGCCGACATCGGCACGAAGTGCATGGTGGCGGGCTTCATCTTCAGGCCTTCGGCAAACGCCAGGTAATCGGCCTTGATCGACTCGAACACACCCTGGTCGAAGTCCTTGAGGTCCATCTTGTTGATGGCCACGACGATGTGCTTGATGCCCAGCAGGGAGGCGATGAAGCTGTGGCGACGGGTCTGGGTCTGCACGCCATAACGGGCATCGACCAGGATGATCGCCAGGTCACAGGTGGAGGCACCGGTCGCCATGTTGCGGGTGTACTGCTCATGGCCGGGGGTGTCGGCGATGATGAATTTGCGCTTGGCGGTGGAGAAATAGCGGTAGGCAACATCGATGGTGATGCCTTGCTCACGCTCGGCCTGCAGGCCGTCGACCAGCAATGCCAGGTCGATATCGTCGCCCGTGGTGCCGACTTTTTTCGAGTCGCGGGTAATGGCTTCCAGATGGTCTTCGTAGATCATCTTGGAGTCGTGCAGCAGGCGCCCGATCAGGGTGCTCTTGCCGTCGTCGACGTTACCGCAGGTCAGAAAGCGCAGCAGCTCTTTGCGTTCGTGCTGGCCCAGGTAGGCGAGGATGTCCTCGCTGATCAAATCAGATTGGTGAGACATGACAACCCCTTAGAAATAACCCTGACGTTTTTTGTCTTCCATGGAGCCGGCGCCATCGTGATCGATGACCCGGCCCTGGCGCTCGGAAGTTCGCGTCAGGAGCATTTCCTGAATGATGTCCGTGAGGCTTTCGGCCTCGGACTCCACCGCACCCGTCAACGGGTAGCAACCAAGGGTACGGAAACGGACTTTTTTCTTGACGATGCGGGCTTTGTCTTCGTCGCTCAGGTGCTCGAGGATGCGCTCGTCGTCGATCATGATCAGCGTACCGTTCTTCTCGATGACGTTACGCTCGGCGGCGAAGTACAGCGGGACGATCGGGATGCCTTCCAGGTAGATGTACTGCCAGATGTCCAGCTCGGTCCAGTTCGACAGTGGGAAGACGCGGATCGACTCGCCTTTGTTGACCTTGCCGTTGTAGACGTTCCAGAGTTCCGGACGCTGGTTTTTCGGGTCCCAGCGGTGCTTGCTGTCGCGGAACGAGTACACGCGTTCTTTGGCGCGGGATTTCTCTTCATCGCGACGGGCGCCGCCGAAGGCTGCATCAAAACCATACTTGTCCAGGGCCTGCTTCAGGCCTTCGGTCTTCATGATATCGGTGTGCTTGGCACTGCCATGGGTGAAGGGGTTGATGCCTTGCGCCACGCCTTGCGGGTTGACGTGGGTAATCAGGTCCAGGCCCAGCTCTTCGACCATCTTGTCGCGGAAGCTGTACATCTCCTGGAACTTCCATTGGGTGTCGACGTGCATCACCGGAAACGGCAGCTTGCCCGGGAAGAATGCCTTGCGTGCCAGGTGCAGCATCACGGCAGAGTCTTTACCGATGGAGTACAGCATCACCGGGTTGTCGAACTCGGCGGCCACCTCGCGGATGATGTGGATGCTTTCCGCCTCCAGCTGTTTCAGATGCGTCAGTTTGTCGACCATGGCTACTCACGAAAGCTTTCTTATGAACGGCCAGCGGGCCGTGTTCGAGCGAGGATCCTAGCACAGCGTCATCGTCTAATCAGGACGCCAACTAGATCGAAAGGGTATATGAATATACCTGCGCGTTCGGGCGCCGCGGTCCTTGTGGGAGCGGGCTTGCTCGCGAAGAACGATGACGCGTTTTTCCTGTTAAACCGCCGTGCCTGCTTCGCGAGCAAGCCCGCTCCCACAAGGAAATCAGATCGGGTTGGGACAGTCGATGAAGATGTGCTCCAGGGCAAACCGTCGTGCCAGATAATCCCCCAGCGCCTGTACACCGTAACGCTCGGTGGCGTGGTGACCGGCCGCGATAAAGCTGATGCCATTCTCGCGGGCGCTGTGGAAGGTTTGCTCGGACGCCTCGCCACTCAGGTACAAATCGACGCCGGCTTGCACCGCCTGGTCGATGTAACCCTGGCCACCACCGGTGCACCAGCCCACCCGCCGAATCATCTCGCGGCCCTCGATCAGCAAGGGTTCACGACCCATGACGTCCCGCACATGACGGGCGAAGTCCCGCGCGGTCATGGGCTCGGCCAGCGAGCCCACCAACCCGACCACCTTGAGGTTGTCCGGGTCCAGCGGACCTTCCACGGTGATCTCCAGTTGACGAGCCAGTTGCACGTTGTTGCCCACATCCGGGTGCAAATCCAGCGGCAGGTGATAGGCCAACAGGCTGATATCGTGCTTGAGCAGGGTCTTGAGCCGGCGCTGCTTCATGCCGGTGATGCAGGGGTTCTCGCCCTTCCAGAAATAACCGTGGTGGACCAGCACCAGGTCGGCCTGGGCTTCGACTGCGGCATCGAGCAAGGCCTGGCTGGCCGTGACGCCGCTGACGATGCGCATGACCTGCGGCCGACCTTCGACTTGCAGGCCGTTGGGGCAATAATCGGAAATCTTCGAACTGCTGAGGTAACGATCCGCTTCGTCTACCAGGGTGCTCAGGGCAACGGCCATAAAAGACTCCTAAATATCCCGTTCAGAGGCGCGCGCGGCCTCGTATAATGCGCAACATTATGGGCCGTGGTTGGCCCGTCGTAACCTCCCAGGATTTGTTCAATGCTCAAGGGTCTGCGTTTTTTTGGCTGGCCGCTGTTGGCCGGCGTGCTGATTGCGTTGCTGATTATCCAGCGTTACCCGCAATGGGTCGGGCTACCGAGCCAGGATGTGAATCTTCAGCAGGCCCCGCAAACCACCCTGAACCAACAAGGACAGGTGTCCTACGCCGATGCGGTGGTCATCGCGGCACCCGCGGTGGTCAACCTCTACACCACCAAAGTGGTCAACAAGACCACTCACCCGCTGTTTGAAGACCCACAGTTCCGACGCTTCTTCGGTGACAACGCGCCCAAGCAGAAACGCATGGAGTCGAGCCTCGGCTCCGGCGTGATCATGAGCCCGGAAGGCTATTTGCTGACCAACAACCACGTCACCGCCGGCGCCGACCAGATCGTGGTCGCACTCAAGGATGGTCGTGAAACCCTGGCTCGCGTCATCGGCAGCGATCCGGAAACCGACCTCGCGGTGCTGAAAATCGATTTGAAACACTTGCCATCGATCACGGTCGGCCGCTCGGAAAGCATCCGGGTCGGCGACGTTGCGCTGGCCATCGGCAACCCGTTCGGCGTCGGCCAGACCGTGACCATGGGCATCATCAGCGCCACCGGGCGCAATCAGTTGGGCCTGAACAACTACGAAGACTTCATCCAGACCGATGCCGCGATCAACCCGGGCAACTCCGGCGGCGCACTGGTGGATGCCAACGGCAACCTGACCGGCATCAACACGGCGATTTTCTCCAAGTCCGGCGGCTCGCAAGGTATCGGCTTCGCGATTCCGATCAAGCTGGCCATGGAAGTGATGAAATCGATCATCGAGCACGGCCAGGTGATTCGCGGCTGGCTGGGCATTGAAGTGCAACCCCTGAGCCAGGAATTGGCGGAGTCGTTTGGCCTGTCGGGGCGACCGGGCATTGTCGTTGCCGGGATTTTTCGTGATGGCCCGGCACAAAAAGCCGGCCTGCAATTGGGCGACGTCATCCTCAGCATCGATGGCGAACCCGCCGGCGATGGTCGTCGTTCGATGAACCAGGTGGCGCGGATCAAGCCGACCGACAAGGTCAGTATCCAGGTCATCCGCAATGGCAAGGAACTCGAGCTGACCGCGGAAATCGGCCTGCGGCCGCCCCCTGCCCCGATCGCCAAAGAAGAAGAGTAAGCGCTAGCCCGCCGGTTGTTCAGTTCGCTGACGTTGTACACCTTGTGGCGAGGGAGCTTGCTCCCGCTCGACTGCGGAGCAGTCGTTAATCCGGCACCTGCGCCAATCGTTCGACGCGCAGTGGCTGATTAGGGGTTGCTTCGCGACCCAGCGGGAGCAAGCTCCCTCGCTACAAGGTCAGGTCAATTACAGGTCGCCGAGCGCGTCGATCAACGCCTGGTTCTGCTCTGGCGTGCCGATGGTAATGCGCAGGAACTGGGCAATCCGCTCTTGCTTGAAGTGACGAACGATCACGCCCTGCTCGCGCAACTTCGCCGCCAGGCCAGCAGCATCGTGCCGAGGATGGCGGGCAAAAATGAAGTTTGCCGCCGACGGCAGCACGTCAAAGCCCTTCTCCTGTAGCTGCGCAACCACCTGCTCGCGACTGTCGATCACCCGTCGACAGGTCTTGTCGAAGTACTCGCGATCATCAAAGGCTGCGGCCGCGCCGACGATCGCCAGGCGATCCAGCGGATACGAGTTGAAGCTGTTCTTGATCCGCTCCAGCGCCTCGATCAGGTCCGGATGCCCCACCGCCAGGCCCACACGCAAACCCGCCAGCGAGCGTGATTTGGACAGGGTCTGGGTGACCAGCAGGTTCGGGTAGCGATCGACCAGACTGATCGCGGTTTCACCGCCGAAGTCGACGTAGGCTTCATCGACCACAACCACCGAATCCGGGCTGGCCTTGAGGATCTGCTCCACGGCGTCCAGCGCCAGCAGACAACCGGTCGGTGCATTCGGGTTGGGGAAGATGATCCCGCCGTTCGGCTTGGCGTAGTCCGCCGGGTTGATCTGGAACTGCTCGTCCAAAGGCACCGCGTCGAACTTGATGCCGTACAACCCGCAGTAGACCGGGTAGAAGCTGTAGCTGATGTCCGGGAACAGCAGCGGCTGATCGTGTTGCAGCAACCCGTGGAAGATGTGCGCCAGGACTTCATCGGAACCGTTGCCGAGGAATACCTGGTTGCCCTGCACGCCGTAGTACCTGGCCACGGCCTGCTTGAGCAGGTCGCTGTTGGGGTCCGGGTACAGGCGCAGCGTGTCGTTGAGCTCGGTCTGCATCGCCGCCAGTGCCTTGGGGGATGGACCGTAGGGGTTTTCGTTGGTGTTGAGCTTGACCAGTTTCGCCAGCTTCGGCTGTTCGCCCGGCACATAGGGCACCAGATCCTTGACGAACGAACTCCAGAATTTACTCATGTTCAGTTTCCTTCTTTGTCGTCAACGATGCGGTATTCGGCGCTGCGGGCGTGGGCCGTCAGCGATTCGCCACGGGCCAGCACGGAAGCCGTCTTGCCCAGTTCCGAAGCGCCTGCCTCGGAGCAGAAGATGATCGACGAACGCTTCTGGAAGTCATACACCCCCAGCGGCGAAGAGAAACGCGCAGTGCCAGAGGTCGGCAACACGTGGTTGGGGCCGGCGCAATAGTCGCCCAGGGCTTCGCTGGTGTGGCGTCCCATGAAGATCGCCCCGGCGTGGCGAATCTGTGGCAGCCAGGCTTGAGGATCGGCGACCGACAGCTCGAGGTGCTCCGGCGCAATGCGATTGGCCACCTCGATGGCTTGCTGCATGTCACGCACCTGGATCAGCGCACCACGGCTATTGATCGAGGTTTCGATGATCTGGGCACGCTCCATGGTCGGCAACAGCTTGGCAATGCTCGCCGCCACCTGGTCGAGGAACCCGGCATCGGGGCTGACCAGAATCGCCTGGGCGTCTTCGTCGTGCTCGGCCTGGGAGAACAGGTCCATCGCAATCCAGTCTGGATCGGTCTGGCCGTCGCATACCACGAGGATTTCCGAAGGACCGGCAATCATGTCGATGCCCACCTGGCCAAACACATGACGCTTGGCGGTGGCCACATAGATGTTGCCAGGGCCGACGACCTTGTCGACCTTCGGCACGCTTTCGGTGCCGTAGGCCAGCGCCGCCACGGCTTGCGCGCCGCCAATGGTGAACACCCGGTCGACGCCCGCGATGCACGCCGCCGCCAGCACCAGTTCGTTGACCTCACCACGCGGGGTCGGTACGACCATGACCACTTCGGTCACGCCAGCCACCTTGGCCGGAATCGCGTTCATCAGTACCGAGGACGGATAGGACGCCTTGCCGCCGGGCACGTACAGGCCGGCGCGGTCCAGTGGCGTGACCTTCTGGCCCAGTACCGTGCCGTCGGCTTCGGTGTAGGTCCAGGAGTCCTGCTTTTGTTTTTCGTGGTAGCTGCGCACCCGGGCGGCAGCTTTCTCCAGGGCTTCGCGCTGGGGCACGGTAATGCGGGTCAGTGCCAGCTCCAGACGCTCACGCGGCAGGATCAGGTCCGCCATCGAGGCAACCTGCAGGCCATCGAACTTCTGGGTGAACTCAACCAGCGCGGCGTCGCCACGCTCACGCACCGCCTTGATGATGTCCAGCACTCGCTGATTGACCGAATCGTCAGACACACTTTCCCAGCTCAGCAGATGATCCAGATGATGCGCGAAATCCGGGTCAGCAGCGTTGAGTCGGCGAATTGCAGTCGGTGCGGTCATAGCGAGAGCCTCATAGGATTGGCAAAAACTCAGGCGCCCTAACTTAGCCGTCGTTTCCGCTTGGGCACCTGAGAATTCTGGCTATGAGGCGGATAGACGGGCGCAACTTAACGTCGCGCAGGTAAATCAGCCGCGGTGTCGAGACTCCACTGCCTTGCGCAGGGTGTCGATCAACGCCTGGATTCGGGCGTGCTGCATTTTCATCGAAGCTTTGTTGACGATCAGCCGGGAGCTGATGGCAGCAATGAAATCCTGTGGCTCCAGGCCGTTGGCCCGCAGCGTGTTACCGGTATCGACCACGTCGATGATCTTGTCCGCCAGACCGATCAACGGCGCCAGCTCCATCGAGCCGTAAAGCTTGATGATGTCGACCTGACGGCCCTGCTCGGCATAATAACGCTTGGCAACATTGACGAATTTGGTGGCAATACGCAGACGGCCCTTGGGCTCGATCGCGCCAATTTTACCGGCGGTCATCAACTTGCACTGGGCGATCTGCAGGTCCAGTGGCTCGTACAGGCCCTGGCCGCCGTATTCCATCAGCACATCTTTACCGGCGACGCCCAGGTCAGCGGCACCATGCTCGACGTAGGTCGGCACATCGGTGGCACGCACGATCAGCAAGCGCACATCGGCCTGGGTCGTGGGGATGATCAACTTGCGGCTCTTGTCCGGATTCTCGGTCGGCACGATGCCCGCTTCAGCCAGAAGCGGCAGGGTGTCGTCGAGGATGCGGCCCTTGGACAGTGCGATGGTCAACATGGGAAACGTCAGTCCTTATCAGGCAACGATGCCCGGTCGCAAACGGCGCCGGACACAGGCCGAGCCTGAAACAGGCTCGACTTCAATCAATCTGTGGGCACTTCCCTGTGCCCTTGACGCAGGGACTAGCCCGGTACGCGGCGGATCTTCGCGCCGAGCATCTGCAACTTCTCTTCGATGCACTCGTAGCCACGGTCAATGTGGTAGATGCGATCGATCAGGGTGTCGCCTTCGGCGATCAGTGCCGAAATCACCAGGCTGGCCGAAGCCCGCAGGTCGGTAGCCATCACTGGCGCGCCCTTGAGTTTTTCGATACCGGTGACAATGGCGGTGTTGCCTTCGACCTGGATGTGAGCACCCATGCGATGCAGTTCGTAGACGTGCATGAAGCGGTTTTCGAAGATCGTCTCGATCACCGCGCCAGTGCCTTCGGCAATCGCGTTGAGGGAGATGAACTGCGCCTGCATGTCGGTCGGGAACGCCGGGTAGGGAGCCGTACGCACGTTAACAGCTTTTGGCCGCTTGCCGTGCATGTTCAGCTCGATCCAGTCTTCGCCGGTGGTGATTTCAGCACCTGACTCACGAAGTTTTTCCAGAACGGCTTCAAGAATGGTCGGATCCGTGTCCTTGACCTTCACGCGACCGCCAGTCACGGCAGCAGCGACCAGGTACGTACCGGTTTCAATACGGTCCGGCATGACTTTGTAGACCGCCGAGTGCAAGCGCGGTACGCCGTCGATGGTGATGGTGTCGGTGCCGGCACCCTGGACCTTGGCGCCCATGGCGTTGAGGAAGTTCGCCAGGTCGACGACTTCAGGCTCGCGCGCGGCGTTTTGCAGCACGCTGCGACCGTTGGCCAGCGCCGCCGCCATCATGATGTTCTCGGTACCGGTCACGCTGACGGTATCGAAGAAGAAGTTTGCGCCACGCAGGCCGCCTTCCGGCGCCTTGGCCTTGATGTAGCCGCCTTCGACGTCGATGGTCGCGCCCATGGCTTCAAGGCCACGGATGTGCAGGTCGACCGGACGCGAACCGATGGCGCAACCGCCAGGCAGGGCAACTTCGGCTTCACCGAAACGCGCAACCATAGGGCCCAGCACCAGGATCGAGGCACGCATGGTTTTCACCAATTCGTACGGTGCGATCAGGGTCTTGATGGTGCGCGGGTCGATTTCGACGCTGAGCTTCTCGTCGATCACCGGCTCAATGCCCATGCGACCGAACAGTTCGATCATGGTGGTGATGTCGTGCAGGTGCGGCAGGTTGGCGACAGTCACCGGGCCATCACACAGCAGCGTTGCCGCCAGAATCGGCAGGGCAGAGTTCTTTGCCCCGGAGATGCGGATTTCGCCATCAAGACGAACGCCGCCGGTAATAATCAATTTATCCATAAGAATCTCGACGCCCTTGGGCTCAGGTGCGCTCGGCCCAGGCCGCGCTGCTGAAAAATTTCATAGTGACCGCGTGGATGCTGCCATCAGCGATCCATGGGTTCAAATGGGCATAGATGCTCTGTTGACGCTTGACCGGGCTCAAAGCCACCAGTTCATCGCTAATCACATTCAGCTGAAAGTTGCAGCCTTCGCCCTCAACTTCTACCTGTACGGATAAAAGAGTCTCGGACAGCTTTCCCTCAAGGAAGCTCTTCACTTCGTTGGCCTGCATGCTCAACCTCAATCGGCGCCCTGTGCGCACGGGTCGGACATCATACAAAAAAGCCCCGCGCCTGCGAACCCCGCATGGCAGGACTCTGACGGGGGGCCTTTTATAGATGTTAGTTAAGGGTGCGCCAAAATCCCGGTCAAACCAGAGACCTGGGCGATTTCACGCATGTCATCCGGCAATGCACGGACACTCACGGCCTTGCCACCGGCTGCCGCGTCGCGCATGAAAGCCATCAGCAACGACAAACCGACGCTGCTGGACTTCTCCACGCCCGAGCAATCCAGCACCACGGCTGGCGCGATACTCGACTTGATCAGGGCCTGGCCCTGCTTGCGCAGTTCCGGGCCGGTGCGGTAATCGAGTACGCCACTGAGCATCAGCTCACCGGCTTCGCCCATACGGACGGCCGACTCACTCATTGCGCCTGCTTCTCGGTGGTTTGTTCAGTGTTTGCCTTGGCTTTGGCGACTTCACCGGCCCAACCATTGATGGTCTTGTCCAGGTCGTTGCCATTGCGCTGCATCGCGTCGGCGAACTGGTCACGGAACAGTTTGCCAATGTTGATGCCGTTGATGATCACGTTGCGCAGCTTCCACTCGCCATTGATCTTCTCGAGTGTGTAGGACACAGGATAGATCGCGCCATTGCTACCCTTGACGGTCATGCCAACGCTGGTGCGGTTACCCGACTCATCCTTGGCAGGCTCGACGATGATGCCCTGGTTGTTGTACTCGAGCAAAGCGTTGCCATAGAACTGGAACAGGCCGGTCTTGAAGTTCTCTTCAAAGGTCTTCAACTGCGCAGGCGTGGCCTTGCGCGAGTACTTGACCGTCATGATGCTCCTGGAAATGCCCTCGGCATCCACCACGGGCCCGACAATGCTGTTCAACGCAGCATAAAAGTCCTTCGGATCCTGCTTGTACTTCTCTTTGTTGGTCGCAAGGTCTGCGAGCAAACGGTTGGTCGTATCCTGTACCAGCTCGTGCGCCGAAGGCGCAGCCACAGCGTTAGCCATCAGCGGCAAGGCCGCGAGCAAGACAAACAGGCTACGTCGCAAGGTAGAGATCATGGAAAAACTCCTCATTTGGCCTCTTTACTAACGGTATTGAGCAAGAATTTACCGATCAGGTCCTCGAGCACCAGCGCCGACTGCGTGTCATGGATGGTCTGGCCATCCTTGAGCAGACTCTCTTCACCGCCAACGCTGATACCGATGTACTTCTCGCCCAGCAGACCGGCGGTGAGGATGGATGCCGTGGAGTCGGACGGTAGATTATCTACACGTTTCTCCAGTTCCAACGTCACTCGACCGGTGAAGCTGTCGCGGTCCAGATCGATTGCCGTGACCTTGCCGATGGTCACACCGGCCATGGTCACTTTTGATCTGACCGTCAAACCGGCGATATTGTCGAAATAGGCATAAAGTTTATAGCTGTCGGTGCTCGAAACGGGGGACAGTCCACTGACCCGCAGGGCAAGCAGCAGTAAAGCCAGGATGCCAGCCAGCAAGAAAAGGCCGACACCGATTTCCAGGGTGCGGTTTTGCATCAGAAATCTCCAAACATCAAGGCGGTCAAAATAAAGTCCAGGCCGAGGATAGCCAATGAGGCGTAAACCACGGTCTTGGTGGTGGCACGACTGATCCCTTCCGAGGTGGGGTCACAGTCATAGCCTTGGAATACGGCGATCCAGGTCACGACAAAGGCAAAGACCATGCTTTTGATAATGCCGTTGAGCACGTCACCATTGAACGTCACGCTATTTTGCATGTTCGACCAGTAGGAGCCTTCATACACACCCAGCCAGTCAACCGCCACCCAGGAGCCGCCCCAGATTCCGACCACGCTGAAAATCATCGCCAGCAGTGGCAGGGAGATGAAGCCCGCCCACAGGCGGGGGGCAATGATGTACTTGAGCGGATCGACACCGATCATTTCCAGGCTGGACAGTTGCTCGGTGGACTTCATGTTGCCGATTTCCGCGGTCAACGCGGAGCCCGCGCGCCCGGCGAACAGCAATGCCGTGACCACCGGCCCCAACTCGCGCAGCAGGGTCAACGCCACCATCTGCCCGACCGCCTGTTCCGAGCCGTAGCTGGACAGAATATTGAAACCCTGCAGCGCCAGCACCATGCCGATGAATATCCCGGAGACCACGATGATCACCAGGGACATGACGCCGACCGAATGCAACTGCTTGACCAGCAGGCTGAAACCGCTGCCTACGCTACCGCGCCCGAGCAACGCGTGAAACAGGAACAGCGATGAACGACCCAGGACCGCGACGCTGTCGATGCCGGCCTGGCCGAATCGACGAACTCTTTCTATTAGTGAAGTCTTGCGCATCAGCGCTTCCCCAGAAGATCTGCGCGGTAATCCGTCGCTGGAAAGTGGAACGGTACCGGCCCGTCCGGATCACCTTTCATGAATTGGCGAATTCTCGGATTATCGGAATCCATCAGCTCGGCGGGAGTGCCCTGCCCCAGCACCTGCCCATCACCGACGACATACAGATAATCGGCAATGCTCGCGGTTTCGGCCAGGTCATGGGAAACCACGATGCTGGTAATACCCAGGGCGTCGTTGAGCAGACGGATCAGGCGTACCAGTACGCCCATGGCGATAGGGTCCTGACCGACGAATGGCTCGTCGTACATGAGAATGCCCGGATCCAGGGCAATGGCACGGGCGAGCGCCACGCGACGCTTCATGCCACCGGACAGCTCATCGGGCATCAACTCGATTGCGCCACGCAAGCCCACCGCCTCCAGCTTCATCAATACGATGTCACGGATCATTTCTTCCGGCAGTTGGGTATGAATACGCAACGGGAATGCGACGTTCTCGAACACATCGAGGTCGGTGAACAGTGCACCGCTCTGGAACAGCACGCCCATATGCTTGCGCGCATCGAACAGATCGCTGCGCGACAGCTGGGGCAAATTCTGCCCGTTGACCCACACTTCGCCACCGGAAGGACGCAACTGCGCGCCCATCAGGCGCAACAGCGTGGTTTTCCCGCAGCCGGAAGGTCCCATGATGCCGGTGACCTTACCGCGCGGAATGCGAATATCGACATTATTGAAAATGCTACGCGCGCCGCGCTTGAAGGACACACCCTTCAGCTCGACCGCGTAGGCGTTATCGGCACTCATCTAAACTCCTTGCGATGCAAGCCTCTCACTCGGACGCTGCGATCTCTGGCGAGAGCACATACTGCCCGGGCAGGCCGAACTGGCGACGGACTATATCACTGCCCGCCCTTGGCGCCCAAGGACGAAGACCGCTGCATTCAGCTTCAATTAAGGTTGATAGCCGCTAATCGGAGAGTTCCCGTGACACAGACCGCACAAAGCATGACGAACTAACGTGAGCGAATGGCCCATTACCGCTATAATCGCCACCTTTTCACTCAGCTAAACGAATTCAGACATGAGCCAGTCCAGCGACCTGATTCAATCGGCACAACGTACGATCCGCCTTGAGCTTGAAGCCGTAAAAGGCTTGCTGCCCCATATCGACGCTGATTTCGTACGCGCGTGCGAGTTGATTCTGGCCAGCAAGGGTCGCGTGGTAGTGGTCGGCATGGGTAAATCCGGGCATATCGGCAGTAAAATTGCCGCGACCCTGGCCAGCACCGGTACCACGGCATTCTTCGTACACCCGGCCGAAGCCAGTCACGGCGACATGGGCATGATCACGCGCGACGACATCATTCTCGCGCTATCGAACTCCGGCTCCACCAACGAAATCATCACGCTGCTGCCATTGATCAAGCGCCTGGGCATACAGTTGATCAGCCTGACCGGCAATCCTGACTCGCCATTGGCCAAGGCCGCCGAGGTCAACCTCAATGTCCACGTCGAACATGAGGCCTGCCCGCTGAACCTGGCGCCGACCTCATCGACGACTGCCGCCCTGGTCATGGGCGACGCGCTGGCGGTTGCCCTCTTGGAAGCGCGCGGCTTTACGGCGGAAGACTTCGCTTTTTCGCACCCCGGTGGCGCACTGGGCCGCCGCCTGTTGCTCAAGGTGGAAAGTGTCATGCACGCCGGGGACGAGTTGCCCTGTGTCGCGCGCGGCACCCCGCTCAAAGACGCATTGATGGAAATGACCCGCAAGGGCCTGGGCATGACCGCGGTACTGGAGGTTGACGGGAAACTGGCCGGGATCTTCACTGACGGCGACCTGCGCCGCACCCTGGATCGCAGCATCGACATCCACAGCACCATCATCGACACGGTCATGACCCCTCACGGCAAGACTGCCCGCGCCGACATGCTGGCCGCGGAAGCCCTGAAAATCATGGAAGACAACAGAATCAATGCCTTGGTCGTGGTGGACAAGGACGATCGCCCCGTCGGCGCCTTCAACCTGTCCGACCTGCTGCGCGCGGGAGTCATGTAATGAATACCGACCTGCTGCAACGCGGCAAAAACATCAGGCTGGCCGTGTTCGACGTCGATGGCGTCCTGACCGATGGGCGCCTGTACTTCCTCGAAGACGGCAGCGAGTTCAAGTCGTTCAACACCCTGGACGGCCAGGGCATCAAAATGTTGATGGCCACGGGTGTAACAACGGCCATAATCAGTGGTCGTAAGACCCCGGTCGTCGAGAAGCGCGCAAAAAACCTCGGGATCCCCCACCTGTTTCAGGGCCGCGAGGACAAACTGGTCGTACTCGACAGCCTTCTCGCGCAGCTGGGCCTGAGCTATGAGCAGGTTGCCTATCTGGGTGACGACCTGCCGGACCTGCCGGTGATTCGCCGTGTCGGCCTGGGCATGGCCGTCGCCAACGCTGCAAGTTTCGTTCGTGAGCACGCCCACGGCACTACCCTTGCCCGCGGAGGCGAAGGTGCAGCACGCGAATTTTGCGAATTGATTCTACGCGCCCAAGGCAACCTTGAAGCCGCCAACGCCGCGTACCTGTGAGCCATTTATGCTGAGCAAAAAGTTTCGCAACATATTGTTTTTTGGAGCCATTGCCGCGCTGCTCGCGGCTGTTGGCTATTGGAACATCAGTCCAGAACGTTTTCTCGACAAGCCGGTGACGGTGGTCAACGAGAGCGAGATCGACTTCTATGCAACCAACGCCCATAGCGTGCAGTACCTGCCCGACGGCAAGTTGCAGTACGAAATGACGTCCGACAAGGTCGAGCACGTCAAGTCCAGCGATATGACTCTGGTGACCAAGCCGGACCTGCAGCTGTATCGCGGCACCGAGTTCCCCTGGCACGTCCAGAGTGAGCGTGGCGAGGTCAACCCTGGCGGCACCGAAGTCGAACTGATCGACTCGGTACGCATTGCGCGCACGGACGAAAAGAACCGCGCGATGATCATTACCAGCAGCCGCATGACCGTATTCCCGCAGCAGCAATATGCGCAGACCCAGCAAGCCGTTAGAATCGACGGTGCTGGCGGTGTATCGACAGGTACCGGCATGAAAGCGTATTTGAAAGAAAGCAGGATACACCTGCTATCGAACGTAAGAGGACAGTATGAGGCTCGTTAAAACCCTCCCTATTTTGCTCAGTCTGGGCGCAGCACTGGGAAGCGTGAGCGCCTGGGCTCTGCCGAACGATAGAGATCAACCTATCCGCATTCAGGCCGACGACGCACAACTGGACGACAAGAACGGCATCGCCACCTACAAAGGTGACGTGATCATCACCCAGGGCACGATGAAGGTCACCGGCAACACCGTGACTATCACTCGCACACCGGCTGGCGATATCGACGTCGTGACCTCTGTGGGCAACCTGGCCTACTTCGAACAGATGCAAACCGCCGGTGATACCAAGCCTGTCCAAGGCTATGGGGTGACTATCCAGTACCACGCCTCGCAAGATCGCGTCGTGCTGATCGATCGCGCCAAAGTCGTCGACAAGGACGGCAACATTACCCAAGGCGAGAAAATCGTCTACGACACCAATAAAAAGCTCGCCAGTGCCGGTCGCGCCACGGGCAGCAAGGTCACCGAACAACGTCCACGGATCGACATGGTCATCCAGCCAAAAAAGAAAACTGACGAGCAGAAGGCCCAGTAATGGCAACTCTGAAAGCCCAGCATCTGGCCAAGAGCTACAAGAGCCGCCAGGTCGTGCGTGACGTCAGCCTGTCCATCGACAGTGGCCAGATTGTTGGTCTGCTAGGCCCGAACGGCGCCGGCAAGACCACCTGCTTCTACATGATCGTGGGCCTGGTCCAGGCCGACCAGGGACGCGTACTGATCGATGACCTCGATGTCAGCCACCAACCCATGCACGGTCGTGCACGGGCAGGTATCGGCTATCTTCCGCAAGAAGCGTCGATCTTCCGCAAACTGTCGGTCGCCGACAACATCATGGCCATTCTCGAAACCCGCAAGGAACTCGACAACGCCGGTCGGCGCAAGGAACTGGAAAGCCTGCTTCAGGAATTCCACATCAACCACATCCGTGAAAACCTGGGCATGAGCCTTTCCGGCGGTGAACGTCGCCGCGTGGAAATCGCGCGCGCGCTGGCCACGGCACCGAAGTTCATCCTGCTCGACGAACCCTTCGCCGGCGTGGACCCGATCTCGGTAGGTGACATCAAGCAGATCATCCACCACCTCAAGGCCAAGGGCATTGGCGTGCTGATCACGGACCACAACGTCCGCGAAACCCTGGACATCTGCGAAACCGCCTACATAGTCAACGATGGCCAACTGATCGCCGAAGGCGACGCTGAAACCATCCTGGCCAACGAGCTGGTCAAGGAAGTGTATCTGGGCCATGAGTTCCGCCTTTAAGCACCGAGGTGCCTGGAAAGTTGCCGGGACGTAATGTCAATGCGGCCGTGAATGTTTTTATTGTCTCGACGCTCTAGGCAAACACTTCAGTTTCAGGCATATAATTTGCTTATGTTTGGCGCTCCGGCGCCCTGTAGTGGATGGCGCATGTGCGCCGGCGAATAAGGTGTTAAGCCCCAGCCATGAAACCATCGCTAGTCTTGAGAATGGGCCAGCAGCTGACGATGACACCGCAGCTGCAACAGGCCATCCGCCTGCTCCAATTGTCGACCCTGGACTTGCAACAGGAAATCCAGGAGGTATTGGAGTCCAATCCAATGCTCGAACGCCAGGAAGACGGCGACGACTTCGATAACGCCGACCCAATGGCGGACAACATCGAGCAGAAACCCAACACCGAGATCCAGGAACCCTCCTACCAGGAAACCGCCCCCACGGTGGATAACCTTGAAGAGGGTGAATGGAACGAGCGCATTCCCAACGAACTCCCCGTCGACACCGCCTGGGAAGATGTTTACCAGACCAGCGCCAGCAGCCTGCCCAGCAACGATGACGACGAGTGGGACTTCACCACCCGCACATCGGCTGGAGAGAGCCTGCAGAGCCACCTGCTCTGGCAATTGAACCTGGCCCCGATGTCCGACACCGACCGCCTGATCGCTGTCACGCTGATCGACTGCATCAACAATCAGGGCTACCTGGACGAAACCCTCGAAGAAATTCTCGAGGCCTTCGACCCGGAACTGGACATCGAACTGGACGAAATCGAAGCCGTCCTGCACCGCATCCAGCAATTCGAGCCTGCCGGCATTGGCGCCCGCAACCTGGGCGAATGCCTGTTGCTGCAATTGCGCCAGTTGCCGGCCAAGACCCCGTGGCTGGCCGAAGCCAAACGCCTGGTCACCGACTACATCGACCTGCTTGGCAGCCGCGACTACAGCCAGCTGATGCGCCGCATGAAGCTCAAGGAAGACGAGCTGCGCCAGGTCATCGAACTGGTGCAGAGCCTCAACCCGCGCCCAGGCTCGCAAATCGAGTCCAGCGAAGCCGAGTACGTGGTGCCCGACGTCATCGTACGCAAGGACAACGAACGCTGGCTGGTAGAGCTCAACCAGGAATCGGTGCCACGCCTGCGCGTCAACCCGCAGTACGCCGGCTTCGTTCGCCGTGCCGACACCAGCGCCGACAACACCTTCATGCGCAATCAGTTGCAGGAGGCCCGCTGGTTCATCAAGAGCCTGCAAAGCCGCAACGAAACCCTGATGAAAGTGGCCACCCAGATCGTCGAGCACCAGCGCGGCTTTCTCGAGTATGGCGACGAGGCGATGAAGCCGCTGGTCCTGCACGACATCGCAGAAGCCGTTGGCATGCACGAGTCGACCATTTCACGGGTGACCACACAAAAATTCATGCATACCCCGCGCGGTATTTATGAACTGAAATATTTTTTCTCCAGTCACGTCAGCACCTCCGAGGGCGGTGAATGCTCGTCCACAGCGATTCGCGCGATCATCAAAAAACTGGTTGCCGCGGAAAATCAGAAAAAGCCGTTGAGTGACAGCAAGATCGCTGGTTTACTGGAGGCACAAGGCATTCAGGTAGCCCGTCGTACCGTCGCCAAGTACCGCGAATCCCTTGGGATCGCGCCTTCGAGCGAACGCAAGCGATTGATGTAACGGGCCACGCCACCGCGTTCCAGGGTGTGTTCGATTTTTCGGAAACACCCTAGTGGCAGGCAACTCAGCCTGCCGCCTTATGCACTGGCAACGAAGGAGAAGCTGTATGCAAGTCAACATCAGTGGACACCAACTGGAAGTGACCGAACCTCTGCGCACCTACATCGGCGAAAAACTCGACCGATTGGAGCGGCATTTCGACAAGATCACCAACGTGCAGGTCACGATGAATGTCGAGAAGCTGTTGCAGAAAATCGAAGCCACGCTGCATATACCCGGCGGAGAAGTGGTTGCCAATGCCGAGCATACGGACATGTATGCCGCCATCGACCTGCTGACCGACAAGCTGGATCGCCAACTCAAAAAGCATAAGGAAAAGACCCAGAGCCTCCTCCAGGGCGCAACCGGTCGTTAACACCCCCAACCCATGATCCGACTTGAAAGCATCCTGACCCCCGGCCGTTCTCTGGTGAACGTGCCGGGCGGCAGTAAAAAACGCGCCCTTGAACAGATAGCCAACCTGATCGCCCGGGAAGTCCCGGAGCTGGAGATGCAGGATGTCTTCGAGAGCCTGATTGCCCGTGAAAAACTCGGCTCGACCGGTTTTGGAAACGGCATCGCCATTCCCCACTGCCGCCTCAAAGGTTGCGAGTCGCCCATCAGCGCCTTGATGCACCTGGACGCGCCTATTGATTTCGACGCCATCGACGGCGCGCCGGTCGACCTGCTGTTCGTCCTGCTGGTCCCCCAAGCCGCCACCGATGCGCACCTGGAACTGCTACGCCAGATCGCCAGCATGCTCGACCGCAAGGAAGTCCGCGATCGCCTGCGCAGCGCCACCAGCAGCGAAGCCTTGTATCAGGTTGTCCTGGACGAGCAGAACGGTCACTAACCATGCGCCTGATCATCGTCAGTGGCCGCTCCGGCTCCGGTAAAAGCACAGCCCTCGATGTACTGGAGGACAACGGCTATTACTGCATCGATAACCTGCCAGCCGGGCTGCTACCGGAATTGGCCGAGAACGCCCTGATCCAAAACGAATTAACCCAGCCACTGGTGGCGGTGTCCATCGACGCACGTAACCTGCCGAGCCACTTGACGCGCTTCCCCGAGTTGCTGGAAGAAGTCCGCGCCCGACACATAAAATGTGACGTACTGTTTCTGGACGCAGACGAAGAGACCCTGCTCAAGCGCTTCTCGGAAACTCGCCGTCGCCATCCGCTGAGCAGCGCCAACCGCTCGCTGGCCGAAGCCATCCAGGATGAGACCACCCTGCTGGGGCCGATAGCCGACCTGGCGGACCTCAAGGTCAATACGACCAACCTGAACCTCTACCAGCTTCGCGACACCATCAAGCTGCGCCTGCTGAACCAGCCGGAGCCAGGCACCGCGTTCCTGGTGGAATCTTTCGGGTTCAAGCGTGGCATGCCAGTCGATGCCGACCTGGTATTCGATGTGCGCTGCCTGCCCAACCCTTACTGGAAACCGGAACTGCGCGCCCAATCCGGGCTGGACCAACCGGTTGCCGAGTACCTGGCTGCCCAGCCGGATGTTGAAGAAATGTTCCAGGACATTTCCAGCTACCTGCTCAAGTGGCTACCCCGCTTTGCGGCGAGTAATCGCGCCTACGTCACCATTGCCATTGGCTGTACCGGTGGGCATCACCGCTCCGTCTACCTGACCGAGCGCCTGGGTCAACTCCTGCAAAAAACCTTGAAGAACGTCCAGGTTCGCCACCGCGACCTTAGCTAAAGGATTCACACCGCGATGCCTGCTCTGGAAATTGAAATCATCAACAAACTGGGTCTGCATGCCCGCGCCTCCGCTAAGTTCGTGGGTGTTGCAGGTCAGTATCCCTGCCAGATCAAGGCTGGCCGCAGCCCCGAAACCATGGTCGATGGTAAAAGCATCATGGCAATGATGATGCTGGCGGCCGGCAAAGGCACCAGAATCCACCTGAAGACCGAGGGTGAACAAGAGCAGGAAGCACTCGACGCGCTGGTGACATTGATCAACAACTTCTTCGACGAAGGCGAGTAAGCGCACACCTCTTTGGCGAACTGACTTGTGTGACAAGGGAGCTTGCTCCCGCGGGGCCGGGCTGGCGCTCCAGTGCGCAGCGCCCCTGAAACCCTCCGGCGACGTGTGACAGGTACAGTGCCTCTACGCCATTCAGCCCAACGCCGTATCCATCACCATCATCAGGCAGAACCCGACCAGCAGCCCCAGGCTGGCCAGCTTGTCGTGACCGTTGCGACGCGATTCGGGGATGACCTCATGAGTCACCACCAACAGCATCGCACCTGCCGCCAGCGCCAAGCCTAACGGCAAGATGACTTCGGCCAGGCTCACCAGCCAGGCGCACAGCAACGCAAAAACCGGCTCGACCAGGCCTGATGCGGCGCCGATCAGGAATGCCCTGGCCCGTGACATCCCGGCCCCGGCCAATACCAAGGCAATCACCAGCCCTTCCGGCACGTCCTGCAGCGCGATGCCCATGGCAAGGCTGTCGGCATCCGGCATGCCGCCACCGGCCGAGACACCCACCGCCATGCCTTCAGGGATGTTGTGAGCAATGATTGCAAACACGAACAGCCAGATACGCGGAGGGATGACCGGGTGCTCCAGGGTGCCAACCAGCATCTGCGGCGTTGCACCGGACATCTTGCGGTCCACCACGAACAGTCCGAACGCCCCCAGCATGATGCCGAGACAGATCAGGCCGCTGGACGCCCAGGGTGACAGTCCCAGGCTTTCAGCCGCCGCGATACCGGGCACGATCAGCGAAAACGCCGTGGCGGCCAGCATGACCCCGGCGCCAAAGCCCAGCAAAGTATCACTGAGCGCCACCGGCATCCGGCGGATGACCAGTACCGGCACCGCCCCCAAGGCTGTACCCAACGCACAGATAGCCCCGCCTTGCAGCGCCCGCATCAACGCTGGCTCAAGGTTCAGCCATGCCAGACCGTGGGCAGCCAGCAAGCTAAAGCCCGCCAACAACAAGAGCGCCCCCACTGCATAACGAAACATTCGCCCACTGCTGATTGCCAGTATTTCAGTGCCCATAGTCGCCTTGTTTCTTTTTGTTGTCAGGACTCAAACCAGCGCTGCCTGATAGCGCCGGGCAACTTCCGGCCAATGGATTACGTTGTAGAACGCATTGATGTATTCAGGGCGACGGTTCTGATACCGCAGGTAATAGGCGTGCTCCCAGACGTCCAGGCCAAGAATCGGCGTATTGCCGCTCATCAACGGGCTGTCCTGGTTACCGCTGCTTTCAACCACCAGGGTCTTGTACGGGGTCACGCTCAACCAGGCCCAACCACTGCCAAAACGCGTCAGCGCAGCCTTGGTAAAAGCATCCTTGAAGCAGTCGAAACCTCCCAGTTGCCCGTCGATGGCCTTGGCCAGTTCGCCTTCTGGCTTGCCGCCACCATTGGGTACCATGACCGCCCAGAACAGTGAATGGTTAGCGTGCCCGCCGCCTTGGTTGACCACGGCGGCGCGAAGTTTTTCCGGCAACTGCGCAACGCCGGCCACCAGGCGCTCCACCGGCCACTCGGCAAACTCGGTGCCTTCAACGGCTGCGTTGAGGTTGTTGATGTAGGTCTGATGGTGCTTGGTGTAATGGATTTCCATGGTTTGCGCATCGATATGCGGCTCCAGGGCATCGTAGGCGTATGGCAGGGCCGGCAAGGTAAAAGCCATTTCAATGAACTCCATGATGAGCGCGCGCCTTGGTCGGCTGCGCTGCGGTATCGATATGCAGCAAACGGTGGGTGCGCGGGTATTCGCCGTGCTCGCCGATGAAATTGAGCAACTCGACGTAGGTCTTGCTACTTTGGCGTAGCGCGGCTTCGCGCAGGGCGGGCACCAGGCGCGAGTCCTGCATGGTCTGTAATAGCCGTTGATGGATCGCGCACAAGTATTCGGCACTCTCCTCCGGCTGGTTCAGACGTAGATGCAGGTCTGCGAGGTTGTGATGGGAAATCACACAGGCAGCGACCGCTTCGTCGGCATCCGGCCACCGCTCATACAACACCTGGGCCAACGCCAGCGCCTGCAGATAGTGCTCGCGGGCATCCACCAACTCGCCCAGCATGAAGCAGCGGTTGGCCCTTTCGATCGTGCGTTTCCAGTGCTCCATGGTGAGTCTCCAAAGCGATAGCGGTGATTACACGCCGCCTGCGGTGAGCTTCTCGGGATTGAGTAACTCTTCCAGTTGGCGGAGCGTGAGATCCGTGTGTTCAAGCGCCACATCGATCACCGGGCGACCTTGCTGGTAGGCGGTCTTGGCAATTTCAGCGGCCTTCTGGTAGCCAATGATCGGATTGAGCGCCGTGACCAGGATCGGATTGCGCGACAGCGCTTCCTTGAGCTTGGCCTCGTTGACCTTGAAACCGGCAATGGCCTTGTCAGCGAGCAGGCGACTGGAATTGGCCAGCAGTTCAATGCTGCTCAGCAGGTTCTGGGCAATGATCGGCAGCATGACATTCAGCTCGAAATTGCCCGATTGGCCCGCCACCGTGATCACCGTGTCATTGCCGATGACTTGGGCGGCAACCATCGCCGTCGCCTCTGGAATCACCGGATTGACCTTGCCCGGCATGATCGACGATCCCGGCTGCAAGCCTTCCAGTTCGATTTCTCCCAGGCCCGCCAAGGGGCCAGAGTTCATCCAGCGCAGGTCATTGGCGATTTTCATCAGTGACACGGCCGTGGTCTTGAGTTGACCTGAAACCGCAACCGCCGTGTCCTGGGAGCCGATCAGCGCGAACAGATCCTTGCCTGGCGTGAACGGCACCTGGGTGAGCGCGCTCAATTGCTGACTGAACAACGCTGCAAACTGCGGGTGAGCATTGATCCCGGTACCGACTGCCGTGCCGCCCTGGGCCAGGGATTGCAGGGCGGGCAACAAACTCTGCAAATGGCCGATGTTGGCCTTGAGCTGTTGCGCCCAACCGTTGAGCACCTGGCTCATGCGCACCGGCATGGCGTCCATCAAATGCGTACGGCCGGTCTTGATGAAGGGGTGAACCTGTTCAGCCTTGCGCTCGATCACCTGGACCAGATGCGCCAGTGCCGGTAGCAATTGCTCGTGAAGTGCCAGCGCCGCGCTGACGTGGATGGTGGTCGGGATGATGTCGTTGCTGCTCTGCCCGCAATTGACATGATCGTTCGGATTGACCGGTTCGCCGAGCAATCGACTGGCCAGGGTGGCAATCACCTCGTTGGCGTTCATATTGGAGCTGGTGCCGGAGCCGGTCTGGAAGATATCCACCGGAAAGTGTCGCATGTAGTCGCCTTCGAGCAGGCCTTGGGCGGCATCGACAATGGCCTTGCCCTGAGCTTCGCTCAACTGCTTGAGTTCGACGTTGGCTTTCGCGGCGGCGGCCTTGGCGAGGATCAGGGCACGAATGAACTGGGCCGGCATCCGCTGCCCACTGACGGGAAAGTTATCCACGGCGCGCTGGGTCTGGGCACCATACAAGGCGTCTGCCGGGACTTGCAGTTCGCCCATGCTGTCACGTTCGATACGAGTGTTACTCATCAGGAAATCCTTGCACCAGTTCAGTCAGAGAAATCGAGGGCTGCAACTCGCAGGTCGCCAGTTGCCAGGTGTAGCGCTGCCAGCGTTTGAGCCGGCACGTGCACAATGAGAGGCGCTCCAGGTCACGCAGCGGGCGCCAGGCCTGGTCCAGGCACAGGTTGCGCCAGTGCCAGGGCAGCGCCGTGTCTGCCGCCGTGTCGAGCAGCAGGCGAAATGAGACTTCGGCAATGGTCCAGGGCGATGTCGCTGTGCAACAGCCCAGATAACGGCCTTCGGCCAGGTAGTGTTCGATCAGGCGCGGTTCATCAGGATCCAGTGCGCAACGGATCTGGCGGCTCATCCAGCGCCAGCTTTCGAGGTAGGGATGCTCGTGCAAGGCTGAACTCATGACCCAGGCTCATTCGATAATGAGATTCATTATTATATGATAATCAAACCCAAAACAAGAGAGCCAGCACAAGGCCCTCACAGGGGCCTGTGCAACGCCCATAAAAAAGGCGCGTTACCCAATGGGTAACGCGCCCTTGTGTGTAACGGTAAGGAGTTAACTGCCCGCCACTGTCATCCGCTCGATCAACACCGAACCGGTGCGAATGTTGCTACGCAGCTCCAGGTCATTACCCACCGCGAGGATTTGCTTGAACATGTCGCGCATGTTGCCGGCGATAGTCACTTCCTGGACGGCGAACTGGATCTCACCGTTTTCCACCCAGAAGCCCGCTGCACCGCGCGAATAATCGCCAGTCACCATGTTCAGGCCCTGGCCCATCAGTTCGGTCACCAGCAAGCCGCGGCCCATGCGTCGCAGCAGGGCTGCCTGGTCTTCGTCGCCATGGGTGACGAACAGGTTATGCACGCCACCAGAGTTGGCCGTGCTCGGCATGCCGAGCTTGCGCCCGGAGTAGGTGCCCAATACATAGGACACCAACTCGCCGTTCTCGACGAACGGCTTGGCATAGGTCGCCAGGCCATCACCGTCGAACGCCGAGCTGCCCATGGCGCGCATCAAGTGTGGACGCTCATCGATGGTCAGCCACTCCGGGAACAGCTTCTGCCCCAAGGCACCTTCGAGGAACGACGACTTGCGGTACAGATTGCCGCCGGAAATCGCCCCCAGGAAACTGCCGAACAAACCACCCGCCAGCTCTGCGGAAAACAGCACCGGCACTTCGCAGGTCGGTACCGGGCGCGCGCCGAGACGGCTGGCCGCCCGTTGCGCCGCGCGCTGGCCGATGCTCACCGGATCGGCCAGCAAATGGCCTAGGCGATTGACGTCGTACCAGTAATCACGCTGCATCTGGCCGTCAGCTTCGGCGATCATCACGCAACTCAAACTGTGGCGCGTCGAGGCATAACCACCGATAAAGCCGTGGCTGTTGCCGTAGACACGGCAGCCCTGATGGGTGCTCAGGGTGGTGCCATCGGCGTTCTTGATCCGGCTGTCGGTGGCGAATGCTGCGGCTTCGCAGGCCAGCGCCTTCTCGATCGCCTGCTCAGGCGTAATGTCCCATTCGTGGAACAGATCAAAGTCCGGCAAGTCCCTGGCCATCAGGGCGGCATCGGCCAGGCCCGAGTGTTCGTCTTCGGAAGTGTGCTTGGCGATGGCCAGCGCCGCGGCGACGGTTTCGCGAATCGCCTCGGGGCCACTGGCCGAGGTGCTGGCCGAGCCTTTGCGCTGACCGGCATACAAGGTGATGCCAAAGCCCTGGTCACGGTTGAACTCGACCGTTTCAACTTCGCGCTGACGCACCGAGGTCGACAGGCCCTGCTCCAGCGACACGGCTACTTCACAGGCACTGGCGCCCTGGCGCTTGGCTTCGGCGATGATCTGCTCGACTTGCTCTTGCAGTGCCGGCAACGCTTGCGGGCCGACGCTTTCAACTGCACTCATGCTGTTCTCCACTCAAATTCTGCTTTCGGCTAAGGTCATCGAGCGACCGGGCCGGACAAGCGGCCCCCGACTGGTTATCATGGCGGCGTTTCTTTGCGGACGGCCACCATGGTTGATTCTTACGACGACTCCCTCGATACGGGAGAAAAAAGCAAAACCCAGGTCAAACGCGAGCTGCATGCTCTGGTTGACCTCGGCGAGCGCCTTACGACACTCAAGCCTGACTTGCTGGCAAAACTGCCGTTGACCGACGCCTTGCGCCGGGCACTGGCCGATGCGCCCAAGCACACCGCGAATATCGCGCGTAAACGGCACCTCATGTTCATCGGCAAGCTGATGCGCGATCAGGACACTGACGCCATTCTGACTCTGCTCGATCAACTCGATGCCTCCACTCGCCAGTACAACGAACGCTTTCACGGTCTGGAACGCTGGCGTGATCGCTTGATCGCCGGTGACGACGCCGTCATGGAGAAGTTCGTCGTCGAGTACCCGGAAGCGGATCGCCAGCAATTGCGCTCCCTGATCCGTCAGGCCCAGCACGAGCTCGCACAAAGCAAGCCTCCTGCCTCCAGCCGAAAGATCTTCAAGTACATCCGTGAGCTGGACGAGACTCAACGCGGTCTGCGTTAAGTCCCTTCTCGGGTGGGTTGCCTCGCAACTCACCCGAAGCTCCACGTTATCAAGAGTCCCTTACGCGCCCGTGCCACCCACGGTGATCGCGTCGATTTTCAAGGTTGGCTGGCCGACACCCACCGGCACCGACTGCCCATCCTTGCCACACGTCCCCACACCGCTGTCCAGCGACAGGTCGTTACCGACCATCGACACTCGACTCATGGCTTCCGGGCCATTGCCGATCAACGTCGCACCTTTGACCGGCGCGGTAATCTTGCCGTCCTCGATCAAGTACGCTTCGCTGGTGGAGAACACGAACTTGCCACTGGTGATGTCGACCTGACCGCCACCCAGGTTGGCGCAGTAGATCCCCTTCTTCACCGACGCGATGATTTCCGCCGGATCGCTTTCGCCACCCAGCATGTAGGTGTTGGTCATGCGCGGCATCGGCAGGTGTGCGTAAGACTCGCGACGACCATTGCCGGTACGCGCCACGCCCATCAGGCGGGCGTTGAGCTTGTCCTGCATGTAGCCCTTGAGCACGCCGTTTTCGATCAGCGTGGTGCACTCGGTCGGGGTACCCTCGTCATCGATGCTCAGCGAGCCACGGCGACCGGCCAGCGTGCCGTCATCGACGATGGTGCAGAGCTTCGACGCGACCATCTCGCCCATGCGCCCGCTATAGGCGGAACTGCCCTTGCGGTTGAAGTCGCCTTCCAGGCCGTGCCCCACCGCCTCGTGCAGCAAGACCCCGGACCAACCCGAACCCAACACCACCGGCAAGGTGCCCGCCGGCGCCGGAATCGCTTCCAGGTTCACCAGCGCCTGGCGCAACGCCTCGCGGGCATAGCCCATGGCACGATCTTCCGCGAGGAAGTAGCGGTAGTCGGTACGCCCGCCACCGCCATGACCACCGCGTTCGCGGCGACCGTTCTGCTCGACAATCACGCTGACATTGAAGCGCACCAAGGGGCGCACATCCGCCGCCAGGCCGCCGTCGGTGGAAGCCACCAGAATGCGCTCCCAGACCCCGGCCATGCTCACGGTCACTTGCTGGATACGCGGATCCAGGGCGCGAGTCGCCACGTCGATACGCTTGAGCAGCTCGACTTTTTCAGCACGCGTCATCACTTCCAGCGGATTATCGGGCGCGTATAACTGGGCGACATCCTGGGTGGTAAATGCCTGCACGGTACCGTTTTGC
Organism: Pseudomonas sp. Irchel s3h17; assembly: GCF_900187505.1. Lineage (GTDB taxonomy): Bacteria > Pseudomonadota > Gammaproteobacteria > Pseudomonadales > Pseudomonadaceae > Aquipseudomonas. The sequence continues at coordinate 405,056 of NZ_FYDL01000002.1, forward strand.
CCGGCACGGGAGATCGAACGGGCCGCACGCGCCGCCAGCCCCAGGGCTTCAAGGGTGATGGCATTGCTGTAGGCAAAACCGGTTTTTTCACCCGATTGCGCCCGCACGCCCACGCCTTGGTCCAGGTTGAAGCTGCCTTCCTTGACGATGCCGTCTTCCAGCGCCCACGACTCGGAAATCTGCCCCTGGAAGTACAGGTCGGCGGCATCGATCCCTGGCCCGGCCAGATCTCCCAGCACGCTTTGCAGGTTCTCGATCGTCACGCCGCCTGGCGCTAGCAGATGTTCACTGACTGAGGACAACAACTCGCTCATGGTTTTACGCCTTAATTCAACGTTCTGAGGCAGGTCGCTGGGCGCCCTGCGAGAAAAAGCGCCGGTGACTGGACACCGGCATCCGCGCCCTGATGGACGCCTGTTCATTGCTGTCGCGATCGGCCAGCAGCACCGCCTCGCCCTGGTCCTGCTGCGCCAGCACGCGGCCCCAGGGGTCGACAATGGCCGCATGACCAAAGGTCTCGCGTGGTCCTGGGTGTACACCGCCCTGGGCGGCTGCCAACACATAACACTGGGTCTCGATGGCCCGCGCGCGGATCAGTACGTCCCAATGGGCGGCACCGGTCACGGCCGTAAACGCCGAGGGCGCGGTAATCAGTTCGGCCCCTGCTTCACGCAACTCGCTGTAGAGCTCGGGGAAGCGCAAGTCATAACACACGGTCAGGCCAACCCGGCCCACTGGTGTGTCGGCCACCACGACCTGATTGCCATGAGCATAGTCATCGGACTCACGGTAGCGCCCGCGATTATCCGCGACATCGACATCAAACAAATGCAGCTTGTCATAACGCGCCACGGTCTCGCCGTGCTCATCGACCAGCAACGAGCAGGCATTGGATTTGCCCCGGGGTTGATCGACCGGCGGTAGCGGCAGGGTGCCGGCCACTATCCATAACTTGAGGTCGCGAGCCGTCTGTTTCAACCAAGGAAGAATCGGGCCCGTGCCCTCGGCCTCGGCGCGGCCGATATCGGCGACGTCTTGACGGCCCATGGCCGCGAAGTTTTCCGGGAGCACCGCCAGCCGTGCGCCGCCCGCGGCCGCCTGGGCCAGCAGGCGCCGAGCCTGGGCCAGATTGACCAGCACGTCGCTCTGGCTGACCATTTGAATCACCGCAAGAGACATGACGCACTCCGTTTCGGGTATGCGCTCATGCTACTCCATCGACCTTGAGAACGGTTTCTCAAAAAGGTTTTTCAAAGGTGATTTTCGGCTCTTTCCATGGGCCCTTGACGGTGTACTTGACGCTGGCGAAACGCGCCACACGATCACCGATCAACTTGTCGATCAGGAACAACGCGCCGCCGACGGCCGGGGCACCGACGAGCAGGGCGGCAATCGGCAGGTTGTTGGTCAGCGGCAAGGTCAGCAGCAACTTGGCATCGATCCGGTCATTCATCATGTCCAGGGTACCGTTGAGTTCCAGGTTGCTCGACGGGCCGGTCAAGGTGATCGGCTCACGGGTGACATAGACACCATTGCTGGCCACCAGCAACCCTTTGACCCGGTCGTAACTCAAGCCCTTGTCGAACAGGTCGGAGAAGTCGAGCCGCAAGCGTCGACCAATCGAGTTGAAGTTGAGCAGGCCAAACACACGCAACGCCTGGGCACCGCCCTCGACGTCCGCGAACTGCCCTTTGCTCAGCGATGCATCAAGGCTGCCGGAGTATCGCTTGAGACCAACCCAGGCGGGCGATCCCGGCCAGCGTCCGTCAGCATCCAGGTGGAATTTTTCACTGCTCACCGTCGGAGCGAAGCCCCACGCCTTGAGCACATCCGCCAGGTTCTTGCCCTCGATACGCCCTTTGAACCAGCTGCTGGTAGCGCCCGGAACACCTTCCCAACCGCCCGCGCCCTGCAGTTGCATGCCTTTGAGCCCCAGGCTCAGGCTATTGAAGGCCAGCCCCTTGGCAATCGGCCGAACCTTCAGCGACCAGGCACCGACCAGAACCGGGCCTTGAAACAGCTGGGCAATGGCGATATCCAGTGCCGGGACCTTGGTCGGGTCGACGGACGCCAGCGGGTCTGGTGCATTCTCGTCAGCCTGCACCGCAGGATCGGCCGCCGGCAGGCGCACGTACTGCAGGTTGACCGCAATGGGGGCGGCCTTGGCGTCGGGAATTCCGACCGTGCCTTTGACCTGCTGGCTATCGAGTTGCAAGGCCCAGGCAGCAGGCTTGCGATCGAATTGCAGGCGAGCCTGATCCAGGGTGGTGCCAAAACCGGTGAGTTTGTCCACCCTGAAGTCGGCGCCACTGAGCAATTGCTTGGCGCTGCCGCTAGGGTCTTTCCCAGCATAGCGATCGACCAGGACTTTCCACGGCTCGACATCCAGCTCCGAAAGCACACCACGAATGCGCAAGCCCTTGTTTCCTGGCAACACTGCGTTGCCGCTGCCCAGGAACAACTCACCCCGGCCGTTGGCGAAGTTGGCGGTTGGCGCGGCGAAGGTAAAGTCCGCCAGGTCGCCATAGTCGAGCCAGTAACGTCGTTCAGGCCCTTGCAGGGTCATGCGAAACACCGTGTCGCGACCTTGCTCGGCGGGCATGCCAAATGGCGCAGGCAAGTCGACCGCCACGCCCTTGAGGCTGGAGCTGACCATCAACTGACTGTCGGGACCGTCGAGATTCAATTGCAACTGATACGGAATATCCCCCGAGACCGGCAATGGCTGAGCGACTTTCAGCCACTCGGTGAGTTTCTTCACCGTGACCTTCCCCTCGGCAGTGACCCGGGTATTGAGCTTGCCCGGACTCCCTTCGGCAAATATCCGCGCACTGACCGGCCGATCGAAGGCGCGCGCGGTAATCCCCTGCCCGCTCAACCCCTTGGCACTGTCAAAACGGAAATCACCTTTGAGCTGAGACAGTTCAAGCTCGGGTTCGCTGAGTTTGAGGCGCGCCTTGGCAGTCTTGAAGTCCACCTGGATCTTCGGCTCCTCGCCCTTGTCCAGAGGGATATCGAGCTTCAACTTGCCCTGCAGATCACCCTCACCCTGCCAGCCGGCAAAGGTCGCTCCCGTGCCGATCGGCGCCTCCTGAAGAATCTTCAGGCCATCGCCCAGCCCACCGGCAAAGGCGCCATCGATGAACATGTGGGAGTTCTGCCCGGCGGGCACATGGGGAATATTGACGGTGACATCCCGCACCTGGGTATCGAGCAACTGGCCCTGGCTGGCCAGAATCCGCACGCCGCTGTCCTCGACGAACACATCGCCGCTGATCTTGCTCAGGTGCGGCCAACCAGGCTGAAAGGCCAGCTCGGCATCGTGGACCTTGAAGAACAGGCTGATGCTGCGCGCCGTATCGGTTGCTTCATGGCTCAACGACCCCTGGTACTGGAAGAATCCTTCGTCCACCGCGCCTTTGAGAATCGCCGTGCGCAACCACTCGTCCAGTGCCGGGCTCAAGACCTTCGGCAGGTACTTGCCGGTATAGCGCCCGTCCCCCTCCAGCAGTCCGACCCGCAAGTCCATATAGTCTTCCCGGGCGGGATCGAAATACAGCCGAATCAGGAAATCGCCGGCAATCTTGCCCTCCTCGCCCAGCACCTTCAGGTACGGGGCGATCAAGGTGAAGCCTTGTTTGTCGAGTTTCCAGGTCAGCCGCGCATTGGCCTGAATGTACTGCCATGGCTTGGCGAAGATCGGGTCCAGGTGCAGGGAAAAATCCTTGCTGTCCATGCGTAGCTCGCCCTGACCGAGGTCGCCACTGATACTCCCGGAAACGTTGCGGGCCGCCGGAGCCCCGTAGTACGCATCAAAACCAACGCGTTCCAGGTTGGCCGCGAAGCTGAACTTGCTGTCATCGGTCGCCTCGGGCCGCACGTCGATCAGCACATTACGCAAGGAGCCGGTAAATTTGAGCCGTTCGACCGCCGTTGCTACACCCTCGGGCAATGGGCCCAAGGCATTGAGCAGCGGGGTGAGCGGCGTCAGGTCAAGGCGATCAGCCTCCAGGTGCCAGAGCTCCCGGATCTGTTCCGTCGGTCTCGTCTGTTGCACCTGCAGACGGGTTTCCCAGCGGGTGTCCCCCAGGCTCATGGCCAGAGAGTCCAGGGTGATCTGCGCGCCCTCGGCACTGCGCTGGTAGTACCCATTGAGTGCCAGGTTGTTGACCTGGATCGGCTTGCGCTCGGCGTAGGCGCCTTTGAGTTGCGGGGCATTGAGACGCACCGCTGCGCTTTGCAGCACCCCTTGGCCCCAGTTCACCCAGAACTCGCCACCGGCCTTGATTTCGGAAAAATTCCATTGCTGGGTCACCCGCTCAGGCAACCACTTCGACCAATCGCTTTGCGGCAGGCTCAGGTAGGCATCGATTTGCGCGTCTTTCCACTCACTGGCGCGAATCCGGGTGCGCAGGCTCATGGCCAGTGGCTGGCCATCGGGCAAGGTCAACCGTGCGTCGAGACGCTGGCGGCTGACACCGGTTTTAAGCGTCAGGCCAACGTACGTCAGGGTCAGCGGCTTGTGGTCGAGCGGTTGCAAGGTGACCTGGCTGTCGAGCACCGAGAGTCGGGACACCATTTGCATCTGGTTGAGCAGTCGCTCGGGGTCCAGGGGTTGATTCTGCTGCACCGGAAGGCCTTCCAGTGCCCATTGACCGTCTGCGCCTTCCTTGAGGCTGAGCTTCAGGCCATTGAGTTCCAGGTGTTCGATCCGCACCGCGCGCGACAACAGGCTGGTCCAGACATCCGGCACGACCCGGACCTGATCCAGGTACAGGGCGTTGGCACCCTCGCCGACCACCACGTCATGGGCCATCAGGACCGGCCCCATGCCACTCCAGCCGCCCTCGAGGCTGCCAATGCGCAACGGCATGCCCAGCGCGTCCTGGGCTTTGTTCTCGGCCTCGGCGCGATACTCGGCGACCAGCGGAACCAGCTCGCGACCGAGGTTGACGTAGAGCGCGACCAGCACCAGCAGCAACGCACTGAGCCCCAACCCCCAGCGAGTCAGCGCGCCTAGAATGCGGATCAGACGCTCCATGTCAGTGGGCTCCCATAGCGAACGCGTGCGGCGAGCGCAGGCCAGCCGTCATTAGTGATACACCCGGACTCAGAGCAACACCACGTCGTATTGTTCCTGGGAGTACATGGTTTCCACTTGAAAACGAATGGTTCGACCAATGAAGCTTTCAAGTTCGGCCACGTTACCCGACTCTTCATCCAGGAGCCGGTCCACCACTTTCTGGTTGGCCAGTACACGGTAGCCTTCGGCCTGATAGGCGCGCGCCTCGCGCAGGATCTCTCGGAAGATCTCATAGCACACGGTTTCCGGGGTCTTGAGCTTGCCCCGCCCCTGGCAACTGCTGCAGGGCTCGCACAACACCTGTTCCAGGCTTTCGCGCGTGCGCTTGCGGGTCATCTGCACCAGGCCCAGCTCGGTAATCCCTATGATGTTGGTCTTGGCGTGATCACGCTCCAGTTGTTTCTCCAGAGTGCGCAGTACCTGGCGCTGGTGTTCTTCATCTTCCATGTCGATGAAATCGATAATGATGATCCCGCCCAGGTTGCGCAGGCGCAGTTGCCGGGCGATGGCCGTCGCCGCTTCCAGATTAGTCTTGAAGATAGTCTCTTCGAGGTTCCGGTGCCCGACGAACGCACCGGTGTTGACGTCAATGGTGCTCATGGCCTCGGCCGGATCGACCACCAGGTAACCGCCGGACTTGAGTGGAACCTTGCGCTCCAGCGCCTTTTGAATCTCGTCTTCGACGCCATACAGGTCGAAAATCGGTCGCTCGCCCGGATAGTGCTCCAGGCGATCGGCGATTTCCGGCATCAGTTCGGCGACAAACTGCGTGGTCCTCTGGAATGTTTCCCGCGAATCGATGCGAATCTTCTCGATCTTCGGGCTGACCAGATCGCGCAAGGTGCGCAGGGCCAGGCCGAGGTCTTCGTAGATCACGCTGGGCGCGCCCACCGTCTTGATCTGTGTCCCGATCTGGTCCCAGAGACGGCGCAGGTAGCGAATGTCCATCAGGATCTCATCGGCACCCGCCCCTTCGGCCGCGGTGCGCAGGATGAACCCGCCGGCTTCCTTGATGCCTTCTTTGGCAACGCAATCGGTGACCACCTGCTTGAGGCGCTCGCGCTCGCCTTCGTCTTCGATCTTCAGCGAAATGCCGACGTGTGCCGTGCGTGGCATGTACACCAGGTACCGTGAAGGAATCGACAACTGGGTGGTCAGGCGGGCGCCCTTGGAGCCGATCGGATCCTTGGTGACCTGCACCACCAGGCTCTGGCCTTCGTGGACCAGGGCACTGATGCTTTCGACCGCAGGGCCTTCGCGCAGGGAGATTTCCGAAGCGTGGATGAACGCGGCGCGGTCCAGGCCGATATCGACGAACGCCGCCTGCATGCCCGGCAACACCCGCACGACCTTGCCTTTGTAGATGTTGCCGACGATCCCGCGCTTTTGTGTGCGCTCGACATGCACTTCTTGCAGGACACCGTTTTCGACCACCGCCACACGCGATTCCATCGGCGTGATGTTGATCAGAATCTCTTCACTCATGGCAAGGTCTCGTTCAGGCATGTTCACGATTATGGCCGCATCAGGTCAGTACGGCGCAGAGCGCGCGATAAGGTTTTGCCAACAGGGTATGCCGAAATGGCCAAGCAATTCTGCGGTTTCGCACAGCGGCAGGCCGACCACGGCGGAGTAACTGCCGTCGAGCCCGGCTACAAACACCGCGCCAAGCCCCTGAATACCGTAGCCACCAGCCTTGTCCCGTGGCTCGCCGCTGGCCCAATAGGCCCCAGCTTCGTCACTGCCGATGGCGCGAAAACGCACCAGGCTGCGCACCACGCGTGACTCGCAACGCCGGCCATCAAGCACGGCAATCGCCGTCAGGACTTCATGCTCACGCTCCGCAAGGCTCATCAACATGGCCCGCGCGCCTGCTTCGTCCTGCGGCTTGCCGAGAATCTGCCCATCCAGCACGACAGCGGTGTCGGCGCCCAGGACGCACGCAGCGGTGCCGTGCTCGGCAGCGGCCAGCGACTGGAACCCGGCCAGTGCCTTGCCGCGCGCCAGGCGTTCGACATAGGCCGCTGGGGATTCATCTGTCAGAGGGGTTTCATCGATATCCGCGCTGATGGCGGTGAACGGCACGCCGATCTGCGTGAGCAGCTCACGCCGGCGTGGCGAACCTGAGGCGAGGTAAAGCGGATTCATCAAGACATCTCCCTGTCGAGGTGCGGGCTAATGCCTGACCGAATGATTAATTGATTTTGTAGCGGCGACTCAACCCACGCAATCCAAAGCTGACCCAGGGCCAGAGCAACGCGCTGATCAGCGCAGGCAGGAGCACCGCCAGCGTTTGACGATTGCCGGTCAGGGCACTGAGCCACAGTTGCAACAGCTGGGCGAGCCCCAGTACCACCATGATCACCAGGCTTTGCTGCCACATGGGGAACATCCGCAAACGCTGTTGCAACGACAGGATCAGGAAGGTGATCAGGGTCAGGATCAGCGCGTTGTGCCCCAGCAAGGTGCCGAACAGCACGTCTTGTGCAAGCCCCAGGCAAAAGGCACTGGCCATCCCGACTTTCTGCGGCAGTTCCAGTGCCCAGTACGCCAAGGGCAGTGCCAGGAACATCGGACGCAAGATTTCGACATGGGGAAAGGGTACGACGCTGAGCAGCAAGCCGATCGCGAACGTCAGCCAGATGATCCAGCCATTACGGGAACGGGTGCTGGCCATTATTCTCTTCCCCGGGTGATAGCTTCAGGCGTCGTGACGGGCGGCTTGGGCGGCTTGACGACAGGCGCAGGCGCTGCGGGAGGCTTGGCCGGTGCCGGATGCGCAGCAGGCTTGGCCGGGGTCACGGGCTTGGGCGCAGCCGCAGGCACCGCGACTGGCGCAGTGGTCGCCGGCGCTGCCGCAGGAGCGGTGCCGGCTGCAGGGTTGGTCGCGGTTGCTGGCACTGTCACGGCACTGCCGGCGGGCTGGTCCTGTGCATCCTGGGCTTGAGCGGCTGCATTCGCGCGCTCTTCCGGGGTGCGGCTGTCACTGAACACCAGCAACATGTAGCGACTGCGATTGAGCGCGGCGGTCGGGACCGCACGGACGATCGCGAACGGCTGGCCCGAGTCATGGATCACTTCCTTGACGGTGGCCACCGGGTAGCCTGCCGGAAAACGCTGACCGAGGCCGGAGCTGACCAACAGATCGCCTTCCTTGATGTCCGCCGTATCCGCGACATGCCGCAATTCCAGGCGTTCCGGATTACCCGTACCACTGGCAATCGCCCGCAGGCCATTGCGGTTCACTTGCACCGGAATGCTGTGGGTGGAATCCGTCAGCAGCAACACCCGCGAGGTGTACGGCATCAACTCGACCACCTGGCCCATCAGGCCACGGGCGTCGAGCACCGGCTGGCCAAGCACCACGCCGTCGCGCTCACCCTTGTTGATGATGATACGGTGCGTGAAGGGGTTGGGATCGACGCCAATCAGCTCGGCCACTTCGACCTTTTCGTTCACCAGTGCCGACGAGTTGAGCAACTCGCGCAGCCGAACGTTCTGCTCGGTGAGGGCCGCCAGCTTTTGCATGCGCCCCTGCAGCAGCAGGTTTTCAGTCTTGAGTTTTTCGTTTTCGGCGACAAGCTCGGTGCGGCTGCCAAACTGGCTGCTCACACCCTGCCACAACCGTTCAGGCAGGTCGGTCACCCAATAGGCGTCCATCAAGACCCGCGACATCTGGCTGCGCGCCGGCTTGAGCACTTCAAAGCGGGCATCGACCACCATCAGCGCGACCGATAGCGCGGCCAGCACCAGAAAGCGCACGCCCAATGAGGGGCCTTTGGTGAAAAGCGGTTTAATAAGCCGCTCCTCCCAGGCAAATGTTCTGTTTATTCATACGGCATCAAACCGGCCTGGATGCAGACTGACAGAAGATAAACGCAGGCAGGCAGCACTGCAAAGTGCTGCCTGTGCGCGAACAGCATAGTTGCCAGCCAGCGACTTATTCGCTGGAGAGCAGGTCCATGGTGTGTTTATCCATCATTTCCAATGCACGGCCACCGCCGCGAGCCACACAGGTCAACGGATCTTCGGCAACGATGACCGGCAGGCCGGTTTCCTGGGCCAGCAACTTGTCGAGGTCACGCAGCAAGGCGCCACCACCGGTCAGGACCAGGCCACGCTCGGCGATATCCGATGCCAGTTCCGGCGGCGATTGCTCCAGCGCGCTTTTTACCGCCTGAACGATGGTTGCCAGCGACTCTTGCAGAGCTTCCAGCACTTCATTGGAGTTCAGGGTAAAGGCACGTGGAACGCCTTCGGCCAGGTTACGGCCGCGAACATCCACTTCGCGAACTTCACCGCCCGGGTAGGCCGTACCGATTTCCTGCTTGATGCGCTCGGCCGTGGACTCGCCGATCAGGCTGCCATAGTTGCGACGCACATAGGTGATGATCGCTTCGTCGAAGCGGTCGCCGCCAACCCGTACGGATTCGGCGTAAACCACGCCATTGAGGGAGATCAGCGCGATTTCAGTGGTACCGCCACCGATATCCACAACCATCGAGCCGCGCGCCTCTTCAACCGGCAGGCCGGCACCGATCGCGGCCGCCATTGGCTCTTCGATCAGGAACACTTCGCGGGCACCGGCCCCCAGGGCCGACTCACGGATCGCACGACGCTCGACCTGGGTGGATTTGCAGGGAACGCAGATCAACACACGAGGACTAGGCTGCAGAAAGCTGTTTTCGTGAACTTTGTTGATAAAATACTGCAGCATCTTTTCGCAAACGCTGAAGTCGGCGATAACACCGTCCTTCATCGGACGAATGGCAGCAATGTTGCCTGGCGTACGACCGAGCATGCGCTTGGCCTCGGTGCCGACAGCAACGACACTTTTCTGGTTACCGTGCGTCCGAATGGCCACAACCGATGGTTCATTCAGGACGATACCGCGCTCGCGCACGTAAATAAGGGTGTTGGCAGTGCCCAGGTCAATGGAAAGATCGCTGGAAAACATGCCACGCAGTTTCTTGAACATGGGAAAGGGACCCTAGGCAACGCGTGGGTAAAAAAGTGCGGCAAACTCTAACAACGACAGGGATTTTGGGCAAGGCGCCAATATGTTAAATTGGACGCTTTTCTGTGCACCAACCCCCACAATCGCGGCCTTATGACCGTAGAAATGCGGTAGTGTTCCGACAATCTAACACACGGACGACGTCCGTTTTGTTTTCCACTGGAGAATCCCATGGCGCTTGAACGCTCCGACGTGGAAAAAATCGCTCATCTGGCCTCCCTGGGCCTCAATGATGCCGATCTTCCACACATCACTTCGGCCCTGAACAGCATTCTCGGGCTGGTCGACGAAATGCAGGCGGTCAATACCGACGGTATCGAACCCCTGGCCCACCCACTGGAAGCCAACCAGCGCCTGCGCGCAGACGTTGTGACCGAGTCCAATCACCGCGAGGCCTATCAGTCCATCGCACCAGCGGTCGAAAACGGCCTGTATCTGGTTCCGAAAGTCATCGACTAAAGGGAAAGAGCCTGCAATGCATCAATTGACTCTGGCCGAGATCGCCCGCGGACTCGCCGACAAGAAGTTTTCCTCCGAAGAGCTGACCAAGGTGCTGCTGGCGCGTATCGCCCAGCTCGACCCACAGCTCAACAGTTTCATCAGCCTCACCGAAGACCTGGCGCTCCAGCAGGCGAAAGCCGCTGACGCACGCCGCGCCACAGGTGAGAGCGGCGCCCTGCTCGGCGCGCCGATCGCCCACAAGGACCTGTTCTGCACCCAGGGCATTCGCACCAGTTGCGGCTCGAAGATGCTCGACAACTTCAAGGCACCGTATGACGCCACCGTGGTCGCCAAGCTGGCCGAAGCCGGTGCCGTGACCCTGGGCAAGACCAACATGGACGAATTCGCCATGGGGTCGGCCAACGAGTCGAGCTACTACGGCGCCGTGAAGAACCCGTGGAACCTGGAACACGTACCTGGTGGTTCGTCCGGTGGTTCGGCCGCGGCCGTGGCCGCGCGCCTGTTGCCCGCCGCCACCGCCACCGATACCGGCGGCTCCATTCGCCAACCGGCGGCGTTCACCAACCTCACCGGTTTGAAACCGACGTACGGTCGTGTTTCGCGCTGGGGCATGATCGCCTACGCTTCCAGCCTCGACCAGGGCGGCCCGCTGGCACGCACCGCCGAAGACTGCGCCATCTTGTTGCAAGGCATGGCCGGTTTCGACCCGAAGGACTCCACCAGCATCGACGAGCCCGTGCCGGACTACAGCGCCAGCCTCAATGGCTCGCTGCAAGGCCTGCGCATCGGCGTGCCGAAGGAATACTTCAGCGCCGGCCTGGACCCGCGTATCGCCGAGCTGATCCATAACAGCGTCAAGGAGCTGGAAAAGCTCGGTGCCGTGGTCAAGGAAATCAGCCTGCCGAACATGCAGCACGCGATCCCCGCGTACTACGTGATCGCGCCTGCCGAAGCCTCTTCCAACCTGTCGCGGTTCGACGGCGTGCGCTTTGGCTATCGCTGTGAAGACCCGAAAGACCTGACCGACCTGTACAAGCGTTCGCGCGGTGAAGGTTTCGGTCCGGAAGTGCAGCGCCGGATCATGGTCGGGGCCTATGCCCTGTCGGCCGGTTACTACGACGCCTACTACCTCAAGGCGCAAAAGATCCGCCGCCTGGTCAAGAACGACTTCATGGCTGCCTTCAATGAGGTCGACATCATCCTCGGCCCAACCACGCCGAACCCGGCCTGGAAGCTTGGCGCCAAGAACAGCGACCCGGTCGCTGCCTACCTGGAAGACGTCTACACCATCACCGCCAACCTCGCGGGCCTGCCAGGCCTGTCGATGCCAGCCGGTTTTGTCGATGGCTTGCCGGTCGGCGTGCAACTGCTCGCCCCGTATTTCCAGGAAGGCCGCCTGTTGAACGTCGCCCACCAGTATCAGCTCAACACTGACTGGCACACCCGCACCCCGACAGGCTTCTGAGGAGAATCACATGCAATGGGAAGTCGTGATCGGGCTGGAGATTCATACCCAGCTCGCCACCCAATCGAAGATTTTCTCCGGTAGCGCCACCACGTTCGGTTCCGAACCGAACACCCAGGCCAGCCTGATCGACCTGGGCATGCCCGGCGTCCTGCCAGTGCTGAACCAGGAAGCGGTGCGCATGGCGGTGATGTTCGGCCTGGCGATTGACGCCGAAATCGGCCAGCACAACGTGTTCGCCCGCAAGAACTACTTCTACCCCGACCTGCCCAAGGGCTACCAGATCAGCCAGATGGAATTGCCGATCGTCGGCAAGGGCCACCTGGATATCCCCCTGGAGGACGGCACGGTCAAGCGCGTGGGCATCACCCGTGCGCACCTGGAAGAAGACGCCGGCAAGAGCCTGCACGAAGAATTCATCGGCGCCACCGGCATCGACCTGAACCGTGCCGGCACCCCGCTGCTGGAAATCGTCTCCGAGCCGGACATGCGCAGCGCCAAGGAAGCCGTGGCCTACGTCAAGTCGATCCACGCCCTGGTCCGCTACCTGGGGATCTGCGACGGCAACATGGCCGAAGGCTCCCTGCGTTGCGACTGCAACGTCTCGGTCCGCCCCAAGGGCCAGGTTGAGTACGGTACGCGCTGCGAGATCAAGAACGTCAACTCGTTCCGCTTCATCGAGAAGGCGATCAACACCGAAGTGCGTCGCCAGATCGAACTGATCGAGGACGGCGGCAAGGTGATCCAGCAGACACGCCTGTACGACCCGAACAAAGACGAAACCCGCGCCATGCGCAGCAAAGAGGAAGCCAACGACTACCGTTACTTCCCGGACCCGGACCTGTTGCCGGTGGTCATCGAGGATTCGTTCCTCGATGACATCCGCGTCACCCTGCCGGAATTGCCACCGCAAAAACGCGAGCGCTTCCAGGAGCAATTCGGCCTGTCGGTCTACGATGCCAGCGTCTTGGCATCGAGCCGCGAACAAGCCGATTACTTCGAAAAAGTCGTGAGCATTGCCGGTGACGCCAAGCTGGCGGCCAACTGGGTCATGGTCGAACTGGGCAGCCTGCTGAACAAGCAAGGCCTGGAAATCGACGAAGCCCCAGTCTCGGCCGAGCAGTTGGGCGGCATGCTGCTGCGCATCAAGGACAACACCATCTCCGGCAAGATCGCCAAGACTGTGTTCGAGGCCATGGCCAATGGCGAAGGCAGCGCTGACGAGATCATCGACAAGCGCGGTCTCAAGCAAGTCACCGACACGGGCGCGATCTCGGCCGTTCTCGATGAAATGCTGGCAGCCAACGCCGAACAGGTTGAACAGTACCGCGCGGCTGATGAAGCCAAGCGCGGCAAGATGTTCGGCTTCTTCGTCGGCCAGGCGATGAAGGCTTCCAAGGGCAAAGCCAACCCGCAGCAAGTGAACGAATTGCTCAAAAGCAAGCTCGAAGGCTAACGGAGTGGAGCCAGCGTTGAAAGCTGGCCCCATTCCCCGTGGCGAGGGAGCTTGTTCCCGCTGGTCTGCAAAGCAGGCCCAAATCGGCCAATGCATTCTTTCAGAAGGAATGCATCAGCCGATTTTGCGACCACTACGCGGTCGAGCGGGAGCAAGCTCCCTCGCCACATTCGCTTTTGGGAGCCTTTGAATGAAACGCCTGCTTGGTGCTTGCGCCCTCTTCTCTCTACTGGCCGGTTGCGCCAGTTACGATGTCGATCCCCGCGGTTATGACAAAACCGGAGTCGCCTCCTATTACGGCGCCAAACACCATGGCAAACGCACCGCCAGCGGCGAACCGTTTGACCAGTACGCAATGACCGCCGCCCACCGGCAACTGCCGTTCGGTACCCGGGTCAAGGTCACCAACCTGAAAAACGACAAGACCGTCGTGGTCCGCATCAATGATCGTGGCCCGCACACCCGTGGCCGCTTGATTGACTTGTCACGCGCGGCGGCCGACAAGTTGGGTATGCTGCGCAGCGGCACTGCGCGTGTTCGCGTGCAAGCCTTGAACGACTGACCGGGAGTTGTCACCATTTTCGCACTAACCGACTTGCCACTGCTCAGTGCGCTGCAACTGCTCGGTGGGCTGGTATTGCTGATCGCCGGCGCCGAGTTGCTGGTACGCGCCGCCGTACGCCTGGTCGCACACCTGAAGGTCCGTCCGCTGATCTTCGGCCTGACCATCGTGGCCTTCGGCAGCAGCGCGCCGCAGATGACCGTGAGCCTGCAAGCGACCCTCGCCAACAATGCCGACATCGCCGTCGGCAGCGTGATCGGCAGCAGTATCTTCAACATCCTTGTCACCCTGGGCCTGTCGGCACTGATCATTCCGCTGCGGGTGTCCCGGCAACTGGTGCGCCTGGACATCCCGCTGATGATCGGGGCCAGCCTGCTGGTGTTTGCCCTGGCCTGGGATGAAACGCTGACGCCGCTCGACGGCGCCGTGCTACTGGCCGCACTGGTGCTGTATCTCGCGTTGCTGCTACGCCAGTCGCGGCACAGCGCTCGCCCCCATGGCGCCACGGTACACAGCCATCATCCACGCGCCCCCTGGGTCAGCAGTGCGCTGCTCATGTTGGCGGGCCTGACGTTGCTGATATTCGCCGGCCACCTGTTACTCGATGCGGTGGTTGAGGTCGCCAGCGAACTGGGCCTGTCGGAGCGAATCATCGGCCTGACCATCGTGGCCGTCAGCACTTCGCTGCCGCAACTGGCCACTTCACTGCTCGCCGCCATGCGTGGCCAGCGCGACATCGCCGTGGGCAACGTGATCGGCAGCAACCTGTTCAACCTGCTGGGCGTCCTCGGGTTCACTGCGCTCGTGGCGCCCTCTGCGCTCTCGGTGTCGCCCAACGCCCTGGCCTTCGACCTGCCGGTGCTGCTCGGCGTAACCGCCCTGTGCCTGCCGGTGTTCTATTCCGGCTACCGGATTACCCGCGCCGAGGGCTTGCTGTTCCTGGCCTTGTACCTGGCCTACGGGCTGCACGTGGTGTCGTTTACCACGGGCATGCCACTGGCTGGCAAGCTTGAGCAGCTGATGCTGGTGTTCGTCCTGCCGGTGCTGCTGGCCTTCTTGCTGTTCACATCACTGCGCGCCTGGCGCCGCCAACACAATAAAAAGGAATCGCCATGACCGACACGCCCTCCCCCCGTAAACCGACCGGCATCGAAGTACGTCGCCAGGTCATGGGCGACGCTTTCGTCGACCGCTCCATGGGCAATGCCACCGAACTGACCCAGCCGTTTCAGGAGTTCGTCAATGAACACGCCTGGGGCGCCGTCTGGAACCGCGGCGGCCTTGAACTGAAGACCCGCAGCCTGATCACCCTCGCCGCCCTCACGTCGCTCAAGTGCCCGCAGGAACTCAAAGGCCACGTGCGCGGTGCGCTGAACAACGGTTGCACAGTGGACGAGATCCGCGAAACCCTGATGCACTGCGCGGTGTACGCCGGTGTACCGGCTGCAATGGAAGCGTTTCGCGCGGCGCAGGAAGTGATCGACAGCTATCAGAAGGCGGAGTAAGACACCGGCATTCGTGATGCCCGTAAAGTTGCACTCGCGAGCGTGCTCCTCAACGCTAGATCCACCCGCCCCACTGCAACAAAAAGATCCCGACGTTGGTGGTGACTGCCGCCATCACCGTGGTGATGACGATGATCGCCGCCGCCAGCTCATGATTGCCATTGGCCGCCCGGGCCATGACAAAGCTCGCGGCGGCGGTCGGGCTGCCGAAGTACAGGAACAGGATGCCCAGTTCCACCCCACGAAAACCCCAGAGCCAGGCACCGAGGGTCGCCAGGATCGGCAAGCCGATCATCTTCACCAGGCTCGAACTCAAGGCCATGCCGCCGCTCTTGCGCAATGCCGCCAGCGATAACGTGCCACCGATGCAGATCAACGCCAACGGCAAGGTCATCTGCGCCAGGTAGCCGCCGGACGTCTCCAGCCAACCAGGCAAACCAATCTGGAAATACGCGAAAGGCGCCGCCGCGATCACGCTGATGATCAACGGATTGCGGAGCACGCTTTTGCAGATGCTCCACGGATCGGACTTGATCACCGGGCTGTACACCGCCAGCACGATGGTCGACAGCGTGTTGTAGAGCAGAATCACCAGGCCCGCGAGAATCGCCCCGAGGGAAATCCCGTAGTCGCCATACATGCTCGCCGCCAGCGCCAGGCCAATCACGCCGTTATTGCCGCGAAACGCGCCCTGGGTGTAGATCCCCCGGTCTTCGCGCGGACAACGAAAAATCGCCCACCCCCAGGCAATGGCGAAACACACCAGGGTCGCGATCGAAAAGTAGATCAGCAGTGACGGCTTCAGCGCGGCATGCAGGTCGGCGTGCAAAATCCCGAGAAACAGCAAAGCCGGCATGGTGACGTTGAACACCAGGGACGACGCACTGTGGATAAAGTTGTCGTCGATCCAGTTGATACGCTTGAGCAGCACGCCCAGAAACAGCATGGCAAAGACTGGCGCCGTGATGTTCAGGGTTTCGAGAAAGATTGCCAGCATGCCGGGAGAGCCTTGAGGGACGTCGTTAGGGGGCTAATGATAAGCCAGTCATCGCCCAACCTGAAAAGTAACCGTCACGACGCTTCCTCCGCTCGCGGAAAATCTGATCAAAAAAAATTACTTCCTTGACGTAGGAAATTCCCCAGCTACGCTCGACGACAACTGTATAAATATACAGTAATCGAGAAAGCAACCTACGGCATATCAAGGAGCAAGAAATGTCAGGTCTACACAGTCAATCCCCAGAAAACCTTAAACATGATGGTCGAATCATTGCCGACCTGGATCAGCTGTTCTCCGAACGCGGGATTGCCATAGCCGCCAACGGTGATCACCTCACGCTGGTCAGCGACAGTTCTCACAACCGCAAACACCCAACGCCAGGCATGCTGCCCACCGCCCCCGAAAACCCACGCCAGAACCAGCCGTTACTGCGGTTCGAGGGCGGCGAACATACCGCCATTGGTGACTCCGCGCTGCTGCGCTTCACCCATGGCGCACCCGCCGCTCCCGCCTGGCAAGTGCAGTTGCACCTGCCCAATGGCCTGGCACTGACCTACGGCCAGATCGTTTCATTGGGGGGTGATTTCTACGGGATTCCCGACCAGCCCATCTGCGACGGCACCACCCCGGCCGATCGCCTTCAGCGCTTTATCAATGCCTTCAACTCGCTGGCAGTACTGCCAGCGTCCAAGGCAGAAGCCATGTTGATTCTCGGCGTCATGCAAAAGGAAATCAGTGCCGCCAACCAAGCGATCCGGGACGGCAAACAACCTCACGAAGTCTACGATGCCCTTGGTGATACGTTGTCTGAAGAGTGGAACAAGATCACTGGCGGCGGCAGCTTCGTCTCGGCCTTGTTTCCTCTAGGCCGCTACCTGAAGCTGGCCGCGAACAACACCGACCACTTTGGCGAGTGGGCACTGCTGGCGTACATCGCCGGACACACCGCCGCTCTCCAACAGGCGGTTATCGCACGCACCAGCGGCGACGAAAAACAGCTGGAACTGGCCTACGCAATGAACGCGTTTGCCGATCACTACCTGACCGACCTGTTTTCCGCGGGGCATTTGCGCATCCCGCGCAAGCAATTGGCAGCCGTGGTCACCCCCAGCGACCTGGGGTCGTTGGTTACCCGATTCATGCATGATGAAGACAGCAAATACGGCCTCGACGTGAGCAATGCCAACGGTGATCAGTGGCATATCTACGGCGACAAACGCTATTTCGACTCAGTCGACAGTGCGAACCGCAAACAGGTCAAACTCGCGGTCCAGCGCTCGGTCGACGAAGTCTTCGACACCTTCCAAAGCGGCGTAGTCCCCGCCCCTTCCAGCTACCTGGCTTTGAAACACGTACCAGACCTGAACGCGGTGAAAAAACCGGAGGGCAATTTTTCCGGACTCTTTGTGCTGGACGGCAACCAGGTACTGCGCCGCAGCGACGTCAACAATCTCAATGACACGCAGCGGATCGACAACTGGTGGGGCTGGAGCACTTACCTGCTGCTCAAGGACTACACACCCAACAAGCCGACTGGTTATCTTGAGCCCCCCACTGCCGCCCCGACGCTTCAGGCCGATGGATGGCAGAGCCAGGCACCCAGCGAACCCAACTGGTTGCCGGGCAACGCCGTGCGTTACGCCTTCAGCTACACCAGCGGCTTGAATGAATCCTATATCGGGCCCTGGTCGACTTACACCGAACTGAGCGAATGGTTCCAGCCAACACTGAACGTGCCGGGCAACGGCAGCACTCGCAACATCTTCCGCCAGTTCCGTGGCGGATCACCGGAGCTGATCGACTCAATCAGCGCCCAGGCCACCACCTTCATTGACCGTAACGCGTGATAAGGAAATCACTGATGACTATCAAACTGACACTCGAACTGGCCTCAGGGCAATCCCTCAAAAGTGCACCGCTGGAACTATTGGCCGACGGTGTACCGATTGCTCGGGCAATTGTGGATAACCAGGGGCAAGCAGTATTCGACGCCACCCCCAAAGCCGCGCAACTGTCGGTCAGGGTAGATCGCTCGATCCTCAAAACCTGTTAAGCCCCACCACTCCCGCGCACCGCGTGGGAGCGTTCAAACATCTCTCGTGGTTACCCCCTGGCGGTTGTCGACGACCGCCGGGTCGATCTTTGAACCTTCACCCGCGCTGCGCCTGCGCCTTCTCGTGGGCGTGGCGCAGCCGTTTCAGGAGCAGGGGAATGACGTTCAGGCGGTCACGGTCTGCTCCATCAGATGACCGTTGTCGATCCGCACATGCCGTGGGTGGAAGCGTTTCAGGCTGCTGCGATGGCCGACGCTGACAATGCTCAACCCCGGCAGTTGATCGATCAACGCCTGATAGAGCGACGCCTCGTCTTCTTCATCCATCGCCGAGGTGGCTTCGTCCATGTACAGCCATTGCGGTGCATACAGCAGCGCCCGCGCAAACGCCAGGCGTTGCTGTTCGCCCGGAGACAGCAGGCGCTGCCAGTGGTTGGCTTCGTCGAGACGGCTGACCAGATGGGGCAAGCGGCAGGTTTCCAGCACCTGCACATAGCGGTCATGGGAATAGATGCCGCCGGATTGTGGATAACTCAGGGCGTCACGCAGCGTGCCAATCGGCAGATATGGCTTTTGTGGCAGGAACAGATAGCGCGCGGCCGGCAGGCGAATCGCGCCATGGCCCGCCGGCCAGAGGCCACCCATTGCCCGCAGCAAGGTACTCTTGCCACTGCCGGAGCGACCACTGAGCATCAGTCGGTCGCCCTGCTCCACCGTCATGTCGGCGCTGGTCAGCAAATGACGACCATCAGCCAGGTCCAGGCCCACATGTTGCACCTTCAGATCATCGCCCTGTTGCTGCACATCGATGGCCGGCAGGCGGTCTTCGTTTTCGCTCATGGCCTGGCGAAAACTCAGCAGTCGGTCACAGGTGGCACGCCATGAGGCCAGCTCCGAATACGCGCTGATGAACCAGCTGAAGTTCTCCTGGACGTTGCCGAATGCCGAGTTGATTTGCATCAGCTCGCCCAGTTCGATCTTGCCGGCGAAGTAGCGCGGCGCGGCAACGATGAACGGAAAGATAATCGCGATCTGGCCATAACCGGCCGTGAAGAAAGTCAGGCGCTTGGACACCTTCATGATCTCCCAGAAGTTCTGCCAGACCATGCTGAAGCGGGAGCTCAGGCGCTGATTCTCACTCGGTTCACCGTTGTACAAGGCAATGCTTTCGGCATTCTCGCGGACCCGGACCATGGAGAAACGCAAGTCTGCTTCAAAGCGCTGTTGCTGGTTGTTCAGGCCGATCAGGCGCCGACCGATCAGGTGCGTGATCCAGCTGCCGACCAGTGCGTAAACCAACGCACACCAGAACATGTAGCCGGGGATGGTGTAGCCGAACACCTCGATACTGCCGGACACGCCCCACAAAATGATCGAGAACGACACCAGGCTGACCACGGTGCGAATCAGCCCCAGGCCCAGGCTCAAGGTGTTGCTGGTGAAGTTGTTGAGGTCTTCGGAAATCCGCTGGTCCGGGTTATCGGTGTATCCGCCCTGCTCCAGCTGGTAGTAGTTCTTGTGCCCGAGCCAGCGGGCAAAGTGTTTCTCGGTGAGCCATGCCCGCCAGCGGATGGTCAGCATCTGGGTCAGGTACAACCGATACACCGCCCCCAGGATCGCCACGGCGGCAATCCCGCAGAAATACAGGATCAGGCTCCAGAACGCCGCGTCATCTTTCTTTTGCAGGGCGTTGTAGAAATCCTTGTACCAACTGTTGATCCATACCGAAATCGCTACGCTGAACAGCGACAAGCCGATCACCGCAATCAGCAGCAACCAGGCCTTGCCCTTCTCTTCGCTGCGCCAATAGGGCGTGATCATCTGCCAGACACGGCGGAAAAACTGCCCGCGCACCGCATCGTTGACCGCGGAATATTCAGCGTTCTGAGTCATGGTTAAGGCTCGATAAAGAAAGGAACAGACACGAACCGATCATAGATGATCGGTCCGGATTGTTGCGAGGATTGGCGATAGACGTTCAGCGCCGGGTCAGCGACGAACAGGCCGCTTCTGCAACTTGCGCTGCAGGGTACGCCGGTGCATGCCCAGGGCGCGGGCAGTGGCGGAGATGTTGCCTTCGTGCTCGGTGAGCACGCGCTGGATATGTTCCCACTGCAGGCGGTCGACCGACATCGGGTTTTCCGGCACCAGGCTGTCCAGGTCGGCGTGCTCGGACAGCAAGGCCGCCAGCACATCATCGGCGTCGGCCGGTTTGCACAGGTAGTTGCAGGCACCACGCTTGATCGCTTCGACCGCGGTGGCGATGCTCGAGTAACCGGTCAGGATCACGACGCGCATTTCCGGATCGAGTTCGAGCAGCTTGGGCAACAGCACCAGCCCCGAATCGCCGTCCATTTTCAGGTCCAGGGCCGCGTAGTCCGGCAGGTCCTGCTGAGCGATCACCAGGCCCTCTTCGGCGGAGCCTGCGGTGCTGACGCGAAAGCCGCGGCGGCTCATGGCGCGGGCCATGACGCGGGTGAAGGTAGCGTCGTCGTCTACCAGCAATAGATGCGGCAGGTCTTCGCCTTCGACTTGGATCTCGTCACTCATGTTCGTCTCCTCGTGCGGCACGGGGCAGGCGCAGCTCGGTGAGCGTGCCGCCTTCCTCATGACTATAGAGTTTCACTGAGCCGCCAGCGCGTGTCACGCTGGCCTTGCTCAAAAACAGGCCCAGGCCGAAACCTTTGCCCTTGGTAGTAAAAAATGGCTTGCCGATCTGTTCGGCAATCGCCAGCGGCACACCGGCACCGTGGTCGCGAATACTGATGGTCAGCTCCTCGGCATTCCAGTCCAGTGTCACTTCCAGCCCTTCCGGGCAGGCATCGGCGGCGTTGTTGAGTAAATTGAGCAAGGCCTGGGTCAGGTCCGGCGGTGGCGCCAGGCGCGGCTCCGGGCCCGCCCCCAAACGTTGCAGGCGATAGGTCGCTTCAGGGCGCATCAGGTGCCAGCGGTCGAGGGCTTCGTTGAGCCAGGCGCTGACATCCTGCATTTCCACCGCCAGACGACGATTGGCCTCGGCGGCGCGCACCAGTTGCTGCAAGGTCTGCTTGCACAGCTTCACCTGATCCTGAAGCACGCTCAAGTCTTCGCGCAGCAGCGGATCAGGGTGGTCCTGCTGCATTTCGTTGAGCAGCACGCTCATGGTCGCCAGCGGCGTGCCCAGTTCATGGGCAGCGCCCGCCGCCTGGGTCGCCACGGCCAGCAGTTGCTGGTCGCGCAGGCCTTCTTCACGACGGATCGCGCGCAGTTCTTCCTGGCGGCGCAACTCTTCGGCCATGCGCGCGGCAAAGAAGGTGATCACCGCCGCGGCCAGGGCGAAGCTCAGCCACATGCCATAGATCTGCATCTTTTCCCGGTACATCGGGAAGGTTTCCAGCGGATAAAACTGCGCCAGCAGCATGGTATACAGCGCCAGCGCAATACCCGACAGGATCACCGAGTAGCGCCACGGCAGCGTGACGGCGGCGATGGTCAGTGGCACCAGATAATAGGAAACGAACGGGTTGGTCGAGCCGCCCGAGAAATACAGCAGCGCACTGTGGATAAACAGGTCACAGGCCAGTTGCACGGCGTATTCAAGCTCGGTCACCGGCCATGACGTGCGTAGCCGAACGGCGGTGAACACACACAGCAGCATCGAACAGCCGAGGGTCATCGCCAGCTCGACCCAGGGCAGTGGCAGCAGATCGAACCAGTAGGCAAGCCCCACCGAACCGGCCTGGGCGGCCAGCACCAGGATGCGGATGAATGTCAGTCGCCACAGGTTCTGGCGAGTGGCGGAAAGCAGTTGTACGGGGGCGAGCATGAGCTCTCCTGATGAGCGCTCCAGGCGGATCGCGCCAAGTATAACCAGGCGGGCGGCCTGACAGGCAAAAGTGCGGCAAAGCGCCACAGGACAATGAAGCTCCATTGTGGCGAAGGCGCTTGCTCTTTTGCCACCGGGAACAGTATGCCGTCAGATCTGTATAGAAGTTGTAACTGGGTGAACCCGACAATAAAAGCTAGAGTCTGATGGTTTCACGCAGGTTCGCATTTTGATCCCTGCGCATCACCCAAGGAGCTTTCATGACTACATTGCGCCGCAGTGCCGCCCTTCTCGCCCTCAGCGCCGGCACCCTCGCCAGCCTCCCGGCCCTGGCCGCGGACGAGCTGCATTACAACCAGATCTCCCTGCGCGCCGAAGTCAGCCAGGAAGTGGCTCGTGACCTGATGATCGTGACCCTCTACACCGAATCGCAGAACACCGACCCGGCCAAACTCGCCGCCGAGGTCAGCACCACCCTGAACAAGGCACTGGGCCAGGCCAGGCAGGTCAAGGACATTTCCCTGCGCCAAGGCAGCCGCAACAGCTACCCGATCTACGACGCCAAGGGCCAGAAGATCACCGGCTGGCGTGAACGCGCCGAACTGCGCCTGGAAAGTTCGGACTTTGCGGCACTGTCCAAGCTCACCGGCGAGCTGTTGACCGACCTGAAAATGGGCGGCATGGATTTCGCCATCGCCACGCCGACCCGCAAGGCCAGCGAAGACGCATTGCTCAAGGAAGCCGTGAACGCCTTCAAGGCTCGCGCTCAACTGACCACCGAAGCGCTGGGTGGCAAGGGCTACAAGATCGTCAACCTGAACCTCAACACCAATGGTTATCCACAACCTTACCTGCGCGCGCCAATGATGATGAAAGCCGCCGCGATGGACGCCGCTCCGGTCACCCCGGACGTCGAGGCCGGTACCAGCCAGGTCAGCATGACCGCCGATGGCTCGATCGAAGTGTTGATGCCATAACCCGGCCCATGATCCTTCCCGCGTCCGGGAAGGATCAACCCGGTCAGCCTGTAGAACTGACGCAGTTGAAAAACGCTTCACATCCTCGATGCACGCCCCCGTCACCCCACCGAAACCCGTCTAGGCTGCAGGTCTGGATAAGTAACACCGCGCTCCGGCGAGGTGCGCAAAACCCGCAATCCGCACCAATTCAGGGCGTCATTTGCACCGAAAAAACCCCGCGCAAACGGTCAAATGCGCCAGGACTTACACAAATGCGACATTAAGGTACGTTCGTGCCACTGTTTAAGACTTGTAGCCGCTCCGGATCTTGCATTGGGTACAGGCCCTGCATAAGTATCCGCAGGTCGACTCACGAGGTCGTCCTCTAATTCCAAAAATGACAACAAATCATGAGGCCACCATGCTTAAACACGCGGTCATTCCGTTTTTAGTCGGCGCAAGCCTGTTGGCTAGCGCACCTTTCGCCCAAGCGGCGACTAACCTGGTGTTTTGCTCCGAAGGGAGTCCGGCCGGTTTCGACCCTGGTCAGTACACCACCGGAACCGACTTCGACGCCTCAGCAGAAACCATGTTCAACCGCTTGAGCCAGTTCGAACGTGGTGGCACCGCCGTCATTCCAGGCCTGGCCACCAGCTGGGACGTATCCCCGGATGGCCTGACTTACACCTTCCATCTGCGCGAAGGGGTGAAGTTCCATACCACGCCGTATTTCAAGCCGACTCGTGAATTCAACGCCGACGACGTACTGTTCACTTTCAACCGCATGATCGACAAGGACATGCCGTTCCGCAAAGCCTACCCCACCGAGTTCCCGTACTTCACGGACATGGGGATGGACACCAACATCAAGAACATCGAAAAGATCGACGACCATACCGTCAAGTTCACCCTGGGCACGGTCGACGCCGCGTTCATCCAGAACATGGCCATGAGCTTCGCCTCCATCCAGTCCGCCGAATACGCCGACAAACTGTTGAAGGAAGGCAAGCCGGGCGACATCAACCAGAAGCCGATCGGCACCGGTCCGTTCGTGTTCAAGAGCTACCAGAAAGACTCCAACATCCGTTACACGGGTAACAAGGACTACTGGAAGCCGGAAGACGTGAAGATCGACAACCTGATCTTCGCCATCACCACCGACCCGTCGGTACGTATCCAGAAGCTGAAGAAAAACGAATGTCAGGTCACCCTCTTCCCGCGTCCGGCCGATCTCAAGGCCCTGGGTGAAGACAAAAACCTGAAACTGCCAAGCCAGGCCGGTTTCAACCTGGGCTACATCGCCTATAACGTCATGCCGGTCCTCAAGGGCCGCACCGACGCCAACCCACTGGCCAAGCTCGAAGTACGCCAGGCGCTGGACATGGCGGTGAACAAGCAGCAGATCATCGACTCGGTGTACCAGGGTGCCGGCCAGCTGGCGGTCAACGCCATGCCACCGACCCAGTGGTCCTATGACGACACCATCAAGGATGCCAAGTACGACCCGGAGAAGGCCAAGGAGCTGCTCAAGAAAGCCGACGTCAAGCCAGGCACCGAGATCACCCTGTGGGCCATGCCGGTTCAGCGCCCGTACAACCCGAACGCCAAGCTGATGGCTGAAATGCTGCAGTCGGACTGGGCGAAGATCGGCCTGAAGGTCAACATCGTCAGCTACGAATGGGGCGAGTACATCAAGCGTTCCAAAGGTGGCGAGAACCAGGCCATGATCATTGGCTGGAGCGGCGACAATGGTGACCCGGACAACTGGCTGAACGTACTGTTCGGCTGCGACTCCCTGAGCGGCAACAACTTCTCGAAGTGGTGCGACAAGCCTTACGACGCCATCATCAAGCAAGCCAAGGCCACCACCGACGTCGCCGAACGCACCAAGCTGTACAAGCAGGCGCAACACCTCCTCAAAGATGCAGTCCCGATGACACCTATCGCGCACTCGACGGTGTATCAACCCATGCGCGACTCCGTACAGGACTACAAGATCAGCCCGTTTGGCTTGAACTCCTTCTACGGCGTCAGCGTCAGCAAATAAGGTTTTGCCGTGGCGACGTCGCTGACGTCACCACGGCTCTATCTGCCAAGACAGCGGAAATCGCCTACATCCAAAACCACTGTGGCCCACCACTGCAGGTTTAGGACGCGTTGCCTTTTCCTACCTGTTTTTCAGGCCTTACGCATTTACTGCCAGGTCTTCGACTCCTACCGTCGAAGTCCGGCCGCATTGCACCTGGGCTGGCACCTGCTGAATCCATGGCTTTGGACCAGTGATACCTGCACGCCCCCGGACGGGGCGACGGCTCACTGCTTAACATCTAAAAAAGAGGGAGCGTCATGCGCCATACCTTGGTTTTATCCGCATTACTGGGCACCGGCCTGCTGGCCGCCACATCCATCAGCCACGCGGCCAATAACAGCCTGGTGTTTTGCTCCGAAGGCAGCCCCGCGGGCTTCGACACGGCGCAATACACCACCGCCACCGACAACGACGCCGCCGAGCCGCTCTACAACCGGCTGGCCGAATTTGAAAAGGGTGCCACCACTGTCGTACCTGGCCTGGCTACCCGCTGGGATGTTTCCGAAGATGGCCTCACGTACACCTTCCATCTGCGCGAAGGGGTGAAATTCCACACCACCAAGTACTTCACACCGAGCCGGGATTTCAATGCCGACGACGTGCTGTTCACCTTCAACCGCATGCTCAACCCCGAGCACCCCTTCCGTAAGGCTTACCCGACCGAGTTCCCGTACTTCAACGGGATGAGCCTGAACAAGAACATCGCCAAGGTCGAAAAGACCGGGCCGCTGACCGTGGTCATGACCCTGAACTCGGTCGATGCCGCGTTCATCCAGAACATCGCCATGAGCTTCGCCTCGATCCTCTCCGCCGAATACGCCGACCAGTTGCTCGCCGCCGGCAAGCCCAGCGAGATCAACCAGAAGCCGGTCGGCACCGGTCCGTTCGTGTTCCAGCGTTACCAGAAAGACTCGCAGATCCGCTACGCGGGCAACAAACAGTACTGGGACCCGAGCCGCGTGAAGCTCGACCAGCTGATTTTCGCCATCAACACCGACGCCTCGGTACGCGTGCAGAAGCTCAAGGCTGGCGAATGCCAGATCACCCTGCACCCTCGCCCGGCCGATGTCGAAGCGCTGAAGAAAGACCCCAAGCTGCAACTGATCGAGAAGCCGGGCTTCAACCTCGGCTACATCGCCTACAACGTGCGGCATAAACCCTTCGACCAGCTCGAAGTGCGCCAGGCGCTGGACATGGCGGTGAACAAGCAAGGCATCCTCAACGCCGTGTACCAGGGCGCCGGACAACTGGCCGTCAACGCCATGCCACCGACCCAGTGGTCCTACGACGACACGATCAAGGACGCCGCCTACAACCCGGAAAAAGCCAAGGAGCTGCTCAAGGCCGCCGGGGTCAAGGAAGGCACTGAAATTACCTTGTGGGCCATGCCAGTACAGCGCCCCTACAACCCGAATGCCAAGCTGATGGCTGAAATGCTCCAGGCGGACTGGGCGAAAATCGGCCTGAACGTGAAGATCGTCAGCTACGAATGGGGCGAGTACATCAAGCGCACCAAGAATGGCGAGCACGACATCAGCCTGATCGGCTGGACGGGTGACAACGGGGATCCGGACAACTGGTTGGGCACCCTGTACAGCTGCGATGCGATTGGTGGCAACAACTACTCCATGTGGTGCGACCCGCAATACGACAAGCTGATCAAGCAGGCCAAGATTGTCACCGACCGTGACCAGCGCACAGTGCTCTACAAACAGGCGCAGCAGCTGCTCAAGCAGCAAGTACCGATCACGCCAGTGGCCCACTCGACGGTCAACCAGCCGTTGAGCGCCAAAGTCGAGGGCTTCAAGGTCAGCCCCTTCGGCCGTAACGTTTTCTCGGGCGTCAGCATCGACCAATAACCGATTAGCCAAAACCCTGAGGGCGATTTTCGCCCTCACGCAAAACTGTTGCCTGAATTCGGCGATCCTGCCACAGGCAAACGTTTGCGATGCCTTGAATGAGTTCGAAACCAAATAGCCGGATCACCAAAAAAGACCGGCATTAAAAAAAAGAAAGAAAGGAGCTTCACTGATGAAACTGAGCAACACAGCACTGTTGGCATTGGCCATCAGCAGCATTACGGCCACCGCTTATGCCGAACCGCAGAGCCAGGCATTCAACCCGGTCACCGTGAACACCAACAATGCACAGTCCGAGGCCACCGGTTTCATCGAAGGCCAGAAGATCGACGGCAGTACCCGTAACTGGTACGCCAACGAACAGCTCAAGCGTGGGGGCAAGTTCAAGTACAAAAAAGACGGCCAGTCGGTCGACACTGATCGTCGTATCAACTGGGTGCAGGGCACCATCATCAAGTACAACTCGGGCTTCACCGAGGGCACTGTCGGCTTCAGCACCGAGCTGGCGGCCTACAACGCCGTCGCACTGGAACGCGACCGCGAGAACCTGGCATCCAACAACGGTGGCGCACCGGGTACTCGTCCAGGCGCGGGCAACAACCGTACGCTGACCAAGGAAGGCGGCGACGCCCAGGGCCAGTGGAGCAAGCTGGGCCTGGCCAACGTCAAGGCACGTCTCTCCAACACCACCCTGACCGCCGGCCGCATGAACTTCAGCAGCCCGCAAGTCGACGTCATCGGCAACCGTGCCCTGCCGTCCAGCTTCCAGGGTGTGGCCCTGCACAGCGAAGAACTGAACAACCTGGCCTTCGACGTGGGCACCTTCGACCGCAATTCACCGCGTACCGAAGAAAGCCTGAGCAAATTCCGCTCCGAGTACGGTGACAGCAATGCCGAAGCCGATCACGTCCACACAGCCGGCCTCAGCTACTCGCCACTCGCCAGCCTGACCACCAGCTTCTGGGGCACCCAGGCCGAAGACCTCTGGAACCAGTACTACTTCGGCGCCACCCACGTGCTGGGCAACAGCTCGGTGCTGAGCCTGACCACCGGCCTGAACTACTACAAGACCCAGGATGAAGGCCAGGCCAAGCTCGGCAACATCGACAACGACACCTACTCGCTGTCGTTCGGCCTGACCCACCTGGCCCACACCCTGACCCTGTCCTATCAGGAGATCAACGGTAACGAGTACTTCGACTACCTGCACGAAACCAACGGCATCTACCTGGCCAACTCCCTGCTCTCGGACTTCAACGGCCCGAACGAGAAATCCTTCCAGGTGGCCTACGGTCTGAACATGGCCGAATACGGCGTGCCAGGCCTGAAGTTCAACATCTACCAGGCTCGCGGCTGGGGCATCGACGGCACCCACTACACCGGCACCGCCTACGACGTGAAGAACATGGACGGCGAAAGCCACTATGAATATGGCATCGGTTCGACCTACGCCATCCAAAGCGGCCCTCTGAAAGCCACCACCGTACGGGCGACCTACACTGCGCACCGTGCGAGCGAAAACCAGGGTGATGGCAGCATCAACGAGTTCCGCCTGGTCACCACCATTCCATTCAACATTCTCTAAGCACCCGTCGAACGGCTGACTCAATGACGAGCGGCCGTTCTGCGACTCTGATCCAACTGATTGCAGAGGGGTTATTGATGAACAAGCTTCCTTTACGAGCGGCCATCGCCGCCGCGCTGCTGAGTGTCGCTGTAGGCGCCTCGGCCAAGCCCTTGGTGGTCTGTACCGAAGCCAGCCCGGAAGGCTTCGATATGGTCCAGTACACGACTGCAGTCACAGCCGATGCGGTGGCCGAGACCCTCTTCAACCGCCTGGTGGATTTCAAGCCCGGCACCACCGACATCGAACCGGCACTGGCCGAGAGCTGGGAAATCAGCCCGGACGCCCTGACCTACACCTTCCACCTGCGCAAAGGTGTGAAATTCCACACCACGGATTATTTCAAGCCGACCCGCGACATGAATGCCGACGACGTACTCTGGAGCTTCCAGCGTCAACTGGACCCGAAACACCCGTGGCATGACAAATCGAGCGTGGGCTTCCCGTACTTTGAGAGTATGGGCTTCAAGGATCTGCTCAAGAGCGTCGAGAAAGTCGACGACTACACCGTCAAGTTCACCCTGACCCGCCCGGAAGCCCCTTTCCTGCCGGACGTGGCCATGGCATTCGCCTCGATCTACCCGGCCGAATACGCCGACCAGTTGCTCAAGGCCAACAAGACGGGCGACCTCAACAACAAACCGATCGGCACCGGCCCCTTCGTGTTCCAGCGCTATGCCAAGGATGCCCAGGTTCGCTTCAAGGCCAACACCCAGTACTTCCGCGGTGCGCCGCCCAGCGAAGCGTTGATCCTGGCGATCGCCACCGACAACAACGTGCGCCTGCAAAAGCTCAAGGCCAACGAGTGCCAGATCGCGCTGTATCCCAAGCCCGATGACATTCCCAGTATCAAGAAAGACCCGAACCTGCAAGTCGCCGAGCTCGAGGCCATGACCACCTCGTACACCGCGCTGAACACCACGCGCCCGTACATGAGCGACGTACGCGTACGCCGGGCCATTGAAATCGCGTTCGACAAGCAGGCCTACGTCAGCGCCCTGTTCGGCAAGGGCAACGCCACGGTCGGGGTCAACCCGTACCCACAAACCCTGCTGGGCTTCAACCACGCACTTCAGAACCCGCCACACGACCTGGACAAGGCCCGCGCCCTGCTCAAGGAAGCCGGCGTGCCCGAAGGCACCGTGTTCACCCTGTTCACCCGTAACGGCGGTGGCCCGACCAACCCTAATCCGATGCTCGGTGCACAGATGATGCAGTCGGACCTGGCCAAGGTCGGCATCACGGTCGATATTCGCGTCATGGAGTGGGGCGAAATGCTCAAGCGCGCCAAAAATGGCGAGCACGACATGGTGTCCGCCGGATGGGCAGGCGATAACGGCGACCCGGATAATTTCCTGACGCCTATGCTCAGTTGCGAGGCCGCCAAAAACGGAGAAAACTACGCTCGCTGGTGCAACGCCAAGTTCCAGGCCTTGATCGACCAGGCCCGCGAGAAGACCGACCCGGCCGAACGCGTGGCACTCTACGAACAGGCCCAGGAGATCTTCCACCAGGACCAGCCATGGATCAGCATGGCGCACACTCGAATGTTCACGGCTATGCGCAACAACGTCGAGGGCTATCACATTAGCCCCCTGACCACTAACAACTTCGCTACTACCCGAGTGAAGTAGATAAGAAAACACCCGGCAACGTTGCTCTCGACGCTGCCGGGAACGCCGAACCGGCTGATGAGGTACACCAGAAGATGTTTAGTTTTATTGCCCGCCGATTGGGGTTGTTGATCCCCACGTTCTTCGGCATCACCCTGCTGACATTCGCATTGATTCGCATGATTCCCGGCGACCCCGTGGAAGTGATGATGGGCGAGCGTCGGGTCGATCCCGAAATGCATGCTCAGGCAATGGAACGCCTTGGTCTGAACAAACCGCTGTATGCCCAGTACCTGGACTACATCGGCAAACTGGCCCAGGGAGACCTGGGTGAATCCCTGCGTACCCGTGAAAGTGTATGGAGCGAGTTCACCTCACTGTTCCCCGCGACCCTGGAACTGTCCATGGCCGCGCTGCTGTTCGCCGGCATCCTGGGGCTCCTGGCAGGCGTCATCGCGGCACTCAAGCGAGGATCACTGTTCGACCACGGGGTCATGGGCATTTCCCTGGCCGGGTATTCGATGCCGATCTTCTGGTGGGGCCTGATCCTGATCATGTTCTTCTCGGTTTCCCTGGGCTGGACTCCGGTTTCCGGGCGGATCGACCTGCTTTACGACATTGAGCCACGCACCGGCTTCATGCTCATCGACACCTTGTTGGCCGATGACACCGGGGCGTTCTTCGATGCCCTGCACCACCTGATTCTGCCGGCCATCGTCCTGGGCACCATCCCGCTGGCGGTGATCGCCCGGATGACCCGCTCCTCGATGCTCGAAGTACTGCGTGAAGACTACATCCGTACCGCACGGGCCAAAGGCCTGTCGCCCGCACGCGTGGTGTTCGTGCACGGCCTGCGCAACGCCCTGATCCCGGTACTGACCGTGGTCGGCCTGCAAGTCGGCACATTGTTGGCCGGTGCGGTCCTGACCGAAACCATCTTCTCCTGGCCCGGCATCGGCAAATGGCTGATCGAAGCCATCGGCGCCCGGGACTACCCGGTGGTGCAAAACGGCATTCTGCTGATCGCCTGCCTGGTGATTCTGGTCAACTTTGTAGTGGATATTCTTTATGGCTTCGCAAACCCACGCATCCGTCACCAGCGCTGAGACCCTACGAATGAGTACTCCAACATCCTCCGTAGCAGTCGACACAAGCCTGCTCTATCCGTCCCCGTACAAAGAGTTCTGGCAAGCCTTCTCCAAGAACAAGGGCGCCGTTGCCGGCCTGATGTTCATGCTGCTGGTGATCTTCTGCGCGCTCTTCGCCCCTTGGGTTGCCCCTCATAACCCGAGCGAGCAATACCGCGACTTCCTGCTGACCCCACCGGCCTGGCTGGAAGGCGGGCAAATGCAGTTCCTGCTCGGTACCGACGAGCTGGGTCGCGACCTGTTGTCGC
>NZ_FYDL01000001.1 GCF_900187505.1 Pseudomonas sp. Irchel s3h17
GCGACAACAGGTCGCGACCCAGCTCGTCGGTACCGAGCAGGAACTGCATTTGCCCGCCTTCCAGCCAGGCCGGTGGGGTCAGCAGGAAGTCGCGGTATTGCTCGCTCGGGTTATGAGGGGCAACCCAGGGGGCGAAGAGCGCGCAGAAGATCACCAGCAGCATGAACATCAGGCCGGCAACGGCGCCCTTGTTCTTGGAGAAGGCTTGCCAGAACTCTTTGTACGGCGACGGGTACAGCAGGCTCTGATCCACGACGGGCGTGGCGGTGGCTACTGAGGATGTTGGAGTGCTCATGGGTATTGACCTCAGCGCTGATGACGGATGCGTGGGTTGGCAAAGCCGTAGAGGATGTCCACTACGAAGTTGACCAGGATCACCAGGCAGGCGATCAGCAGAATGCCGTTTTGTACGACGGGGTAGTCCCGGGCGCCGATGGCTTCGATCAGCCACTTGCCGATGCCGGGCCAGGAGAAGATGGTTTCGGTCAGGACCGCACCGGCCAGCAGGGTGCCGACTTGCAGGCCGACCACGGTCAGGACCGGAATCAGCGCGTTACGCAGGCCGTGCACGAACACCACGCGCGACGGCGACAAGCCTTTGGCGCGAGCGGTACGGATGTAGTCTTCACGCAGCACTTCGAGCATCGACGAACGGGTCATCCGCGCAATCACCGCCAGCGGGATGGTGCCCAGGACGATGGCCGGCAGGATCAGGTGATGCAGGGCATCGAGGAACGCGCCGACGTCATCGGCCAGCAACGTATCGATGAGCATGAAGCCGGTACGTGGCTCGATGTCATAGAGCAGGTCGATCCGCCCGGAAACCGGGGTCCAGCCCAGGCTTACCGAGAAGAACATGATCAGGATCAGGCCCCACCAGAAGATCGGCATCGAGTATCCCGCCAGGGAAATGCCCATCACTCCATGGTCGAACAGGGACCCTCGCTTGAGTGCCGCGATCACCCCGGCCAGAAGGCCCAGGATGCCGGCGAACAACAGGGCGGCCATGGACAGTTCCAGGGTCGCGGGGAACAGGGAGGTGAATTCGGTCCAGACGCTTTCACGGGTCCGCAAGGATTCGCCGAGGTCGCCCTGGGCCAGCTTGCCGATGTAATCCCGGTACTGGGCATATAGGGGTTTGTTCAGACCTAGGCGTTCCATTGCCTGAGCGTGCATTTGCGGGTCGACTCTGCGTTCGCCCATCATGACTTCCACGGGGTCGCCCGGGATCATGCGAATCAACGCGAAGGTCAGCAAGGTGATGCCGAAAAACGTGGGGATCAACAACCCCAGTCGGCGGGTAATAAAACTCAGCATTTGGGCTTATCACTCCTTATTATTTTTGTAATGCCGGTCAGCGTGCTGGCCGTTCACAGCAGTTCAGGCCGCGTGGGTAAAGGCTCCGGCTCGACGTTTCCCGGTGGGGCGCTTATTTTTTTTCGTTGTGGCAGGTGAGAAAGTCCTCGCCGGTCTGGCGCCGGCTCGAGGAAGGGGAAGGGGGCCGCTTGGCCGGCCCCTGTTGCTCAGTGTTCGTTGTAGACGCCGTAGAAGCTGCTGAGTCCGAAGGGGCTGATCTGGAAGTCCTTCACACTGGTGCGCATCGGCTGGTAGACCGTGGAGTGGGCGACCGGGGTCATCGGCACCTGCGCTTTCAGGACATGCTGCGCTTCTTTGTACAGCGCGGTGCGCTTTTCCACATCGGCGGTGGCCTCGGCGGCCCCCACCAGTTTGTCGTAGCCAGCATTGCACCACTTGGAGAAGTTGTTGCCGTTGACCGCGTTACAGGTGTAGAGGGTGCCCAGCCAGTTGTCCGGGTCACCGTTGTCGCCAGTGAAGCCGATCAGCATGGCGTCGTGCTCGCCGGCGTGGGCGCGCTTGATGTACTCGCCCCATTCGTAGCTGACGATGTTGGCCTTGATGCCGATTTTGGCCCAGTCGGCCTGGAGCATTTCGGCCATCAGCCTGGCGTTGGGGTTGTAGGGGCGCTGCACCGGCATGGCCCAGAGGGTGATTTCCGTGCCTTCTTTCACGCCTGCAGCCTTCAGCAGCTCCTTGGCCTTCTGCGGGTTGTAGCCGGCGTCCTTGATGGTCTCGTCGTAAGACCACTGGGTCGGCGGCAGGCCGTTGACGGCCAACTGGCCGGCGCCCTGGTAAACCGCGTCGATGATGGCTTTCTTGTTTACCGCCATGTCTAGCGCCTGGCGTACTTCGAGCTTGTCGAACGGCTTGCGGGTGAAGTTGTAGGCGATGTAGCCAAGGTTGAAGCCTGGTTGACTAGGCATCTTGATGTTCTTGTCTTCCTGCAGCGGCTTGATATCGGCCGGGCGCGGGTAGGCGGTGATCTGGCATTCGTTCTTTTTCAGCTTTTGCATGCGCACCGAGGCGTCGGTGGTGATGGCGAAGATCAGATTGTCGATCTTCACGTCTTCAGGCTTCCAGTAATCCTTGTTGCCCTTGTAGCGAATCTGGGCGTCTTTCTGGTACTTGCTGAACACGAACGGGCCAGTGCCGATCGGCTTTTGGTTGATGTCCTGGGCCTTGCCTTCCTTGAGCAACTGGTCGGTGTATTCGGCCGACTGGATCGAGGCGAAGCTCATGGCCAGGTTCTGGATGAAGGCTGCGTCGACACCCTTGAGGGTGAACTTGACGGTATGGTCGTCGACTTTTTCGACCTTGGTGATGTTTTCGTTCATCCCCATGTCGGTGAAGTAGGGGAATTCGGTGGGGTAGGCCTTGCGAAACGGCATGCCCTTGTCGAGCATGCGGTTGAAGGTGAACAGCACGTCGTCGGCGTTGAAGTCGCGGGTCGGCTTGAAGTAGTCGGTGGTGTGGAACTTGACCCCGTCACGCAGGTGGAAGGTGTAGGTCAGGCCATCGGGAGAAACGTCCCAGCGGGTTGCCAGGCCCGGGATGACCTTGGTGCCGCCACGCTCAAACTGCGAGAGACGGTTGAATACGGTTTCGGCTGAGGCGTCGAAGTCGGTCCCCGTGGTGTATTGGCCTGGGTCGAAGCCAGCTGGGCTGCCTTCGGAGCAGAACACCAGGTTGCTGGCGGCGTGGGTGAAGCCGGAACCGAGGATCAGGCCGGCGGCGATCATGGTCTTGAGCGTGGTGTTTTTGCGCATGCGAACCTCATTGTTGTTATTTTTGAGGGCGGCAGATCAGGTAGTCCATTCCTGGGAGGGGATGCACCTGACCCTGCGGCTTTACGGGCTGTAGGCTGCCCGTCATTTGCGAACAGGCAGCCGAAGGCCGACGTGCTGGCTCGGGTGGTAGCGCTGAAGGGGGGAGAGAGGGATGCTCGCGCCGCCACCGGCCGAGGCAAAAATTAAGTTATTCTAAAATTAATTTCAACTTAAATTCAGTGATACTTACTTTTTGATGGCGGCCGGTCAGGCCGTGGGGTGATCGTCGAGCAGACCCCCCATGGTGGTGACGACCAGCACTTCGGCAACTTCGTCGCCAGAGTTAGCGATGGAATGCTGCTTGGTGGAGTCGAAATGCACCGAACCCCCCGGGCCGAGCGGGTAGGTGTGGCCTTCGATGGTGTAGATGATTTGCCCGGAGAGCACATAGGTAAACTCTGCGCCTTCGTGGGAGATGAGCTCGGACTGGTAGCCCACCGCCATGGTCATCTTCATCGCGTTGATCAGGTTGCCGGGGAAGTTGCTGGACAGGCGCTCGTAGACCAGCGGCTGGCTGCCGATGGAGTACCGTACACGCTGGCCCTGGTGGGAGTCGGGCTGGGGTTGGGCGGGCTGGTCGAACAGGGTGTTGAGCGGAATGCCCAAGGCATTTGCGATTCTCGCCAGCGAGGAGATGGACACGCCAGTGAGGTTACGCTCCGCCTGGGACAGGAAGCTGGCTGTGAGGCCTGTTTCAGTGGCGACTTGGTTCAGGGTCTTGTTGGCGGCGCGGCGGTGGCGGCGCAGCCGTTCCCCGATCTGTTCTGCGGTCATTGGCGTGGCTCGTATTCTGGAAGGCGCCAGTATAGCGGGCGGCGCATCGCAGAAAAGGCTTTTTGCCTAACTGAAATTAAGTGGCACTGAAAATATGCGTTGACGGAAGTTTAAGTCAGGCTTAAATTTCGAGCATTGCACATAATTCGGGAGAACGAGATGACAGTGGGTGTAGGTGGCAAAACTCCGCAACAGGCGCTGGCCGGCCTGGCGAAGATGACCGCGGGCATGCAGCCCATCGGCCTCGACGAATACCAGTCACGCATTGCCAAGGCCCAGGGCCTGATGCGAGAGCAGGGCATCGCTGCCCTCTATCTGAACGCTGGCAGCAACCTGTACTACTTCACCGGGGTGAAGTGGAGCCCGAGCGAACGCATGGTCGGTGCCGTGCTACCCGCCAACGGCCCGCTGGCCTATATCGCCCCGGCTTTTGAAGAGGGCACCATCCGCGACTTCCGCGAGGTGGATGGGGTTATCCATGGTTGGCAGGAGCACGAGAGTCCCTACCGCCTGCTGCTCGACATGCTCGCTGGAATGGGCATCGCCGCCGACGCAGTGGTGGGCCTGTGCCCGTCCCTGGCGTTCTGCATGTTCGACGCAATCCGCCGCCTCGGATCGGGCTTCGAGTTCGTAGACGCTTCTTGCGT
The DNA here is from genome assembly GCF_900187505.1 of Pseudomonas sp. Irchel s3h17. Taxonomy (GTDB): domain Bacteria; phylum Pseudomonadota; class Gammaproteobacteria; order Pseudomonadales; family Pseudomonadaceae; genus Aquipseudomonas. Next base: position 4,607 of record NZ_FYDL01000001.1, read on the forward strand.
GATAAACCTGTGTCGCTATCACAAGTGCGCTACAGAATTGGCGCTGATGCAGCGCGCCAAAGACATGACCTTGCAAGTGCATAAGGCTGCCGCCAGCATCCTGCGCGCAGGCATCAGCACCACCGAGGTTGCCGAGTTCATCCGCGAGGCGCACCGCAAGGTGGGCGCGCCGGGTTCGACCTTCTGCATCGTGCTGTTCGGCGAGGCCAGCGCCTTCCCCCATGGGGTGAAGCACGCGCAGGTGCTCAAGGACGGCGACATGGTGCTGATCGACACGGGCTGCCTGCTCCACGGCTACCAGTCGGATATCACTCGCAGTTACGTGTTCGGCACCCCGAGCGACCGCCAGCGCGCCGTGTGGAACCTGGAAAAGGCCGCCCAGCAGGCCGCCTTCGACGCCGCGCGCCTGGGCGTACCCTGCCAGGTGGTGGATGCCGCCGCGCGGCTTAGCCTGGAAACCGCCGGTCTCGGCCCGGACTACCAGTTACCCGGCCTGCCGCATCGCACCGGACATGGCATCGGCCTGGACATTCACGAAGGGCCCTACCTGGTGCGTGGTGACCAGACGCCGCTGGCCGAGGGCATGTGCTTCTCCAATGAGCCGATGATTTGCGTGCCGGGCGAGTTCGGCATTCGCCTGGAGGACCATTTCTACATGACCGCCACTGGCCCGCGCTGGTTTACCCAGCCGAGCCATTCCGTAGACGACCCGTTCGGGTTGGAGGCCTGAGGGCAGGCTTGTGACCCGGCGCGGACAGCACCTTCGCGTAATTACCGGCTAGCGGGTTCCCGGCTACCGCAGCGCTATCCAGAACTGCCATTGAAGCAACCTCGCTGATGGTCTGATTCAAGCATCGCCAGCAGAGCCGCTGCGTTTAGCGACTTGAAGGCAGCGAGTGGAGTTGGATCTGGGAATGTTTCGGGGCCGTCCTGCGGTGGCCTACATATCGGACCTATGGCATAAGGCCGCTATTGTAAATGCGGCATTAAGGTTGGTGCCATCAATTGTGCGGGAAAAGCCCGAGCCACTGGCCGTTCCCGAAGCGATCAATAAGTGCTGGTCGATGGACTTCATGCACGATCAACTAGCCGACGGACGCAGCTTTCGGATTTTCAATTTGATTGATGACTTCAACCGCGAAGCGTTGAGCATGGAAATTGATCTGTCGCTACCGGCCGAACGTGTGGTGCGCGCACTGGATCAGGTGATTGAGTGGCGAGGTAAACCACAAGCCATCCGCAGCGATAACGGTCCCGAGTACATCAGGGCGAATACTGAATTTCACTTGTGGGCTATGTCAGATGTTCACTAATAACTTAGCTCCAGAAAAACGAGGCTTTGGCGTATGTGAACCATCGTGATGGTTCACGGATATTCGTTCATGAGCAGAACTCCTCTATCGCTGGAAATCGCTTTGCGTTCAGTGCCATCATCACGCCATATGAAAATGTCGCCAATGGAGGGGATGAAGTGCCAGATTTGAAGGAAGACGGGGATCTCAGAGGCGCCTGTGCCCACTTGCTAGAACAGGTCCTGTCCTTGTCGGGGAACCAGCGCTGGGTTGAAGAATTTCAAGGGTGGCTGGTACGGGTTCGGGATGTTTCTCATGATGAGTTCGTGAGTGAGGAGTTTCAGCTTTCTCTTTGGAACACAGAGGCTGTCTCTGCCACTGGTATGGGTCATGTTGACGTCTCCGCGGTAATCAAAAGCGCAGAGATTGCAGAGAGTTTGTGGCAGCTCAAGCAGAAGTACGCCACGACCGAGGATGCGGCTGAAAGTGAACTGCTCATTTCCGAAGCCTGGAGACTAATTGCGGCTGACGTCGCACTCCTGACCAAACGAAACCCAAAGCTCAAGATGTATCGGCTTTTCGCCTTGCTGTGCCCTGGCTCGTTCACCTCAATCGCACATTTTCGCAAGCTTCGAGAGCTGGCGTACACCATGGGTCTGCCGCTACGTGGCCAGCGTCGACACCTGCATCGATTGGTGCTTAACCGACTTAACGACGTGTTTGGGGAGGTGCCCGACTATTTCTCGCGTGACGGTGTATCAAGGCTTACGTTGCCATGGCTGCTATTTGTCACCTATGTACAAAATCCAGAGGCTGAGGCCACTGAGACGTCTGATCCAGTAACTGGAGAAGAGGTGCTTAATCCGCTCCCGCCAGAGCGCAGAAGACGAGGAATGCTGGCGATTGGTGGAGGCACCGCCACCATACAAACCATGATCGAGTTTGCCGCCGATGGATGTACGCGCGAAGACTTCATGCAGCATCTTCAGTCGATCAACCCTCAATCGAAGAAGTCCACATTCAATACTCAATTGAACGCGTTGATCGCTGAATGGGGAGTGCTCAAGGCGGTCGGCAGCGATTTGCAACTGACCTTACGGGGTGAGGCATTTTTAGAGTCTGGGGAGCCCGACGAGGTGATCGATTGGATGATCACTCGCATTCTTGGCTTTGACTATTTGCTGAACGCATTGCGAAACGCATCATTGTCCAGTCGCGACGCGATCCTTGTACTTCGAAAAGCCAACCCGGGATGGACATCCGATTTTGCGCCCACAAGCCTAATCAGTTGGTTGCGCAACCTGGATCTTGTTAGTGTAAACAGCCGAGTGTTGGAACTCACTGAGAGAGGAACACAGTGGGTCGAGCGGATTCATTGGGTTCCCACAGAATTAGCTGTCCGCAATGGCCTGGATTCTGTGACGTCGCAAGTCGATCCGCAGCAGCCTGTTGCGGTCAACGTTGAAAGGCCATCCCTCAAGAACATCATTGCCGGCTTTAGCTCAGACTTCCCATTCCCCGAAGAGGTGGTTGGTCAGTTAGATGCTGGCCTGTGGAGTCATTCGAGACGTCACTTTGCCGTTCTAACAGGGTTGAGTGGCGCAGGTAAGACTCAATTGGCTCGTGGTTACGCTCTAAGCCTATGGCAAGGTGATCCCGAACCTTCCGAGGGCTTGCTTATCTTACCCATCCAGCCTGGTTGGCATGACTATTCATGCCTTTTGGGTTACGTCAATCCACTCGAACCTGATTCGTATGTGCGTACTGGCGTGTTGGATTTTCTGCTCCGGGCAAGCTCGAACCCTTCGAAGCCTTACACGTTAATTCTGGATGAAATGAACCTGTCTCACCCGGAACAATATCTGGCGCCGTTGCTGTCAACGATGGAGACCGGAGAGGCGATCGTATTTCACGGCCAGCCTGAGGATATCGACGGCGTACCGCCAGGTATTCCTTACCCGAGTAACCTTGTGATCATCGGTACGGTCAACATGGACGAGACTACCCATGGGTTGAGCGATAAAGTGCTTGATCGCGCTACAGTGATCGAATTCTGGGATATCAATGTTGTTGCCTTTCCTGGCTGGGCAACCTATTCATTGACATCAGACCAAGCAGTGATCGTGCGAGACCTGATGGTCGTGCTGATGGATATTCTTCGTCCTGCCCGTTTACATTTCGGATGGCGAACACTGCATGACATCCTCGGTTACCTCCAGCAAACCCAGCGAGGGGAGGTCATCGAGTTTTCACGTGCTATTGATCAGGCCATATACTCCAAAATCCTTCCGAAACTCAGAGGCGAAGACAGTCCGCGCCTTCAACGGGTATTCGCGTCACTCAAGGCAGCTTTGACCAGCGCAAAAATGGATTCGTCATTGAGTAAAGTTACCGAAATGTCTGAAGAACTGAACCACTGCGGCTCCACCAGGTTTTGGCGCTGACAATGACCTTTATATTGCGAGTGGAGCGCGACGGAACGTTCTTTGATCTTGATCCAGGGACCCTGAATACGGGTTTCATGGAGAAGGGGGCTTATCGATTTGCAGTGGTAGAAGGTTACTCATTCTACATTGACGATATTCGCCTTGATGACTCTAGCCATCAAGGTGGGCGAGCTTGGTGCTGGTCACCTGGCTACTTTGCTGGCGAGGTCGTGGCTGAGCTTTTGAACGAGCTGGGTGAGACGGTTGCGACGTATCGTTTGGATGTGTCAGCGGACGACAAGAAACTGGGTGGAGAATCATATGCCGACATGGTTAATACGATTTTGAACTTTGATCCGTCACTTTTATTCGGCACAGAGGAAGCCCAATTAGGGATTGGAACCCTGGGTGCATTGATCAACCCTCATCTGCAATACGCTCGTCTTCGACGGTACGGCGACCGAATGCTGGGCGCCCTTGTGCAGGTGAGTCAAAAACCACTGACATCACTGCGCACGGAACGCACAGCGGTTAGCGCTCATCAGGTCAAACGCCTGGACGTTTCCGGGGTTCGTAAGGCCCTGATGAGCCCTGCGGGTCTGGCGCTCCTGCATCAGGGAAACCCGCACAAACCGCCCCTGAACATTGTTCGGTTCGACGTTTCGACCGCTTACGAAGAGCAGGACAATCCTGCGAATCAGGCGCTTGGGCTTGTCTTGTCTGAGGTGATCAGACGATGCCGACAAGTCTGCAAGTCTCTGAAGGAAGTCGTGGCTACAGAGTCATTCAGTGAGACCCGGTCACCGCTTAGCCCGAGATTAGCGCGACGTATTGCCTTCATTGATAGATTGCTACAAAAGCTTGAACGAATTCAACGTACGCCGCCATTTCGCGACCTGACTCAAAGACGTCTATCAGCTGCAGGGTTAAACGCTATTTCTGCTCAGCCAATATATGCGCGGGCTTATCGGTTCGGATGGTATGCCTTGCGCACAGGAGTATTGGGCCAGGAAAAAAGCGAGTCGCTCTGGCTTAGCCCATCATGGGAGATCTATGAGAGGTGGTGTTTCGTAATAGTGGTAAATCAGTTGAAATGCCACTACCCAGATCTCAAGTGGAAACGCCGTTCTTCCTCCATGAAGGCGGGTCGGATTCTGTGGCGTGGTGTAGGCGACGGCATCACTCTAGATGTGTGGTTCCAAGTTAGGTGTCCAGCGATTGATCGCAAGCCGTATCACGGATTTTCGAGCCTATCCAGACTACGGTTACCTGACATCGTCGTAACAATGAGGTCACCCAAATCTCAGCGGTTCATTGTCCTAGATGCCAAGTACCGCAGCAGTCGGTTTGGAGTCTTGGATGGCATGGCATCAGCTCACCTCTATCACGACAGTTTATCTTGGGAAGGCCGCAAACCTGACGCCTCTCTGTTATTGATTCCCCGTGGAGGCGCTGTTCCGACGTTGGAAAGTGCCGAGTATCAGTTTGCGCATGGCGTAGGTGCTTTGGTGGTCAGGGATCGGCTAGGGAGCGAGGCCGTTGGCAATGAGTTGAAAAGGATCTTAACCGCTGAAATCCAGATATGAATTACAGGCAAGCAGGGGAGCTCCAGCATCGAAATTCGATAGCCAATGGAGCGTCGTTTGTGCCTGACAACCGTCGCTTCTCAGGGATGGCGTAACTATCCAGTAAAGCCAGAATCGCCTCAAAGTGGCAGCCCAAGATGGCATCATCAATATTCAGGTCTCGGCTTTTCGCATAGGTATAGAAAGTCTGGATCGCCCGCAGATGCGCCGCCGTAGTGTTGTACGCGGGTATCCGAATCCGCGTACCAGCAACCTATTAGATGAGCTCAAGCTGTTCGTATTGAACAGCCACCATCACCATCAGGCATTTTCGCACCGAGAAGAATTCATTCGTGAATTCGTGATCTTGGCGTCTTGGTGGCACACCCATCAAGAAGCGTACATTGAACGGCACTTCGTCTATATGAATATCCGAATTTACTGCGACATGATCAATGTTGCGGCTCCAAGTTGGACGCTTGTGAGGAGGCGGTTGTGCAAGTTAGAGAAGTTGAACAGCAACCGTAAAGCTAGGAGATGATGAAATGAGCCAGGAAAATGAAAAAAAAGGGGTGAGCCAGAAGAATGCAAAGAATGAGTTCGCCCAGTCGAGTCCAGAGGATGACAGGGCTCAACCAAGTTCAAATGGTGAGATGCCCCAGTCAAGCTCAAAGAGCCCGCCGCCTGGATTGAGTGATCAGCACAAAAAAGAGCTGGCCATATTCGTGGAAGATCGATTTGAAGTTGATGACGTCGTGCTGTTGAAGGACGATCCAGATCACAGCTACCGAATTGTCGGTCTTGGGAACGATGCTGATGTATACGTGGTGGAATCCGACGATCACACACTCAGAAGCGTCCTCAAAGAAGAACTGTTTGGCTTCACTCCCGATGACATCCGGGTGTTGCATGAGAAGCTCTCCGCGAGAAAGCTAGAGGCTGAGACTCAACCCTTGCCAGAGAGCGTTGTGTGCGCCGAAACCTATACTTGGGAGCAGCAAGAGGAAGCGCAGCGCCGTGAGAAAATACTGCTGAACTTCGAATCCAAGGTGATCAAGACCAAAGAAGAAGCAATGGAAAAAATGGGGTTAAAATCCACTGCCTTTGGCGATGTGAAACGCGCTTATGCGAAAGATCCGAGGTGGCAATCTCTCGTGCCCAAGCAGCCAGGTAGGGGCGTGGGCGAGAATGATCGTGATCCAGAGGTCGTTGATCTCTACATGAGGGCGTTTGATCTGACGTATAGGAACGATGGCGCAACAGCAGTGGCTATCTACCCTGTATTTGAGGAGCTTTGCCGGGATGCCGGTAAGCAACCCTTCTCCAGATCCACCGCCGTTCGGGTTTTCAATGAAATCGATCCAAGGTTGCGCGATCTGAGGAAATGGGGCAGTGACTACGTTTCAAAAAAGTATGGCGCTTACCCCAGCGACTTCGAGCCAAACGGGCCGCTCTCACGTGTGCAGATTGATGGCACGACCGGGAGCATCATGCTTATCGATGACGAAACGGGAAGGCTATTGGGACGTCCTTACCTGACTGTGGTGATCGATGACTATAGCGGTGCATTTCTAGCCGTTGACATCTCCTTCTGCCCACCCTCCCGAGCGACGACCGCGGCCGCCATGTATCAAGCGCTGATGAATAAACGAAGTTTGCTGTCTGCGCTCGGCATGAACGAAGAAGCATGGCCAGTATATGGTTGGCCAAGTAGCATTTTGGTCGACAAAGGATCTGAATACGATAACCATTATCTTCGGGCCACCTGTGACAAGTTTGGGGTTGATTATGAGTATCGTAATAGGGTTCAGCAAGGAGGCGAAGCAGAAGATGGAGTGAAGCTGTTGGATACCTTATTTGTGCAAAGTTTGGAGGGAAGCACAGGGGCACGCCCAAGAGGAGACGCTGATTTTAATCCAGAGGCGAAGGCGGTATATAACCTTAGACGGTTCACTCAGATGTTGTACGGTGAAGTTATTCGCCTGAACAATACCGTGCGTGAGATCGATCGACTGACCCCCATCCAGCGATGGGAAAATGGCTTGAAACGTCTCGGCATACAGCGTCCGCCTGCATTGAGCGCCAAGAAAGCTGAAGCATTTATGATCAACATGCTCCCAGGCGGCCGCGTGCAGGTGAGGCCAGAGGGCATTAAATATAAAGGGGTCGTCTATAATCACGGGCCAACACGGGCGCTCATAAATCGACACAAGAGCGTTTCGGTGCGTCGCAATCCATTGAACCTGCACCAGCTGTATGTATTGTACAACGGACTCTGGCACACCGTTAGAGCCCTCAAGTCCGGTAGGGTACCCCGTACCCATATCGAACAGCAGGCAATGCGGCGCTCTAGAATGCTTGCTGGCAGCATGACTCCACATGGCGTGGAAGCCCATCAAATAGTCCGCAAGCTTATTATCACTAGCAGGAAAGAGGGCAAGAAGTGTTTGAGGGCGAAAGCTTCAGTGGAGCAAGCCCAGAGGATGGGTCTCATCCCGGCTGACACACTCGAACCTGCCACCAAACCGGTAGAGACCAATCAGTTTGCCAACGTTGCCCCCTTCAAGGTGGAGGAACGGTCATGATTGAGCTCACTCCTGAAACACTCGCGCTCTTGCATCTGCCTGCTGAGGAGCGTGCGTTGGCATGCATGCGTGAGATCTGGATTGATTATCCGGCGGCGACCAGAGCTATGGATCTGGCTATGGAGCTCGTAAAACTTCCACGCCGCACCTACAACCCTGGAATGCTGATCACAGGCGCAATTGGCGCCGGTAAGTCGACGATGGTGCAGCGATGGGCTGACCAGAGCTGGGAACCAAACAGTGAATGGAAACGGAAAATCGTTTATGTCGACATGTCTGAGAATACCAATGAGCTTAACGTGCAGAAACGGGTTATCGAAGAAATAGGTATCCGGTGTGATCGCCCCTATATCCGTATCGCCACGGAGGCATGGCGTGCCATCAAGGACTTTAATATTGGCGCGCTGGTTGTCGATGAGTTTGGCGAAACAGAGGAAACCAGTATCGGTCGAATCTGGAAGAAGAACTTGCTGTCAGCGCGTGGTTTAGCTGGGCGACGGTGGTTGGTGAACCTCATCCTTGTTGGAACAGATGCGTTTTCTGACACTGTTATGGGAAATGAACATCTCAGATCGCGTTTCGCCAACCGTAGGCAATCTATGAAATCTTGGTTGTTAAATGCGGATCTCGCAGGCCTCATCGCTGCGTATGAGTCGTGCATGCCCATGAAGCAACACTCAGCAGTCACCACAGATTCCTTCCTTAGCGCGTTGCTTCAGCACAGCCTCGCGCCACCTGAAGGTAGTGACGCGGCAGTCGCTTCGTTGCGCCTGATTATCGATTTGTTTGCTGAGGCACACCGGTATGCGTTGCTGCATGGTCAGGAGTACGTGGACGAAAATACTCTGCGCGACACCCACTCCTACATGAGCAATTCGATGCCAACAGTTGAGTGGGGATCGCTCAAGGTTCTGGTCGATAGCGAGTGAGGCCGAAGACTCATAAACGCATTTTGTGACCGGAGCAATGAACCATTACGTGCGGGCAAGGTGTCAGCCATGGCCAGTCTTGATGAAGCGCCTTCAATTGATTTCTCTTGTACACCTGCTTTTCTGCAGCCTGCCCATGACCGTTGGCTCAGGAGTAGCGGAAATGAACGTGCTGTCATTAGATGCTTGGAAATGTTGTTGTCAGAATGCGAGCCGAGGGTAATCCTGATCGCTGGCGAACATAGCTCGGGATTGAGTTCAGTCGTCTATGAGATCGAGCGTAGATTGAGCCGAAGCAAAGGCCGGGCACTTGCCCTTTATGAAGATGACGACAGTGATCCGCGCTTCGTTCTGCAAGGTGTCGTCGAAGCGCTGCAGATGCCCAACAGGATCCGCAAAGACGCCAATCAGAAGATGCCCGCAGTTTTTGAGAGCGTGCTAGCCCTACGCGGTTATCGGTATTTCTTGATTCATGATGCTGGTAGATTTCTGATGTTCACCCCTCCTATTACTCGGGGTACATGTGCTTCGCTGACATACCTCTTGTCGTTACCTATGCGTGCGAAGCTTGTGATTGCCGCGACACATAACTATGTAAATAAGTATCTCCAGCTTCTGGAAGCATTGAACCCTGAGTGCCTGAGATTGGCCCCAATGACTAATGACAAACGTTACGCTGCTTTCGTGCAGGGTCTCGTGCAGCAAAATCTTTCAGCCCGGAGCACCTTTGCCCCTGATGTTAATGCGATTCATCACAAGACCCGCGGACTGGTAGGCGAGACGGCAGTCGAGGTATTTCAGCAATGCCAGGTGTGCGCTTGAGTTCGTGTAGTTAATCTTGTTAATAATGGTGAATGACATGCCAATATGCTCAAGACTGCTCAGCCCGGTTTACGACGAAACGCTTTCGTCTTGGATCGCACGACTGGTTCTGGGCAGATTTGTAGACCGAGCTCCTATCCAGGCGCACATCAAAGCTCACCTCCTTGGAATGTCTGGTGACATTGATGCTTTGGTAGTAAGCGAGAGTTTTACTCAACAGTTTGATGCTTTTTTCAGTGTCCGTAGTGCTTCTGTGTTCCGACTGCCAGAAATGCCGTTACTGATGTTTGATTCAAGTACAGTTTATTGCCCCGAGTGCCTCTGCGGCGATGTGGCAAGCAATCACGCACCTGCGTGGCGTCGCTCTTGGCGCGTCCAAGGTGCAGCTGTTTGCTTCCTGCATGAATCGCCGGTGTTGTTGAGAAGGGTGAAGGAGACCCGCTTGAATTACGTAAACAAAGCATGGGTTGCATTTGAAGAATATGTCGGCAGTCCCGCTATGAGGTTACAGGTCAACTTCGCATTGTCCAGTTCGAGTTCACACGTCGCTCTCGCGGAAAATCGTTTTCTGCTGCGTTTGACTGTACGGTCGCAGCAATGGCTCAATGTTCAGGTTAGACGCGGAAACATATCTGAACTGAGCTTCAGTTCTGCGAGATTCTTGATGTATCTATGGCTTTGGCGCGATGCCGGCGGGGGGGTGGTATCCGGATTCGCCAGCCAGTATTTCCGCCCCTTATCCGGACGGAGGTTTACGAGGTATCGCAGCGAAGTCCTTGGGGTTGATGCTGTATTCGATGAGGCAGAACCCATTCATTTATGTGTAGCGTATTGGCTGCTCGGTATTGCCTATGGGGTGATTTCAAAGCATGAGGCTGAGTTGATACAAGCGATGACTCGCTCGACCACCTGGTTTTTTCCTGTTGATCGTGCGGAAATTGCAGAGTGTGGGCGAGCAGCGTTGGGCAAGGAGGCCGTCATGGTTGCAAGGAAAGAGGCTAGTGAGCAGCTCTCCGCCCTCGAGCTTGAACAAATCGCTTGGGCGATCGGAAACCCTACTTGACCCTGACACTCACCTGCGTCTCCCCACAGTCTCCTTGCTAAGCTATTCAGGCTTGAGTCAGAGAGCTTGATCTGGCCTCCGGTAGTTGTTCGTCAGCAGGAAGGCCGGTTCTTTGTTCCGCAGGATTCATTGAGAAATCTAGTCGAACACGTAACGCCTGGTTGTGAAGGTGCGGCTTTCAAAGGTTCAGCCTGTAGTGTTTACCTGAGAAAGCTCTGCAGACTTTTGTTGTGCAAGTGACAATTTGAAAGCGCGCTGTGTTGGTGTTTAGCACGCTGACTGCGCATTCCACGCCATCTGGCCACCCAGTCCACCAACATCCGGCCACCCGTTCCACGCTCATCCGGCCAGGCAGTCGGAGCGCAGCGACGCAGGTTTGCATTGTTAGTCTGAAGTCCCTAGTGCCGTCAATTTCGTTGCGCGCCTGCGCATCGATTCGCCCTTGAGTTCGATGCGGTAAGCGTTGTGCACCAGACGGTCGAGGATCGCATCGCCCAAGGTTGGATCGCCGATCAGCGCATGCCATTTGTCCACCGGCATCTGGCTGGTGACCAGCGTCGAGCGGTTCCCGTAACGGTCGTCCAGCAGTTCCAGCATGTCGCGCCGTTGCGCAGCGGTAAATGGCGCCAGGCCCCAGTCGTCCAGGATCAGCAGGTCGGTCTTGGCGTAGCCGGCCATTAGTTTCGCGAAGCGGCCATCGCCGTGGGCCAGGCCAAGCTCTTCCATCAAGCGCGGCAGGCGCAGGTAGCGCACGCTGTAACCGTCGCGGCAGGCTTTGTGGGCCAGCGCGCAGGCGAGCCAGGTTTTGCCTACGCCAGTGGGGCCGCCGATGATCAGGTTCAGGCCGTCGCGCAGCCACTGGCCGCTGCCCAGTTGCAGGATCAGAGACTTGTCCAGGCCACGCGGGCTGCGATAATCGATGTCTTCCAGGCAGGCGTTGTGGCGCAGTCGGGCAGCTTTGAGGCGAGTCGTTAGGCGGGCGTTTTCGCGCTCGGTCAGCTCGCGATCCACCATCAGGCCGAGGCGTTCGTCGAAGCTGAGATCGTTGATGTCGGGCGTGGCGTGTTGCTCGCTCAGTGCCTTGATCATGCCGTGCAGCCTAAGGGTTTGCAGCTTGTCGAGTGTTGGATTGGGCAGCATGTTCGTACTCCTTTTTCAGGTCAGTGGTAGTAGCCAGGGCCGCGCAGGTTGATGTGCTCGTCGGGTAGTAACGGCAGGTTTTGCTGGGCCAGTGGCAGCCGTTCCAGTCCTTGGCGCAGGATCGATTCGAGGCTTTTATAACTGCATGCGCCCAGCGCCAGCGCACGCTGGCAAGCGGCTTCCAGCCGCTCTTCGCCGTGCTGTTTGCTCAGACGCAGGATGCCTAGGCAGGCGCGGAAGCCGTGCTGCGGATGGATTCGGCGTTCAAGGATGTAGGCGATGACGCCAGCGGTGTTCGGCCCGGTCTGCTCGGCCCAGCGGATCAGTCGCTGCGGCGTCCACTCGGCATGTTCGCGATGGCTCTTGGGCATGTGCTCGGTCTGAGTGGTGTGGCGGCCTTTGTGCGGCGAGCGACGATGGCTGGCCACGCGCTGGTTGGCATGGAAGCACTCCACCGTCTGCGCGGTCAGCCTCACTTCGAGCTGATGCTTCACCAGTTGGTACGGCACCGAGTAGTAAATCACAGGCGGCGTACGTCTGGCTCACTGGAGAACTGGACAAGCCCTTCGCCGGTAAAACTATTGTCGTCACGCACCATGCTCCTACGTCGGAATACGTGAGTCAGGCTTTTCCTGCGCACCTCATTGCCGCGTACGCAAACAATTGGCCTGAGCTTCTGGAGAAGGCCGATCTTTGGATTTATGGACATACCCACATCGCTGCGGATTTCGTTAAACGAGGATGCCGAGTAGTGTCAAATCCTCGCGGATACCCGACCGAAGAGACCGGTTTCGATCAGAGTTTTTTGCTCGAGATTTGATGCGCGGCATTCAGCGATAAACCTCAGCAATTTGAGTTTTTCCCTACGTTCTAGCGCTGGGATGACTTCCATTCGTGCGATCTAAACCTAAATCGATCGAGAAATTCACATGGTTACGTTAGAAGAGATTTCCCAGCTCCTTTACGGCGCAGGGGAGGAGATGCTCGGCTGACGTAGTTTTCTTGAGTTGCTTCGGTCGGGTGAACGCCTCGAATCTGATCCACGACTGAATTCTTGATCTCAACGGATGTGGAGACGTGACCGCATGCCAGATGAAGAGCGCTGGACGATTACTCGAGCAACGAGCAATTTCGATGAGTTGCTCGAGAAGGTAATCACGACTCGTAAACCGGTTCTCATCAGGGGGGGGAACGCAGGACTGCGGTGCTCCTTTCAATGATGGAATGGGAGTCGATTCAGGCCAAAACTCATTTCTCGAGCTCCTTCAGACCTCTGAAAAATCGCTTGCTAGCCATCTTACGGTTTCAATCAGCAGCGCTCCGAGTTAGCCGTGCGGAGCGCTTCAGACTGCCTCTATCCTGTGATGCTCATTTTGCCGTCGGAGAGATTCACAGCTCGCCTTAGCTCAGTAACCGTACTCGTTCAGCAGTTTCTGTAAAAACTCACGTCGCCGTTGGACGATGCTCAAAATGAGATAGTCGCGGTCGGTGTCTCTTGTCGACAAATGTCCAGCGTCCACAAGGCCATGGATGTAGCCTTCAGCTCTGCCTCTTGCTTCGAGCAAAGCCTCTTTGGATGTGCTTTTGTAGATGTCTTCAGCGATGAGCTGCCACCGCTTTTTCTGGCGGTGCCCAATAGGGTCATCGGAAAATTTAGGTGCGTTGATCAGGGTGGTGAAATCGGAGCGCGCGTCAGGTGCGTTCAAAGCGGATTCTCAGAACAGTGATAACTGAGCGGAGGCTATCATGCGCACACTATATCGCCTGCTGTTGGCTGGCTTTTGTAGGCGCTGGCGCGAAGAAACGATTTCAATGATGGTGCATGCTTTCGGTGGCGTCTTTGAACATTGTGGAGCGTATAGACAGTGCCATTCAGCGAGTACATTCTTAGCCCGGAGTTCGATATGGGATACCTCAGCCTAGAGGACATCTACCCCGATGACGTAGAAAAATATGGCCATCTGCGGGTAGGAATGACCGACCTCTACGTAAAAGACAATCACGCCATTTATGGTGTGGTTACGCTTGGCGAATACCGCGAGCTGACCAGCAAGTTACTGCGTGACAAAGCGGTGCAAATGATCATCAGCGCTAAGCTCGCCGCGTTGCCCGAGGACTACGATCCGTGGATTAGGCGGATCGAACGCAATCGCGCCTTACACGCTAGGTATGGGGACAAATTCGATCCCTGGGGAGACGACTGACAGCTCTCCGCGTCCAATCACGAATGCAGCGCCTCATCTTACTCGGCCGACCTTGTAGCTACGCTCCTCGAAAATCCATCGGTATTGTAAATAGTGGGGCGAACACGGCTACAATGACAGATCACGCTAACAATCGTTGTAAAGGATAGGGCGTTGAAGATATTCCTAGATTGCGAATTTACCCAGCTCAATCAGGACTCGAAACTGATATCCCTAGCGCTGGTATCGGAGTCAGGCGAAGAGTTCTATGTTGAGCTGACTGATACTTATTCGGTCGAGGACTGCAGTGATTTCGTCATCCGGAATGTTCTACCGCAGCTCGATCCTCTGCGATATGGGCAGTCGCTTGTCGAAGCCCAAGCGTCTCTTCGAAGATTTCTAGACGGTTTCGACGAGGAACTTGAGGTGTGTTCAGATGCGCCACAGTGGGATTGGGATTTTTTCTGCGATCTCGCTCGTGCAGATCATCAACCCTGGCCAGGCCAGGTTATGAATCAACCTACCAACCTCACGATCCTTTTCCATCAGGTAAATGCAGAAGCTCTTGAACAGGTAGAGCTGTGTGATCTACCACACCATGCGTTGCTAGACGCACGAGCGCTTGCAGAGCTTTTCAAGCTCTTGGCATCCCGGCTTGTTTTGTCACCATAAGGCGCATCTCAGTTCGACAGCTTCTTTTGTATCGTCCGGCATTAATGGCAGATGGCCTAGGAGCCAGCGAATGTGCCAACGATCCGGAATGGGGGGTGCAGGGAGATAATGAGTCAGCGCTTCACTGCAAGTGATTCGAGTTTCGCCATCGACAGAGGGGTGGGGAAAACGGCAAAACAGGATTATTCCAAATTATGGCTCAGCCATAATTATTGCTGAGCCATAATTTTTGGCTTCTCTGTTTCAGTCTCAGTTGTCGCAAGCAGTCCCTATTGCGATGACCGATTTGCAATATACTGTTAGGCAACTACCGAAAAGAGAACCGTCATGTCTAAACTCGCAGAATTCCGCCAGCTCGAAAAACACCTCGCCGAACAGCTTCAAGCTCTCGAGGCGCTGAAAGGCGACGCTGGCCTCAAGAAAGAAATCGAATTTGAAACCAAGCTGCGCGCTCTGCTTGCCGAGTACGGCTACAGCCTGCCGAACGTGATCAACCTGCTTGATCCGAAGTCTGGCCGTCGCGCACCAGCAGCCGAATCCAAATCCAGCAGCCGTAAGCCACGCCAAGTGAAGATCTACAAAAATCCGAACACAGGTGAAGTCGTCGAAACCAAAGGTGGCAATCACAAGACGTTGAAAGAGTGGAAGGCTGAACACGGTTCTGCAAAAGTCGAGTCTTGGCTGACCAAGTGATTTTGGTTTGAGTACAAACAAGGGCCCTGCGGGGCCCTTTCACTTTGGTAGACGATTCGAGATTTGATACATTGGAATGGTTACGTATAAGACTGATGTTAAACAGACGAGACCGAACAACGCTGCGAGTAGTTTTGGAAATAGCAAGGCTCCGCTATCGCACTAAGATCGGACGCTCATAGAATTGAAACGTCGACTCAGATACTGTAACATTTGATAGTTCATCCATGCCTTACTGATATACCTGATGGTGATTATGAGGCGCTGTGATGCTGACGCCTCGTGCACCCACCTTCAGCTCTCAGCAAGTCTGGTTAGACGGCAATCACCTTCATCCGTGGTTTAGCCTTGGCTAACGTCAATGCAGCATGCGTCAACGAAGCCTCGGTAGCATCCCACCCCAAACATGCATCAGTCACTGACACGCCATATCGCAGGGATTTGCCTAATACCTGACAGCCTTCATAAAGATGGCTCTCAAGCATCATCCCTTTGAGGGAATGCTCTCCGTCCAAGCGCTGCTCCAGTACGTTTGCAAATACTCCGGGTTGACGAGTATGGCTCTTACCGCTGTTGGAATGACTGCAGTCAACCAAAATCCGCGAGGGAAGGGCGGCTTTATCCATGGCTGTCTTAGCGGTAGCAACACTGAAACGATCATAATTCGGGCCTGCTATGCCGCCCCGCAAAACTAGATGAGTATCTGGATTGCCATCGGTTTTAATAACCGCCGCGACCCCTTGGCTGTTTACTCCAAAATGGGTATGTTGATGTGCTGCGGCGCGCATAGCATCACATGCAATTGCAACGCCGCCGTCGGTGCCATTCTTGAAGCCTACTGGGATGCCTAAACCGCTAACTAACTCTCGATGGACTTGCGATTCGGTAGTTCGAGCCCCAACAGCAGCCCAGCTCATCAGATCATCGAAGTATCCGGCTGCTATAGGATGAAGGACTTCATTTGCAATAGGTAAACCCTTGGCCACGATGTCTCGCAACAGTATCCGCGCAATCTCCAGTCCTGCATGTACATCGTTGCTACCGTTGAGCCAAGGATCATAAGCCAAGCCCTTCCAGCCAACCGTCGTGCGCGGCTTTTCAATATATGTACGCATCACTAAAAAAATTTCGTCATTTAACGATTGAGCTAAAGCTAAAAGCTTTTCGGCGTATTCAAGTGCAGAGTCTGGATGATGGAGCGAACAGGGCCCCACAATCACTAGTAGTCTTTCATCTTCACCGTTCAGAATTGCGCGTATTGTATTGCGATTGTCTTGGACTTGGCGCGTAAGCGCATCCGTTATTGGGAGTTTTTGTTTTAGTCCAAGAGTGCTTGGTAGCTGTAGTTGTGTGTCAGAACATACTGATAACGATGACGGTGACGTGCGTGAATTGGAGTTCATATTGGCTACCTGATCATAAGCAGAAATTCTGCAGCTCCCAATTAGCAGGAGCCGCAACTAAACCATTTCAAGGTTTTGTTTTTCGTCGAAAACAGTGATCGATAAAATCGACCATTTACGATTGATTCAAGCGGTTATGTACGTTTCTCTTGGCTTATAATTGTAATTGAGGTATGGCAGCAGAAGGGGCGCGATTTAACCCCTTAAGCAACTCTCCCAACAGTCCCAGGGATTGCAAGTCCGTTACATATTTTCGAATCAGAGATTTAGATATATGTGGGATTGCAAAGGTCTCTGAACCGGACTCGAATGCGTCAACGGCTCCTTGAAAACGATCGGAAGGAATGGTTGAGCCACTGATGACCTCTGTTGGTTTGCTAAAACCATGCATGAGCGGTAGTAACGAATGCTGTTTTAGGTGTTCCGGAAGGCCGCGCAACGCCGTTTCGAATCGATTATGCCAATCAGCATAGTCAAAAACTTTTCTGATGTTGACGCCATGGTCGATCATCCAGTCGACAAATGTATCCAGCGAAATTCCATCATTATGCGGATTCACCAGATTGAATGACCGATACGAATCCGCGTATTGTCTTACCCCAATTTTCAGTATCGCGGAGGCAGTGAAGTCGACCGGTAAACCATCGTAATGAGGCAGTCCCCCGTTTCCGGTGGAGCGATAAAATGATGATGGAGCAATGCCTGTGAGTGCGACGCTCAAAAGAAGGCGAGTAAACATATCGGGGACATTCAACTGTCCAGGATATTGGCTATGCGCCAGAATCATGCTTGAGCGGAATGTGGTGACAGGCAACCCGTAATGGTTGTGTGCTTCTCTAAGCAATACCTCACTCGCCCATTTACTGAGTCCATAGCCGGCTGCGTAGGTATCGTCCGCTTCAATTTCGGCGGCTGCAATACGGATGTCAGCGTCCTCATCCAAAATGGTTCGGGTGTTCACTAAAGATGCCACGGCAATGCTGGACAAGAATACAACAGGCTTTAGGTGGTGTGAGAGAGCCAGGCTGATGATCTCCGCTGTACCGGTCACATTGGCGTCAAACAAGTTACTGTACGGAAGGACGTGGTTCACCAGGGCTCCTGCATGGACAATGGTGTCTACTTCCTTACCTAGTCTGTCCCAGGTTTCCGGATCCAGTCCAAGCTTGGGTTCTCCAATATCGCCTGCCAGTACCTCAAGGTGTAGAGCGGACAGTGATCGTAGTTTTCTGAAAACCTGTGAGTTCTCGCTACCGAAGGACTCATGAAGCCGTTTGGTCGCCGACGCCACATTTTTACCTCGCACGACACAGATCAGCTTGCCTCCCGTTTCACCAAACGCTTCTAGTAACTGCAGGCACAAGAACCTACCTAGATAACCGGTCGAGCCCGTGAGCAGGATTGTTCGAGCTGAATTGGCGGACGCTTTTAGCCCTCGTGCTTTCTGCAGGACATCTGGGCTAATGAATTTTTCGAGTGAGAGATCCTTTGCGTGGAATACGTTTGGCTTTGCACCATGAATTGATGCAGCCGAGGGACGAATCTGGCCCGACTGGAGCGTCTTTTCAATGTAGTCAGAAACGTGCTGCAGATCGTACACGGGGCTAATCAGCATATCGACGGGAATGGTGATTCCATAAGCATCAGAAAGTATTGAAGCGAGACTGACCGCGGATAACGAGTCTCCCCCAAGCTCTCTGAACTGTGCATGAGGGCTGATTTCTTCGGTAGCTCCCCCCACTAAGCTGCGTACCGCTTGTTTTAGCGTTTCGAGTACCGACTGCTGGTTTATCCGTTCGTGAATATCATGGAGCTCATCCAGCTCTTTGGATACAAGCTGATCGTTTAGCTCCTCAAGCCGCTCAGCATACCTTTCGCGGAGCTTAGGCCACAAAGGTTTGCCGTGATCAGAAAGCAACCCGTTAGATTGGGTAAAGGGTTCACTTTCGATCAACAAGTCCCGTGGAATTTCATAGCTGCGCAGCTCGGATTTTTTCGCCAGCTTGCGAATGGCATCACCGAGAAATTGCTTGATCAGTTCTGCTTTACCGTCGAAGCGTTTTGTAAGTTGTTTGGAGGGAACAACAACAGCAAGTAAGTGAGACCATTCGCTTCTTCCATACACGAAGATACTTTGGATCTCTGGTATTGCCGAAAATGTAGTCTCCAATTGAGCCGTCGCGACAAATTCGCCTTGGGACAATTTGATCACATTCTTACGTCGATCTACATAGACCAGTCGATTATGACCTGTTTCGGCCACAATATCTCCGGTTTTGTAGTATCCATGTTCATCGAAGAGCTCAGTGGCTAACTCCGGTCGTTTGTAGTAACCAGGGATGATCGACTGCGTTTTCAAAAGCAACTCGCCGCGAGGGAAGGGCGAATCGGTACCGTAATAGCCGAGCTCGGGTACATCGATAATTCTATAGTCTTCGACTGGAGGACTGAGTAGCTCATTGTCAATCCAGATTGCACCTGCCTCCGTGGAGCCGTAAACATTGTGAAGCGGAATATTCAGTAGCTTTTGCGTAAAAATTTTCAGCTCATTGGACAGCGGGGCGGAACTGCAACTGGCCCAGCCAACTTGTCCTCCCAAGACATTTACCCGGATATCCTCCAAAATCGCCAAGGATGTATCATCGCCGTGGCTAGCTTTTTTTCTGACCAGTTCTGTTTGATATTTTTGATAAATCATCTCGCATATCCGTGGCACCAACGATAATTCCGTTGGCTTGCTTAACGAGATGTCTTCGAGCAAGGTGGAAAGATTGCTCTTGGCCGTGAAATAGCAGGTGCCGCCTCTAGCAAGAGTGCTTTTAAGCGAAGAGTGACCAGCGACGTGGCTCATCGGCATGTAGTGAAATGTAATAGCTCTCTCTTCTGAAAAAATAGTGGCCCACGAGCCGCCCCACATTCCAGATGCAAGCTTCTGTGTGTACATGGCACCTTTTGGCGTGCCTGTGCTGCCTGATGTATATATCAGCATCGACAGTTCGTCATCCGAGGACAGGCTGTTATACAAGGGGGGCTCAGGTAAGGAGGCCCCTTTTGTAAGCAGATCTTGCAGAGGAACGATTGATACCGCACTGGAATTGCTGTCCAGGTGACTGCGTACGGCATCGAGTTTTTTCGAGTGTTCGGACACCTCTGAATAATAATCCAGTAGCAAGACTCGACGAATAGAAGGGGTTTTCAATGCAACTTCCACAGCGATATCCAAGTAGTCAATACCTGCCGCGAAGATCAGAGGTTCGGTTTCTTGTAAAATAGAGTCTATTTGAGCTTGGGACGATCCTGTTTGAAGAGGGACGGTTATTGCACCGAGACGAATGCAAGCTAAATCTAATGTGGCGTAATCGCCGCTCGTGAAGGCCAGAAATGCAACCGAGCTGCCTGCAGTCAGAGGCGCACAGGTGTTGTGGTGTAGTTCGGCTGCCAACGCACCTGTTCGCTTCCAGAGTTCGCCATAAGTTATCGTGCTGTAACTTGGTAGCAGCTTAAATGACACCTCTTTACTGTATTCATCAGTAATAAACGTTCTGTCTCGCTCCCCAATAGCAGGGCGATCTGCGTACTTGCTCATCGTGTCAGCGACGATTTTTGCCAAGCTCATAATTCGTTCCTTGATAAAAAATTTGCGGATAGTGCTCAGATAATCGAATAATCCGATCCAGTGATTTATTCGGGAAGTGTCTTGGGTAGCCAGTAGATAGCGAGTAGTCCTACGGCAAAGGTAAGTAGGCCAGCAACAGCTATTGCGAGGTGCATGCCAGTCAAGAATGCCTGCTGTGCTTGGGCTATCGTTTCGGCGGCGAGACCTGACGTATCGAGCGTTTCGTTCAGAGTGCCAGCAATGTCAGGGCCCGATAGGCGAAACCACAGTGCTGCGAGTGAACCGAGTACAGATATACCCAAGGCGTTGCCGATCTCGTTACTGGTCTCTGCTATAGCGGCTGCAGCACCTGCTCGTTCAGATGGTACTGCTGATACTGCAATCTCGGCGACCAGGCTGAAGGAAAGGCCGTATCCGACGCCCGCAATTATCGTTGAGGCAACAAAAAATACTGCGCCATAGCTGGTGTCCGTCATAAGTAACAGCAACATCCCACCACTGATCAGGAAATGCGTGGCTACAAGCGCCCATTTCTTCCCGATTCGTTCAACGATCTTGCTAGTCCAAATACATGTGGCGGTGAGGACGAGTGCTCCAGGCACAGTGAGCATTGCAGTGGTGAAAACGTCGAACCCGAGTACTGATTGAATGTAGATACCTACGAGATAGCCGGTAGCAGACCAAACTACTAGGGACAATAGTCCGGTCAAAATCGCAATGGTGAAAATCCGATCTTTGAACAGGCTCACATCAAGCAAAGGGTGCTTAAGATGCCGCTGTCTACTGACAAACCAGAAAAGTCCAATAACTCCAATCACGCCAGAGACCAGCTGGCTGGTGGAAATGCCGTACGCAGCTGCCGTTTTGAGTGAGTAGGTGAAGAGCAGGATGCCAATAAACGACAGAGCGAGACTCGGTACGTCGATTCTGCCTGTCGACTCAGCATGTACCTCGCGTAGTAGATATGGCGCGGAGAGCATGAAAATCAACACCACGGGAACGTTGATAAGAAAGACAGACCCCCACGTGAAGTTGTTCAGCAGCATTCCGCCGATCAGTGGCCCGACGGCAAATCCGCCCGCGAAAGTCGCTGCAAAAATCCCAATAGCTTGCGCACGCTGCTTAGGGTCAGGAAAAAGATTGCTGACAATTGCCAGGCCAGAAGGCAATAGCGTTGCTCCTCCCAATCCCATAAGTGCTCTGAACGCAATTAGGCTCTCAGGGGTTGTCGAGAGTGCAGCTCCAACGGATGCCCCGCCGAAGATCATCGCTCCTACCATCACAAGCTTCAATCTTCCGTATCGGTCACCGATGTTTCCGAACGCCACCAGAAGTGATCCGACTACGAAACCGTAAATATCCAGAATCCATAGTGCTTGGTCAGCACTAGGCATAAGAGAGGAGGTGATTCTGGGCATAGCTAAGTACAGAACGGAACCATCCATCGCGACCAGTGCAACCAGTCCCAGTACCGTAAGTAATCCTAGCCATGCTTGCCTATCCGCAGGCTGAGCGATAGTAGCTTGGTGCATAATAAAATGACCTTTAGTTATGAGTTTGTTTGTGGGGCGAAGTTTTAGTGGGTGCTTCTTACTTAAGTAAGTCGCAAATAGCCGTGCCGAGTATTTTTGCACCGTGTTGGGTCAATACGGATTCCGGATGAAACTGAAAAGATGAGAATAGTGGCCCGCGTAGTGCATGCACTTCACCGGACTGAATATCATGGCTAACCTCAATCGTTATGCCTTTACTATATTGAAGTTCTGAGCAGTTTGTCATGGCGGCAAAGGTGTTATAGAAGCCAACTTTTTCTGCGACTCCAAAAAGATCAATTTCTTTCTGAGTTCCTTGATTTGGGGTTTCTTTGCGCATCAATTCTAGCCCTAAGTGAGAACAAAGCACTTGGTGGCTTAGACAGACAGCCAAAAAAGGGCGCCGTTGCTCAAGCAACGTTTTAACTGCATTATGCAGGCTGTTAATTCTCGCATCTTTTTGGTCGCAAGGGTCTCCTGGGCCAGGGCCTAATACAAAGATGTCGTAGCCATTGTAATCTATTGGTTTATTTGCATTTGCTACTGTCACTGACAGACTGAGCGCACTGAGTTGGTGGCATATCATCGAGGTAAACGTGTCCTCGGCATCCAATACCAAAACTCTAAGACCCTCTAGCTCCTTTTGTGGACGAGCACGGTCTTTCGCAGACGCTTGCCAAAAACTTGAAATGTGGTCATTACGTTTATTAAGCGCGGCGCTGATGCGAGGATGGGTGACGAGGTCTTTATATCGATTTTCAGGAGACGGTTCACCGGGCTTGGAATTAAGAGTCCCGGCTGTTGTATCCAAAACGCCAAGAGCTGAAAGCAGACCTGAAGCTTTTGCTCGGGTTTCGGCAGCTTCTGAAGTCGGGTTCGAGTTTCTTACCAGTGTGGATCCGGTAGAAATTCTGATCGTTCCGTACTTATTTATATCTGCAGTGCGGATCAGGATCGATGAATCAACGTAGTGCTGACCGCTTCGTTCGCGGCCTAACAGCGCAACGATTCCGCTGTAATAGGCGCGGCCCTCAGGCTCATATTTTTTGATGACTCGGCAGGCGTTTTCGAGTGGGCTTCCTGTGATAGTTGGAGCAAACAACGTCTCGCGCAGAATTTCCCAAGGTTCCGATTGGGTTTCCCCTTTTATGAGATATTCCGTGTGTGCCAGACGAGTCATTGCCTTCAGATAGGGGCCTTCGATAGTGCCTCCTAGGGTACAGACATTGCCCATCATCTTGAGCTCTTCATCCACGACCATATACAGTTCTTCGGTCTCCTTGCTGTCAGATAGGAAATCCAGAACTCCTTCGACGCTCGGCCCTGATGCCGGATATCGATAGGTACCACTGATGGGATTCATGGTGGCCACGTTCTGCTCCATGCTGACGTGCCGCTCTGGCGTCGCACCGACGAAGACTCTGTCACCGGTGTGGATGATGAAAATCCAATATGCTCCAATCTCCTGTTGCAACAGCCGGCGAAAGAGTGTCAACGCTTTGCGATGACTGAAATCATCAATGGATGCGAGGAATGAGCGTTTCAATACGAAATTCGAACCTGCCCCCATGCCAATTTCATCTTTGATGATCTTTAAAGCAGTCTCGGCGTAGGCGTCATCGTCGATGTCGTAATGTTCACCGCTTATTGTGATACCCGTATCAGGGATTTGCTCCAGGACTTCGCGTTTTGAGAGGGTCGTTGCTGCATCAATGGTCAGTGCGATCAGCGGTTCTTTATCATCAACGCATTCGAAGCCCCGTTCAGTTATCTGGCGGTAAGGAATGATCGCCAATACGTCATGTCCGCCTATTGTTGACGCTCGTGGACGATAGCACCTGGATAGATCAGCGAGTTTTTCTAAGTGCTCAACTGTACCTGTCAGAATCTCTACGGAGTCGCCGTTCGCGGACTCTGGCCGATAAATCAGCGCATACGCAGGAGGCGACATGGAAAGAACGCTATTGAGCAGCTCGTCTTTATTGTCGGGCGCGTTCAGAGGAGTGGTCATATAAAAACATCCTCAGTCGTGCAAACAACGGCGCAACGTTGTGCCGCATACTCGAGGGCAAGGCGATGATGTTTTTCCGAAAAGTCTGCGACGGCGTCTGCAACTAGAAACGTCTGAATGTCGTTGGTGAATGCTTCGACTGCGGTGAACAGTACCCCAACATGGGCGTAGACCCCGCAAATTACGAGTTGGTCACGACCTGCTTCACGCATGCGCTCGAGTAGGCCTGAGCGAAAGAAGGCGCTGTAACGCCATTTGGTAGAGATCCAGTCGTTGGGTGCAGGTGCTAGCTCCTCAACGATTTTTCGATCTTCCGGATCAACCTTCATTCCTGGGCCCCAAAAGTCCTTCAGCAAACCCCGTTGCTCTGGACTCATCCCACCTGGTTGGGCCGAGTACGCAATAGGTACACCCAATCTCCTGCCGCGCTCGCACAGTAATGAGATGTTTTGAACAAGGTGAGTACGATGTTGCCCATCGAACGGCTGAACGAAGTACCGCTGCATGTCATGAATGAGCAAAACAGCGCGGTTGGGGTCAATATCCCACTGGGCGATGTTTGGGGGAAGGTCGAATGAGGTGGGCATTTCGTACGGTGAAATGGAAGGTATGCCGGTCATGATTCTCTCCTTGAAAACCAACAAATGAATGCAACCTCTGCGAGGACAGTGCCCGCTAACGGACTACGGTACACATGGCGGATAGTCCATGCGCTTGCGTCAAATAATCCTGTCACTGCGCGACAGATTATGTCAACTGACAAAATTCGCAAGGTGATAACATTCAGCTTGCGACTAAAATTAAGTGTATTGTTTTCAATCGCTTAGAGATTTTTGTACCAAAATGATTCCGATTAAAAGTAAAAGCAGGCTCTCCATCCATTGATCGCAGCTGGTCTGGATAACCACCCCTGCAAAGGAGTCGTGTCCGCCGTCGAGATTTAGTTCGTTATCACGTAGTTTCGGCTCTCGGTGCGTGCGGGGGGTAATATTGGCGCTTGGCGCCATAGAAACTCGGGCAGTCGTGCCAAGGTCATCTAACATTGAGCTCAGCACAGCGTCACACTGACAGCCCTTGTTTAGGGGGGATGAACGCCCGGTTGTCATAATGACCAGAATAGGCTCTGCTGAAATCTCATCGCCATCTCTCAACGTTCACAGTGCAGAGGCCAAATCAGCAATTATTCAGTCGATGACATTTGTCTTGATGTGTTATTTATCTCATTGAGAAAATAGTCTGGCTGTGTTAAAAGCTTTAGTCGCTAAGCTGGCAGCGAGACGAAGGCGAGCAATAGAAATTAATCGGCAAGAGGTACATTGTGAAGGCACCTGAGGATCTCGGCCGCAGAGAGCGGAAGAAATTGATGTTACGTGAGGCTCTGATCGAGTCAGCGTACAATTTGTTCGAAGAAAAGGGATTTGACGAGACTAGAATCGAAGATATTACGGATAAAGTTGATGTCTCTTCGCGTACTTTTTTCCGATATTTCTCATCAAAAGAAGACGTAGTACTTGATTATCAAGAAGTCGAGCATGATGAAGTCATCGCAGCCTTGAGTGCGAGACCTGCGGGCGAGCCCATATTGACGGCTTTGCGTCACGCAGTTGTCGAGGTAGTCAATGGTTGTGAGTTGGGTTCTTATGGGCTGGACTCCGATAGATTTAAAATTCTAAAGCACCTGATTCGCGGCCATCCATTGGTTTGCGCCAGGAATTTAGAACGTACACAAATCCGGCAAGCTTCGCTGGTTTCAGTAATTGCAAGTAAGATGGGCGTCGATCCTGCTGAGGATATTCGTCCGGGTGTCGTCGCGGGAGTGTTAGAGTTTGCGTATAGCGCAGCTTATGATGTTTGGAAGGATCTTGAAGCACGCTCCGTCCTCTATTCGGATGTACTTGATGATATATTCGTGCTAATCGAAGATGGGCTGAATTTTAGCTGTCAGGGCTAGTACGAGTCTTGCTGTTAGTCTTGTGCGTGAGTAATTATCAATTGAGGAGCTATTTTAAATACTTGTGAGCTTAACAATCGCTCGTCGTAACCTACAGGAACTACAAGTAGTTGTCTTAACCTTCCAGCTATAGCGCATTTTTATATGGTTTTGAGGCTTTTTGGTCTAGGGAAGTGCTCGTGTAGTACACGTCAGTAACGCTGCGCTTCCTTATTTATCTATGTTTTGCACTTTTCTTGAGAGGTAAAGTATAACTTTGTGGGTGGTGTGTTGCTGGCTTGTTAAGCTTTAAATGTATCGACTGCTTTTGTTGTCATGCTGACTTAAGGCGCCGATCAATTAAATTTCTGGCGCGCTTTCTGGGTGAGTTGTGCATGCATAAACTTAACAAGGGCTGTTTTTGTTATTGTCAGATTCTCAATAATACCTTTGCTTGAAAGATATGCTCACGCGTCCATCTTGTTGGTGGGTGAGTGACATTTGTTCACCACGGACGCATAACTGAATGCCGGTTTAGTTGCAGGGGTGGGGCATTTCTCGAGACCATTTGTTTTTTCGTTGACCATTAATTACATTGATACTGAACGTCATTTTCATCAAGCCTTGGCCAATGTCGGTCGAAGATGAGACCAACAGATGACGTCGACACACGATATTTCAAACCATGGAAAAAAAACTTTCTCCCTTGCACATACACTCCCCGGATGCAGTGAACAGATTACGACCGAGAGTTCGTGCTGCTTCTAGGTGAAAGATTGGATCTCGGTTTTCCGACTCGAGCATCAGTTCAGATGTAACGACGCATGCACCGCAGTAATCGAAGATCCCGTGCTCAATCTGCGTCCTCATTGCATCAGCATATCCGTGTCGAGCGTAGGTTCCCTCATCGGCACCTCCGACAGCCACTAGATGAACCCGCAGGTGACGAAGTTTTTTCACAAGAGTGGTTTCCGGATTGAAGTCGAACGCCCAGCCATTAGTGAACACCCGATCAATCCACCCCTTGAGAAGTGCCGGCATTGACCACCAGTAAATGGGGTAGACCAGAACAAGTGCATCGGCACGATCAATCCTCGTCTGTTCGGCAGTAACATCTGCGGGAGGCGGCGCTTCCCTATGATGAACTGCGAGGTCATTCGTGGTGAACCTTGGATCGAAAGCCTGCGCCGAGAGGTCGGCAATTTCGAATGAGTTATTGGGGTCGCTGGATACGCCTTTAGCGACCTGCTTAGCGAGACTATGGGTGAGTGACCGGGAATCATGGTGAGCAATCACGATGAGTGCGTGCATGGCGAGAACTCCTGCTAGTGATTGAGAAGGAATGGCACAAACTATATACTTTTGGTAGGTTTCTATCTGTAAGTTACTTTTGGTATATAGCTATGTCAAGCACTGAAACAGGCGATAAGGACTTCAATCTAGAACCGCGTCGCCGTCTGTCGAGGGAGAATAGGCAGCGTCAGTTACTGGATATCGCCTGGCGGCTCGTTCGGAACGAGGGGACGGAAGCCCTGACACTCGGAAGACTCGCTGAACTCGCGGGCGTCACAAAACCCGTGGTTTATGACCATTTCATCAGCCGATCTGGTTTGCTCGCGGCGCTCTATCGGGAGTTCGACGCACGTCAAAGCGAACTCATGGACGCTGCTCTTCAGACCAGTGAGCCGACTTTGTTGAGTGCGGCCAAGGTCATTGCATCGTCTTATGTCGACTGTGTGATGCTCCAGGGTACCGAGATACCCGGCGTGATTGCGGCGTTGGCCAGTTCACCGGAGCTCGGGATGATCAAGCGCAAGTATGAAGAGGTTTTTCTGAACAAATGTCGGATGGTCTTTCTCCCCTTTGCTGGAAAGGGTGATATCTCATCGGCGAGCCTGCGAGCGATGCTTGGCGCGGCCGAGGCGTTGTCCCATGCCGCTACCAATGGAGAAATTACCCCCAAGCAGGCCATGGACGAGCTTTTGGAAATAATCATCGCGATGGTCGAAAGAAGTTCACGCCATGGATCCCCAAGCGCCATATAGGCAGACAGTTGCCGGCTACCGTATCTGTCCCCCCTACACTATTGTGACACCGCGCAGAGGCGATCTTGCATCACAAAGCACCACGAACGTTGCTGGCGACCTCCGCTGATCCGCGCTGCTCGACCCAAAGGGTAAGCTCCATAATCGCGGCTTCGAGGGCTAGCTGGTTCTGATTGATCTTGAAGAGCAGGGAAGGGAGCAGGTCTGCGTTCGACATTGTGATTCCTCCGTGGAAGAGGTCAGCGTAGCAGGCGGGTGCTACTCTCGTTCAAGCTGCCTGGCATCGGAGGTTACGGCTTCCATGATAGACATCAGCTCCTCAAGCAACTCCGCATAGTAGCGAGTGAGATAGCCGGCAATGGCATCGTTGCGAAGGATACGTACGAGATAACCCTTGGCCACAACCAAGACCAGCATGGTCTCACCCAGTGTGTCCTCAACCTGTTTGTAATCATGCTGAAGGTTCTCCATCTCCCGCTCCATGCGGGCTATGTCAACGGCACTGACGTCACTTGGTTTTTTCTTCTTCTCAACCAGCATCTCCGGTCGCGACGCCGTCAAGACCATTCGTGCATAATTTCTCGTAAAGCAGTTGGCTGAGATCATCATTTCAACTGTTTCAATCTGGCGGATGGGCTTCATCAGTCGAAGGGCTCGGAACACGTCCTGCGATACCATGCGAACCTTCAGCATCTCCGCGACCTCAGGCGCTATGC
Organism: Pseudomonas sp. Irchel s3h17; assembly: GCF_900187505.1. Taxonomy (GTDB): domain Bacteria; phylum Pseudomonadota; class Gammaproteobacteria; order Pseudomonadales; family Pseudomonadaceae; genus Aquipseudomonas. The sequence continues at coordinate 33,230 of NZ_FYDL01000001.1, forward strand.
CTTTCAGCAGATTTTCTCTTTCGTGAACCCTATCCACATTGATCCCAAGCACCGCCGCAATGCGAGAGGCTTCAATACCTTTTTTTAGAGCGGAGATGATCATTTTATGTTCTTGGATTGGTGTCAGTCGGTTGATTTGCCGGTTGTAGGTAAAGCCCTCATCGTCGGTGGATATCAGGCATAGCGCCTCGGTTGCCCCCAAAGCCTTGAGTGCTTCTAAACGAAAATGCCCATCCAAAAGCATGAACGAAGTGACTCCATCAGCGACGACAGACTTGGGGTGTACCACCAATGGCTCAACGACTCCGAGTTCTCTTATTGAACTCAAAATGCTGGCGTACTTTTTACTTCCGGGTGTCAGTTGTTCGACCTTACGCGAGGGTAGGATTCGCTCTAGGGGAATCGCAATGACACGCTGCTCGAATGCCTGCTTGACCTCTATCATCACGGCGTCTCTCCAAATACCGGGGTCAAGATGACTGTCCAGAGCAACGCAGCAGTATCAAGCCAGCCTGGTTAGCCCTAGAAGTCGTGTGGCGCTGAAAATTTGCGGTTGTTGGTCGGCCGCGCTCGTCAGTGCCTTTTCCCTTGGTTGATTCGCTTTCCCAAGGATTGAAACAGGAACGACCATTTTGATAGAGAAGCCGATTAGATCCTTGGAAAGTGATCTAAAAGGAAATTGCGGGTCGCATCCAAACGGATCAGCCTCCTAAGAGATTTAACATTGCAAGCAGATGAAAAGCGTTACCCCAGAGATAGGTTTACGAAGCAACTTGTCCGAATCTGCAAGGCGCTGGATGAGGTATCGGTTCGCGACATTTCATACGACTCATATGGCACTACCGCAACGTGTCATTTAGAGGCTACCGAACTTTGGGTCGTTGGTTCATACGCACGGGGTGCGCTTACCTGCGGCGACTTGGATGTCGTTGTGAGTTTTACGGCCACTGGAGCGGGTCTTCCGATGCCACAGATTCTGTCCAGGGCGTTTTTCGGCGCTACTCCCGGTGTTCGGTTCTACAGCGGCACGCCTGAGGTGAACAGGTCGGGGGCTGCGTTTCCAGATGCGGTGCTGATCTGGTCAACGCAGGATTGCGATTGGCAGGCTCGGATTGATTCGATCAAGCCGGATCTGGCAGCGGGCAGGGCTGCCCGAGATACCGATTCTGTGCCGCTACGCGCTGAGCAGATGCGCTTCCCTAGTTGCACTCTGAACGATGTTGCGCGTTGGGAGCGCGACGGTATTCTGGAGTGGGATTTTGTTTCTTTAGATAACGAGCTGCTGAGCGCTGTGCCTCCACAAGAAATTGGGAGTAAGGAAAGGCAGCTGTTTGAGTGCATAACAGGCATGGGGCAGAAAACCCTCGACTTGATACCTGCCGTGTGGCGGGTCATGCGGGAGGCGGAGCCCGGCGCTTCCTGGAAAGCCGCTGAGAGCGAAAAGGCGACATTGAGGTGTGGTGGAACCTTGATTCATATGGGCGTCCCTGCTTTGGACTTGACGCATTTTGAGAACGCTAAGGTGAGGCAGTTGATGCTGGTGCCACATCGCACTGCGCGTGGCCCTAACGGAATGTGGCTCATCCGGCGTGGCCCCAAACATCCTCATATGCTCGGTTTCAAAAAATGCTGCATTTTCTACGTTGGCAAGCCAAGCATTCAGGCTGTGGCCAACCCTCTGCAGGAGGTGGGAGATGCGCGCATCATTGAGGTTTTCGACTTGAAAGCTGATGCCAAGGAGGCGCTCAAGAAGATGAAGCTGAACTCTGCGGTCTCTTCGCAGGTGATCCAAGCGAAAGGATTTGCACTATACGAGCTCATTATTCGCGCTGACGCGATTCAATATGGCGATGATCTGATTTCATTCACATCCAACAGGCTATCAGCATCGGTAAAGACATAGCTCTCTGGGCTTAAGACACCACAGAGGTCGTCTCAGCAGTTCTGCCCTTGCCTTCGGGCTTGCTGAGCTTTCCCCCCGCGAGAGGAAGGCGACCAAAGACATTATGGAAGCCCCGCATGGAAGAGAATCTACGCCGCCTATTGTTGGCATTCGAGGATTGGCTGGTACGCGAGGAGCTTTTGGGCGATGCATTTTTCCTATCGCCGGCAGAATGGCTGAAGCGTGGAGAAAGCTGGCTGAACGACGCCGTGTACGTTTTGGTGTTCGACAGCAGCAGTATCCACTACATGCTGAATTACGGGTGCGATCTCACCGAATTCGACGACATCTTCGAAAGCTTTGGCTTCTACTACGAGATGGGGCATAGCTGGAATCTGGGCATTTACCCGATTGAGGATTACGACTTCACTCCAACCCCGGCAAGATCCACGTACTCGCAGCTCCTTCGCGATCCCCGCTGGAAGCGTAAAGCTGACCTCGTGAAGCAAGTGGCTGAGCATAAATGCCAGGATTGCGGAGCTGCCGGCAGGCTTGAGGCGCACCATTGCTACTACGCCCGTATAAGCAATGGATTTCGGCCCTGGGAATACCCAATCAGTTCGCTTCGGGCGTTGTGCCCTCGATGCCACGAGACCCGAGAGAAGGTCGAGATGAGTTTCCGCGCCTGGTCTGCAAAGCTCACTCACCAGCAGCTTGTGCAGCTCCAGAAGGGGGTCGACCATGCGGGGTACTGGATAGGGAGCAACGAGCTTCTTGAGCTACTCAATGAATCCAGTCCCAACGAGTGCCGAGAACTCAAAGAATTGCACAAAAGATTAATGAACAAGCCCGCCACGTGATTATCTGCACTGGGGACAGCGACCTTTGGGCACAATTGCTCAAAAAAGCTGGATCATTTCGGGATTGATAGAGGGAATGTAATTCCACTATGGCAGCAGTCGTCTGTTACAAGTGCGTTAAAGAGTCGTACCTAGAGCGCCAGATGAAGCGTAAAGGTTTGTCCATGCTGTGTACTCTGTGTGGGGTGAAGCGCAAATGCTTTCCCCTTTCAAGTATCTCCAGCATGGTAAAAGCGGTCTTGGACGCCTATATATGCGAGGGTGAATACTACCGGCGCTTTAACCCAGGTTTTTCGCAGGAGGGAGATGAACCGGAGTTTTGGGTAAGTGAGGTTCTACGCTGCGACAATGTAGAGCCTATAGTTCAAGCGGTCTGCAATGACCTTGAGGGTTATTCTTATAGCCGAGACACCAACTATGTCCGTAAGCCATTTCTCCCCGATGGTATCGGTTGGCAGTGGGTCGAGTTCCAGGAAGGCATGCTGCACGGCAATCGCTTCTTCAACGACAGCGCCCGACAATTCCTGGGTTGGCTGTTCGACGGACTAGACAGCTATTCCAGTTCATCGCAGGTAAATGCCGTCGTAAGGCTGCTAGCATCGGATACGGCACCGCCAATTTTCCGAGCTCGCCCATGTGCCTCGTCTGAAGAAGTCGACTCCATTTCGGCTGATCCAGACCGCAATCTGGGAGCTCCTCCGAAAGAAAAAGCTAAAGATGGGCGAATGAACCCAGCAGGAGTGCCTGCGTTCTACGGAGCTTTTGAACGCAACACCTGTGTGGCCGAGCTCCGGCCACCAGTAGGCAGCAATGTTGTAAGCGGGGAGTTCCGTCTTAGCGGAACCGTCAGGGTATTGGACTTTGGGCGGTTTGCAGAGGCCGATCTGGGCGCGCATCCAAGCTTTTTTGAGCCCAATTACACCCTCAAAGCCGGGCGACGAGACTTTCTTCGCGACCTGCACGAGCAAATCACGGTTCCAGTGCTACCGGGATCAGGAAAAAGCTACCTGATCACTCAGGTCATCGCTGAATACCTTGCGACACAACATTTTCCTCGTTTCGACGGAGTCATCTTCAAGTCAGTTCAAAAGCCGGGGGGGCAGAACATCGTGCTGTTCTCGCATGTGGCGTCACGGGAGACCTCTGTCGTTCAACCTACCAGTGGTGGATACATGATTCTCGGGGCGAAAGCGTCGGCGGGCCCTCAGATAACTTTCGTTCCTGGAAGCTTGGTGATGCATACCATTACGGGTGTCCACTATGCGCAGGACGATCATGCACTTTGAGTGCTCGGCGAGGGCAAAGGGTGCAGCGAGTAATTGCTAGAGTGGGGCCTTGGCCGCCTCACTTGCCGTTAGCCAGTCGATTTAATATTGCCCTGGCGGTCACCAGCGCTATATGAAGTCGCAAGGTGGAATGATCTTCATCCGAGAGGCCTTTATGCGAACCATCCGAGTGCAACATCTTCAGCAACCCGTTGAGCATACCTTTCCCATCCTGGTTCCATTCGGAACGTCCCTCGGATAGAAACCCGCATTTGGCCAAGGCTTGAAAGCCGTTGTTCAAGCTGGGGTTCGGTGGCAGATCAGCGGACGCAATCCGTGTTGCTATTTCCAGAATGAGGCTCTCAAGGAATGTCCTGATCTGAGCGTTGGCAGCGGCCCAGTCCCCCCTGGTATGTGCGTCGATAGCCTGATCAAGATGACCACAAGATCTGACGAAGCCGAAATGCTTCAGGTGCTGGTGAACCAGATCATCGCCAGCAGGCAAGTCCACATTTTGTGGCAAGCTTCGCCGCAGCCAAGGTGGAGTGCCTTGTCCGCAATCGCCGGCATCCCATGAGACATTAAACCCATCTCGTGCCAGGCAGCGCTCAAGCTGCTTTTGCTCCTCATATCTGGGAGGCGAACTCATGAGCCGAACGGCTTCCCGAACTAGGGCCTCGCCATGCGTCATCTGACCCTCCCTGGCCCAGAAAACAAGCTCAGCTCTAGCCATGAGAGTCTTGTTGAATACCACTCTTTTCTTGGGAACCGACAGCTCACTTCCCGAAGGTACCCACTGATCCAGCTCAAGACGCTGCACCATCAGGTCAAAGCCTGCGTTTGTTCCTGCTTTCTCAATCAGATCCGATGCAGCCAGTAAGGTTTGACGAGTGAAATGCAGTTGCTCAGACATCATGTCCTCCAACGTTCATTAGGTACGCTGTCTCAACAGTCAGGCGGGCAATTGGACTCTCGTCTGGGCCTGCTAGCGAACAGCACGGACTAACTTTGCCATGCCATGCCACGCCACGCCACGCCACGCCACGCAGCTCGGCATCGGAGAGCTCCGATCTGCGAAAGAAGTCGGCGTCGCGATTATGGCGTTCAAAGCAAGTCAGTGGCTTGCTCCAAAAAACACTTGAATCTCCTTATTCGTGTATTCGCAGGGCATATGTCTAATCCATTTCCAGCATGTACCGACAATGATCGCACAGCGCATCGGAATGGAACCCTTCCATGTCCGCAACCGCATCAAGTGTCGCTCCGCACTCCGTGCATTCAGGAGCTTTCGGGCCGTAACCGCAAATGGCGCAGCACTGTTCCTCGATAACGTATGAGTCATGGTCACAGTGTTCGCAGACATCTAGCGGGCCTTCTCCGCCTTGAGTGGCCGCAATGTATAGGTCTGTGAAGTATTTCCCTGTGAGCATGGAGTCGACCACATCGTCAAACTGCGATGTAGATTCGCATCGGGTGCAGTGAAAGGCAGTTAGTGAAAGTGTATCGACGTCGCCTGAGGCTTTCATGAGCTTGGCCCTGCATTCTGGACAGCTCAGATGCTCTGTCGCGCTTGCAAGAATGTCCGATGGCCAAGAGACATGGCTGAGTGACTCTAGGCATGCCTTTCGCTCTCGCTCGTAGAAGGCTTCCTGCTCGGTCAGAAATGTCCAGGTGTCTGTGCCCAGCAGAGTCACCGGACTGATGCCTAAATGAGTGGGAACGAATTGCTGTATCAGGTGAAAGCAGTTGGCAACAATTTCCAGCAGTACCGATGTCGGACGGCTGCTGTAGTAGTGCTCTATATCATTTCTGATGGTGGTGAGTGCTTCCAGCAGGTTCCACTCTACTCCATCAACCCCTAGGCCCTTGAGCCGCGAAATTATCGTGTGGACATCAACGGTCTTTTTACCGCTGCCGACCCAAACCACTTGGCCAGCAGTACCCAAGGTAGGTGTCACTTTCTCTTTAAGGAGTGCCTCACCTGAACCAGGCGAGCTCATGGCCTGCAACTTGACCTTGAAGAGCAATAGGAGACCCGACGTTAGATTTCGAATGGATGAAAGGGCTCGGGCTTCATCGTGCTCCGCCGCTTTGAAGTCCTCCACCCCGAGTCGGATGGAAGCTACAGCGTTATCTTGCATTGACATCCCTTTCCCCCAGTTAAGTGTCTGCCTGCTGACGGCAGATCCGAGCGTACGGTTTTCCCTAGTTTCCGCTACTTATGTGTCGAGAGGCCATGAATATTCCAAGGTCATGAGTAGCAGCACCGATGTGGCCGGTAGCCGAACAGTTATTGCCTGCCGCATTTTTGGCAACAAAGTTGGCGAGAGCGATCTCTCCGTGATCACCTACTGGCAGTGGGCATGTTCGAGATGCTTGATGAAGCTCTCTATCAGATGATCGATATTTCGGGCCCTCGCGGCCCGGCGCAATGTCGGGTTCCGACTGATATCTCGGAGCAAAACTCAGCTAACATATAGGTGGTCAATCCCGCAGGTATTCCTCATGGCTACTGCCACTGTGAACGCCAAAGACCAAATCACCATCCCTGTCCAGGTACGGGCAACTCTTGGCCTAAGACCAGGAGATGAAATCGAATTCGTCGACCTGGAGAATGGTCAGTTCGCCATGGTGGCAGCAACGTATTCCGTTGAGCGACTGAAGTGCATGATTCGCAAGCCGAAGGTCATCGTGAGCATTGATGACATGAATTCCGTGTTTTGCGCGGAAGGAGTAAATGCTCGTCGATAGTGCTTCACAAGGAGTAAGGCTTGCTAAGGTTTGTCTCGCGCTTCCTTCCACGGCGGCCGATGAGACGGGTTGTTGCTATCGCGTTTTCGGGCCTAAGACCCGACTCATCGAGTGACTACTTTATTTCACCTCGGCGTTGCCACGCTGTCCGCTACCCCAGGCTTCAGTGAGCTCGTCTATTAGATCCACGATTTGAGCCGTTTTTGATAGGACTAGGCAGCGCGTGTTGCCGACAAATTCTTCAATCAGATACACGGCGTCGCCGACATCCAGCTCCAGCTCTTGCAGCGCCTCATCGGGAATTCGGATTGCACCGTCACCATCCCACTCTTCGATGATGATTTTCATAGGTGGCTTTCTCACGTGTGGTCTCCAGTGCTTCTGAGTCGGCACGCCATTCAAAGCCCGTAGGTTCTCGGCGACACTTTTTACAGACCCGGATAATCATCAAGCCTGAGGCTAGGAGCGCCTCCGTCCTCCGACTCGCCCTTAGGCATATGTATCACTCCAGCTTCGGCGTCTGCACGCATCTGCTCGAGCTCTTTGTGAAATGCCTTGTCCTGAACCGTGGGTTTGCTGGTATACGGTTTTCGGTCAGGGACAGGCTGGGCTGCATAAGTCGTTACCGCATCCGGGTCGTGCTGTAGTTTTTCTTGAACTTGCGATTCCAGCATTGCACGGAGCGCGTCTTTGTCGGGACGGTTCAGCAATTTGTTACTCCTATTCGGAAGCCAAGCACTAGCTATTCGATTGGTACATTGAGCAGTTGGTGAGGGTAAGGCCGTTTATATTTGTGCTTGCATCGCAGATTGGCAGTTACCCGGATTGCAGGTTAAGAATCCTAGTAAGCCTACCAAGGCTCGGCGGCAATCGTCTGTGATGAAAATGATGTCATAGCTACAGTCTTGGATGCAGCTTTCGAGATGACTGAAGTGGCAAAACCCTCACCTGCCGTTTTGCATGGAGGCTCAGAGGGCAGCAAGCAATCGTTCGAGTTGTTCACACTCCCAGGCACTCAATAGGTCGACAGGATCAACTCCGTCGCGCTGCCAGAGTTCGAGTGTCCCGACTCTACCATCAGGCGACCTGCAGTACTCGCAGTAGTCCAGGGTGTCACAGTCATTGAATAGCGTGAGCTGCCAGCCATCAATCTCTACAGGCATCAGGCCGTGATAGATCTCATTCCATGACTGGATGGTGCTTCGCTTCATGATGCGTTTGCCAAGCGCGACGTCCTTTAGCACTTGCTAGACCTCGCGGGGGGGTGAGGGAGGCGGTTGTGTTCAAATAATTCTGCGTTCGAGTCATCGCTTGCCCATAGCTAAGCTGTGGTGTGAAGTGTCGTCAGTGGGGGAGGTCGTTCGTTCTGGTCAGTGGGCCCGGCTAGAAATTTGCTTTCCGGACGATTTTTCAGAGAGTTCAGCTATGGGTTGCTCCGGCTGCAGCTCCGGCAGTATCTGTAGACGGAGGTGTGAGTGCTGTCATCGTTCAAAGAGTACCAACCTGGGGAGCTAATCTCAGGAAACATTTGGACAGCCTTGGGGTTGCCTTCACGCGGCACTTGCCTTTTTGATCTCATCCACACTGGACTACCTGTCAGGTTTCTCGACCGGATAGCGAGTCTCTCTGTATTCACGAGGCGAACACGTCATAATGCGCTTGAAAGCGTGGCTAAAAGCACTGTCGGAGTCATAGCCCAGCTTTTGTGCTATGGACGAAATGGTAGTGTGGTTCGTTTTCAACAATCTCGTAGCTAATTGCATGCGCCAGCGCAAGACGTACTCTAAAGGGGCAACACCAGATTTTTGCTTGAATCGTAAAGCGAAGGTCGAGCGAGAAACACCCGCGATTTTGGCAAGGTTCTCGACCGACCAAGAACGCGCCGGATCGGCATGAATGGCTTGAATGGTTGCCCCGATACGTGGATCGGATATAGCAAGCAACCAGCTCGGTGCGCTATTTCCGTCTTGGATCAAATAAATTCGTAAAACCTGCACCAGCATGATGTGGCCGAGATACTGAACCACAATCGAGTTACCAAGAGACGGATTGGTGAGTTCATAAGCAATGCGCTGCAAGGCCCAATTCAGCACAGATGCTTGATCCGAACCACTTTTGATGACTGCCACGGGAGGCAGTCCGTCAAATAGAAGGCGCGCTTCTACACCGAAGTCAAAACGACCCCCGATCAGAAAAAACGCATCGGCCGTCCCACAACTGGCGATGCCATCGACGGCATGGCGATAAATCGCATCCGACTGGATGGCCGGAAATGCCAAGTCGCTGCGGAGTGAAAACGCCCGCTTGCGCGGCAAAAGAAAGCAATCTCCGGCCGTCAATCGGATGGGTTGCTCCACGCCTTCCACTACCAGCCAACAAGTACCTTCAAGGATTGCATTGAACTTGATGCCGTCGGGTGGCGGAAAGTCGATGGCCCAGTCTCCACCAGCCTTCAGACCTGCAAAAAAGGAGCTATGAGTACTTAGGAGGGAGAGGGCTTCAGACAGAGGATCCATAAGGTGTTTAGGACGATCTCGATAGATAATGGGACTTTGCTGCATTCACAGTCCTAAGTCTAGCCTAGACAATAGTGGACGTGGGTTTTGCCCCGACTCCATGTCAGATGCCCAAGGACACGCCATGACCAGCAAACAGTCTCCCATCCGCTCCGGTTTCGGAGCGGTAACCACCGCATTAGAGTTACTTGAAGGGTGCGATCTGTCCAACACCACAGCCATCGTCACCGGGGGCCACTCCGGCCTGGGTCTGGAAACGACAAGAGCGCTGGCGAAGGCAGGCGCGAGTGTCGTTGTCGCAGCGCGTGATGTAGAAGCTGCTCGCGCAAAGACTAGCGGAATCTCCAATGTAGAAATCGAGCGACTGGATCTTTCCGATCTGACCAGCGTGCGCGACTTCGCTCAGCGTTTCTTGGCAAGCGACCGACACGTCGACATCCTGATCGGCAGCGCAGGAATCATGGCTTGCCCGGAAACCCGCGTAGGGGAGGGTTGGGAGGCACAGTTCGCCACCAATCATCTGGGGCACTACGCCCTCGTGAATTTGCTATGGCCTGCGCTCAAGGGTGGAGCAAGGGTGGTAGTAGTGTCATCGGCGGGGCATCACCAATCGGGTATCCGCTGGAACGATGTGCAATTTACGCAGGACTACGACAAGTGGTTGGCATATGGACAGTCGAAGACGGCCAATGCATTGTTTGCTGTCCACCTTGATCGGCTTGGTCAACACGAGGGTGTCCGGGCTTTCTCCCTTCACCCCGGTAAGATTCTCACTCCGCTCCAGCGTCATCTGGCGCAGGATGAAATGATTGCCGCCGGCTGGCTAGACGTCAACGGCCACCTTGCCGATCCGACTTTCAAGACGACGCAGCAAGGTGCGGCGACCCAAGTTTGGGCCGCAACAGCTCCACAGTTGAATGGCATGGGAGGCTTATATTGTGAGGACTGTGAGATCGCTTCGCTGGATGCAAGCGAACCACCATCTTTTGTCGGCGTCCGGCCTTATGCCGCCGACCCCGATCAAGCCGAACGCCTTTGGGCTCTATCCGCTCAACTTACAGGGATTGACGCTTTTGAAAGGAAATGAGTGAGCGGTATAGAACGTCCATACCTATGTTGCTCTCTGTCCGAGGCTGGAGAACTTCACTTCGGCTGCTCAGAAGAGAAACTGCCCATTGAGTCGCCGCCGCTGTCGCGCACGACGGAAGAACTGGACAAAGACCCTGGGCGAACAGTTGTTCATCCGCACTGGCCGGGATAGGGGCGGCGACTTCGCTGGACGGTTACAGAGCTTCACGACACGGGTCGAACAGCTTTGGACGGTGCGCTGCAGGTGATTCGAGTTTCGCCATCGACAGAGACGGTGGGGGGAAGCGGAAAAACTGAATTATTCCAAATTATGGCTCAGCAATAATTATGGCTGAACCATAATTTCTCACTTTAAAAAACTTCTGTTTAGGCATCGGAGCAACACGTCGTCATCAAAATAGACGGAAATTCCTACTGTTGCTGCAACGTCGAACTGCAGATAAGGTTGGGTCATGAACGATCCTCGTAACCCCATCACCACTTCTGCGAACCGCATTCAGAGCCAGACCGTATCGGCGCTTACTGAAGCGATGGAAGCTCATCCTTTCGCATCTCGAACTCTCGATCTATTGGCGGCTGACATGAATGCGCATCCAGAGCGCATTCAGCCTGTGAAAACGCGTCTGGTCGCTTGCATCATTTCGCTAGTCGGTCAGGTTGATGTTGACCTCAATTCGCCGCTCTTTTCAGAAGATGAATAAATCAGGGCAGCGAACCTAGGCTCTCCTGTACGCGGCTCCCTGATCTTTATCCATGATTTCGATAGGCAGCAAGATCCCCGCTAAAAACTACGGTGTGGTAGCCCTGTATTCAGTAGGGCCCTCCACAGATCATCTATGCCTGGTTCGAACCTTCACATAGGGCCAATTTCAGCCAGACATAAAATCAGTTCGTGCAGCTGAAACACCGACGCAACATTCCAACCTTATGATTCGCGACACCGAAAACTGAAGGGGCGATAGATGAATCGGCCATCAAGAAGCATGCGCAAACTGCTCGACGCAGTCGCCACCAACAATGAGAGCGCGGCGTTGGATGTGATGCGTGCGACAGAGCAGCTGCAAGACGAAGTGCTTCGTCAACGTTTGCTCAACCTGGTTCATCGGCTCAATCAAGACGCCAATGACCTGCGAATGGCGCGAGACGATATTCAGGGTGGATCCATCAAATTTGCGTGACTGTCTTCACTGCACTCTAGCGGGCGAAGAAGTGGATAACCGTAGCGAGCGGCATGGGGCAGGTGCTGCTTCGACAACAAGCACCTGCAGTGAATGCGCTCTATCTGTGCGGCACTTAGGCGGTTTCGGAGCCTTTATCCCTCAAAGCGAACGAACTAGGTGCCGCTTCAATCCGCCCTTGCAGCTGTGCAACATAGGCCTGCGCCTCTTTCAAGTTCTGAAATGACACAACGTTGTCGTCGAGCCAGACCTTGCATCCGCTTCCTTGCTCATTCACTTCGATTTTTACATTCATTGGCAGAGTCCCTATGCGTTTGGTGCGGCAGAGAGTAATGCATTTTGAAAATGTATCAAAATGAATTAAAGGCTCTAAATCAGGGCTTTCAGTGGGTTTTTGATTGGCGTTGGCGCAGCCACTTGGCAAGCCATCACTTGCTCCTTCTGGCATTCACTAACTTGGCTTGGGTATGGAGCGCCTGCGACCCTGGGCATCGCAGGAGGTATGTTGCTTCTGTATCTAATCGTCAGTATCGGTCGGCGCTATCTGGAACATCGATCACTCAAAAGTGAGGCAACGTCAATAGCCGCCGCGATCAGGCAGTCGGCTTTCGCCGAGCCAGGAGGATCCGTGAATCTTTCCGATAGCCGCATCCTGCGCTCCCTATTCATTGAGGTGAGGTTCATCTCACCCGGATGGGCTGCCGGCAGCATCACGTGTGCGGCTTCTGCCAGTTTGGTGGGGTAGAGGTTGATATTGGCAAGGAAAAGCCCGCCTTTGGTTTTCACCGCATCGTAAATCGCGTCGACCATCTCCGCGGTTGAACCGCCACGGACATTGGCCATGGCTTCTCTGACAATATTGGCGCGTCGCAGAATGACCGTGCGATGCTGCTCGGCATTGAGCGTGGTCTGGAACGGGTTGGCCCCCCATGCCGTATACATCATGCCCTTGCCGTTGATGATCTCCCCCCAGGTACGACGTTTAGGTTTAGCGGGGGCATGCCAGTATTTCAAGTCTTAGGGAACGCATGACAACCAAGCAATCGGCATCGGCGCCAACATGCTCACCCTTCACTGACATGATCATGTCTCCTGGGTGTGATCCAAAGGTTAAAAATGGATTTCGGCGGTCTTGAGTCCCAAGTCTCGAAGTTCGGCGATCAAGTCATCCAGATGCCCGAAAGACTCGACCTCCTCGTTGTCATCAACCAAAAAGTAACTTCTTCCGGCGTCCTTCTTGAAGAACACAATCCACTCTTTGGAGTTGGTCGGGTTTGCGATCACATGGGTGTCAAAGGTCATGCCTTCGGCATGTTTGCTTTTCACAGCTTTACGATTCATGTCAGACACCTCGCTACTCGCGCTCTCGTAATTTTCTATTTACAGTGCGCGCCCGTTTAGCCCCATGTGAATCTTCACGGTAAACATATCCAGCCGCACGGCGCAGTGGCTCAAAGGCTTTTAAATTATCACTGTATGTTAATACTATGCACATACACGAATAAGGAGCTAGCCATGATTGCGATAGGTGAGGCATGGAAGGCGGGGCTGTTGGGTCGAGAGCACTGGCTCAGCAATATGGTGTCTGGCGTGATAGTCGGGGTCGTGGCGCTCCCCCTGGCAATGGCTTTTGCCATTGCATCTGGCGTCAAGCCTGAGCAAGGCATCTACACCGCAATCATCGGCGGTCTGCTGGTTTCACTCTTTGGGGGAAGCCGCTTGCAGATTGCCGGGCCGACAGGTGCGTTCATCGTGATTCTGGCGGGAGTCACGGCCAAGCATGGCGTTGATGGTCTGCAAATCGCTACGATGATGGCGGGTGCCATGTTGTTCTTACTGGGTTTGGCCCGGCTCGGGGCAATCATTAAGTTTATCCCCGATCCGGTGATCGTCGGATTCACCGCTGGTATCGGCGTGATCATCTGGGTCGGACAGTGGAAGGATTTTTTCGGTTTACCGACGATCAGTGGAGAGCACTTCCATGAAAAGCTCTGGCATTTGCTCCAGGCGCTCCCAGATCTTCATATAGCCACCACGCTGCTGGCTACACTCAGTTTTTTCCTGGTCATCACCGCTTCCAAAATCCCCGGTCTCAAACGGGTGCCTGGCCCGCTAGTCGCAATGGCGGTAGCAACAGCAATACAGTCAGCTTTTCATTTCGAAGGGGTAGCCACGATTGGCAGCGCATTTGGTGGCATACCTCAAGGTCTTCCAGCGTTAAGCCTGCCTGAAATCACGCTGTCTCGCGTCATCGATTTGATTGGCCCTGCGTTCACTATCGCCATGCTTGGGGCAATTGAATCGCTGCTGTCCGCAATGGTGGCCGATGGCATGGCGGGCACTAAGCATGATTCCAATCAGGAACTGATCGGTCAGGGGGTGGCTAATCTGGTCACGCCATTGTTTGGCGGATTCGCAGCTACCGGAGCCATTGCCCGTACTGCAACCAATATCCGTAACGGCGGCACAAGCCCACTGGCCGGCATTACGCATGCGGTCACCTTGGTGCTTATTATTCTGTTTCTGGCACCTCTAGCCTCAAATATCCCACTGTGTGCCCTGGCCGCCATTCTTTTCGTGGTCGCATACAACATGAGCGAGTTGAAACACTTCAAGCGCATGCTCCAGCGAGCCCCACGCGCAGACGTGTCTATCCTGCTCATCACCTTCAGCCTCACCGTGTTCAGTGACTTGGTGATCGCCGTGAATATCGGCGTCATTCTCGCGATGCTGCAGTTCATGCGCCGCATGGCCTCATCTGTGGAGGTGCAGCAGGTAGTCGAGCACGAACTTGAAGAAGAGTTGAGGGCCAATGGTCATGCTCACTTGCCGCCAGGGATACTGATTTATACGATTGAAGGGCCACTGTTCTTTGGTGCGGCTGAGACCTTCGAGCGTGTGTTAGCACAGACCCATACCGACCCACGCCTGCTGATTATCCGCTTGAAGCGTGTACCGTTTATGGATATCACGGGCTTACAAGTGTTGGAGGAGGTCATTCAGCAGCTGCACAAGCGGGATATCGTGGTCAAACTCTGCGAAGCGAACACGAAGGTGCTCAACAAGCTCAATAGGGTGGGTATCCTGCAAGAAATCAGCCCGGAGCATTACCACGCCGACTTCAACGCCGCGCTGGCTAAAGCTGTCAGTCACGTCGAGGGTACGTCGACCCTCTAGAGACCAACTGCCAGTGTTGGGTTATGACTTGGTACTGGCGGCATGCTTGCTCTTCGTCGAATAGCTGGCGCCGTGAGTGTCAAGATAGTCACGAATCAATTGGCGGACTACCTGCGAAGACGTGAGGTCTTGTGCTGCACAGAGTTCCTCGAAAGCTTTTTTCTTGACGGGGTCAATGAGCACAGTGAGGCGCGCTGTCTTGCTTTCCATGGGGGTATTCAATCGCTCAAGTCGCAGGATATTAATCAAATTGTAATTGCCTTGTTCGGTGCTGTCACTGTAACGGCGGCCTGCTGCTCGGTACCTCGACTGTACTCACAAGAAAAGATTTAGTTCTCACGGTGGGTGATGAGCCGGATCTGGCCGACAGCTGTCTGGCATGAAGAAGTCACTCCGGAGCCATCAGCACTGCAAGCGTCATATTGATGAAATCCTCGTTCTTGCTGATTGTGTCCAAAGCGCCGCGCACGTTGCCGGCGACCTCCGCTGATCCTCTCTGTTCGACCCAGAGCGTTAGCTCCATGATCGCGGCTTCGAGGGCTAGCTGGTTCTGATTGATCTTGAAGAGTAGGGAAGGGAGTAAGTCTGCGTTCGACATTGTGATTCCTCCGTGGAAGAGCCCAGTTTTCGAAGGAAGGGGCTCGTGCTAACAGGCGTACCCGTGACTGACTCTCTCAAGTTCAGCTTTCACGAGTTCGTATCCCTCCTCAGTGTGAGCAAGCTCCAATGGCGTGCTTCCATCGAAGGCAGTTTTCGGTTGATTTAGCCAAATATCCGCTTTCGCTTTGTTGCCAAAGACCTGCTTGGCCTGAAGCCGAATCAACTCAACGTAACTCATCGCTGGCTCTCATGAAGTTTTCTGGTGTGGTGGTTTCGATCACTCTGAACCTGCTTGTATGGTTGCTTTCTCTGCATGAGATTGATGCCCTACAAGTACCGGCAAAAGGAGACGATTTCAAGAACGGGGCTTGCTTCAGCTGAGACAAATTACGACAGTGCAATGCGCTCGCCTTTGCTCGGAGGCCGGCTCAGCAGTAGGTGTATTTTTCTTAACGTCGCTGCTTCAGGCCGATGGGCCCAGCTTGAATGACTTCGAAGCTTTCACGATTATGGCACTGACTATCGACGGTAGTGTGGTGCTGCCTTCAATCAAACCGTTCTAACCTTATGAGCACCTACTTACTTTTCCCGTCAGAATAAACACCAATCAAGAAATTGCTGAGGAAGAGGTATAGAGATGGAGTGTACGTTCACCCTGAAGTACCAATTGCCGTCTGACGACAACGACATGGATGCGATCATGGATCGCTTGGCGGAAGAGGGCTGTGATGATGCGTTGGTCGGAGTCGGACAGCCAGGTCTACTGGCGTTGGAGTTTGTCCGTGAAGCACCCTCTGAACGTGACGCACTTGAGGGTGCCATAGAAGACGTGCGCCGAGCCGTACCTAACGCACGCTTGATCGAGGCAGTTTTCGCTCCAGCCTGACTGAAGCTCCTTCTCTTTCCGTGTCGAATAGCCCTACGCTGAGGGCGATGGAGATGTTGCTGGTTCGGGCCAACTGGCCCGGCTTGGTGGTAGGTTTTTAGATGGAGGTGCAAGTGCTGTCATCAATCAAGGAATACCAACCAGGGCCTCAGATGCCCCAGAGCATTTGGATGACCCTCGGCCTGCCGTCACGCGGTACTAGGCTTCATGACCTAATTCGCGAAGGACTGCCTTTTGAATTCCTCGACCGGATAGCGAGCCTGCTGCAGACGCAGCGAAGTACTTCCCCTCGACAAGGTACGTCTGCTTTTGCTAATAATGGCGAAGTGCCTTGCGGATTGGCAGCTAGCGCTGAATCTCCTCGTCTGCACGGGCATTGTGATCCACTGTGCTAAGGGACTTGGCGAAATCCATCAGTGATAATCCCGGCAGCGCTCCGCGTATCGGAGCACATTAGGGATGTCTAATCACGGCGCTCGACTAGCACTCCATCGTCCAGTTCAATCACTTGATTTTTGGCTGCCCCAGCTTAAGGTTTTTTTCTGAATGAATACTGAAAACATCGAAATGCTTCTAGAAAGGCTAGTGACTATCAATGAAGAAATCTCGGGGAAGTTAGATGATGTCAAGTATGACCTCGGCGCCATCAAGGAGGAATTGAACTGGGTGGGGGAGCATACATACGCTAAGGTTGTATATGATGGATTGAATGATATCACTGAAAAATTGCATGCTGTTGAGATGGGAATAACAAGCATAGAGTCCAATACATCTAGTACGTGAGATGGGCCTAGAGCGCTAAGCGCAGTGCTATGGGGGCGTGGTCTAAGTGATGGCTGAAGCTCATCACGGGTATTCGATTTCAATAGGTGAAATTTTGGTGGTTTGAAGTTTCAGCGGGGGTCGGCCTCCGTTGATTCTAAGAGTCTGACTTACATGACCCAAATATATCTCCTCAATAGATAGGGGTTCTGGCGCCATGTCGGCGGTTAGTACTCCGCGGCTGGCTGCAAACTGCACAGCCCCGCAAGGTTCGGTGAGTTCTGATGAATCCATGCGCTGTCGAGACGGGCGTTAATCCTATTTAGTTTCAGATAGGGGACAGTTCAGTTGTAGGGAGTACGAGTGGTGGTGTAGCAGTTAGGGGGCGGGTCTAGTACCCTTTCGTTTGGCGCTATTGTGCTGAACGGATTAAGCGCCTTCTAACGACCAAAGGCTCATTACGATTGGCGCAGGAAGCGCTATCATCCCGCCATTAGCTCAAGAGGGGCCCTCTGGCCGGCAAACTCCGGCACTCCCTTGGGCATTACGACAAGGAAGGTTGCGCATGGACGACATCGTTCAGCCCCTCACGCCTCAAGAAGAAACCCCGCCTAAAGAAATGAAGATCCTTGCCACCCTGGTGGCGAAGCTGAACCTTGCGGACTTCCAGAACGCCATCCCTGTGATTCGGGAGCTTCGAATCTCGAACGAAACCGAAGATCGCTTCGTCAATGCGACGCTGACATTGTCTTCGGAACCCGAGGTATTCAAGTCCAAGGTCTGGCGGATCGATGAAATAGCTGAGGACAGCTTCAGAGTCATCCCTGGACTCGATCTCGTCCTGGACGGCCCATTGCTGAGCCGTCTGACCGAGGCGGAGTTGACCACCTTCACCTTTGTCCTCGAGGCTGATGACAAGGAGGCGAAGATCGGTCGCAAGGAAGTTGCTCGTCTGGAGCAGGTCGTAGATCTTCTGCCCCGCAATCAATGGGGTGGCCTGCGTCATATCCCCGATATGACAGCCGCGTTCGTGCAACCCAACGATCCGGCAGTCGAACGCTTATTGAAGCAGACGGCTGAGCTGCTTCGTCTCAGTGATATGCCTTCATCGCTTGACGGATATGAAGGTGGCTCCAAGCGGGCATGGCAGCTGGCTTCGGCAGTATGGGGGGCCGTGGCGCGTATGAAGCTTGATTACGCCTTGCCGCCGGCAAGTTTCGAGCAGTCCGGCCAAAAGGTGCGCAGCCCAAGCCAGATTGCCGATACCGGCTTGGCTACCTGCATGGATCTGACCCTGCTTTTCTGTGCTGCTCTGGAGCAAATCGGGCTCAATCCTGTGATCGTCTTCACCAGAGGACATGCCTTCGCGGGGCTCTGGCTGAAGCCGGAAGAATTCACGACTGCTCTCGTGGACGATGTGACCGCGGTGCGCAAGCGGGTGAAGCTGCAGGAGCTGGTCTTGTTCGAGACCACGCTCGTCACTCATAACCCGATTCCGTCCTTCACGTACGCTGTCGAGCGAGGGGCGAAGCAGATTGCCGAGGACGCTGAGAGCGATTTCGAGATGCTGTTGGATATCCGCCGTGCTCGGTTGCAGCGGATCAAACCGCTCGCTAGTTCAGAAGCGCAGATTGCACGGGTTGCGGCTGAGGTGACGGATGACGCTCCACCCCTGTTGGTTGAAGAAGGTGCGGGCATCCCCGACGAGACGCATGAAGTGGTGGTCGAAGACCTTTCCAAGCTCGATCCTGCTGACCGTCTTGGCCGCTGGCAGCGCAAGCTCCTCGATCTGTCTCTTCGAAACAACCTGCTGAACTTCAAGATGGGCAAGCGGGCGCTGAAGCTCGAGTCGCCAGATCCTGGTGCGCTCGAGGATATTCTGGCCAGTGGTCAGTCGTTGAAGCTGCTGACCCGGCCTGACCTCATGGATGGGGCTGATCCGCGGGAGCGCGCGTTGTATGAACAGCGTGAGCGTGAGGATGTTCGCCGCCGCCATGCGGAGGATGCGCTCAAGCGCAGAGAGGTGTTCGTCGCGCTGACTTCCAACGAGATGGATGTTCGACTCACCGAACTGTATCGAGGTGCTCGAACAGCGTTGCAGGAAGGTGGTTCCAACACGCTCTTCCTGGCCATCGGTTTCCTGAGCTGGACGCGTGAAGATAGGGCAGGGCAGAAGTACAAAGCGCCACTGGTGCTGGTTCCGGTAACGCTTGAGCGCAAGAGCGCTCGCTCCGGATTCACTATGGTGCTGCACGATGATGAGCCGCGCTTTAACCCGACATTGATTGAAATGCTGCGCCAAGACTTCGAGCTTGGCCTGGGCTCTCTGGAGCATGAGCTACCTCGAGACGATTCCGGTCTGGACATTGCCGGCATCTGGAACAAAGTCGGTCATGCAATCAAGGACATTCCAGGTTGGGAGCTGAACGAAGACGTTGTGCTGTC
Organism: Pseudomonas sp. Irchel s3h17; assembly: GCF_900187505.1. Classification (GTDB taxonomy): domain Bacteria; phylum Pseudomonadota; class Gammaproteobacteria; order Pseudomonadales; family Pseudomonadaceae; genus Aquipseudomonas. The sequence continues at coordinate 52,641 of NZ_FYDL01000001.1, forward strand.
GATGTTCTCGTTTGCCAAGTACCTCATGTGGAAGGATCTGGCCGAGAACGCCGAGCAGGGCTGCGGCGAGTTTGCGGGAAATGATCCGATAATCAACGTGATCGTTGAGTTAGGGTTTGCAACGAGGCCGTGCATCTGACGGAGAGTTTTTGTATCAGATTTGAGACTGGCCTCTGGGTACGCAATGTGCGTGGGCCTACCGGATAGATTGAACTGAAAGGGCACCGCTTGGTGCTTGGCCTAAGGAAATCCAGTGAGTGCTGCCGGCAAGCAGAAACCGTTGGCGGTGCTAGACTACGAAATGTTTTCTTTCTTTGCTGACTCTCTGTGACGCATGGAGATCTGAGATGGATTCATATATTCCGCTTAGACGCATAGAAGTTGACCGTACTCAATTGGATATCGTCGTAATTAGAGACGATGGAACGATTGCGGCGCCTCAACTTACAGTTTTCGTGGATCCGCTCACGAAGGCGATCACCCATACCGCCATCACATTCCCAGAAGACACTGGCGAGGACGAACCTTAGCGCTCCCTCTGCAATCGATGCAGATCACTCTAGGGACGCAGCAACCGAAGCTAGGCATTTTCTGAGTTGCTCGATACTCATGACGTCTGATCTTCGGTGAACGACGGCGTGACAGTTGGGGCAAAGAGAAATCAAATCGGTAACCGGGTTCAGTTGGTATTCTGCGCCGATCTGACTTAGCTGGATAACGTGTGGGCAATTGCACATAAATGGCCAACCCCTGAGGTCGCGTAGGAAGTCCTCGGCATTCTGACATGCGCTGCCGGTGGTGGTTTTGGAGCGATATCGACGAAGCCATGAGTGACCTAACCTGGCAATACATGGCATATCTATGCCCCTACAGACTGCGTCACCGGTGGGTAATTTTGCGACGAGTCACGAGTCCAAGACTGCCAGGCCTGGCAATACATGGCATATCTATGCCCCTGCAGACTGAGTCACTGGTGTGTAAAATTCGCAACAGAAGGAGAGAAGAGTTCGGAGCTGCCTAACCTGGCAATACATGGCATATCTGAGCTCCTAAAAAACTGCGCCACCGGTGGGGAAAACTCACAACAGAAGGAGAGAAAAGTCCGGAACCGCCTAACCTGGCAATACATGGCATATGAATCCCTGACGCCCGGTTCAACGCTGTGCAAAATTTGCAACAGGAGGAGAGAAGAGCTCAAGTCTGAAGCCAATCACGATGGCCAACGTCGATTTCTATCCACATAATGCGCCCAGGCTTCACAACTTTTTATCCTGCATCTCATTCGCGTCGATCAGCGACATTGGGCTTTACTCACAACCTAGGAATTACGGGCTGTATAGGGGAGAGAGGTGAACGTTTTGAGCCTTATAAGCCTAGGTTGTCTACCTGCCCCACCTCCTGACGTCCTTTCTAGTACTCAACTGATGGGCTAAACTCGGGTTAAGCGATTGAGCCACGGAGCTGGTAATGCCATGTCCAGATCTCACGAATTTTTAGCCCTTAGGCAGGCGGAAAATCGATTGGCTGAAGCCACCAGCGAGGTAGAGACAATCCGCACCTCCCGTGACTTTATTCTTGATGAGCAATTTTTCAAGGCCTTACACAGTTTGATGGATGCGTATGGTTTCAATGCTCCAGATGTTGCACGACTGCTGCTTGCCCGTGACCCTGATATCAACTCTCCAGAACACGATAATTCGACTATGTCTTATCTGGAGAATTTAAGCGAGTTAGTCATTCTGAACGAGGATGACCTCAGCGAACCCGAGCCGGCAGACATCTGTTATGAGGGGTACAGCCCGGAAGAGTTTCGAGCACGCATTCAAGCTTCAAAAACCAGCATCGACAAAACCAGCTCGCACGAAGGATGAAGTTAAGAGAGCTGGTGCGAGGTGGCGTTGTGAAGAAAATTGCCGAAGTTTTTCAAATCAACCGTCGTATTCAGTCCGAGTTTCAAACTGCTGCTGCCTTGTTACGCGATGCAGAAGTCATACGCGCGTTGCGCTTTCTGAACGACCTTGACGAGCTAGCCGAAAAATATCAATTTTCGCCTCGCGACATCCTCATGTACCTCGCGCCTCGAAAGGAATACTCCCAGCTCGCCCATGCTGACCAAGGCGTGATACAAAAATTGGCGGCAACAGCTGGTGCTACGAAATCTTCACGCCGCCCACGGGAATATCCTGTCAAACGCTACAAAAATCCTAATACCGGCGATGTGATAGAGACCCGCGGCGGAAACCACACTGTGCTCAAAAAGTGGAAGTCCACCTACGGCGGCGCCGTGGTTGAAGGATGGCGACTCGACTGAGAAAGTTGCTGCCAGTCGACACTCCACAGGCGAAGATGGGGAAGGGTGCTGATCCTGTTCTTAGGATATTTCCCATTGTTCCCACGACGGTAAGCGTCAAGCGAAGCGAGTCGAGCGGCGCACCATACTGAATGAGATTTTCCGAAAACAATCTGCCGACGCAGCGATACCGGGATCGTCGTCAGCAAGCGCTGCATCAGCAATGAGCTCGCGCATTCTCTTCAAATTGGTTGTCATGGAGTTGGAATTATAGCCGTCAACATTACTAAGCTGAGGGAACAGTGGCAGATTCGGCAATGCGCGGATCAGATTCACTTGTCGTGACTGCAGGTATCTTTCAATCAGCGGACTCATAGGTGCGGGTAAGCGTAACCAGTTGTCCGACACGCCGCTGGATGACGCTGAAAGGCTCCAGCCTCCATCAGGCTCGCGCTTTAAGCGGTCGAGTGTGAATTGCGCGCTTGGGGTACCAACTATTTGCTTTGCGGTCAGGTTGGTATAGCGCGCAAACCCAACGTACATCATCATCTGTAAGGCTTGGCGACGGTGGACGCGTGATGTCAGAGCATCCGTCAAAAGCCAGTCGAGCTGCCTTTCAGTGAGCACGTCCGAGCTCTTACTCCAGTTAAGGTGCCTGGAGGCGCTAGAAAATCCTTCGACAGGATTGGCGCGCGAGCTACCTGTGGACAATTGGTAGAAGTCAAAGAAATGCCTAACATGAAGAACCAAACCCGCAAAGACGCTGCGGGTGACGGGGTTCAGTGATCCATTTCCGCCGGTAGTCCGTCGGAATAGCCGCCAATCTGGATTGATCGCCCAGTCTTTGAATGGTGCGGAGTAGTCCTCCAAATATCGATTGCGAACGGACACCCCCGTGCATCCTATAGGAGGATCGCAGTAGAAACTCAGGAAGCCATCTACCTGTTGTTCGTCCCAGTCCAATAGAGGCACCCGGGTATGAAAGCTCCAAAGCAGCATACGTTCCAGGCACCTGGCCAATTCGTTGTACCTGAAGCCAGTGGGGTTCGTAATCGCGCTGCACTTGAGGAACTCCATGCAGTACCAAGTACCAGTGAAAGGCTGAGCATCGGGCCAAACCTTTTCCAGACGATCGCAGACGGCGATGGACTCGGGAACGTTGGTTCCGCGCTCAGGGCGCCATTGGCTGTATGCAGGAAAGATCGGAAAGAAGATGAATGGACGCATCGCCGCAGCCTCTAGAGAAGTATTATCAAGAGGTGCGATGCATCTGGGTGATTTAGGTTTAGCCTCGGTCTGAGGTTGAGTCAAATATCACCGGGCTTTGCAGCGCTCTAGTCGGTGATTGGTAAATTGGCTCCTGAGGATTTGGTTTCAGAAGCGGTGCTAAGCCGATAAGTGCGAACGGGTTCGGTGATGGCTGACAACGATGTCGGTGATTGTTGAAAAGGTCTAAATGAACATTTCTAACATAGCACATGATTTAACATAATATACATTATGCGAATCTTCGTATTGGAGTGTCAGGGTCAGTTGAGGTCAGATTGAGCGCAGCGTTTCTGTCGAGATTACTTAAAAGTGGAAAAGGCATTTAAATTTGAAAAATTCTTAAAAATCATTGTGTTACCGATCGCTGTGCGCTAGATGCTCAGAGCATTTTGGAAATTTAACGTGAAAAGTTACTTAAATGCAAAACGACAAAGTCGTGCTGAGTTCCTAACAATCAGCCCTGAGCCGACACTTCTAAGCTTAGCTTCTCTGCTAGGTGTTTCCATCTCGGCAGTTCTCAGAAGTCATCATGGGAAAAATGTGAAGTGACCGTGTAAATCAAGCATGGCATTTCTTACGTCACAGACCCGTCTGCAAGCACGTCGCTCTGTGAAATCTACAGCGTTCAGCATGGAGCTGGTGCGTAGATTTCAGTCGGTGCCAATCGCTGGCTGATTTACATGCAGGTGCGCAAGGTTTGCCAGGACACACCTTGCGCTTGAGCCGCTGATAATGCTGCTCCGATTCCTCGAGTTTCAGGCATGAGGAGTCGAGCCTCGAGCCGATCCTATGCAAGCAGGAAAGCCTGGTGAATGGCATTGTTCACCATGACGAACCCAAAACTTAACGTAATTCTCATGCAGAACTGCGGCTGTTCGAGAGGAACGCTTGTTGTGCGCATCCTCTGCTACAGATTTGTACTTCAAATTCGGCGCAAGCAGGCGAAACGATCATCGATTCCCTTTTTTGTACCGCTACCTCGCGAAAGCAGCGGCCACACTAACGCATGCCGCTAACTCATTGATAACTCAACTAAATAGTCCTTTAGTTGAGTTATTAGTTACTCCACCACCACGTCAAGAAGGATTGGGTATCGCCGAGCGCCATCCACTATCGCAACATGCGAGCTTCTCCTTCTTGCCGTGGATGCTCCACCCGATTTCGAACACGTGTAACGCCTGCGTGATCTGGTTCAGCCCAGGCTGGTTTATGAACATCCGGCATGGTCCACCTGGCGCGGCGATTATTACCCCCGACTTGTTGCCCTTCCCTTGCAGTTCGGAGTCGCCGTAGGCGTGCTGGTTAAAAAACGTGGATGGCGAGCGAGCCGGAACGTTTTCCTGCTCGATGCTTAGCAGTGCCCCACTCGCCTCCTCACCCGTCTCACTCTGCAGTGGCCTTGCGGAACATGCGAGGGTCATAAATGAAGTCGTAAACCTCGACCACTTTTATCTGGCTCACCGCCGGGTGATTGGGATTTATCACAACGTTGCGTTCCAGAGCCAGCACGGCGGAAGGAACGATCAACCCAAGGTGGGTGTTCGCCTTCAACCAGACGGTACCGAAGTCCATGCCTGGACGGTCTGCAGGGAGGCTGGCCCAGCCCTCCGGTAACATCACCGGATCAACCTCCAGATACAGGGATTTTTCGGCGGGTAGCTCAAAGCAGGTGATTTTCATGGGGAAAGTCGGCTCGCCATCCGCATGCACGAACGTTTCCAAGCAGCAGATCGCCGGACTCAGCCCCATGTAAAGAGCTGGAACATCCTGGTCGTTCCATCGCCCCCCCTCAATGGCTGCTCCCATTCCCGAAAGGTCGGTAGCTCGTTTGGCCTTTGCAATTCGCCAGGCCATCATCAGGCAACACCACCCCATTCCAGTGCTTGAAGCACACGCCGAACCTGCCTGGCCCCTATCTCTGTTTCGCAGAGCATAATTGGCGTGCTTGCGCCGAGGGCTTTGTTCGGCCTCGACATCCAGCTTGCAGCAGACTCTCTGCTTTCGAAAACTTCCTCGGCCAAGTGACAGACAGCAGCTATCCGATCTAGACGTTCGGATGCGACAGGATCAAGGTTCTTATTCTCACGCTTACGGCGTTCAAGCGTGGAGATCGATGCGTTGAGCAGCGTCTCCAAACTGCGCTCTTGCAGATCAAAGGTCACGCGGACAGCTTGGAATAGACTCGCGGAAAACCCCTCCTTGATCTGGTGCAGCCGTTCCGAGTCCTTGAGCGAATTCCGATTGGAGCTGAAATCCCAAAATGCCGCGATCACTGCGTGACGCGTTTGGTCTTGTTTTCTTGTTTGACGCTGAGCAGTCGTAGCGGTGCTCATAACTACTCCTTCAAATGAGTTTATTTTACCGTCAAATGAAGTATACGCCGGTTATCGAGTAGTGCTACTACCCTTCAGAAACTCTTGCTTACCTGTCCTGAGCAGCCCACCAAGGGGGGCACTGGAGAGTCCCGCGAGAGCCTACGGATGACCCTCTCCCACTTTCTTCCTGTTCGGGAAGTGAACTGGACAAAGGTTAATGCTTGCACATCAGGCCATGCAGAACGCCAAGTCGCAGCCCCGGCTCAGAGGGCTCCATCTGTGAAATGCCAAACACTTTGAACGCCGCGAGCATGGCGACAAGACCGCCAGGCAGGATGCTATGGCGATGGGGTTGCAGCCCCGCCAGTTTCAACTGCTGCACACTCTTCACTTCCAGCAGGCGCAACGACAGTCGCAGCAGTCCGCCGTAGGTGATTCCACTTTGCCCAACGTCGTTCAACCGGTTGGCCTTGAGGACTTTGGCCAGCATTCTGGCGGTGCCTGACGAGCCAATCGTCTGCTGCCAACCCTGGGAGCGATAACGCCGGGCAACTTTTTCAAACTGGAGAATGGCCACACGCTCGGCCTCTTGCAGGGCGGCAGGAGAAATAGTGCCTCCGGGGAAGTAACGCGCGCCCAGCGTACCACTGCCAACGGCGATGCTTTCAGTCAACAAAGGCTGAGCGCCCTGGCCGAGAATCAGTTCGGTGGAACCGCCACCGATGTCCACGACCAATCGCATGCTCTCAGGTCCCTGTATCGTGTGGGCAACACCGGCGTAAACCAGTCGGGCTTCTTCATGCCCGGAGATGACATCGATACGAAAGCCCAGGTGCCGCTCGGCGCTGGCCAGAAACAACTGCGCGTTGTCCGCATCCCTGACAGCACTTGTCGCTACCGCCCGCACGCGGCCCGCTTCGAAACCACGCAGCTTTTTCCCGAATCGCGCCAACGCCTGCCATCCGCGATCCAGCGCCAACTCATCCAATACGCCGCCGTCAAAGCCCTCGGCCAGTCGGACGGGCTCACGCAGGGTCTTCACTTCCTGGATCAGGAATCCCTTATTTCGCCGCACTGACTGGCCGATCATCATGCGAAACGCGTTAGAGCCCAAATCCACAGCCGCAAACAGGGAGACGTCTTCTTTCATGGCAGGAATCCTTGCAAATCATCAGCCGGCCGCATCGCACTTGGTTTAATGCTCAAGACGGTTTGCGAGGATTCTGCAATAGCTTCGATGACACCTTGATGACGTATCTACCCTTAACGAATGGAACTCGACCGCTACAGCCGATCGGCTGATCGCGCGGGGTTCCGCCCCCTGCCCGCCCCTCAGGCCTTCCACAATGCTGGCCAGTCAAGAAACGTCTTGAAGTAATGAGGCCCGTGGCGAGGGAGCTTGCTCCCGCTGGTGCGCGAAGCGCGCCCAACAATGCCACTGCGGTCTTTCAGAATGAACTCGGCGATCGTTTTGGGGCTGCTGCGCAACCCAGCGGGAGCAAGCTCCCTCGCCACCGGGGGGCATGACGAGGACTATTACGCCTCGGCGCACGGCTCGGTGGACCTGATCACGCCCGGCGCGCCACGCCCGCTGGAACTGAGCACCAACTACCGCTTCTGAGTGGCAACCTCAAGCACCCGTGCCCGGCACTGCAACACTGCCGGGCATTTTTATGCGCTGTACTGACAATGCAGCCCAGTTCGATCCCCGGCACCCGCCGTTCACGCGACGGTCCAAACAGAACCACCAACCCGCTGGCAACCTGCGTCGCGGGTGGATGACTGTGCCGAGGGCCGCTATGGACATTGTCGAACTCAAGCGCTTTCTGCTGTATAGCCTCGCCATCAACTACTCCATCCTTCTGCTGTGGTTTCTGGTCTTCAGTTGTGCCCATGACCGGCTACTGCGCCTGCACAATCGCTGGTTCCAACTGTCCCGGGAGCGTTTCGACGCCCTGCACTACGCGGCCATGGCGCTTTACAAGACCGGCGTGCTGCTGTTGAACCTGACGCCCTGGCTGGCATTGCAACTGATCGACTGAACCACGGGAGCCGAGTCGAGCTTGCAACCGTGCGCCGTCAACGGGACCCTGGCTCAAGCACGGTCACCGTGGCGGTGGTACCGGCACGCAGGCGCCCCTTGCCGGCGGACTGTGGATCTATCGCGATCCGCACCGGCACCCGTTGGGCCAGCTTGACCCAGGTGTAGCTGGGTTGATGTTGGCCAGTAAACGACTGCCCGGCAGGTTCTATCGATCGCTGATCGCAAAGGCGATGCTCTGCACCACGCCACCGAAGGTCTCGCCACTCATCAACTGAATCCGCACCCGACTGCCCTCCTCGATCCTCGGCAGCTTGGTTTCCTCGAAGTAACCACTGACATAAAACGAGTCACTGTCGACCAGCGCCAACAGCGCGCTGCCTGCGGTGTCGAAGATGAACGCCAGGTACAAGGTCAGCAGGCCGGCGGCGACGGTGCGCAAGGCGAACAGCAACACCCCGAGGCCGGGGTTGAACACGACCTTGAAGTAATGGATCAGTGGCTGCATCGGGAAACGCCGAGGCTGCTCATCACACGCGTTGCCACGGCAGTGCAGGCGCGGTCAGACGTGCCCCGTCAAACCCTTCTACCTCGCCAAAGCGCGCCAGGTCCCGGCTGTTCCAGGCCTCGAGGGCCTTGGCGATGTCCTCCTTGCTGTGGCCAACGAAGTTCCACCACAGCTGTATGTCCTCGGCAAAGGGTTCGCCCCCCAACAGCAAGGCCCGCGAGCCCGTCGTACAGGACAACTCGACCTCGTCGAGGCCGCGCCCCAGGTAGGCCAGTTCGTTACTGGCAAAGGTCTGCCCGTTGATCGTGAAAGCGCCTTCCAGCGGCAGGATGCCGTACTCGAAGCGCGGTTCCACGGCCAATCGAATCGAGGCCGCGCCCTGGCTCGACAGGTCCAGTCCCACCAGTGGTGTATAGATGCGGCTCGGGGCGGTGCGGCCGGCGAAGGTGCCCGCCAGCAGGATGACCTGTACCCCGCCGTCGACCCAGCCCGGCAGGTCCGGATAGTGATCGAACGCGGGCGCGCACTCCTTGTCGGCCGCGGGCAAGGCAATCCATAACTGCGCGGCGTGCAAATGATGCTCATCGGGCAGGGATTCTTCGGTGTGGGTGATACCACGCCCAGCGGTCATCAGGTTCACCTGGCCGGGGCGAATGACCTGGACATTGCCCAGGCTGTCGCGGTGCAGGACCTCGCCCTCGATCATCCAGGTAAAGGTCTGCAGGCCAATGTGCGGATGAGGACCGACGCGCAGGCCAGCCTTGCTTTCAAACACCGCGGGGCCGGCGTGATCGAGAAAACACCAGGCACCGATCATGCGTCGTTGGCGCGAGGGCATCAGGCGGTTGACCGTGATCCCGCCCCCCACTTCAGCGCTCCGTGCGGTGATCCGCTGGATCGCACGACTGCCCTCCTGCACCGGGCAGTCCGAGGAGGTGTACAGCTGACAGGGGGATTCTTGGTTACTCATCGTTTATCTCTCGGATAACCAGGACCAGGGTTTCGTGAGCCAGTCCTGAATGGCATTCAGCAGGGCGCGCAGCTGTTCGAGAAGGCGTCCGACGGACAGCCGGCCCCGGGCCTCGAAAAGCGTTGGAACCCCAGCGATCAGCAGCTCTGGCCGGTTCATCGTGTGTGCCCTGCCCTTCGGTTCAAACGGCTACGCACCCTTCGACAGCGGATGAATCAGGCATGCGTTCGCCTTCTCCCCTAAGCGTAGCCGCTGGGTTGGGGGTGTTGCGCATCGTCGGGCAAGGTATATAGGCAATGACTGCCAGGGCTGATCGCCGACCGTCGACACAAACAGGCCCCTATCGCTCAGGGCCTGTTCGACAGCCTTACTTGCCGGCGGTGTCGATCAGGGTCTACGACTTCAGGCCGATACACCCGTGCAGCTACAGGTGATCAGCGGCGCTGTCTGGCGCTTCTGATCGGCTCCCCTCTGTCCGGTCCTCAGAAGGATGTTCAGCCGCCTCCAGGGTTTTCAGCAGTTCGGCAATCTCGGCGGATTGACGGGCCGAGGCATCGCTCAATTCGCCAACCTCACGCTGCAAGTGGGCGACCTGCTCCAGCAACACCTGCTTGCCGCCCTCCACTTGCGCCACCTGGATCTTCAACGCACCGATTTCACTGCGTTGACGATCCACCACCGTTTCCAGTCCCAGATTGGCCTTGTGCTGCTGCCGGGCCTCGGTGAGCAGGCGCTCGTTATCGCGGTTCAACTGCGTCACTTCATCCTGCTTGATGATCAGCGTCTGCTGCAGGTGACGCATCTCCATCTGCACCTGTTGCAACTGACCCTCATGCCGGCGCTGCTCCTGCTCCCGTTGCTCCTTGCTCGCGGCGCGGTAGTGCTCAAGCGCATCACGGGCATGCTGGTGCTTTTCTTCCAGGGAGCGGACCTGCTCCTGCTTGTCCTTGAGGTGCACCTCAAGGTCGAGGTTCGACTGGCTCAGCCGTGCATTGCGGGTCTGTTCGGCCTGCAAGGTCGTACGGCAGGTGTGCAGCTCGCCGGACTCGGTTTCCAGGGCGACACGCTGGATATCGTGCTGCTGTTGCAGCTGCGCCAGCGCAGCCTGGCTGGCGCTGAGTTGTTCATTGAGTGCGGCCTGCTCGGCCTGGGACACCTTCAGCGCCTGCTCGAAGCGCTCCTCGCTCTCTTCCTGCAAGCGCAACGCCAACCGTGACACCAGCTCGCCAAGCTCGTCGCTGAGGGCCTGCTGGGGCGCGCCACGGCGCAGATCGAGGTCTTCGAGCTCCTTCAAATAACGATGAATCGTGGTTTTCGAACCGGTATTGCCCAGCTCTATCCGTACGGCATCGATGCTTGGATGTTCTCCACGCGCCAGCAATGCCTCCCGCGCCTTCTGCACGATTGCCTTGTTTACGCCGCCACGGGCCATGTGTTGCTCCTACGATTTCGTACTGTATTACATACTATGTATTTACATTCTATTTATGTCAAAGCCAACGATGCCTAAAGGCTTGTTTATCTGATTGAATAATTGAGCGTTATCGCATCTGTCAGGGTCAAAACCGCGCTTGCCCGTGTGATCCAGTACGCCAGGACCGGCCCTGGGGACGCGCACGCTAAAATGTCGTCAATGCCCAGCAAAATCCGCAGCAGCGCCCGCACCCCGCCGGGCGCCGGACGGAGTAAGGTAGGTAAAACCCCAAGCCTGAGGTACGCCGTGGCGTCCTATTCCCTGCGTCAGTTGAAGTACTTCGTCACCACCGTCGAATGTGGCCGCGTTGCAGAAGCCTCCCGCAAGCTGTACATCGCCCAGCCGTCGATCTCCACGGCCATCAAGGGCCTGGAAGACAGTTTCGGCGTGCAGTTGTTGATCCGTCACCACGCCCAGGGCGTGTCATTGACTCCCAGCAGAACCAGGTGCGGGACGCCCAGTCGGCTCAAGTGTTCACTCATGGCCACGCCGGCCTGACCGGCGCCGACGACAAGGGTATCTATGTGTCTTGTTTCAACTGTCATGGCTGTGTACTTCTGAAAGTCGGGTTGATTCAGATCGACCATGGCTGCCGCCTCTGAGGCTGATCATTGTTGTTTTACGGTTGCGGCTATCGGTGCAAGGGGTGTTGGCGGCATTCTGTTGGGAGGTGGGAATTTGCGAAATTATGATTTTTGTCATTGCTGCCAAGGAAAAAGCTGCTCCCGCGCAAAGGCCCGGGCGCAGCGGGTTGCGGGCGCGGGTGATGTCCCGTGGCGAGCGAGCTTGCTCGCGCTGGGCTGCACAGCAGCCCCGAAAGGGTCACCGGGTCTTGTCTGAAAGACTGCAATGGTCTTGTTGGAGTGGGGGCGCTTCACGCCCCAGCGCGAGCAAGCTCGCTCGCCACAGGGCCTGTGTTCGGCATCCCCGCTTCGTCATCTGCACTGCGCCAACCCGTTATTTCTCAAGGACTTTTGCTGTTTGCCGAGTTTTAGGATTTACTGCCACGAGCACACAGCGGGCGTGCCGTGGAGGAATTTCCAGATGAACAAGGTAGACCGCTACCTGCAGGCCGGTACCCGGGAAAACACCCGGCGCAGCTACCGGGCGGCGGTGGAGCACTTCGAAGTGACCTGGGGCGGGTTCCTGCCGGCGACCGGCGACAGCATCGTGCGTTACCTGGCCGACTACGCCGATCAGCACGCCATCAGCACGTTGAAGCAGCGCCTGGCCGCCCTGGCGCAGTGGCATATCACCCAGGGGTTTCCCGACCCGACCAAGACCCCGGCGGTGCGCCAAATGATCAAGGGCATCCGGACCTTGCATCCGGCCCGGGAAAAGCAGGCGCCACCCCTGCTCCTGCAGCACCTGGAGCAAGCGGTCAATTGGCTGGAGCAGGAGGCGCAACAGGCCGCCGAGCGGCATGACCTGACGACCGTGCTGCGCAACCGGCGCGATATCGCGCTGGTGCTGATCGGGTTTTGGCGCGGGTTTCGCGGCGATGAACTGTCGCGCCTGAGGGTCGAGCATGTCCAGGTCGACCCGGGCTCAGGGATCACCTTCTACCTGCCCCACAGCAAAGGCGATCGCCAGCACCTGGGCACCACCTTTCGCACCCCGGCGCTGAAAAAACTCTGCCCGGTCGAGGCGTATTCGAACTGGATTACTTCGGCGGGCATGGCCTATGGGCCGGTGTTTCGCAAACTCGATCGTTGGGGCAACCTGGCCGAGGACGGGTTCAACACCAACAGCCTGATCCCCTTGCTGCGCCGGGTTTTTCAACGCACCGGCGTGCCTGCGCAGTTCTACACCAGCCACTCCTTGCGCAGGGGCTTCGCCACCTGGGCATCCGCCAACGGCTGGGATATCAAGGCGATCATGAACTATGTGGGCTGGAAGGACGTCAAGTCGGCCCTGCGTTATGTCGATCCCGCGGCATCCTTTGGCGAGCTGGCCTCCAACACCCTGAAGGAGGCGTCAGCGCTCACCACGTACACGACCGGCACACTACCGGCAGGCTAGGCCCTCAAGTATTGGCTTGTGCTTCAGGGTCCGCGCCGCGTTCGGACTCCCATTGCCAGGCCCGTTGCAGCAGATCGATCACCTCCTGATCCGAGGTTTGCTCGAAGTTCTGGTACCAGTACCCGATCGATACCAGCCACTCGGGAATGATCGGGCACACCAACTCGTTCACGTCGTCGCGCAATGCCTCCAGCGTCTCCAGCGGCGCCACCGGTACCGCCACCACCATGCGCGCCGGCCCGTGCCGGCGCACGGCCTGGATCGCGGCCATCATCGAGGCGCCGGTCGCCAGGCCATCATCCACCAGAATCACCACCTGATCCTTTAGTACGGGTGGCGCACGGTTCGCCCGGTAGGCCTGTTCACGACGCTGCAACTCCCGGGTTTCCCGGGCGACCACCGCATCGAAGGTGCCTTGCTCAATGTGGTTGGCACGCAACGCTTCTTGATTGACGATCTGAATGCCGCCACTGGCAATCGCGCCCATGGCGTACTCCTGATGGGTGGGCACCCCCAGCTTGCGGACCAGCATCAGGTCCAGCCGGACCTTGAGGGCCGTGGCGATTTCATAGGCGACCGGTACCCCGCCTCGTGGCAAGGCCAGGACAATCACGTCGGATCGTTGTGCGTATCTGAGCAGCGGTTCCACCAGGCGCTGGCCGGCGGCGGCACGGTCACGCAAGATGGTTTGAACTGAGGGGCTATGAGTCATTTGAACACCTCCTGACGCAATCAAGCGCCCACGCTCATCCAGATTCCTCCTCTGAAGTGTGGTTTTCCATGGCTATTTATCAAGCCCGGCGCACGGGGGGCGAGCGCAAACGTACCGCGGCATATGCCCCGGGCCCTTCCCCGACGGGAAAGTGGCCCTGAATCAACCCACTCAAGACCGGTCGGAGGTGTGCGCCGGGGCCTTGAACCACTGGTCGCGGGGCACGCGTTTTTCCTCGGACGGGTCGCCCAGATAGTGGGGCGACATGATCTGCACGTTGTACTCGTTGAACACATCCTGGATGTTGGCGTGCAGTTCGCTCAGCAGCACGGCGCGCGGACGAGGCTGGCTGGGGATGGCCTGGGCCACCAGGCGGTACTCGGGGTAGAAATCCGACAGCGCGGTCTGGAACACCTGGGGCGCGGGAACCTCCAGCACACCGTTGGTGCGCCTGGCGGCTTCCAGCAGCATGGCTTCCACTTGTCGCCAGGGGGTGTCGTAGCCGATGGTCACGGTGGTGTCGACCACGTAGCCGGGGCCCTGCACGGTGCGGGAGTAGTTCTTGGTCACGGTGTTGGTGATCATCGAGTTGGGGATGGTCAGCACTTCCCCCAGGCCCGTGCGGATCCGGGTGGTGAACATGCCCAGTTCGGTCACGGTGCCTTCATGGTCGCCGATGCGCACGAATTCGCCAGGGCGCAGGGTGCGGGTATAGGTCAGGATCAAGCCGGCGGCGGCCTGCCCGATCACGCTGCTGGCGCCCAGGGAAATCATCAGGCCGAGCAGTACCGACAGGCCCTTGAAGGCATCGGTGCCGGCGCCCGGCAGGTAGGGATACGCCATCGCCAGGGCGAACAGCCAGATCGCCAGGGAGGTCAGGCGCATGGTCGGTTGCAGGGTTTCGTGGTTCAGCCAGCTGAAGGTTCCGGGCGTTGCCATGCGCCGCCAGATCCGCTTGCTCAAACTGCTCGCGCCCCGGGCGATGAAGAAGATCGCCAGCGCCACACCCAGCCCCGGGATCGCGCCAATGATGCCTTCGAACAGGTAGCGGGCCACGTCCAGCAGGTAGTTGTTCAGGCGCTCGCCCCAGGGGCGGGTGTAGGGAAACCGCGAGAGCACGAACCCCAGCCATTCGTAGCTGAACAACAGCACCAGCACCCAGCGCACCAGCCAGAACAGCCGACCGACCAAAGGGTACAGGTAGTTGGCATCGATGATCTGCACGCGCCCCACTTTCAGGGCCGCGGTATGCCGTTGCATCAATTCGGGCAAGCGTTCGAGCAGCTTGCGACGCAGGTAAAACAGGCCCCAGAGCAGTGCGATATAGATACCGGTGGCAATGCCTACGGCGATCAAGGCCCTGAGTATCATGTCCAGGCTGCGGGCTTCCCGGGTCTCGGACACCACTTGGCGCAGATTCTGCGCCGCGCTCTCGGCCGCTTGCTGCACCGAGGCGAACCGCAGTGTATCGACGTCCTTGGGCGCGACGATAAAGGCCCGTTTGTTGCCCAGCAGCACCAGGTAGCTGTTCTGGATCGTGTCGAGACTGACATCCAGGTTCTCACCTTCGGCCAGCGCCTCGTTGATCACCACCCTCGCCCGGTAGACCCGTGCCTGCGGCGCCTCACCCAGCACGGTGGCGCGAAACACCATGATGCTGCGGTTGGCGACTTTCAGCTCCGCTGTCTGGGGCTCATCCGCCGCCCACAGCGCCACCGACCAGAACACCCCCAACGCCGCGAGCAACATAGCCAGCGCCCTGTTCCCCATGTTCCAGCTCCTTACGCCACCGGTTCCAGGGCGATATCCATAATGATCGTTATCCGGGTCATCCCCCTGACCGGACATGCAGCGCAGCTTAGTTCAGCGCCAAGGGCTTGTCAGATTCGCCCGCGAACTTTGCGAGGCAATCGAGTGTGTGACCGCTCAGTCCTGACGCAGCCACTCGATGAACGGTGCGAACAACTCCGACTGCGAGCTGATCCCACGCTTGAGATAGCGATATCAGACCACTCCATCAGACCGCCAGCACACTGCAGGACGCCTGGTACAGCACGTGTTCAGTGGTGCTGCCGATCAGTTTCTCAAGGCCCGATGACTGGTTCCTGCCCATCACGATCACGTCGACCTGATGCTGCTGGGCGAACTCGGCCAGCACCCTGACCGGACCGCCCTTGATGAAGTGGCGACGCTCCGAGGGCACGCTGAAATGGTTGGCGCTCCGTTGAAACGACCGCTCCAGATCCCGGCGCAACTGCAGTGTCAGCTCTCCCAGCATCAGCCCGCCTCCGCCTGCGTCCCCCAGGAAGTCCGCGCTGATGTCACAGGCCGCGAGCAGGTGCAGTTCGGCGTCGCACTGCAGTGCCAGGCGTTCAGCTTGCTGGATAATCCGCTCGTTGAGCTCGTTGCGCTGCGGCGAGTCGGTGGTGGTATCGATCGCTGCCACGATCTTGCGCGGCAAGGCATGCCCTTGCGCGCCTACCAGGTAGATCGGCACCGGACAGTGGCGCAACAAATGCCAATCCAGCGGGGTGAAAAACGTGCGTTTGAGCAACGACTCGTGCTGCACTTCCTTGATCAGCAGGTCGGGTTGCCACTCGGCGACGTGATCCAGAATGTCCCGCTCGAGGTCGTCGGACCATGCGGTTTCGGCCGTCACCTCGATCCCGCTGGCGCGCAGTCGTTGCGCCTGGTCATGCAGCCAATCGTCCTGGTCCTTCAGATAAGCGGCCCGCGCCGTGGCCCGGTCCCCCTCCTCGAGCAGGGCCAGAATGTGCAGCGACCTGACCAGCGCGACAATGTGCAAGGTTGCGCCACTGGCCGTGGCCACGGCACCGGCATGCGGGATCGCCGGAGACTGGCGCAGGGTCGGGTTGATGATCAATAACAAGCGTTGATACTGGCCCATGGTCTGACTCCTGAGTGACATATAGAAAGTATTGACCCAAGACGGCGCCTCCGACGCCTTTTTTCGTTGATCCGGATCAAGCGCATGCGTCATCGGCGCCCGGCGCTGCCCGATGAGGCATACCTGTCAAGAGCAGACGCAGAGCGTGGGAACGATCAATGAGCGTTCCCGCAGGGCAGAGTCAGTCAGGCATCCACGACCAATGGATACAACTGCTCGTCAAACTGCGCCAGCCGTGGAAATTCCAGCGGCTGCTCGTCTTCCAGGCGTTGCAGGCGCAGGCCGTAGTCAATCAGGAACGCCTGCCGTGCTTCATCGCTGATGTACGGCACATGCCAGGCGACAAACGGTTCCAACACGTCGAAACCCACGTAGGCCAGGGTGCCGCGCAGGATCGGCCGCAGCATGTCTTGCAACGGGCCGTGGATTGCCCCTTCGCCGAACATGTGCTCGCGGCCGCCCAGGGTCACGGTCACCAAGGCCTGCTTGCCGCTCAAGCCACCCTGGTCGTAGAACCGCTTGCCGCCGTAGCAGATGCCGGACACCAGCACCCGGTCGATCCAGCCCTTGAGCATGGCCGGGGCCGAGAACCAGAAGATCGGGAAGTTGAGGATCAACAGGTCAGCCCACAGCAGCTTGTCCAGTTCGGCCTGGATGTCCGCCGCCAGTGACTGGCTCTTCACCCCCAGGCGTTGCTCCAGGGCATACACCAGGTACTCCGGGTTTCCCCGGGAAGAAAAATCATTGCGACTGGCCACCGGGTTCCAGTCCATGGCGTACAGGTCGCTGACCTGAACCTCGTGGCCCTGGGCTTCGAGGGTGCTTACCGCCTGGTCACGCAAGGCCGCGGTGAAGGAATTTGGCTCGGGATGGGCGTGAACGATCAGTACTTTCATGGTGATTCCTTAGACGTTTGCCGCGTAGGGGGTGACTGCGGGGTTGTGCGAGAAGTCATCGGGACTCATATCTGGATCGCCTTGACTTCGACAAACTCGCCAAGCCCCTCTTCGCCCCATTCGCGGCCGTTGCCCGACTGTTTATAGCCGCCGAACGGCGCTTGATAGTTGAACGCCGCACCATTGAGGAAGCACTGCCCGGCCCGAAGCTGACGACCCAGTTGCAGCGCCCGCTGCGCACTGCCGGCCCAGACGCCGCTGGACAGGCCAAAGGGCGAATCATTGGCAAGCTGGATCGCGTGTTCCTCATCGCGGTAGGGAATCAGACACAGCACCGGACCGAAGATCTCTTCCTGGGCGATGCGCATGCGGTTGTCGACGTCGGCGAACAGGGTCGGGCTGACGTAGTAGCCGCGCTCGAACACCTGCGCCGTGTCACCGCCACACAACAGGCGCGCGCCTTCCTGCTGGCCGACACGGATGTAATCGAGCACGGTGCGTCGTTGCCCCGCCGAACACATGGGGCCAAGGAAGCTCCGCGGATCGAGGGGATCGCCCATCGTCAGGCCCAGGGTCTCTGCCCGCGCCAGCTCCACCGCCTCGGCATACCGACTGGCCGGCAACAGCATGCGGGTCAGCGCCGTGCAGGTCTGGCCGGAGTTGATCATCACGTCCTGCACGCCGTAGCGCACGGCGGCGGCCAGGTCGGCGTCCTCGGCAATCAGTAGCGGCGACTTGCCGCCCAGTTCCAGGCACACCCGTTTCACCGAAGGTGCCGCTGCCTGGGCCACACGCACGCCGGCACCGGTGGAGCCGGTGAATGACACCATGTCCACGTCCGGATGTTTGGCCAGTGCTTCGCCGACCTTGGAACCCGGACCGCTGACCAGGTTGAACACCCCGGCAGGCAGGCCGATGGCCTCGATCATCTGCGCCAGCAGGAAGGCGTGCAGCGGGGTTTCCTGGCTCGGCTTGACCACCACGGTGCAGCCGGCGGCCAACGCCGGGGCCAGCTTGCCGATCAGTTGATGCAGCGGGTAGTTCCATGGGTTGATGAAGGCACAGACGCCCACCGGTTCGCGGATCACCAGGGAGTTGCCGACCTCGCGGACCTCATCCATCAAGCCTGCCAGTTCGACATACTGCTCAAGCCCGGTGATGGGCCCGTCCACCTGCACCGAGCGGCACCATTGCACCGGCATCCCCAGTTCAGCGGTGATCACCCCGGCCATCTCGTCGGCCCGGGTACGCAGTTGCTCCGCCAGGGCGCGGATGTAGCCGGCACGCACGCTGGAAGGGGTCCGCGACCAGCTCGCAAAAGCCCGGCGCGCGGCGGCCACGGCGTGGTCTACGTCGCGCTCATCGCCCAGCGGCACGCTGCCGGCGACTTCTTCGGTGGCCGGGTTGATCACCTCGGCAATCCCCTGCCCTGACGGCGTTTGCCAACGACCATCGATAAACAGCGCCTGGTGTTCAAGCATGGACCTGAGCCTCCATCAATTCATTGGCGCAACGGGCGATGCGCTGGCAGGCATCGCGCAGGGGTTCGGCCCCCACCACCAGCCCGAGGCGGATATGCCCGGCCGCGCTGGGGCCAAAGGCTTCGCCGGCCAGTACCGAGACACCGTGACGATCCAGCAAGCGGTCGGCAAAGGCCTGGGCACTGAGCCCGGTGGAGCGGATATCGACCATCACGAACATCCCGCCGTCAGGCTTCAAGGCGCGCACGCCCGGGCAGTCGGCGAGCTGCTCGCAGACCAGGTCGCGCCGCTGGCGATAGGCCTCGCGCATCGCTTCCAGTTCCGGCAGGTTGCTTTGCAACGCCACCACGGCGGCGTCCTGGACAAAATCCGGTGAGCCGTAGAGCATGCACAAGGCGAGGTTTTCCAGGTGCGTGGCCAAGGCCGGCGGCGCCACCACCCAGCCGACGCGCCAGCCGGTCATGGCGTGGGACTTGGACAAGCTGTTGAGGGTCGCAGTGCGCTCGGCCATGCCCGGCAAGCTCGCCGGACTGACGTGCTCGCCTTCAAACAGCAATTCGCTGTAGACCTCATCGGAGATCAGCCACAGGTCGTGGGCAATGCACAGTTCGGCCAGCGCCTGCCAGGTGGTGCGCGGCAAGCTGGCACCCGAAGGGTTGTGCGGGCTGTTCAGCGCCAGGGCCCGGGTCCGAGGGGTGATGCGTGCCGCCACGTCTTCGGGCAAGACCCGAAAGCCGTTCTCGGAACGCACCGGCACCGGGATGACGACCGCGCCACAGGCACCGAACACCGCTTCATAGGTGACGTACATCGGCTCGGCGACAATCACCTCATCGCCCGGGTTGAGCACGCACTGGGCGACACTGAACAGCGCGCATTGCGCACCGGCCAGCACGGTGACCTGGTCCGCCGATACCGACTGGCCGCTACGCAGTTGGTGCCGTCTGGCAATGGCTTCACGCAAGGCGCGCTTGCCACGCACGTCGGCGTAGTGGGTGTTGCCGGTTAGCAGGCTGTCGATGGCCGCCTGCACGATGGGCACTGGCGTGTCGAAGTCCGGGTCGCCCACCGACAACAGCAGAATGTCTTCGCCCTGTTCCCGCAGCGCCAGTGCGCGGTAGTGGATATCCCAGGCGGCGGCGCCGTCCCCGGCGATACGTTGAGTCAGATCGGAAAAGCGCATGGCCCTATCCCCGCAAGTCAAAAGTGAAAATCAGTGAGCACAGGCGTGCTTGAGTTCGATCAGGGTCACGCCGTTACGCTGGAAGCCGTGGCGTAGATCGGTTTGCAGCTCGGCCAGGCTCTGCGGCTGGGTCACGGTGCAGCCGAACGCACGGCCCAGGGCGGCGAAATCCGGGTTGCGTGGCAGCACGCCGATCGGTTCGATGTCCAGCCCCAGCATGTCGTCGCGGATCTGCCCCAGTGCGTCGTTGTTCCACAGCAGCACCACCAGCGGGCTGTCCAGTTCCTCGACCGCGGTCGCCAGCTCCTGCGCGGTGTAGAGAAAGCCACCGTCACCCACCAACACCAGGCCCGGGCGCTGCGGTGCGCCGAACTTGGCGCCGATGCCGGCCGGCAAGCCATAGCCCAGGGTGCCGTAGCCCGTGGGGTGCAGCCAGCTGCGCGGTGCCCGGCTGTCGAAGGCGTAGTTGCCGGTATAGGCCAGCTGGGTCATGTCGGTGCTGATGAAGGCGTCGTCCGGCAGTTCGGCGGCGATACGTTGCAAAATCGCCTGGTGAATCGACTGCAACGGACCATGGCCGGCTTTCACCGCTTCGCGCAGTGTTGTGACCGAGGCAATTGCCGCGCTGGCGTCGCGCACATCCGGTGACAGGCGCTCAAGTAATCCACTGAGGGTCTGTTGCGCGTCGCCGTGCAACGCCACGGCGCACGGATAGAAGTCGTTGAACTTGCGCGGGTCGATGTCTACCCGCAGTAGCTCGGCATTGAGCGGCAGGCGTTCGCGCCAGAAATCGGTGTCGGCCATTTCCGTGCCGACCGCCAGCACTACATCGGCCTCGGCGATCAGGTTCCAGCCCGGCTCCACGCACAGCACCGAACCGGCATTGAGCGGGGCGTCCGGTGGCAGCAGACCTTTGCCGGCGACACTGGTAAATAGCGGCGCGGCCAGTCGGGTGCTGAGTTCCTGCAACTGCGGCGCTGCACTCAAGGCGCCACCACCGGCGATGATCATCGGCCGTTTGGCGCCGTGCAGCTTGGCCACTGCCGCGTCCAGCACAGTGGCAGCCGGTAGGCCGCGCCCCGGACGACGCACCACCTCGTTGCTCCAGTCGCGGGCGACCGGCGCCGACAACACGTCCAGTGGCACCGAGATGTGCACCGGCCGTGGCCGTTCGCTGTCGAACACCGCATAGGCACGGGCGATCAGCCCGGGCAGGTCTTCGGTGCTCAGGGCCACGGCCGAGAACGCCGTGATCGGCGCGGTCATGGCGCGCTGGTCCTGGGTTTCGTGCAGGCAGCCCCAGCCCTTGCCGAGGCTGGCGGTGTGGTTGACGCTGGAAATCACCAGCATCGGGATCGAGTCGGCATAGGCCTGGCCGATACCGGTGGCGGCATTGGTCACACCGGGGCCGGTGATGATGAAGCACACGCCCGGCTTGCCGCTGACCCGTGCATAGCCGTCGGCCATGAAGCTGGCGCCCTGTTCATGGCGGGTCAGCACATGACGGATACCGCTGCCGGGCAAGCCGCGGTACAGCTCCAGGGTATGCACCCCGGGAATGCCGAACACGGTGTCGACACCGTAGTTGGCCAGCAGGCGAACCAGGGCCTGGCCGCCAGTCAAGTTAAGGGTTTGCATCGTCACGTCCTCACGCATGGCCGAGGCGAATCAACGCGTCGACCGCAGTCGTGCCCTGGGCACCGACCATCAATGGGTTCACATCCAGTTCCAGCAACTGCCCGGCGTTTTCGCAGGCGTAGTCGGCCACGGCACGGATCGCCGCCACCAACGCGTCGAGGTCCGCCGTCTCGCGACCGCGAAAGCCCTGGAGCAAGGCGGCGCTGCGCAGACTCGACACCGCATTGCGAATGGCGCCATCGGTGGTGGGCAACAGCAGGCTGCGGCTGTCCTTGAGCAACTCCACCAGAATGCCGCCGGCGCCAATCACCAGGGCCAGGCAGAAATCCTTTTCGCGCTTGATGCCGACGATCAGCTCGGCCAGCGGCGGCATGGCCATGGGTTCCAGCAGCAGTTGATCGAAGGGCACGCCCGGCGCGTAATCGCCGATGCTCGCGCGCATTTTTTCCAGTGCGGCACTCAAGGCCACGCCATCCTTGAGGTTCAGCGCCACGGCGCCGGCTTCGGTCTTGTGGGGCAACTGTGCGCTGACGGCCTTGAGCACCAAGGGATAACCCAGTGCCTCGGCGTCGTTGAGTGCTGTGTCCGGGGTACTCAGTACTCCGTTGGGCGTCGGCAGGCCGAACTGGCGCAAGGCCTGCTTGGCGTCCCACTCATTGAGCACTCGGCCCTCACCGGCAAGCGCCCGGGGGCAGAGCGGCACCAGCGCCGACTCACCGAGGGCCAGCAACGCCCGGCGATTGCGCTGATAGCCGGCGATACGACCCCACGCCGCCAGCCCGTCTTCCACGCCTTGCAACGCCGCCACGCCCTGGGCATGCAAGCGCTCACGGGCGCTGGCCGGCAGCAGTTCAGGAAAGGCCGAGGTGACAAAGCCCGTCTTGCCATGGCGCACCAGCGCCGCGCAATACAGCTCCAGCAGCAGGTCGCACTCCTTGCGCTCGCCGGTGGACTCCGACGGGTAGTCAAGCACCAGCATCGCCGCATCGGCTTCGGTGCCCAGGGCACTGTCGAGCATGCGGTTCAAGGCATCGCCATCGCCCCAGATCGCGGTGGTGAAATCCAGTGGGTTGACCAAGTTGGCATAGCTGGGCAGCACCTGTGCCAACGCTGCGCGCTGGCGTTCATCGAGCTTGGGCAGGCTCAGGTCGTTGCGTTCGGCGTAGTCGGCGATCAACCCGGCATCGCCGCCGGAGCAGGCCAGCGCGATCAGGCTGTTGCCCGCCGGCAGGTTGCCGCACGCGGCGGCCTTCAGGGTTTCGACAAAACTCACCGGGCCGCTGACGCGGATCACCCCGAGACGATCAAACAGCGCGTCGTACAACGCATCGGAGCCGGACAGCGAACTGGTGTGACTCAGGGCCAGTTCGGCGCCGATCTGCGAGACCCCGGTTTTCAGGGCGATGATCGGAATGCCCTTCTCCAGCGCCTTGTGCGCGGCGCGGGCGAAACCCGGAACATTCTTCAGGCCCTCGAGGTGCAAGCCGATGGCGGTGACGCGTGGCTCGTCGAGCAGCACGTCCATCAATTCGGCGACCCCCAGTTGTGCCTGGTTGCCGACCGATGCCATGTAGGCCACCGGCAGCGAGCGATCACTCATGGACAGGTTGTAGGCAAAGTTGCCGCTTTGGGTCAGCACCGCCACGCCCTTCGCCACCACCTGGCCGCCATGGGCCACCGGCCACAGCGCCGAGCTGTGCAGGTAGTCGAGCACGCCGTAGCAGTTGGGGCCGAGCAAGGCCATGTTGCCCGCGGCCTCGAGCAGTTGCTGTTGTAGGGCCTGGCCTTCGGCGCCGGTTTCGGCAAAGCCCGAGGCATAGCAAATCACGCCGCCCGCGCCGATGGCGGCCAGTTCGGCGACACAGGTCAGGGTCAACTCACGGTTGGTGGCGATGAACACCGCGTCCGGGCCGCACGGCAGCTCGGCGATGCTGCGCACACAGGGCACGTCTTCCAGGCTGTCATGCTGCGGGTTGACCAGCCACATTTGCCCACGGTAGCCACCGTCGGCGCAGCGCTTGAGGGCGCGGGCCATGCTGCGGCCACCGACAAAGGCCAGGTGGCGCGGCGCGAGCAGGCGCTTGAGGTTGTCACGTATAGTCTGGGACATGGGGGTTCTCCAGGCCGATCAGCGCAGCAAGGGCCGCAGCAGTTCACGGGAAATGATGTGGCGCTGGATTTCCGAGGTGCCTTCCCAGATCCGCTCGATCCGCGCGTTACGCCAGATGCGCTCCACCGGACCTTCGTCCATCAGGCCCATGCCGCCGAAAATCTGCACCGCCTCGTCGGCCACGCGGCCCAGCACTTCACTGGCGAACAGCTTGGCCATGCCGGCCTCGCCATCGGTCATGGTGCCCTGGTCCATTTTCCACGCAGTGTGCAGGGTCAGCAGCTCGGCCGCGCGAATCTGCGTGGCCATGTCCGCCAGCTTGAACGACACCCCCTGATAGGTGCCGATGGGTTGGCCGAACTGCTTGCGATCCGCTGCCCACTGCAGCGACACATCCAGTGCGCGCTGGGCCTGGCCGACGCAATTGGCCGCCACCATCACGCGCCCGGCAGTGAGCCAGGCGTTGGCCACGTCCCAGCCCTTGCCGACTTCGCCCAACACCTTGGAGGCCGGCACGCGGCAGTCGTCAAAGAACATTTCGTAGGTGTGGTAACCCCTGTTGCTCACGCACTTGGGGCCACGACGGATCGTCATGCCCGGGGTGTCGCGGTCCACCAGGAACGATGTCACGGCGTTGCGTTTGCGACCGTTGTGTTCGTAGGTGTCGGTCACGGCGAAGACGATGGCGAAATCGGCGTGGCCCGCGTGGCTGATGAAGTGCTTGCTGCCATTGAGCACGAAGTCGTCGCCATCGCGCACGGCGCGGGTCTTGATTGCATTGGCATCGGAACCGGCACCCGGCTCGGTGAGGGCGAAGCAGTCGATCTTCTCACCCTGGATGCACGGCAACAGGTAGTCGTTGATTTGCTGGCCGGTACAGGCCATGAGAATTTTTGACGGGCGGGCGACAAACACATGCAGTGCCCAGGACACCTTGGACAGCTCACGCTCGATCAGCGCCTGGGACAGGTAATCCAGGCCACCACCGCCCACTTCTTCCGGCATGTTGAAGGCATAGAACCCGGCGGCGATCGCCTTGCCGCGAATCTGCGCCGCCAGTTCCGGGGAGACTTCGTCGGCACGATCCACCGCTTCCTCATGGGGCAGCAGTTCCTTGGCGACGAAACTGCGTACCGCGTCCACCAACATTTCTTGTTCTTGGGTCAGTTGGAAATTCATGGAGCTACCTGTTGTTCGTTTACGGATAGAGAGGTGTGCGAGGCAATGGCGGCCCAGGTCTCAGCGACCGATAAAGCGCGCCGGACGTTTTTCCATGGCGGCGCGCAGGGCTTCGTTGCCGTCTTCACTGCGACCGCAGAGCAAGCCGGCCGCGAGCTCCGCTTGCAGTTGCTCCGCCAGGCTGCGATCAGCGCCTTCACGTATGAGCTGCTTGGTTTGGGTAAAGGCGAACGTCGGGCCATTGGCCAGGCGCGCGGCCAGTTCGCTGGCGACACTGAGCAACTGCTCGTCGGCGCAGACTTCGCTCACCAGCCCGGCAGCCAGGGCACGGTCGGCACCCCACAATTCGTCCAGGAACAACAGGCGCTTGGCCTGTTCGCTGCCGATCAAGCGTGGCAAGTGCCAGCTGGCACCGGCGTCCGGCGAGTAGGCCATGCTGGTGTAGCCGGCCTTGAAGCGCGCCGATTGCCCGGCGATGCGCAAGTCGCAGCACAGGGTCAGGTCCATCCCGGCGCCGACGGCGGTGCCATTGATCGCGGCGATGGTCGGTTTTTCCAGGCTGTACAAGCGGGTCATCAGGGCATGGGCGGTTTGCGTCCAACCGTAGCTTTCCAGCGCACCCCGGGCTTCGGCGGCGGCCCATTCGTCGAGGTCGGCGCCGGCACAGAAACTGCGGCCACTGCCGGTCAGTACCACGACCCGGACCGCGGGATCGGCGTTGTAGCCGTCGAGCAACGTGTGAATGGCTTTGAGCGTCGGGATGTCCAGTGCATTGCGCTGGGCCGGGCGATTGAGGGTGATCCAGGCAACGCCTGCTTCGACCTGGTCGAGCAGAGAAGAATGAGTAGTCATGCGAGTCCTCGGATGGTTGTGGTTGGCATGAGGTGAGGCGACTTGCGGCCATACTAAACGAGTGTTCAGCAAGGCGGCAATTGGTCGAAAAAGTCCCTGTAACAGGGATGAAAATTTCTTATCTATCTGTATTTAAAGGAATATTTTTTGATATTCGGTATGGCGAGGATTGTGCTGTTACAACTTCGCACAACTGACGACACGACAAGCAATGAACGATCAAAAAACCTGTGGAAGCGGGTTTGTCCGCGAAGGGGCCATCAGCTTCAACATCCCTGTTGACTGACACTCCGCCATCGCGGGCAAGCCCGTTCCCACATGGATACGGCGCGTTGTTACGCCGTCGGCAGCGTCGGCGCCAGTACCCCTTGGCGCTTGCGATGGACCAGGAAGTACGCGCCATAACACAGGGCGATAAAGCCGAAGCCCCAGTACAGTGATGGGCGCTGGGTTTCATCCAGGGCCAGGAACACGAACAGTGAGCAGCACAGGCCGATGCACAGCAGCGGCAGCACCGGGAACCACGGGGCACGGTACTTCAGGTCGCTGAGTTTGCCGCCATCGCGCAGGTAGGCTTTGCGGAATTTGTACTGCGCCAGGGCGATGACGATCCAGGTCACTGTGCCCGACATGCCGCTCACCGCCATCAGCACCATGAACAAGGTGTCGGCGGCCACGAAACTGGTCATCAGCGATACCAGGGCGAAGCACAGGGTGATGCTCAGCGCTCGTAACGGCACGCCACGCTTGCTCAACGGCGACAGGCTCTTGGGCGCCATGCCGGTTTTCGACATCGCCCACAGGATGCGGGTCGAGGCGTACAGGCCGGAGTTACCGACGGAGAGGATCGCCGTCAGGATCACGAAGTTCATCAGGTCAGCGGCATAGGGAATACCGACCATGTCGAACACCTGCACGAACGGGCTTTCCATCAGGCCCGCCTGCTGCCATGGCACGATGGCCGACAGCACCACGATCGCCAGCACGTAGAAAATCAGCACGCGGAATACCACGTTGCGCACGGCACGGGGAATGCTCTTTTCCGGCTGGTCGGTTTCACCGGCCGCCACCCCCATGATCTCGCAGCCCTGGAACGCATAGACCACGGTCATCATCACCGCGAACACCGCTGACAGGTCATTGGGGAACAGCGAGTCGCCAATCAGGTTGCTCGTCATCGGTGCCGGTGCGCCACTGGTCAACGGGATAGCGCCGAAAATCACCAGCACGCCCACCACGATGAAACCGAGAATCGCCGCCACCTTGATCCCCGAGAACCAGTATTCGGCTTCACCGAAGGCACGGGTCGCCAGGGCATTGAGGCCGAACAGCACCACCACGAACAGCGCCGACCAGTACCAGATCGGCACGTCCGGGAACCAGCGCACCATCAGCATGCCGGCCGCGGTGAACTCCAGGCCCACGGTGGTGGCCCAGCTCATCCAGTACACCCAGCCGATCATGAAGCCGGTGGCCGGACCGATGAATTTGGTGGCGTGGGTCTGGAACGAACCCGATACCGGCATCTGTACCGACAGTTCGCCCAGGCAGACCATCACCAGATACATCAAGAAACCGGCCACCAGGTACGCCAGGATCGCCCCCACCGGGCCGCCCTGGTTGATGGTCACGCCCGAGCCCATGAACAGCCCGGTGCCGATCACGCCGCCCAGCGACAGCATGAAAATGTGCCGGCTTTTCAGGGCGCGGGTCAGGTGAATGCCTGTGCGTTCGATAGATTCGCTCATGTCGGCACCTCAGCGGTCAGTGAGAGGCGCGGCGCACGACAGGAGGTCATGGCGCAAGGAAGGATCAGCTTTACGGCAGTTCATTATTATTATCTCCAATAAGCTTCGAAGACCGCGCTTGCAGCGGTTGAGTCGATTATTGGAAAGCCATGTAAGTTCGCGTTGACCGTAAGGATCGAAGTTGTAGAAAGTCGTAACAATCTTGTACGTCAGCTCTGCAACAGGCCTTCGAGCGTCTGGAGCGAACACTGCAACTGCTCATCGACCCGGGGAGACAACGCCTGGATCGCCGATTCATCGTTGGCCAGTGCCGCCTCCTCCAATGCCCGCAGCACCGTGGCCAAGGCACGGAACCCCAGTGAGTCGCTGCTGCCGGCCAGGCGGTGGGCCAGGTGAGCGACTTCGGTACAGTCGTCAGCCCCGATGGCTTCGCTCAGTGCTTGGCGATGTTGAGTGATCGATTCACGCAGTATGGCCAGCAACCCCTGGACCTTCTGCTCGCCCAGCAAGGTGCGGTGGGTGTGCAGCAACGGCCAGTCCATGGCTTCGTCATCCTGCTCGGGTTCGGCTGCTGGCGCCTGACCGGCCAGGGCCTGGCGCAGGCTGTCGAGTTTCAGGGGCTTGGCCAGGATGCCGTCCATGCCGGCATCCAGGTAACCGCGCACCAGTGCCGGCTGCACGCTGGCGGTCAGGGCGAAAATCCGCGCGTGACGGTTCGGGCCGGCGCTGCCACGGATCTGTCTGCACAACTCCACACCACTGATCCCCGGCAGGTGCACGTCCAGCAGGATCAAGTCAAAGGCCTGTCCGGCGCATTGCGTCAGCGCCTGTTGGCCCTCTTCGGCGAGCCAGACTTGGTGCCCGTCCCGTTGCAGCAAGCCGCTGACCACTTCACGATTGAGCGCCACATCTTCGACCACCAGAATCTTCAGTGGCTGCGTCGGCGCATGGCTGACCACGGCATCGACACCGGCACTCGCCGGCTGCAACGTCAGCTCGAACCAGAAACAACTGCCGCGCCCGGGTTGACTGTCGACGCCAATGACCCCGCCCATCTTTTCCACCAGATGTTTACAGATGGCCAGGCCCAGCCCGGTGCCACCGAAGCGTTGCGCCACCTCTTCACTGGCTTGGGTGAAGCGCTCGAAAATTTTCGCCTGCATGGCCGGGGCAATCCCGATGCCATTGTCCGTGACGCTGACCCGCAGGCGTTGCCCGATCCGGTCGGGGGCTTGCGCCAGTTGCAGCACGACCACGCTGACCTGTCCGCCTTCGGTGAACTTGATCGCGTTGGCCAGCAGATTGCTCAGTACCTGACGCAAGAACTGCTCGGCGCCGTGGTGTCGCGGCTCCACCAACGGATCAATCAGGCAGTGCAGCGTGGTGTCGTTGGCCAACGCCCGGGGTTCCAGCAGGGTCAGTACCTCGTCAAGCAACTGGCGAACCGAGAAGTCCACCCGTTCCAGGGGGCTTTCGCCCTCCTCCAGCCTGGCGAAATACAGCACTTCATTGAGGATGGTGAGCAACCCTTCACCGGCCTTGTACAGAGCGTCCAGGCGCTTGCTGTCGCGTGCGTCCAGGTCGGCGCCACGCAGCAGTTGCGCCATGCCGAGGATGCCATTGAGTGGTGTGCGCAACTCGTGGCTCATGGTCGCCAGGAACCGCGACTTGGCGAGGTTGGCCGCCTCGGCCTCGTCCTTGGCGCGCATCAGGCTGGCGGTGCGCCGTTCGACCATGCGCAGCAGTTCATCCCGATTGTCCTGCAGGGCCAGGCGGTCGGATTCGCGCCGGTCAATGTCACTGAGGATCGCCCGGCGCATGTCGTCCAGGGCATGGGCCACGGTGTCGATTTCGTCCGGCGCGGCGCTACAGCTCTTGTCCAGGTGCAGCGGCTCGTGCCATTCGCCCGCGGCGATGCGGCGAGCGAACCCGGCCATCACTTGCAAGTGGCGGGTGACCAACCGGTAGAACAAGCCGGACAGCGCCACCGCCAGGCCGCACAGGAACACGCTCATCCACAGCAGGCTGGTCAAGCCGGTGGCATACAGCCGTTGATACACCGCCCCCAGGTCGGTACTGACCTCCAGTTCGCCCAGATGCCGCCGGGGCCCCGACGGTGGTTGGTAATCCAGTTCGAAACGCTCGATACGCAATGGCCCGACCGGGGCCGGGTTGCCTTGCAACAGGTCGAAGTCGGGACTGCTCAGGCGTACCCGCGCCACATCGGAGAAATCCACCAGGCCGCGTAATTGCACGTTCAACTGTTCCTGGTTCAGGTCCCACAGGCTGCGTTCAAGACTGGCCAGGTAGCCGGCGCGAATCAGCTCCATGCGCGAATCGATGTCGCGCATTTCCCGGCGGTACTCGATGTACAGCTGCACGGTGCTGGCAAGCACGGTAAAGCATAGGCTGAACAATAGAATGAACAGCAACAGGCGCCGCAACAGTCCACCGGGCCGAGCGCGAATCATGGCGCATTCGCCGGCAGGTTGACCATGTCGCGGTAGGTGACTTCGCTTTCGTTGAGCCAGCGCTCGATATCCCCTGCGTCCACCATGCGCTGCAACTGCGCATTGATCTGCGGCATACGGCTGGCCAGCGGTGAACGGCGCGAGACCGCGACCCGCAGGTAGTCCACGCTCAAGGCGTTGGGCAAGGCGACGATGTCTTGCGCTCCCGGCAGGTGCTCTACATACAGCTGCCCGGTGCGACGTTCCTGGGTGATGAAATCGATGCGCCCACGAATCAGCTTGCCGAAGTTCTGCCCGCTGTCGGAGACCCATTCGATGTTGTTGTGCCGGGCCACCATTTGGTCGAAATCCACACCATAGCTTTCACCGAACAACAGGCCGCCACGGTAGCGGGCCAGGTCTTCCAGCCGTTCGAACTTGACCGGGTGCTGACGATTGATGAACAACGCGACCTCCTCGCGCAACACCGGCACCGAGGAAAACAGCATGCTTTGCTCGCGTTGCGCGGTGCTGTAGGCCAGCACCACATCAACCCGGCCTTCGGCGGCGTCCAGCAGGCAGCGCTTCCAGTTGCCCAGCACCACGATCTCGACGTCGTAACCCAGCTGGCCGAACAGGTGCTTCACCACGCTCGGTGCCAGGCCGCGCACCTGCTTGCCGTCACTCCAGGAGATCGGCGGATAGACCGGGTAATCGCAGTAGCGCACTTTCTCGGCGGCCAGCGCGCTGCCGGCGACCAGCGCCAGCAGCAACCCGAGCAACCGCCCCATGGGGGTCAGGCCGCCACGCTGGCGGTGAACAGGTACCCGGCGCCGTGGATGGTGATGATCAGCTGCGGCTCGGCCGGGTCGTCATGCAACTTGCGCCGCAAGCGTCCCACCAGGACGTCGATGGAGCGGTCAGTCGGCACCCACTCGCGGTTGCGGATCTGGTCCATCAACTGGTCGCGGCTCAAGGTGTGGCCACTGTTGCGCAGGAACACGCTGAGCAACTGGTACTCGCCATGGGTCAACAGGGTTTCACCGCCGGCCTGGTCAATCAGTCGACGGCGGTCGGTGTCCAGGGACCAGGCCGCGAATTGCTTGACCGGCCGCGGGACTGTCGCCACGGGCTGCGGTATCTGGGCATGACGCACCCGGCGTATCAGGTTTTTCGCCCGGGACACCAGTTCACGAGGGTTCAGGGGTTTGATCACATAGTCATCGGCACCGCATTCCAGGCCGACGATGCGGTCTATTTCATCATTGCGTCCGGTGATCAGAATGATCCCGACTTCCGAGCGCACCCGCAGTTCCCGGGTCAGGGTCAGGCCGTCCTTGCCCGGCAGGCGGATATCGAGCATCACCAGGTCCACCGCCTGGCTTGCCAGGAAGGTTTCGGCCAGCTCCGCCGTGGCGGCGCAATGGACGTCGTAGCCTTCCTGCGACAGGTAGGCCTGCAGCAGTTCGCGAATCAGCGGATCGTCATCGACGATCAGTACCCGAGGAATCATCGCTTGGTGTCCTGCGTATGCCCGAAGGCGTGTTTCTTATTAGAGTATTCGACTGCATTGACGCCAGAGAGTATCCACTGCTGAACAAGTGATCAACAGCTGCTTGTCTGCAAACAGAAGCGGCGGCGCCCCCCGGCTTGCAAACCGTCGACCCAGGCTTCGCAAATCTGCAGGCCCTGCTGCGGGCTGAAGGTCCCGGGGTTGAGGCCCGACTCCAGCCACAGGCCATCGAGCAAGGCACTGAGGCCGATGGCGGCCAGGTCCGCGTCGAAGTTTTCCCAGCCTTCTTCCTGGGCCAGTTCCGACAACACCTTGCGCAAGATACCGCGGTACTCGGCGTAAGAGTGTTCGTGGACCTGATTGATCGCCTCGGCGGTTTTCACCGCGCCCCAGAACGCCAGCCAGGCGTCGATCAGTTGCGGGTCGAGCAGTTCGGCGGAAAACGAACCACGAAAAAACGCCGACAAGCGTTCACGGGCGTTGGGGGCGGCCTGTTCGATGGCGTCGCGCAACAGGGTCATGACCCGCCCGGTAATCGCCAGGTAGGCCTCGGCCACCAGTTCGTCCTTGCCGGAGTAGTGATGGCTGATCAGCCCCACGGAAACCCCGGCCTCGGCGCAGATCTTGCGGATCGACGCGCCCTGGAAGCCGTGGCGCTTGAGGCAGACCAGCGTTGCCTCGATCAGGTTGGCCTTGCGCAACTCCGGTTCCATACGGGAAAAACGGGCTTCCTGACTCATGGGCAACACTCTCCTTGGCGGGTTCATTAGCGGCTCAAGCTGACACCTGATGAGCTGAACAACTGTACAGCAAGAGCGTGCGCAGTCTCCAGCGCCAGGTATCCGGATGGCCTGCGCAGCCCTTTCAGTCGCGATAGTCCGGTGCCACCCGATCGAGCAGGCAAAGCTACAGCCACGAAGGCGAAGAAGCCGGCTACCTGCTCACGGGCAGTTTCGAACTGTGGGTCGGCGAACGGTATTTCCAGCTCAATGAAGGCGACAGCTTCAGCTTCTCCAGCCAGGAACCCCATCGTTACGGCAACCCGGGCGACGTGGACGCGGTGGTGATCTGGGTGATTACCCCGCCGACGTTTTAGTCCACGTTCTCGCGCTGTTTCCCTGCCTGCTCGATGGCCTCGGGAAACCTCGGCTCGTAACACAGCAACAATGACACCCAGTGAAAAAATGCGTGAATCAGGATCACCGGCAGCAACAGCAGGTTGATCACCACAAACAGCCACAATGCCGGCTTACCGACAAAACCGGTGTCCAGCCGCCATGCGGCCTTGAAGGAGTTCCACGGCCAGGGGAACTTGCTGATCAGCCGTTTTGGCCTGGGAGCCGCCTGCGGGCCTTCCTCCATGTAGCGGCGGATGTACTCCCAGAACGCCAGCAGCTCGCTGGCGTTGCGGGTGGGTTTGCCGACGAAGGTGATTTCAAAGTCATCTTTGGGCCTGCCCTCGGCGTCGTAAACCGCGTGACTCTCCTTTTCCCACCCCAGCAGGACAAAGCCACCTGCACCTTCAGCTTCAGACATATTGGGGTCGAGACAGACTTCGGCCTTGTCCCAGTCCAGCGCGACAACACCACCGAGGTGTTTGGGACGCAGCAGGTAGACTTTCCGGGTGATGCGGTTGAATCGTACGATGAGGCGGCGGGCGGTAAAGGCCTCCAAGCGAAACTGACAGAAGACATAACGAAAATAAAGATAAAGGGCACCAAGGCTAGTCAGAGGCGTCAGTGCAGCAGTGAAGACGTAGAACTCCCACCCCAAGGGATTGCCGTTAACATCCGCGCCTCTTGTGAAGTCCTCAATGGGGAACCAGATGGCTGCAATAGCTGCCAAACACAACATTAACCCTCCCGTACCTGCAGCTAAAGTAATCAATCCTCTTTTTTCGTCATTTGGGGTGCGAACATCAATATAAGTATCGCTGTGGGAGTACAGCGACTCATTATCAAAGACAGCTTCTGACACGCTGCGATCCACAGTTACAGGGGGGACGGTTTTACCGTGTCTTTTCCGTTTCTCCGTGTCGGATACAAGCTTTTGGTAATCAATTTTCTCACGACCATCAAAGGCCATCCATTCGTAAAAATACATTAGAGGGTTGACTCAATAGCGTTGTGCAGGTTCTTCAACTCCTGTTCTTCGGAGGCGGGTGTTCCGACTGAACGTTCTTTGCGAAAGGTGCAATGTTGCAGATAGTTTTGTAGGGCATTGGGCAGCAACAGCTCCAATACAACAGTTGATGCGAAGATCACAACGTTGATCCGAATGCACCAACGCAGCATAAAGGTCATCCGCAGTGCAAGTTGTGCAGACTTATCGAGCAAAATTGTCAGGATGCGTTGTTCTCCATGTTTCTGGATAAGGTGTTCGATAAAAGGGCCTGCCACTGCTATCCCTATTGCCGCTGAAAAATATGCCGAACCAATCTGCGCAGTTGCCCGCATGGAGTAGACGAAGGTCAAACTGGGGCTTCCATGCTTTCTGCCCTCCCAAGCATCCGCAAAATCAAACACCGCCCCCACCGTAGCCGCCCCGCACGCCAGCACTCCCCCCATCAACTTCATCCCGCCTCCCATCAGCGCTCCCGCCTGGCGAATCGCGCTATTGCGGCTGTTCTCCGACAAGCCCACAGCCACGGCGGCCAGTTCCAGGCCGGCGGCCGAGACCGCGATCATGGCGGCGGCCAGTTCGATGTATTCGCGGGAGCCCTTGTCGGTTTTTTCCGCCCTGAGCTTGAGGTTCCACAGTTGCAGCACGCTGAGCGTTGTACCCAGCCGCAGGTCCAGGCGGATGGCGCTGGCGCCACGGCCCAGGCCTTCTTGCAGGCTGCGGGCGGCGGCGCGGTTGAGTTTGTGTTGGGCGCCGGCGCTCAAAGGGGCGCCACTGCGTTGCAACTGAACCTGTTGACCCAGGCGTCCCAGGCGGGCCTTGAGTGCCCAGCCCAGGGCGATGTTCAGGGGGCGGTCGCTCAGTTGGGCGAGGCGGCTGTTGAGCAGGCAGGTACCGAAGGTCTTGATCATCAACACGGCACCGCTGTAGTGGATGCCGGTCGGCGGCGCGTCGAAATTCATTTCGGTGATCAGGGCATGGGTTTTCTCGAAGGTCTCGGCCAAACCCTGGGTCAGGGCCAGCAAGGCCGCTTCGTCGAGACTCGGCAGTTGGTTGCGTTGTACCAACAGGCTGTTGATCTGTCCGAGGGCGGCGCTTTGATTCTGACCCAGGCCACGCCAGAACAGGTTGCTGCGGCTGACGCTGTCGGTGTCGCTCCATTGGGCCAGCAACGCCTCGCCCGCATGGGTGCTGTTCATGCCTGCAACGGCAGCCCCCAGTTGCGCTTCGAAGGCCAGGCCGCTGCGCGGGTCGCGACGGTCATAGCAGTCAAGCGCATCCAGCAGGGCCTGGCTTTCTAGCCAGAGCAGATGATCGGCGGCGCGGGCATCCTTGAGTCGGTCGGCGTGATCGACGGCGGCCTGGTATTCGGCCAGGAATGCCTGCAGTCGGGGTTCATCGAGGTAACGGGCGTATTTACCGCCCCAACTGTGTTGCTGCTCACGCTCGATGGCCAGTTGCTCCTGGCGCTGCTGGTCGGCGGGATTGCGGTAGCTACGATAGGCGCCGGTTGAAGCGCCGACCATATGGGCATTGTTGGCCGCGTACTCGGGGTCGGTGTAGCGCACCCCCAAGGTATTGGCGTGGTGGGTGTAGGCCTGCCGGGCCTGTTCGGCGAGGGTGGTTTTCAGGTTGTCGAGGGCGAAGGCGATGCTGTGTTTGCGTTGGTTGCTGATGCCTTCGTTGTCGACGGTGGCCATGAATGCCTGGAGTGTTTCGGCGCCCTGGTTGCGCCAGGCATTCAGCTCCTGGGTGATGCCGATCGGATCATCCAGCACCACGGCAAAACCCTGGGCGTTGATCTTGTCGGCGGCCAGTTGCGGGGCGATGTGATCCAGCACCGCAAACCCGCTCGGTGGGGCAAACAGTTGCCCGGCCAGGGCCTTCGCCAGCACAGCGGAACCCTGTGCAACCTGATCGGCGACCCGACTCTCCAACTGCTCGACGGTGAGCACATGGTCGGAGTAACGACAGCTCTGGATCAGTTGGCGGATGTCCAGGTGACGCAGGGTCTCGCGCAGGCGCTTTTCGCTGCGGATTGCCTCCAGCAGGCTCGGGGTCAGTGGGTCGGGGGTGAACAGCATGCGCGCTTCGTCGACGGCTTCGGGGTCGGCGATCCGGATGACTCGCTCACCGATGTTCGGCATCGGACTGCCATAGCTGAAGCCGTCGCCGTCAGCCGGCCACAGGGGCTTGCACAAGCCGCTGTCGTAGGTCTGGTAGGCGCCTTCACAGACCCAGTCGCAGGCGTAGCGCCGCACGAACAGGTATAGATAACCCTGGCGTAACGGGCGGACGCCATAGCGCGCGGTACTCAGTGCCAGGCTGCCGGGATCCAGCGGTTTCGGCAGATCCGGCACGGGCAGTTGGGGTTCGTTGAAGTCCGCACTACCGAGCACGGCATAACGCAGTGGCAGGATCGAGACGCTGTGCTTGCAGGTGACGCAGGCACTGGGGGCTTCATCGGTGAAGCATTGCAGGGCGATGCGGTGGAACAACTCTGTCAGGTCTTCACTCATGGTTCAAACACCCCTTGTCTGCGGTGCTGAGCAACCTAGGCAAGGAGCGAGAGAAGATAAATCAGACGTTTCTTTGTTGGTTGTAGGCAGGCTCTGTATTGAGTGCGTGAGCAGACAACCACCACCGGCTAACGCCGCACGCGTCCGGTCATCTGAGTGACACATGAGCGCTTCAAGGTGTCACTCGGCAACTCCTGGAACAACGCCCGATAGCTGCTGGAAAACCGCCCCAGGTGCCAGAACGACCAATGCATCGCCACTTCGGCCACGGTGGTCTGGCGGGTGCTGCCCGCGAGCAGTTCGCGGCGGGCGCTGTTGAGGCGGCGCAGGCGCAGCCATTGGGTCGGCGCCATGCCGGTGTAGGTCTTGAAGGCGTGCTGCAACTGGCGCAATGAAACCCCGGCGACCTGGGACAACTCCAGCAGGTTGAGGTGTTCTTCCGGGGTATCGGCGGCCCACTCGCCGACTCGCTTCATGATCGCCCGTTCCCCCGCCCGCCGCTGCAACGCCCCTTGGTCGAGGCAAACGCAGGCGTTGTCGAGGATAAACAGGCAGTCGTCCAGCAACTGCTGGGTCAAGGCTTCCCGGCTGGGTGGGTCGATAGTCTGCGAGAGCCGGGTCAGGGTCCCGCTGAGCCAGCGGCTGAACAGCGCGTTCTGCTGGGAGTTGAGCGGTGACATGAACAAGCCTTCCAGGCGTTCGATGCTCAGGCCATGGCGCTGCACGAACTCCGGGCCGAACACCACGGCCACTTCCTGGTAGTTCTCCGGGGTGATCCAGATGTTGCGGCTTTCGCCATTGAGCACATACAGCGCGTTGTCGCTGCGGTCGAAGCAGAACGCCAGCGCCCCCGGGGGCGCGCTGAAGTTCTGCTCGACCCGGGTGTTCATGCACTCCTCGTAGATCTCCACCCCCTGCAGGTCCAGGTAGCGCACCAGACCGGCGAAATGCCCCGGCGACATCTGCTGATAGTGCTGCACCCACCCAGGTGTGGCGCGTATCTGGTCGGCGACATCGGCGGTATTGAAAGCCTGTACGTGCAACGGCGTTGACACTGTCATGGGGAGATCCGCGCGCACTCTTTTGGTGCGCTTTGTGACTGCTTAAAGTGGATAGATGGAACGGCAAGCCTCGCCCAAGATAGTCGTCAACGCGCTACAGGGGAAGCCTTCCCGCTCGGGAATGCCAACCCTGGCGCTGATAAAACCAACAATGAGGTCTTTATGAACGCCCCTTTCGATCAGCTTTATACATGGCTGAAAGATCACAAGATTACCGAAGTCGAGTGTGTCGTCAGCGACCTGACCGGCATTGCACGCGGCAAAATTGCACCCACCAACAAATTCCTGCATGAGCGAGGCATGCGCCTGCCGGAAAGTGTGCTGTTGCAAACGGTAACCGGGGATTTTGTCGACGACGACATCTATTACGACCTGCTTGACCCGGCGGATATCGACATGGTCTGCAAGCCGGTTTCCGACGCCGTCTTCGTGGTGCCATGGGCGATCGAGCCAACCGCCATCGTGATCCACGACACCTTCGACAAGTTCGGCAACCCGATCGAACTGTCACCGCGCAACGTGCTGAAGAAAGTGCTGCAGCTCTACACCGACAAGGGCTGGAAGCCGATTGTCGCGCCGGAAATGGAGTTCTACCTGACGCAACGCTGTGAAGACCCGGACTTGCCGCTCAAGGCCCCGCTGGGCCGTTCGGGCCGCGCCGAAAGCGGTCGGCAGTCGTTCTCCATCGACGCGGCCAACGAATTCGACCCGCTGTTCGAAGACGTCTACGACTGGTGCGAACTCCAGGGCCTGGACCTCGACACGCTGATCCATGAAGACGGCCCTGCGCAGATGGAAATCAACTTCCGTCACGGCGACGCCCTCGACCTGGCCGACCAGATCACCGTGTTCAAGCGCACCCTGCGCGAAGCGGCGCTCAAGCACAACGTCACCGCCACGTTCATGGCCAAGCCCATTGGCGATGAACCGGGCAGCGCCATGCACCTGCACCAGAGCGTGGTGGACATTGCCACCGGCAAGCCGATCTTTGCCAATGACGACGGTGAGATGAGCGAGCTGTTCCTGTACCACATCGGCGGCCTGCAAAAGTACATTCCCAAGCTGCTGCCGATGTTCGCGCCCAACGTCAACTCGTTCCGCCGCTTCCTGCCGGACACCTCGGCGCCGGTCAACGTGGAATGGGGCGTGGAGAACCGTACCGTCGGCCTGCGCGTGCCGACCTCGAGCCCTGACGCCATGCGCGTGGAAAACCGCTTGCCGGGCGCCGACGCCAACCCGTACCTGGCCATCGCCGCCAGCCTGCTGTGCGGTTACCTGGGCATGATCGAAGGCCTGTCGCCGAGCGCACCGGTCGAAGGCCGGGCCTACGAGCGCCGCAACCTGCGCCTGCCGATCACCATCGAGGATGCGCTGGCAAACATGGAAGACTGCCCGGCCATCGAGCGTTACCTGGGGAGCAAGTTTGTGCGTGGCTACGTTGCGGTCAAGCGTGCCGAACATGAAAACTTCAAGCGGGTGATCAGCTCCTGGGAGCGCGAGTTCCTGCTGCTGAGCGTTTGATCCCTGAGGCGAATCGTTCCCACGCTCCTGCGTGGGAGCGCAGCCCGGGACGCCCTGCTTCCGCATACGCAACGTGGTTACGATCCGAAAACAATCATTCAAAGAGGTGTCGCAATGCGTCTATTGAAATCCGTCGTCCCCGCCGCGCTGGCGCTGTTATGCAGTGCGGTTGCACAGGCACAGCCCACTGTCAGCGTGTACAACTGGACCGACTATATCGGCGAGACCACCCTCGCCGACTTCCAGGCGAAAACCGGTGTCAAGGTCGTCTATGACGTGTTCGACTCCAATGAAACCCTCGAAGGCAAGCTGCTCGCCGGCCGCACCGGCTACGACGTGGTGGTGCCTTCCAACCATTTCCTGGCCCGTCAGGTCAAGGCCGGGGCTTTCCTCAAGCTGGACCGCGAACAGCTGCCCAACTGGAAAAACCTCGACCCCAAGCTGCTGATGCTGCTGGAGAAGAACGACCCGGGTAACGCGCACTCGGTGCCATACCTGTGGGGCACCAACGGCATCGGCTACAACGTCGACAAGATCAAGCAGGTGCTGGGGGTCGATCACATCGACTCGTGGGCCGTGATGTTCGAACCCGAGAACCTGAAGAAACTCAGCCAGTGCGGCGTGTCGATGATGGACTCGGCCGATGAAGTGTACCCGGCGATCCTCAACTACATGGGCATGGACCCCCGCAGCGAAAATGCCGAAGACTACAAAAAGGCCGAAGCCAAGCTGCTGACCATTCGCCCGTACATCACCTACTTCCACTCCTCCAAGTACGTTTCGGACTTGGCCAATGGCGATATCTGCATCGCCTTCGGCTACTCCGGAGACGTGTTCCAGGCGGCGAACCGTGCCAAGGAAGCCAACAATGGGGTGAACATCGCCTACTCGATTCCCAAGGAAGGCAGCAACCTGTGGTTCGACCTGCTCGCCGTCCCGGCGGATGCCGGTCACCCGAAAGAGGCCTACGAATTCATCAACTACCTGCTGGCCCCCGAAGTGATTGCCAAGGTCAGCGCCACCGTCGGCTACGCCAACCCGAACCCGGCCGCCAAGCCGTTCATGGACGCGGAACTGGTGAACAACCCAGAGGTGTACCCGCCTCAGGCCGTGCTCGATAAACTTTACATCTCGACCACCCCTTCTCCGGGAATCATGCGTCTGATGACCCGTTCCTGGAGCAAAGTGAAGTCCAACCAATGAATCAGGCAACATTGATTATTCCGGCAGCGGAACACGCCCGCTCCTACTACGCGGCCAGCGCGCACGGGATGCTGCAACGCCCGGCGCTGACCGCCGACCTTGACGCCGATGTGTGCGTGATCGGCGGCGGCTTTACCGGCGTCAACACCGCCATTGAACTGGCCCAGCGCGGGCTGTCGGTGATCCTGCTGGAAGCTAGGCGCATCGGCTGGGGGGCCAGCGGACGCAACGGCGGCCAACTGATCCGCGGGATTGGCCATGACCTGTCCGGGTTTACCCGCTACGTCGGTGAGGACGGCGTGCGGTATCTGGAGCGCGCGGGCATCGAGTCGGTCCAGGTGGTTGCCGAACGCGTTCGCCAACACGCGATCGACTGCGACCTGCGCTGGGGCTTCTGCGAGTTGGCCAACACCCCGGCGCAATTCGCCGCGTTCCGGCAAGAGCAGCAGACCCTCAATGCCGAGGGCTACGCCCATGAAACCCGCCTGATCGGCCCCCAGGATATACGCCAGGTGGTGAACTCTGGGGTTTACGCGGGGGGCTTGGTGGACATGGGCTCGGGTCACCTGCACCCGCTCAATCTGGTGCTGGGCGAAGCGCGGGTGGCCGAGTCCCTGGGGGTGCGGATTTTCGAGCACAGCCCGGTGCTGGAGATTATCCACGGCAGTACCGTCACCCTGCGCTGTGCCAGCGGATCGGTGCGCGCCGGCCGTGTGGTGCTGGGCTGCAATGCCCACCTCGAGGAGCTGGAACCCAAGCTCAGCGGCAAGGTGCTGCCAGCCGGCAGCTACATCATCGCCACCGAGCCGTTGTCGGAACAGGCTGCCGCCGAGCTGATCCCGCAGAACATGGCGCTGTGCGACCAGAAAGTCGGCCTGGACTACTACCGATTGTCCGCCGATCGACGCCTGCTGTTCGGTGGTGCCTGCCATTACACCGGGCGCGATCCGGCGGACATTGCCGCGTACATGCGTCCGCAAATGCTCAAGGTGTTCCCGCAACTGGCCAAAGTGCGCATCGACTATCAATGGGGTGGCCGGATCGGTATTTCCGCCAACCGCTTCCCTCAGGTCGGACGACTGCCCCAGCACCCGAACGTGTACTACGCCCAGGGCTATTCGGGGCATGGCCTGAACGTCACCCACTGGACTGCACGCCTGCTGGGCGAGGCCATCCACGCCGGACACAGCCAGGGCATGGATGTGTTCAGCGCGGTGCCGCACCTCACCTTCCCGGGCGGACGGGCCCTGCGCACACCGCTGCTGGTCCTGGGCATGATGTGGTATCGCCTGCGGGAAATGCTCGGCTGACAACACCGGCACTGCCCACCTGCCCCCGGCGCCATTGTCGGGGGCAGGCATCGTCCTTCAGCGGTAGAACACGTCATCCGCGTACGGGTACCACCAGTCCTGGACCTGGGGCTGGTGATCGATGATCACCATCTTCGAACGGCGAAACGCGTCCAGCCCCTGGCGCCCCAGTTCGCGCCCCAGCCCCGACATTTTCCAGCCCCCGAACGGCAGTGCGTCGTTGTCGATCAGCGGGTTGTTGACCCAGACCATGCCGGCCTCCAGGCGCTCGGCGGCCTCCATGGCTTCGGCCAGGTCCGTGGAGAACAAGGAAGCGCCCAGGCCAAAGGGTGAGTCGTTGGCCAGCCGCACCGCCTGGTCAAAGTCGCTGACCCGGCAGATCGCCGCCACCGGCCCGAAGCACTCCTCGTGGAAGATTGCCATGTCGGCCGTGACGCCGGTCAGGATGGTCGGTTCATAGAACCAGCCCACCGGCTGATCCGCCGGAATCCGCCCGCCACACACCAGGGTCGCGCCCTTGGCCTGCGCATCGTCGACCAGGCGCATGACCTTGTCCCGCGCCGCCTCGCTGACCATCGGCCCGATCTCCGAGCGCTCCAGGCCATGGCCGATGCGCAGGGCCCGGGTGCGCTCGGCGAAACGGGCGACAAAGGCGTCATGGATCTCGTCGACCACAAAAAAGCGCTCTGCGGAGGTGCAGATCTGTCCGCTGAGGTGGAAGGCGGCCGTCACTGCCCCGGCAGCGGCCACCTCCAGCGGTGCATGGCGGGAGATGATCATCGGGTCGCTGCCGCCGGCTTCGATCACACAAGGCTTCATGCGCTCGGCACAGGCCACGGCCACCGCCTTGCCCGCCGTGACGCTGCCGGTGAACGCTACGCCGTGGGTCCCCGTCGACTGCACCAGGCATTGCGCGGTGTGCGCATCCCCCGGCACGCAGGACACCAGCCCCGGCAGCAATTCGCAGAAGTGTTCCATGAACTTCAAGGTACACAAGGTCGTGGTTTCCGCCGGCTTGACGATGCAGGCGTTACCCGCCGCCAGGGAGGCGGCGACAGTCCAGCACATCAACAGGATCGGGAAGTTGAACGGCATGATGTGCACGCTGACGCCCAACGGTTCGTAGCGCACATGCTGGAACGAGCCAATCTGGGTGGTGCCGGCGACCTTGCCGGCGTCATCCCGGGCCATCTCCGCGTAGTAGCGAAAGATCGGCGCACAGTTGGCCAGCTCGCCCATGGCCTCGGGAAACGGCTTGCCCATTTCCAGGGTCATCAGGCGCGCCACTTCACGGTTGCGCGCGGTGGACTGCTCGAGGGTGTTGGCCAGTTGGTGCAGGCGAGCGGCGCGGCTTTTCGCATCGACCTTGCGCCATGCCTGTTGCGCCGCATTCGCGGCCTCGACGGCGGCCTGCACATCGGCCTCGTCGCACAGGGCGATCTGCCCAACGGGCTGCAAGGTCGCCGGGTCGAGAATCTGGCGCAGGCGCCGGCTCAGCGGCGTGAGGAAATCGGGGGTGATGAAGCACAACGGAGTCTCGGTTTGAAACGTGCTCATGGGCAATCCTTGAACCAATCAATAGAGGGAACGTCAGGCAAGACGCCCGGGCGACGGCAATCCTGCGCGCCAGCCCGGCATCCGTTGATCAAGCAACCCGCGCAGCGGCTGCAACGCCTCGCTTTCCAGAGCCCGGGCAAACAACCCCAGGACGCGCGGCAAATGGGCCAGGTAATGGGGTTTGCCGTCGCGCACGGCCAGGCGTACAAAAATCCCCAGCACCTTGGCGTGGCGTTGTGCGGCCAGCAGGCGGTAGTCACTGAGAAAGCGCATCGCATCGATGTCGGCGCGATTGACCAGGTAGTGACTGAGCAGCGCCACGCGCAAGGCTTCGGGTACATCACGCCGGGCGTCTTCGAGCAATGACATCAGGTCATAGGCGCATGAGCCCGACAGGGCATCCTGGAAATCCAGCAAGCCACAGGCGGCGACACCGCTGCGGCCGTTGAGCAGCATCAGGTTGTCGACATGAAAATCGCGCAGCACCAGGGTTTCTCGGCGCAGGGCGACGTCCTGCAACGCGTGGGCGAACAGCTGCATATAGGGTTCACGCAGGGCCTGGGCCGCCGCCTGGCCGATCAGCAGGGGCGCATACCAGTCGATGAACAGCCCGTACTCGTCACTCAAGCGGGCGGCATCGTAAGGCGCCAGTTGATCGCCACTGACCGCCGGTGCCCGGTGCAAGGCCAGCAGCGCATCGACCGCCAGCCGATACAAGGGCTCGTCCTGGTGCCCGGCCGCCAGCAAGCGGGTGTAAGTGTCCTGGCCAAAGTCTTCGATCAGTGCCAGGCCGGCCTCCTCGTCGACCTGCACCAGCGTCGGCGCGGACAGCCCCGACTGGCGCAGATAACGCGCCACCTGCACATAAGGACCCAACGGTTCAGTGTCCGGGGGCGAGTCCATTAACAGCAAGCCAGCCCCCGTCAGCCGGAAATACCGGCGTCGGGACGCATCCGCCGGCAACGCTTGCAACGGTGCGTTGGCGAACCCGGCCCGGGCCAGGAATTGCGCCCGGGCCTGGTCGCGCTCGACGTCGTGGACCCGCGGCAGTGCAAGGGCATCGCTCATGTCGCTCACCTGATCATGTAGACCTTTTTCACGGTCTCGTGGACGGTGCACACGCCTTTCCAGTCCTTATGGAAGAAGGCAATGGTATCGGGCTTGATCTCGATGACTTCGCCCGATTCGTGGACATAGGTGCAGCGGCCTTCCATGAAATGACAGAACTCGTCGCTCGTGACATGGCAAAACCATGTGCCCGGCGTGCAGATCCACAGGCCGCATTCGGACTGGCCCTCGGGGCCCTTGTGCAGCACCACGCCGGACACGCGGGACTCGCCCTCGAGCATGGTGGGGATCACGCCCCAGTCTTTGACTTCGGTGATCTTCAACGGGTCATACAGAAACGGGGTGGTCATGGGTGGCTCTCCTATCGATGTGGATGTGCTTTTTTGTGGGAGCGGGCTTGCCCGCGAAGAGGCCATCAGT
This sequence comes from Pseudomonas sp. Irchel s3h17, assembly GCF_900187505.1. Lineage (GTDB taxonomy): Bacteria > Pseudomonadota > Gammaproteobacteria > Pseudomonadales > Pseudomonadaceae > Aquipseudomonas. Next base: position 96,980 of record NZ_FYDL01000001.1, read on the forward strand.
TTCAACATCAACCTTGACCGACACGCCGCCTTCGTCGGACCACCGCCCGGACCAAGCCCGCTCCCACAGGGGATCTGCGGTGTGCGGGCATGCCTGGCGCCTACACCAGCATATAAACGTTGCGCAGGGTTTCCCGGACGTCGCACTCGCCCGTCCAGCCGGCCGGGAACAGCACCAGGGTGTTGGGGTAGACCTCGATCACTTCGCCGTCGTCGTTGCGGTAGGTGGCACGCCCGACCAGGAAATGGCACAGCTCGTCGCGCGGAATCGACAGCCGCCAGCGGCCCGGCGTACACACCCACAGGCCGGTTTCCGGGCGGTTGTCCGGGCCTTTGAACAGCAGGCGTCCGCTGGAACGGGAAACCCCTTCCAGGGCGTCGCTCTGCACGCCCCAGTCCACCAGGTCGGTGCGGCGGCTCACGTCTGCCAGGTACGGCGTGAACCCCGCCGTGGTGTTCGCATCACTCATCGTTCAATACCTTGTCGAGAATCTTCGCCGCGTCTTCCGGGCCCTTGCGCGCTTGCATCTGGGCGCTGGTGCGCTGCAGGCGCTGGCGCATCGCCGGGTCGCTGAGGCAGGCAGCCAGTTTCCCGGCCAGTTGCGCCGGGTCCCAGTCATAGCGGTCAAGCTTGAAGCCGTGGCCGCTTTCTTCGGCGCGCATGGCGTTGTCGTGGCCGTCCCAGACGTAGGACATGACAATCGCCGGTTTGCCGAAGTACAGGCACTCGGTGAAGCTGTTGTTGCCGCCGTGGTGAATCACCACGTCGACCTGGGCGATCACCGAGGGCTGGGGGAACCAGTTGGCGATCTGCACGTTGTCCGGCAGGTCGTGGTATTCGTCCAGGTGCTCGCCGACATTGACCAGGGCCCGATAGGGCAGTTCGCCGAGGGCACGGATCAGGCGCTTGAGCAACTCGACGTCACCCGAACCCAGGCTGCCGAAGCTGGCGTAGATCAGGGGTTTGTCAGGGTGGGCGCGGAACGCCGGGATCTGGTACGTGGTGTCGCTGCGCACGCATCCCTGCAAGTAGTGAAAGCGTTCTGGTGGCAGTGGATGCCGACGCTCGAACTTGACCGCGTCCGGGTACAGCAGCAGGTTCATGTAGGGCGACGCTTCAAAGAACATCCCCAGCGGGTACGGTGCCTCGCCATGGTCCTTGAGAAACTGGTTGAAGTCCTGGTGAATCGGCCCGACCACCGCGTCGAAGCGCTGGCGAAATCGGGCATGACCGGCCTTGTCGTCGACGCTCATGCCCGACAGGTGCGGCGGGATGTCCGGGTCGTCGATCTCGTTCTCCGAGCAGGAGATGATCCGCACCCACGGCTTGCCGTATTGCTTGATCGCCGGGAACAGAATCACATTGTCGACACAGATCAGGTCCGGCTTGACCCGGTCCAGCACCGCTGGCAGGTCCTTTTGCGCCCACTTGGCGGTTTCGACGATGGCGGCCCAGCACTCCTTCACGTAGGTGTCGATCTGCTCCAGGGGTGTCTTGCGAAAGTTCGGAATGTGACCGTTGATGAAGTCGACCCAGTAACGGGCCATGTCCTCGGCGGGCATCGGCGCCGACATGTTCACCGGGTATTCCTCGAACCCATAACCGGCATACACCCCGCTCATGCCGGGGTCGGTCAGGAACACCGCCTTGTGCCCCAGGGCTTCGCACGCCTGCGCTATACCGACGGAGTTCAGGGCCGGGCCGTAGGCGGCCTCCGGAAAGAAGGCGATCACTTTCTGTTTCATCGAGAGCTACTCCTGCCTGGTCTTGTTATTGTTCAGTGCGTCAGTACGCGGGCGTGCCGGGCCTGCCAGCCCAGCCGGATGTCCATACCGCTGGAGAAGTGGGCAAACTCGAATTGTGAGGACGGCACGCGGACAATCAGCGGCTTGTCGCTGAGCGCGGTCTTGACGTGCAGGTTGGTATCCAGCCCGTGGTAGGCGACTTCCACGATCTGCCCCTGGACCTGGTTGTCGCACTCACCCCCCTGCCCCCCCAGAACTTGCAGGCGCTCAGGCCGCACCACCACCGCCACCGCTTCGCCACGCACCGCGCCGGGCTGGGGCTCGACCTTCAGTTCGTGGCCGTTGACCATCACCCGCTGCTCGGCACCGCGCAGACCTTCGAACAGGTTGCTGACGCCAATGAAGTTGGCCACGAAACGGCTGTTGGGGTTTTCGTAGAGCTCGCTGGGGCTGCCGCACTGGCAGACCTTGCCGCCGTCGAGCACCGCCATGCGGTCGGACATCACCAGGGCTTCTTCCTGATCATGGGTGACCACGATGAAGGTGATGCCGCTCTCGTGTTGCAGGCGCTTGAGTTCCAGCTGCATTTTTTCCCGCAGCTTTTTGTCCAGCGCCCCCAAGGGTTCGTCGAGCAGAAGGACCCGCGGGCGCTTGACCAGTGCACGGGCCAGGGCCACCCGCTGGCGCTGCCCGCCGGACAGTTGATCGGGCTTGCGGTCGGCCAGTTCAGTGAGCTGTGCAGTGCTCAGCACCTCATTGACCCGCTGGCGGATTTGCGCCTCCGGCAAGCGCTCCATCTCCAGGCCATAGGCAATGTTCTTGCGCACGGTCATGTTGGGAAACAGCGCATAGGACTGGAACATCAGGTTCAACGGCCGCTTGTTGGGTGGCAGCGGCGAGATGTCCAGGCCGTCGAGGTAGATGCAGCCAGCGCTGGGGGTTTCGAATCCGGCGAGCATGCGCAGCAACGTGGTCTTGCCGCAGCCTGAAGGCCCGAGCAGCGCGAAGAACTCGTTCTCGCGGATGTTCAACGACACCTCGTCGACTGCCAGGCCATTGCCATAGGACTTGCTGACCTTGTCCAGGATCAGTACCGCAGATGAGCTATTCATGGGTGCGCGGAGCCTTGTTCAGACGCTGGGAGGCCAGCAGCGCGGTGATACTGACCAGCATCACCAGCGTCGCCAGGGCATTGATTTCAGGGGTGACGCCGAAGCGGATCATGGCGTAGATCTGCATCGGCAACGTGGTCGAGGCCTGGCCGGACCCGGAGTTGAAAAAGGCGATGATGAATTCGTCCACCGACAGGGTGAACGCCAGCAATCCACCCGCCAGCACACCGGGGAAAATCACCGGCAGCAGGACTCGGCGAAAGGTGGTGAACCAGCCCGCGCCCAGGTCGATGGAGGCTTCGAGGATCGAATAGTCGAAATGCTTGAGCCGGGTCCGCACCACGGCGCAGACAAAGGCAATGTTGAACACCGCATGGCTGACGATGATCGAGTGCAGGCCCAGGCCGACCTTGAGCAGGTTGAAAAAACTCAGCAAGGCGATGGCCAGCACGATGTCGGGGATGATCATCGGTGCCATCAGCAGGGTGTCGACCACCTGGCCCTTGTCATTGCCCTTGCGCCGCAACTCGACGCCCAAGGCCAGCAACGTGCCGAGCACGCAGGCAATCAAGGTCGCCGACAGTGCCACGATCAGGGTGTTGAGCGCCGCCGAAAGGATCGCCGTGTTGTTGGCCAGCGACACGTACCATTTGAAGGACACGCCCCCCCAGGCAGTCGGCAGCCCGGACTTGTTGAACGACAGCAGGATCAGCACCAGGATCGGTACATAGAGAAAGGCATAGACCACGCCCAAGTGCGCGCTGAGGAACGACCCGCCGACCGTTCGTGGCTGGCTCATGGGCGACCTCCTTCGGCACGCCGGGCGACCAGCGCCTGGATAAACAACAGGATCAGCATGATGGCGATCAGGAAAAAGCTCAGCGCGGCACCGAACGGCCAGTCCCGCGCCGTGAGGAACTGCGAGTAAATCAGGTTGCCGACCATCTGCACCTGCTTGCCGCCCAACAGGTCAGCAGTGATGAAGTTGCCGATGCTCAACACGAAGACAAACACCGCGCCCGCCGCGATACCCGGCACGCTCAGCGGCAGGATGATCCGGCGGAACGTCATCCAGCCCGAGGCACCGAGGTCCCTGGAGGCATCCCAGAGTTCGCTGTTGATCCGCGATAGCGAGGAAAAGATCGCCAGGATCACAAAGGGGATGTAGTTGTAGACCAGTCCCAGCACCACCGAAGCCTCGGTGTACAGCAGGTTGATCGGGTCACCGCTGTAGCCGAGCAACTGCAGCAGGCGGTTGATCAGGCCTTCGCGGTTGAGCAGGACGATCCAGGCATAGGTACGGATCAGGTAGTTGCTCCAGAACGGCAGCATCACCAGGAACAGGAACACCGCCTGCCGACGCCGTGGCGCCCGGGCTATCGCATACGCCGCCGGGTAGCCGATCAGCACTGCGAACAGGGTCGCCAGCCCGGCGATCTTCGCCGACTTGAGGACGATCCCCAGGTACAGCGGATCGAGCGCGCGCTGGTAGTTTTCCCAACTGAACACCCAGTCGATGCCGCCATAGGCACCGCGCTCCACAAAGCTGTAGACCAGTACCAACAGGCACGGCACCACCAGGAAAACCAGCAGCCAGCCCAGTCCAGGCGTCAGCAGCCAGGCCGACAGACGCCTGTCGGCATGCAATGCACTCATTACCCGTATCCTCCGACCCCGCACGCAGCAAGGTGGCTTGCCTAGAATGGCGAGGCATGCAGCGGCATGCCCCGGTCAGAACCCGCGGGCTAGTTCTGCGCCGCCATGATTTCGGTGACGGCCCGGGTATAGGCCTTCTGCGTGGTGCCGCCCAAGTCGCGCAACTGCTCCATCTTCAGCAGTTCGGCCGGGGCGATGCTCAGGTTCGGATACTGCTTGAGCAGGTCGGCGGACAACCCGGCCATGGCGGCCTGGTTCGGTACTTTGTAGAGAATGTTTTCGGCGACCCAGGCGTGGTTGCCCTTGTCCAGCATGAAGTTGATGAACCTGAAGGCTTCGTCCCGATGCTTCGACCCCTTGAGCACCACCATGGTGTCCACCCACAGGTCGGAACCTTCCTTGGGCACCACGAAGCGGATCGCCCCATTGGCCTGGGTGCCGTAGTTGCACCAGCCGTCCCACGCATGGGCCATCAGCGATTCGCCGGAAGCGAGCTTGGAGTAGAAGGTGGTGTCGTCGAAGGCGAGGATGCGCTTCTTGGTGGCGATCAGTTGGTCACGTACCGCGCCGATATGCTGGGTGTTGTTGTCATTGACCGACCAGCCTTTGGCCAGGAACCCGGCGCCGAGCATCCAGCGGTCGGTGGCAAGCAGGGTCACCTTGCCCTTGAGGGCATCGCTGGGGTTGAGCAGGTCATTCCAGCTGCTGGGCGCAGGGTTGACCTTGTCGGAGCGGTAGCAGATTCCGGTGGTGCCCCAGGTGTAAGGCACCGAGAACTGGTTACCCGGGTCGTATTCCAGGTGAGTGGCTTCGGGGTAGAGGTTTTTCAGGTTGGGGACTTTGACCGGATCGATGTCCGCCAGCAGCCCCTGCTTGTGCAGGACTTCGGCAAAGGGCGAGGACACGAAGACCACGTCGTAGCCTTCCCCGCCATTGGCCATGAGCTTGCCCATGATCTCTTCGTTGGTGGCGTGCAAGGCCTTGTCGACCGTGACACCGCTGGCCACTTTGAACTTGTCCAGCGCATCGGGGGCCATGTAGCCGTCCCAGATGGAGATGACCATATCCTTGGCACTGGCGGCTGATGAGGCGATTGCAACGGAAACGGCCAGTCCTGCGCAAACAAGGTGCTTCAGCTTTCTCATAATGCTCACCTAACGACTGTTATTGTTGTGTTCGAAGGCAGTGCGGCAAAAAATAAGAAACGGCTTGCGGTGTATTTTTTTAATAATTAGGACCAGCATAGCAGGATGTCAATAATTTTCTCGCGCCTGACTGACAGGCTGCCCATGACATAAGATCCGTGCATGAATGCGCAGTGACCGACAAAAGAAGTCATGCAGTTCGGTCGAAGCGCGGAACACCCGTGGCGAGGGAGCTTGCTCCCGCTGGGCTGTGCAGCAGCCCCAAAAAGGTTGCCGAGGTCTCTTTGAAAGACCGCAAGCGCCTTATCAGGGCTGCTTCGCACCCCAGCGGGAGCAAGCTCCCTCGCCACGGGCGTTCACTGCCAATTGAGCGGCATCACGACCAGAGAAGAACCCCTTGAGCACGACAATCGAAAAGAAACCCCGCACCAATCACCTGGAACTGGCCCGGCGCATTCTCGAGCACACGCAGGAGACGGGAGTGATGCCTGGCGACCCGGTTTCCGAGCAAGCCCTGGCCCGTACCTTCCAGGTGTCGCGCACCCTGGTGCGCGGGGCATTGAAAGTCCTGCACGAAGAAAACCTGCTCAGCCATGAAGCGGGCAAGGGCTATCGCCTGGTTGCCCCGCCCGCCGGCCAGCCCTTCAACAGCGCCCTGCCCCAGGCCGCCGAAGAAGAACTGGCCACCTCGGTACTGCGCGACCGCATGGCCGGGCGCCTGGGTGACAGCATCAGCATCAGTGAACTGATGCGCCGCTACGACATCGGCCGCCCCGCGGCCCAGAAAGCCCTGGCCCAACTGAGCGAAAGCCAGGCCATCGAGCGCGGCCCCGGCCAGTCCTGGCTGTTCCGCCCGTCACTCAACAGCCTCGCGGCCCTGGACGAAAGCCTGAAGTTCCGCCTGATCCTGGAACCCGAGGCCCTGCTCAGCCCCCACTTCAATGCCGACCCGCAACGCCTGACACTGCTGCGCACGGGCATGGAAACCCTGCTGGCGACACCGGTCGAGGACTTCGACCTCCAGCAGTTTCGCGAACTGGACATCAGCTTTCACGAACTGATCGGCCAAAGTTGCGGCAACCGTTTCGTCAGCGATGCCCTGCTCCAGCACCAAAGCCTGCGCCGCCTGCCCAACCTGCTGCCGAGTGTCAGCGTGCACCGCCTGCACGAAGCCCTGCGTGAGCACCTGCACATCATTGCCCAGATCGAACGGGGGCAGATGGAGATCGCGGCCGACCTGATGCGCCTGCACCTGCGGCTGTCCGCGGCGCAACGCCCACAAACCGCCAACCGTGGCATCCCCCATCGCCATCCTTTCGGGCGGGGTTGAACCCCGGAAAAATTGTGGTGCTTTTTTTCATGAAATAAGACAGCATCAAAAACACCTTCAAGAAAAGCGGGGGCAACCCGCTGCAGACGGTCCCATGCCATGCACAAAGAAAAACTGATCGCCCTGTTCCCCGAAGCCAGTTTTGGCGCGGCCCTGAACTGCATCGGTATCGCTCAGGCGCTGCGTGAGCTGGGTGCCCGGCCGGTGTTTATCTGTCACGGGCATTTCCAGGGGATCTTCGCCGAGTACGGCTTTGCCGAGTACCCGATTCCCGAGGCCAACCCGCTGTCGGCGGCCGAGCATCAGCATTACTGGGAGCGCTTCATCGAGCGCAACATCCCCTACTTCGACCAGACCCCGCTGGCCCAGATCGACAGCTACGTGGCGCCGGCCTGGGAAGCCATCATCGACACGGCCATCGAGGCCGAGAAGCCCCTGCAACAATTGCTGGCCCGGCTCAAGCCGGACGCGATCGTGCTGGACAACGTGGTGATGTTCCCGGCGATTGCCAATGCCGGTTGCCCGTGGGTGCGCATGGTCTCCTGTGCCGAAACCGAGTTGCCGGACCGCGCCGTGCCCCCCTACCTGTCCGGTTGCAGCCAGGGCGACAGGGTGGCGTGCCAGGTCTTTGTCGAGCACTACCAGAACGCTGTCGCCCCGGCCCATGAGCGCTTCTCGCGCTTTCTCGCCAGCCACGACACCGCGCGCTGCCCACCAGGCCAGTTCCTGATGGACTCGCCCTGGCTCAACCTGTTGCTGTCGCCGACCCCGGTACGCTACGAGCGCGAACAACCGCTGGACCCGCAACGCTACCTGTACCTCGACGGGTGTGTGCGCCGCGAAGCGCCGTACATCGTGCCTGACTTTCCGCGGCACAACGACGCGCCGCTGATCTACGTCAGCTTCGGCAGCCTGGGCGCGGCCGATACCCGGATGATCAAGCGCCTGATCGCCACCCTGGAAACCTTGCCCTATCGCTTCCTGATCAACGTCGGCGCCTACCGCGAGACCTACACCGAGGTCCCGGACAACATCTACCTGGACAGCTGGTTCCCACAGCCGGCGGTGCTCAAGGAGTGCCAGTTGTTCATTCACCACGGCGGCAACAACAGTTTCTGCGAAGCCCTGTTCTTTGGCTTGCCCTCGGTGATCATTCCCTACTGCTGGGACGGCCACGACAATGCGGTGCGCGGCGAAGAAGTCGGTATCGGTCGCTACCTGCCGCGCTTCGCCGATCCGCTGGCCGCCCTGCCCGCCACCCTAGAGCAACTGCTCAACGACACCTCGATGCAGCAGCGCCTTGCCGCGATCAGCGCGGCCATGCAGGCGACCCGCGGCACCGAGCTCGCCGCGCGGGCGATCCTGGCGTTGCCTACCCCCTCGTCATAGCCACGAAAAAGAGTCCGTCATGCGCCCATCCGCCCTGCACAGCCTCAAGCACACGATCCCCAGGCCGTATTGGCTGGACACCGACACGCCGGTCCAGGCGTGCGAACGGCAGACCGGCGACATCCACGCCGACCTGGTGATCGTCGGCGGGGGGTTCACCGGCCTGTGGACCGCACTGCTGGCCCGGCAACGGATGCCCACCGGGCGTATCGTCCTGCTGGAGGGCCGCACCTGTGGCACCTCGGCCAGCGGCAGGAGTGGCGGGTTCTGCGCACCGAGCATTTCCCATGGCGTGTCCAACGCTCTGAAGCGCTGGCCCAGGGAAGCCGAGACCCTGATTCGCCTGGGTCGCGACAATCTCGATGAACTGGCGCAGGACATCCTGCGGTTGGGCCTGGAGGTCGAATTCGAACGCCCCGGCAAACTCAACGTGGCCACCACCCCGTGGCAAGTCGAGGGCTTGCGCGCGCTTGAGCAGAAGTACCGGCGCCACGGCATCGACTGCACCTGGCTGGAAGGATCGGCACTCAAGGCATACCTGGACTCGCCACTGTACAGCGCCGGTTTGTACGAACCCAATTACGCGCTGCTCAACCCGGCGAAGATGGTTCGCGAGTTGCGCCGGGCCTGCATCGAGCACGGCGTGGACCTGTTCGAACACTCGCCGGTCACCCGCCTGCAAGCCCTCGGCAACGGCGTGCTGCTGCACACCGGCTACGGCAGCGTCCAGGCCCCCCGGGTCGCGCTGGCCACCAACGTGTTCCCATCGCTGTTGCCCGCATTGCGCACCACGGTCATTCCGATCTACGACTACGCCCTGACCACCGAGCCGTTGTCCCAGGCGCAGTTACAGGCCATTGGCTGGGACCGGCGCCATGGCATTGCCGACTCCGGCAACCAGTTCCACTACCTGCGCAAAACCGCCGACAACCGCATCCTGTGGGGCGGCTTCGACGCCATCTACCCGTTTGCCAGCAAACTGGACGAAGGCCTGACCCAGCGCCCGGAAACCTTTGTGCGCCTGGCCGAGCAGTTTCAGCAGACCTTCCCGGCCTTGGCCGACGTGAGCTTCAGCCACGCCTGGGGCGGCGTCATCGACTCGTCCGCGCGCACGACGATGTTCACCGGCACCACCCACGACCGCCGCGTGGCCTACGCCATGGGTTTCACTGGCCAGGGCATCGCTGCCAGCCGCTTTGCCGGCGCGACGATGCTGGACCTGCTGGACGGCCAGGACAGCCATCGCACTTGCCTGGACATGCTTAACCGCGCCCCGGTGCGCTTTCCGCCCGAACCCTTGCGCTTCATTGGCGTGCGCCTGGCGCAACGCGGCCTGGCCCATGAAGACCGCAGCGGCCAACGCAACCTGTTCCTGAAAACCCTGGATGCCTTCGGGGTCGGTTTCGACTCCTGAACAGCCAAGCGAACTGCGTTACAAGGAGCGTCTCATGCATCGCCAACAACCCGCGTTCGTCACTGACTTCGCCACGCAACCGACCAAAGCGCTGATCCAGGAAGTCAGCGACCCGCAGATCGTCGAAAAGCCATACCAGAGCATCACCTGGCGGCACTTCAGCAATGAAGACAAGCAGCTCACGGCCGGGGTCTGGGAAGCCGGCCCGCACAAGGAACGGTGCCACTGCGATTACGACGAGCTGTGCCATCTGCTCGAAGGCCAGGTACGCCTGACCGACAGCGCCGGCAACAGCAGCACCTTCGAGGCCGGCAGTACTTTCGTGGTGGCCGCCGGTTTCGAGGGCACCTGGGAAAACCTCACGGACGTGAGGAAGGTCTACGTGATTTTGCGCTAGAGCCCTGTTCCTCCTACGACGAGTGGCTGTTGTTGTCAGGCAACGCCGCATGACGGCAACAGACACCGTCAGAAAGGAACAGCATGTGCGAGACAGGAGACTAAGGTCATAGACAAGGTCGCAATCAGGAGTCGCGCACCATGGCCAGCATTGAACTGCACCGCGCACAGCGGGATGAACTGGAGTGCATCGAAAACCTGATGCAGTTCTACCTGTACGACTTCAGTGAGTGGCTACCGCTGAAGTTCGGTCGCCATGGGCTGTTCAACCTGCAGCCCCAGCTCGACTACTGGCACAAGCCATCGACCCGGGCATTCCTGATCAAGGTGGACGGTGACCTGGCCGGCTTCGTCACCGTGGATGACGAGGCGCGCAGCGAGGGCGTCGAGTACAACATCGGTTATTTCTTCGTCGCCCGCCACTATCGCGGTCGCGGGGTCGCAGCCTATGCGGTGGCGGCCCTGCTCGATCAGTTGCCCGGGCACTGGCAGATCATCCACGTCGACGCCAACCTGCCGGCCCGGGCGTTCTGGGCCAGGGTCATCCCGCAGCTGACGGGAGGTGATTTCACTCGCCAGCAACGGTCTATCGACGGTTACCCCTGTACCCTGTTCGAGTTTCAATGGGCCTCAGCGCCGACCGTCGACCGACCACCAGCGCGGTAGCAACTGCTGGACCTTGGGCTCGCCGAACCGATCATCGATCAGCATCACCACCCCCTGGTCCTGCTGGGTACGGATCACTCGCCCGGCGGCTTGCACCACCTTCTGCACCCCGGGAAACAGGTAGGTGTAGTCGTAGCCGGCACCGAATAACACGGCCATGCGCTGCTTGAGTTGCTCGTTGACCGGGTTCAGTTGGGCCAGCCCCAGGGTCGCGATGAAGGCACCGATCAGCCGCGCCCCCGGCAAGTCGATACCTTCGCCAAAGGCGCCGCCCAATACGGCAAAGCCGATGCCCTGGCTACGGGTGGTGAACCGGTCGAGGAAGGCCTGGCGCTGCGTCTCGTCCATACCCCGCGACTGTGCCCACTGGGTGATCTGCGGCCACTGTTCGGCGAGCAGTTGCTGCACCTGTTGCAGGTAATCGAAGCTGCTGAAAAACGCCAGGTAATTGCCGGGACGCGCCATGAACTGGTGGGCCATCAGCTCGACAATCGGCCCGAGGGAGGCCTGGCGGTGTACGAAGCGGGTGGAGATCTGGCTGACGATCCGCACCTTGAGTTGCTCGGCGCGAAACGGCGATTCGACCTCGACCCATACCGTGCCCGGCGGCAGACCCAGCATGTCGGTGTAGTAGCGTTGCGGGTCCAGGGTCGCGGAAAACATCACCACACTGCGCGCCGCCGTCAGCCGTGGACGAATGAACCCGGCCGGCACCACGTTGCGCAGGCACAGCTGGGACAGGCTGCGCTTGCCCCTGGCTTGACGCTGGCTGATGTCGAACAGGAACTGCTCATCGAAGAGTTCGGCCACCCGGTTGAATTGCAACGCGTCGAAGTAAAAGCCTTGCAAGGCACCATCCAGCCCCTGGGGATGTTCGTTCAGGTAATCACCGATGGCCGCGGTACAGGACGCGAGCGTTTGCAGCAGCTTGTCCGGCACGCTGGCGTACGCCTGATAGGGTGCGACCTGCTCCTTGTGCAGCGCGTTCCACTCGCGGTTGACCCGCTGCAGGCTCTTTTTCAATGCCTCGGGCGCGGTTTTGCGCACACTGTCGAGGGTCGCTTGATCGAGGCTGGCGCTGTACATCTGGCGGCCGCGCTCCACCAGGTTATGGGCTTCGTCCACCAGCACCGCAACCCTCCACTGGCTGGCCTGGGCCAGGCCGAACAGCAACGCGCTGAAGTCGAAATAGTAGTTGTAGTCGGCAACCACCAGGTCGGCCCAACGGGCCATTTCCTGGCTCAGGTAATACGGGCAGACCTGGTGCTCAAGGGCAATCTCGCGCAGCGCGGCCTGATCGAGCAGCGTGACCTTGCTCGCCGCCGCCCGCGCCGCCGGCAAGCGGTCATAGAAGCCATGGGCCAATGGGCAGGACTCGCCATGACAGGCTTTGTCCAGGTGCTCGCAGGCCTTGTCGCGGGCAACCATCTCCAGCACGCGCAACGGCAAGCCATCGCCGCTGTCCACCAGCACTTGCGCGGCATCCAGCGCCAGTTTGCGTCCCGGTGTCTTGGCCGTGAGAAAGAACACCTTGTCCAGCTGCTGGGGCACCCAGGCCTTGAGTATCGGGAACAGGGTGCCCAGGGTCTTGCCGATGCCGGTGGTGGCCTGGGCCATCAGGCAACGCCCGGTGCTGACGGCCTTGAACACCGATTCCGCCAGGTGGCGCTGCCCGGGCCGGAAGTCCGGGTGCGGAAAAAGCAGTGTCTGTGCGCCTTGATTGCGCGCATCGCGATGGGCTATTTCCTGCTCGGCCCAGTGCAGGAATAACCCGCAGTGCAGGTTGAAGAAGTCCTCCAGCGCCGTGGCGCTCCAGGTTTCCACCAGGCTGGTTTCCTGCTCGCCGACAATGTCGAAATACACCAGGGCCAGGTTGATATGAGCCAATTGCAGCTTCTGGCACATCAACCAGCCGTAGATTTTCGCTTGCGCCCAATGCAGCTGTCGGTAATTGGCCGGCATGCGCTCCAGCTCACCCCGGTAGGTCTTGATTTCTTCGAGGCGATTCTGCCCGGGGTCGTAGCCGTCCGCCCGGCCCCTGACGGTCAACTGCCGGTACTGGCCTTGCAGCGCGACTTCGTTCTGATAGGACGCACTGCGCCGCGAGGCCACGGTGCGATGACCGACGATGCCTTCCAGCGCCGTGGGTGACGGGGTAAACCGCAGGTCCAGATCACCGGTCTTGGCGGTAAATTCACACAGGGCACGCACCGCAATGCCATAGCTCACCCTTCAGGTCCCGCCCATTGCACATAGCAGACGGTGACGGGCATCTGGTGCTCGCGGCAGAACTCCAGCCAGCGCAGTTGATTGTCTTGCAGGCGATCCCCCGGGCCCTTGACCTCGATCATCCGGTAGGTTTTCTGCTGCGGCCAGAACTGGATCAGGTCCGGCATGCCCGCGCGGTTGGCCTTGATGTCCTGCAGCAGGCGTTCGAACCAGAGTTTCAGGTGCTCGGCGGGCAGGCAGGCCAGGGCCTGTTCCAGCAACGCCTCGGTCAGCACCGCCCAAAACACGAAGGGCGACTGCACCGAGTATTTGTCATGGAAACGCTGGCGGATGGTCGCGACGTAACGCCCGTCCGCCAGTTCTGCCAGGCAGGCCTGGAACAGGTCGGCACGCCGGGCATGGAAGTCTTCGCTGAGCAAGTCCGCCGGCCCGCGCTGGAACGGGTGAAAAAACGCCCCGGGCAACGGCGCGAATATCGCCGGCCAGCACAGCAGCCCGAACAACGAATTGACCAGGCTGTTTTCGACGTAATGCACCGGCCCACGGGGATCATCCAGATGAGCCTGGACAAGACACTCCACCGACAGGGCCGGCTCGACCCGCTCCAGGGTCAGGTCCAGGCGCTCGACCTCCCGCGCCTTGCTCCGTGATGCGGGCGGCCCGCCCAGTTTGCGCCGCAACCTGGGCAGTACCCGCAGCAGTTGCTGGTGCTCGGCGGCACTCTCCGGTGCCTGCTCGGCGTGGCTTGCCAGCTCCAGCGCCAATTGAAACTCGGCGCACCGCTCCAGCACCCGGATCAGCCGCAAGCGGGCCCCGGCATACCGGCACTGGCGATAGATCGCCAGCGCCGCCGGCCAATCGGCCATTCGCTCACAGTGTTGCCCTAGCTGGAACAGCAACTTGCCGCGCCGTTGCTCAAGCCAGGGGTTGGCCGTTTGCAGCGCGTGGATCTGTTCGGCCACCCGTGTGACATCCTCGCCGGCTTCAAAGCGCTGCTGGCACTGGTGCAGATAGAGGTAGGCCTCCAGGTCGTCGCGGCTGCGCAAACCACGGGATTCGGCACAGAACTCGACGTTCTCGTAGGTGAAGATGCCCAGATCGGCCAGCACGAACTCCGACCAGTCCTGGTACAGGTTGCCAAAGAACATCAGGCGCAAGCGGTCGGCCAGGTCCATGATGGTCAGGCTCAATAGCCGGTCATCCAGTGCCGGGTACCAGTCATTGAACGTCCGGGGTTCGTCGAAGCGTTCACGCAATGCCGCCAGCCACTGCGGCTTTTTCGCCTTGGGTTGTTCGATGAGCACACCAAAGCACTGGACAATCTCCGGCTTGAGCAGCACCTCGAACAGGTCGTCGATCGACAGCGGCGCCCGTTCGTCCACCCAGCCAAGCGCCAGCAAAGGTTCGACGGCGTCGGCACTGTCGCCGATCTCGGGATACTGCAACTTGCCGAGGCGAAAATGCAGCCCCTTGCGCATGACCATCCGCACCAGCAATGCCTGGGAGGCACGGGGCAAGCGGCCGAAATCAACGATGAACTGCTGCTCCTGTCCGTTGAGCACGTCGGCATAGCGTTGCTCGAGCCAGGAAAGCACTCGCTGAAAGTTGTTCAGGTAGTAGAAGGGATCATCGAGCGGATTGAGTGTCACAGATAGAGAGCGCCATGCCGTGCCGATACTGGTCATGCATACAGATAACAGCCCGGCATGGGTGCTGGCAAACGGAAAAAGATCAATGGCGGTCATTCGAACACTTGAGCACCTCTCACAGGGTTTACGCTTGATTGAGGTACTGGGCGTTTCTTTCAGGGGCTGACAGAGCTTTCCAGGGTTAGGCGCGACCAACGGCCTGTGGTATTCGGCCCGGTGCCCGGGCATCGCGACGATGATGGTTTTTTTCAACGAGAGGATTTGCCATGAACATCCGGATTCAGGGGTTGTCGTTTGCTGTCGTGGCGTTGCTGGCGCTGTCGGGCTGCTCGACCCCCACTGTCGTGACCCTGCAGAACGGCACGCAATATGTGACCAAGGACATGCCCGACACCCACACCAAAGACGGTTTCTTCGAGTTCGAGGACATTTCCGGCACCGTGATCAGGGTCAGGGCCGACGAGGTCGCCACCATCCGCAAGGAAAAATGATCGCCTGCCGCATGACCAGCAAGGGGTCGGGGCCACCCGTGAGCATGTCCCGGCGCCGTTACCGGGTGCATAGCGGATAAAAATCCACGTCCTGTCTGGCCGGTCAGCCCATTGTGTCTATGCTTTTGAGCGTCGACAGCCTGATGGCCGAACCCCAGAAAGGAGTATCCGCTTGAGCATCCATCAACTGCCCCTGAGCCTCAAGGACTTCGCACTGCCGGTGCGGGGTATCAAAGTGTTGGCCATTGCCCTGACCGTTTTCGGCCTCAGTGCCTGCGCCAGCATCAACGCCAGTTCCACCCAATACGTGGGCGGCGAGCACTTTGCGCCCACCCTGCCCGAGTCGGTGCAAGTGCTGCGCGTCGAACCCACGCGGCCCCATGTCCGGGTGGGTGAAGTGATTGTCGACGTCAGTGTCGAGCCGCCACCGCCGGTGACCGAGATCGAACAGAAGCTGCGCACCGAAGCCGCCGCGATGGGCGGTGATGCCGTGGTGGTGGTGTACGACCGGATCCAGCCGGTGTCGGCCTACGTCAGCGGCCCGCTGTGGGACCGGGATATCCAGTCCATTCAGGGACGCAAACTCAAAGGCATCGTGATTCACTACAAGTAAGCCTTGATCGGCCCGGCGCGCGTTACCGCACGCCGGGCTTACTTACCTCAGGCGATCACCAGGCTGGTGCTGTTCAGGTGGTCCAGGGCCACCCCGACCAGGGTCACCGAGTCGTTGCCGAAGGTCAGCAGCGTGTCGGCACCCACCGCGGTGGCATGACCCTGCAGTGGATCCCCCTGCCCCACGCCCGCGACCCCGAGAAACACCAGGGTGTCACTGCCCTGGAAGCCGAGGATGCGGTCGTGACCAAAGTCGCCACTGAACACAAAACTGTTGCTGCCACCGCCCGCCGCCAGCAGATCGTTGCCGCCGCCACCAATCAACACGTCGTTACCCTGTCCTCCGATCAGATGATCGTCGCCGTCCTGCCCGAACAACCAGTCGCCACCGGTGTGCGCCGTGAGGGTGTTGGCGCCGCCATCACCCCTCACTGAGGAGGCGTAGTGCATCAGGCTCTTGTCCGAGAGCAGGCCGGTGTCGGTGACCCGGTGAACCACGTCGTCCTTGAACAGCCCCCACAGGAACCCCGGCTCCTTGCTGCTCAGGCTGCCGACATCGCGGGTGATGCTGATGCCGCCATTGGCATCGCGGATATACAAGGCGCCCGCGCCGTCGTTGGCGAAGCTGAAGTTTTTCACTGACTGCTGCAGGTCCAGGCTGTTGTTGCCCGCGCCCCCCTCGATGATGTTGTAGCCGCCGGCATCGCGGAAGGTGTCGTTGCCGGCGCCTCCGTCAAGGTAGTCAGTGCCCTGGCCGCCCTGGATCAGGTCGTTGCCGTCGCTGCCGATGATGAAGGTGCTGCCTGTGTGGGTTTCGGCGTTGCGGTTGAGATCCTGCACCCAGGTGGTGCTGCGTGCCGGATCCGACAGGTTGGCGACGATCAGGGTCGAGTCCTTGCTCGTGAGGTCGTAGAACACTGAGTCCAGCACCCGGGTCATGCCGTCGCCGTAGGCCGTGGGCAGGTGGGAAATCCAGGTCGGGATGTTGAGGATGGAGTACGGCAACAGGTTCCAGGCCGTCGACGCATAGTGATCGTTGAAGTTGACGATGTTGTTGGTCGCCGAATCCTGAGGCGTGTCGTGGACACCCACTGACGCCAGGTTGAAGTCGGAACCGTCCAGCGCGCGGAACACCGGGTCGTTTTCGTAGCCAATGTTCAGCACCTTGTCGGTGCTGCTCTGGGTCGGTGACGCGTAGGCGATGTAGTTGGCGTCCTGGTAGAAGCCGTTCCAGTGGTCGCTGCTCAGGTCGGCCAGGCTGTTGACCGCCAGCCCGCCCAGGCTGTGGCCGCTGACCAGCACATCCTGGCCGCTCAGGCCATGGGCGGCGGCAAAGGCGGCCACGTCCTGGAGCAATGAACCAAAGGCTTCGCCGACGTAGTTTTTCGCGTAGTCCTCAGGGCCCAGCGCCGCCAGCAGGTCATTGATCGCGTCGCCAATGGAATCGCTGATCAGCGACTCCCGCGGGCCGCTGGTGCCACGGAAGGCGATGCCGATTTCCGTGAGTTGACCCTGGGCGTCGTACTTGCCGAGGATCTCCACCTGGGCACTGGTGTAGCCGGGCTTCTCGCCGAAAAAGGTGCCACGCCCGTCGACCTTGCCGTCGTAGCCCAACTGCGTGGCGGTGATCGGGGTCCAGCCGGCCTGTTGCACCGCCTCCAGCGCGGCTTTTTCCGAATCGGGGTTCCATGGGATACCCGGAATCGCCCCTTGCGAATCCGTGCCGCCGATCAGCGCAGTGACCAGTGTGGCCGGCAGCCCGAGGCCGAAACCGTTGTGCTGATAGCCCGTGGCAAAACCGTTATCGAGGTTGTGATAGGCGTACAGTGCGATCGCCATCGCGTCGCTGAACAACGCCTTGGATGCTGATGCGGTGAAGTCTTTGTAGTCATAGACAGCCATGGTATTGCCTCTCTCGTTGTTGGAATTGTCAGAGATAGCTCACGCAGCCGGAACGCCCCGCTGGGCGGGACGTTCCCGCGTATTACCTGGTGATGCGTTTACGCAAATACGATCCCCGCGCCTGACAGGTTGTCCAGGCCAACGCCCACCAGCGTTACCGCGTAGTCGCCGACCTTGAGCAGCGTGTCGCTGCCCGATTGCGAGACATGCTGGCTGTAGTCGTAGCCCTGCCCCGCGCCCTGCACGCCCATGAACACCAGCGTGTCGCCGCCCTGGTAACCGTTGATGGCGTCGAAGCCGAACGCACCGCTGAACAGGTAGGTGTTGTTGGCGCCACTGGCCGACATGACGTCATTGCCCTCGCCGCCGACGAAGGTCACCTGCTGCTTGTCGCTTTGCAGGTGGTCGTTGCCCGACAGACCGAACAGCCAGTCGCCGTCGGCGCTGGCCACCAGCGAATTAGCGTAGGCATCACCCTCGAACGAGTGGTTGTAAGCGATCAGGCCGGTGTCACTGAGCAAGCCCCGGTCGGTGACGTTGTAGCTGACGTCCTTGTTGAACAGCCCCCACAGGGCGCCGGACTCCTTGCTTACCAGCGCGTCGATGTCCCGGGTCAGGCTGATGCCGCCGTAGCTGTCGCGCAGGTACAAGGTGCCATCGCCGTCATGGGCCAGGTTGAAGTTCTGCAGGGGCTGTTGCAGTTCCAGCAGGTTGTGCCCCTGGCCACCGAGCAGGATGTTGTAGCCACCACCATCACGGAAGCTGTCGTTGCCGTCGCGTCCTTCCAGGAAGTCATTGCCCTTGCCGCCACGCAACAGGTCGTTGCTGTCGGTACCGATGATGAAGGTGCTGCCGGTGTGGGCTTCACCACTGCGGCCCAGGTCTTCGATCCAGGTGCTGCCACGGACGCTCTCGGACAGGGTCGAGACGAAGATCGTCGAGTCCTTGTGGGTGAGGTCGTAGAACGCCGAGTCGATCACCCGGTTGAGGCCATCGGCATAGCCCAGTGAACCGTGGGCCGCCCAGTGTGACGGGTTGGCGATGCTGAACGGGGTCATCTGGGTGGAGGCGTAATGGTCGTTGAAGTTGACCAGGTTATTGGTCGCCGACGCCTGGGGCTGGTCGTGCTTGTACAGCGACGAAGCGGTGAAGGTGGTGCCATCCAGTACACGGAACACCGGGTCGTTTTCATAGCCGATGTTCAGCACCTGGGTACCGGGCGAGCTTTGGGTCGGCGAGGCAAAGGACACATAGTTGGCGTCCTCGTAGAAGCCGCCCCAATGGTCACGGCTCAGCTCGGCGACACTGTTGACGCCCAGGCCGCCCAGGCTGTGGCCGCTGATCAGCACGTCCCTGGCACTGAGGCCCTGGCTGGTGGCGAACGCGGCAACGTCCTTGAGCAAGGTGTCGAACGCACTCTTGGCGTAGTTCTTCGCGTAATCCGTGGGCCCGACGGCCGCCAGCAGGTTGTTCTGCATGTCGCCGTAGGTGTCGCTGTACCCCAGGCCGCCGGTGCCGCGAAACGCAATGCCCAGGCCGAGCAGCTTGCCCGCCCCGTCGTACCTGGCCAGCACCTCGGCTTCGGCGCTGGTGAAACCGGGCTGCTCGCCAAAGAACGTACCCTGGGCACCCACGGTGCCCTGGTAACCCAATTGCCCGGCCGTGACCGGCGTCCAGCCGGACGCCAGCGGCTGGCCGGTCGGCGTGTAGGCATAGAGGGTCAAGGCGATGGCGTCGCTGTACAGCGCCCTGGCCTCGCCGCTGAAGTTCCTGTAATCAAAAACACCCATGGTCTTGCCTCTTGGTCAGTGCGGGGGCGTGTTGCGGTTGTGCGCGTGAGGCGGCCATCAGAATTGCCAGTCGAGGGTCAGCCCCACGCCGTGGGTCTTGTCGTTGGAGCCCAGCAGGCCGTTGTAGTCCAGGTTCAGGCTGACATCCCGCGCCAGCGCCAGGCCGGCGCGCACACCCACCACCGCGGCGTTGCGGTCCATGGACACGCTCTGCACGCTGAACGGCGTACCGCCACCGTTGGCAAAGGCCAGGTTCTCTTCGCTGTGGATGTTGCTCAGGTTGTGCTGCCAGCCCAGGGTCCCGGACAGGTCCAGTGACTGCTGCGCGCTGAGGGCCACGCGCTGGCTGGCGCGCAGGCCGAGGGTGGAGAGCACGGCATCGCGGTTATCGTCGCCGCCCTTGAGCGCTGCCGCCCCGCCTTTCTCGGTGAAGCTGTCACTGCCCACGTGCACATAGGCCAGGTTGGCGAAAGGTTCCAGGGCCATCGGTTGCAGGTCCAGGCGGTAGGCGGCTTCGGTGAACACCTGGCTGGTTTGCGCATCGCGCTTGGTTTTCTGCTTGGCGCTGACGTCGCCGAACTGCAGTTCCCGCTGGCTGTCGATGCGGTGCCAGCTGTGGGCGCCACCGACGCTCAGGCGCCATGCGTCGAGCTGATGCCCGGCGTACAGCCCCAAGTGATAACTGTCGACCGAAGCCGAGGAATGGGTACCGTCGCCCATGCTCAACGAACTGTCGCTGTAACCGGTGACGAAGCCCAGGCGGGTGTTTTCGGCGATCAAGCCGTCCACGCCGGCCAGCAGGCCGCCAATGGAATGGGTGTAGTTGGCATCACCCTGGTCGCCGTCGGTCTTGCCCCAGGCACCGAGCACTTTGACCCAGCCGTTGTTGTCGTCGCTACCGGGGGTGGCAGCGTCATACAGACCGTGATCGCGCAAGCGCTCACCCACGGCATCGCGCAGGTAGCGCGAGTCGTTGACCAGCAAGGTGCCGATGGCCGGATGGATTTCCCCGGACAGTTGCTGGAACGCTTGCTGCGCGCTGGCGGCGTCCGGCGACAGCAGCACGGTTTCATACAGCGCATTGCCCGCCCCCAGTTGCTCGGTGGCCGCGGCGACCGAACGCTGGTTCGGGGTCTGGCCGACGCTGGCGAAGCTGTTGCCATTGCGCCCGACTTCCAGTTGCACGGCGGTCGCCGAGTAGTCGAGGGTGCCGCCGAGGAACGCGTAGTTGGGCAACACCGCGCCGAACTGGCCCTGGATACCGCCAGCCGCTTGCAGGATGTTGTACTGGGTACCCAGCAGGCTGCGGACCTGGGTGGTACTGAGCAGGGTTGGACTGTTTTCCAGGGACAGGCTGACGGTCGCGCCCTGAACGGTGGCCTGGCCACCGGCAACGATGCGGTCGCTGCTCGTAGGTGAAACCTCCACGGCGTAGGTCGAACCCGGCGCGAAGGTGACATCGCCGGCCACGTTCAAGGTGCCGATGGAGTTGCCCGGCGCCACCGTGCCGCCGCTGTTCGCGCGCAGCGCGCCGACGCGCCCGGAACCGCCGAGGATGCCGCTGTCGTTGACGGTCACCGTCGAATCCAGCGCACCATTGATCGCCAGGCGCCCCTGGTTGACCAGGGTCGGGCCGCTGTAGGTGTTGTTGCCAGTGAGCACCAGCGTGCCGATGCCCTGCTTGGTCAAGCCGCCGTGACCGGCAATGTCGTTGCCCCAGACATCCAGGCCACAACTGAGGTCAGTGCACAGCCGTTGCGTGGGTTTGCCGGCATCGATGACCGCGCCGATGCCCGGCAGGTCGGCGACAAACTGGCCGTTGCCATAGGCACCCTCTACGCGAAATTCCTGCGGGATATCGGCGTCGGCGACGAACATGCCGGGGCCGTCGATGCCCTTGCGCAGGTTGATCATGCCCCAGCCGTACAGCGAGTCGATGCCCGGTGTGCCCATGTCGGTGGCGGTGGTTTTCAGCACGCCGGCGACCTGCGCACCGGTCATGTACGGGAAGCGCTCCATCAACACCGCCGCAGCACCCGCCACGTGGGGCGCGGCCATCGAGGTGCCACTCTTGTTGGCGTAATCCATGGTCAGGTTATCGGCGTTGGTACCGCCAATCACCGCGCTGTAAATGCGACTGCCCGGAGCCGACACGCAGAAACCCGCGGTGTAGCCGCAACGCGAGGAGAAGGCGCTGATGGTGTACGGGTCGGCGCTGGCGAGGTCCGGATTCTTTTGCAACGCGGCGACGGTAACCCAGTTGGCGGCGATGTCCGGGACGAAATAGCCGAGGCCGGCGATGGCATCCGGGTTGTTGAGGTTGTAGTCGTTGCCGGCGGCGAAAATAGTCACGATGCCGCTGCGGGCGGCATCGATGGCGCCACGGTAGGCACCGCCCTGTTTGGTGTCGAGCAAGGGCTGGATCTGGTCGAACTGGAGTTGGGCGTCGCTCACCGTGAAGTGCGGGAATGCCGGGTCGCGCCCCCCCTGGTCAAAGCGGTCGGTGATGCCGATGCCCCAACTGTTGTTGATGATCCGTGCGCCACTGTCGCGCAGGGCGTCCCAACCGGCCTTGTACACCGCGCCGTCGTTGCCCAGGATGATGCCGTCTTCCGGGCCCGGATCGCCATTGTCGGCGCTGATGATTTGCGCATTGAACGCCACGCCGTGCATCGGGTTGCCGTCGCGGCTGCCGGCGGCGATCCCGCCGACGTGGGTGCCGTGGGAACCGAGCTTGCCGTCCGAACCCACCGACGGCGACCCGTCATACACAAAGGCATCGCCGGCTTTGACCGGGATGTACGGGTCGGTGTACTCGCGAATGCCGCGAGTGACCAGGGTGATCACTTTGTCCGCGCCGGAAAACTCCGGGTGCGGGGCGTACACCGGCTGGTCGAAGATCCCCAGTTTCACCCCCTTGCCGGTGTAGCCAGCGGCGTAGGCATCCTGGGCATTGATCGCCCCCAGGCCCCATTCGGCATTGAACTCGGCGCTGCGCCAGCTGTTGGCATCGCCGACCCTGCCGGCTTCCTCATAGGGCGCGGCCTGGGCGGTTCCCAGGGTCGCCAGCGCACAGAGCAAGGCGCGGTTTAGGGTTTTCAGGGTGAATATTGCGTTTGCTTGAACCGGTTGCACGTCCATCCAGCCACCATCCTTAGTTGTTTTGCCGTTGTTGTTATTGCCCGACCGTTCCCGGCCGGGTGTACTGCCGGGGTCAGAACTGCCAGTTCAGGCTCAGCCCTACCCCATGACTGCTCTCGTCGCTGGCCAGGCGGCCGCTGTAATCGAGGTTCAAGCGCACGTCCCTGGCCAGCGCCAGCCCCGCCTGCACACCGACCAGGGCGGCATCGCGCGCCAAAGGCGTGCTTTCCACGGCGAACGTCGGACCACCGCTGGCGAACGCCAGGTGATCCTGCGAATCGGTGCCACTCAAGGTGTGCTGCCAACCGAGGGTGCCCGCCAGGTCGAGCGCCTGTTGACCGGACAGGTTGATGGTTTTCAGCGCGCGCACCCCCAGGGTGCCGAGCACCGCGTCCCGCGTGTCCTCGCCGCTTTGCAGCGCGGCGGCATCGCCTTTTTCGCTGAAGCCATCCGTATCGAGGTGCACATAGGCCAGATGGGCGAAGGGTTCCAGCGCCAGCGGTTGCAGGTGCAGGCGATAGGCCGCTTCGGTGAATAGCTGGGTGGTGCCAGCATCGACGGTGGCCTTCTGTTTCGCGCTGACGTCGCCGTAATGCAGGTCGCGCTTGATGTCCGCGCGGTGCCAGCTGTAGGCCCCGCCGAGGCTCAGGCGCAGCGCGCCCAGCTCACGCCCGGCGTAGGCGCCCAGGTGATAGCTGTCGACCTGCGCCCGGGAATGGGTGCCGCTGCCCAGGTTCAGCGAGCTGTCGCTATACCCCGCCACCAACCCCAATCGCGTGTCCTCTGCCAGCACCCCGTCGACCCCGGCCAACAAACCGCCAATCGATGACGTCGACCCCGCGTGGTCATCGTGTGCGTCGCTCGTCCCCCAGGCGCCCAGTGCCTTGACCCAACCGTTGCTACCCGGCGCCTGATATTGCAAGCGCTCCGCCACCGCATCACGCAGGTAACGGCTGTCGTTGATCAGCAAGGTGTCGAGCGCCGGATAGATTTCTCCTGACAACTGCTGGAACGCCTGCTGCGCGGGTGCGGCCGACGGCGACAGTAAAAGGCTTTCGTAGACTGGGTTGCCCGTGCCCAGTTGCTCGACGGCAGCACCCACCGAACGTTGATTCGGGGTTTGCCCGACACTGGAGAACGACGTACCGTTGCGTTCGATCGCCAACTGCACGTCGCTCGCCGAGTAGTCGAGACTGCCGCCGATAAACAGGTAGTTGGGCAGCACCGCCCCGAACTGGCCTTGAACGCCGCCTGCCGCGTGCAGAATGTCATAGCGCTGTCCCAGCAGGCTGCGCACTTGAGTCGCGCTCAACAGTGTCGGGCTGTTTTCCAGCGCGAGACTGACCGTCGCGCCCTCGACCGTGGCCATCCCCGTTGCCACGATTCGGTCGCTGCCCGAAGGCGACACCTCCACGGCATAGGTCGAACCCGGTACCAGCGTCACGTCCCCATTCACCTGCAAGGTCCCGATCGAATTGCCGGGGGCAACGGTGGCACCGCTGCGGGCCGTCAAGCCTCCAACGCGCCCGGACCCGCCAAGGGTGGCGCTGTCGTTGACTGTCACCGCTGAACTCAACGAGCCATTGACCGTCAGCAGGCCGCCATTGACGGAGGTTGCGCCGCGATAGGTGTTGTCCCCGGTCAACACCAACTGACCGGCGCCGGACTTGATCAGGCTGCCGGCATACAGGCGTTGGGTGGCCGCGGCGGCGCGCGCCGTGCCCACGGCGTAGTCGGTCTGGTCCTGCTGGCTGGCGTCGCTCGCGATGCCGTGTTCCCAGCCCTTGTCCTTGAGGGTCTGTTGCCACGCGCTGCGCTCCGCGGCATCTTCCGCCTGACGCTGCAGCAAGGCCTTGTCGGAAATGTCATTACTCCACACATCGCGCTGACCGACGCCCAGGTTCGCGTCAAATTCGCCGAGCAGTTGCCCAGGCCCACGCATCGCCCGCGCCAGGTCGGGCACGCCCCAGCCCACCCGGTCGGTGGGCGCGTCGGTGATTGAGCCGTCGAGCTGAGTCGCGGTGGTCAGCAGCACGTGCAAGGCTTGCTGGTTGTTCATGTACGGATAGCGTTCCATCACCAGGGCCAGCGCGCCTGTCGCGTGAGGCGCGGCCATCGACGTGCCGTTGTAACTGGCGTATCCGCCACCGACGATGGTGCTGTTGATCTTTGCGCCCGGGGTGCTGATGCACCAGTATTTGGCGATGCCGCACTGGTTGTATTTCTGCTGGTTGTTTTTATCCAGCCCCGACACCGCCAGCCAGTGACCTTCCAGGTCCGGCTCGAAGTACGGCAGCGCCGAACGCACGCTGGCATTGGCATAACCGCTGTTGCCGGCGCTGAACACATTGATCACCCCGCGCCGCGAGACATCGGCCGCGGCATCGATCCAGGTGTTGCGGTTCCAGTGCTGGGCATAGGCGGCATGCAGGCTTTCGAGCGTCTTATAGTCGACGTCCTTGGGCTGGCTGCCCCAGCTGTTGTTGATCGCCCGCACGCCGGCATCGGCGAGGGCATCGTAGGCAGCCTTGAAGTAACGCGGGTCGGGGCCGGGACCGAACAGGAAGCTGTCGTTCTGGTTGGTGTTGGCGACGTACACATCCGCGTTGAAAGCAACACCGTGCATGCCGACACCGTCACGGGCCGCGCCCATGGTGCCGGTGACATGAGTACCATGGGAGTCGTTGTTACTGTTGAGCACACCGCTGACACTGAATGGCGAGCCGCCGGCATCGATACCGTTGGCGACAATCGGGCGGAATCTCGCGGCCTCGGGATGGTTGGGGTCGAAGCCTGAGTCCATGGCGCCGATTTTCACCCCTTGACCGGTGATTCCCGTGGCGTAGGCCTGACTCGCCTGCATGCGCTCCAGCCCCCAGTCCTCCTGGTACTCCGGCGTGCGCCAACTGGCGGCATCCCGGGGTTGCCCCGGATCAAGATAAGCGGCCTGCACCGCCGCCGGGAGCGCTGCCATCAGCAGCAACGAACGGGCGGCCATGGGCCTTGCGCGGTAACGACGTACATCCGTGTTCATAAATACTCGCTTTTCTGCCGTTGTTATTGTCGGGGTCCCCTGCTGCGGGGCGATGCGCTCTTCAGCGGGTTGTCGTACGCGGACCGAAGGCCTCGTCCACTTTCGCCAGGTCCGCTTCACCCAGGACACCGGCGTAGTAACGCAACCGGGTCCAGGCCATCAAATAGTCGTAACGAGCCTGGGCCAGGTCGCGGCGGGTGCTGAAGAGCTGTTGTTCGGCGTTCAACACGTCGAGGTTGACCCGTTCGCCGCCGAGGACGCTTTGCCGGGTCGACACCACCTGCGCCTGGGCCGAGGCCAGGGCCTTTTGATAAGCGCGCAGTTTGCTCACGCCCGACAGGCAGCCGGTGAACTGGCGACGCAGTTCGATCAGGGTTTCGCGGGTCTTGGCGTCCAGGTCGTATTCGGCCTGCTCCATGGAGCGGCTGGCCTGGCGGGTCGAGGCCGAGACCCCGCCACCGGCATACAGCGGCACGCTGATTTCAATGCCGACGGTGTTGGTGTCATAGCGCTGGTTGTAGGTGTTGCCGCTTTCCGACTCGTTCTGCCGCGCCGAGGCATAGGCGCTGATCCTGGGCAAGTGCCCCGAGCGATTGCGCTCCACTTCATAGCGCGCCACCTCGACCGCCTGGCGCTGGGAGGCCAGGTTCGGGTTGTTGCTCAGCGCCAGTTCGTGCCAGCTGTCGTAGTTGGCCGGTTGCAGGCTAAAGGACTGGAAGGACTCGCCCAGGGGTTCCAGGTCGTTGATGTCGATGTCCGGGGTGCCGATCAACGCGCCCAGTTCACGCAACGAGGCGTCCTGCTCATCGCGCGCTTCGATCTCTTCGGCAGTGGCCAACTCGTAGCGCGATTCCGCTTCAAGGATATCGGTGCGGGTGCCCTCGCCCTGGCGGAACAACTGCTCGTTCTGCTGGAACTGCTGTCCGAAGGCCTTTTTCTTCGCTTGCGCGATGTCGATCTGGTCCTGGGCAAACAGCGCCTGGGTGTAGAGCGTCAGTACTCGAACCAGCAGTTCCTGGCTCTTGCCACGAAAGTTTTCATCGGCAAACAACGACTGGGCCACGCCTTTGCGATAGGCCGCGTAGGCCTCGTAGTCCACCAGTGGCTGTTGCAGGGTGAAGGTCGAGCCATAGCTGTCGTAGTTACGATCATCAGTGCGATTGCGGCGGTTTTCGTCCAGGTAGGTGGCCTTGGAGTTGTTGCGGCCCTTGTTGTAGTTGTACGACAGTTTTGGCAACAGGCCGGCGCGACCGATGGTCCGGTTCTCCAGGCCCGCATCGCGTTCCTTGATGGCGCCGAGGAACACCGGATCATTGCGCAACGCCTGTTCATACACCTCAAACGGCCCCATGGCCTGGGCCTGAGTACACACCAGCCACGCAATGGCGGCCCCGAGAATGGAAAGCTTGCTCATGCGACGGGACATCCTTATTCCTCGGTCAATGCCGAACCTGCCCGGTCGAGCAGCGGTTTGAACAGGTAGTTGAGCAACGAGCGTTCACCGGTACGCACGAACATCTCCGCCGGCATGCCCGGCTTGATCACCAACCCGTTGAGTTTTTCCATAGCCACATCGCTGACGCTGCTGCGCAGTACGTAGTACGGCACGCCGGTTTTTTCATCGATCATCTGGTCCGCCGAAATCAGGCTGACCTCGCCGGGAACCCGTGGGGTTTTGCTCTGGTTGAACGCGGTGAACAGGATGTCCACCGGCAGCTGGCTGCCGACCTTGTCGATCAGGTTGACCGGCAGGTGGCCTTCCACCTCCAGGCGGGTGCCTTGCGGCACGATCTCCAGCAAGGTGTCGCCGGGGCGGACCACCGCGCCTTCGGTGTGCACCCCGAGGTTGACCGCGATGCCATCGGCCGGGGCGACGATTTCACTGTGCTGCAGGTCAAAGCCGGCGGAGGTCAGTTGCTGTTCCAGGGTCAGGCTCTTGAGCTGGGCTTCGGCCAACTGGCCGCGCACCTCTTTCTGGTACTCCTCGGCATGCTGTTGCAGCTTGAGGCGGGTCTCGACAATACCCTGCTCCACCCGCCCGCTTTCACCGCTGTTTTGCGCCAGTTCCTGCTGCACCTGGGAGAGTTGGCGCTGGTATTCCATCAAGCGGTTGCGCGGGATGTAGCCGTTGTCCGCCAAAGGCTGCAGGTTGGCCAATTGCTGGCGCAGGGATTCGGCCTGCGCCAGCAGGTCGGTGCGCGCCCGGCGCATCCCGGACAGTTGCGCGGTGGCGCCGTCGATGTTGGCGCGCAATCCGGCCTGTTCACGATCGAACGCTTCACGGCGGCTGCTGAACAGTTGCCGCTGGCCTTCCAGTACCAGCGCCAGGCGCGGGTCGGGGTCGTTGCTCAGTTGGGACGGAAAGCTCACCTGCTTGAGGTTGTCACGCTCACTCTGCCACCGCGCCAGGCTGGCCCAGGCCATGCGGTATTGGGCTTGCAGCGACTGCACGTCGGCCTCGACCTGGGTCTGGTCGAGCCGGAACAATGGCTGGCCCTGTTGCACCGCTTCGCCTTCACGCACCAGAATCCGCGTGACCACCCCGCCGCTCATCGACTGCACGGCCTTGCGTTTGCCGGACACCACCACCGTGCCCTGCACCGGGATCCCTTGATCCAGCGGTGCCAGGCTGGCCCACAAAAAGAAGCTGCCGGCCCCCACCACCGTCAGTATCCAGCCCATGCGGGCAAAAAAACCGGCCTCGCGCTCCGGGCGTTCCGGGGCGTCAGTGTGTTCGATGGTCATGTCGCGTTCCTTGCGGCTCATACACCGGCACTCCGTGTCGGCGCCTGGTACTGGCGGCTCATGCTGAGCCCGTTCGGGGTTTCCCGTGGTGGCTGCGACTGGACGCCGGACAAGGCCTTGAGCACCTCCTGGCTGGCACCGAAGGCTTGCAACCGGCCTTCGTTGAGGACCAGCAACTTGTCTGCCTGGGCCAGGGCTGAGGAGCGATGGGTCACCAGCACCACACTGGTGCCCTGGGCTTTCATCTGCGCAATGGCACTGGCCAGTGCCGCTTCACCGACGGTATCGAGGTTGGAATTCGGTTCGTCGAGCACCACCAGGCTCGGGCCGCCATACAGCGCCCGGGCCAGGGCCACGCGCTGCTTCTGGCCGCCGGACAGACCGCTGCCATCATCCCCCAGGCGGGTGTCGTAACCCTGGGGCAGGCGCAGGATCAGCTCGTGCACGCCCGCCTGTTGCGCCGCCTCGACGATTTTCTGCGGATCGGCCTGGCGAAAGCGCGCGATGTTCTCGGCCACGGTGCCGCTGAACAGTTCGATCGCCTGCGGCAGGTAGCCGATGTAAGGGCCAAGGTCGTCGCGGTTCCAGCGTTGGATGTCCGCGCCGTCCAGGCGTACGGTGCCGGCCAGGGTCGGCCAGACACCCACCAGCACCCGCGCCAGCGTCGACTTGCCCGAACCCGACGCCCCCAGCACTCCCAGCACCTCGCCGGCACCGAGGGTGAAGCTGACCTGTTGCAAGGTCGCATTGCGCTGGCCGGGTGGGCCGGCGCTGACCTGTTCGAAGCTCACCTGGCCCTTGGGCGCCGGCAGTGCCATGGCGCTGTCCGTGGGCGGGAATGCCAACAGCAAGGCGTCCAGGCGCCGATAGGCCAGCTTCGCCCCGCTCCATTGTTTCCAGACCGCGATCAGTTGGTCGATGGGGCTCAGCACCCGGCCCATCAGAATCGAACCGGCGATCATCATGCCCGCCGTCATCTGCCCCTGGATCACCAGCAACGCCCCCAACCCCAGCACCAGGGATTGCAGGCACAGGCGCAGGGTCTTGCTCAAGGAACTGATGACCGCCCCGGTGTCGCTGGCCTGGTTCTGCAGGCCGAGGAATCGCGAATGCACCTGGAACCAGCGCTGGCGCAGCGCACCCAGCATGCCCATGGCCTGGACGGTCTCGGCATTGTGCAGGTGACTGGTGGCCAGTTGGCTGGACTGCTGGGAGTACCCACCGGCTTCGGCCAGCGGCTTTCGGGTCATGGCCTCGTTGAGAAACGCCAGGGCGATCAACAGCGCGGCACCGACGGTGGCGAATACCCCCAGCCAGACATTGAACAGGTAGATCACCAGCAGGTAGATCGGAAACCAGGGCGCGTCGAAGAAGGCAAACAGCGCTGGCCCAGTCACGAACTGGCGAATGTGGGTCAGGTCGGCCAGGGACTGGCCGGCGTTGCCCTCGCCCTTGAACAGGTTGCGCTCGAACGCCGCCTGGTAGACCTGCAGGTTGAAGCGCCGCTCCAACTGGCTGCCGATGCGGATCACGATAAAGCTGCGAACGATCTCCAGCAGCCCGATGAACACGAAGAACCCCACCACCATCAGTGACAACATCACCAGGGTGGTTTCGTTCTGCGACGAGAGCACGCGGTCATACACCTGGAGCATGTAGATCGACGGCACCAGCATCAGCAGATTGATCAACGCGGTAAAGCAGCCCACGCTGATCAGAATGTTTTTATAGTCACCCAGCGCGTTCAATAGCGGTGCAGTGGGAGTGGTCTTCGCCATTCTCATTAATCTTTCCCGAGCTGATAAAGCGTGCCGAAGTTCGACACGGATCCAATAAACTGCCGCGAAGCAAGTCCAGGCATTGTTTGAATACAGGCAACTGACAGGCGAACGAACGCCCTCTGATGACGATAGAGCGCCGAAGTTATTTACCCGACCGTTAATAACGACAATGAATGCAGGTATCCACTCAGGGATAATTATTCAGTTTACAGCTGTACTCCCGACTTCAGTCGCGCTGTAAAACAATAATTGGATCCGATTGTTTGTTACTCCGGTAACGTCTATCTTGCTGTCGGGCAAGATGAATAATCCGTGTGCCTTCCTTATTGGTCAGCGATATACCATCGGGTTCGGTGAACCAGCCGACGGGAAGTTGCCCGAGCCAGGCGGCCAGACATTCAACATCGCCGCCCAGGGTTTGATCGGGCGCCAGTTTCAGTGCACAGGTGTTCTGCGGCTGCGGTTGCAGGTAAACCCGCCAGGTGCCCGCCAGTTCCGAGGGGTCCGCCAATCTCAGGCTGCTAGCCATGCAAACATCTCCAGAAAACATCATCAGCGTGGCGATCAGCCAGGCCATTGCCTTGTAGGTAAAGGCGTTATTCGTCATAAGCCGTGTGATTCCAGGTTGTAGCCCTTGCAGCCTTGCCTTTCGCGGCTCAACTGGCAAGGACAAAGGGCAGCGCATCGGCGCCGCCCCCTTGATCATCGACTCAGGCCACGATATCCGTGGTAGCTGCCTGGCCAACGGTGCTGACCAGGAAGTCAGCCACGCCATGCCCGGAGAAGTCGATGGCCAGACTGCTGCCACCCGACACCGTGCTCAATACCGCGTCACCCACCGCGCCGGTGAACGCGCTGACAAAGTGCAACCCCGTGCCCTTGGTCAGGCCGGTCAGGTCGATCTTGTCCAGGCCGCTGACGAAATCGAGGATCTGATCCACCGTCCCTGGTCGGGAGTCCGAGCTGGCGGCAAACACGAAGGTGTCGGAACCGCTGCCACCCCATAGCTTGTCGGCACCGCCGGCGCCAAACAGGATGTCGTTGCCGGCACCGCCCTTGAGCTCGTTGGCCACGGCATTGCCGATCAGCAGATCGCTGCCCGAACCGCCGATGGCGTTCTCGACGGTCACGCCCTTGGCAATGGACACGTTACCAAACATACCGCCAACGTCGGAGAACGAGGCCTCATTGAGGTTGATCTTCTGGTTCTGGGTGAAGCCTGAGAAGTCCAGGGTATCCTTGCCGCCCGCGTCCCACACCGAGAACACCACTTTGTCCGACGACGAACTGGCGCCCAGGAAGTCGCGCCCGGCGTTGGAGTTGAAGCCGTAGGTGGTGTCCCCTGTACGGGTACTCATGTTGGCACCGTAGAGTTTCTGCACCGCGGCGATATCGTCCATCAGCGGGCCGGACGCATACGCCGTCGAGCCGCCCTTGCTGAAGTCCTGGTCGATATTGTTTTCGCTCCAGTAGCTCATGACGCTGTAGCCGCGGGTGTCTTCGGCGTAGGTCACATCGTTGTAGGTCGGGTTGCCTTCGCCGGCGTTGTAGTCGCCAGGGTGCGCCAGGCCCAGGGTGTGGCCAATCTCGTGGGTCAGGGTCTGGCGGCCATAGTTGTTCAGGCCGGGGGTCTTGTTGACGTTGTAGCCATCACCCGTGAGGTACCAGGACTGGCCGTTGTAGACACTGCCAGGCTCCGGGAGGAACGCAAAAGCCGCGCCACCGCTACTACCGTTGCTGTAGTTGCCAAAGGTCATGTGACCGTCGCCACCCGAGGCTTTCTCGGTAAAGCTGACATTGGCGACATCGCCCCACGATTGCATGGCCAGTACCGCCTGGGCCTTTTGCAGCGCACTGAATTGGCTGAACGTACCGACCTGCAGCGCGGCGAAGCTGGACCCAGGAGCCGTGAGGAACGTGTAGGTCAGTTCGATCTTGCCGCTACCGTTGAGGTCCTGCCAGGACGCACCGTCACGCAAAATCTGTGTCGCGGCCTGATCAACGGAATAAGAGGGTTTGCCATTGACCACAAGATTGCCGCCCCGGTCATACTGATGGCTGAAACTATCGATCTGCGACCAGGCAGTACTGGGGGCGGCCGCCGATTCAATAGCGTTAACTTTTACTTTCGACATAAACACACTTCCTTGTTTTGCAATGGAACAGTTTTTGTCCGATAGCGACTCTCTCTGGCGAGATCGTCCTATCACTCGCCCAATGAAGGCGAAAGGAAACTGACACAATTTGAAATCCGACGTCTAGTGTTTTTTTGACGTCAAATTGAACCACTCCACAAAACCACCGAAAACAATGAGCACACTGTCTGAATAATAAGGGTTGCGCTCGATCCGACGTGGATGAACGAGCAGAGTCTTATTTAAATATTAAATATCAGTACAGTTGTACTTGCGATCTACGTCGCCCTGTTCACAGGGCACTTCGCCATCAACTAAGACACGTCCCGTGAATTGAAAGTCCGGCCGCCACACCGGTCGCCAATGAGGACTCCAACCGCCATCGGGGTTGAGCACTGCAAATGCACCATTAAGGTGCGATCAGCCCTTCCCTTCGCGCTACGTTCAAGCATCGGACGGCCCTTTTTTGGCCTTCCTGCCCTGCGTCGCCGCACTTCGCCGGTGCAATTGTCACAATCCTCGTGTCGTCCTTTGCCGCCGAAAACCGATTGTCGAACAATTCGAAAAACCCTTCCACATGGCTCTAGATTCTGACCTAGACTCCTGATCGCAAATGGAAACCGGTCGGTCATATTTCGGCGAAAAACCCGAAACTTTCCACCGCAGGCACGGGTCAGGTGTTAAGAGGGGCCGGCGACTGGTGCAATCCTTGCAATGTCCAAAACAGCCTTCGAGCTTCACCGCAGCGGGCCGCGTTTGCCGCACGTTGCGTAGCGCTTTAGCGCCTGGCCAGGGAACCGGCCACATCCATCACGGGTGAGATGCCTGAACCAGATCAATAAAACGGGAGAACCACATGAACAGTGCCGCTTTAGACATCCAGGAAGAAACTACTCACCCGACCATCGACGAAACGACGTCCATGGCCATCCTGGCTTCGGGTTCAAAACCGGTACTGCCTGCTCAACGTCACAATCCGAACAAGAAGAAAGTGCTGTTCGTGACCTCGGAAATCGCCGACCTGGTGAAGACCGGAGGCCTGGGGGACGTGTCGGCCGCACTGCCCCGCGCCATGGCCCACCTGCACGATGTGCGAGTGCTGATCCCCGGTTACCCGCAAGTGATGCACAGCGACAACCCGATTCACATCATTGGCGAACTGGGTGGCCATGCGGCCCTGCCGGCCTGCAAGATCGGGCGCATGGACATGCCCGACGGGCTGGTGATCTACGTGCTGATCTGCCCGGAGCTGTACGAACGCGAAGGCTCGCCCTATGGCGCCAACAACGGTCGTGACTGGCCGGACAACCATATCCGGTTCGCCCGCCTGGGCTTGGCCGCCGCCGACATCGCGGCGAACCTGGCGCACCTGCACTGGTGCCCGGATCTGGTGCACGCCCACGACTGGCCCGCGGGGTTGGCCCCAGCCTACATGCACTGGCGCGGGCAACGCACGCCGACCCTGTTCACCATTCACAACCTCGCCTATCAAGGCGTGGTCAGCCTGGCCTCCTGCCCGGAGTTGGGCATTCCCGAACACGCCCTGCAGCAGGAAGGCATGGAGTTCTACGGCAAACTGTCGTTTCTCAAGGCCGGCATGGCCTATTCCAGCCATATCACCACCGTCAGCGCGACCTATGCCCAGGAAATCACCACCCCGGCATTTGGCTGCGGGCTGGACGGTTTCCTCGCCAGCAAGACCCAGCAAGGCCTGCTCAGCGGTATCCCCAACGGCATCGATGAGAGCTGGGATGCGGCGACCGACCCGCACCTGCTCTGCCCCTTCGGCATCGGCGACTGGGAAGGCAAGGCCGTCAACGCGGCCCATGTGCGCCAGCTGTTTGCCTTGAAAGAGTCCGAAGGTCCGTTGTTTGCGGTGGTCTCGCGCCTGGTCTATCAGAAAGGCCTGGACCTGACCGAGGGCGTCGCCGAGTACATCGTCAAAGCGGGCGGACAGATTGCCATCATCGGCCGTGGCGAGCCGGAAGAAGAACACGCCATGCGCAACCTGGCGCTGCGTTTTCCAGGGCAGATCGGCGTGCGCATCGGCTTCAATGAAACCGATGCCCGGCGCATGTTCGCCGGCAGTGATTTCCTGTTGATGCCGTCGCGTTACGAACCCTGCGGCCTGAGCCAGATGTACGCGCAGCGCTTTGGTTCGTTGCCGGTGGCCCGCAACACGGGTGGCCTGGCCGACACCATCGAGAACGGCGTCACCGGTTTCCTGTTCGACGAATCCACCGTGGTCAGCTACGAGGAAGCGCTGAGCCGGGCATTCAAGGTCTTCGCCTTCCCCGCCCTGCTCAATGCCATGCGCTGCCGGGCCATGGCCGCGCCCTTCAACTGGTGCAAGGCGGTCGAACCCTACGCCGAACTCTATGAACAACTGGTCGCCAAGGCGCTGGGCAAGTCGGTCAAGCCATGAGAGGGGTCCTCGAATGCCGTTACGGACTCTGCAAACCTGGCCCCACGGCGCCGTCATGCTGGATGCCGGGCGCACCCGCTTTGCGTTGTGGGCGCCCGATGCTTTTCATGTCAGTGTCGAGTTTGCCACGGGGCAATCCTTGCCCCTGCGGCCCCGGGAGAACGGCTGGTTCGTGACCGACACCCGGTGCCCGGCAGGCACCCGCTACCGCTTCAACATCGATGGCGAGCTGGACGTGCCAGACCCTGCATCACGGGCCCAGGTCGCGGGCCCGGAGTCTCCCAGTGTGGTGGTCGACCCCCTCGCCTACCACTGGCGGCACCCGGATTGGCAAGGCCGGCCCTGGCACGAGGCGGTGATCTACGAACTGCACGTCGGCCTGCTGGGCGGATTTGCCGAGGTCGAACGCTATTTGCCGCACTGGGTGGAGTTGGGCGTCACGGCCATCGAGCTGATGCCGCTGGCACAATTTCCCGGCGAGCGTAACTGGGGCTACGACGGCGTGCTGCCCTACGCGCCACAGTCATCCTATGGTTCGCCCGAAGACCTCAAGCACTTGATCGATACCGCCCACGGCCTGGGCCTGGTGGTGATGCTCGACGTCGTCTACAACCACTTCGGCCCGGATGGCAACTACCTGCCCCGCTATGCCAAGGGCTTTTTTCGCGAAGACCGGCAGACCCCCTGGGGCGCGGCCATCGATTTTCGCCGGCGCCAGGTGCGCGACTTCTTTATCGACAATGCACTGATGTGGCTGTTGGAGTACCGCTTCGACGGCCTGCGCCTGGACGCGGTGCATGCCATCGAGGATCCGGACTTTCTGCAGGAACTCGCGTCCCGGGTGCGCCAGCAGGTCGAACCGCCCCGTCACGTCTGGCTCACCGTGGAAAACGAACACAACCAGGCCAGCCTGCTGGAGCAGGGTTTCGACGCCCAATGGAACGATGATGGCCACAATGCCCTGCACGTCCTGCTGACTGGCGAAACCGACGCCTACTACGCCGACTTTGCCGAGCAGCCCACCGAACAACTGGCCCGCTGCCTGAGCCAGGGATTTGTCTATCAGGGCCACCTCAATCGCCACGGCCAGCCCCGTGGCGAGCCCAGCGCCCATCTGCCCCCCAGCGCCTTTGTGCTGTTTCTGCAGAACCATGACCAGATCGGCAATCGGGCCTTTGGCGAACGCCTGCACCAGTTGAGCGCCCCGCAGGCACTGCAGGCGACTACGGTGCTGGTGTTGCTGTCGCCTATGATTCCACTGTTGTTCATGGGCGACGAAGTGGCCGCCGCCGAACCCTTCCTGTTTTTTACCAGCCACCAGGGCGAACTGGCCGAACGGGTGCGTGAGGGCCGACGCAACGAGTTCGCCGCCTTCACCGCGTTCGCCGATCCCCATCGCCGCGCCCGGATTCCCGATCCGAACGCCCCGCCGACCTTTCTCGGCTCGCGTCCGACCTTGACCCCGGGGCCATCCAGATCCCGGCGCGCCACCCATGAGCTCTATCGACAACTGCTGCGCATCCGCCACCGGGAAATCATCCCGCGCCTGCCCGGCGCCCGGGCCCTGGAGACCACGGTACTGGGAACCGGCGCCCTCAGCGCCCGCTGGCAATTGGGCGATGGCAGCCTGCTGTGCATTGACGTGAACCTGGGGCGTACCGGGGTTGCCCATCTGCCGCCCGCCCATGCCCGGTTGATCTTCGACTACCCTCCCCATACCTTCGAACAGCTGCAACAGGGCACCCTGGCGCCCCATTGCGCGGTGGTCAGCCTGACGGCGGGCACTGCATTGCCATCCCCTACTGGAGAGCGCCCATGAGTGACGCCCAACTGGAAATCCTCGCCAGCCGCGCCGGCCTGGCAGTGGACTGGATCGACGCCAATGGCCGGCCGCAAAAAGTCGCGCCATCGGTGATGCGGGCCGTCCTCACCGGGCTTGGGCACCCGGCCGGCAGCGCCCAGGAAATCGACGCCAGCCTGCAAGCCTTGCAGCAGGCCCAGGACCGCACGCACTTGCCGCCGCTGATGACCGTCGATGTGGGGCGCGGACTCGACCTCGCGCGCTACTTTGCGCCCTGCACGCCCTGTGAAATTCGCCTGGAAGACGGCGCAACCCTCCACCTCAGGCTCGACGACGATGCCGTCCTGCCAGGACTGATCCCTGTGGGGTATCAGGATGTCAGCATTGCCGGGCATGCCTTCACCCTCGCCGTGGCCCCCTTGCACTGCCATAGCGTGGCGGCGGCGGTGGACAGTCCGACACCTCGGGCCTGGGGCTTGAGCGTACAGTTGTATGCATTACGACGCCCTGGCGACGGCGGTATCGGCGACACACAGGCCTTGGAGAACCTCGCCCGGGTTGCTGGCGAACGGGGCACCGAGGCCCTGGCGATCAGCCCGATACACGCGATGTTCAGCAACGACCCGCAGCGCTATAGCCCTTACTCGCCCTCCAGCCGGTTGTTCCTCAATAGCCTGTATGCCGCGCCCGGCGAGATCCTCGGCGAACGCGCGCTGCGCATGGCCATTGACGCCACCGAACTGGCGGACGAACTCAAGCGCCTGGAGAACCAGCCACTGATCGACTGGCCGGCGGCGGCCAAGGCCAGGCAACAAGTGCTGCAAGCGCTGTACGACGGGTTCACCCAAGGCGAACACCCGTTGCACGCCGACTTCGGCAGTTTTCGCCACAGCGGTGGCGAAGCCCTGGAAAACCACTGCCGCTTCGAGGCCCTCCAGGAGGTGTGTGCCGCCCGCGGTGAAAGCCTCGACTGGCGACAATGGCCGTCCCCCTGGCGCAACCCGCGCAGTGCCGAACTGGCCGCCTTTGCCGAACAAAACGCCGGGCGCATCGGCTACTACGCCTTTTGCCAATGGCTGATCGCCCGCTGCCTGCAACGGGCGCAAAACGTGGCCCGCAACAGTGGCATGGGTATTGGCCTGATCGCCGACCTGGCGGTGGGCGCCGACGGGGGCGGCAGCCAGGCCTGGAGCCGCCAGGACGAATTGCTGGCCTCGCTCACGGTCGGCGCGCCGCCGGATATTCTCAACCGCACCGGTCAAGGCTGGGGGATTTCCGCGTTTTCTCCCGAAGGGCTGGTGCGTAACGGCTTTCGTGCGTTCATCGAAATGCTGCGGGCAAACTTCGCCCACGCCGGAGGGTTGCGCATCGACCATGTGATGGGCCTGCAACGATTGTGGGTGATCCCCTTGGGCGCGCCGCCCAGTGAAGGCGCCTACCTGTACTACCCGGTGGACGACCTGCTGCGCTTGCTGACACTCGAATCCCATCGGCACCAGGCAATCGTCCTCGGTGAAGACCTGGGCACCGTACCCGACGGCCTGCGGGAGAAACTCAGCGCGCGCTCGATCCTGGGCATGCGTGTGCTGCTGTTCGAGCAGGACCACGGCGCGCGCTTTCGCCCCATTCTCGACTGGCCCGACACCGCGCTGGCCACCACCAGCACCCACGACCTGCCAACGCTCAACGGCTGGTGGCATGGCCGCGACATCGAATGGAGCGCCCGCCTGGGGCTGACCGATGAGCAAGGCGAGCGGCAATGGCGCGCACACCGCCAGCGCGAACGCGACGGCCTGCGCGGCGTACTGAGCCAGGACCCACAGAACTTCCGCGAGGAAGCCCTGGAGACCGATCAAGTGCTCGATGCCAGCACACGCTTCCTCGGGCATACCCGCGCGCCCCTGGTGCTGCTGCCCCTGGAAGATGCACTGGGGCTTGATGAACAGGCCAACTTGCCTGGCACTCACGACAGCCACCCGAACTGGTGCCGGCGCTTGCCGGTGGACAGCGAAAAACTGCTGGACGATACCGACGTTGCGCGACGCCTGGAGATGCTCGCCTGTGCTCGCCAGCAGGCCGTTGAGCGTGATCAATGACCCAGGGGCACACCCCACCGCCAAGGGCAACCCTCCGGTTGCAGTTTCATCGCGGCTTCACCCTGGATGACGCGGTGCCGCTGGTGCCGTACTTCAGCGACCTGGGTATCAGCCATCTGTACGCCTCGCCACTGCTGTGTGCGCGCAGCGGTTCGCCGCACGGCTACGATGTGGTCGACCCCGGCCGGGTCAATCCCGAACTGGGCGGCGAGGCCGCGTTGCGGCGCCTGGTGCAGGCCCTGCGCGCCAGGCACATGGGCCTGGTGCTGGACCTCGTGTCCAATCACATGGCCGTCGGCGGCGCGGACAATCCCTGGTGGCTCGATCTGCTGGAGTGGGGGCGGCTCAGCCCCTACGGCGAATTCTTCGACATCCAGTGGCACTCTCCGGACCCCTTGCTCGAAGGTCAACTATTGCTGCCGTTTCTGGGCAGCGATTACGGCATCGCCTTGCAGGACGGTACCCTGGCGCTGCAATTTGATCCTGGACAAGGGCGTTTCCATGGCCAGTACGCTCAACACCGTTTCCCGATCTGCCCCACCGACTACGCCCTGCTGCTCAAGCCCGACGATGCACTGAGCGCCGACCAGACCGAACCCCTAAAGGCCCTGGCCGACCAGTTCACCACCCTGCGTTACCAGACCGACGCCCGCGCCCTCGCCGACCCCTTGCACCAAGCGCTGGCGACACTGGCCCGACGGCCCGGGATCGCGCGCTGCATCGCGTTCAACCTGGCCCTGCATGACGCCCGCCAGCCGGAGGGCTTCCAGCGCCTGCACACCCTGCTGGAACGGCAGAGCTATCGCCTGGCCAGCTGGCGAACCGCCGCCGACGACATCAACTGGCGACGCTTCTTCGACATCAATGAGCTGGGTGCGCTGAGGGTCGAGCGCCCGGCCGTGTTCGAGGCCACCCACGCCAAGGTCTTCGAGCTGATCGCCAGCGGCCTGGTGGATGGCTTGCGCATCGACCACATTGACGGCCTCGCCGACCCACGGGGTTACTGCCGCAAGCTCAGGCGCCGGGTCGACGCGCTTGCGCCCGGGCGGCACATCCCCCTCTACGTCGAGAAAATCCTCGGCGCCGGCGAAACCCTGCGTCGCGACTGGAAGGTCGATGGCAGTACCGGTTATGAATTCATGAATCAGCTGTCGCTGCTGCAACACACCCCCCAAGGCGCGCAGCCCCTGGCTCAATTGTGGCAGCGCCACAGCGAACGGCCGCCGGCCTTTATCGAAGAGGCCCAGTTGGCTCGCCAGCAAATCCTCAACGGCTCGCTGGCCGGCGACTGTGAAAGTGTCGCCCAGGCCCTGCTGCAAGTGGCCCGGGATGACGTCATGAGCCGCGACCTGACCCTGGGCGCCATTCGACGGGCCCTGCAGGCGTTGATCGTGCATTTCCCGGTGTACCGCACGTACATTGGGCCGCTCGGGCGCTCGACCGAGGATGAGGTTTTTTTCCAGAAAGCCATGACCGGCGCACGCCAGGCCTTGAGTGAAGCCGACTGGCCGGTACTCGATAATATTGCGCTATGGCTGGGCGGCCAGCCCTGGCGCAAGCGAGCGGTGGGCCGTCAGCGCAAGATCCTCAAGCACGCCTGCGTGCGCTTCCAGCAACTGACCTCACCCACTGCGGCCAAAGCCGTGGAGGACACCGCGCTCTATCGCTGGGGCGTGCTGCTGTCGCGCAACGATGTCGGCTTCAACAGCGAACAATTCAGTGCGCCGGCCAGCGATTTCCATACCGCCTGCCAGCAACGCCTCGAGGCGTTTCCCGACAACCTGCTGACCACCGCCACCCATGACCACAAACGCGGCGAAGACAGCCGCGCGCGACTGGCTGTACTCAGTGAGCTCAGCACCTGGTATGCCGGACAGGTCCATGCCTGGCGCCCGCACGCCCAGGCCTTGCGCACCGACCCGCTCGCCCCCTCGGCTGGCGATGAACTGATCCTCTACCAGACGATGCTCGCCAGCTGGCCTCTTGGACTACGCGCAGACGACCTCGCCGGCCTGACAGGCTATTGCGAACGCCTGTGCCAGTGGCAACAAAAGGCCCTGCGCGAAGCCAAGTTGCAAAGCAGCTGGAGCGCCGCCAATGAGCCCTGTGAGCAGGCCGCCCGGACCTTTATCGAGACACTGCTGCTCGCACCGCGAGGCCTGGCATTGCGCACCGCGATCGCCGAGGCCGCGCAGACGATTGCCTGCGCCGGCGCACTCAACGGGTTGGCGCAAACCTTGCTGCGCATGACCGCGCCAGGGGTGCCGGACCTGTATCAGGGTAACGAATTCTGGGACTTCAGCCTGGTGGACCCGGACAATCGTCGGCCGGTGGACTTCAAGGAACGTCAGGCCGCGCTGGCCACCATGGCCCCGCCCCGGGTGCTGCTGGACACCTGGCGCGACGGCCACATCAAGCAGGCGTTGATCGCTCGTACCCTGGCCTTGCGCGCCGATTATCCGCAGCTGTTCCGACGCGGACGCTATGTGCCCTTGCCGGTGCTGGGCAGCCAGGCCCGACGGGTACTGGCCTTTGCCCGCGAGGACCGGGGGCAATGGGCGATTGTGCTGGTACCGATACAGGTTGCCACGCTGCTGGAAAGCAGTGCCGAACCCAAGGTCGCTGCCCCGCTCTGGGGCGACACCCGGGTCAAACTACCGTTCACCCTGCGCGGTGAAACACTGAAGGGACTTTTTTCAACACCTGAAGTCACACACCCCACGGAACTACTGATCAGTGCGGCACTGGGTGACTTTCCGGTCAATCTGTTAATCCAGCCTTGAGCCCAACTCAGGAGTATTGCGATGAGTACCGATGACAAACGCATTCGTGAATTTGCCTATCAGATCTGGGAGTCCGAAGGGAAACCCGAAGGTCAGGAAGCCCGCCATTGGGACATGGCCTGCAAACTGGCCGAGGCCGAAGCCCTGGCACCCGCCAAATCGGTAAAGCCGGCCAAGGCAGCGACTGGCAAATCCCCGGCGACCAAGGCCGGGACCGGGACCAAGGCCAAAAGCGCGGCGGCCGCCACGCCAGGTGAAAAGAGCGTCGCGCCAAAAAAGCCCCGGGCGCCGCGCAAGCCGGCCAGTTGAAGGTCGCCTCTGGAACACCGCCCGCGCATCGCAATGCTGTTGAGTTAAGGATAGGGTTGCTCAATACATCCCCGGTGGCGAGCGAGCTTGCTCGCGCTGGGTTGCACAGCAGCCCCAAAAGCTTGCGCCGAGTTCGTTCTGAAAGACCGCAGTCGCTTTATTGGGTGCG
Organism: Pseudomonas sp. Irchel s3h17; assembly: GCF_900187505.1. Taxonomy (GTDB): domain Bacteria; phylum Pseudomonadota; class Gammaproteobacteria; order Pseudomonadales; family Pseudomonadaceae; genus Aquipseudomonas. Next base: position 138,925 of record NZ_FYDL01000001.1, read on the forward strand.
CTTCGCGCCCCGGCGCGAGCAAGCTCGCTCGCCACGGGCCTCTCACTCGCCTCAAGCGTTTCTCAACGGAACCGTATTACCCGCGAATCGGCCCACGTCGATGCCAAGCCGCAGGAGTCTTCATGACCACGCCCACTACGACCACCGCCGAACCCCATGTCGAGGCCACGCGCATCCGTGAAGGCCTGCCTTTTCCGCTGGGTGCCACCTGGGACGGCCTGGGGGTCAACTTCGCGATCTTCTCGGCCAACGCCACCAAGGTCGAACTCTGCCTGTTCGACGATGCCGGCGAGGTCGAGCTCGAGCGCATCGAACTGCCGGAATACACCGACGAAATCTTTCACGGCTACCTGCCCGACGTCCATCCCGGGCTGATCTACGGCTATCGGGTGCATGGGCCGTACGACCCGCAGAACGGCCATCGCTTCAACCCCCACAAGCTGTTGATCGACCCTTACGCCAAGCAACTGGTGGGCCAGCTGAAATGGTCCGAAGCCTTGTTTGGCTACACCATCGGCCATCCTGACGCCGACCTCAGCTTCGATGAACGGGACAGCGCGCCCTTTGTACCCAAGTGCAAGGTGATCGACCCCGCGCACACCTGGGGCCGCGATCACCGGGTCAACGTGCCGTGGGACAAAACGATCATTTATGAGACTCACGTGCGAGGCATCAGCATGCGCCATCCGGCGGTGCCGCAAGCACTGCGCGGGACGTTCGCCGGGCTGATGGTCGACGACCTGCTGGAGCACATCCGCAAGCTGGGGGTGTCATCGGTGGAGTTGTTGCCGATCCATGCCTTCGTCAACGACCAGCACCTGCTGCACAAAGGCATGACCAATTACTGGGGCTACAACAGCATCGCGTTTTTTGCCCCCGACCCGCGCTACCTGGCCAGCGGCAAGATTGCCGAGTTCAAGGAAATGGTCGCGCACCTGCACGACGCCAATCTGGAAGTGATCCTGGACGTGGTCTACAACCACACCGCCGAAGGCAACGAACAAGGCCCGACCCTGTCCATGCGCGGGATCGACAACGTCTCGTACTACCGCTTGAAACCCGATGACAAACGCTTCTACATCAACGACTCCGGTACCGGCAACACCCTGGACCTGAGCCATCCCTGCGTGCTGCAGATGGTCACCGACTCCTTGCGCTACTGGGCCGGGGAGATGCACGTCGATGGCTTTCGCTTCGATCTGGCCACCATCCTTGGCCGCTATCACGACGGCTTCGACGAGCGCCACAGCTTCCTCGTCGCCTGTCGACAGGACCCGCTCCTGCGCCAGGTCAAACTGATCGCCGAGCCTTGGGACTGTGGCCCCGGCGGCTATCAGGTCGGCGGCTTTCCACCCGGTTGGGTGGAATGGAACGATCGCTTCCGCGACACCGTGCGCGCATTCTGGAAAGGTGACGATGGCCAGCTCGCCGATTTTGCGGCGCGCATGACCGCCTCCGGGGAAATGTTCAACCAGCGCGGTCGGCGGCCCTACTCCTCGGTCAACTTCATCACCGCGCACGACGGCTTCACCCTCAATGACCTGGTCTCCTACAACGACAAACACAACGAAGCCAACGACGAAAACAATCAGGACGGCAGCCAGCACAACCTGTCCTGGAACCACGGCGTCGAAGGCCCGACCGACAACCCCGGGATCAACGCACTGCGCCAGCGGCAGATGCGCAACTTCTTCGCCACCCTGCTCCTGGCCCAAGGCACGCCGATGCTGGTGGCTGGCGATGAGTTCGCCCGGACCCAGCACGGCAATAACAATGCCTACTGCCAGGACAGCGAGATCGGCTGGGTCAACTGGGACCTGAGCGACGACGGCAAGGCCTTGCTCAAGTTCGTCAAGCGCCTGATCAAGCTGCGCCTGAGCTACCCGATCCTGCGCCGGGGGCGATTCCTGGTCGGCAGCTACAACGAGGACATCGGCGTCAAGGACGTGACCTGGCTGGCACCCGATGGTAGCGAGATGTCGACCGAACAATGGCAGGACAGCCACGGTCGCTGCCTGGGCATACTGCTTGACGGTCGCGCCCAGGAAACCGGCATCCGTCGCAAGGGGGCCGATGCCACCTTGCTGCTGGTGGTCAACGCCCACCACGACATCGTCGACTTTTGCCTGCCCGAAGTGCCTGACGGTGGATTCTGGACCTGCCTGGTCGACACCCACCAACCCTCGATTCGTGGCCAGGAACGCTTCGCTTTCGATCACCCGTACGCCGTGACCGGCCGCTCGCTGCTGCTGTTCGAACTGCAACGCGAGGAGGATGAGTGAAACCCTACCCCTCGGGTCGCACCCAGTACAGTCCTTGAAAAAATACTGACCTGCATGCAGGCGGGGGCGACGAACCGCAGGGCATGGACAATACTCAACGTGCGGCAGTCCAGGGTCAGGATCGCTGAACCCCGGTACAACGAGTGCCACCCGATCTGTCGCCAGGACGTAGCCAGCAAGGCGGGTACGACAGATGACCACCCCGTACAAGGACGTATGACCATGAGCCCTACCCCTCTCGTCGACCGCCTGTTGCCTGGCCCCCTCTGCAACCCGCCCCCGCAAGCAGAGCACAGTGCATTCATCCGTCCCCGTTCCCTCCTCTATGCCTGCGTGCGTGCCTGGGTGATCACTGCGCGCGACGACACGGCCGCGCGCCCCTGGCTGAACTGCCGGCCACTGCATCGGTCGCATGGATACCCTGTTGCGGATTTCGAGGAGTGAACGTGAGCCCCGACTCAGAACAGCAATCGGCCCCCGCGGCCTCGACGGCGACCCATCGACTCCGGGTGCTCACCGTCAACACCCACAAGGGGTTTACCGCCCTCAACCGGCGTTTCATCCTTCCAGAGCTGCGTGAGGCCGTGCGCAGCACCGCGGCCGACCTGGTGTTCCTGCAAGAGGTGCTGGGCGAGCATGATCGCCACGCGGCGCGCCACAGCAACTGGCCATCGACCTCGCAGTACGAGTTTCTCGCCGACAGCATGTGGAGCGACTTTGCCTACGGACGCAACGCGGTCTACCCCGACGGTCATCACGGCAATGCCCTGCTGTCCCGCTACCCGATCCGTCATTACCGCAATCTGGACGTGTCCATCACCGGCCCCGAACGTCGCGGGTTGTTGCATTGCGTGCTCGATGTACCGGGGCACGCCGAGGTGCATGCGATCTGCGTGCACCTGAGCCTGCGGGAAAGCCACCGTCAGTTGCAGCTGGCCCTGCTCTGTCAGTTGCTTGAGTCGCTGCCGGGCGATGCGCCGGTGATCATCGCCGGCGATTTCAATGACTGGCAGCTTCAGGGCAACCTCACCCTGGCCCGGCGCGACGACCTGCACGAAGCCTTCGAGCGCCATCATGGGCGCCCCGCCAAAACCTACCCGGCGCGGTTTCCGCTGCTGCGCCTGGACCGCATTTACCTGCGCAATGCCAACAGTCACGAGCCGAAAATCCTCGGCAGCAAGCCCTGGACCCACCTGTCCGACCACCTGCCGTTAGCAGTCGAGGTTCATCTGTGAACCCGACGAAAGGCGTGAAATCAACGCTCGGCGGATGATTTTTTGGATAAACAACGGCTTATGGATTCGTCAATTTTCAGTCGTTTACATCACCTAATTTTGTCGTACCGCTCATCGTTCAATTTCTTGACGCGGAGCCTCGGGTCTTCTTAGCTAGTCCTTACTACCCCCGGAAGTATCTCCCTGGGGCAGGCCTCGACAACCCGTCACCACGGGCCGCCAGGGTTTGCCCCAATGAAATCGGTCGCCCCTCATTCGGGGTAGGAGGGACACCAAGACGAGAGACAGCATGCGATTGCAAGGTAGACCTCCATGACCACTTCACTCCGCCACCACGAATTCAAACTGACCCTGTACACCGTTTCGACTTCGCTACTGCTGTGTACCTCCATGGAGGTTCAGGCGTCGTCCGCCGAAGACGAGGCGACTCCCTGGTATCGGCAGGATGTCCCAACGTTCGCGTTCCCCGCCCCTGACGTGCCGCAGGGCGGGCACTTCATTCGCCAACCCGGCCTTGAAAACCAGCTTCTGACCATCGAGCAGGCGGCCCCGGCCGCCTGGCAACGGGTGTACGGCGAACCTGCCCGCCAGGCTGAGCAGGATGTACTCAATTCGCAGTTTTCCAGCACCGCCGGCCATCCGAGCGTCAAGAGCCCCGCGCTCTTGACCGTGCATGGCAATGGCGGCAGCACGCAGCGCATGGGACTGGTGGGTGGAGCCCAACAGATCCAGGGCAACAGCAGCGGCACGCTGATCGGCCCGGCACTGGCCAACCCGCACACCGACAGCCTCAACGTCGCAGGCGAAAACCTGGGCGCCTACTGGAGCCTGACCGGTGCCAGCGGCTGGCACGTGGACTTGACCGCCAGCGGTGGCCGGGTCAGCGGCTACAGTCGCAACAGCCAGGGTGACCGCCAAGCCACCGAAGGCCGGGCAGTGACCTTGTCGGTCGAGGGTGGATTCCCCATTGGCATCAGCAAGAACTGGGTGATTGAACCCCAGGCACAATTGATCAACCAGCGCATCAGCCTGGAGGCCAGCAACACCGGCAACGATGCCCCCTCCAGTGACCTGAATTCCTGGAGCGGCCGCGTCGGTGCACGCTTGAAAGGTAGTTACGACATCAATGGCCTGCCGGTCGAACCCTACGTGCGCACCAACCTGTGGCACACCGTCAACACCAGCGCCGCGGTCACCCTGGACCAGGTCGACAAGATCAGCAGCAGTCGCAACTCATCCATGGTGGAACTGGGTTTTGGGCTGGTGGCCAAAGTCTCGCCGACCGTCAGCCTGTACGTCAGCGCCGACTACAGCAGTGACGTGGACGACAACGACCTGAACGGGTTGATCGGCAGTCTTGGCGTGCGGATGCGCTGGTGAACCGGCACCGCCCGGTCCTGCCGGTCATCCTGGATGCCGGCAGGGCCCGCGGACGTTGCACCCGCGCTTCACCTCCGTACTTCAGGTGACGAACTCACCCTCCGGGCGCAGGATCAGCACCGCCAGTGGCGGCAGGTTCAACACCAGTGACAGGGCCTGGCCATGACTGCCCTCCTCTTCGGCCACCACGCCGCCCGCGTTGCCGTAGTTGGAACCGGCATAGATCCCCGCATCGCTGTTGATCAGCTCATTCCAGCGTCCGGCGAACGGCACCCCTACCCGATAAGCCGGCCGGGGCACGGGAGTGAAGTTGGCCACCACCAGCACCGGCCGCCCGTCCTTGCTCCAGCGCAGCCAGGCGTAAACGCTGTTGATTGCATCGTCACCGATCAACCATTGGAAGCCTTGTGGCACGTCGTCCTGTTCATGCAGCGCCGGTTCCTGCCGGTACAACTGGTTGAGATCGCTCACCAGTTTTTGCACGCCACGGTGCTCCGGGTATTGCAGCAGGTACCAATCGAGTTGCTGGTCGTGATTCCACTCGCGCCACTGGCCGAACTCGCAACCCATGAACAACAGCTTCTTGCCCGGATGGGCCCACATGAAACCGAGGTAAGCCCGCAAGTTGGCGAACTTCTGCCAGCGATCGCCGGGCATCTTGTCGATCAACGAATGCTTGCCGTGTACCACTTCGTCATGGGAGATCGGCAGGATGAAGCGCTCGGACCAGGCGTAGACCAGGCCGAAGCTCAGTTCGTTGTGGTGATGGGCGCGGTACACCGGATCCTGTTGGATGTAGTGCAACGAATCGTGCATCCAGCCCATGTTCCACTTGTAGTCGAACCCCAGCCCTCCATGTTCGGTGCTCTGGCTGACCCCCGGCCAGGCGGTGGACTCTTCGGCAATCACCAGGGCCCCCGGTGCTTCCAGGTCGATCACATCGTTGAGGTGGCGGACAAAATCGATGGCCTCCAGGTTCTCCCGTCCGCCATGGCGGTTGGGTACCCACTCGCCGGCCTTGCGCGAGTAGTCGCGGTAGAGCATCGACGCCACCGCGTCGACCCGCAGCCCGTCGACATGGAAATGCCTGAGCCAGTGCAACGCCGACGCCAGCATGAAACCATGCACCTCAGTGCGACCCAGGTTGTAGATCAGGGTGTCCCAGTCCTGGTGAAAGCCTTCCTGCGGGTTGCCGTACTCGTACAGTGCCGTGCCATCGAACTGCGCCAGGCCGTGGGTATCGGTGGGAAAGTGCGCGGGCACCCAGTCGAGGATCACGCCAATCTCGGCCAGGTGGCAGGCATTGACGAACGCGGCGAAGTCATCGGCCGAACCGTAGCGGGCGCTCGGGGCAAATTGCGCCAGTGGCTGATAGCCCCAGGAACCACCGAAAGGATGCTCCATGATCGGCATCAACTCGATGTGGGTGAACCCCAGGGTCTTCACGTAAGGGATCAGGCGTTCGGCAAGCTCTGCCCAGTTGTACTGGCGAGCGACTTCGCCGGCATCGTCGACTTCGCACTGCCAGGAACCGGCGTGCAATTCATAGATCGACAACGCCGCGCTGGACCGTTGACGCTCGCCGCGGCGTTGCATCCAGTCCGTGTCCTGCCAGTCGATGGTCAAGGGCGCGGCAACTTTCGACGCCGTGTCGGGGGGCATCTGGGTGGCCAGCGCCATGGGGTCGGCCTTGAGCGGCAGGATCCCGTGGGCGCCGAGGATTTCATACTTGTAGGCTTCTCCTGCCTGCAGGCGTGGAATGAACACCTCCCAGACCCCGGACGGATGACGCAGGCGCATCGGATGGCGGCGACCATCCCACACGTTGAAATCACCGACCACCGAGACCCGGCGCGCGTTGGGGGCCCAGACCGCAAAGCGCACACCGTCCACACCGTCGACGGTCTTCAGTTGTGCGCCCAGGCAGGCGCTGAGTTCCCGATGGTTGCCTTCGGCAAACAGGTACAAGTCCATCTCGCCCAGCAACGGACCAAAACTGTAGGGATCCTCTGCGGTCTGTTCGCCGCCGGCCCATTGGGTGCGCAACAGGTAAGCCTGTGCCCGGTCGAAATGGCCGACGAACAACCCGGGTACTTCGGTGGTCTCCAGGCTACCAAGCTGCTCACCGGAATCGCGGGCGATCACCTGCACGCTCAAGGCGTCCGGCAGGTAGGCCCGAATGAACTGGCCGCCCGCGTCGTCGGCATGGGGGCCGAGTATCGCAAACGGATCCTGGTGTTCGGCGCGCACCAGCGCCTCGATGTCCCGCGCCGCCGGAAGCAGCGCCTCTTTCACATGTCCCCGCTCTTTCATGACAGCTCCTTCATGACAGCTCTGCACCGTCTTCAGAAAAGGGTTCCAGGCCACTCAACAACCCGTACAAACCGTGCAACGGCACGGCCAACCAACCGGGACGATTTTCAGCTTCATACACCACTTCATAGGCCGCCTTCTCCAGGCTGAACAGCGCCAGCGCGGCGTCTTCAGCCTCGGGATCCTGCCAGGCATGCTCAAGACTAGCTGTCGCGCGCCGGTACGCCCGGATAAATGCCTCCCGGGATTCACGCACATAACGTTGCGTCACACGCTGACGTGCGCCTTCGACCTGCACGCTGCTGTCAGCGCCCTGCCCGCCGCGTGCCGTGGCAGCCGCGTAATCAAACGAACGCAGCACGCCACTGACATCCTTGTAGGGACTGTGCTTGCCCCTGCGCTCATGCAAGGGACGCGCCGGCTCGCCTTCGAAGTCGATCAGGTAGGCATCGCCCTTGATCACCAGCACCTGTCCCAGGTGCAGGTCACCGTGGACCCGCATGCGCAATCCGCCCACGGTTTTTTGTGCCAGTGCCTGAATGTGCTTGAGGATCGCCTTTTTCTGCCCCAGCAAACGCCCCGCCAGCACCCGATCCATCGGGCTCAGCGCGGCCTGGTGCTGCGCCAGCTGTTGCAAGGCACTCTCCAGTTGTCGCGCAACCGCCTTGGCCTGCGCCTGTTGGTCCTTGGGCGTGCTGACCTGGGAACCGAAGGCCGGGTCGTCGCTGGGCGCTGCCAGCACCTGGTGCATTTCCCCCAGGCGCCGCCCCAGCATAGCGGCGAATTCTTTCAGTTCGCCGAGCGCGTTGTAGTGCCGTTCCTGTTCGGACACGGCATCGGCCAGTTCATCGCGGATCGCCCGTTCCAGGTTGCTCTGGGTCCACTCCCAGGCATCGCCCTGATTGCTCAGATAGCCTTGGGCGATCATCAACAGCGTGTCTTGACCCTGCCCGTCGCGGCGCACCACCGAACCTAGCAATGGCGAGATATGACGGAATCCGGCCGCCGTCAGGTACCCCCCCATCTCCCGCTCCGGATGCACGCCGGCGGCGACCTGGCGAATCAGCTTGAGCACCAGGCTGGCGCCGATTACCACCGAGCTGTTGGACTGTTCGGCCGTCAAGTAGCGCACCGGCGATTCGGCGTTCAGTCCCAGCTTCGCCAGCCCCGGGGTGGGTTCAAAGCGTATCTCGCCGTCGTCCAATGCCAGCACGGTCTGCGTCTGCATCGCCTGCAACACGGCATGGACAAAACTGTCGAGGCTGAACGCGTCGGTCATCAACCCCACCTGCGGCCCTCGGCGGACACGGGACAGGGCCAACTGTTGCGGCAAGGCCGTCGCCACCTGGTCCTCGGCCAGGAAACCGAAAGGCAACTGGTAGCGACTGCTCACCCCGTTGCCGGTGACCTCGATTTCGCTGAGCAGCACCGGATGCTGCGGATCGCCAAAGCGCACACCATAAGCAATGTGCACGCTGTCGATACGGCTGCCCTTGCCGGCGAACCAACGTCGATTGTGCAGCCAGCTCGGCAGCACCTCCTGCTCCAGAAGGGTGCGTGAAGGGGCCTCGAGCAACTCCTCCATGCGCTGTTTCAGCACAAGGGTGGTGAAATCCGGCAGGCTCTGCGCCGGCTCCACGTGCCAGCTAGGCATCTGGTTCTCGCTGGCCAGCACGAACCAGTGGAAGCCATAGGGTGCCAGGGTCAGGAGAAAGTTCAGCTGGCCTATGGGCGGGAACGCATTGCCGCCAAGCATCTCCACCGGGACCATGCCGGCAAACGCCGACAGGTCCAGTTCCGCCGCCTGGGCACTGCGCGAAACGTTGGCCACGCATAGAATGATTTCCGGCTTGCCGTCTTCACCGGTGTATTCGCGCGTATAGGCCAGAATCCGTCGATTGCTCGGTGACAGCATCTTCAGGCTGCCGCGGCCGAACGCCTTGGAATGTTTGCGAACGGCCAGCATGCGCCGGTTCCAGTTCAACAACGAATGAGGGTCGCCGGCCTGGGTTTCGACATTGACCGACGGGTAGCCGTACAGCGGGTCCATGATCGGTGGCAGCACCAGGCTGGCCGGGTCGGCCCGGGAGAAACCGCCGTTGCGATCAATCGACCATTGCATGGGGGTGCGCACCCCGTCACGGTCCCCCAGGTAGATGTTGTCGCCCATGCCGATTTCGTCGCCGTAGTACAGGGTCGGCGTGCCCGGCATCGACAACAGCAGGCTGTTCAACAGCTCAATGCGCCGCCGATCGCGCTCCATCAAAGGGGCCAGGCGCCGGCGAATGCCCAGGTTGATCCGCGCGCGACGGTCGGCGGCGTAGTAGTTCCACAGGTAGTCGCGCTCTTTGTCGGTGACCATCTCCAGGGTCAGCTCATCGTGGTTGCGCAGGAAAATCGCCCATTGGCAGTGGGCCGGGATTTCCGGGGTCTGGCGCAGGATATCGGTGATCGGAAAACGATCTTCCTGGGCCAGCGCCATGTACATGCGCGGCATCAGCGGGAAGTGGAACGCCATGTGGCATTCGTCGCCATGATCGCCGTGGGTGTCGCCGAAGTACAACCGGGTGTCCTCGGGCCATTGGTTGGCTTCGGCCAGCAGCATGCGGTCAGGGTAATGGGCGTCGATCTCGGCGCGGATATGCTTGAGCACCGCGTGGGTCTCGGGCAGGTTCTCGTTGTGGGTGCCGTCCCGCTCGATCAGGTAGGGAATGGCGTCCAGGCGCAAGCCGTCGATGCCCATGTCCAGCCAGTAGTGCATCACCGACAGCAGCGCTTTCATGACCTTGGGGTTATCGAAATTGAGGTCCGGCTGGTGCGAATAGAAGCGGTGCCAGAAGTACTGGCCGGCCACCGGGTCCCAGGTCCAGTTGGACTTTTCGGTGTCGAGGAAGATGATCCGGGTACCGTCGTATTTTTGATCGTCATCGGACCAGACATAAAAGTCCCGTGCCGCCGAACCGGGCTTGGCCTTGCGCGCCCGCTGGAACCAGGGGTGTTGGTCGGACGTGTGGTTGATGACCAGCTCGGTGATCACCCGCAGCCCGCGCTTATGGGCCTGGGCAATAAACCGCCTGACGTCGGCCAGGGTCCCGTAGTCGCTGTGCACGCCCCGGTATTCGGCGATGTCGTAGCCGTCATCGCGCCGTGGCGAGGGGTAGAACGGCAACAACCAGAGGGTGTTGACGCCCAGGTCGGCGATGTAGTCGAGCTTGGCGATCAAGCCGGGAAAGTCACCGATCCCATCGTTGTTGGCATCGAAATAGGATTTCACGTGCAGTTGATAGATCACCGCGTCCTTGTACCAGAGCGGGTCATTGCTGAAGGTGGCTGACCTCGTTTTCTTCGCCATGGGCAACTCCCATCGATGAGTGATCATCAAACCGATATGCGCCAGATCCCGAATGGCTGATGCCAGGGTTCGATGCGCATGAACTGATACTTGCCGTGCCAGTCCCAGCGATGACCGTTCATCAAGTCCTCGCCGTGGGTGGTCGCGTCACCCGGCAAGCCCATCTCCCACAACGGCAACTCGAAATTCGCCTCCTGGGCGTTATGCGGATCCAGGCTGACCGCCACCAGAATGAAATTGCTGCCGTCCGCGCTGCGCTTGCCGAAATACAAAATATTGTCGTTCCACGCGTTATAGACCTTCAGGCCCAGATGCGTATGCAGCGCCGGGTTCTGCCGGCGAATGCGATTGAGCTGGGCGATCTCGGCGATGATGTTGCCCGGCGCATTGAAGTCGCGAACGCGGATCTGGTACTTCTCCGAGTCCAGGTACTCCTCCTTGCCCGGCACCGGCGCCGATTCGCACAGTTCAAAGCCCGAATACATGCCCCACAGGCCCGAGCCCATGGTCGCCAGGACGGCGCGGATCAGAAATCCGGCACGGCCCGAGGCGTGCAGGAACTGCGGATTGATGTCCGGGGTATTGACGAAAAAGTTCGGTCGGTAGCACTCGCGCCACGGCGACTGGTTCAGTTCGGTGAGATAGGTCGCCAGCTCGTGCTTGGTGTTGCGCCAGGTGAAATAGGTGTAGCTCTGGGAGTAACCGACCTTGCCCAGGCGCGCCATCATCGCCGGCGTGGTGAAGGCCTCGGCGAGGAAGATCACCTCGGGGTACAGCGCCCGTACATCGCCAATCAGCCATTGCCAGAACGGCAAGGGCTTGGTGTGCGGGTTGTCGACCCGGAACAGCTTCACCCCCTCCTTCACCCAGCCCACCACAATGTCGCGCAGCTCCAGCCACAGACCGGGAACTGCATCGTGGGTATAGAAGTCGACGTTGACGATGTCCTGGTACTTCTTCGGCGGGTTCTCGGCGTATTTGATCGTGCCGTCCGGGCGCCAGTTGAACCAGCCCGGATGCTGCTTGAGCCAGGGATGGTCCTGGGAGCACTGAATGGCGAAGTCCAGGGCAATCTCCAGCCCATGGTCGGCGGCCGCGGCTACCAGGCGCCGGAAATCCTCGCGGCTGCCCAGTTGCGAATGAATGGCCTCGTGCCCGCCCTCATCGCTGCCGATGGCATAGGGACTGCCGGGGTCATCGGGACCGGCCACCAGGGCATTGTTGGGGCCTTTGCGAAAGCTGTGTCCGATGGGGTGGATCGGCGGGAAATACAACACGTCGAAGCCCATGTCCTGGATCATCGGCAGGCGCGAGTGCACATCGTCGAAGGTGCCGTGCCCGGTGGGATCGTCGGTGATCGAGCGGGGAAACAGCTCGTACCAGCTGGCGAATTGCGCACGGGTGCGCTCCACGTCCAGCGGATACTCGGGGCTGAGGCTGATGTAGGGGCGTTGATCGGCCGCCGCCATCAATGCGGCGCTGCGCGGATGCACAAACAGCGCCACCTGCTCGGCTTCCAGCAAGCCCGACAGCTCCTGGTGCAGGGCGACAAGTGCTTCACCCACAGCCCCTTCACTGCGCTGCGAGGCGTGCTGCACCAGGTTGCGGCCTTCCTGCAGTTCCAGGCTGATCGACACGCCGCCCAGGTGCTTCTTTTCCAGCTCATGACAGAAAGTGGCGAACGGGTCGAGCCAGGCCTCGATACAAAACCAGTAGTACCCGGGCGCCGCGACCTTGAACTGGCCTTGCCAGCGGTTGTTACCCAGGTTGCTCATCACTTCGCTTTGCCAGCACTCATCGGCGTCATTGCGCCAGCGCACGCGCACCGCGAGCCGGTCATGACCGTCGGCAAACACCTTGCTCGTCACGGTCACCACCTGCCCTTCGATGGCCTTGACCGCAAACTGGCCGCCATCGATCACCGGCGTGGTGTCCTCGATCGCAATGCGCGGCAGCAACAGCGCCTGTGACAGCGGCAGTTGCGGGTTGTAGTTGAGTTCCGTCGGTTTCCCAGTCGTCATCGAGCATCCCCCCTTACGCCCCGTGGACGCGCTAGTGGCCAGTCGTGTCCTGCCTGCGGACCCTGCTTAAGATTCCGAGCACCGGACGTCGGGCAAAGTTCAGTCGAATCCGCACCGGGCCGATGGAATCAATGCGCAGGCGCGGTGGTCCATCGGATAAGCCAAGCACAAAAGAGGCCACACCGATGAGTATTCCGATCCCGCCTGAAACGCCCGATCCGAACATTGATCAACCCATCCTGCCGCCGGACGAGCCAACGCCCGAGCCCGAGCCCGAGGAGGATCCGCTACCACCCGGCCCGCCACTGCCAGCGGGCGACCCGCCGAGTGAAGAGCCGCCCGCCAGGGCATACAAGCCTGGCCGATTATCCGCCCCGCTGGTGACGATCCGATGTCAGCTCGCCGGCCATCGGAAAGAGGCACTGGCCACTGATCGACGGCACCGAACCACGGTGCCAGATGTGCGTCCCAAGGGATAAGATCGGCTAAGAAACGGAGAATCCCATGACGGTACGCATCGACCATCAGACCTGTTTTTTCATCACCGAAAACGGCGAAGAGATTCGCCTGGCACCCGACGTGACCCTCATCACCGACGATCAGACATTGATGCCGGCGGTCGACCTCGATGGCCTGCGGTTCTACATCACCGAAGCAGAAGCCGACGCATTGACCGTAGCAGGCGCCGTCGACGAGCGCACACGCCTGTAGCCCGGCGGCGGTGATTCGGTGATTTACCTGACGCAGATCACGGACACCGGCAGCGCCCTGATATAGGAGCGGCTACCGCGCCTGGCGGGGTGCATCAAGTTGTCGCAGGGGGCACCCGCAGGCCCATCTGATCCGCTTTTTAATCCAATACCTGAGTCTGTTATGCAAACAGTTCGGCGCTCATAGTTCACTGGCCTGATGGAGGCTGATGAGCGAAAGACCATGAGCGATAAAATTCCCGTCCGATTAGTAGAAACATTCGAGCCTTCGCGTCCAAAGATGAAGGCCAAATCCAGCGACAACCAGATTCACACCCGAAGCTTCACCGGTTTGTTCCGCAATTTGCGCCTTGGTGGTGCGGGTTTTCTGTTTCTGGCGTTTTTTGGCACCGTGTGGCTGAACTGGGGCGGGCGACAAGCCGTGCTCTGGGACCTTTCGCAAAGCAAATTCCACATCTTTGGCGCGACCTTCTGGCCACAGGATTTCATCCTGCTCTCGGCGCTGTTGATCATCTGCGCCTTTGGCCTGTTCGCGATCACCGTATTCGCCGGACGCGTGTGGTGCGGCTACACCTGCCCGCAAAGCTCGTTCACCTGGCTGTTCATGTGGTGCGAAAAGGTTACCGAGGGCGAACGTAACCAAAGGATCAAGCTGCAGGCCGCGCCCTGGAGCCTGGACAAGCTGCTGCGCCGCTCGGCCAAACACACGATGTGGCTGGCCATCAGCATCCTCACCGGCCTGACCTTTGTCGGTTACTTCACCCCTATCCGCCCGCTGGCGACTGAACTGCTGACCTTGCAAATGGGCGGCGTGAGCCTGTTCTGGGTGTTGTTCTTCACCGGCGCCACCTACATCAACGCCGGCTGGCTGCGTGAAGCGGTGTGCATGCACATGTGCCCGTATGCGCGGTTCCAGAGCGTGATGTTCGACAAGGACACCCTGACCATTTCCTACGATGCGGCCCGTGGCGAACATCGCGGCCCGCGCAAGCGTGACGTGAAACCGGCCGAAGCCGGCCTGGGCGATTGCATCGACTGCCAGCTGTGCGTGCAGGTCTGCCCGACCGGCATCGACATCCGCGACGGCTTGCAGATGGAGTGCATCGGTTGTGCGGCCTGTATCGACGCCTGCGATTCGATCATGGACAAAATGGGCTACGCCCGTGGCCTGATCAGCTATACCTCCGAGCACGAGTTGCAAGGGGGCAAGACCCACCTGCTGCGGCCGCGCTTGATCGGCTACACCGCCGTGCTGCTGGTGATGATCGGTGCGCTGGTGCTGGCGTTGATGGAGCGGCCCATGGTGTCGCTGGACGTGAGCAAGGACCGGGGCCTGTTCCGGGAGAACAGCCAGGGGCAGATCGAGAACATCTACAGCCTCAAGGTCATCAACAAGACTCAGCAGCGCCAGGACTATCACCTGTCGTTGGTGGAGAGTGAAGGCTTCCAGTTGCAGGGGCGCACCGAACTGAGCCTGGCGCCGGGCGAGATTCTCGACGTGCCGGTGTCGGTGGCCATGACCACCGACCAGGCGCAGAGCAGTTCACAGAAGATCACCTTCAAGATCACCGACAGTGACGAGCCGCAGATCTTCAGCGAAGCGAACAGCCGGTTTGTTGCGCCGATGAATCGTTGAGCCTTTAAACTCTATGGCCCGTCAGTGAGCTTCCGGTTGAGCAAAATCATTGTAGCGAGGGGGCTTGCCCCTTCATTCGTTCATACCGGTCGATCCGACACGCAAGTATTACGACTGCTACGCAGTCGAACGGGGGCAGCCCTAATGCCGGTCAGTTAAGAGAAATAAAGCCGAACACGAAACCCGTGGCGAGGGAGCTTGCTCCCGCTGGGGCGCAAAGCGGCCCTGTTTTTGGGCTGCTACGCAGCCCAGCGGGAGCAAGCTCCCTCGCCACGGACTCTATGTTCGGCTGGTCTTTGGCTTAACCGATCGGCATCAGGGCAAGCCCCCTCGCCACACAAAGCTCCATTCGCCACAGAAGTATGTGTCGCCTGTTTTCCGTCAATTCCGGGATTGAGATGAAACGCTACGAAAAATTCGCCGACGACATTGCCGAACTGATCCGCTCCGGGGTGCTCGGCCCCGGCCAGCGCGTGCCGTCGGTGCGCTACGCCAGCCAGACCTACGGGGTCAGCCCCTCCACGGTGTTCCAGGCCTATTACCTGCTGGAGCGTCGCGGGCTGATTCGCGCCCGGCCGCGTTCCGGTTACTTCGTCAACACTCACGCGCCAAGCCCGTTTTCGGAGCCGGTGATCAGCAGCCAGGTCAACGAATCCACCGAAGTTGACGTCAGCGAGCTGGTGTTCTCGGTGCTCGATTCGATCAAGGACCCGAACACCGTGCCCTTTGGCTCGGCCTTCCCCAGCCCGACCCTGTTTCCCTTGCAGCGGCTGTCACGCTCGCTGGCCAGCGCCAGTCGCGAGATGGACCCGCGCATGGTGGTCACCGACATGTCGCCGGGCAACCCGCAACTGCGTCGGCAAATCGCCCTGCGCTACATGGTCGGCGGCCTGATGCTGCCCATGGAAGAACTGCTGATTACCAACGGCGCCCTGGAAGCCCTGAACCTGTGCCTGCAGGCGGTGACCGAGCCCGGCGACCTGGTGGCCATCGAGGCCCCGGCGTTCTACGCCAGCCTGCAAGTGCTCGAGCGCCTGAAACTCAAAGCGGTGGAGATCCCCGTGCACCCCCGTGACGGCATCGACCTGGGCGTACTGGCACAAACCCTGGAGCGCCATCCGATCAAGGCCTGCTGGTGCATGACCAGTTTCCAGAACCCCATGGGCGCGACCATGCCCGAGGCCAAGAAACAGGAGCTGGTGGAACTGCTGCGCCGCCATCAAGTGCCGCTGATTGAAGATGATGTGTACGCCGAGCTCTACTACGGCCAGCAAGCCCCCAAGCCGGCCAAGGCGTTCGACTCCGAGGGACTGGTAATGCATTGCGGCTCGTTCGCCAAGAGCCTGGCCCCCGGCTACCGGATCGGCTGGGTCGCCGCCGGACGTTACGCGCAGAAAATCGAACGGCTGAAATTGATGACCTCGCTGTGCGCCTCGATGCCGGCCCAGGCGGCGATTGCCGACTACCTGCAACACGGCGGCTACGACCGCCACCTGCGCAAACTGCGCTATGCCCTGGAAGAACAGCAAAGCGCCATGCTCGCCGCCATTGCCCGCTACTTCCCGGCACAGACCCGCGTCAGCCAACCGGCCGGCGGCTACTTCCTGTGGCTGGAACTGCCGGCACAGATGGATTCGTTGAAGTTGTTCCAGATGGCGCTGGCACAGGGCATCAGCATCGCACCGGGGCCGATCTTTTCACCGACCCGGCGCTTCAGGAATTGCATCCGGTTGAATTACGGCAGCCCGTGGACTGAAGATTCCGAGAAGGCGATGGAGACATTGGGACGGATCGTACGATCGTTCTGAGGGTTCGATGTTGTCCAGGCTAGCGCTATCGATCCTCGCGTGTATACCACAGGCGCAGCAAATAGAGGGTGGAGCCCTGTATCTCGTAACGCATCTCGTAGTGGCCGATGATAATTCTGCGGACATCCCGTGGCTCAAACTCTTCAAGCCGTTCGCCAATGCGTGGATTAGCCAGCAACGTGGCTGGAGCAGCCGTGAGCTGTTGAACCGTATGCGCGGCAGCAGGTTGGTTCACCGCGGCCAGAAACTCGTACAGCCGGGCAATGTCGGAAAGCGCCTTGCTTGTCCACTTCAACTCCATCAGCGCGGCACTGGCAGCGGGGAGTCGGTACTGAGGCTATCGGCCCAGGCCTGGACAGCCTGGTGATCAATCACGCGGCCAGCGTCCACATCAGCCAAGGCCTCACGGGTCAGGCGACTGCGCTCTTCTTCCTGGTCTATCCAGGCGGACAGAGCCTGCTTGACTATCCAGTTCTTTGAGCGCTCCAGGCGCTCCGCGATCTCGTCAACCCTTTCGGCTAGATCGACAGGGACATGAGCCGTCACGGATCGGGTTTTGGCAGTAGTCGCCATGATCATTACTCCAATGCCGCGCAATCACGCATCACTATGATTAAAATCCAATCATAGTTAATAACTTCGAATCGTCAAGCCGTAGTATCAGGCTCGGAGTGGCAACAGACGCCATCAAAAAGGTCGGCGAGTCAGGACACTAGCGCCCACCCCCCAGGTCGACAAAGGTCCCGGTGGCATAGGACGCCTTGTCCGAGAGCAACCAGATAATCGCTTCGGCCACTTCATCCGGGCGACCGCCGCGCGCCATCGGAATCCCCGATTCCAGCTTGCTGACCCGATCCGGATCGCCGCTCAGGGCATGGAAGTCGGTGTAGATGTAGCCGGGGCGCACCGCGTTGACGCGGATGCCTTCGCCGGCGACTTCCTTGGACAGGCCGATGGTGAACGAATCCAGCGCGCCCTTGGAGGCCGCGTAGTCGACATACTCACCCGGAGAGCCGAGACGCGAAGCGACCGACGAGACGTTGACGATGCAGCCACCCTGCCCGCCGTGCCTGGGCGACATGCGCAACAGTGCGTGCTTGGCACAGAGGATCGGCGCCAGGACATTGGTTTTCATGACTTTCAGGATGCGGAACTCGGACATCTCCTCCACCCGAGCCTTCTGGCCGACGGTGCCGGCGTTGTTGACCAATGCGGTCACGCGGCCCAGTTCCTGGTCGACCCGTTGGAACAGGCTGATCACTTCATCTTCGATGCTGACGTCGGCGCGTACGGCGATGGCCTGGGCGCCAAGGTCGCGAACCTGCTCCAGTACTCGCTGTGCGGACTGCTCGTCGGACTGGTAGTTGATGCAGATGCGGTACCCTTGCCTGGCCGCCAGCAACGCCGTGGCGGCACCGATCCCCCGACTGCCACCGGTGATGACGATGACTTTGTCCATACTGATCTCTCCCCCTGGTCTGAGCTGAAGCCTTGCGTGCCAAGAATACCCGCCAGCGCCGGCTTTTGCATGTCCTGGGTCAGGCAAAGCCGGCATCCGACAGGCTTGCCGAGGGTGGAAAACCCACTGCTGCCTGCCCTGGCAAGCCAGCGCCCACCGGTCAGTCGATGTGGGTGGCGATCAGCCGGCAGCCCGTTGCTCGGCGCGGTGGATGTCGACCATGAAGCGCTCGGCCGGCAACGGATGGCCCAGCAGATAACCCTGCAGCGAATCGCAGCCCAACTGCGTGAGGAAGTCCTGTTGCACACCGGTTTCCACCCCTTCGGCGACAATGCGCAAGCCCAGCGCCTGCCCCAGGGCGACGATGGCAGACACGATGGCGGCGTCGTCACTGTCGTGCTCCAGATCACGGACAAAACCGCGGTCGATCTTCAGCTCGTTGGCCGGCAGGCGCTTGAGGTACATCAAGCTGGAATAGCCGGTGCCAAAGTCATCGATGGACAGGTCGACCCCCATGTCCGACAACTGCTGGAGCACCGTCATGCTGGCGTCCGCATCGCTCATGGCGGTGGTCTCGGTGATTTCCAGGGTCAGGCTGTTCGCCGGCAGGTCATGGGCCGCCAGGGCATTGGCCACGCTTTGCACCAGGCCTTCGTGACAGAACTGCAAGGCCGACAGGTTGACCGCGATGCGCCAGTTGGCATACCCCTGCAGGTGCCACAGACGCATCTGCCGGCAGGCTTCGTTGAGTACCCACTCACCCATCGGGATGATCAACCCGGTTTTTTCCGCCAGCCCGATGAAGCGGTCCGGCAACATCATGCCCTGGGTCGGGTGCTCCCAGCGCAACAGCGCTTCGGCGCCCACCGGCTGACCGTTGCTGGCGTCGAACTTGGGTTGGTAGTACAGGCGAAACTGCCGCTGCTCGAGCGCGTTGCGCAAATCCTGCAACAGCTGCAGCTGCCGGCGCGCATCGGTGTTCATCGACGCATCGAAGAACCGGTAGCCGTTCTTGCCGGTGCCCTTGGCGTGATACATCGCCGCATCGGCATTCATCAGCAACTCTTGCGGCGTTGTGCCGTTGCCGGGATAGATCGCGATACCGACGCTGGCGGAGATCTGCAGATCGTGCTCCCCGACCCGGAACGCACGCGAGATCAGCCCCACTTGCCGCGCGGCCAGGCGCAAGGCATCGTCCGCCTCGGCGAGCTGCACCAACAGCACGAACTCGTCCCCGCCGATGCGCGCCAGGGTGTCCTGGCTGCGCAAATCCTCACGCAGGCGCACGCCCACCTCACGCAGCAACTGGTCGCCCATATGGTGACCGAAGGCGTCGTTCACCGGCTTGAAGCCATCCAGGTCAATGAACATCAGCGCAAAGCAGCCGCCCTGCTCCTGCACCCGCTGCATGGCCAGGTCGATGCGGTCGGCCAGCAACACGCGGTTGGGCAACCCGGTGAGCGTGTCGTGCAACGCCAATTGGGTCAGTTCACGGTTGGCTTGGGTCAGGGAGTTGGCCAGCGCGGCAGTGCGCGCTTCAAGGCGCGCATCGAGGATGGAGGTCAGCAGTGCAATGCTCAGCACCGCCAGGGTGGTGACCAGTACCAGGTTGTCCAGGCCCTTGTCGCTCAAGCCATCGAGGGCGGCGCTGCAAAAGCTGCCGTCGGCGAATTGCGCGGCGGCCATCCCGGTGTAGTGCATGCCGACAATGGCAATGCCCATGATGATCGCCGCCCCGGCCCGGGCAAAGCGCACGTACGGGGTGTTCTGGCGCAACCGGAAGGCGATCCACAGTGCCGCGGCCGAGGCCCCGACGGCAATGGCCAGCGAGGCGCCGAACAGGGTCGGGTCATAATCGATGCCGGGCGTCATGCGCATGGCGGCCATGCCGGTGTAGTGCATCGCACTGATCCCGGCGCCCATGATCAAGGCGCCAAATGCCAGTTGCCAGGCCGGCAGGCGTGGCTGGTTGACCAGCCATAGGGCAAAGCCGCTGGACACCACCGCAATCAGCAGCGACAACGCGGTGATTGCGAAGTCATAGCCCAGGTTGATCGGCAAACTGAAGGCCAGCATGCCGATGAAGTGCATGGACCAGACCCCGATCCCCATGGCCAGGGCACCACCGGCGGTCCACAGGTGGACCGCCCGCCCCTTGGCCGTGGCGATACGCCCGGTCAGGTCCAGCGCGGTATAGGACGCAAGGATCGCTACGCAGAGCGAGATAAGAACCAGGGCGGGGGAATAGCTACCGATGAGCATCAGACTTCTCGACAAAGCCCTACCATGCTGCGTCCGTGCTCGTGGGGCGAAAGTGGGCGATTGTACTGATTCCGTCGCCGAACGCACCTACAAAGTAACCAAAAGGCCAGTAGTCGAATGGAAAGTCTGTAACAAGGCCAGACATGCCCTTACGGGGTGTAAGGGTGTGTGCCGGAAGGGGTCGACAGCGCGCTTTCATGTGGCGAGCGAGCTTGCTCGCGCTGGGCTGCACAGCAGCCCCAAAACCGCTAACCGAGGTCTTTCTGACAGACCACCATTGCCTTCACCCGGGGCCGCTGCGCAGCCCAGCGGGAGCAAGCTCCCTCGCCACAGGGGGCCGTACTGCGAAGCGAGGCTGTCGACTGCCATCACAAAACCCGGGGACCGGTGCGTGACGCAACTGTAATCCTGGCGCCACCTCGACGAAAGGCAACGGTTGATAGGCTTCAGGCTGTACTTACATGAGGGTTTAACCATGAAACCGATCAAGTTCCTGACCTTAACCGGCGCCCTGCTACTGTCTGCGGCAGCCATGGCAGAAAGTGGTGGCGATAAAGCCTTTGAAAAGATGATGCAGAACAACCGCGTTGCCATGGAAAACTATGCCGCGAAACAAGGCAAGAACCCGCCGCAAGTCCGCGAGTATGCCTATGGCATGCAACTGGATGTGGTGAACGTGGTGAGTGTCACGCCACCGATCAAGTCGTGCGGCGTCGTGCCGGCGCAGATGACCTATGAAGATTCCAGTGGTGAACTCAACACCCTGCGCTACAACGTAGCCGGGGAGTGTCGTACGCACGGAGGGTAATCCTGGCAGTCGCGTAAGGCTGTTCAGTAGGAGCGAGCCCGCTCGCGATGGACGTTAACGATTACGCGTATGTTCTGAGTAACTGCGTAGTTCTTGAGTTCATCGCGAGCGGGCTCGTGCCTACAGAGATCGGCGTTCACGGGTAGCGTTTCACCACAGATCAAAACAATCAAAAAAAGCGTCCCGAAGGACGCTAAAGATTCACCTCTTCCAAAGGAGCAAGGAGCTTCTGAAGGTGAATGGTCACACTGTAAAAACCTTGGCTTAGCCTTCCGACTTCGTGCCCTGCTTTTGCGGGTCTTGCGAACCGGCTTCAGCCGTCGACTGGACATCCGCGCTGTTGGCGCTGCCATGCACTTGCGCCTGGCTCAGTTTGAATTGCTTCAAGTATTCCTGAGAGCGTTCAGCGCCACCTTCGGCAAATACGCTGCTGCTGGTGATAGCCATTGCGGTTACAAACAGAACGTTCAGAAGTTTCATGGTGAGTTTCCTCTTACCTTCACGGGAAGACTTACGGACATGTTCGCCTGCAAGTCCTTGGGTTCCCGTGAATGATAAAAAAACCAAGCTAACAGGAGCATGTGCGCGGCATTACATTCTTGACATGTTCAGGTTTTAAACAGGTTTATTACAAAATTGTCATCGGGTACTCGACAATCAAGCGTACTTCGTCCAGGTCGGATTCGAAGTCCGTGGCGCGGGTGGTGGCCTGGCGCACCCGGAACGACATGTCCTTGAGCTTGCCGGCCTGGACCACGTATTTGGCTTCGATATCGCGCTCCCAGCGCTTCTGGTCGGTCAACGGATTGCCCGCGTCGTCACGGCGCACGTACACCGAGTTGGCGTTGCCATAGTCGGCGTCGCTGCCTCGGCCATAACGGGTCATGAAGGACAACCCGGGCACACCATAGGTGGTCATGTCCAGGTCATAGCGCACCATCCAGGAACGCTCCTTGGGCGCGTTGAAATCGCTGTACTGGATCGAGTTGTCGAGGTAGATCGAGTCCGACTGGCGCAGGTAATCGAAGTCGTCATTGCCGTTGTTGCGCTGGTGGGACAACGCCACGCTGTGGGCACCGAACGCGACGCCCGCCCTGGCGCTCCAGATGTTGTTGTCGAACGCCCCCAGCAACTGCTTGCCCTCGTCCACCGCCTTGTAATAGTTGAAGCCACCGAACAACGAGACCTCGTCGGACAGCGGATAACTCAGGGTCGTGCCCGCGTAGTACTGGTTCCAGGCGTCCTTGAGGCGGCTGGAGTACAGGCTGAAGCTGACATGGCTGTCGAGGTTGTAGTCGCCCCCGAAGTAGGCCATCCAGGGTGAGTCCACGGGGCCGGCGTAAAAGGTCTCGAAGTTGTCGCGCATGTTGCTCGACGTCGGCTGGCTCATGGCATGCAGGCGCCCGCCCTGCACGGTCAGGCCATCAATGCTGGTGTTGCTGGCGGTCACCCCGGTGAAGCTCTCCGGCAGCAACCGCGAGTCACCGGCTGCCACCACGGGGGTGGCGGGAAACACATCGCCGACCTTGACCACCGTGTCGAACGCCCGCACCTTGGCGGCGCCACCGACCTTGGTGTACTCGTCACTCGCCTCGCCTTCACTGTTCACCGGCAACACATCGAATGAACTGCGGCCGCCGTTGCGACCGTCGCCGGTGTCCAGTTTCAGCCCGATCATGGCAAAGGCATCGACCCCCACGCCCACGGTGCCCTGGGTGAATCCCGATTCGAAGTTACCGATGATGCCCTGGGCCCAGGCTTCGGAATATCCATTGCCGGTAGGACTGGACTGGCCCTTGCGGTTGTCACGGTTGAAGTAGTAGTTGCGGTTGAGCACCGTCAGGCTGCTGCCCTCGATAAAGCCTTCGGCCTTTTCCTCGGCCAGCGCCCACGATGGCGCGACACCGAGCAGGGCTGCCAGCGCCGCCACGGTGAAAGGTGTTGTGTTGTTCATCTGTTGCTCCTGAATGTTCGGCAGAACGGAAACCGTTCCCAGGCTTGGGTCTTGTTGTAGGCGGGGCCGGGTGCCCCGAAGCCGCCGAGGGGTATCGTGGCAAGCGCGAGATAACGTGAAGATGATTGGCCGATTACAATTTCGTCATCTGCCGGGCGCGGCGCCCGGGGCAATCCGCCGCAACGCCACAAGCTGTACATCCATACAGATAAAGATTGATCCATGCCGCCGTACCGCGCATGCTGTGCACCTTTCAAACCTGATGACTGATGGTGGTTATGCGGCTGTTTCTGTGTGAAAAACCTTCCCAGGCCAAAGACATTGCCGCCGTGCTGGGCGCCAACCGGCGTGGTGACGGTTGCTGGCTGGGAAGCGGGATCACGGTCACCTGGTGCATCGGCCACTTGCTCGAAACCGCCCCGCCGGACGCCTACGACGCACGCTATAAGCGCTGGGTACTGGAAGACCTGCCGATCGTTCCCGAGAAGTGGAAGATGCAGGTCAAGCCCAAGACCGCCAGCCAGTACAAGGCGGTCAAGCGGCTGCTGGGCGAAGCTCAGGAATTGGTGATCGCCACCGACGCCGACCGTGAAGGCGAGATGATCGCCCGTGAGCTGGTGGAGCATTGTCGTTATCGCGGGCCGATCCAGCGCCTCTGGCTGTCGGCGCTGGACGACGCTTCGATCCGCAAGGCCCTGGGCGCACTCAAGCCTGGCGCCGACACCTTCAGCCTGTATCACTCGGCGCTGGGTCGCTCGCGGGCGGACTGGCTGATCGGCATGAACATGAGCCGCCTGTTCACCCTGCTCGGGCGCCAGTCCGGCTACCAGGGCGTATTGCCGGTCGGCCGGGTGCAAACCCCGACCTTGCGCCTGGTGGTGGACCGCGACCGCAGCATTGCCGACTTCGTGCCGGTGCCGTACTGGGCGATTGACGTACAACTGCTGCACGCCGGTACGCCGTTCACCGCCCAGTGGCGTGCGCCCCCCCAGGTGTGCGATGAGCATGACCGCTGCCTGGACCCGGCGCAGGCCAGGGAAGCCGCCACCGCCATGGGCAACGCCGCCAGTGCGCGGCTGGTCAAGCTGCGCACCGAACGGGTCCGCGAAGTCGCCCCGCTGCCGTTCGACCTGGGCACCCTGCAGGAAATCTGCTCGAAGAAACTCGGCCTCGGCGCCCAGGAAACCCTCGACGTCGCCCAGGCGTTATACGAAACCTACAAAGTCATCACCTACCCGCGCAGTGACTGCGGCTACCTGCCGATCAGCCAGCACAGCGAAGCACCCGCCATTCTCGCGGCGCTCGGGCGTGCCGATCCCAGTCTTGGCGAACTGGCCCGGCACCTTGATCCACTGCGCCGCTCCCGGGCCTGGAACGACGCCAAGGTCAGCGCTCACCACGGCATCATCCCGACCACCGCGGCGCAAAACTTCGAACGCCTGACCGGCAAGCACCGGGCGGTCTACACCCTGATTCGTGCCCGGTACCTGGCGCAGTTCCTGCCCCACCACGAGTACGACCGCACCCAGGCCGACTTCGAGTGTGCCGGCCAGGCCCTGCGAGCGGTGGGTAAACAGGTGGTGGAAGCCGGCTGGAAACGCGCCCTGCCCGAAGCGTTGGCCCCGGCCAAGGGACGCGAAGCACCGGCACCGCAGAACCTGCCACCGCTGACCCAGGGCCAGGACTATCCGGTTGCCGGCGTCACGCTCAAGGACCTCTGGACCCAGCCACCCAAGCCGTTCACCGAGGGCGACCTGATCAAGGCCATGAAAAACGTCGCCCGGCTGGTGGAAGACCCGCTGCTCAAGCAGAAGCTCAAGGACACCACCGGCATCGGCACCGAAGCGACCCGCGCCGGAATCATCCAGGGCCTGCTGGATCGCGGCTACCTGGTCAAGCACGGCAAGGCCCTGGCCGCCACTCCCGCGGCCTTCAGCCTGATCGACGCCGTGCCCCGGGCCATCGCCGACCCCGGCACCACGGCCATCTGGGAACAGGCCCTGGACATGGTCCAGAGCGGTGAAATGAGCCTCGAGGAATTCGTCGCCAAGCAAGCCGCCTGGATGAGCAAGCAGGTCGGTCGCTGCGCCGGCCTGCGCCTGACCATCAGCGGCCCGGCCAGCCCCGCCGGCAAAGGCGCGGCCCCTTGGAAGAACAAGCGCAAGACCACCGGCAAGCGCAAAGCCGCACCGACCGCCAGACGCAAGGCCAAGCCTGCCCCGTAACGGCCATGCTCCGCTCGCACAGGGTTCGAGTGAACGCCTGTGCGAGCGCAACCGGCATCACGCCAGGCTTTTGCTGACCACTTCAAACACGTCGCTGGACAGCTCGCCCGAGGCGCGGATGCGCTCAAGTTCGCCCTTCATCAACGCCTGGCGAGCGCTGTCGTACTTGCGCCAGCGAGTCAAAGGCGCCAGTTGGCGCGACGCCATCTGCGGATTCAACGCGTTCAACTCAATGACCAGGTCCGCCAGGAAGCGATAACCCGAACCATCGGCCGCGTGGAAGTTGATCAGGTTCTGCCCGGCAAAGGCCCCCACCAGCGCCCGCACCTTGTTCGGGTTCTTGATGTTGAAGGCTGGATGCTCCATCAACTGGCGAACCCGCTGCAAGCCACCCGGCAAACCACTGCCGGCCTGGACGCTGAACCATTGGTCCATGACCAGCGGGTTGTCCTTGAAGTGCTCGGCAAAGCTCGCCAGCGCCTTGGCCTTCTCGGCTTCGAACGGCGAGTTCACCAGCACCGCCAGCGCCGTCAGGCGCTCGGTCATGTTGTCACAGGCATCGAACTGCTCGAGGGTTGCCGCCAGCACTTCAGGCTTGCCGCTGAGCATCAGGTACGACAAGGCGATGTTCTGCAGGCTGCGTCGGGCGAAGTGTTCGGCCTCGGCGACGTACGAGGTGTTCTTCGACGCTTCGCGGTTGGCCTGGTAACGCGCCAACAGGCCGTCGAACAGGCTGTCGGCCAACTGCTTGCGCGCGAATTCGCGTGCCGCGTGAATGGCATCGACGTCAGCCACTTCGCTGATTTCGGTCAGGTAGGCCTCGCTGGGCAGCGAGAGCATTTCGGCAACCATGGCCTGGTCCAGGGACTCGTCCGCCAGCACGCTGCGCAGCGCACTGATCAAGCGCGGGTCGAGCACCAATGGCTGGCCTGCCTGATGCTGGGCAATCAGCTCCTGCAAGACTTGCACCGACAGTTGCTGGCCCGCTTCCCAGCGGTTGAAGCCATCGCTGTCGTGCTGCATCAGGAACATCAGTTGATCGCGGTCGTACGGGAAGCTCAGTTTCACCGGCGCCGAGAAGCCACGCAGCAAGGACGGCAATGGTTGTTCGGCGATGTCGACGAAGGTGAAGGTTTGCTCGGCTGCGGTCACCGACAGCACGCGGGAGGTACCCGTGGCAGCGGCCTCGCCCGCCAGGCGCAGGGCAATCCCGGCCCCCTGGCGGTCCAGCAGGCCGAGTTCGACCGGGATCACGAATGGCAGCTTCTCGACCTTGTCCGGTGTCGCCGGGTAGCTTTGACGGAAGGTCAGGCTGTAGGTGTTCGCGGCGGCATCAAAGGACTCACTGACCGCCAGGCGCGGTGTCCCTGCCTGGCTGTACCAGCGCTTGAACTGGGTCAGGTCAACGCCGTTGGCGTCTTCCATGGCCTTGATGAAATCATCGCAGGTCACGGCCTGGCCATCGTGGCGCTCGAAATACAGGTCGCTGCCTTGGCGAAAACCCTCGGCGCCAAGCAAGGTGCGGATCATCCGCACCACTTCCGAGCCCTTCTCGTACACGGTCAGGGTGTAGAAGTTGGAGATCTCGATGAAGCTGTCCGGGCGCACGGCGTGGGCCATGGGGCCGGCGTCTTCGGCGAACTGATGAGTGCGCAGGTACGCCACGTCTTCGATCCGCTTGACGGTGCGCGAGTGCATGTCGGCGGAGAACTCGGCATCGCGGAACACCGTGAACCCTTCCTTGAGCGACAGCTGGAACCAGTCGCGGCAGGTGACGCGGTTGCCCGACCAGTTGTGGAAGTATTCGTGGGCCACCACCGCCTCGACCCGCTGGTGCGCGGCATCGGTGGCGGTTTCGGCGCGGGCCAGCACGCAGCTGGAATTGAAGATGTTGAGGCCCTTGTTCTCCATCGCCCCCATGTTGAAGTCGTTGACCGCGACGATCATGAAGATGTCCAGGTCGTATTCGCGACCATAGACGTCTTCGTCCCAGCGCATGGACTTCTTCAGGCTGTTCATGGCGTGCTGGCACTTGTCGATGTTTTCCGGCTCGACATAAATGCGCAGCGCCACTGTGCGCTGGGTCATGGTGGTGAAGGTGTCTTCGACGCACCACAGGTCACCGGCCACCAGCGCGAACAGGTACGCCGGCTTCATGAACGGATCTTCCCAGGTGGCCCAGTGCCGACCGTCTTCGCCAGGACCGCTGGCAATCGGATTGCCGTTGGACAGGAGCACCGGGTAACGGTGCTGCTCGGCGACCACGGTGGTGGTGAACTTGCTCATCACGTCCGGGCGGTCGAGGTAATAGGTGATCTTGCGGAAACCCTCGGCCTCGCACTGGGTGCAGAACATGCCGCTGGACTTGTACAGGCCTTCCAGTGCGGTGTTGGTTTCCGGGTGGATCCTGACACTGGTGTCGACCGTGAAGGTAGCGCTGGTCGGGTGCAGGGTCAGGTGGCTTTCCGTCAATTGATAGTCACCGGACGCAAGCTCGGCATCGCCCAGGGCAACCGACAGCAGCTCAAGCTGCTGGCCGTCGAGCACCAGCGGCGGCAAGCCCGCACCACGAGCGGGGTTGCGGCGCATGACCAGTTGCGCATGGACCAGGCTGTGGTCCTCGAACAACTCGAAGGTCAGGTGCGTCTCGTCGATCAGGTACTCGGGCGCCTGATAGTCCTTCAGGTAAATCATCTTCGGTTGTTCGGTGCGCATGCTGGAATCCTTTTACTTGGGCACGCCTAGTGATGGACGGCGAGCTGATAAGCCGTGTATTTACGAATATTGATAACGCCGGTGTCGAAGATCAGGTACTGGCCCTTGATCCCCATCAGCGTCCCTTCGGCAATCGGGTTCTTGTCCAGATTGAAGCTGACGATCTTGGCCGGGTACTGCTCGACCGGGTAACGGATTTCAAGCGGCTCGATATCGCTCACCGGTTGAATCGCTTGCAGGCCGAAGCGCTCCTGCAGGCCCAGCAGGCCCTCGGCACAGCTGGCGAACAGTTGGTCGCGTACCTGCTTGAGGTCAACCGCTGCCGCATCGCCCTTGAGCAAGGCACGCCAGTTGGTCTTGTCGGCCACCTGCGTGCGCAGCAGGTCTTCGACCAGGCCCGACTGCTGGCGGGTCGACACCCGCATGATCGGCAACGCCTGGCTCGCACCCTGGTCGAGCCAGCGGGTCGGCAGCTGGGTGGCGCGCGTGATCCCGACCTTGACCCCCGACGAGTTGGCCAGGTACACCACGTGGTCGGTCATGCAGAACTGCTCACCCCAGGAGGGCTCGCGGCAGGTGCCGGCGTCGTAGTGGCAGCGCTCCGGGCTCATGATGCAGATATCGCACTGGGCCAGCTTGGTCATGCAGGGGTAGCAGTAGCCCTGGCTGAAACTGGTCTTGGTTTTACGCCCACAATGGATGCAATGGATTGCCCCCAGGTATTCCAGGCGAACCGTGCTGCCAATCATCGGATTGACCGGCACCTCGGTATCGCCCAGGCGAAAAGCGTATTGCACCGTCGAGGCGTCAAGGCGCACCGACATCTTGCTGATTGCACCGCGGCCAATCTCGATCAATGGATGGCATCCGACTTGAACAGGATATTCGGCACTTCGATGGACTTGGAGCTGCATTCCTGCGGGCCCATGTAGCCGGTGTGCTGGTCTTCGGGCAGATTCTGCATTTCCCAGGCAATCATCGCCTGCAGCGACAGTTCACGCTGTTCGGCGGTCAGCTTGCCACCGTCGGACCACTTGCCGATCTCCACCGCCAGCTTGAGGCTCTGGTAGATCTCGGGGGTGATGTTGCCGATCATTTCGTTAAAAGAGGACATCAAGGTCTCCGTGCTCTTTATTGACATAACAATTTAGAGGGCGAGTTTACGGCGACTGTACAAGCCACCCAACAAACCGGTGAGGCATCCGACGAGTAACCCGCCGACATGCGCCGCATTGGCAATTTCGCCGAAACCGATCATCGAGATCAGCCCCGACATACACAGGGCCAGCCATACCAGCATCATCACCAACACCCCGCGAGGCAGGCGATAAGCCGGGTTCGGCGACAGCAACTGGTAGATCCAGCAATGCCCGAGCAAGCCGTAGAGCACCCCGGACAGCCCGCCGAACAGGCCTGGACCGCCATAAAGGTACTGGCCGTAGTTCGACACCAGGCTGAACAGCAGCGTCAGCCCCAGCAGGTTGATACCGCCCTGGCGCGACTCGATGCGCCGCCCCAGTTCCCAGTACCACATGCCGTTCATGGCCAGGTGCAGGAAGCCGAAGTGAATCAGCATGGGCGTGAACAGACGCCACCACTGCCCCGCCGCCAGGCTGTCGGCCAGCGGCGTGAAGTGGATGTACTCGCCCGCCACGCGGAACTCGAGGAAGGTGAACCAGTGCAGGGTATCGAGGTTGTCGCCCAGCAGCGTCACGACGCCCACCAGCGCACTCAACAGCAGGACCAGCGCGGTCATCGGGCTGTGGCGCAATTGCTCGACGAACCCCGGGCGCTGGACCTTCGCCTGCGCCGGAATGTCCAGTTGCTGATCGGGGTCGCCCGCCGGAAAACGTTCGTACAAGGAACGTACGTCCTCGCTGATGGCGTCCGACACCCAGAGCACCTGCTCCCCACCCTCCTCACTGACCCGGTGAGGGACCTGCATGCGTTGCAGCAACTTCACAAAACCACTCAGGTCCACCGCCAGCGGCAGACGTAAAACAGCAACAGCAGTCATTGCATGGCCTCCGGCCGTTCGACATCGACCCAGACGAACTTGCCCGGGTCGAGACGTGTTTCCTGATCCAGTCGATAGGCAACCAGTTTGCCGTAGAGCACTGCGCTATAGTCCAGGCAGGCCAGGTTCTGACGAATCGGCGCCGGCTTGCCGCTGCGCCAGTAGTGCCCGACAAACAACAGCGGCTCGTCGATGCCGTAGCGCAGCAAGGTGTCCTTTTCCACGGCCGACAATGGCGTCTGCGCCACCGGCTCGGGCAAGGCATCGGGCTGGAACACGATATCGCCGTAGGTCTGCGGGTTGTCTTCCCAGAATTTGGTGCGGAAGAACGAGCGTATCAGGCCGTCGCCGCTGGTCATGGTCAGGCCATGGGGCAGGCGCATGTCGGTGCCCCGCAGCAAACGGTCGAAGGCCATGCAGGCGAAGCTGCCGGAAATCGCCGCGGCCTGGACGAAGTGCTCGTCGACGCAGCCATCGGCATGCTGCTTGCGCAGCAGGTCGATCAAGGCGCCATCCCAGCAGGCGTGAACCACCCGGAAACGGCCGGCGTCGACAAACAGCGGCATGTCATAGAACCATTGCAGGAAGTCGTGCCAGTCCGCCGGATGATGGGCGAACTGGCTCAGGGTTTCGTCGATCAGTCGGGCATGCCGCGGGGTGTGTTCACGCACGTACTGCTTGCCGCAACCAGCCGGTGCCGGGGTGCTCCAGCCCAGTGCGTTGAACTCGTGGTTGCCCATGATGCACAGCGCCTGGCCGGCCTCGACCATGTCGTGAACGATGTGCAACGCTTCGCGGATGCGCGGGCCACGGTCGATGATGTCACCGAGGAACACCGCCATGCGTGACGGGTGGCGCCAGACGCCCCCCAGCCTGTGGTACCCGAGTCGGTCCAGCAGATGCTCAAGGGTATGAGCGCAACCGTGCACGTCACCGATCAGGTCGTAGCTACGCGCGGGATCGAGCATCAGTCGCCTCCACCACCCAGACGGCTGCCCCAGCCAAGCTTGGTCCGGCAGACCTCGTAGTAGTTGTGATCCAGAGGGTGAATCAGACGCAGCTTCTGCGCCTTCTTGCTCACGGTGATGGTGTCACCGGGGGCGCAGGTGAAGTGGTTCTGCCCGTCACACGAAACTTGCGGGTAAATCTGCATATCCTTGGACACGACGATTTTCAGCTCGCTGTTGCCATCGACCACAATCGGCCTTCCGGACAAGGTATGGGGGTACATCGGCACAATCACAATGGCATCGAGCTTGGGATGCATGATCGGCCCGCCCGCCGACAACGCGTAGGCCGTCGAGCCGGTGGGTGTGGCGACGATCAGGCCGTCGGCCTTCTGGCTGCAGACGAACTGGCCATCGATGTACAGTTCGAACTCGATCATCCGCGTGGATTTGCCGGGGTGCAGCACCACGTCATTCAGCGCATCGCCCTGGCCGATGGCCTCGGCGTGACGGCGAACCTCGGCCTGCAACAGGAAGCGGTTTTCCACCAGGTAATGGCCGTCGAGCACTTCGGCGACCTTGGTTTCCAGCTCGTCGGGACGGATATCGGTGAGAAAGCCCAGGTTGCCGCGGTTGATCCCCAGCACCGGAATATTGTGCCGGGCCAATGCGCGGGCGGCCCCCAGCAGGCTGCCATCGCCGCCCACGACGATGACCATGTCGCAGACTTCGCCGAGCATCTTGCGCGACGAGGTTTGCAGGCCGTGGCCAGGCAGGACTTCGGCAATGGTGTCTTCGAGAATCACGTGCAAGTGCCGGTCAAGCAGGAATCTTTTCAGTCGGCGAACGGTATCCAGCACCTGCGAACTGCCCAGGCGACCGATGATGCCGATATTGCGAAATTGCTCCATGGGGCTCCTGCGAGGGTCTGCGACGGCGAAAAGCACGATTATGGGCGAAACCGGGCCGTAGACAAAATCCTTTCAGCCACGGGGACTCCCCTATTTGAGTCTATGCTCGCAAGATGATCCTATTTCCCGATTTGCTCCAGTTGCCCCACCAATTGCACCACCCGCAAGTGCGCGATCTGGCGTGGGTGATCCTCGCACCGCCCATGCTCAGTGCGACGCCATGGCCGCAACGTCATCCGCTGGCCGGCAGCGACTGGGTGCGCGCCCCGCAACGGCTGGAGCATTGGCTGCATCAGCTCGACCAGGACAGCCACGCACTGCAGTATTGGCTGGCCCAGGCCCGCACCCGGCGACTGGGGCTGTACTACGAACGCCTATGGCAGTTTGCCGTGGGGCATGCCCCCGGGATCGAACTGCTGGCGGCCAACCTGCCGATCCGCCGTGAAGGGCATACATTGGGCGAGCTGGACATGCTGCTGCGCGACGGCGACGGCGTGCATCACCTGGAACTGGCGATCAAGCTCTACCTCGGCCCCCAGGACGGCAACGGCCATGACCCCGCGCTCTGGCTAGGCCCCGGATGCCATGACCGGCTGGATCGCAAGTTGGAACACCTGAGCCAGCATCAGCTCCCCATCTCCGCCCGCCCCGAAAGCCGCGACGCCCTGGCCGCGCTGGACATCCATCACGTCAGTGCACAGCTGTGGCTGGGAGGGTATCTGCTGTATCCGTGGCCGGGACAGTGCGAACCACCGCGCGGCGCCCATCCGCAACACCTGCGCGGCAGCTGGCTGCACCAGAAGGACTGGCTGGGGTTTGTCGCCCAGCGCCCCGTCGGCCGTTGGCAGCACCTGCCCCGCCATGCCTGGCTGGCACCGGCGCACTACCCGGCCGACCAGACCTGGAGCGATGCCCAGCTGCAGGCGTGGTTCAACACCCTGGAACCACTGGCCCCGGCACAGCTGATGGTGCGCTTGACCGAAAACAGCCACGGCGACTGGGAGGAAGCCGAGCGCTTGTTTGTGGTGTCCGATTTGTGGCCGAACGTACCGGGACAGGCTTGATGCCCGGATTGCCGGTCTACAGCGACAACCGCAGGGCCAGTGCCGCCAGGGTCACCAGCAACACCGGCAACGTCAGCACGATCCCGACCTTGAAGTAGTAACCCCAGCCAATCCGGATACCCTTGCGCTGCAGCACATGCAACCAGAGCAAGGTCGCCAGGCTGCCGATCGGGGTGATCTTCGGCCCCAGGTCGCTGCCAATCACGTTGGCGTAAATCATTGCCTCCTTCACCACCCCGGTGGCCTGGCTGGCATCGATCGACAACGCGCCGATCAGCACCGTGGGCAAGTTGTTCATGATCGATGACAGCAACGCGGTCAACAGCCCGGTGCCCATGGCCGCGCCCCAGACGCCGTATTGGCCGAATGCATCGAGCCAGCCGGCCAGTTGCGCGGTCAGCCCGGCGTTACGCAACCCATAGACCACCAGGTACATGCCCAGGGAGAAGATCACGATGTGCCACGGCGCTTCCTTGATCACCTTGCGCGTGGAGATCCTGTGCCCACGGCCGGCGATCGCCAGCAGCAACGCGGCACACAGCGCCGAGATCGCGCTGATGGGAATCCCCAGCGGCTCCAGGGCAAAGCACCCCAGCAGCAGAATCGCCAACACCCCCCAACCGGCAAAGAACGTGGCCTTGTCGTGGATCGCGGTCTTCGGCTCGTCCAGCTGGTGCGGGTCGTAACGGGCCGGAATGTCGCGCCGGAAGAACCACAGCAACACCGCCAGGGTCGCCGCGACCGCCACCAGGTTGACCGGCACCATCACCGCCGCATAACGGTTGAAACCGATGTGAAAGAAGTCGGCGGAGACAATGTTCACCAGGTTCGACACCACCAGCGGCAGGCTCGCGGTGTCGGCAATAAACCCGGCGCCCATGACGAACGCCAGGGTGGCCACCGGGGAAAACCGCAGGGCCAGCAGCATCGACATCACGATCGGCGTGAGGATCAACGCCGCACCATCATTGGCGAACAGCGCCGAGACCAGCGCCCCGAGCAACACCATGTAAGCGAACAGCTTGCGCCCGCTGCCACGCCCCCAGCGCGCCACATGCAAGGCCGCCCAGGCAAAGAGCCCGGCTTCATCGAGCAGCAGGCTGATGATGATCAGCGCGACAAAGGTGCCAGTGGCGTTCCAGATGATTTCCCACACCAGCGGGATATCACTGACATGGACCACCCCGCTGAGCAGCGCCAGCACCGCGCCGAAGACGGCGCTCCAGCCGACACCCAGGCCTTTGGGTTGCCAGATCACCAGGGTAATGGTCAGCAGGAAAATCAATGATGCGATCAGCATGCGCAACAGCCTTCAACACGGGGAGACAGGAATAATGAGGGGGATCAGCAGCAGCGCACCGGACGGCCCGCCATCGCCTGCAGGCGCGCGATGTCGGCGGCGAGCCAATGTGCGTGGGCTGCCAGGGCACCTTGCAGGAGTGTGGTGACCCAGGGCGCCAGTTGTGGATGCACGCGGTAATACACCCACTGCCCCTGACGGCGGTCGGCAAGCAAACCGCTGCTGCGCAATTGCGCCAGGTGACGGGAAATTTTCGGCTGGCTCAGGTCCAGGGCCGCCGTCAGCTCACAGACGCACAGTTCACCCTCGGCGCAGATCAGCAAGGCGATACGCGCGCGGGTGTCATCGGCCAAGGCCTTGAACACGTCGACGGGATTGGCGGTTTCGGACATGGGCTATCAACGCCTGGACATAGGAGGCGCAAATATATGGAATTTCGAATATAAGGTAAAGCGTCCGTTGCAGCGACCGCTGCATAATGCTGTTCAGTTAAAGACAGGGTTGCTAAACACATCCCCCGTGGCGAGGGAGCTTGCTCCCGCTGGGTTGCGCAGCAGCCCCAAAAACTATCGCCAAGTTCTTTCTGAAAGACCGCAATAGCTTTGTTGGGGGCGCTTCGCGCCCCAGCGGGAGCAAGCTCCCTCGCCACGGGTTTATCACTCGCTTCAAAGGTTTCTTGACTGAACAGCATGACTACCAGGGTCAGGCCTTTTTATGCTGCTCGACCCACTCGCCGTAGGCATTGATGAAACTCTGCAAGAACGGCTGCAGTTTCTCCGACAGCTTGCCCGACTCGTCGAAGGCCGAACCGGCATTGCTCAGGTAGGCCTCCGGCTGCTGCATGCATGGCACGTTGAGAAACACCATGGACTGGCGCAGATGGTGATTGGCACCGAAACCGCCGATGGCACCGGGCGATGCACTGATCACCGCACCCGGTTTGCCGCCCCAAGCGCTCTTGCCGTAAGGCCTGGAACCGACGTCGATGGCATTCTTCAGCGGTGCCGGCACCGAGCGGTTGTACTCCGGGGTGACAAACAATACTGCATCGCAAGCACTGACTTGATCGCGGAAAGTACTGTAGGCTGCCGGCGGTGTAACGTCGATGTCTTCGTTGTAGAGCGGCAGGTCGCCAATCTCGACGATTTTCATGTGAAGGTTTGCCGGCGCCAGTTCGATCAGCGCCTGGGCAACCTTGCGGTTGATCGACTGTTTTCTCAAGCTGCCCACCAGGACAGCAACCGTATAGACCTTGCTCATGGGAGACTCCCGACTATCTCGCTAAAGGAGCCTGTAGTTATAGATGATCCAGCCGCCCTGCAACGACTCCAGATCATGGAATCAGGGCAAAACATTATTTTTTTCCCACGGGAAAACTTACACCGCTTATCGACGGTCTATAGAGCCGCAAATTGAGTGACTTATCTCCAGAGGTTCTAAGCAGATGGCAGCAGTACTCGTCGGACAATTCCATGCAAGAGACGCGCAAGGCCGTGTCTATTCCGTGCATGAGTTCCAGGAATCCACCCCGTCGGCAGAGGGCATCGAAGGCGCTGCGCCCGTGACCACTTACAAGCTGGCCATTGGCGACCGGGTCAACAAGCTCGATGACAATGAATTCCTGCTGGTGCAGTCCAATGTCACCCTCATCCGTGAACCTGAGCCCCGCGTTGCGTCATAACCCGCCTTTATCCGCTGAAGTCACAGGCACGGACTTGGGTTAGGATTCAGCCAATGAATCCTTCACCTGCTGAACATGGACTTCACGCATGCGTTTACGTCATATCGAAGTGATCCAGGCGCTCCTGCAAACCGGCCATCTGGGCACCGCCGCCGAAATGCTGCAACTGCCGGTGGCCGAGGTCGAAGCGCTGTTGCGCGAGACCGAGGGGCAACTGGGCTTCATGCTGTTTGCCAGCGTGCGTGGACGTTTGCAGGCGACCCGCGAAGCCCGTGAGTTGCAGGTTCAGATTGCCCACGTCTACGAAGCACTGGAACCGGTGCAACGCCTGGCCGACAGCCTCAAGCAGTACCAGGCCCCTCCCCTGCGGGTCATTGGCACCCCGCCCCTGGCCCAGCAGTTGCTACCCCAGGGCATTGCAAGCTTGCGGCGGCGCTTCCCGGAGGTGCCCTGCTCGCTGCTATGCCTGCCCACTCGCGAGATCGTCAAAAGCCTGCTGCTGCGTGAAAGCGATCTGGGGCTCAGCCTGCATGATCCCGAGCACGGGGACATTCAGTGCCAGGTCATTGCCCAGGGCAAGCTGCAACTCCTGGCGCCCCACGGCTGGCTGCAACCCCGGCAGAAATACATCAGCGTGCAAGACCTGGCCGGCCAGTCGATGGTCGGGCTGGAAGGCCACGATCCGCTCAGCGTGCTGTTCGAGAGCAAGTTGCAGGCATTGCGTCCGGCCCCGGTCGTCCATACACGGGTGCAGACCCACCAGATGATGCGCAGCATGGTCGAGGCCGGCGAAGGCCTGGCCGTTGTCGACCCCTTTACCGCCATCGGCGCCAGGGCTGGTGGCCTGGACGTGTGCCCGGTGTCACCGGCCGTGCCGATCAACCTCTACGCCCTGACCCTGAACAACGTTGCGCCAACGCCGACGGTCGAAGCCTTGCTCGACATCCTCAAGGCACAAGCACAGGCGATGTTGGCGACCTGACCGGGTGTTCCAGCGGGTTGTCAAAGACCCGGTACCAGAACAAGGCCACTTCGGCCGTCTGCGGGTCGATCCCGCGATAACGCAGGTGGTCGATGCCGCCGATCACGTAGCCGCAGCGCTCATAGAGCCGGCAGGCGCCCAGGTTGTTGTTCTGGGTTTCCAGCATGATGCCCGGCAGCTTCTTCTTGCGGCTCCAGAACTGCGCAACGTCCAGCAGTGCCTTGGCCACCCCGTGACGCCGCGCTGGAGCGTGCACCGCCAGCTCGTCGATGTGGGCAAAACCATTCCAGTTGGTACTGACCACGACGTGCCCCACCGGAAAATCATCCAGGAAGGCCATGAAAATCGCGCTGTCCACTCCATCGCGGTAGCTGGCGAACTCCTCCGGGTCGATGCCGTAGCATTTGCGATAAGGCGTAATGGGCTGCAACGGCCACTCGCTCACCGGCGTGTCGATCCGCGCGGCGGCATAGGCCCTGACTTCAAAGCTGAAGTCACTGCACCAGACGTACTCCGCAAAACCTTCGTCGGCGACACGCACGGCCAGGCCCGGGTACTTGGGATTGATCACCGGCTGCATACTGGGAAACGTCCTCAAATCTTGATGCAATCGACGGTGTACTGCCGCCCATTGCCCTCGTCTTCATGTTGCAGGCCATGCACATCGGCAACGAACCCCGGGAAACTGCTGTCGAACGTGCGGGCAAATGCCAGGTAATCGATGATCGAGCGGGTCGCTTCGGTGAACCGCTCCCCGGGCATGATCAACGGGATGCCCGGCGGGTATGGCACCAGCATCACCGCCGCGATCCGGCCCTGCAAGTGATCGATGGACACCGCCTCGACCTCGCCACGCACCAGTTGATCATAGGCGTCGGCCGGTTTCAGGGCGATCTCGGGCAACACGGTGTACATGCGCTTGAGGTGCTTGGCCGTGGCATTGCTGCGATAGCAGGCGTGCAGTTGGTCGCACAAATCCCGCAGGCCCATGCCCTGATACCGGGCCAGGTCGCGCTGAGCCACACAGGGCAGGCAGGTGGCCAGGCTGATGTTGGCGTCGTAGCTGCGCTTGAACTCCAGCAGTTCGGTGAGCAAGGTACTCCATTTGCCCTTGGTGATGCCCATGGAAAACAGCACCAGGAACGAATACAGGCCGGTCTTCTCCACCACCAGCCCGCGCTCCCAGAGGAACTTGCTGACCACCGCGGCCGGTATCCCGCGCTCGCTCAGCGCCCCTCCCGCGGTCAGGCCTGGCATGACCAGGGTCACCTTGATCGGGTCCAGCAACACGTAATCTTCGGCGATGTCGCCAAAACCGTGCCAGTCGGCTTCAGGCCCCAACAGCCAGTCGGCGGTGCTTACCTGGTCGATGCCTTCCACCAACGGTGGCTGCCAGATCGAGAACCACCAGTCGTCGGCGGCGATGTGCTGCCGCAGATTGGCCAGCGCACGGCGAAAACTCAGGGCTTCGTCGAACATTTCCTGCAGCAGCGAACGCCCCGCCGGACCTTCCATCATCGCCGACGCCACGTCCAGCGAGGCAATGATGCTGTACTGCGGCGAGGTCGAGATGTGCATCATGAAGGCTTCATTGAAGCGGTCGCGGTCCAGTTGCCGCGCCCCACCGTCCTGCACATGAATCATCGACGCCTGGCTGAAGGCCGCCAGCAGCTTGTGGGTGGAATGGGTGGTGAACACCAGCGGGCTGTCGGCCGAGCGCGAGGTGCCCATGCCGTAACGCCCGGCGAAGAACTCGTGAAAGGCCGCATAGGCGTACCAGGCTTCGTCGAAGTGCAGGACCTCGACACTGTTGCCCAGGGTTTGCTTGATCAGTTCGGCGTTGTAGCAGAGGCCGTCGTAGGTCGAGTTGGTGACCACCGCCAGTTTCACTTTCGCGGGACGACCCTGGGTCAGCGGGCTGGCATCGATCTTGGCCTGGATCGACTCGGGACTGAACTCACTCAAGGGGATTGGCCCAATGATCCCCAGCTCATTGCGTTCCGGGCACAGGTACAGGGGAATCGCCCCGGTCATGATGATCGAATGCAGCACGGACTTGTGGCAGTTGCGGTCCACCAGCACCAGGTCGTCCCGGGCCACCATCGCCTGCCAGACGATCTTGTTGGCGGTCGAGGTGCCATTGATCACGAAAAACGTATGATCGGCGCCGAAATTGCGCGCCGCACGGGCTTCCGCTTCCGCCAGCGGTCCGGTGTGGTCCAGCAGTGAGCCGAGCTCGGGCACCGACACCGACAAGTCCGAGCGCAAGGTGTTCTCGCCAAAGAACTGGTGAAACGCCTGCCCCACCGGGCTCTTGTGATAGGCCACGCCACCACCGTGCCCCGGGGTGTGCCAGGAATAGTTGGAGTCGGCGGTGTGTTGCACCAGCGCCTTGAAAAATGGCGGCAACAGGCCATCGAGGTAGTTGCGCGCCGCCCGCGCCACCTGGCGCGCGAGAAACGGCACGGTGTCTTCGAACAGGTAGAGAATGCCGCGCAACTGGTTCAGTTCGCTCATGGCATCGGCCGGGGCGTTTTCCAGCGTGACCTGCTCGCCCAGGGCAAAGATCGGCAGATGGGGCGCGCGCAGGCGGGCCAGGCGAATCAGCTCGACCATGTTCTGCAGCAGGTGGGTATTTTCCCCGGCACCCTCGGCGGCGATCAGCATGCACGCCAGGCCATGGTGGGTAGAGGCAACCAGGCGCCCTTCGGCGTAATCGACGGCCGAGAAGATACTGAAACCTTCCTGTTCCAGCTCCCTGGCGATGCCGCGCACGCGGTCACCGGCTACCGTATCGGCCTTGATGTCGCGGTGGACAATCAGGATGGGAAACTTCAAGTCTTTATACATGGGGGCTCAGCGTCCTGAGACGGCAGACCATGGGCTGCCAATACACTCAGGGTAGAGGGTGGAGGCTGATGTGGCGAGTGAATGCTCCGAAACAGGGCAACCACCCCACTGTGGCGAGGCCGCTTGCTCCCGCTGGGGTGCGCAGCGCCCCTGAAATCAGCCACCGCGGGGGTTCGGATGGAATGCAATTGCCGGATTACGACCGCTTCGCCCGAGCGCGGACCGGCCGGCGGGAGCAAGCTCCCTCGCCACGACAACCCGCTCGATTCACCGTCTGCCGGTTAGCCTTGCACCTTGGCCTCGGCCAACTGGGTCCACAGCGCGGGGGCTCCGGCGGACTTGGCGATGATTGCCAGGCGCACCTCATGCGCGGCCAGTTCCGCTTCGCTGGCGCGAATGATTCGCGCCGGCGTGCGATCGGTCGGCAGGCGACGGATTTCACTGGCCTGGCTGCCCGAGCCCTCACCGGAACCATTGCCGTCAGACGCATTACCGGCCAGGGACAGGCTGGTCTGGCCGCCGGTCATGGTCAGGTAAACGTCGGCGAGGATCTCGGAGTCGAGCAAGGCGCCGTGCAGTTCACGACCGGAGTTGTCGACACCATAGCGTTTGCACAAGGCGTCGAGGCTGTTGCGCTGCCCCGGGTGACGCTCACGGGCCATCATCAGGGTGTCGAGGATCGAGCAATGCTGGGTGATGTCCGCCCGGTCCTGCTGGCCCATCAGCGCGAATTCGTTGTTGATGAAGCCAACGTCGAACGCCGCGTTATGGATGATCAGCTGCGCGCCCTTGATGAACTCGAAGAATTCATCGGCCACTTCAGCGAAACGCGGCTTGCCCACCAGGAACTCGTTGGTGATGCCGTGGACGCCAATCGCGCCCTCGTCACTTTCCCGGTCGGGCTGCAAGTAAACGTGGAAATGCCGGCCCGTCAGGCGTCGACCGATCAACTCGACGCAACCGATCTCGATGATCCGGTGGCTGTCGGTCACCGGCATGCCGGTGGTTTCGGTGTCGAGCACCACCATCCTCTGAGCCATCTTCGTTCAACCCCTCTTCGTGCCGTTTCGCATAGGGGCGCGATCTTAACACAGGCCGCCAAACCTGACGTGAACGCCGCCCCGTGGCGAGTGAGCTTGCTCACGCTGGGCTGCATAGCAGCCCTAAAACCGGACACCGGGTTCTATCTGAATCCCCGCAATCGCCCTGTCGGGGGCGCTTCGCACCCCAGCGCGAGCAAGCTCGCTCGCCACCGGGCATTTGTCAGGCTTCACCAACCCGGTGATGTAGGCCTCTGCTGTCAACCCCTCTTCGTGCCGTTTTGCATTCGGCGGCGATCTCAACACAGGCCGCTAAACCTGACGTGAACGCCGCCCCGTGGCGAGTGAGCTTGCTCACGCTGGGCTGCATAGCAGCCCTAAAACCAGTCACCGGGCTCTATCTGAAACCCTGCAACCGTCCTGTAGGGGCGCTTCGCACCCCAGCGCGAGCAAGCTCGCTCGCCACAGAGCATTTGTCAGGCTTCACCAACCCGGTGATGTAGGCCTCTGCTGTCAACCCCTCTTCGTGCCGTTTTGCATTCGGCGGCGATCTCAACACAGGCCGCCAAACCTGACGTGAACGCCGCCCCGTGGCGAGTGAGCTTGCTCACGCTGGGCTGCATAGCAGCCCTAAAACCAGTCACCGGGCTCTATCTGAAACCCTGCAACCGTCCTGTAGGGGCGCTTCGCACCCCAGCGCGAGCAAGCTCGCTCGCCACCGGGCATTTGTCAGGCATCACCAACCCGGTGATGTAGGCCTCTGCTGTCAACCCCTCTTCGTGCCGTTTTGCATTCGGCGGCGATCTCAACACAGGCCGCCAAACCTGACGTGAACGCCGCCCCGTGGCGAGTGAGCTTGCTCACGCTGGGCTGCATAGCAGCCCAAAAACCAGTCACCGGGCTCTATCTAAAACTCTGCAATCATCCGGTCGGGGGCGCTTCGCACCCCAGCGTGAGCAAGCTCGCTCGCCACCGGGCATATGTCAGGCATCCCCGGCCGGCTCAGCCCTGGTCGCCGCCGCCGACCGGCATCACCAGCCCGGTGATGTAGGCTGCGTCGTCCGAGGCCAGGAACAGGATCGCCCCGACTTGCTCATCGAGGGTGCCGTAGCGCTTCATCAGCGTGCTGTCGACGGTCTGGTCGACAATCTGCTGGTACCACACTTTCTCCTGCGGGCTCTGCTCGGCACTGTTGCGCGGAATCCGCCGGGGGGGTGCTTCAGTGCCGCCGGGCGCCGTGGCATTGACCCGCACCCCGCGCTCGGCGGTTTCGAACGCCAGGCACGCCGTCAGCGCATTGACCCCACCCTTGGCCGCGCCATATGGCACGCGGTTGATGCTGCGGGTGGCAATCGAGGAGACATTGACGATGGCACCGCTGCCCTGCTCCAGCATGTACGGCAGCGCGGCATGGCAGCACCACAGCGTGGGGAACAGCGATCGGCGGACTTCGGCTTCGATCTGCTGCGCCTCATAGTGTTCGAACGGCTTGGCCCAAATGGTCCCGCCGACGTTGTTGACCAGGATGTCCAGACGGCCGAAACGCTCGATGGCCGCCTGCATCACCCGGTTGCACTCGGCGAACTGCTCGAGGTCGGCGGTCAGGGTCAACACTTCATGGTGCTGGCCCAGTTGTTCCTGCAGCTCGAACACCAGTTCGGAACGGTCGACCAGCACCAGTCGCGCGCCCTCGGCCGCCATGCGCTCGGCAACCCGGCGCCCGATGCCTTGGGCTGCACCGGTGATCAGCGCGACTTTTTCGTGAAACCTGTTCATGCCGATCTCCTGTGCCTATGCCGCGCTGGCGGCGAATTTTTCGTAGTAGAAGTTTTTCGGGGCAATGTCCTGCTCCCGGATGTACTGGCTGACCGCCTCGACCATCGGCGGCGGGCCGCAGAGGTAGACGTCGACGTCGCCGTCGTTCAAGTGGCGGGGCTCGATGTGCTGGGTCACGTAGCCCTTGAGCGGGTGGACGCTCTGCGGGTTGGCCACGCAGGCACTGAAGCTGAAGTTGGGGATCCGCGCCGCAAAGCCTTGCAGACGGTCCAGTTCCACCAGGTCGAAGTCGTTGGTCACGCCATAGATCAGGTGCAAAGGATGCGCGCTGCCCTGATCGGCGATTTTCTCCAGCATCGCGGTGAACGGCGCCAGCCCGGTGCCGCCAGCCAGCAGCAGCAAGGGGCGCTGAATGTCCCGCAGGTAAAAGCTGCCCAAGGGTCCGGCCAGGCTCATGCTGTCGCCCGCCTTGGCGATACCGGTGAGAAAACTGCTCATCAGGCCGCCGGGGACGTTGCGGATCAGGAAGCTGACCTCGCCGTCACGCTGCAACGAGCTGAACGAATAGGCGCGTGTCTGCTCGCTGCCGGGAATGCCCAGGTTGACGTACTGCCCCGGCAGAAAGGCCAGCTTGCTCAAGGCCTCGCCCTTGATCGACAGCGCGATGGTGCTGTCCGACAACTGGCGCACCTGGCTGATCGCCGCGCTGTAGCTGGCCTGCTGGGTCCGGCACACGTCCGAAGACGCCGGCACCCGTATCACGCAATCGCTGAGGGCGCGCATCTGGCAGGTCAGCACAAAGCCGGCGTCGGCCTCGTCGCTGCTCAGGGCGTCCTCGATGTACTCCTCGCCCAACTCGTAACGGCCGGCTTCGGCAAAGCATTTGCAGGTGCCGCACGCGCCGTCGCGGCAATCCAGGGGGATGTTGATGCCCTGGCGGTACGCCGCATCGGCCACGGTCTCACCGGGATTGGCGTCAACGAACCGGGTGACGCCGTCTTCAAAATTCAGTGCAATGGAATGAGCCATGGCGAGCGCCTCACAAATGGTAGACATCGATGACCTGGCGAACGTAGTCGTTCTTCAGGATCACTTTCTTGGCCTTGATCAGCGGGCTGTCGCCGCGCACATCGAGGGTGTAGAAGCTGCTGCCGAAGTAGCTGTCGACG
This sequence comes from Pseudomonas sp. Irchel s3h17, assembly GCF_900187505.1. Taxonomy (GTDB): domain Bacteria; phylum Pseudomonadota; class Gammaproteobacteria; order Pseudomonadales; family Pseudomonadaceae; genus Aquipseudomonas. The sequence continues at coordinate 182,822 of NZ_FYDL01000001.1, forward strand.
GTCTTGTAACGAAAGCTCAGGGTGTGCCAGTTGAAGCGCACGTTGCACAGGCCGTCGGCCTGTTCGAGCAGCTCGATGTTGCTGATGTTGTGAGAGGTGCGGGTGTCCGGCACGCTGGCACTGGAACGCTCGGTCTTGATCCGGAAGATCCGGTCTTCAAGCCCCATGCGGTTGCCGTACCAGATCAGCGAGATTTCCCGCTGCGGATCGCAGGTCAACTCGTCGTTATCGTCCCAGGACGGCATCCAGAAGCAGGCGTCGGCGGCATACAGTTCCAGCCAGTTGTCCCAGTCCTTGTCGTCGAGGTAGCGCGCTTCGCGGTAGAGAAAATCGCGCACGGCGTCGTAGGTCATGTTCATGCCAGTTCCTCCACCTTGATCAGCGCCGATTGCTCTTCGCTCAAGGCCTTGAGCATGGTTGCCTGCCAGTACTTGTGTTGCAGCACGAACAGGCCCTCGTCTTCGGTACGCACGCCGCTGAGCAGTGGGTGCAGGTCGATTTCCCTGGCTGCCTCGTCGGCGCCCTCGATCCAGTGCTCGGCGCCTCGGGACATATCGTTCCAGGCGCTGGTACTGCCCTGGTAACCCAACTGGCAGGAGCGGAATTCTTCCAGGTCGTCCGGGGTCGCCATGCCGCTGACGTTGAAGAAGTCTTCGTACTGACGAATCCGGCTCGAACGCGCCACGTCGCTTTCACCTTTGGGGGCGATGCAGTAGATGGTGATCTCGGTGCGGTTGACCGAGATCGGCCGGGCAATGCGGATCTGCGAGCTGAACTGGTCCATCAGGTACACGTTGGGGTACAGGCACAGATTGCGCGAGTTCTCGATCATCCAGTCGGCGCGGGCCTGGCCGAAGTCCTTGGCCAGTTCGTCGCGGCGCTCGTACAACGGACGGTCCTCGGGGTTGGACCAACGGGTCCAGAGCAGCATGTGGCCCTTGTCGAAGGAGTAGAAACCACCGCCCTGCTTGGCCCAGGTGCCGGCGCTCATGGTCGGGTTCTCGTCACCGCATTCGCGCTGCTTGCGCTGGTTCTGGGTGGCGGCATAGTTCCAGTGCACGGAACTGACGTGGTAACCGTCGGCGCCATTTTCAGCGGTGAGTTTCCAGTTGCCTTCGTAGATGTAGCTGCTGGAGCCGCGCAACACTTCCAGGCCATCGGCGGACTGGTCGACGATCATGTCGATGATCTTTGCCGATTCACCCAGGTGCTCGACCAATGGCACCACGTCTGCCTTGAGGCTGCCGAACAGGAAGCCACGATAGGACTCGAAGCGTGCCACCTTGGTCAGGTCGTGGGAGCCTTCGCAGTTGAAACTCGCCGGATAGCCCGCCGCAGCCGGGTCCTTGACCTTGAGCAGCTTGCCGGAGTTGTTGAACGTCCAGCCGTGGAATGGGCAGGTATAGGAAGATTTGTTGCCGGTCTTGTGTCGGCACAGCATCGCACCGCGGTGACTGCAGGCGTTGATGAAGGCATTCAGCTCGCCGTCCTTGTTGCGCGCAATGAAGATCGACTGGCGGCCCATGGTGGTGGTGTAGAAATCGTTTTTGTTCGGAATCTGGCTCTCGTGGGCGAGGTACAGCCAGTTGCCTTCGAAGATGTGCTGCATCTCGAGATCGAACAAGCGCGGGTCGGTAAACATCTCCCGCTTGCAGCGGAAGAGGCCCTGTTCTTTGTCGTCTTCGAGCAGGGAGTGAACGTATTCGGGTCGCAGGGACATGGCCGCCGCCTCCATTGTTTTTATTCAGGCAGGCTCATGCTAGGGCGGGTGGCGGCGCGGCAATATCCGCTGGGTGCAGATCGTTATCCGTTTTGTGCAAGGCGCACGAATGAAGTGGCAGGTGCCGGTAGACCGGCGAATTGATCATGCCAGCAGCAAAGCGCGATCAATGCCGGCGCTTGAGGGTGTCGGAGGGCAGTTCGCCGAACTGCTTGCGGTAGCTGTCGGAGAACCGCCCCAGGTGCAGGAAGCCGTAATCCATGGCCAGTTCGGTGACGTTGCGCACGGTGCAGGTCGGGTCGCTGAGGCAAGCCTGGACCCGCTCGAGCTTCTTCTGGCGGATGTAGTTTTTCGGCGTGGTGGCGGCGTTGCGCTCGAACAGGCCGTACAGCGAGCGCAGGCTTATCTGCGCCTGGCGAGCCAGTTCCTCGCTGCAGATGTCCTGCTTGAGGTTACGCTCGATATAGTCGGCAATCCGCTCGAAACTGGCCGACTGCGAACCCAGGCCGGCGCGGCTGACGTTGGTTTTCATCAGGCTGAGCATCTTGCTCACGATGATCTGCGCGTAATGCTCCTGGACCCGCGGCATGCTCTCGGCCGCCTCGGCCTCCTGACAGACCATGCCCAGCAAATTGACGAACCCTTCAAGCTCGTCCAGCTGGTAGCGATTCTCCAGGAACCGCACGCCCTGCCCCGGGTGAATCCAGCGTTGCTCCTGGCAGACCGACTCCAGCAGGCTGGCGGGCATTTTCAGGATGAATTTTTCGCAATCGTCGGAGTACGTCAGGTCCACCGGATCGTCCGGGTTGATCAGCAGCAGTTCCCCGGGGGCAAAGTAGTGTTCCTGGCGATGGCCGCGCCACAGGCAATGGCCCTTGAGCAGCACCTGCAGGTGGAAAATGGTTTCCAGCGCCGGCGAGGTCACCCGCACGCTGCCGCCGTAACTGATACGGCACAGGTCCAGGCTGGCGAATTTGCTGTGATTGAGACTGGCCTGCGGGCTACCGCTGCGGGGCAGGCGGATGCAATGGCTGCCCACGTGCTGATTGACATAGCCCGACACCGCGTAGGGGTCGGCCTGGACAAACACGCTGCTGCGCTCACTCAATAGATGCGCTTGCATAACCGGTCACTCTCATTGTTTTTATAGGCTGTGGCGGGTCGCGAGTGGCGCCCGCCCAGTACATCGGGCCCGATCATTCTATGGGTGTCATTCCATAACGCAAAGCCACGAGATAAACGGTGGGTTATCTCGTGGCCAGGCCCCCTGCGACGTCAGGCCTCCAGTGCGCGAACCCGCTCGCTGCGCTGTTGTTCCTGCGGTTGTGCCGTCGACTGCAAGGTGAAATCGAAGTCGATCTCGGCGAAACGCCCGCTGACGCCATGCTCGGCCGCCCGCTGCTGATCGTCGCTGAAGGTGATCCTGGCGATCAGTTCGTCACGGGTGGCGTAGGCGAAGTCATCATGCAGGTACTGGTCACCGTCCAGGTTGATCTGGGTGGTCAGGTGGCGATGATCGTCCGCCGAGATGAAGAAGTGAATGTGCGCCGGGCGCTGGCCATGACGGCCCAGTTGATCGAGCAGTTGCTGGGTCGGACCGTCCGGCGGGCAGCCATAACCCGACGGCACGATGCTCTGGAAGCGATAGCGGCCTTCGGCATCGGTGACGATCCGGCGACGCAGGTTGAATTCCGACTGGCTGCCATCGAAGTACGAATAGGTGCCGCCGGTGTTGGCGTGCCAGACATCCACCACGGCGCCGGCCAGCGGCGTGCCATCGGTGTTCTTGACCTGGCCTTGCATGAACAGCACCACACCCGGATCGACTCCGTCGTCCAGGCGCGCAAAACCGTCGGCCAACGGCGCGCCGGCCACGTACAGCGGGCCTTCGATGGTGCGCGGGGTGCCGCCGGCCTTGCCGGCCTGCTCGTCTTCGGCGTCCATCAACAGGTCGAGGTAGTGTTCCAGGCCAAGGCCTGCAACCAGCAGGCCGGCTTCCTGGCGCGTGCCCAGTTCGTTGAGGTAGTTGACGGCTTTCCAGAACTCTTGCGGGGTCACCTGCAGGTCTTCAATGATGTTCACCGAATCGCGCAGGATGCGGTAGATCAACGCCTTGGCCCGTGGATTGCCCTGGTCGTTGAGCAGGCCGCTGGCGTCTTCGAGGAACTTCTGGGCGCTGGCAGTGTGGGAAATTCTGACGTTCATGATTAATCCTCATCTTGTATTTATTAGAGTACAGAACCGGCAAACAACGAATCAGCGATCATCCTCATGAATAGAGGAAGGATGCCTGCACATCGCGTTCACTTCGATAGCCATGTAGGGATACAGCGGCAGTTGCATCAGCAGGTCGTGCAGTTCCTGCACGCTGTCGACGTCGAACACGCTGTAGTTGGCGTACAACCCGGCGATACGCCACAGGTGCCGCCACTTGCCCTGTTGCTGCAGGCGCTGGGCCAGGGCCTTTTCATCGGCCTTGAGCTGGGCGGCCTGCTGCGGATTCATGTCGACCGGCAGGTTCACGGTCATTTTTACGTGGAACAACATGGGCTACTCCTCAGGCGGTGTGGATGGCAGTGGCGGTTTTGTCGCGACGGAAGAACGCCAGGCGCTCCTCGTCCAGGGTCAGGCCAAGGCCAGGCGCCCTGGAAACATGCAGGTGGAAATCGCGGTACACCGGCGCTTCGCCGAGGATGTCCTCGGTCAGCAACAGCGGGCCGAACAACTCGGTGTCCCACGCCAGCTTGTCCAGGGTCAGGAAGGCATGGGCCGAGGCCAGGGTACCGATCCCACCTTCGAGCATCGTACCGCCGTACAGGCCGATCCCTGCTGCCTCGGCAATTGCCGCTGTGCGCAACACCGCGCGCGGGCCGCCGTTCTTGGCGATCTTCAGGGCGAACACCGACGCCGCGCCTTCACGGGCCAGGTTGAACGCATCCTCGACGCACTCGATCGACTCGTCCGCCATGATCGGTGCCGGGCTGATGGCATTGAGGCGCGCCATGCCGGCGCGGTTGTTGCGGGAAATCGGCTGTTCGATCAGGTCGATGCCGTTGCCGCCCAGGACCCGGCAGGCGCGCAGCGCCACCGCTTCGTCCCAGGCCTGGTTGACGTCGACCCGCACGCTGGCACGGTCGCCCAGGGCTTTCTTGATGGCAATCACGTGCGCCAGGTCGCGGTCGACTTCGCCCGCCCCGATCTTCAACTTGAAGATCCGGTGGCGCCGCAGGTCGAGCATCTGCTCGGCTTCGGCGATGTCCTTGGCGGTATCGCCGCTGGCCAGGGTCCAGGCCACCGGCAGCGAATCGCGTACCCGCCCACCCAGCAACTCGCTGACCGGCAGCCCCAGGCGTTTGCCCTGCGCGTCGAGCAAGGCGGTTTCGATACCGGACCTGGCGAAGGTATTACCGCGAATGCTACGGTCCAGGCGCAGCATGGCCGCGTTGATGTTGCACGCGTCCTGGCCCAGCAGCAGCGGCGCGAAGTGACGGTCAATGTTGGTCTTGATGCTGTCCGGGCTTTCATTGCCGTAGGCCAGGCCGCCGATGGTGGTCGACTCACCGATGCCTTCGATGCCGTCGGCACAGCGCACGCGGATGATCACCAGGGTCTGGTTCTGCATGGTATGCATGGCCAGCTTGTGCGGGCGGATAGTCGGCAGATCGACGATGATCGTTTCGATCGATTCAATGGCAGAAGAAAGCATGTCCATACCCGTCAGGTTCTTGAAGTTCTGGGATGGATTCTCGTACGGCTTTTTTCCGGGTTCCAATATAGAATTGGTCTGGATCGATACCTTAAAGGTATACACCACCCTCGACGAGTGAGAACCCATGGAACTGCGTCATCTGCGGTATTTCCAGGTGCTGGGGCAAACCCTGAACTTCACCCGCGCCGCCGAACGCCTGCACATCGCCCAACCGCCGCTGAGCCGGCAGATCCAGCAGTTGGAAGACGAACTTGGAGTGGTGCTGCTCGAGCGTGGGCGGCCATTGCGCCTGACCGAGGCCGGGCGGTTTTTCCTTGAACACTCCACGGCGCTGCTGGAACAACTGAACAAGGTCTGCGACAACACCCGCCGCATCGGCCTGGGCGAGAAGACCTGGCTGGGCATCGGCTTTGCGCCTTCGACCTTGTATGGCGTGCTGCCGGAACTGATCCGTCGCCTGCGCAGCAATGACGCCATGGAGCTGGAACTGGGGCTGTCGGAAATGACTACCCTGCAACAGGTGCAGGCCCTCAAGGCAGGCCGGATCGACGTCGGTTTCGGGCGGATTCGCATCAATGACCCGGCCATCACCCAGACCGTGTTGCGCGAAGACCGGTTGGTCGCCGCCCTGCCCGCTGGCCATCCGTTACTGGCCAGGCCCATCAGCCTCACGGAACTGGCCGACGAACCCTTTGTGCTCTACCCCGGCAATCCACGGCCCAGCTATGCCGACCACGTGATCGCGTTGTTCGAATCCTGTGGCGTGAGCATCAAGGTGGCGCAATGGACCAACGAACTGCAGACCGCCATCGGCCTGGTAGGCGCCGGGATCGGCGTGACCCTGGTGCCAGCCTCGGTGCAGTTGCTGCACCGCGACGACATCGGCTTCACGGCGATCCTGGAAAGCAACGCCACCTCACCGATCATCCTCAGCCAGCGCGTTGGCGATGTATCACCGGGGTTGAATCACTGCCTGAGGCTGATCGAGGCGCTGCGCAGCTTTTAATAACCCGCGGCGCCGCGCATCAGGTAAACGTCAGTCCTGCTTGTAGCCGCGCACGTCATCGACGCCACGGTTGGCCAACTGGTCGGCGCGCTCGTTGCCAGGATGGCCGATGTGGCCGCGCACCCACTTCCAGGTCACGTTGTGGCGGTTGACCTGTTCGTCGAGTTGCTTCCACAGGTCGGCATTCTTCACCGGTTCCTTGGCCGCGGTTTTCCAGCCACGCTTTTTCCAGTTGACCATCCACTCGTTGATGCCCTTCATCACGTATTGCGAGTCGGTCACCAGCAGCACGTCGCAGGAGCGCTTGAGCTCCTCCAGGCCGCGAATCGCCCCCATCAGCTCCATGCGGTTGTTGGTGGTGTTGGCTTCGCCCCCCCAGAGTTCCTTTTCAACGCCCTTGCACACCAGCAGCGCGCCCCAGCCGCCAGGACCAGGGTTGCCCTTGCAGGCGCCGTCGGTGAAGAGTTCTACGCTATCGCTCATGCCAATCTATCCAGAAAATGTCTGCGGCTTGCCAATCGAGGACCGACAACGCCTGAGGCCGGGCAAGCCCGGCCGGGAAAATAAAGGGAGTGTTACGGCTTGCTGTCGCGGCGATTGACCTTGGCCATCGGCAGCGGAATCAGCTTGCCCATCGGTTCGCGGCGTGCCTGGCGAACCGGTCGCAAGCCGACGACGATCTTGCGCGCCACTAGCAAATAGAAGCCGCCACCGGACCACTGCCAGTCACCGGCCCTGCGTTCCCAACCGGCCAGGCGAGCTTGCCAGGCGGGGGATGCGAGCGGCGGACGATAGCACCCGAAGCGGCGTTTCTCCAGCGCAAAACCCAGCAGATTGAGCCAGTCGGCAACCCGCGACGGCGAAATGCAACGGGCCTTGCGCAGGGCGTCCTGGGCAAACACGTGGCGTAGCCCCCAACTGCTCCAGGGGTTGATGCCGACAATCAGCAAGTGCCCGCCGGGACGTACGGCACTGGCCGCCTCGCGCAGCAAGCCATGGGGCGACAGGCAGAAATCCAGCCCGTGCTGCATCACCACCACGTCGGCGGCATGCTCGCTCAAGGGCCAGGCCTGCTCTTCGCAGACGATCTCCACCCCCGGCAGTGGTGCGCCAAGCCGGACATTGCGTTGCACCTGGGGTGCCGTGGGTGGCGCTTCGGCCGACGGGCCGTAGTGCACCAGGTAACCGCCAAAGAAGCGCCCCAGTTCGTCTTCGAGCATCCGGCGCTCTTCATCCAGCAGAAATTGCCCGAGGGGACCGGACAACCACTCGCGGGCCGCGCTGATCAATGCCAACCAGTCCGGATCCGCCTGAGCGAACGCTTTATCGGTCATTGCATTCTCCAACTCGCCAAGAATTCCAGTGTCTGTAACCCAAGGAGTAACCATGGGCGGTATCCCGCGGCTAGCCACCCAACGTCAACAGCCCCTAAGATGCGCTAATGTTTACCGCTTGGCGAATCCCGCGATGATACAGATCAGTGCTCTTCCCGCCTTTACCGACAACTATATCTGGTTGTTACAGGATCACCGCAGCCAGTGCTGCGCCGTGGTCGATCCGGGTGACGCCGCCCCTGTGCAAGCCTGGCTGGCCGAACATCCGGACTGGCGCCTGAGCGATATTCTGATCACTCACCACCACCATGATCACGTCGGCGGCGTCGAACGGTTGAAAAAAGCGACGGGCGCCACGGTCTACGGCCCGGCCAGTGAAAACATCCCGGCGCGGGACGTGGCGTTGCACGACAACGACCGTATCACCGTACTGGGCTGTACGTTCGATGTGTATGCGGTGCCTGGCCACACCCTGGGCCACATCGCCTACTACTACCATGGCCTGCTGTTCTGTGGCGATACCCTGTTCGCCGCCGGTTGCGGGCGCTTGTTCGAAGGCACGCCCGAACAGATGCACCACTCCCTCGGCCGGCTCGCGGCCCTGCCTGAAGACACCCTGGTGTATTGCACCCACGAGTACACCTTGAGCAACCTGCGCTTTGCCGTCGCCGTCGAGCCGGACAACGCCGCGATCGCCGAGCGTTTCGAGAAAGTCTCCCAACTGCGCGAGGCCGGACGCATGTCCCTGCCCTCCACCCTGGCCCTGGAAAAGCTGACAAACCCGTTCCTGCGTACCGGAGAAACATCTGTTAAAGAAAAAGTAGACGAACGGATTGGCCCTAATAACCGGTCTCCGAGTGAGGTTTTTGCGGCCCTGAGGGCTTGGAAAGATACGTTCTAAAAAGGCCGGGCATAGGCCGGAAAATTCTCAATGGTTGACCGCACCCGGTACGCTTTCTAGAATCGCCCGACATTTTTGCCCGGAACTTACTTCCAGCCAATGTCGTCATCTATTCGTAAGTCCATCAACTCAGACGCATTGACCCGCCTGGCGCAAGCCATTGCGGTGGCTGTGTCCGCCACCCTGGCGGGCTGCCAAAGCACCAGTCAAGTGCCGCAAACCGACGCGGCCCACCTGGCTTCCGTCCGCGCCAAGCAGAAGCCGGCCTGGCTCAGCGAGAAGCCGACGCCAGAGATTCCCCAGGACGTCTGGGAACGCATGCGCCAGGGCTACCAGTTGCAGGACGGGCTGGGCGTCAACCCACGCATCGAGCAACAGCGCCTGTGGTTTGCCAGCAACCCGTCAGTCCTGGAAAACGCCGGCGAACGCGGCAGCCTGTACATCCATTACATCGTCGAACGTCTCGATGAACGCAACATGCCACTGGAACTGGCCCTGCTGCCGGTGATTGAAAGCTCCTACAACCCGATGGCCTATTCGCGTGCCCATGCCGTGGGCCTGTGGCAGTTCATCCCGTCCACCGGGCGCTACTTCAACCTGCGTCAAACCCGCTTCTATGACGGTCGTCGCGACATTACCGCGTCCACGACCGCGGCCCTCGACTACCTGAGCCGCCTGCACGACATGTTCAACGGCGACTGGCTGCTGGCCCTGGCGGCCTACAACGCCGGTGAAGGCACCGTCAGCCGGGCCATCGAGCGCAATGAAAGGCTCGGCCTGCCCACCGACTACTGGAACCTGACGCTGCCGTCGGAAACCCAGGCCTACGTGCCCAAGCTGCTGGCCCTGTCGCAAGTGGTGCTGACCCCGCAAGCCTACGGCGTGAACCTCAACCCGATCGCCAACGAACCCTACTTCGAAGTCGTCGAAATCAACCAGCGCATGGACCTGTCCAAGGTCGCCGCGGTGGCCAACATCGACGAAGACGAACTGTTCCAGCTCAACCCGGCCTTCAAGCAACGCACCACCATCGACGGCCCCCAGCACTTGCTGGTGCCGACGTCCAAGGCGCAACTGCTGACGGCCAGCCTGTCGACCATGAAACCTGAAGAGCTGATCAGCAAACGCTCGTTCAAACCGGTGTTCGAAGGGGCCGATGGCCCGGCACTGGCAGGCGCCAAACGCAGCTATCGGGTCAAGCGTGGCGACAGCCTGTCGTCCATCGCCAAGGCCAACAAGGTCGAGGTCAAGGACCTGCAACGCTGGAACAACCTGACCGGCAAAAGCCTCAAGGCCGGCCAGACCCTGGTCATGCAGGACACCCGACGCAGCGGCCGGACCACCACCGTGCTCGCCGCCAACACCAAGAAGCAGACCCAGTACAAGGTCAAGCAAGGCGACTCGCTGTACATGGTTGCCAAGCGCTTCAATGTCGAGATGCAGCACCTCAAGCGCTGGAACCCGCGTGTGGGCCAGGCCCTCAAGCCCGGGCAGATGCTGACGGTTTACCAGCCGCACTGATGCGGCGCTTCGTGGCGAGGGAGCTTGCTCCCGCTCGAATGCGACACGCTCGCGGCCCATGCTAGCCGCCGTCGGCTGCCCGGTTTTGGGGCCGCTACGCGGCCCGGCGGGAGCAAGCTCCCTCGCCACGGCCTCCACGCCTGTCGATGTATCGAATCGCGGCCTTCAGTGCTTTTAACCCCTACCTTTTTCCTGTGCATACAAGCTGTTACTGTACGATCCACACAGCCCAAGCCGCCTGGATCGGATCTCTGACTTGAAGCGTTCCCTCCCCCTGTTCCTGATCAGTCTGGCCTTGAGCTCCCCGGTAAGCGCCACGATCAGCGAAAGCCATGGTTATGCGCAGTTCGGCACACTCAAGTACCCGACCCGATTCACCCACTTCGACTGGGTCAACCCGCAAGCGCCCAAGGGTGGCACCTTGCGGGTCATGGCGTTTGGCACCTTCGACACGCTCAACCCCTACACCTTCAAGGGCACCAGCCCGGTCGCCACGCCGAATTTCCTGCAATACGGCATCAACGAGCTGAACGAGCCGTTGATGGTCGGCACCGGCCAGTACGCCCCCTCTGGGGATGAACCCGCCTCCAGCTACGGCTTGATCGCCCAGTCGGTCGAATACAGCGAAGACCGCAGCTGGGTGGTATTCAACCTGCGGCCCGAAGCGCGCTTCCACGACGGCAAGCCGATCACCGCCTACGATGTGGCGTTCTCCTACCGTTTGCTGCTCAAGCAGGGCCACCCGCGATACCGCACCAACCTTCAGGAAGTACAACGGGTCGACGTTCTCAACCCGCAGCGCATTCGCTTCGTGTTCAAGCGCGCGGGCAACCCGCTGTTGATCCTGCGCCTGGGCGAGTTGCCGGTACTGCCGCAACACTACTGGAAAGGCCGCGACTTCCAGGCCACCACCTTCGAGCCGCCCTTGGGCAGCGGGCCCTATCGCATCACCCAGGTCCAGCCGGGGCGCCGACTGGTGCTGGAACGGGTCAAGGACTACTGGGGCAAGGACCTGCCAGTCAATCGCGGCAAGTACAACTACGACCGCATGGAAGTCGAGTTCTACCGCGACAGCGCGGTAGCGTTCGAAGCGTTCAAGGCGGGCGAGTTCGATATCTACATCGAGCACCAGGCCAAGAACTGGGCCAATGCCTACAACTTCCCGGCGGTACGCCGTGGCGACGTGATCAAGGCACAGGTCAGCCACCAGATTCCGACCCAGACCCAAGGCCTGTTCATGAACACCCGGCGCGGGGCCTTCGCCGACGCCAGGGTGCGTGAAGCCCTGGGCCTGATGTTCGACTTCGAATGGACCAACCGCACACTGTTCAGCGGTGCCTACAAACGGGCCACCAGCTACTACCCCAACAGCGAGTTCGCCGCCACCGGACTCCCGGTCGGCCACGAATGGCTGATGCTCTCGCCTTACCGCGAGCAACTGCCCGCCAAGCTGTTCACCGTGCCCTTCAACCTGGCGCAGACCGAGGGCCGCGGCATTCCCCGGCACACCCTGCGCCAGGCCCTGGGCCTGCTCGCGGAAGCCGGCTGGACACTCAATGGCCAGCGTTTGCAAAATGCCGCCGGCCAGCCGCTGCGCCTCGAGATTCTGCTGGTCAACCCGAACCTGGAACGCATCCTCCAGCCCTACGCCGAAAACCTGGCCAGCATCGGCGTCGATGCACACCTGCGTACAGTGGACCGTGCCCAGTACAAACAGCGCCTGGACCAGTTCGATTTCGACATGATCCTCATGACCCTCGACCAGACCCTGAGCCCGGGCCTCGAGCAGTGGCAGTACTTCCACTCCAGCCAGGTCGGGGTCAAGGGCAGCAAGAACTACGCAGGCGTGGCCAACCCGGTGGTCGACCACCTGCTGGAACACCTGCTGGCGGCCAAGTCGCGCGACGAGCAACTGGCGGCCGGCAAGGCACTGGACCGGGTGCTGCTGTGGCAGCACTACATGATCCCCAACTGGTATATCAATTATCATCGCCTGGCGTACCGCAACCGGTTCGCCTTCGTCACCACGCCGCCCTATACACTCGGGCTGAATGCGTGGTGGCTGAAGACTTCGGAGAAAGCCCAATGATGCCTTTGCGTCCCCTGCTGGGCCTGCTGTTTGCCGGGATGTGCAGCGTTTCCCTCGCGGCCCCGCAACACGCCCTGACCCTGTACAACGAGCCAGCGAAATACCCCGCCGACTTCAAGCACTTCGACTACGTCAACCCGGACGCGCCCAAGGGCGGCACCTTCCGCCAGGCCGGCTTCGGCGGCTTCGACAGCCTCAACCCCTTCATCAGTAAAGGCGTGGCGGCCACCGACATCGACCTGATCTACGACACCCTGGCCCGGCAAAGCCTGGATGAGCCTTTCACCGAGTACGGCCTGATCGCCGGCAAGATCGAAAAGGCCCCGGACAACAGTTGGGTGCGTTTCTACCTGCGTCCCGAAGCGCGCTTCCATGATGGCCATCCGGTGCGTGCCGACGACGTGGTGTTCAGCTTCCAGACCCTGATGAAAAGCGGCGCCCCGCTCTACCGTGGCTACTATGGCGACGTCCAGGAAGTGGTCGCCGAAGACCCGCTGCGGGTACTGTTCAAGTTCAAACACAACAACAATCGCGAGCTGCCGCTGATTCTCGGCCAGCTTCCGGTCCTGCCCAAGCACTGGTGGGAAAACCGAGACTTCTCCAAGGGCAACCTGGAAATCCCCCTGGGCAGCGGCCCGTACAAGGTCAGCGAGGTCAAGGCCGGGCGCTCGGTACGCTATGAACGCGTCAAGGACTACTGGGGCAAGGACCTGCCGATCAACCGGGGGTTCTACAACTTCGACGTCATGACCACCGACTATTACCGTGACAACACCGTGGCGCTGGAAGCCCTCAAGGCCGGTCAATTCGACTACTGGCTGGAGATGACCGCGAAGAGCTGGGCCAACGCCTACAACATCCCGGCGGTCACCGAGGGCCGGCTGATCAAGGAGCAGATCCCCAACAGCAACCCGACCGGCATGCAAGGCTTCATCTTCAACTTGCGTCGTCCGGTGTTCCAGGATGTGCGCGTGCGGCAGGCCCTGAGCCTGTTGCTGGACTTCGAGTGGACCAACAAGCAGCTGTTCAACGGCGCCTACGCCCGCACCCGCAGCTACTTCGAGAACTCGGAAATGGCCGCCACCGGCCTGCCGGACGCGGCACAACTGGCGATCCTCGAGCCGTTGCGCGGCAAGATCCCCGACCAGGTCTTCAGCGAAGCCTTCCAGAATTCGGTATGTGATGGCAGCGGGATGATCCGCGCCCAACAGCGCCAGGCCTATCAGTTGCTGCAGGAAGCCGGCTGGCGGATCGTTGACGACAAGATGGTCGATGCCAGCGGCAAACCGGTGACCATCGAGTTCCTGCTGGCCCAGACCGAGTTCGAGCGGGTGCTGCTGCCGTTCAAGCGCAACCTGAGTGACCTGGGGATCGACCTGGTGATTCGCCGGGTCGATGTGTCGCAGTACATCAACCGGGTGCGCTCGCGGGACTTCGACATGGTGGTGGGCAGCTTCCCCCAGTCCAGTTCACCGGGTAACGAACAGCGCGAGTTCTGGAAATCGGAAAGCGCCGACAAGCCCGGCAGCCGCAACTACATCGGCCTCAGGGACCCGGCCATCGACCAACTGGTCGAGGAGCTGATCAATGCCGACTCGCGCAACAGCCTGGTGGCCCACGCCCGGGCGCTCGACAGGGTGCTGCAATGGGGCTATTACGTGATCCCCAACTGGCACATCAAGACCTGGCGCGTAGCCTACTGGAATCACATCGGCCATCCGCAGGTCCCGCCGGCCTATGACGTTGGCATCAACACCTGGTGGGTCAAACCCGACGCCAAACCTGCGATCGAAGTCCTGAGCAAAGAGCAAACGGGCGTGGAGCAATAAGATGCTGGCGTACCTATTACGGCGACTGTTGCTGATCATCCCGACCCTGTTCGGCATCCTGCTGATCAACTTCTTGATCATCCAGGCCGCACCTGGCGGCCCGGTGGAGCAGATGATCGCCAAGCTCGAAGGCTTCGAGGGCGCCACCAGCCGCATTGCCGGTGGCGGCGCCGAAGTCTCGGTGGCGGGCTCCAGCTATCGGGGCGCCCAGGGCCTGGACCCGGCGCTGATCAAGGAAATCGAACACATGTACGGTTTCGACAAATCGGCACCGGAGCGCTTGTGGATCATGATCAAGAACTACGCCCGCCTGGATTTCGGCGACAGCTTCTTCCGCGACGCCAAGGTCATCGACCTGATCAAGGAAAAGCTGCCGGTGTCGATCTCCCTCGGACTGTGGAGCACCCTGATCATGTACCTGGTGTCGATTCCCCTGGGGATCGCCAAGGCCACCCGGCATGGCAGCCACTTCGACATCTGGACCAGTTCGGCGATCATTGTCGGCTACGCGATCCCGGCATTCCTGTTCGCCATCCTGCTGATCGTGGTGTTTGCCGGCGGCAGTTACCTGGACTGGTTCCCCTTGCGCGGCCTGACCTCGAACGACTTCGACGAGCTGAGCCTGGGCGGCAAGGTCCTCGATTACTTCTGGCACCTGGCGCTGCCCGTGACCGCGCTGGTGATCGGTAACTTCGCCACCATGACCCTGCTGACCAAAAACAGCTTCCTCGACGAAATCAACAAGCAGTACGTGGTCACCGCCAAGGCCAAGGGCCTGACCCGGCACCGCGTGCTCTATGGCCATGTGTTCCGCAACGCCATGCTCCTGGTGATCGCCGGCTTTCCTTCGGCCTTCATCGGCATTTTCTTCACCGGCTCCCTCCTGGTGGAAGTGATCTTCTCCCTCGACGGCCTCGGCCTGATGAGCTTCGAGGCGGCGATCAACCGCGATTACCCGGTGGTCTTCGGCACCCTGTTCATCTTCACCCTGCTGGGGCTGGTGGTGAAACTGATCGGCGACCTGACCTACACCCTGGTCGATCCACGTATCGACTTCGAAACACGGGAGCATTGAGATGCGCCTTTCCCCTCTCAATCGCCGACGTTACGAGCTGTTCAAGGCCAACAAGCGTGGCTGGTGGTCGCTGTGGCTGTTTCTGGTCCTGTTCGGCGCCAGCCTGGGCGCCGAACTGATCGCCAACGACAAACCGCTGGCCGTGCATTACGACGGCCAGTGGTACTTCCCGGCGCTCAAACGCTACCCGGAAACCACCTTCGGTGGCGAATTCCCCCTGGAAGCCAACTACAAGAGCCCGTACATCCGCGAGCTGCTCAAGGCCAAGGACGCCTGGACCCTGTGGGCGCCGATCCCGTTCAGCTACCAGAGCATCAACTACGACCTGAAAGTCCCGGCCCCGGGCCCGCCCTCGACGGACAACCTGCTGGGCACCGACGACCAGGGCCGCGATGTGCTGGCGCGGGTGATCTATGGGTTCCGGGTGTCGGTGCTGTTTGCCCTGACACTGACCCTGCTGAGCTCGATCATCGGCGTGATCGCCGGGGCCTTGCAGGGCTTCTATGGTGGCTGGGTCGACCTGGCCGGCCAGCGCTTCCTGGAAATCTGGTCGGGCCTGCCGGTGCTGTACCTGCTGATCATCCTTGCCAGTTTCGTGCAACCCAACTTCTGGTGGCTGCTGGGCATCATGCTGCTGTTTTCCTGGATGAGCCTGGTGGACGTGGTGCGCGCCGAGTTCCTGCGCGGACGCAACCTGGAGTACGTGCGCGCCGCCCGGGCGCTGGGCATGCGCAATGGCGCGATCATGTTCCGGCACATCCTGCCCAACGCCATGGTTTCCACCATGACCTTCATGCCCTTCATCCTCACGGGCGCCATCGGCACCTTGACCGCACTGGACTTCCTCGGCTTCGGCCTGCCCGCCGGCAGCGCGTCGCTGGGCGAGCTGGTGGCCCAGGGCAAGTCCAACCTGCAGGCGCCCTGGCTCGGCATCAGCGCCTTTGCGGTGCTGGCGCTGATGTTGAGTCTGCTGGTGTTTATCGGCGAGTCCGCTCGCGATGCCTTCGACCCGAGGAAGTGAAATGAATCAGGACAATCTGATCGAAGTGCGCGACCTCTGCGTCGAATTTACCAGCGGTGAGTCGCGACAGCGGGTGGTCGAAGGCGTCAGCTTCGACATCAAGCGCGGGGAAACCCTGGCGCTGGTGGGCGAAAGCGGCTCGGGCAAGTCGGTGACGGCGCACTCGATCCTGCGCCTGCTGCCCTACCCCCTGGCGAGCCACCCCAGCGGCACCATCCAGTATGCCGGGCATGATCTGCTGAGCCTGAAAGAGAAAACCATCCGGCACATTCGCGGCAACCGGATTGCGATGATCTTTCAGGAGCCCATGACCTCGCTCAACCCGCTGCACTCGATCGAGAAGCAGATCAACGAGGTATTGGGCATTCACAAAGGCCTGACCGGCAAGGTAGCCACCCGGCGCACCCTCGAGCTGCTGGAGCTGGTGGGCATTCCCGAGCCGCATAAACGGCTCAAGGCCCTGCCCCACGAGTTGTCCGGCGGCCAACGGCAACGGGTGATGATCGCCATGGCCCTGGCCAACGAGCCGGAGCTACTGATCGCCGACGAGCCAACCACCGCGCTGGACGTGACCGTCCAGCTGAAAATCCTCGAACTGCTCAAGGAATTACAGGCCCGCCTGGGCATGGCCCTGCTGCTGATCAGCCACGATTTGAACCTGGTGCAAAGAATTGCGCATCGCGTATGTGTCATGCAGCGCGGTTGCATCGTCGAACAGGCATCGTGTGAACAATTGTTTCGCGCGCCGCAGCATCCGTACACGCGGGAGCTGCTGGCAGCGGAGCCCAGCGGCAACCCGGCGACCAATGAAATCGGCCCGCCGTTGCTGCAGGTCGAGGACCTGAAAGTCTGGTTCCCGATCAAGAAAGGCTTTTTGCGCAGCACCGTCGATTACATCAAGGCAGTGGACGGTATCCACTTCAGCCTGCCCCAGGGCCAGACCCTGGGCATCGTCGGCGAGAGTGGTTCGGGCAAGTCGACGCTGGGCCTGGCGATTTTGCGCCTGATAGCCAGCAAAGGCGTGATCCGCTTTGAAGGCAAGCAGCTAGACTGCCTGTCGCAGCAACAGGTAAGGCCGCTTCGGCGGGAAATGCAGGTGGTCTTCCAGGACCCCTTCGGCAGCCTGAGCCCACGGATGTGCGTGAGCCAGATCGTCGGTGAAGGCCTGCGGATACACAAGATCGGCACGGAGGCCGAACAGGAACTGGCTATCATTGCAGCCCTTGAGGAGGTAGGCCTGGACCCGGAAACCCGGCACCGCTACCCCCATGAATTTTCCGGCGGGCAACGGCAAAGAATCGCCATTGCCCGGGCTTTAGTGCTAAAACCGGCGTTGATTTTGCTGGACGAGCCGACCTCGGCTCTGGACCGCACCGTGCAACGCCAGGTGGTTGAACTGCTGCGCAGACTGCAAAGCAAGTACAACCTGACGTATCTGTTCATCAGCCATGACCTGGCTGTGGTGAAAGCGCTGAGCCACCAGCTGATGGTGGTCAAGCATGGCCAAGTGGTCGAACAAGGTGACGCGCAAGGTATCTTTGCCGCACCGCAACATCCTTATACACAGCAGTTGCTGGAGGCCGCTTTCCTGGCCCCAGCAACAGCCGAATAACCTGAAAGAGGAGCAACACATGGGTTTTCTCGCCGGTAAGCGCGTACTGATCGTCGGTGTCGCCAGCAAGCTGTCCATCGCATCCGGCATCGCTGCCGCCATGCATCGCGAGGGCGCTGAGCTTGCCTTCACTTATCAGAACGACAAACTCAAGGGTCGCGTCGAAGAGTTCGCACAAGGCTGGGGTTCGAGCCCTGAGCTGTGCTTCCCGTGCGACGTGGCCAGCGATGAAGAGATCGCCAAGGTCTTCGAAGCACTGGGCAAGAAGTGGGACGGCCTGGACTGCATCGTGCACTCCGTGGGCTTCGCCCCGGGCGACCAACTGGACGGCGACTTCACCGAAGCCACCACCCGTGAAGGCTTCCGCATCGCTCACGACATCAGCGCCTACAGCTTCGTGGCCCTGGCCAAGGCCGGTCGCGAAATGATGAAAGGCCGCAACGGCAGCCTGCTGACCCTGTCGTACCTGGGCGCCGAGCGCACCATGCCGAACTACAACGTGATGGGCATGGCCAAGGCTTCCCTGGAAGCAGGCGTACGCTACCTGGCCGGCTCCCTGGGCCCGGACGGCACCCGCGTCAACGCCGTATCGGCAGGCCCGATCCGCACCCTGGCCGCTTCCGGCATCAAGAACTTCCGCAAGATGCTGGCCGCCAACGAAGCGCAAACCCCGCTGCGTCGTAACGTCACCATCGACGAAGTCGGCAACGCCGGCGCCTTCCTGTGCTCGGACCTGGCGTCCGGCATCAGCGGTGAAATCATGTACGTGGACGGCGGCTTCAACACCACCGCCATGGGCAACCTCGAAGAGTGATCTTCGCGGTGTGACAAAAAACCCGCCGATCGAGACGGGTTTATCAAAGGGTCACCCCCACACCCTGCGAAGGCTACGCTTTCGCAGGGTGTTTTGTTTTTGGAGGCCATCATCCTGAGCAATCAATGCTGATCGGTATCGATCTCGGCAAACATGGTTTCCACCTCCCCGGCCTGGCTCCCCGCCTGCGGACACGGGCCACCGGCGTGTGCCCAGCGCTTGAACTGGGTAACGAACTCATCGTGAGGCACCGGCACGGGTGCCCGGTTGCCACCAGGGCGCCACCCCCACAACACCAGTTTGTCGTCACTGACATGCTTGATCAGCGCGGCAAAGTCGCGGTCACCATTGCGGTCACGGTCCTTGATCATCTGGCACAGTTGATCGGCCGGCAAACCGATCCAGGCCATCTTGTGGGCCGGTGGCGGCAGGCTCCAGTGCGGGGCACCGGGTGGCGTATGAGGACCATAGCTGGCCGGTGGATTGCCCTCGCCGTGACAGGTGGCACAGGGCAACCCGGCGGCTCCCTTGCCGTCGACACCGCGCACCACGTTCATGGCATGGGGCGCCCCTGCGTCGGACTGCAGGGGTGAGTCATCGGGGATATGGCAGTTCTGGCAGCGCGGGCTCTGGAAGACCTTCTGCACCGTGGCAAACGCGGTCAATGCCGCCTGGTCTTCAGCAAACAGGTCCGGGGCGTAACCGCCCATCCCGAACAGCAGCACGGTGCCCAAAAACAGGTGCCGCCGCATCTCACACCCCCGCCAGTTGCAAGGGCAGCTCACGCAGCCGTTGCCCGGTCAGGGCGAACACCGCGTTGGCCACTGCCGGCGCGGTCGGCGGCACACCGGTCTCACCGATACCGCCCGGTTTGTCGGAGCTGGGCACGATGTGCACCTCCACCACCGGCATTTCGTTCAGGCGCAGCACCTGATAGTCGTGGTAGTTGGACTGCTGCACCTGGCCGTCCTTGAACGTCAGCTTGCTGTGCAAGGTGAAGCCCAGGCCAAAGGTGATGCAGGACTCCATTTGCGCGGCAATGCTCGCCGGGTTCACCGCAATCCCGCAGTCGACCGCACAGACCACGCGGTGTACGCGGATCTTCAGGTTGTCCTGCGACACCTCGGCCACCTGCGCGACGTAACTGCCAAAGGACTCGTGTACCTCCACGCCCAAGGCGTGCCCCGCCGGCAACGGTGCCTTCCAGTTGGCCTTCTCCACCGCCAGGTTCAGCACGCCCAGGTGCCGCGGATGCGCCTTGAGCAAGGTGCGTCGGTATGCCACCGGATCCTGGCCGGCCGCCGTGGCCAGTTCGTCGATCAACGACTCCATGACGAAGGCCGTATGGGTGTGCCCCACCGAACGCAACCACAACACGCTGATCCCGGTCTGCGGTGAGTGCAGGTCTACCCGGTGGTTGGCCAGCCCAGTCAGGTAAGGACTGTCGGCCACCCCTTCGACCGAGGTCTTGTCGATGCCGTCCTTGACCATGGTCGCCTCCAGCATGGTCCCGGCCATGATCGACTGGCCGACCAGCACATGCTTCCAGGCCTGGGGCAAGCCATCGGCACCCAGGCCGATACGGGCCTGATGCACAAACGCCGAGCGGTAATAGCCACCGCGAATGTCATCCTCCCTCGACCAGACGGTTTTCACCGGCGCGCCCGCCGCCTTGGCCACCTGCACCGCTTCGCTGACAAAGTCCGAGGTCGGATTGGCCCGCCGACCAAACCCGCCACCGAGGAACTCGGTATGGATCACCACCTGCTCGGGTTTGAGCCCGGTGATTTTTGCCGCGATCATCTGGTCCAGGGTCTGGAACTGGGTACCGGTCCAGATCTCGCACTGGTCCGGGGTAATCCTGACGGTGCAGTTGAGCGGTTCCATCGGCGCATGGGCCAGGTAAGGCACGCTGTACTCCGCCTCGACGGTTTTCACCGCCTTGCCCAGCGCCGTATTGACGTCGCCGGCCTGGCTGGCGGGCGTCCCCGGGGTAGCGGCCAGTTTGCGGAAGCTTTGCAGCAGCGCCAGGCTGTCCAGCCCCTTGTTGGGGCCAAGGTCCCAGTCGATTTTCAAGGCATCGCGACCTAGCTTCGCGGCCCAGTAGTGATCGGCCACCACCGCGATCCCGGTCGGCACTTGCACTACTTTATGTACCCCGGGCAGGGCCAGCGCGGCTTCGGCGTCGAATGACCTGACGCTGCCGCCAAACACCGGCGAACGGGCGACCATGGCGGTCAGCAAGCCGTCGAACTGCACGTCCATGCCGAACTTCGCCTGCCCGGTGATTTTCTGCGGAGTGTCCAGGCGCTGGGTGGGTTTGCCGATGATCCTCCAGTCCCTGGCCTCCTTGAGCTTGATCGACGCCGGATCCGGTGCCGGCAGTTGCCCGGCCTCATTGGCCAGCTCGCCATAGGTGGCCCGCTGATCACCGGCGATGACCACCCCCGACTCCGTCCGCACCTGCGACGGGGCAACATTGAAGCGCTTGGCAGCCGCCTGGACCAGCATCAAGCGGGCGGCGGCACCGGCCTGGCGATAACGGTCGAACTCCATCCAGGTCGAGGTGGAGCCCCCGGTAATCTGCATGCCTCCAAAGGCCGGCAGTCCATAGTCAGCGGCCGATGCCGGCGCGTGTTCAACACGGATGCGGCTCCAGTCGGCATCCAGTTCTTCGGCGATCAGCATGCTCAGGCCGGTCCAGATCCCCTGGCCCATTTCCGAATGCCCCAACAGGACCGTCACTCGGCCATCGGGAGCGATGCGCAAAAAGGCGTTGGGGGCGAACACCGCGTCCGGTGCCGCGGCAGCCTGGGCAAAGCGATTGGCGCTGGGAATGAAGAACCCCACCACCAGGCCCGCACCCAGCACGGCGCTGCCTTTCAGAAAGGTGCGCCGGGATGTATCCATAAAAGGACCCATGCTCAAGCCTCCCCGAGGTCGGCAGCGCGTTTGACCGCGGCACGAATGCGTGGATAGGTGCCGCAACGGCAGAGATTGCCCGACAGCGCCTGGTCGATGTCGCTGTCCGTCGGTGCCGGTATTTTCGCCAGCAACGCCACGGTCGACATGATCTGCCCGGACTGACAGTAACCGCACTGCACCACGTCGATCTCGGCCCAGGCGCGCTGCACCGGGTGCGAACCATCGCTCGACAAGCCTTCGATAGTGAGAATCTTCTGCCCATTGGCGACTGCCGCAGCCGGTGTGATGCACGAGCGCAACGGCGCGCCATCGACGTTGACCGTGCAGGCGCCGCACTGGGCCATGCCACAACCGAACTTGGTCCCGGTCAGGTGCGCGACATCACGCAATACCCACAACAGCGGCATGTCGCCAGGCACTTCCAGGGGGTGATCCTTGCCATTGATATTGAACGTCAGCACGGCAATCTCCTCGGGGCGGTCAGGACTTTCGATGTCCTTTGATCGCGTCGCTGTGGCAACGGATGCCTACGCGCGCGTCGGGTTATCCATTGAGCTAAGCGTAATTTCCCTGAGGGTCGGGGTTGAGCGACCACCGGTCACCCTACGACCCGCACAAAAACGGGGTCGGCTCTTCAAAGCCCCCTTGACGTTGTCACATCGACGGGCAACAACGCTCCTCCCATGCACCCGCTCGACACATCGCCCAAAAGCAAACCAATATCATTTGCATCACTGAAGGCCTTTTGCTTTAATCGCGACCAATTCCCATTTGCACCCTAGCCGCTACGGCGTCTCCTGGACATGCGCATTCAATGATGGTCGTCGAAACCTCTCTCGTGCAGAACCTCTACACCAGCCACCATCGCTGGCTGTACGCGCTATTACGCCGACGCCTGAGCGATGCGTTCGATGCGGCCGACCTGGCACACGACACCTTTGTCCGCGTCCTCAAGCGCCCGCAGGACTTCGAGTGCGAAGTGCATGAGCGCTCTCACCTGGCGACCATTGCCCGGGGCCTGTGCATTGATCACTGGCGCCGCCGGCAGCTGGAACAAGCCTGGCTGCAGGCCCTGAGCGAACGCCCGCCAGCGCTGCAGCCCTCCCCCGAGCAACGCTTGATCATCGTCGAGACCCTGCACGAAGTGGATGCCATGCTGCAGCGCCTGCCCAAGCGGGTCAGCGATGCGTTCATCCTCGCGCAATTGCATGGGTTGCCCTACAAGGCCATTGGCCTCGAGATCGGGGTGTCCGAACGCATGGTGAAGAAGTACCTGGCCCAGGCCCTGATGCATTGCGCCCTGCTGGAGGCCGAGCTCGACGGCCTGCTGATTGAGTAAGCGCCCTTGCCTGGCACCTTGAAAACACTCAACCACGCCAGTCTGCAACAGGCAGCCCACTGGTATGTGCAGCTCAACGACCAGCAGGTCGGCGAACAGGAGCACCTGCGCTGGCAAGCCTGGCTGGCCCAGAGCGGCGAGCACCAGGCGGCCTGGCGCTACGTGGAGCGGGTCGGCGAGCGCTTTGCGCCGCTGCACGGCGACGGCGCATCACCCGCGGCCAGCCAGGCCTTGCGGGGTACCGGGCGGACCAGCGTCACGCGCCGCCAGGCCCTGAAATCCTTGCTGTTCCTCACCTCCGGCAGCCTGCTCGGCTGGAGCGCCTGGCGCCAGACACCTCTGCCGGACACCCTGGACCGCTGGACCGCCGACCTGTCCACCGGCACCGCAGAGATCCGCGAACGCCGGCTCAGCGACGGCAGCCAGCTCTGGCTCAACGCGCTCAGCGCGCTGGATGTGCGCTTTGACACCCGTGAACGCCTGCTGCGATTGCGCGCCGGCGAAGTGCTGATCGACACGGCCAGGGATCCGTTACGACCATTTCGGGTGCAGACCGCACAGGGCCTGCTACAGGCATTGGGCACGCGTTTCAGTGTGCGCCAGGACGATGAGCGGACCTTGCTCAACGTGTTCGAAGGGGCCGTTGAGGTGCGCCTGGCCAACGACCAGGTCAACGTGGTGCAGGCCGGGTGGCAAATGGCTTTCAGCCAGACGGCCTTCGAACCCGGCCGCGCCGTCTCTATCGCCCGCGAAGCCTGGCGCCGTGGCGTGCTGTTGGCGGATAACCTGCCGCTGGGCCAGTTGATCGAGGAACTCAGCCGCTATCGCCAGGGCTATCTGGCCTGCGACCCGGCAGTGGCGCAGCTGCCGGTGATGGGTTCTTTCCCGCTCAAGGACACGGACCAGGCCCTGCGTCTGCTGGAAGCGGCGCTGCCGATCCGCGTCGAAAAGACCCTGGCCTGGTGGGTCAGCGTCGGTGCCAAAGCCTGAACCATCGCCAGCACCGCAATGCTGCTCAGTTAAGGATAGGGTTGCTCAATACATCCCCCCGTGGCGAGCGAGCTTGCTCGCGCTGGGCTGCAGAGCAGCCCCCAAAACTGTCGTCGAGTTCGTTCTGAAAGACCGCAGTCGCTTTGTTGGGTGCGCTTTGCGCACCAGCGCGAGCAAGCTCGCTCGCCACGGGTCTCTCACCCGCTTCAAGCCTTTCTTAACTGAACAGTATTGCGCCAGCACCGGAGTTTTTCAGATCGCGGTTCCCTTTTGCGTTTTTCGTTCGGTTAACCCCAAGAAGCACTTCAATTGCCGATCGACTCGATCCAAAGGGACCTCCATGCCGCACCACGTCGCCGCCCGTTTTCGTTTTGCCCTGCGCCCCTTGGCTCTGGCCCTTCCCGCTGCCCTGCTGAGCCTGGCCCCCGTGGCCGCCCAGGCGGCTGACACCGCCAGCCGCGAACAGTCCAGCAGCCAGCGCCAGTACCGCATTGCCGCGGGCTCGCTGGTCAGTGCGCTGAATAGCTACGCCGAGCAATCCGGGGTGTTCCTCGCCGGGCACAACGACCTGGCCAGCGGCAAACGCAGCCCGGGGCTCAACGGCAGCTTCACTGAACAGGAAGCCTTGCAGCGCCTGCTTCAGGGCAGCGGCCTGCAAGCCCAACCGCAAGCCGATGGCAGCTACGTGCTGCAAGCGGCGCCCACGGGTGACGGCACCTTGCAACTGGGGGCCACGACCATTTCCGGCCAAGGCCTGGGGGCGACCACCGAGGACACCCACTCCTACACCACCGGCTCCACGTCCTCGGCCACCGGCTTGCCGTTGTCACTGCGTGAAACGCCGCAGTCGGTCACCGTGATCACCCGCCAGCAAATGGACGACCGTGGCGCACAGGATGTCGGCGACGTGTTGCGCAATACCCCGGGCATCACCCAACAGGCCTACGACACCGACCGCATGGAGTTCTCGTCCCGCGGCTTTGCCATCACCAACTACCAGTACGATGGCGTCAACCGGGTCTACGACGGTGTCTACGGTGAAGCGGCCACTAACGTCGACGCGGCCACCCTGGACCGTATTGAAGTGGTCAAGGGCGCTACCGGCCTGATGACCGGCTCCGGCGACCCCTCTGCCACCGTCAACCTGATTCGCAAGAAGCCGACCAAGGCATTCAAGGCCTCGGTCAGCGGTACCGTCGGCTCCTGGGACGCCTACCGCACCGAAGGCGATATCTCCGGGCCGTTGAACGACAGCGGCAGCCTGCGCGGGCGCTTCGTCGGCGCCTATCAGGACAAGAACTCCTACCTCGATCATTACAGCCAGAAGAAGGACCTGTTCTACGGCATCCTGGAAGCCGACCTGACCCCGGACACCCTGCTGACCTTCGGCATCGACAAGTCCAGCGTGACCCCGCGCGGGACCTCCTGGACCGGTAACCCGACCTATTTCTCCGACGGCGGCCGCACCGACTTTTCCCGTCACTTCAACCCGGGCGCCGACTGGAGCCGTCGCGACTTCGACGACATCACCTACTTCGCCTCCCTGGAGCAGGCACTGGCCAATGACTGGAAACTGAAAGTCAGCCTCGACGAGAAAACCACCGACCACGACACCCGCCTGGCCTCGGCCAGTGGCGGCAACCCGGACCGGGCCACCGGCGAAGGCATGTTCCTGTACTGGGGCCGCTGGGAAGGCCATCGCGTCCAGGACACCGCCGACGTCAACCTCTCCGGCCCCTTCAGCCTGGGCGGTCGCGAGCATGAACTGGTGGCCGGCGTCATGGCGTCCCACTCGCGCCAGACCGGCTCGACCTACGACACCAGCGCGTTTGAAACGGTGCCGGGCAGCATCTATGACTGGAACGGCGACCTGCCGTACCAGGCATTTCCGAAAAACGGCAAATACGAACGCACCCAGAGCCAGAACGGCGTTTACCTGGCCACCCGCCTGCGGCCGACCGACGACCTGTCGTTCATCCTCGGCAGCCGCTTGAGCACCTTCAAGTACAACGAAGACTACCCCTACTACCCGGGCTCAGGCCTGGACGACACCCACGCCAGCTACAAGGAACATGGCGTCGTTACCCCCTACGCCGGCGTGATCTATGACCTGGACGACACCTACTCGGTCTACGCCAGCTACACCTCGATCTACCAGCCGCAGGTCCACAAGGACACCGCTGGCAAGACTCTGGCGCCGGTAGAAGGCGACAGCTATGAAACCGGCCTCAAGGCCGCGTACCTGGACGGCAGGCTGAACGCCAGCCTGGCCCTGTTCCGCATCGAGCAGGACAACCTCGCCGAATCGATCGGCACCAACCCAGTCACCAACGAAGGCATCTACAAGGCCGTCGATGGCGCCACCACCCAAGGCGTGGAGCTGGAACTGGCCGGTGAACTGCAGGAAGGCTGGAACCTGATCGCCGGCTACACCTACGCCCGCACCCGCGACCAGGACGATCAACGCGTCTACGGTTACCCGCTGTCCACCACCAAGCCGGAACACGTGATCCGTACGTTCACCACCTACCGCCTGCCGGGCGCCCTGGACAAGGTCACCGTCGGTGGCGGGGTCAGCTGGCAGAGCGCGTTCTACGGCAAGGTCTACAGCCCGACTGTGGGCGATAGCACCCGGATCAGCCAGGGCGGCTACAGCCTCGTCGACCTGATGACCCGCTATCAGTACAACGAGCACCTGAGCTTCACCGCCAACGCCAACAACGTCTTCGACAAGAAGTACCTGACGGGCCTGGGCAACTTCGAGACCACCTACTATGGCGAGCCGCGCAACCTGATGCTCACCACCAAGTGGGACTTCTAGGCCAACTGCCCCTCCCGCCGCTGCCGAACCTTCGGCAGCGCGCGGCTCTCCCGACGGTCGATCCACGGCATCACCCAACGACTATGCTGATAGTCCAGCGTGATGACCTGTTGAGGAGAACCGCCATGTCGCGTATCCAGAAACTCACCCCCTGCCTGTGGTTCGACGACCAGGCCGAGGACGCCGCGCACTTCTACTGCTCGGTGTTCGAACACTCCACCGTCACCGCCATCACTCGCTACGGCAAGGCCGGCTTCGAGTTCCACGGTCGGCCCGAAGGCTCGGTGATGACCGTCAGTTTCATGCTCGACGGCCAGACCTTCACCGCCCTCAACGGCGGCCCGGTGTTTCGCTTCAACGAGGCCATCTCGTTCCAGGTCAACTGCCACTCGCAATTTGAAATCGATCACTTCTGGTACGCATTGTCGGCCGGGGGCGACGAACAGGCCCAGCA
The DNA here is from genome assembly GCF_900187505.1 of Pseudomonas sp. Irchel s3h17. Lineage (GTDB taxonomy): Bacteria > Pseudomonadota > Gammaproteobacteria > Pseudomonadales > Pseudomonadaceae > Aquipseudomonas. Next base: position 209,982 of record NZ_FYDL01000001.1, read on the forward strand.
ATGCGGCTGGCTCAAGGACAAGTTCGGCCTGTCCTGGCAAATCGTACCGGTGGCGTTGATGGAAATGATGACCGACCAGGACTCCAGCAAGTCCCAACGCGCCATGCAGGCCATGCTGAACATGAAGAAAATCGACATCGCCACGCTCGAGCGGGCCTTCAACGACCAGGGCTGAGACGCCCCGGCCAGTCGGGGCTCAGCCTGCGACCACAAACACGATGATGGGGCCGCACACGGCCAGCAGCACGTTGGAGATCGCATAACACACGGTAAAGCCGATCACCGGCGTGCTGCTGCCGGACTGCTCGATGATTTTGTTCATGGACGCCGCTTCGGTCTGCGCCCCGGCCAGGGCGCCCAGCAGGATCATGGGGTGCAAGCGCAAGACATACCGACCGAAATACAGGGCGACCAGAGGCGGCAACAGGGTCACCACCACCCCGGAAAGCAACAGTGGCAGGCCATGCTCGCGCATGGCGGTGATGGCCGCAGGCCCGGCCAGCAACCCGATCACGGCGCCAAAGGCGGTCAGGCCGAACTCGGAAAACGCCCATTGCGCGGCCGGGGGCAATGCACCCGTTTCAGGGTGACGGGAGTTGTACCAGCCAATCACCAGCCCCGTCACCAGCACGCCACCGCCGACACCCAGCTCCACCGGGATCATGCCGACATGGGTCGACAGCAGCCCCACCGACAGCAACACCAGTTTCAGGGTGCCGCGGTTGAGCGCGTTGCGCACCAGGTGGCAACAGAGTCCTGTCGCAGGCCAGTGTAGTCGCTAAATCATTCCGTTCCGGGCTCAGTACTTCCAGAACACCGGCGTGAACAGCACCAGCACCGTCAGGATCTCCAGGCGCCCCAGGAGCATGCCAATGGTCAGCAGCCACTTCGCCGCATCGGGCAAGGTTGAAAAATTACCTGCCGGCCCGATGATCGCCCCTGCCCCCGGGCCCACGTTACACACGGCCGTGGCCGCCCCCGTCAACGCGGTCGTCCAGTCCAGCCCGATGAGCGCCAGCCCCAGGGCGATCACGGCAATGGTGATGGTGAAGAAAAACGAGAAGGTCAGCAGCGACCGGACAATCTCCTCGTCAATGGAGTGACCGTTGTACTGCTTCTGAATCACCGCCCGTGGGTGGATCAGTTGCTTGAGGTTGCTCATCAGCAGCGCGGCGGCCACCTGGAAACGAAAGATCTTCAGGCCTCCCGCCGTGGAGCCGGAACACCCCCCCACGAAGGTCAGGTAGAAGAACAGCAGCACGGAAAAGCTGCCCCACAAGGTGTAGTCGCCGACCGCGACCCCCGTGGTCGTGACCACTGACGTCACGTTGACCGCCACGATGCGAAACGCATCCCACCATCCGAAGTCGCTGTGCAGCCACAGCCAGGTCCCGATCGCCAGCCAGGTAGTCACCAGAAACCCGATGAACCCCCTCACCTGCTGATCCTTGAGCAGGGCACCTCGATGACCGCGCAAGCTCGCGACGTACAACGCGAACGGCAGGCTGCCGAGGATCATGATGACCACCGCCACCCAATGAATCGCCGGCTGGGTCCAGTGCCCCAGGGACGAGTCCGAAGTAGAGAAGCCGCCGGTCGAGATCAGCGACATGGCGTGGTTGACCGCTTCGAACGGGGTCATCCCAGCAAGCCACAGCGCCAGCGTGCCAAGGGCGGTCAGCCCCAGGTAAACCCAGACGATGTACGTGGCACCGACATGGGAGCGTGGCGTCACTTTCTCCGACCAGTCCGACGACTCGGTCTGGAACAAGCGCATCCCGCCCACCCGCAACATGGGCAGAATCGCCACCGCCATGCCGATAAAGCCGATACCCCCGAGCCAATGCAGCATCGAGCGCCAGATCAACAACCCGGGAGAGGCGGTGTCCAGGCCGGTCAGGACCGTGGAGCCGGTGGTGGTAATCCCCGACATCGTTTCAAAGAACGCGTCGGTGTAGCTGATGTGATGGATGAACACCATGGGCAGCGCCGCAAAGGTGCAGACCACGACCCAGCTCGCCGTCGTCAGCAGGTACATGTCCCGGGGGCGCAATTGCACGGTTTCCGGGCGCCCCTTTGCCACCAGCAACAGCCCGCAAACGAAGGTGATCAGGCTCGACCAGAGAAAGGCCGGCAGGTCGTCGCTGCGCTCGTGCGCCACCAGGGTCAGCATGGGGATCGCCATGCTGACAGCCAGCGTTATCAGGAACATGCCCAGGATGAAACCGATAAGCCGAATTGCCGTGCCAGACATCAAACAGACCCGCCAGATAAAAGGCACGCAGTATCAGAGGTCGAACCGTGCGCCCGCGTAAAGTTTCCGTAATTTTTCCCTTGGCTGCGCGGTGCACTCATCACCCGCGCCGGACCACCGGGAGGCACCGGCACCCGCTTCTCAAACAACGATTTACAGTGTAGAAGAGGCGCAAGCGTCTCGTTGCCCGCGTATCACGCACGCCACTGCCGTGATGCGCACAATGGAATCCACCCCATGTCAGACCGCAATGCCGCACAGGCCAAGGGCGTTTCCACACGCCCTTCACCTCGACCAAAGACCCAGGCTGGGGACGCGTCCCCGCGCTTCTGGCGCGATGATGCCCTGCCCTTCATCGAGGCTCGCGCCATCGCCGATGGTCGAGAAGTCTGTTACGCCCGGCATTCCCACGAGCATTTCTCCATCGGTGCAATCACGGCCGGACGCAGCACCTACCTGCATGAGCGCTCGGCCTTCGAAGTTGCAGCCGGTACCGTGGTGCTGATGAACCCCGGCGACGTCCATGCCTGCAACCCCATCGACGACCAGCCGTGGGCCTACCGCATGCTGTATGTCGATACGCCGTGGCTGACCGACCTCCAGCATCAACTGGGGTTCAGCGCGGAACTGGACTTCCGCCGTTTTACCGTCACCCATATCGCCAACCGCGCCATGTTCGACGGGCTCAATCGACTGTATGACACCCTGCTCGACGAACAGGCGTCGACCCTGCAAAAACACAGTGCCACGGTGGCGTTCTTTACCGAGGTACAGACCCTGCTCAACCCGGCCGAGGTCCTGGTTCGCGAACCCAACTTCAAGCTCGAACGGGCCGCCGAGTACATCCGCGAGCACTGCACCCAGGCGCTGAAACTGGAGGATATCTGCGAAGCGGCGCAGCTCTCGGCGTCGTACCTGATCCGCGCGTTCAAGCAGCAATACGGCATGACGCCCCATGCATTCCTGGTCAACCACCGCATCCAGTTCGCCCGCCACCAGTTGCGCCAGGGCCAGTTGATTGCCGACGTCGCGCTGCAAGCGGGGTTCGCCGATCAGGCGCATTTTCAGCGTGCCTTCAAACAGCACCTGGCCGCGACACCCGGGCAATATCGCGGCTAAACCACCTAAGGCAGCAGCAGATAGCCGGCGCTGAGTGCCAGCAGCAACGCCATCAAGCGGTTGAACAGGCGCATGCCCCCGGCATTGTTCAGGTAGTGCCGCAAATAGGTACCGGCATAGGCCCAACAGGCGACCGACAGGTAGCAGATCACCAGGTACACCGCCGCAAACTGCCAGACCAGCCCCGCATCACCGTCAGCGACAAAGGCCCCCATGCCCGCGACACAGGCCAGCCAGGCCTTGGGGTTGAGCCACTGCATCAGCGCCCCGTAGAACATCGTCGGCGCCTTGCCCCCGTCCTTGGTGCCGAGACGGCCATCATCGGTCGCCAGTTTCCAGGCCATGAACAGTAGAAACGCCACCCCGGCCAACTGCACCACCCGGGTCAACGCCGGCCAGCGTTCCAGCAGCTCATGCAAGCCCAACCCCATCAACACCAGCAACAGCACAAACCCCAGGGTGGCCCCCGCCACGTGCCGCTGACTGGCGCGGAAGCCGTACTGCGCCCCCGAACTCAGGGCAACAATGTTCACCGGCCCCGGGGTGATCGACGCGACCAACGCAAACGCGGCCATGGAAATGATCAGACTCATTGCACACCTTCCTTCAGACAACCGGGGACATCCCGGCGCTCAAGGTAGAAGGAGGCCCAGGCAGCTGTATTGAAGAAAACACCCCTTGGCGGAAGTCGGTATTGCAGATCGAACGATCTGTGTCATACGGATGTCACTGACAGTACAACTGCCGCAACACCGATGACGATCCAACACTGCATCACGAGGGATAAGCCGCATGGCAAACACCGAAGAGCCCCGTGACCCGAGCCCGATGTCGCCGGGCATGGTCGTCGCCTATGCGGTCGGCCTGCCGCTGGTGCTGTTGGGCCTGATCTTCCTGCCCGCCGGCACACTCGCCTGGCGGCCAGGATGGATATTCCTCGGCGTGCTGGTGCTGGGCTTTGGGGTGTCGGCCCTGGTGCTCGCCCGGGTCAACCCGGTGATCTACCGTGCGCGCAGCCGGATTCAGGCGGGCACCAAACGCTGGGACAAAGCCCTGCTGGCGCTTCTCCTGCCGACCCTGGTGGCGATCCTGCCGGTGGCCGCCCTCGATGCCGGGCGGTTTCATGCCTCGGCCGTTCCGGCCTGGGCGGTGCTGGCGGGTTATCTCGGTGTGCTGGCGGGGATCGGTGTGACGGGCTGGGCACAGGCGGTGAATCCATTCTTCGAGCCGGGCGTACGGATCCAGTCCGAACGGCATCAGCGGGTGATTGATGGCGGTCCCTACCGCTTCGTGCGGCACCCCGGGTATGTCGGCGCGCTGTTTCTGTTCTTCGGCATGGCGCTGGCGCTGGGCTCGTTCTGGGCGCTGGTGCCCGCCACGCTGGCGGCAGCACTGCTGGTCCTGCGCACGGCCTGGGAGGACCGGTTGTTGCGAGCCGAACTGCCCGGCTATGCCGACTATGCCCTTCAGGTCCGGTGGAGATTGCTCCCCGGCGTCTGGTGAATGATTCCTGCCCGCTGATAGGCTGTAGAGAACCCCTGAGTCCTTCGCTCATCCCGATGACCAGTGCAGCCCACATGATTTCCAGAAGAACAGCCCATGCCCCCTACCCACCTCGACGATCGTAGCCCCTGGCAGGTCTTTCTGGTCTTCCTGCGCCTGGGACTGACCTCGTTCGGTGGCCCCGTCGCCCATCTGGGCTACTTTCGAGCGGAGTTCGTGGTTCGCCGACGCTGGTTGAGTGAGCGCAGCTATGGGGATCTGGTGACGCTCTGCCAGTTTTTGCCCGGCCCCGCCAGCAGCCAGGTCGGCATGGCCCTGGGCCTGTCGCGGGCCGGCTACCGCGGCGCGCTGGCAGCCTGGCTCGGTTTTACCCTGCCCTCGGCACTGTTCCTGATCCTGCTGGCCCTGGGCATTTCCGGTTATGGGGAAGTACTGCCGGCCGGCACCCTGCACGGCCTGAAAGTCGTCGCGGTGGCCATCGTCGCCCAGGCGGTATGGGGCATGGCGCGCACCCTCTGCCCGGATGTACCCCGCATCACATTGATGGTGGCCGCGACCTGCCTGGTGCTACTGCTGCCATCGGCCTGGGCACAGGTGGGCGTGATGGCCAGCGCGGGCATCGCGGGCCTGTTGCTGTGCAAGCCCGTACGGGCCGGCGAGCATGAGCCGCTGCCGATCACGGTCAGTCGCCGGGCGGGGGCGCTGTGGTTGACCCTCTTTCTGGCCCTGCTGGCGGGCCTGCCACTGTTGGCCGGACTTGTGTCCAGTCCGACCCTGGACATGCTGGATGCCTTCTACCGCAGCGGTTCCCTGGTGTTCGGTGGCGGGCACGTCATGCTCCCGCTGCTCCAGGCCGAGGTGGTCCCCACTGGCTGGATCAGCAACGAGACCTTCCTGGCCGGCTACGGTGCGACCCAGGCCATGCCCGGCCCATTGTTCACCTTTGCCGCCTTTCTCGGGGCCTCGATGCACGGCCCGCAGTCCGGCTGGCTCGGCGGCCTGCTGTGCCTGCTGGCGATCTTCGCACCGTCCTTGCTGCTGGTGCTCGGCGTCCTGCCGTTCTGGGAACGACTGCGGCGCAACCAAGGCGTGCAGGCGGCGATGCTCGGGATCAATGCCGCGGTGGTCGGCCTGCTGCTGGCCGCGCTCTATCGACCGGTATGGACCAGCGCCATTGTGCAGCCGGCAGACTTCGGCCTGGCACTGGTTGCCTTGGTGGCGCTGATGTACTGGAAACTCCCACCCTGGCTGGTGGTCGTCGGTTGCGGCGTTGCCGGCGGGCTGTCGAGCCTCATGCCCTGAGCCGCGCGGGATGTGCACCCCGCCAGGGCCCGGTCGTGCTCAGTCCAGTACCGGGACCACGCGCGACGGCTTGACCGATTTGAACGAAAAGCTCGAATAGATCTCCTTCACTGCCGGCAGGGTTTGCAGCACCTCGCGCGCGAACTCGCCGAAAGACTCCAGGTCCTTGGCCACCACTTCCAGCAGAAAGTCGTAGCGCCCGGAGACGTTGTGGCAGGCGACGATTTCCGGGATTTCCAGCAAGCGCTGTTCGAAGGTCCTGGCCATCTCCTGGTTATGGGACTCCATCATCACGCTGACAAACGCGGTGACGCCGTAGCCCAGCGCCTTGGGCGAAAGCACCGCCTGATAGCCCGTGATCACCCCGCTCTCCTCGAGGAGTTTCACCCGTCGCCAGCACGGCGAGGTGGTCAGGGCAACCTGATCGGCCAGTTCGGCGACCGTCAGTCGGGCATTGCCTTGCAGGGCAATGAGGAGTGCCTTGTCAGTGCGATCCAGGCCAGGGGGCATGTCTTGCCTCTCAATCTTGTTTTTAGGGATGTTTATTCTAAACAACCGTTTATTCGCCGGTTATTTTGGAATTTTTCGCGTTGAGTTTGAGCATAGCATTGTAGGAAATCAGGGAGCGTTGACCATGAACAATAAAAACAATGAGCTTGGCTTTTCTACCCGCGCCATCCATCACGGCTACAACCCGCTGGACAACAACGGCGCGCTGATCCCGCCGATCTACCTGACGTCCACCTTCGCCTTCCCCACCGTCGAATACGGTGCCGGGTGTTTTGCCGGCGAAGAGCCCGGGCACTTCTACACCCGCATCTCCAACCCGACCCTGGCGCTGCTGGAGTCACGCATGGCCACCCTGGAAAATGGCGAGGCCGCGGTAGCCTTCAGCTCCGGCATGGGGGCGATTGCCGCGACCTTCTGGAGCCTGCTGCGCCCCGGCGACGAGATCATCGTCAATGGCACCCTGTACGGGTGCACCTTCGCCCTGCTGCACCACGGCATCGGCGAGTTTGGCATCAAGGTGCGCCATGTCGACATGGCCAACCTGGCCGAGTTGCGCGATGCCATCGGGCCCGCGACGCGCATGGTCTATTTCGAGTCGCCGGCCAACCCGAACATGCAACTGGTCGATATCGCCGCGGTGGCCGGGCTCACCCGCCATCACCCGGACGTCACCCTGGTGGTGGACAACACCTATTGCACCCCGTACCTGCAACGACCGCTGGACCTGGGCGCCGACGTGGTGGTGCATTCGGCCACCAAGTACCTCAGCGGCCATGGCGACATCACCGCCGGCATCGTGGTGAGCAGCCAGGCACTGGCGAGCCGCATTCGCCTGCAAGGGCTCAAGGACCTGACCGGTGCCGTGATGTCGCCCCAGGACGCCTTCCTGCTGATGCGCGGGCTCAAGACCCTGTCGTTGCGCATGGAGCGCCATTGCAGCAACGCCCAGGTGATTGCCCGGTTCTTGCAGGAACACCCTGCCGTCGAGTCGGTGACGTACCCCGGCCTGCCCTCCTTTGCCCAGTACGAGCTGGCGGCCCGGCAAATGAAGTTGCCGGGGGGCATGATTGCGTTCGAACTCAAGGGCGGGCTGCCCACCGGCAAGCGCTTCATGAACGCCCTGCAACTGTTCAGCCGCGCCGTCAGCCTGGGGGACGCCGAATCCCTGGCCCAGCACCCGGCCAGCATGACCCACTCCACCTACACCCCTGAAGAACGCGCCCGCCACGGTATTGCCGAGGGGCTGGTACGCTTGTCGGTAGGCCTGGAAGACTGCGCCGACTTGCTTGCCGACGTCGCCCAGGCCCTTGATGTGTGCGCGTGAGGGAGGTTGAAAATGGCCATGGCTTACCCCGACAACGACAGCGACTTCAGTGACCAGGACCCGCAGGAAACCCGGGAATGGCTCGACGCCCTGGGCTCCACCCTCGACGCCTGCGGCCCGGAGCGCGCCCGCTACCTGCTCAAGCGCCTGGAGGAATATGCCAGCGAACACGGTATCAGCCGCGAGGCCCAGGCCTTTTCCGCCTACCGCAACACCCTGTCCCTGGAGCAACAGGGCACCTACCCCGGTGATCTGCCGCTGGAAGAGCGCATCACCGGGTTAGTGCGCTGGAACGCCCTGGCCATGGTGGTTCGCGCCAACCAGGCCTATGGCGAACTGGGTGGGCATATCGCCAGTTACGCCTCGGCGGCGGAAATCTTCGAGGTGGGGTTCCAGCATTTTTTCCGTGGGGATGGCGACAACGGCCAGCGTAACGCCGACCTGGTGTTTTTCCAGCCGCACTCGGCGCCCGGGGTGTATGCCAGGGCGTTTCTCGAAGGACGCCTGAGTGAAGAGCAACTGGCCAACTACCGCCAGGAAATCAACGGCCCCGGCCTGTGCTCCTACCCTCATCCGTGGCTGATGCCGGACTTCTGGCAGTTCCCCACCGGGTCCATGGGCATCGGCCCCATCAGCGCGGTGTACCAGGCGCGGTTCATGCGCTACTTGCAGCACCGTGGCCTGAAGCAGACCGATGGGCGCCACGTCTGGGGCGTGTTCGGCGATGGCGAGATGGACGAGCCGGAATCCATCGCCGGCCTGTCCCTGGCCGCCCGGGAGCAACTGGACAACCTGACCTTCATCGTCAATTGCAACCTGCAGCGCCTCGACGGCCCGGTGCGCGGTAACGGCCAGATCATCCAGGAACTGGAAGCGCTGTTCGCCGGTGCTGGCTGGAACGTGATCAAAGTCCTGTGGGGCTCGGAGTGGGATGCGCTGTTCGCCCGCGACACCGAACATGTGCTGCTCAAGCGCCTGGCGGCGACCCCCGACGGTGAGTTCCAGACCCTCGGCGCCCATGACGGCGCCTATAACCTGGAACACTTCTTCCAGAAGGACCCGAACGTCCGGCGCCTGGTGGAGCACATGAGCCCCGAGGAAATCAACGCCCTCAAGCGCGGCGGGCACGACTTGCGCAAACTCTACGCCGCCTTTGCCGCCGCCAAGGCCTGCAAGGGCCGCCCGAGCGTGATTCTGGCCAAGACCAAGAAAGGCTTTGGCATCGGCGCCGCCGGCGAGTCGCGAATGACCGCGCACCAGGCGAAAAAGCTCGATATCACCGCCCTGCTGACCTTCCGTGACCGCTTCCATCTGCCGCTGACGGATGAGGACGTTGAGCAACTGCGTTTCTATCGTCCGCCGGAAAACAGCCCGGAAATGCGCTACCTGCATGCCCGGCGCCAAGCCCTGGGCGGGCCATTGCCGGCGCGCAAGCACCAGGCGCCAACCATCCCGGTGCCGCCGCTGGACGTCACCGGCGGTTTTGCCTTGCAGGCCCAGGGCAAGGAGATGTCGACCACCATGGCCGCCGTGCGCCTGCTCACCGCCTGGCTCAAAGCCCCGCAACTGGGGCCGCGGGTGGTGCCGATCGTCGCCGACGAAGCGCGTACCTTCGGCATGGCCAGCCTGTTTCGGCAGATCGGCATTTACTCGCCCCACGGGCAGTTGTACGAGCCGGAAGACAGCGGTTCGATCCTGTCTTATCGCGAATCACGCAATGGCCAGTTGCTGGAAGAAGGCATCACCGAGGCCGGCGCCCTGTCGTCCTGGGTCGCGGCGGCCACCTCTTATTCGGTGCATGGCGAGCCGATGCTGCCGGTGTACATCTACTACTCGATGTTCGGCTTCCAGCGGGTCGGCGACCTGATCTGGGCCGCCGCCGACCAGCGCTCCCGGGGCATTTTGCTGGGGGCAACCGCCGGCCGTACCACCCTGGGCGGCGAAGGCTTGCAGCACCAGGACGGTTCCAGCCTGGTGATGGCCTCGATGGTGCCCAACTGCCGCGCCTGGGACCCGTGCTTTGCCGGGGAACTGGCAGTGATCCTCGACCACGCCGCGCGCCGCCTGCTGGAGGAACAGTGCGACGAGTTCCACTACGTGGCGGTGATGAATGAAAACTACCCCCAGCCATCGATCGATGCCGACCGGCACGGCGATATCCTGCGCGGCCTGTACCGCTATTCGAGCAGCAGCCCGCAAGCTTCGCGGATTCGCCTGCGGCTGCTGGGCTCCGGGACCATCCTGCGGGAGGTGATCGAAGCCAGCGCGATCCTGGCCCGGGACTGGAACATCGACAGCGAGGTGTTCAGCGCCACCAGCTTCAGCGAACTGGCACGCCAGGCCCGCGAAGTCGAGCGCGACAATCGCCTGCAGGGCGGCGCCCGGCGCAGCAGCCAGCTGGATAAATACCTGGGCGGCACCCAACCGGTGATCGCCGCTACCGACTACATCCGCGCCTGGCCACAACTGATCGCCCAATACCTGGAAGCGCCCTACACCACCCTGGGCACCGACGGTTTCGGGCGCAGCGATACTCGCCACAACCTCAGGGAATTCTTTGAGGTGGACCGGCACAGCATTGTCATTGCCGGCTTGAAAAGCCTGGTGGACCACGACGGCCTCGACCCTGGCGTACTCGCCGAGGCGATCCGGCGCTACAAACCCGACCCCGCGCGCACCGCGCCCTGGGATCGCTGAATCACCTGCAACCCCTTATGAATCGTTACCCACAGGAGTGGAACCGCTATGAGTCGTATCAACAACACCACCACCCGCTTGCTCAGCGCCATGATCCTCGCTGGCCTGTCCTGCCATACGCTGGCGGCCGACAGCATCAGGATCGGCATCGCCGGCCCCAAGACCGGCCCGGTGGCGCAGTACGGTGACATGCAGTTCAGCGGTGCGCGCATGGCCATCGAGCAAATCAATGCCAAGGGTGGCGTCGACGGCAAGCAACTGGTGGCCGTGGAATACGACGATGCCTGCGACCCCAAGCAAGCGGTGGCGGTGGCCAACAAAGTGGTCAACGACGGTATCAAGTTCGTGGTCGGCCACCTGTGCTCCAGTTCGACCCAGCCGGCGTCGGACATCTACGAAGACGAAGGCATCGTCATGATCACCCCGGCCGCCACCAGTCCGGAACTGACGGCGCGCGGCTACCGGATGATCTTCCGCACCATTGGCCTGGACAACGCCCAGGGCCCGGCCGCGGCGCGCTACATCACGGGCCTGAAACCGGCCAGCGTCGCGGTCCTGCACGACAAGCAGCAATACGGCGAAGGCATCGCCACCTCGGTCCGCGACATCCTCGGCAAGGAAGGCATCAAGGTCGCGATGTTCGAAGGCCTCAATGTCGGCGAGCGCGACTACTCCTCGATCCTGACCCGCCTCAAGCAGGCCAATGTCGACTTCGTGTACTTCGGCGGCTACCACCCGGAAATGGGCCTGCTGCTGCGCCAAGCCAGGGAGAAAGGCCTCACCGCCCGCTTCATGGGGCCTGAAGGCGTGGGTAACGACTCCATCTCGCAGATCGCCAAGAACGCCTCGGAAGGCATGCTGGTGACCCTGCCTAAATCCTTCGACCAGGACCCGGCCAACCAGGCCCTGGTGCAAGCCTTCGAAGCGAAGCAGGAAAACCCTACCGGGCCGTTTGTCCTGCCCACCTATTCGGCGGTCGAAGTGATTGCCGGCGCCATCGCGGCGGCCAAGAGCGAAGACCCGGAGAAAGTGGCCGAGGCGATCCATGGCGGCACCTTCAAGACTCCCACCGGGGACCTGAGCTTCGATGAGAAAGGCGACCTCAAGGACTTCAAGTTCGTGGTCTACGAATGGCACTACGGCAAGCCGAAGACCGTGGCCGAACACAGCGCGGGGCTCTGACCAATCACCTGTGCAAGCCGGTTCGCCCGGCTTGCACAGGTGTCAGCGGTAGAGGGTATCGACGGTATTGGGAGGGGGAGAAACCTCGGCAATCGCCGTGGCCTCTCCAGTGTTGCCTTGGATAGACCTCGGGTTTTCAGTCCCGGCGCTTTTCCAGGCACTCACGGCGCAGGGTCAGGTTGTTGATGTCCATGCAACTGACCCCGTAATCATCGTCATCGCCTTTGTTCTTGCCCTTGTTCTTGGACTTGTCGCAATTGCCGTTGGCATTGCAATTGCCTTTGCCTTTGTTGTTGTTGTTGTTGTCATAATCACTGTTGTTCTTGAGACAGTTCCTGATCTCACTCGCACTGCCCGCATCATCGCAATCGGAACCGGCGAATGACAACGAAGGCAATGTCAGGGACAACATGAACGTGCAGGCAAGTGCCGCTACGATTCGCATATCTGGACTCCTGGGTAGAATGCTTTAACCGGCGAAGGTTACGTTGGTCAGCGCCGTCTGACTATAGCAAACACCCGAAAACTAGCCGCACACCCCTGCCCTGCTGGCGGCAACGCCAACCACATGCCCTGACGTGCAACGGCCCTGGGGAGCAAGGCTCGCCAGGGCCGTGTGCAGGATCGGGGCAGTCCGCGAACGGCTACGCCGCCGGGATCACACCCTCACATTACGCGCCGGTGCCGACGTACGCTGGCGTGTCTCCCAGGCATCGGCCAGCCCCACCGGTGCATCGGAGGCCGGTAGCGTCTGGCGTCCGCGAATCAGGTCGCTGGCGCGCTCGGCGAGCATGATGGTGGGCGCATTGAGGTTGCCGTTGGGCTCCGTCGGGAACACCGACGAGTCGACCACCCGCAGCCCCGCGATACCCCGTACCCGCAGGTCGGAATCGACCACCGCCATGTCGTCCTCGCCCATGCGGCACGAGCCACACGGATGGTAGGTGCTCTCCAGGTTGTCGCGTACGAACGCATCGATCTCGGCATCGGTATTGACCAGCGGGCCGGGAGCAATCTCGCCGTCGCGGAAGCTATCCATCGCCGGCTGGCCGATGATCTCCCGGGTCAGGCGGATGCAGCGGCGGAAACCTTCGCGGTCCTCTTCGCGTTGCAGGTAGTTGAACTGGATCAGCGGGTGCTCGTACGGGTCGGCGGAACGCACGCGCACGTAGCCGCGGCTCTTGGGTTTGTTCGGCCCGGTGAGCACCATGAAGCCGTGGCCCTTGATCGGTTTGTTGCCGTCGTAGCGCATGGCCGCGGGCAGGAAGTGGAACTGGATGTCCGGCCAGCGCAGCCCTTCCTCGGACCGGATGAAGCCACCCGCCTCGAAATGGTTGGTGGCGCCCAGGCCATCCTTGAACAACAGCCAGCGCAGGCCGATCAACAGTTTGCTCAGCGGGTCCATCTTGCTGTTGAGGGTGACCGGTTGCTTGCAGCCGAACTGTATGTAGACCTCGGCGTGATCCTGCAGGTTTTCCCCGACGCCCGGCAGGTCATGCAGCAACTCGACCCCGGCGGTGCGCAGTACCTCGGCCGGGCCGATACCGGAACGTTGCAGCAGGTGCGGCGAACCGATCGGCCCGGCCGACACGAGGATTTCCCGCTTGCAGCGCACCTCATGGGTCTGGCCCTGGTGGTCGTAGAGAATGCCCACAGCGCGCTTGCCCTCGAAGACGATCCGTCGGGTCATCGCCTTGGTGATCACCGTCAGGTTCGCACGCCCCATGGCCGGGCGCAGGTAGGCGTTGGCCGTGGAGCAGCGCACGCCGTTCTTCACGGTCATGTGCATGGCGCCGAAGCCTTCCTGCATGAAGCCGTTGCAGTCGTCGGTCTTGATGTAGCCAGCCTGGGCACCGGCTTCGACCCAGGCACCGTACAACGGGTTCTTCATGTTGTTGCCGTTGGTGGTGTGCAAGGGCCCGCTTTGCCCGCGATAGCTGTCGCCACCGGCTTCATAGCTCTCTGCCCGCTTGAAGTACGGCAGGCAATTGCGGTAGCCCCAGCCCTGGGCGCCGAGCGACTCCCATTCATCGAAATCGTAGGCGTGGCCCCGGATGTACACCAGGCCATTGATCGAGGACGAGCCACCCAGCACCTTGCCGCGCGGACAGTGGATGCGACGCCCGTTGAGGTAAGGCTCCGGCTCGGTTTCGTAACGCCAGTTGTACTTCTTGGTGTTCATCGGGATCGAGAAGGCACTGGGCATCTGGATCACCACGCTCTTGTCGCTGCCGCCGAATTCCAGGACCAGCACCGAGGTGGCCGCATCTTCGCTCAAGCGGTTGGCCAGCACACAACCTGCCGAACCGGCGCCGATGATGATGTAGTCGTATTGGATGGCCATGGTTATCTCCCGACCTTCGATTCAGTGAATGCGGACGACGTGCGCTGGGTCAGCGAGTCACCGGTGGTGTATTGCGGCGAGGTGGTTTCGATGTGCTGGATCACCGCTTCTTCGCGCTTCAGGTCGATGGAGCGGCTGAACCAGTAGTACACCAGCCCCGACACGATCAGCCCGACGAGCCAGGCGATGTCGATACTGCCCAGGGCCTTGGCGAGCGGCCCGACATACACCTCGCGCTGCTCGACGCCGTCGTAGATGTAGAAGAACGGGATCATCGAGATGAAGCCGATCGCGTACGCCGCGATGCCACGCAGGCCCCAGCTGCCGTAGATGTTGCCGTGGGGCATGAAAAAGTGCGGGATGGCGTAGCGGCCCTTGCGCACGAAGAAGTAGTCGGTGAGGTTGACCGAGGTCCACGGCACCAGGAAGTACAGCATCACCACCAGGTAGATACCCAGCACCGACAAGCCCTTGCCGGTACTCTGGATGCTCAGGGCCACGCCCAGTTGCAGCAGGATCACGAACGCGATGGCCAGGATCCGCGCCCTGCGGGTCGGCTCGATGTGCTTGATGGAGTCGACACAGGTCAGCGTGGTCAGCTTCGCGCTGTAGATGTTCATGGCAATCACTGGCAGGAACGCCAGGATGGTAATCACCACCACCGCGGTGCCCATCAGCGGCGATACGGTGTTGCCCACTTGGCCCAGGGCCACCAGCACGTCGGTGGAGTGCAGGTGATCGGCCAGCCAGCCACCGACCGAGATCATCCAGGCACCGGACAGCGAGGCCCCGAGAAACACCACGGCAATCAGTTTGCCGCTGGAGGTGTTCTTCGGCAGGTAGCGCGAATAGTCGGACACGTAAGGGGCATAGGCGATGTTGTAGCTGGCCGCCGCCGCGAACTGGGCGATAAAACCGGTCCAGTTGAAGCCCAGGGGGGCGGGTTCTACTTCGCCGGCCGCGAGTACCGGCAACGGCGCGTCGGGCACCCACCCCATCATCACGGCCAGGGTCACCAGGCCGTACAGCGGGATCGACAGGCACAACGCCCATTTGAAGCTGCGGTGCATCCAGTCATGGCCAAGGATCGCCAGGACCGCCGCCGGGATAGTCACCGCCACGGCGACCGCTGCGGGGTTGAAACCGAAGAGCGTGTGCAGGCCCTGCATCATCAACACCAGGTTGACGATGTTGAAACCGGCGAACACGAACAGCGTCGCCAACAGCACCAGAATCACTCCGCGATAGCCGAACTGCGCGCGGGACTGGATCATCTGCGGCAGGCCCAGGTGCGGGCCCTGGGAGCCGTGAAAGGCCATGAACAGCGTGCCGAACATGATGCCCAGCGTGCCGGCCAGGGTGGTCCACAAGGCGGTCAAGCCAACGCTGGGGCCGACGAAGCCGATGGTCATGGTGAAGAAGGTGAAGTTGCCGAGGAACCAGAACGGACCCTGGCTCGCCAGCTTGTCGGTACGCTCGTTCTCCGGGATGAAATCGATGGAATGCCCCTCGACGACTGACTTGTCATCGAGGGTGGACACGCTCATGGCTGACTTGGCGTTAGTGTTCATGATGGACTCTTATTGTTGGAAGATCATGACGAGAAAACCGCATTCTTTTGCGGGCCCTGTAGGAGCGAGCTTGCTCGCGAAGAACGCAAATGCGCCGCGTTTAACCAGCAAGCACGCGTTTTCGTTAACGACCTTCGCGAGCAAGCTCGCTCCTACAAGGGATTGAGTCAGCCTTGACTCAGGGCAGCGTGATCCAGACAGCCTTGGTTTCCAACAGATAATCGAGCTGTTCGGGCCCAAGGTCCTTGCCGAACCCTGACTGCTTGTAGCCACCGAACGGCATCGACGGGTCGAGGGTGCCGTGGGCATTGACGTACACCGAGCCTGCCCGCAAGCGCGGAATCAGGCTGTGCACGCGTCCAAGGTCGTTGGAATACAGTGCCGCCGCCAGCCCGTAGGCCGAGTCATTGGCCAGTGCCAGCGCCTCTTCTTCATCGTCGAACGGCGCGGTCACCAGCACCGGGCCAAAGATTTCCTCCTGGACGATGCGCATGTCATTGCGGCAATGGGCGAAGATGGTCGGCTCGACGAAGTAGCCCGGGCCATCGACGGGTTGGCCACCGTAGACCAGTTCGGCACCCTCTTGCTTGCCGGTTTCGATGTACTCGGTCACGCGCTGCTTTTGCAGCGCCGATACCAGCGGGCTGATGAAGCAGTCCGGATCCAGCCCCGGCGCCATCTTCAACGTCCGTGTGTAGGCGATCAGTTCACGCAGGAATTCGTCGTAGACACTGCGGTGGATGTAGGCCCGCGTACCGGCGTCGCACACCTGCCCCGAGTTGAAGAACACGCCGTTGGCGATCGCTTGCGCAGCCGCTGGCAGGTCCGCATCGGCGAGGACGATTACCGGTGATTTTCCTCCGAGTTCCAGGGTAAGTCGCTTCATTACGTCCAGTGCCGCACGGCCGACGGTGCGGCCGACCGGGGTCGAGCCGGTGAAGGTCAGCTTGTCGATGCCGGGGTGCGTGGCCATGGCCGCGCCGACCACGCTGCCGCGACCGGTGACGATGTTGATCACCCCGTCCGGAATGCCCGCTTCCTGCACCAGCTCGGCGAACCGCAAGGCCGACAGCGACGTCAGTTCGGCCGGCTTGACCACCACGGTGCAGCCGGTTGCCAGGGCGGCACCGAGCTTCCAGGCCATGGTCTGCAACGGGAAGTTCCAGGGCACGATGGCACCGACCACCCCCACCGCTTCCTTGCGCGTGTAGGCCAGGTAGTTGCCTGGCAGCGAGGGCTCGACGGTGCGCCCGTGCAGCTTGGTGGCCCAGCCGGCGAAGTAACGCAGGGTATCGACCGTGCCCTGGATATCGACGTCCCGGGCAAAGGCCGCTGACTTGCCCATGTCGATCGATTCGATTTCGGCAAGCTCAGCGGCGTTGGCTTCGATCAGGTCGGCCAGGCGCTGGATCATCCGCTCGCGTTCGGCGGGTTTGGCCTGGCGCCAGGCGCCACCGTCGAACTGGGCACGGGCAGCTTGCACGGCGCGATCCAGGTCCTCGGTGGTGCCCATGGGAATGCGTGTGATCAAGCCCTCGGTGGATGGCTCGATGACGTCGGAAGTCTGTCCGTCGCAGGCCTCGACCCATTGGCCTGCGATGAACATCTTCTGGACCTTGCCGAGGAAGGTCTGGGTGGCTTCGCTGACGCCGAATTTCTGCAGGTACTGCTTGACGATCGTGTCCATTTTTATTCTCTCTGCCCGGCAGTCAGGGGCTGCCGGGTCACTGTGGTTTCGATGATCGATCCGGTCCTTGATCAGGCCGGGGTGGCTTCACTCTCGGCCGCGCGCACCTTGGCCCGCTCGTGGAAGATGAAACCGATGCTATTGAGCAGCAGTTGGGCAGCGAGGATCGAAGTCATGCCGCTTGGGTCGTAGACCGGGGCGACCTCCACCAGGTCCATGCCGACGATGTTGCCCTGGCTGCGCTTGGCCAGGGCCTGGATGATTTCCAGCACTTCGTAGTACAGGAAGCCGCCGTGGCTCGGGGTGCCGGTGCCGGGGGCGATGGATGGGTCGAAGCCGTCGATGTCGATGGTGATGTAGTAGTTGATGTTCTGCGGGATCAGCGCCAGCACGCCTTCGACGCCGAGGCGGCGCACATCGCGCACCGAGAGGATCTTCGAGCCGGCCTCGTGGGCCGCTTCGTAGTCATCGCGGTTGGAGGACGACACGTTGCGAATGCCCATCTGGGTCATGCCGACGATGTGGTTCATTTCCGAGGCGCGACGCAGCGGGTTGCCATGGCCGTAGCGCACGCCGTGACGCTCGTCGACGAAGTCCAGGTGTGCATCGAAGTGGATGATGTGGATCGGCCCGCGACCTTCGAACGCCTTGATCACCGGGGCGTGTACCGAGTGATCGCCTCCGAGCACCACCGGCATCACGCCGGCATCGAGAATCTTGCGCACCGCGTATTCGGTGTTGGCGTTACTGGTGGCCATGTCGGTGTGCACGATATCGGCATCGCCAACGTCCACCATGCGCACGTCGGCGGCGGTGAGGTACATCACGTCATCTTCGTGGTCATAGGCGCCGGCGTGACCGAAGGAGAACAGCGTCGATGCCTCGCGAATCCCCCGTGGTCCGAAGCGTGCGCCGGAGCGCCACTGGGTGCCCATGTCATTGGGCACGCCAAGGACCGCCACGTCGGCATCCAGCGCATCCCAATCGGTGCACACCGGGGATTTGCCAAAGGTGCAGTGCCCCACGAATGGCAGGTTCAGACGACCGGATTCATAACCATTGTTCGACATTTCTAGCCTCTCCACTTCTTGTTATCGGCCAGGCGGACTGCAAGGCGACCGCCGTTGGAGTGACTATGGGCGCAGGTTTTCGTGGAAAAAATGCTAAACATCAGATACTCATATCGGCATTGCCGATGCATCCACACGCAGGAGGTCCAAGGTGATCCAGCTGCACGATGTCGATCTGAAGTTGCTCAGGGTGTTTGCCACGATTGTCAGGTGCGGGGGCTTTTCCGCCGCACAGGCGGCGTTGAATGCCGGCCAGTCGACCATCAGCGAACAGATGACGCATCTGGAAACCCGGCTCGGGGTCAAGCTCTGCCAACGCGGGCGCAGCGGCTTTCGCCTGACCGAGCAAGGCGTGGCCATCCATGAAGCGACCCAGCGCCTGCTCTCGGCAGTGGAGAACTTCTGCATGGACGCCGACGTGCTCAAGCAGCACATCAGCGGCAAGCTCAACCTGGGGATCATCGACACCACCATTACCGACCCGGACTCACCGATTCCGCGGACCACCCAGCGTTTTGTCTCCCGGGGGCATGACGTGCACCTGAACGTGTACGTCGGCACCCCCGCCGAACTGGAAGAGCGTGTGCTCGACGGCCGCCTGCACCTGGCCATCGGGCACTTCCCGATCCATGTGCCCGGCCTGTTGCAGGCGCCGCTGTACCAGGAAGCCCTGGGCCTGTATTGCGGGCGCCGTCACCCACTCTATGGCAGCCAGGCCGAACGCGACGAACTGCTGGCCGAAATCGGCAGCAGCCGGATTGTCGCCCGGGGCTACATGCAGCAGTACGACCTGGAACACCTGGGCGTCAGCAAGGCCGCCGCCACCGTGGACAACATCGAGGCCTTGGCGATCCTGATCATTTCCGGCGCCTACCTGGGGTTTCTGCCCGTGCACTTCGCCTCACAGTGGGTCAAGACCGGCGAGATGCAACAACTGGCACCGGCAAGCCTGCAGTTGATGTCGCCCTTCGACGTCATCACCCGGCGCGGTATTGCCCCGCCGCCGATCCTCGAGGCCTTCCTCGAGGACCTGGCCGCCTGCTCACGCAAGGCCGCCCCCCACCGGGGCAAATAATGCGCCCGGCACGCTCGCCACCCTCGAGCGTGGCCCGGCATACTGATTCACACAGATTCCCTTGCCCACCCTTGCAGGCCACCCATGCGCATCCACGTCACCTTCATCGACCGCGTCGGCATCACCCAGGAAGTGCTGGCCCTGCTCGGTCGCCGCAGTTTCAACCTGGACGCCGTCGAGATGGTGCCGCCCAACGTCTACATCGACGCCCCGACCCTCGACGCCGATGTCCTGGAGGAGTTGCGCGAAGCCTTTCTGGGCGTACAGGGCGTGCAGGCGGTGACGGTGGTCGACATGCTCCCGGGGCAACGGCGACGCTTGCAGCTCGATGCCTTGCTGGCGGCCAGCGCCGACCCGGTCATGGCGGTGGATGGCCGCGGCCATGTGCTGTTGGCCAATCCGGCCTTGATCGCGCTGTGCGGGCGGGAACCGGCCGGTGAGCCACTGACCGCGCTGTTCGATGACCCGTCCTTGCAAGCCACCCTGATCGAACGCGGCTTCCGCCTGCCCATGGGGGAAGTGAGCCTGGGCGGCCAGACGCTGCTGCTCGATGCCATGCCGATCAGCGACGCCGGCGAGTCAGGCAACCCGGCACTGGCCGGCGGCTTGCTGACCCTGTACCTGCCCGCGCGCATCTCCAAATGCGTGGCCGCCCTGCACCACGACCACGCTGCCGGATTCGATGCATTGCTGGGCGATTCGCCTCCAGTGCGCGCCCTCAAGGCCCGGGCCCAGCGCGTGGCAACCCTGGATGCGCCGCTGCTGATCCAGGGTGAAACCGGTACCGGCAAGGAGCTGGTGGCCCGCGCCTGCCATGCCATCAGCCCACGGCGCGATGCGCCCTTCCTTGCACTCAACTGTGCGGCGATGCCCGAGAGCCTGGCCGAAAGCGAGCTGTTCGGCTACGCCCCGGGCGCTTTCACCGGTGCCCAGCGCGGCGGCAAGCTCGGCCTGCTGGAACTGGCGGACCAGGGCACGGTGTTCCTCGACGAAGTCGGTGAAATGTCACCCTACCTGCAGGCCAAGTTGCTGCGTTTTCTCAGCGATGGCTGTTTCCGGCGCATCGGCGGTGATCGTGAGGTCAGGGTCAACGTGCGCGTCCTCAGCGCAACCCACCGCGACCTGGAAAAAATGGTCAGCGAGGGCAGCTTCCGCGAAGACCTGTTCTACCGCCTGAACGTGCTCAACCTGCAAGTGCCGCCGCTGCGCGAGCGCGGCCATGACATCCTGTTGATGGCCCAGCACTTCATGCAGCAAGCCTGCGCGCAGATCCAGCGCCCCCCTTGTCGACTGGCCCCCGCCACCTTCCCGGCGCTGCTGGGCAACCGCTGGCCGGGTAACGTGCGACAACTGCAGAACGTGATCTTCCGTGCCGCCGCCATTTGCGAGAACCCCCTGGTGGACATCGACGACCTGGACATCGCCAGGACCGCCGTCGCGCACCAGAACGCCGACGAAGTCGGGAGCCTGGGCGATGCCGTCGAAAGCTTTGAACGCAACCTGCTGCAACAGCTCTACCGCAGTTACCCCTCCAGCCGGCTACTGGCTACCCGCCTGCAAACCTCCCACAGCGCAATCGCCACCCGCTTG
This sequence comes from Pseudomonas sp. Irchel s3h17, assembly GCF_900187505.1. Taxonomy (GTDB): domain Bacteria; phylum Pseudomonadota; class Gammaproteobacteria; order Pseudomonadales; family Pseudomonadaceae; genus Aquipseudomonas. Next base: position 231,210 of record NZ_FYDL01000001.1, read on the forward strand.
CGCAAATACGGCATTCCAGAAAAGCACTGACAGCCGTCTGCAAATCGATACAGCGTAGCGAATTCGACACGGATGCCATTGCCCTTCATTCAGGCCCCTCTCCCGCCCTGCCCAGATACCTGGCCCGTCCCCTGTGGGAGCGGGCGAGCCCGCGAAAGCAATGGGTCAGCTAACACCCATACCTGCTGCGCAGACACCATGGCCCGCACCCCGTCCGTTCCACGACCGTACCCGGACCACTGTATTGATTTCACTACACAACAGTTCGATATGACTTAAAGAATTAACGTCATCTTATTGTTTTATAACGAATAAATAGAACTGGTATCACCCTTGCTCTTAATCCTCAAACCAGGCTGGTCTTCCAGGCCAAGTCAGTTAAGCGAACGCCGACCTCTGTAGGAGCGAGCGTGCTCGCGATGGACTCAAGGGCAACGCGTTTAATCAGAAAGCACGCGTTATCGTTAACGTCCATCGCGAGCACGCTCGCTCCTACCAGGGCAAGCCTGGCAATTGCCGTCCGCCATACGCAGCGGGCGAGTCAGAACAATGGGGAGTGGATATGAGCAACCTGCGTTTTACCGTCGATCACGAATGGCTGCGTCTTGAGTCCGATGGCTCGATCACCGTCGGCATCACCCCGTTTGCCCAGCAGGCACTCGGCGATGTGGTCTTCGTCCAGGTGCCCGAGCTGCGGGCCTACCGTGCCGGCGAAGAAGTGGCCGTGCTGGAGTCGGTGAAAGCCGCCAGCAACATCGGTATGCCGCTGGATGGGCGGGTGGTGGATGTCAACGCCACCCTGGAAACCTCGCCGGAGTTGGTCAACGAGGACGCACTGGGGGCTGGCTGGTTCTTCCACCTGCATCCCGACGACACCGGCGCCATGCACCACCTGCTCGACCAGAGCGCCTACGAGCGCCTACGAGCGCCTGATCGGCGACCAGGACCACGGCTGAAGGCATCGATTGCCCGCCACATCGGCCATCCAACACGCACACTCGAGGACCGCACCATGTTCACTAAACACGACCGGCTCACTGGCTACGACGACGAACTGCTGGCGGCAATGAATGCCGAGGAGGCGCGGCAAGAGCAGCACATCGAATTGATCGCCTCGGAAAACTACACCAGCCAGCGCGTCATGCAGGCCCAAGGCCGCGGCCTGACCAACAAGTACGCCGAAGGTTATCCGGGCAAACGCTACTACGGTGGTTGCGAGCACGTCGATGTGGTCGAGCAGTTGGCCATCGACCGCGCCCGGCAGCTGTTCGGCGCCGACTATGCCAACGTCCAGCCGCACTCCGGCAGCCAGGCCAACGCGGCGGTCTATCTGGCGTTGCTGCAAGCCGGCGACACCGTGCTGGGCATGAGCCTGGCCCACGGCGGGCACCTGACCCACGGTGCCAAGGTCAGCTTCTCCGGCAAGCTCTACAACGCGGTGCAATACGGCATCGACACCACCACCGGCCTGATCGACTACGACGAAGTCGAGCGCCTGGCGGTCGAGCACCAGCCGAAAATGATCATCGCCGGGTTCTCCGCTTACTCCAAGACCCTGGATTTCCCACGCTTCCGCCAGATCGCCGACAAAGTCGGCGCTTATCTCTTTGTTGATATGGCCCACGTGGCGGGCCTGGTGGCTGCCGGCCTGTACCCGAACCCGATTCCGTTCGCCGACGTGGTCACTACCACTACCCACAAGACCCTGCGCGGTCCTCGGGGTGGCTTGATCCTGGCCAGGTCGAACCCGGAGCTGGAGAAAAAACTCAACGCCGCGGTGTTCCCCGGTGGCCAGGGCGGCCCGCTGATGCACGTGATCGCCGCCAAGGCCGTGTGCTTCAAGGAAGCTCTGGAGCCTGGCTTCAAGGTGTATCAACAGCACGTGATCGACAACGCCCAGGCGATGGCCAAGGTGTTTATCGAACGTGGCTACGATGTCGTGTCCGGTGGCACCGACAACCACCTGTTCCTGGTGAGCCTGATCCGCCAGGGCCTGACCGGCAAGGACGCCGATGCCGCGCTGGGCCGTGCCGGCATCACCGTGAACAAGAACGCCGTACCGAACGACCCGCAGTCGCCGTTCGTCACCTCGGGCCTGCGCATCGGCACCCCGGCCGTGACCTCGCGTGGTTTCAAGGTGGCCCAGTGCGTTGAGCTGGCCGGCTGGATCTGCGACATCCTCGATCACCTCGGCGATGCCGATGTCGAGGCACAGGTTGCCAGGCAGGCCGCCGCGATGTGCCTGGACTTCCCCGTCTACCGCAACTGATCGGCAGCGGGAGGCGCACGCCTCCCGCATTGCCCACGCCAGATTGCCCCCCCCGTCTAGCAACGACACCACACAGGAGTACGCTTGTGGATTCATCAGGCAACAGCCCGGCAACAGTGCAAGTGGGCATCAAACTGCGCGGCGCCGACAAGGTGGCGCGGATCCCGGTGAAGATCATCCCCACCGATGAACTGCCACGCAAACCCGACTGGATTCGCGTGCGCATCCCGGCGTCCCCGGAAGTCGACCGGATCAAGGCCCTGTTGCGCAAACACAAGCTGCACAGCGTCTGCGAAGAAGCCTCCTGCCCGAACCTGGGCGAGTGTTTCTCCGGCGGTACCGCGACCTTCATGATCATGGGCGACATCTGCACCCGTCGCTGCCCGTTCTGCGACGTCGGCCACGGCCGTCCGAAGCCACTTGACGTCAACGAGCCGGAAAGCCTGGCCATCGCCATTGCCGACCTGCGCCTGAAGTACGTGGTGATCACCTCGGTGGACCGCGACGACCTGCGTGACGGTGGCGCCCAGCACTTTGCCGACTGCATCCGCGAAATCCGCAAGCTGTCGCCGAACGTGCAGCTCGAGACCCTGGTGCCGGACTACCGTGGCCGCATGGACATCGCCCTGGAAATCACCGCTGCCGAGCCACCGGATGTGTTCAACCACAACCTGGAAACCGTGCCACGCCTGTACAAGGCGGCGCGCCCGGGTTCGGATTACCAGTGGTCGCTGACCCTGCTGCAACGCTTCAAGCAGATGATGCCGCACATCCCGACCAAGTCCGGGCTGATGCTGGGCCTGGGCGAGACCGACGAGGAAGTCATCGAAGTCATGAAGCGTATGCGCGAGCACGACATCGACATGCTGACCCTGGGCCAGTACCTGCAACCGTCCCGCAGCCACTTGCCCGTGCAGCGTTTCGTGCACCCTGACACCTTCGCCTGGTTCGCCGAGGAAGGTTACAAGATGGGCTTCAAGAACGTCGCGTCCGGCCCGCTGGTGCGCTCCTCCTACCATGCCGACCAACAGGTTCAAGGAGCCCTGGTGCAAGCGTAACGGCTCGCCCCGTTCTACGAGCGATGTTGAAATCCAGCGCCGGAATCGCACGCAATGAAAAACCGTACTAGGCTTTCGCGGGCGCCTTGAGTAGTGAATGGGAGTTCTATCGAGTGGTTGGTCTCCTCGCACTGTCCAGGCTCATGGTCAGGGGTCACTCACCAGGATTCCTGGTCGTTGTGCCGACGAGATTTGCGTCGCCAGCCACCCGGATCGACACTCGTTAAAGGAAAGCCACCATGCAAAGGCTCCCACATCGCTTCAGGTACTACGCTGCCTGTTCATTGCTGATCGCGCTTAACGGTTTTGCCCAAGCCGCGCAAACCGAAAAACCCAACATCCTGTTTATCGTCTCCGACGACACCGGCTACGGTGACCTGGGCCCCTATGGCGGGGGTGTCGGCCGAGGCATGCCGACCCCCAGCATCGACGAGCTGGCCGCAGAAGGCACAACTTTTTACTCGTTCTACGCCCAACCCAGTTGCACCCCCGGCCGGGCGGCGATGCAGACCGGACGCATTCCGAACCGCAGCGGCATGACCACCGTGGCCTTCCAGGGCCAGGGCGGCGGTTTGCCCGCGGCTGAGTGGACGCTGGCCTCGGTGCTCAAGACCGGTGGCTATGACACCTACTTCACCGGCAAATGGCACCTGGGCGAAGACGACTATGCGTTGCCCAACGCCCAGGGGTATGACGTGATGAAATACGTCGGCCTCTATCACCTCAATGCCTACACCTATGCCGACCCGCAATGGTTCCCCGACATGGACCCGGACACCCGGGCGATGTTCGCCAAAGTGACCAAGGGTGCGCTCTCGGGCAAGGCCGGGGAAAAGGCCGTCGAAGAGTTCAAGATCAATGGCCAGTACGTGGACACGCCGGTGATCGATGGCAAGCCAGGGGTGGTCGGGATTCCCTTCTTCGACGGCTACGTCGAAAAAGCCGCGCTGGAGTTCCTCGACACGGCCGCCAAGTCGGACAAGCCGTTTTTCATCAACGTCAACTTCATGAAAGTGCACCAACCGAACCTGCCGGCCCCCGAGTTCGTCCATAAATCGATCTCCAAGTCCAAGTACGCCGACTCCGTGGTTGAGCTCGATACCCGTATTGGCCGCATCATGGCCAAGCTCAAGGCGCTGGGGATGGATAAAAATACCCTGGTGGTCTACACCACCGACAACGGTGCCTGGCAGGACGTCTACCCGGACGCCGGCTACACGCCGTTCCGGGGTACCAAGGGCACCGTGCGCGAGGGGGGTAACCGAGTCCCCGCGATCATGACCTGGCCAGGTAAAATCAAGGAGAACGCGAAAAACCACGACATCCTTGGCGGCCTCGACCTGATGGCCACATTCGCCTCGGTGGCCGGTGTGAAGCTGCCGGAGAAAGATCGCGAAGGTCAGCCAATCTACTTCGACAGCTATGACATGACCCCCGTACTGCTCGGCACAGGCCCTGATCCGCGTAAAGAGTGGTTCTACTTTACCGAGAACGAACTGTCCCCCGGCGCTGCCCGTGTTGGCAACTACAAGGCGGTGTTCAACCTGCGCGGCGACAATGGCGCCCAGACCGGTGGCTTGGCGGTGGACACCAACCTGGGCTGGAAAGGTGCCACAAAATACGTGGCGACCGTGCCGCAGGTCTTCGACTTGCTGCAAGATCCGCAGGAGCGCTACGACATCTTCATGAGTAATGTCACCGAGCGCACCTGGACCATGGTGCCGATCAGCCTGGCAATCAACGCGCTGATGAAGACCTATGTCAAATACCCGCCGCGCAAACTGCAAAGCATGAGCTACGACGGACCGATCGAGTTGTCCAAGTACCAGAAATTCCAGTCGGTACGCGAAGAGCTGCAAAAAGAAGGCATCAACCTGCAAATGCCTACCGGTAACTAGCCCAGCGGTGGCAGCCTCCCATGAGGCTGCCACTTGCCGCCAAGTGCCCCTGGCGGCCGGGCAACTGGCCAACACCTCGTAAAACCCGAAGCGTTCGCAAAAAATAAACGATTTTTCCTGATCCGGCAGGCCCGATAGGATGACAGGGTCCCTGGTGAACACTGCACCTGCCAGACCGGGAGAATGGCATGTCCCCCCTCAATGTCGGCGAACCCTGGATGTGGGCGGCCTTCATCGCCTTCATCGTTGCCATGCTGGCGCTCGACCTGTTTGTCCTGGGCGGGCGCAAGGCCCATCGGGTGTCCACCCGCGAGGCACTGTCCTGGGTCATTGCCTGGAGCGGCCTGGCCCTGACCTTCGCCGCGCTGCTGTGGTGGTACCTGCACGAGCAGTTCGGCGCGCAAGACGCCCAACGCATCACCCTTGAATTCCTCACGGGCTATCTGATCGAGCAGTCACTGTCGATCGACAACATGTTCGTCTTCGTGATGATCTTCGGCTACTTCGCCGTACCAGCGTCCTTGCAGCGCCGTGTCCTGCTGTATGGCGTGCTCGGTGCCATCGTGATGCGCGCCTGCATGATTTTTGCCGGCGTCTGGCTGGTGTCGCAGTTTGCCTGGGTGCTCTACGTCTTCGGCGCCTTTCTCATCCTTACCGGGATCAAGATGCTGGTCTTCGCCGAGCACAAGCCCGATCTCGCCAAGAACCCCTTGCTGCGCTGGCTGCGACGTCACCTGCGGATCACCGACAGGTTTCACGGCCAGCGGTTTTTCGTACGACGCAACGGCGTGCACTGGGCAACGCCGATGTTCCTGGTGATGGTGCTGATCGAAGCCAGCGACCTGGTGTTCGCGATCGACAGCATCCCGGCGATCTTCGCCGTCACCACCGACCCCTTCATTATCTTCACTTCCAACATCTTCGCGATCATGGGCCTGCGCGCCCTGTACTTCCTGCTCGCCGACATGGTCGAGCGCTTCCACCTGCTCAAATATGGCCTGGCCATCGTGCTGGTGTTCATCGGCACCAAGATGTCGCTGATGCCCTGGTTCCACGTACCGATCCAATGGTCACTGGTGTTGGTCGCCAGCATCATCCTGGGCTCGGTGCTGCTGAGCCTGTGCCTGACCCAGGACAAAGCACCCGCGCGGGAAGAGGATCGATGAGCGCAGCACGCCGCGTCCTCATCGCCCCCTGCCCTTGCTCGACCTCACGGCGTCAAACAATGGCGCGATAGTCCTCGACACTGTCCGGCCAAGGGGTCAACACCTGGAAACCGTCGTCCGTCACGGCGACCATGTGCTCCCATTGGGCCGACAGAGATTGATCCTTGGTGACCACCGTCCAGCGATCGGCGAGGGTTTTCACATGACGCTTGCCGGCGTTGAGCATGGGCTCGATGGTGAAGATCATGCCGGCCTTGAGCTTCAGGCCCTGGCCTGGATAACCGTAATGCAGGACCTGCGGTTCGTCGTGGTAAACCTTGCCGATCCCGTGGCCGCAGTATTCACGCACCACACTGAACCCCGCTGTCTCGGCCACCGACTGGATGGCATGCCCAACGTCGCCCAGCGTAGCGCCGGGACGAACCTGGCGGATGCCGGCGCACATGGCCTCGTAGGTGGTCTTGACCAGGTGCCGTGCCTGCGGGGTGGGCTCGCCCACGAAGTACATGCGACTGGTGTCGCCGTACCAGCCGTCCTTGATCACGGCGATGTCGATGTTGACGATGTCGCCATCACGCAGTGCCCTGGCCGACGGAATGCCATGGCACACCACGTCATTGACCGACGCACACACGGTTTTCGGAAAGCCGTGATACCCGACGTTGCCGGGTATGGCCTTCTGCACGTTGACGATGTAGTCGTGACACAGGCGGTCGAGTTCATCGGTGGTAACCCCGGCCTTGACGTGGGGGGTAATCATCGCCAGCACCTCGGCGGCCAGCTTGCCCGCCGTGGCGGACTGGGTGATTTGTGCCGGGGTATGGATCACAACATTAGCCTTCATGGCCTGGCTCCCGATGCAGGTTCGCATAGCTGTTTCAAATCAAGGCCTCCGGCCTGTTCGGCGCGAATCAGCAAGCGGCTGATTTCGCTGTGGTCCAGGTTGGGATGCAGCTCCGCCAGCATCCCGATGCGCATCCAGTGCTCGGCCTGGGCATTGATCGAGCGACTCAGCGCCGTACTGGCAATGCGCAGATGCTCGTGCATGGCTTCTGAAATTTTGACGATACCCACGGGGTCGACCTATATGAAATGCATATGAATCGTATATTAGCCGATCCAGGGCCGGGGTAGCAATTCCCGGGACCGGGCGATACTTATCATTGAAGCGGAAAAAATAATTAGAAACTGAATAGCTCATCAAAGGGCCAATAGGGAGAACGGAAAAAATCGTACGATAAGACGTTGCAGGGACTTCGGCAGTATCAGGTGTAGATCCTGATCATCCGCAGCCCCACTGTAAGAGCATCGATCCTTTCAGTGAGCGGGCGCCTCTTTTGCCAACAATACTGGGGCGTAGATGTCAAGCGATATATGGTAGAGTGCAGGCATACAGAGGGATACACCGTGAGTAAACCAGTTCAACAAAAACTTCCGCGGCTCACCGCGGGCAAAAAGACGTTGATTGACGTCCATGGCAACAACGTTAGGATCACGGCTTTTCTGTCGAATGCTGACGCTGTGGTTGAACGGCATGCCACGAAAAGCCTCGCAGTTAGCGCTCTTAGTCAAAGCGGGGGGCTCAAGACACGTTCAGTGCGTGCGCCGCACTTGTCGAACGTAGAGCGCGAGCTGGCAGAACTCAAAAAGGTCGTTGCAGCACTGGCCGTTCGCTCTGTTGCGCGTGAAGAGAAGGCTATTGATTTTGACGTCGAGGGCATGACCGTGCTCGATGCCGACACGGCGTACCAACTGCTGGACAATCCCCCAGAGCCCACTGAGGCGCTTTGCAACCTGCTTGCCTTGCGCTAAGGGCAGTCCATGGACTTCATCACTGTCGACTTCGATAAGTCGATTGACCGCTCGGCGTTTGATTGCCAATTGCACCCTGCTCTCAACACGTACATTGCGCTGCACGCTGGGCAAGACGAAAAGCGCAACGTTTCACGCACATTCATGTACGTCGAAGATGAGGTGTTGCTGGGCTACTACACCCTGGCGAATGCCTCTGTAGCACTCGATGAGCTCAGCGAAGAACAGAAAAAGAAGATGCCTCGGTATCCTATGCCGGCAGTGCTGTTGAGCCGTCTGGCGATTGACAAGGGCATGCAGGGGAATGGGCTTGGCCAACGGCTGATGTCTGACTTTTTCCGACGCGTGTACACGGTTTCCAAGCAGTCGGGTGTGGCTTTTGTTGTCGTCGACGCGAAAGACCAGGACGCTGCCAATTACTACCGGGGTAAGCTGGGGTTTGTACCTTCAACGAACAACCCGCTACGCCTGGTACTCTCCACCGCAACCTTGATCCAGGCGTTCAAGACGCAACCTGCCGGCTAATCGCCCAGGCATTTCATTTCGCCGCGAGCGCGGCAATTTCTTCGATGCGCATTGATGCCAATTCATCAAGGTTGATCCCCGCTGCGCGAGAATCCACGATCTTTTTCAGGCCCCTTGACTGCGCACGCACATTAGCAGAGACACCGGCCACATTATTGAGACGCTCACACAGGCTCCCGGGAGCGGATCGAACCGCCCAGAGAACAGCCGGTTTTCTATCTGTATTTCCAGACGTTCCCGCGTCAACCTCTATAGCCTCAACCTGGCAGGTCACGGTATTAGCGTACAAAAATCTCCGTTTTCTCTATTCGCCCCAGCAATAACGCCTCGTCCCTATTGACCACTTCTTCAGCTGCCGCCAGTTCTGATTCGACGTAAAATCCGCTAGGCTAGGTTTTTCATTTCCCAGGACGGACCCACGGCATGCCCACGCTCCACACTTCCCTGCAAGACACCGCTGCGCCGCAAGGCGTTTGTTTTGGCTGCGGCAGCCGCAATCCGCACGGGCTGCACATCAAGAGCACCTGGCATGAAGACGGTGTGCACGTCGTGGCCGAGCATCTGCCAGAGGCCAAGTACTGCGGCTGGCCCGACCTGGTGTACGGCGGGTTGATCGCGATGCTGGTCGATTGCCATTCGAACTGGACGGTGATGGCCTATCACTACCGGGCCGAGCAACGCAGCGCCGGCAGCCTGCCGCGCATCGACTGCGTGACCGGTAACCTGGGCATCAAGTTCATCAAGCCAACGCCCATGGGCGTCCCACTCACCTTGCGCGCCAGGGTGGAAGGTGAAGTCGGGCGCAAGACCCGGGTGATCTGCGAGGTGTACGCGGGCGATGTGCTCACGGCGGTGGGCGACTCCATTTTTGTGCGCGTCGATACCGGGCAACTGGCGGCCGCCGCCCATGGTCGTGAAGACTGACGCGGGACCTGTCAGGTTGACGCGGTGCGTGCCCGGCCCTACCGCCGGGAAGCGTGCCTTCGGCCGGCGTTGAAAGCTGCTTTAATGATTCAACGCCAGCCGTGCCCGTCAGCCCCTGCCAGCGGGGCAATCCGAAGCCTGAATGGGAGCGCACCGATGAACCGTCTCACTGCGAAAGACTTTGCCCCTGAACTGCTGGAGCTCTACGACTACTACGCCCACGGCAAGATCAACCGCCGTGAGTTTCTCGACCGGGCGGCACTGTTCGCGCTGGGCGGACTGACCGCCTCCGCCCTCCTCGCCGCCTTGAGCCCGAACTACGCCCTCGCCGAGCAAGTGGAATTTACCGATCCTGACATCCTCCCTGAGTACGTCACTTACCCCTCGCCCAAGGGGCATGGGCAGGTACGGGGTTATCTGGTGCGCCCGGCGAAGGCCACCGGCAAGGTGCCGGCGGTGGTGGTCGTACATGAGAATCGAGGGCTCAACCCCTACATCGAGGATGTCGCCCGACGCTTGGCCAAGGCCGGCTTCGTCGCCCTCGCGCCGGATGGCCTGACCTCGGTGGGCGGCTACCCCGGCAACGATGACAAAGGCCGGGCGCTGCAACAGACCGTCGACCCCGCCAAACTGATGAACGACTTCTTCGCCGCCATCGAGTGGATGATGAAACACCCGGCGAGCACCGGAAAAGTGGGGATTACCGGGTTCTGTTATGGCGGTGGCGTCGCCAATGCGGCGGCCGTGGCCTATCCGGAACTGGGGGCCGCCGTGCCCTTCTATGGCCGGCAACCGGCCGCCGCGGACGTGCCGAAAATCAAGGCCCCGCTATTGCTCCACTATGGCGAACTGGACAAGGCCATCAACGAAGGCTGGCCCGCCTATGAACAGGCGTTGAAAGCGGCTGGCAAGACCTACGAGGCCTATATCTACCCCGGTGCCAACCACGGCTTCCACAACGACTCCACGCCGCGCTACGACGAGGCGGCCGCCAAGCTGGCATGGAGCAGGACGCTGGACTGGTTCAAGCGTTACCTGAGTTAAGCCGGCTTCAAGCGTAACCACTGCCCCGTGGCGAGGGAGCTTGCTCCCGCTGGGCCGGGCTGGCGCTCCGGCGCTGCGCGCCCCTGATCAGGCGATTGCGGTCTTTCAGAAAAAAACCGGCGTCCTTTTTGGGGCTGCTGCGCAGCCCAGCGCGAGCAAGCTCGCTCGCCACCGGGTGTGCGCATTCCGCCTTTGGCGAGCGCGGACATGTGACCAAGACAGAGGCCCTCACAAAGAACACCCTTCAATAATGTATGAACGCGACCTCCGTGACGAGCAAGCTCGCTCGCCACGGGGTCAGGCATTCTTTTTCTGCAGGCTCTTCAAGCGTTGCGTGGCACGCTGGGCGGCGGCCATTTTTTCCGGGCGTTTCATGCGCTTCCATTTGCGGATGTCTTCCTTGCTGCGCCCGCAACTCACACACAGTTCACCGCTCAACTGGCACACGGCGATGCACGGGTTTTCGATGTCCTTGGCCATGCCTCAACCCCGCCCCGAACGCTTGCGCGCCAGGCGTTGCTGCCAGTTGCCGGCGTGGCTGCGCCGGCACTGTTCTTCACTGTCGAACTGCACATGGTCCGCTACCGGACTGACCAGCACATCCGCCTCGCGTAATGCCATGGCCGTCAGCTCGACCATGCGCGCGCCTTGCCCAGCGGCCAGGGCTCGGTCCTGATGAGCCTCGGTCTCGAAGACCCAGACGACCCTCAGGCTGGAAGGAAAAAGGTCATAGTCCAATTCATGGGTGAGCCAGGTGAACCCCGGAATTTCTGCCTTGGCCGTTTCACAGGCTTCGGTCAGGGTGGCGATCAGGCGGCGTTCGATACGGGCCTGATCGCGTTTGCTCAACGACATGGGAGATCCTTGAATGAGGGCGATCTAAAGTGCCCATCATACTGGCGAAAAAAGCCCCGGCACCGGCCGGCAATACTGTTCAGTTAAGAAAGGCTTAAAGCGGGTGAGAGACCCGTGGCGAGCGAGCTTGCTCGCGCTGGGGCGCGAAGCGCACCCAACAAAGCGACTGCAGTCTTTCAGAACGAACTCGACGACAGTTTTTGGGGCTGCTCTGCAGCCCAGCGCGAGCAAGCTCGCTCGCCACGGGGGGATGTATTGAGCAACCCAATCCTTAACTGAACAGCATTGGGCACTGGCCAGGGCTTTTTCACATCGGCTTGAAGCCTGTGCCCCAGCCAACCGTGTTGGCCGGGGCAACGACTCACAGGGCCATGTCAGCAGCCGGGTTGCTCGGCTGTGGCTTGGCCGGGGCAGCAGGTGCCGTGGTCGGAGCCAGTGCCGGGTTGATTGCCGGTGGTGGGGCCAGCTCCAGGACCTGGCTGGTGTAGGCCCATTCCTGGGCTACGCGGGCCGGATCATTGTTGAGCTTGGTGCCATAGCTTGGAACGATCTGGCGCAGCTTTTCCTGCCAGGCCGGGGTTGCGACCTTGTCCTTGAAGACTTTCTCAAGCACGGTCAGCATGATCGGCGCTGCGGTGGATGCACCTGGCGATGCGCCAAGCAAGCCGGCAATGCTGCCGTCTTCGGAAGCCACGATCTCGGTCCCCAGCTTCAGCACGCCACCGGCGGCCTCATCACGCTTGATGATCTGCACGCGCTGGCCGGCTTGCCACAGGCGCCAGTCTTCAGCCTTGGCGTTCGGGAAGTACTCCTTCAGGGCGTTGAGGCGGTCTTCATCCGACAGCATCAGTTGGCCAGCAAGGTACTCGACCAGCGGGTATTCCTTGATACCGACCTTGGTCATCGGCCACACATTGTGAGTGGTCGTGGTGGTCAGCAGGTCCAGGTACGAGCCTTCTTTCAGGAACTTGGTCGAGAAGGTCGCGAACGGGCCAAACAGGATCACGCGCTTGCCATCCAGCACGCGGGTGTCCAGGTGGGGAACCGACATCGGCGGCGCGCCAACCGATGCCTTGCCGTAGGCCTTGGCCAGGTGCTGCTCGGCAATGGTCGGGTTCTCGGTCACCAGGAACGAGCCGCCTACCGGGAAACCGGCATATTCACGCGCCTCAGGAATGCCCGACTTCTGCAGCAGGTGCAGTGCACCGCCACCGGCGCCGATGAATACGAACTTGGCGTCGGTCTGGGTCTCGGTACCGTCTTTCAGGTTCTTGTAGGTAACGCGCCAGCCGCCGTCTTCGTTGCGGACGATGTCTTCGACTTCGCTCGACAGCTTCAGGGAGAAGTTCGGCTTGGTTTGCAGGTAGCTGGCGAACTGACGGGTGATTTCACCGAAGTTCACGTCCGTGCCCAGCGGCGACCAGGTGGCGGCGATCTTCTGGTTCGGATCACGGCCTTCCATCATCAATGGAACCCACTTCTTGATCTGCGCCGGGTCTTCGGAGTACTGCATGCCAGCGAACAGCGGGCTCGCCTGCAGGGCTTCGTAGCGCTTCTTGAGGAACTTGATGTTGTCATCGCCCCACACGAAGCTCATGTGCGGTGTGGAGTTGATGAACGAATGCGGGTTCTTCAGGACGCCGTTCTTGACCTGCCAGGCCCAGAACTGACGGGAGACCTGGAAGGCTTCATTGATTTCAATGGCCTTGGGGATCTCGACGTTGCCGTTCTTGTCTTGCGGTGTGTAGTTCAGCTCGGCCAGGGCGGAGTGGCCGGTACCGGCGTTGTTCCAGCCGTTGGAGCTTTCCAGGGCGACGCCATCGAGACGCTCGACCATTTCCATCGACATGCCCGGCTCGAGTTCATTGAGCCAGACGCCCAGTGTCGAACTCATGATGCCGCCACCGATCAGCAGGACATCGACTTTCTTGGTTTCGGCTGCATGCACAGGCATAAGGGCCATCGACATGGCCAGGCCGAGTAGCCCCTTGTTCATTTTCTTCAACATACGGTAATACCTAGGATAGAACGCCATTCACCCGCGTTCGTCCCCATGAGGCGCCCTGGCTCACCGCATGCAAGGCTGCATGCCGTCGAACCCCGCTCTCAGAAAGACTGATGGGTGAACATATAAGGCCGACAAACTCGATCGACCTCACGTTTAGGCCCCTCCTGTGCTGACTTTTTGTTAGTCATTGGCTTCAGCTACTTGGGTGACACTAATACTTGTGGGTACATCATCGAACACAGTGAATAAACAGCTTAGACCCGCTTAGCCGCCTGTGCCCGTCAACTGCTTCGCGGCGCTCACACAGGTAGGCGCATCAACACACCGAACCTGTGATCCCCAACGCCGCGAGCCTCCTTGCCGCGACATTCTACCTCAGGTGTCGCGCTCAACGAAGGCGCTTCTGTTTCTCATTTCCTGGCTGGATGACCACCCGGCAAGACCTGGTGCACCTGGATTTAGCGGGCGGTGCTACCGCGGGGTTTATAGAACAGGAATTTCCGGGTCTCGGCGGTCTTGACGTACACCCTCGCCCACTCCGGTTTTACCGTCCTGTCATGGAAATACAGGGCGCCACGGGTGCGGTCCCTGAGTTGCTGATTGAGGGCCTTGCGGGCGATTTCCTTGGCCGTCGCGTAGGGCGCCTCCTCCTCTACCTGATCCGGACGCCCGTCACACCACCAGGAAAACTGACAGGTCCGGGTCTCGACACCTTGCTTGACCACAGCGCACACCGTATCGGGGAAGCCCTGATGGCCCAGGCGGTTCATCACCACATTGGCGACCCCTTCCATATCGGCCGCGCCGATCCCTTTGGCCTCCCAGTAAATGGTCCGCGACAGGCAGGTAATGGCATCGTCCAGCGGCGCGCGGCCTGCCGGATCGACCACCTGCACTTCCGCGGGCGTTATGGTTTCAACCTTGGGTCGCGGTGTCGCACCGTCCTTGTCGGCAGCCTTCTCCTCCAGGACGTGGGCCTTGCCCTCGACCGCGGCCGGGTTTCTCAGGGTGTCAGCGGCGATCACTTGACCGCCCAGCAACGCGATAACAAGACCACTGGCTATCCAGACCGGGCGCATCGTCGGACCTTCAACTTGAACTCGGGTTGAGCCGCCGGCCACCCTGGGTGAGTCGCAGCCCTCTAAAGAGTCGACACGGTGGGCGGCAAAACATTCCCGTCCGCCAATGGACAACCCATTGCCCGTCAGCCAGAAAAGCCATTGCGCGGTGGGGGGCAAAATCGCGCATCATGTGCCCAGTCAGTTCAAGGGAGACCTCCATGCACGTCCTGTCATCCGTTATCCGTCTTGCCGCGTTGTCGCTGGGCGTGATGTGCGCTGCCACCGCCTTGGCCAGCGATGAAACGCAACTGTTCGATTCGATCAACAGCTACCGCAGCCAGGTCCAGCGCTGTGCGGGCCAGGCATCCCTGGAACTGCCGCCGCTGGCGGCCGAGCCACGGCTGGTGCTGCCCGCAGCGAGCAACATCGGTGACCTGCAGCAAGCCATGGCGCGCGCGGCCTACCCGATGGTCAACGTGCAGATGATCAGCCTCAAGGGTCCCAATGACCCTCAGGCCGCCATGAAAGCGGTACAGGAAAGTTTTTGCCAGGTGGTGCTGGACCCGCAGTTCGTCGATATCGGCGTCAGCAGGGCCGGACGCGAGTGGCGCATCGTCCTGGCCCGGCCATTGTTGACCGGAGGCCTTGGCGACTGGCAGGCCGAAGGACAGAAGCTGCTCGCGTTGATCAACAGCGCCCGCCAGCAACCGCGCCAGTGCGGTGCCCAGGCCTTTGTGGCGACCACGCCGCTGGCCTGGAACGCGACACTGGCGACCGCGGCCGAAACCCACACCCGCGCCATGGCCAACAACAACTTCCTGGATCACAAGGACCGCGACGGCCGCACCCCCGGAGACCGGGCAGAACTGGCGGGCTACAGTGGCCAGCAGATCGGCGAGAACATCGCCGCCGGCCAGGACACCCCGCGCAAAGTGATCGATGGCTGGCTGGCCAGCCCCGGCCACTGCGCCAACCTGATGAACCCGCAGTACCGTGAACTGGGCGCCGCCTATGCGGTTGATCCCAAGAGCGATGCGGGCATCTACTGGACAGCGATGTTCGGCACGCAGTGAAGTCGTCATTATTCAACCGCGACAACCCTGTGCAACGTAACGCTTTGGACTCAGTGAACGTAAATACCCCAGGCGACAGCGGCAAAGCGACCCAGGCCCAAACAACGAATACCGCAGCCAGCCTGTTCACCGGGCGCTGCGGATTGAGTCTATAAATTGTTGGTAGCCAGAGGAGACAAGCATGCTGATGAAACCCGTTGCGGGGGCTGAACTCGAAAAACTTCGCCTTGCATTAAGCGGTGCAGGGTTGCCGTTTGACGACGTGGGGCAACCGGGCCAGCAGTTCTTCCGTTTCGAGTTGGATGGGGATTGGATTGCGTATGGGGGGTTGGAAGGCGAAGGCCCTGATCGGCTGCTGCGCTCAATGGTTGTTGCTGACTCCAGGCGCGGCCAAGGAATTGGGACACGCATGCTTGCTGCCCTGGAGCGTTACGCCTGTGGCAATCACGTGCTTGCGCTGCATCTGCTGACCAATAGTGCAGCAGACTTCTTCAGTGCTCATGGGTACTCACGCCTGGATCGCTGCGCTGCATCGGACTCGATCAGCCAAACGGCTCAATTCTCAACGCTATGTTGCTCCTCAGCGATCTACCTGCGCAAAACGCTTAGCGTCGGTGATTAACACCGAAAAAAGCTCGTATTGCCGGCAACCGCCATCGCGCCGGGTATGCGCGAGGTCAAGCCAAGCCGCTGCCCTCCAGGCGTTCAAGCCTGGGTGGCGTGCCTGGGCAAGGCAATGGATATCAACGCAGCGAGCAACACAAAGCCAGAGGAAATCCAGAGGCAAGCCATCAGTCCATGGGACTCATAAACCCAGCCTGAAAGGATCGTGCCGATCAGCCGGCCCAGTGCGTTGGACATGTAGTAGAAACCTACATCCAGCGACACCCCGTCCTCCTTCGCGTAGGAAACGATCAGATAGCTGTGCAGAGATGAGTTCACCGCAAACAACGCGCCAAACACCATCAGCCCACCCAACAGCACAATCTGCGGCGACCAGCCCGCTGAGAGCCCCACTGCAATGGCCGCAGGCAGGCCGGCCAGCAACGCGGCCCAAACCGAAGCCGCTCGCCCATCGGGAACCTGAGCACGCTTTTTCCCGGTGATGTTCGGGGCCAATGACTGCACGATGCCATAGCCGACGACCCAAGCGGCCATGAAGCCACCCACCCGCCAGAAGCTCCAGGCAAACACGGTGCTCAGGTAGACCGGCAACGCCACCACGAACCACACATCACGGGCGCCGAAGAGAAACATCCGCGCCGCCGAGAGGATATTGATCGCCCGGCTCTTGGAGAGGATGTCGCGGAACTTGGGTTTAGCCTTGGCCTTGCCCAGATCCTTCTTCAACAGGAACAGGCTGGCCAACCAGATCAGCGCCAGCACCGCGGCCATTGCCAGCAATGCGCCTGTGAATCCCAGCAAGGCCAACAGCGCACCACCGAGGAAGAAGCCAACCCCTTTCAGGGCGTTCTTCGATCCAGTGAGGAGCGCCACCCACTGGTACAACGTGCCTTGCTGATTATTTGGCACCAGCAGCTTGATCGAACTCTTGGCGCTCATCTTGTTGAGGTCTTTGGCGATACCCGACATCGCCTGCGCCCCCATGACCCACGGGATGGTCAGCCAGGCGCCAGGCACCGTAAGCATCAGCAAGGCGACCACCTGAAGGCCCAAGCCAATGTTCATGATGCGGTTCAGGCCCAGGCGAGCGCCAAGGTAGCCGCCCACCAGATTGGTGATGACCCCGAATATCTCGTAGAACAGAAACAGTACAGCGATTTGCAGTGGTGTGTAGCCCAGCGTGTGGAAATGCAGCACCACCAACATGCGCAGCGCGCCATCGGTCAGGGTAAAGGCCCAGTAGTTACCGGTGACCACCAGGTACTGGCGCACTGGCGGTGAAAGGGCTGACAACGCCGTCATGATCGCTCCTTGTCAAACGGCCGAGCCGACCAGCCTGGCCAACTCGACCGCACGGTTGGCGTACCCCCATTCGTTGTCATACCAGGCGTAGATTTTCACTTGAGTGTCATTGACCACCATGGTCGACAGCGCATCAATGATCGAGGAGCGCGGGTCCGTGCGGTAGTCGATGGAGACCAGGGGGCGCTCCTCATAGCCGAGGATATTTTTCAACGGGCCGGCAGCGGCGGCCTTGAACAGTGCATTGACCTCATTGGCCGAAGTGGCGCGCGCCACTTCGAACACACAATCGGTCAGAGAGGCGTTGGCCAGCGGTACGCGCACGGCATGGCCGTTCAGCTTGCCGCGCAGCTCGGGGAAGATCTCGGCAATCGCAGTGGCCGAACCCGTGGTAGTCGGGATCAAACTCATGCCCGAGGCACGAGCACGACGCAGGTCCTTGTGCGGCTGGTCGAGAATGCTCTGGGTGTTGGTCAGGTCATGGATGGTCGTGATCGAGCCATGGCGGATGCCCAGGTGCTCATGAATCACCTTGACCACCGGAGCCAGGCAGTTGGTGGTGCAGGACGCCGCGGTGACGATGCGGTGCTGCGCCGGATCGAACAGGTGCTGGTTGACGCCCATGACGACGTTCAGTGCGCCTGCCTCCTTGACGGGCGCACACACCACCACGCGCTTCACGCCCTGATCCAGGAAGGCCTGGAGTACAGCAACGGTTTTCATCTTGCCACTGGCTTCAATCACCAGATCGCAGCCCGACCAATCGGTGTCGCCAATCGCCTTGTTAGCCGTCACCTTGATGCGTTTGCCGCCGATCACAACATGATCGCCCTCGGCGCTGGCTTCTTCGTTCCAGCGGCCATGCACCGAGTCGAAGTTGATCAGGTGCGCGTGAGTCGCGGCGTCGCCTGCCGGATCGTTGATCTGCACGAACTCGAACTCCGGCCAGCTCCAGGCTGCACGCAGGGCAAGACGACCGATACGACCGAAACCGTTGATACCTACTTTGATACTCATGCTCATGTTCTCTGAAGGCCGCTGTCGGCGGGTAATATCGATGGGGTAATGTCGAACTGGCTGATGTCGCTGATAGGCCCGGCGCGACTCAGCAGCACGCAGCAAGCCGCTGCGGGCGGTCACCCATCTCCTCGAGTCGCTTGGCGTCTGGACTGAGCCAGTGCTGGTTGGCATCCAGAGTGGTTTTCAGAATGCCGACCACCCAGTCAGGCAGGCTGGGGTGCAGGCGGTAATAGACCCACTGACCTTGTCGACGGTCTTTCAGCAAGCCGCAAGTGCGCAATTGCGCCAGGTGGCGCGAAATCTTCGGCTGGCTCTCATTGAGCGCGCAGGTCAACTCACACACGCACAATTCATCCTCGCGGACGATGAGCAGCATCAGGCGAATACGCGTTTCGTCAGCCAGGCATTTGAATACGATGGTGGGTGTCAGATGGTCAGTCATAGGGCTCTCACTGTCTGGTTGCCACCAGCACAAGCATCTTGAGGCATTCAGGAATCCGGTGAAGGGCGTAACGGATGCCCATCCCTGGCCACACAAACGAACAGCGCGCACGTTCTTCAGGTTATTGCCAAGTATCGTCAAGGCTGCGATGCATGAATATATGATTATACGAATATGATGTAAAGTTTACTGAATGTATCGCTGGCGGCCAGGATCACTGCTTAATCTCTGAATTTGCTTGCATCAGTGCCTATCACTGATGAGTTAACGAGCATTTCAGGCCATGCACATTTGATTTTTCGAATATCAAAATATGGTTATTCAATAGCTCATCACGGCGGCTCCAGACGCTTCCACACCTCAAGTGCGAACCACCACCAGTCGCCGTGCTCAAGCGCGTAATGCAGTCAGGCTGAGCAGATGTCACCGAAATTGCAGCTCAATTGCCCCAGGAACGGTCGGTAGTCTCTTGCCATCTCCAGGTGTTACCTGAAGCCGGGATCGTTCGTGCCACCGCACGTGCCGTTCCTTCTCTTGACCCTGTGTCGCGGTTTCTGCCGCTACACTCAAGCAGAACAAGGCACTGCACATGAACATGGCGCGTTATCAGATACAAATGGCGCAAGACATGACGCCGTTTATAGCGCCTACTTTTATAGTGAGTCGCTCATGAACCTTCGATTGCTCACCACGCTCATCGCGATGTCTCTTTCATGGTCAAGTGTGCATGCCAATTACTGGAAGGATTCGCATGGCAATCCATCCCCGGACACTGAATCAAGACGATCCGTTGGCGAGTTTGGGGGCGCGCTATTAACCACTTCCGATCCCGACTGGGACAAAAAGTGGAACACTCCACCGGACACCATTCCCGTCTTCAAGGAAGCAACGGTTGTTACCCAGGGAAATAGGATCTTCACGCTGATTTTCTTTGCAAACCCGAAGCTCGATGCCAATCACGAAGCCAACATAACGTGCGACTTGAAAGTGACCAGGCCGGACGGTACAGAATCGATCAATCAGCGAGATGTCGTGTGCTTTCAGGGGCGCCTCAGGGGGCAACCGAACAACATCTACCTCGCCGCCCCGGTGATCGAATTCATTGCAGAGCCAGGCGACCCCACCGGTATCTGGACGATAGACGTCATGCTTGAAGACAACTTGCGCAACGTTGTCATACCGCTCACAACAACATTCACGCTGCTGTAAGTTCGTGGCAATCCTGACAATGCGCTCCAATGACTGCGCAAATGACCGCCTAGGGGCGAAAGCCGCCTCCTGCGACCGACGGCACTCCCTTGCCCCCCCCACAATCATGCAAATCCGGGCTAGGCTGTTTCAGGCTTGCTGTTCACGCCCCCTCAGAAGGAGACTCCCATGGCATTGCGCATCAATGACCTCGTTCCCGACTTCAACGCCGACACGGACCAGGGCCCCATCGATTTCCACAACTGGATAGGCTCGGGCTGGGCCATTCTCTTTTCTCACCCGAAGGACTTCACCCCGGTGTGCACCACCGAATTCGGTGCCGTCGCGCAACTGGCCGACGAATGGGCCAAGCGTGGCGCCAAGGTCATCGGTGTGTCGGTAGACGGTGTGGAGGCCCACAAGAAATGGAAGACCGACATAGAAGGCGTTTGCCGGACCAAGGCCGATTTCCCGATCATTGCCGATGAAGGGCTGGTCGTATCCAAGGCATTTGACATGCTCCCGGCCGAAGCCTACCTGCCCGATGGCCGCACGGCCGCCGATACCGCCACCGTGCGCTCGGTGTTCATCATCGGCCCGGACAAGAAACTCAAGCTGTCGATGACCTACCCCATGTCCGTGGGTCGCAACTTTGCCGAAGTGCTGCGGGCCCTGGATGCCCTGCAGTTGACCTACAACGTGCCACTGGCCACTCCGGCCAACTGGTTGGCGGGCCAGGATGTGATCGTCGCCCTGACCCTCAACGATGAGCAGGCCCGCGAGAAGTACGGCAGCTTCGACGCCAAACTGCCTTACTTGCGCACCATCCCGGCGCCGAAGTAAGGCAACAGCAAAACGCCCGGCCTGCTGCTGCAGCGCCGGGCGTTTTGCTTCATGGGCAGCGCTGCCCTATACCAGGCGCTCGATCTTCTGATGCTGCCAGACCCGTTTGTAGTAGGTGGTCTGCAACGCCAGCATGCACAGGTAAGCCACTGGAAACGCCATCCACACCCCTTGCAGCCCGAAGCGCGCATCCAGCAGGTATGCCACCGGCAACTCCACGCCGAGGATGCAGAACACCGAGATCGCCATCGGCACCATCACCGTTCCGCTGCCGCGCATCACGCCGCCAATCACCGCCTGGAAGCCGAACACCAGCATGCTCCAGAGCATGATGTGCAACAGGTGTGCCGCCTGGGCCCGGGTCGCAGGCTCGGTGATGAACAACCCCAGCAGCCAGTGCGACAGCAAGTAGCCCAACAGCACCAAGCCACCGGTCAGCCCCAGGTTGATCAACAACCCGGTACGCAGGATCGGCCCGATGCGCTCGACTCGCCCGGCACCGATGGCCTGGGCACCCAGGATCGACGCGGCGATCGCAATCGACAGGGCCGGGAACTGCACGTAGTTGACGATCTGCGTGACCGCCCCATAGGCGGCCGTGGCCTGGGAGCCGTGCTGGTTGACCAGGGCCAGGATCACCAGCTCCGACAGGGAAATCACCACCATCTGCAACCCCGTCGGTAACCCGATGCGCAGCACCTTGGCCAGGATCGCCCGGTCCAGGCGCATCGCCGCCAACAGCGCACGATCCAGTGCCAGGGCATGGCCCTTGCGATTCAACCGCCACGCCAGCATCGCCATGGCCGCCAGGTTACCCGCCAGGCCCGCCAGCGCGGCGCTCTGGATGCCCATTTGCGGCAAGCCGAACCAACCGCGAATCAGTGCCGGTGTCAGCAACAGCCCGACGCAGGTCGACACCACCAGCGCCAACAAGGGCGAGAGCGTATCGCTGACCCCGCGCAGCAACTGGGTAAACAGCACAAACACCAGCAACGGCGGCATGATCCACATCATTACCCGCGCATAGGCCACCGCCTCTTCGAGCACATCCGCCGGGGTTCCCAACCCCTGCAACGCCTGACGCGCAAACACACTGCCCAGCACTGCCGCGACCAGCCCGATCATCGCCCCCAGCAACAAGGTGCTGCCGGCAATCGCCTTCACCAACCCAGGCTCACGGGCGCCCCAGGCCTGGCCGATCAACACCCCTGCCCCAGCACCGAGACCAATGACCAGGGCAATGAAGAAGAACACGATGGGGAACATCCCGGACACGGCCGCCAGCGCCTGGGTGCCGAGCATTTGCCCGATATAGATACTGTTGACCGTGCCCGACATGGACTGGAGGAAGTTGGACAGGACCATCGGCGCCAGGAACAGCAGGTAGGTTTTCCAGAGGGGACGTAGGGTGACCGGGTTTTGCATGGAGGATCCATCTCGGCTGGGGAGGTGGCGAACGGAACCCATGAGGCTGAGCTCAAGGTGCGGGTCACTGTACAGGTCCGGGACATAGACGAGTGCAGCGGTTCTATCCCCTCACCCCCGTCCTCGTCAATGCCCATCACCGGCATGGCTTGCCCGGCGCGGTTCGCCCTTATCCGCCGAGCGCAATGATCGCGGCGATCAGCACCGCACCGGTCACGGCGAGTGCCACAGCACCAAACAAGGGTTTTGCACCGGCGTACTTCGACAGGATCCACCCGGCGATGAACAGCACGCACAGGCCCACCAGGTTGGACAGGCGCACCGCGAGCTCGGTCTCCTCCAGCACCAGGAACGGCACCACCAGCGGGAACGTCGACAACACCACCAGCAGGAACACGCCCAAGGCGCCTTTGAAGTCCTCCAGGTGCAAGCCGGACTTCAGCGGCAAGCCCGGGTTGTCGATCAGTCGCTGACGCAACAGCTCAAGGCCATCGCTGCCGGCGGCGCTGGCCAGGCGTGGCGACAGCGCATCGGCGATGAGCGCCTGGCCGGTGGTGGCGTCCGCGCCACCGCGCAGGGTCGTCAACAACGTGTGGTTGCGGGTGCGCTCGATGACGCTGCGCAGCACGTACATCACCGCGTCAGCCAACCCCCACGCCAGGTTGCAGCCCAGCGCCGCGATCATCATGGTGCGCTCGGCCTCCTGCCCCGCCGTGGCCACGCTGATGGTGCCGGTGAACGTCATGGCCATCAGCAGGCCGAAGATCACCTCCGTGACACGCTCGACCGGGTCGAGCACCCGGACCCGCTTTTGCTCGCCAGCACCTTGCATACGCCTTACCTCATGAAAATCAGTGGAATGATGCGTGCCAATTGTGCCTCAGGGGCATAGCCGCCCGTACTTCAGTGTAGTAACAAACGACAGATCGGCTGCCGGGCAGTGACGCAGGCGCTGTCTATTTTCGACTTGCGTGCTACACCTTTGTGAGCGTCCTATCCTCGAGTGGAACAACCATGACTGCCAGCCCCTTGCTCACCGCATTTCTTCCCATTGCCCTGGGCATCATCATGCTGGGCCTGGGCCTGTCGTTGACCCCGGCCGATTTCGCGCGGGTGGTGAAGTACCCCAAGCCGGTATTGATCGGCCTGATCTGCCAACTGCTGGTGTTGCCGTTCTTCTGTTTCCTGATCGCCAACGGTTTTCGCCTGGAGCCAGCCCTGGCCGTCGGCCTGATGCTGCTGGCAGCGTCCCCCGGAGGTACCACGGCCAACCTCTACAGCCACCTGGCCCACGGCGATGTGGCGCTGAACGTGACCCTGACCGCCGTCAACTCGGTGATCGCGATTCTCAGCATGCCGTTGGTGGTCAATCTGTCGCTGCTGTATTTCATGTCGGCTGACCAGGCCATTCCCCTGCAATTTGCCAAGGTCCTACAGGTATTCGCCATTGTCCTGGTCCCGGTGTGCCTGGGGATGCTGGTACGCCACTTCGCACCGCGCTTTGCCGCGCGCATGGAACGGCCGATGAAGATCGTTTCCGCGCTGTTCCTGCTCGGCACGGTGACCCTGGCGTTTATCAAGGACTGGCAAACCGTGCTCGACTACGCCCCGGTGGTGGGCCTGGCGGCCCTGCTGTTCAATCTGCTGAGCCTGGCCATCGGCTACGGCGTACCGCGCCTGCTGCGCCTGCCGCAACGCCAGGCCGTGGCCATCGGCATGGAAATCGGCATCCACAACGGCACCCTGGCCATCGCCCTGGCACTGAGCCCGAGCCTGCTGAACAGCCCGACCATGGCCATTCCGGCGGCCATCTACAGCTTCATCATGTTCTTCACGGCGGCAGGCTTCGGTTGGTGGGTCAACCGGGTCCACGGCCGGCAACTGGCACTCGAGGCGCGGGAAACGGCCGGCTGATCGCACGGATAGCGGCCTGTGCGGGTAATGCCGGTCAGTTAAGAGAAATAAAACCGAACACGAACCCCGTGGCGAGGGAGTTTGCTCCCGCTGGGGCGCAAAGCGACCCTCTTTTGGGGCTGCTACGCAGCCCAGCGGGAGCAAGCTCCCTCGCCACGGGTTCTATGTTCGGCTGGTCTTTGGCTTAACTGATCGGCATTAGCCTGTGCGGACCCCGTAAAAAACGGGCGTCTTTCATGGACGCCCGTTTTTTACTCTTCGAATCGTGGCCAACGGCTACGGCCGCGCCTCAATCGTGACTGACCCGGGCACGCTTGAGCAGTTTCTTGCAGCGCTCGGACAGGTGCAGCACCCGCAGCTGTTTACCGGCCTTGACGTAGCGCTCGCGCAAGGTGTCCAGGGCAGCGATGGCCGAGTAGTCGACGAAGCTCAGGTGGCGACAGTCAAGGGTCACCCGGGCCGGATCGTTGGCCGGGTCGAACTGGTTGAGAAAGGGTGTGATCGAGGCGAAGAACAGCGTGCCATGGACCCGGTAGAGCTTGCTGCCGTCGGCTTCCTGGTGGCTGTCGGCATAAAGCTGGCGGGCCTGCTGCCAGGCGAAATTGAGCGCGGCAACGATGATCCCGCAGAGCACGGCGGTGGCCAGGTCGGTGAATACCGTGATCACGGTGACAGCGATGATCACTAGCACATCGTTCAACGGCACCTTGTTGATCACCCGCAGCGAGGCCCAGGCAAAGGTCTGCTGCGACACCACGAACATCACCCCCACCAGCGCCGCCAGCGGGATACGCTCGATCAGCGGTGACAGGAACAGCACGAACAACAGGATCAGCACCCCGGCCACCGCACCGCTGAGACGGCCACGGCCACCGGAACTGAGGTTGATCACGGTCTGGCCGATCATGGCGCAGCCGCCCATGCCACCGAACACTCCCGACACCATATTGGCCGCCCCCAGCGCCACGCACTCGCGGTCCGGGTAGCCACGGCTCTCGGTGATCTCGTCGGTCAGGTTTAGGGTCAGCAGGGTTTCCAGCAGGCCGACCAGGGCCATCAATATCGCGTAAGGCGCGACAATGCGCAGGGTTTCCAGGTTCCAGGCAATATCGGGCAGTGCAAAACCGGGCAAGCCGCCGGCAATGTGCGCCATATCGCCCAGGGTGCGGGTCGGCAGGCCCAACAGGTACACCGCCAGACCGACGCCGAGGATCGCCACCAGCGCCGGCGGCACCGCGCGGGTCAGGCGCGGCAGCAGGTAGACGATGGCCATGGTCAGCGCCACCAGGCCGATCATCATGTACAGCGGCGTGCCACTCAGCCAGGTTTCGCCACTCTTGAAGTGCTCCAGCTGGGCCAGGGCGATGATGATCGCCAGGCCGTTGACGAAGCCCAGCATTACCGGGTGCGGCACCATGCGCACCAGCTTGCCCAGGCGCAGCAGGCCAAAGGCAATCATGATCAACCCGCCGAGCAACACGGTGGCGAGCAAATACTGCACACCGTGCTGCACCACCAGGGCAACGATCACCACGGCCATCGAGCCGGCAGCACCGGACACCATGCCGGGCCGGCCGCCGAACAAGGCCGTGAGGGTGCAGATGATAAACGCACCGTACAGCCCCATCAGCGGATTGAGGTGGGCCACCAGGGCGAAGGCGATGCACTCGGGCAACAGGGCGAACGAGGTGGTGAGTCCGGCCAGGACATCAGCACGCAGACGAGCAGGCTTCATGGAGTACCTAAACGATGGGCCGGCGAAAGCGGCCGCAGGGAATGGCGGGAAAAGAGGGCTGAGGATGTTACGCAATTGCCGGCCACCCGACCAGTTGCCAGGTCGTGGCAACCGGCGGGCGGCCCTGGGGTCCGGACGCTGGCGCAGCAGTCCAATCTGATTGCTCGGGCCGCTGGCCGGTCACCGGGTGTCAGGGCGTGACCTGATACCCCTTCCCTTGCAGGCAACTGGTATAGGCCGTCGAGCTGGTCGAGGTGCTGGTCTTTTCTTCCTCGCGGCGCTCCTGGCGCTGGCGCGAGCCTCCAACCACCACGCCCACCGCTGCGGTTTCCTTGGCACGATCCTGGCGATACTCCTGCTTGACGTCGTCGTCCACCCGATCGTAAGCCTCGTCACGCTGATTACCCCTGACCTGCGCCCCCGCCGCACCTGCCGCCGCGCCCACTGCGGCGCCCTTGAGCCTGCCGCCTGAAGTGGAGCTCGACGAAGAACTCTGGCTGGCCGCCACGTTATGGCACTCGTTGATGTCCAACTGGGTTTGTTCCGGGGTTTGCCCTTTGGTCGGCACCACCGATTCGGCCCATCCCTGGGTCCAGCAAACCGACAGCGCGACACATAGGCCAAGGGACGACAACCTGTTCATGATGACCTCCAAAACAGTGAGTGAGCGTGCAAAACCCCACGCCCGAGCGAACGACAGGGTCTTATCAGCAACGATGCCGAGCCCGGTGCGGTAGAAACAGTGTAGATCCCGCCGGTCGCCCTTCCCCGGCATCTGACGGACAACACCCCGGGGCGATCTATAGTTATGAGGGGTGAGCAACGGGATGTGATCAACATGAAACCTGTCGAACCCTTCTTCCGGGACACTGGCGCAGGCCCGGGGATCGTCTGCTTCCACGCCAACGCCAGTCACTCGGCACAATGGCGCGAGTTGCAGGATGACCTGGCGGCGAACTTCCGAGTGCTGGCCCTGGACTCATGGGGTGCAGGCAAGAGTCCTCCTTGGCCGACCGACCGGGTCGTCACCCTGAGTGACGAAGTGGCCCTCGCCGAACCCGTGCTGGCTACCGCGGGCGAGCCGCTGATCCTGATCGGCCATTCCTATGGCGCCGCCGTGGCGCTGGTGGCCGCGGCGCAGAACCCTGCCCGGGTGCGCGCCATGGTCCTGTACGAACCGACGCTGTTCGCCCTGCTCGATGCCGAGACACCACCGCCCAATGCCGCGGATGCCATTCGTGAGGTCGTGGCCAAGGCAAGGCTGTCCCTCGAGGCCGGCGACCTGGACAGCGCCGCGGAACGGTTCATTGACTATTGGATGGGCGCGGGGGCGTGGGAACAGATTCCGTCGCAACGCAAACCCGCCATCAGCGCCTCGGTGGTCAATCTGCCGGGCTGGGCCCACGCGCTACTGAACGAGCCGACACCGCTGCAGGTGTTCAGCGCCCTCGAGCTGCCGGTGCTCTATATGGTCGGAAAACACTCACCGGCGTCCTCGCGGGCCGTGGCACGGCTGTTGATCCGTGCACTGCCGAACGTCGAATGCGTGGAGTTCGAGGATCTGGGCCATATGGGCCCCATCACCCACCCGGGCCCGGTCAATACCGCGATCATGCAGTTCATCGAACGCCTTTAACGCTTGGCCAGCTCATGCTGGACGCATTGCTCGTAGTACGTCTGCTTGACGGCCGAAGGCTTGAGACGCGAAGTGCTGTTGTAGGTCTGCTCGGTGATCCCGAAGGCCGTCATACGCATCCACGGTTGCGGGAACTTGCGGGTCTGCAACTGCTTGCGGGTGCCATACAGCGACATGCCGGAAAGCTTCGACTCCTGGGCGCCGGCGGCGATTCCCGAGCCCCAGTTGCACACATAAAGCTCGTTTTTGCTCAGTTCCCTGGCGTGCGCCCCAAACGAGACCGCCGCCAGGGCGAACGTTGTCAGGGTCAATACAAAAGTCCGCATGGAGCAAACACCTAACCTGCTGAAAAGAAAGCAAGTTTGGCAACGAAGCGACGATCGGGGGGCCAGCAGTTTGCCTCATTTCGCAAAGACTTTCGCGCCGCCTGCCTGCCCTGGCGCACCTGCCCGACGGGCGAATGCCCGCCCCTACTGGCGGTCGCGCTTGCCAGCACCGGCTTGAGGGATCTGCGTGACAAACTTGAATTGCTTGGGGATCGCCCATGGGTTGATCCGGCCACGCTCGACAAACGCTTGCAGATGCGCCTCCAGGATCTTGCGGTCCAGGTACTGGCCTGGCTCGCACACCACCAGCGCCATGGGCCGCTCGCCCCATTGTCGGTCGGCAATGCCAACGACCGCGACCGAGCGGACGGCCGCATGCTGGTTGATCAGGCGCTCCAGGTCCTGGGGACGGATCCACTCCGTGCCGGCCTTGACCCTGTCCTTGATTCGATCCTTGCCCTGCCTCTCGGCGCTGGCGTTGATAGCACGACCCATTGTTATTGTTCTCCCCTGCGCACTGTTGGCGGGCTGCGTCGAATTGCGCAGGCTGGACTGTAGGTCCCGGGTCGCCGGGGTGCTTCTCATCAAACGACAATGGCTTGGCATTTCATGACAGGTGCGAAGCCTCGCTCAGTGGTCAAACGCTTGGGCACAGGGGCCCGCACTCCCTCTGCGGTGAGTGACTTCTGCGTTGCCGCTCGCTACCCTTGCAGTTCTCTGGGCTTGAAATCATTCCAGGCCAACCCCTATTCCATTCAGACGAGCATGTCATGAAATCCCCTGCCGGCTTGCTGCTGACGGGTATTGAGCTGGACCGTGCCAGCTCCATTCCCCTTTACCGTCAACTCTATTTGCAGATCCGCAAGCAGGTGCTGTCCGGACGGTTGCAAGGAGGCGTACGCCTGCCCTCTACCCGTACCTTGAGCAAAGAGCTGGCGCTGTCGCGGATCACCATTCTCAATGCCTTCGACCAGTTGATTGCCGAAGGCTTCCTGGCCTCGCGCACCGGGGCCGGGACGTATGTCGGCAACGAGTGGGAAAACCGTGGCATCGCCGACGATGACCGCCAGCGCCAACCGCCACGCCTGTCTGACCTGAGCCAGTCGATGCTGTCGCTGCGCAGCAGTCATTTTCGCGGGGTGTCCTATGCCGACTGGGACCCCGCGAGCCCCACCTCGTTCCTGCCCAGCCACAGCACGTACGACGCGTTCCCCCAGCATATCTGGAAGCGCCTGATGAGCCGCCACCTGCACAAGCCGACCAAGGCCATGCTCGGCTATGGCGAACTGCAGGGGTTGCTGGCCTTGCGCACGGCGATTGCCGAATACGTCTTCGATGCCCATGGCATCGACTGCAGTGCCGAGCAGGTGGTGATCGTTTCCGGCGCCCAACAGGCCTTCAACCTGCTGGGCATGCTCCTGCTCAACCCGCAGGACAGTGTGTGGATGGAGGATCCCGGGCATATTGCGGCGCGTATCGCGTTCCAGGCCCAGGGTGGCCAGGTGGTGCCCTTGCCCATCGACGACCAGGGCATCGATATCGAGCAAGGCCTGGCCCAGTGCCCCGACGCGCGCCTGGTGTTTACCACGCCCTCGCGCCAGCACCCGCTGGGAATCACCATGAGTTATGCGCGGCGCCAGGCGCTCATCGACTGGGCCGCGCACAACCAGAGCTGGATCATCGAGGACGACTGCGACAGTGAGTTTCGCTACAGCGGCCGCCCCCTCCCCGCGCTCTATGCCATGGATCAGTGGGCCCGGGTGATCTATGTCGGCACCTTCAGCAAAGTCCTGTTCCCCTCATTGCGGCTGGGCTACGTGGTCCTGCCACAGGCCTTGATCGAGCCGTTCTGCACCTTGCGGGCGGTCATGGATCGCAGCCCGCCCACCCTCCTGCAGGCAGTGACCGCCGACTTCATGGTCGAGGGTCACTTCCTGGGGCATATCCGCCGCATGCGCACGCTGTACCAGGCTCGCCAGCAAGCACTGGTCGAGCACCTGCAACAACGCCTGGGCAGTTTCCTGCGCATCACCCCGGTGGAAGCCGGCATGCACCTGATCGCCTGGCTGCCAGCGGAAACGGATGACGATGCCATCGCCAAGGAACTGGCCCGGCACAACATCCACACCTATGCCCTGAGCGACTATTGCCTGCAGCACAGGTTGCCACCGGCGCTATTGATCGGCTTCGCCGGCACGCCCGTGGACAAGGCCCAGGAGCGCGTCGAGGCACTGGCCCGGGCGCTGATCAGCATGGGCTACTTGCACCCGTGAACCGAGTGGTCTTATCAATTAACGAATAATGGATCTATCGAGAGTTCCCGACTGGCGCGATAAAGGCTGCGCCGGTAGACCCGGCGTCTGAACCAGGAACGACTCGAATGAACAATAAGATCCAAGAGCGATTCAATACCTTGCTCAGCCACAAGGCTGTCGAGGCCGGGGCCCCTCCCGTACTCACGCAGGCACTGGCCCGCCAACTGCTCGACCGACTCGCGCAACTGCGCCTGTTTGCCCATGCCTACCCGTTGCTGACCAACCTCACCCATGGTCGCGTCACCCCGGCCGACCTGCTGGACTTCGCCTATCGCCACGAACTGCAGGGCCTGAGCCTGCACCTGCTCGATGGCGAGGAAAACAGCCTGAGCCAGATGACACCCGCGCAGCTGCAAGCGTTCGCCGACAAGGCCAAGGCCCTGGGGCTGGATGTACACCTGGAAATCAGCAGCACCCTGAAAAAAGACGTCGATCAAGTGATCGCCATTGCCAGGGCCGTGGGCACCCGCAACATCCGCGTCTACTCACGCTATGAAGGGGCACTGTCCCGGGTCATGGACGTGATCGAGTCCGACCTGCACTACCTGGCGCAACAGGCCGACGAGCACGACCTGTTCTTCGACTTCGAACAGCACGAGGAACTCAAGAGCGACGAAATCGCCCAGCTGCTGAGCCGGCTCAACCACCCTCGCCTGCATGCCTTGTTCGACTTCGGCAACATGATCAATGCCTGCGAACAACCCCTGCAGGCCCTGCGCAACCTGGCCCCGCACATTCGCCAGACCCACCTCAAGGGTGTGCGCGTGGTTCCCGAGCAAAACGGCTTCGGCCATTACGGCGTGCTGCAGGGCAGTGACGAAGACGACCTGCCCAACGCCCGCATGCTGTTCGAACTGCTGATGCTCGGCGAAACAACGCCGCAAGTGATCGCGTTCATCCTTGAGCAGGAGAACCACTATGTCGCCCCGGCGTTCCGCCAGACCGGTGAGGCCGCCGACCCGTTCATTGCCTACCGGGAAATGAGTGAAACAGCACTGCCCGTAGGCTTCACACTGGAGCGAATGCTGGCCGATGAACACCGCTGGGCGAACAACCAGGTCGCCTATGTACGAAGCTTGCTGGCCGAATTCCGCACCCTGGCCCAGTTGACCCTGGACCACCACGCGAACGCCTGACCCTGACGTGACAACCGGCACTGCCGACTCAATGATGCCTGGAGAACAATAATGACAACTCGTGACAAGGCCAAATGGTTCAGATTCCTGATTCTCATCCTCGGTGGCGGCACCATCTACAAGCTGGCGAACCTCAAGGACGCCTTCTATGTGCCCATGCAGGAATTCATGGGGTTGACCCACACTGAAATCGGCCTGCTGCTCAGCGCCAATGCGATCATCGCCACCGCACTGTTTGTCGTCGGCGGCATGCTCGCGGACCGTTTCGACACGCGCAAGCTGATCCCCATCGGCCTGATCGGCACCGGCGGCCTGGGCCTCTACCTGGCGACCTTCCCGCCCTTCAGCAATCTGCTGATCGTGTTCAGCCTGCTGGCGATCTGTGCCGACTGCCTGTTCTGGCCTTCGTTGCTCAAGGCCATCCGCAACCTGGGCGACGACAAGGAACAAGGCCGCCTGTTCGGCCTGCTGGAAGGCGGGCGTGGCGTGGTTGATACCCTGGTCGCGTTTGCCGCCCTGGGTGTGTTCGTGGCCATGGGCTCCGGTGAAGCGGGCCTGAAATCGGCGATCCTGTTCTACTCGGTCATCGACATCCTGGCCGGTACACTGACCTGGTTCCTGCTCAAGGGCGGCACCACACAGTCGGCCGCCAAGCCGAAGAACAGCCTGGCGAACCTGCTCGAAGCCATCAAGGTACCCGGTATCTGGCTGGTCAGCCTCAACGTGTTCATGGTCTACATCGTCTACTGCGGCCTGACCTATTTCATTCCCTACCTCAAGGAAATGTACGGCCTGCCCGTGGCACTGGTCGGCGCCTACGGCATCATCAACCAGTACTTCCTGAAGATCCTGGGCGGGCCAGCCGGTGGTTTTATTGCCGACAAGCAATTCAAGAGCCCGAGCCGCTACCTGAAGTGGGCCTTCCTGGCGCTGTTGCCGGCCATGGCGTTGATCATGCTGATCCCGAAAAACCCGAGCTTCATCTACGCCGGCATGGCGGCCACCCTGTCCTTCGCGCTGATTGTGTTCTCCATGCGCGGTGTCTTCTGGGCGCCCATGGGTGAAGTCGGCATTCCCCAGCACATCACCGGCTCGGCCTTCGGCATCGGCTGCCTGGTCGGTTATGCGCCAGGCATGTTCGCCTATGTGATCTATGGCGCCATCCTCGACCACTTCCCGGGCGAGCTGGGTTACAACTATGTCTTCAGCCTGATGAGCGTGCTGGCCATTATCGGCTTCATGGTCTCGAGCCTGATGTACAGGGCTGTACGCAACAACGCCACGGCCACTGGCGGGGTCGCCGCCGCCCAGGCTTGAGTGCCTGTCACTTGATCGGGAAGAGGCGCTGGACCAGGCCTCTTCCTGGCAGGGACCGGTAGCGACCACTCGATAATCGCCCGGAAGAAAACAGGGACGCTCCCTGTTCATGAATTCAGCTCCAGACATCGGCTAAAAATCATCATGAATCAGCACGGTATTTCCCAGTAAGCTGGCTGCCACGCATCGATCAACGATGTGCGGCAGGCGAACGCCCTGGAAACCACCTGTTGAACGATGAGGCAAGGATGCTGACCACACTGAGAAACTACCCGAGAGCAGTCAATCTGCTGCTGTCGGCCCCCCTGATATTGACCCTGGCGCGGGGAATCACCCTGCCTTATCTGGTCATCTACCTTGCCGCCCGCTTCAGCTTGAGCATCGCCGACACCGGACTGGTCATTGGCAGCACACTGATCATCGGCTCGCTGCTGAGCCTCTACGGTGGCTTCCTGGTGGACCGGATGTCCAGCTACCGGTTGATTCTGGGCTGTTGCGCGGTGTTCACGCTGGGGTTTCTCGGCGCCTTCCTGGCGAGCGCTCTCTGGCTGTTCTACGTGTGCCTGGTGTTGATCAACCTGGCGTATGCGGTGATCGATATCGCGGTCAAGTCAGGCTTTGCCAGCCTGCTCCCCGTCTCCGAGCGCAGCGAGGTGTTCTCGATCAAATACACGCTGACCAATATCGGCTATGCCATCGGCCCGTTTATCGGGGCTGCCATGGCCAAGCTGGATATCAGCCTGCCATTCCTGTTGTCCGCCGGGCTCGGCACAGGGTTCTTCTGCCTCTATTTCGTCTGGGGCGACAGAGACCTGAGCAGCGCCGACGGGGCTCATCCATCCGCACCGTTCCTGGCCGTGGGGAAACTGCTGCTGCAGGACTATCGGTTAGTCTGCTTCACCCTCGGCGGGCTGCTCAGCGCCGTGGTCTTTGGCCAGTTCGCGGCTTACCTGTCGCAGTACCTGGTGGTCACGACGACGCCCGAGACCACTTACCGGATCATCAGTGCCGCGCTGGCGACCAATGCGCTGACGGTGATCGGCTTGCAGTACGCCATTGGCAGAAGGATTTCCCACCGGCACCTGAGTCGGTGGCTGGCAGCGGGGCTGAGCATGTTCATACTGGGGCTTGCGGGCTTTGCCCTGTCGACCACGGTGGTGCTCTGGGTGATTTCCATGGTCATTTTCACGATCGGCGAGATTATCGTGTTCCCGGCGGAATACATGTTCATCGACAAGATCGCCCCCGACCACCTGCGCGGCATGTATTACGGCGCGCAAAACCTGGCCAGCCTCGGCGCGGCACTGGGCCCGGTGCTGTGCGGAATCGTACTGGCGAGCCAGCCCCCCCACTACATCTTCTACATGCTCGCCCTGTTCATTGTTGCCGGGGGATTGTTCTA
Source organism: Pseudomonas sp. Irchel s3h17 (assembly GCF_900187505.1). Lineage (GTDB taxonomy): Bacteria > Pseudomonadota > Gammaproteobacteria > Pseudomonadales > Pseudomonadaceae > Aquipseudomonas. The sequence goes on from NZ_FYDL01000001.1 coordinate 265,528, forward strand.
CTGCCTGGGGGCTTCCAGCCTGAGTGATGCAAAGGCTCAGGAAGCTGATTGAGGATCGGTATCCGACGGTCTCACCTTGCGTGATTCATTTGGCGCGGATAACACTCACGCTCAGGGATTCGGTGCAGCGTTATTGCCCCGCGAGCCCTGCGCCACCGGACCTGGGTTCACGTCAATCAACTCGACCGGCACAGGTGTTTCATTGTAGACCGTTGGACGTGCTTCCTTGCCGCGTGCACCTTGACGCAAGCGATACTCAATGGCCAGTTTTTCCCCGTTCCAGTACATGCGAACAATGTCTGTCCGATTCATGTTCACCGCGATTGTAAAATTGGCGGGGAGAATAGAGGCTGCAGGAACCACTGTGATTTTGAGTTGCGGTTCAATCACCCTGGACGAAAGGTGTGGCGCGCAGTGGCGATTGTAAGCGAATGCCGTAAGCCCCCTCCTTTCGTTGGTCGTCTTCAGGACAACACTGTTCTCACAAGTAAAATCCTGGAAGTGTTTGACGAGGCCTAGTGCCAATGCCAGAAAAAACAACACCCATCCGGTTTTTCGCGAAACCACCTCGAATCGCGTGTACCGCCCTTCATTGTTTCGTGTGTCGTAATGATCGATGACGGCAGCCGCCAGGTTGGCCACCAGGCACAACAGCGCCCCATACATGATCCACGCAGGGTAGCCATACAAAACTATTGAGCCACGCTTCCCGGGAACCACAAAGTGGTCGGTGACCACACCAAAGGTTCCATAGGCCAACAAGACGACTGACAGCGTGACATTCCACAAGCGAACCTTGAACGGGACCGTATTCGGAACGTAAGCCGCTGCAGAGTAACTGTCGCTTCCGTTACTGGATGTGCGGGTTTGTTCCTTCGGGGGCGTCTGCCTTGGCTGTTTGTATGGGTCCATCGCTGACTCTCCGCACATGACGTTGAGCTAAAAGACGACAATTTTTGCACCCAAGGGAAATTTCAGACTCTTGAACTCGGGAGTTCGACATGCGAGTTCAGGATAGGCTATTTGCGGCGGGCTGCTCTGCGCCTGCGCGCCCTACCGTTCGGCCTCGTCCGCGCCCTTCCCTCCCGGCTGCCGCCACCCGGCCAGCATCCGCTGAGCATTCTCCTCGCAGCCCATGCCTTCGGGCTTGCCTTCGATGCCGGCGATTATCTCCAGCAGCCGCGCGCGGTTCTGTGCCAGGCGCTGTTGCATGGCGTCGATCTCGGTCACCTTGCGCTGCAGGCTTTCCAGCAGGCGGTCGTGGTTGTCGGTGCGCTGGGCTGGGTCAGGCATGAGGTTGCGCATCTCATCCAGGCTGAAGCCGGCCTGTTGACCACAGCCGATGATTTCCAGCGCGTGCAGCGTCTGCTCGGAATAGTCGCGATAACCATTACCCAGGCGCCGGGCACTGATCAGGCCACTGGCTTCGTAGAAGCGGATGCGTGAGGCGGCCAGGCCACTGCGCCGGGCGAGTTCGCCGATCTTCATTTAATTGGGGCTCCCCTATTGACCTTAAAGTTGACTTTAACCTTAGGCTTTATCGTATTAAAGCCCCGCCGCCGTCCGGCTATCCACGAGCCGACGCACGGCGCCCAACCTCCCGGAGAGCCCCATGTCCCCTTTCGAGCCCCTGCAGTTGCCCAATGGCGCCGTCATTCCCAACCGGATCGCCAAGGCGGCGATGGAGGAAAACCTCGCCAATCAGGACCAGACCCCATCGGACCCGTTGCTGCGCCTCTACCGGGCCTGGGCCGAGGGCGGCGCAGGGTTGCTGCTGACCGGCAACGTGATGGTAGACGCCCGCGCCATGACCGGTCCCGGCGGTGTTGTGTTGGAGGAAGGACAGCGGCTGGAGCGCTTCCGCGAATGGGCGCGCATCGGCCGCATGCAGGGGGCGCAGTTCTGGATGCAGATCAACCACCCCGGCCGGCAGATGCAGGCCAATCTCGGCCAGCCCACCGTGGCACCCTCTGCCGTGGCATTGGAGATGGGTGGATTGTCGAAGCTGTTCCCGGTGCCCAAGGCGCTCGACGAAACGCAGATCGCCGCGCTGATCCAGCGCTTCGCCCGCACCGCAGCCTTGGCCGAACAGGCCGGCTTCAGCGGGGTGCAGGTGCATGCCGCCCACGGCTACCTGCTGAGCCAATTCCTTTCGCCCCTGAGCAACCGCCGCGAGGACCGCTGGGGCGGCTCCCTGGAGAACCGCGCGCGCTTGCTGCTGGAGGTGATAAAGGCGGTGCGCGCCCAGGTGTCGCCGGGCTTCTGCGTGGCGGTGAAGTTGAATTCGGCGGACTTCCAGCGAGGCGGCTTCGAGCCGAGCGACGCACGCCAGGTGGTGCGCTGGCTCAACGAGCTTGCGGTGGACCTGGTAGAACTCTCCGGCGGCAGCTACGAGGCGCCGGCCATGCAGGGCGATGCCCGTGATGGCCGGACCCTGAAACGCGAAGCCTACTTCCTCGAGTTTGCCCAGGAGATTGCCGCCATCGCGCGCATGCCGGTCATGGTCACCGGTGGCATTCGCCGCCTGCCGGTGGTGGAACAGGTGCTGGCCGGCGGCGTGGCCATGGCCGGCATCGCCACCGCGCTGGCGGTCAACCCGGCACTGCCGGGCCTCTGGCAAGCGGGCCAGGTTCAGGCCAGCGCCGAACTGCCGCCGATCCGCTGGAAGCGCAAGGCCCTGGCCGCGTTGGCCTATATGGCCCTGGTGAAGTTCCAGATGCGCAATCTGGCACACGGCAACCCGCCGACCCCGAACGCCTCACCGCTGTGGGCATTGCTACAGGAACAGTGGGCGAGCCTGCACCGCACACGGCAGTATCGCCAACTGATGAGCCGCCGGACGGGCTGATACTTCGAGTGGGGCCCTGCGTTTCAGTGGCCCCCCTCCGCAGAGCTGACCAACAAAGGGGAACAGCATTACTCTTCTCCGATATCCACTGAGGGTCGATAGCAGCCAGTCGATACTGACCGCTATCGGCTGTGGATTCAGCCCTTCGCGACAGGCAGAACTCGGCCAATAGCGGCCAGTGGAAGAGCTGCGTCATGTCAGCAACGTTGTTTGATTCGGCGCCAATACTGATGAGCAGCTAGGGGTATCTAAGCCCGGGGCAGGTCCGTGCCGCGAACTAAGTCAAGTGTGCGGGTCATTATAAAAATTTGGGATGTGTGGTGTTCTCTGGAGCATGCCCGCTCCCACATAGAGCCACGGGAGTCCTAGGCGGGCGTGATATACGTGACCATCCACCGCAAAAACGCCTTCACCTTGGGCACTTCCCCCGCATGCTCGGCATGGGCGATGAAGTGTGCGCCGGCGCTGGGCATGGCGTAATCCCAGGGAATTACCAGGCTGCCCCGGGCCAGTTCGTCGCTCACCATGTACCGGGGCACCAGCGCCACGCCGTACCCCGACTGGGCGGCGCGAATGCACATGTAAAACGTGTCGAAACGTGGGCCGTGGTAGCTGTTTTGCGAATGCAGACCCTGTTCCAGAAACCATGCATGCCAGGCCTCAGGGCGGGAGGTGCATTGCAGCAAAGTGTGTTGGGAAGGGGCGATCTCGGTGCTGGCGACGAACCCCGGGGCGCAGACCGGCACCACATCTTCACTGAACAATTCAATGCAGGTCGCACCCGGCCAGGAGCCCTGGCCGTAGAAAAACGCGATATCGGCCTTGGCCTGCAATACGTCGAAAGGCTCCAGATCGGTGCGCACGTCCAGGTGAATGCGGGGGTGCAGCGCTGCGAAGTCCTTGAGCTTGGGCACCAGCCAGCGGTCGCCGAAGGTCGGCTGGGTGGCGATACGCAGGACTTCGGTTTCGCCGCCGTAGCTGAGGATGTAGCGGCTGGAGATGTCCACCTGATTGAGGATTTTGTGCACTTCGGTCAGGTACAAGGCGCCGGCCGGCGACAGGTGCAGGCGTTGGCGCACTCGCTCGAAGAGGTTGTGGCAGAGCATTTCCTCCAACTGCGCCACCTGCTTACTGACGGCGCTTTGGGTCAGGTGCAACTCTTGGGCGGCGCGGGTGAAACTGAGGTGGCGAGCGGCCGCTTCGAAGCACTGCAGGGCGGTCATCGACGGCGTTAAACGTTTTGAAAACACGAGGCCACCTAAAGGGGAACGGATGCGGCGCCAGGGGCAGTTCATTCCAAACCGGAAGGAGCGCTTGCCGAAAGGTTGGTTGTTGGACGGCTAAAAAACCACTAAAACTGACCGGTATCAAGGATTTCATCCACTATCGGGTGCGTGCAGGCGCGCGACATGTGCGTCGAATAACAAGAAACACTAGGGAGTCGTTGGCATGAAGAGCATGAAATCCACCCTGGCCTTGTTGGCCGCCACCGCCCTGTTGGGTGTGACCGCTACCGCTCAAGCGGGGGCGACGCTGGATGCCATTACCAAAAAGGGCTTTATCCAGTGCGGTGTCAGCGATGGTCTGCCGGGGTTCGGCGTGCCGAACGCTCAGGGTAAAATGACCGGGATCGACGTCGATGTTTGCCACGCTGTGGCTGCCGCGCTGTTTGGCGACGCGTCGAAAGTGAAGTTCAGCCAGTTGACCGCCAAAGAGCGCTTCACCGCGTTGCAGTCGGGGGAGATCGACCTTATTTCCCGCAACACCACCTGGACCAGTTCCCGGGACGCCGGCATGGGCCTGGTGTTCACCGGCGTGACCTATTACGACGGGATTGGCTTTTTGGTGAACAACAAACTGGGGGTGAGCAGCGCCAAGGAACTGGGCGGCGCGACCATCTGCATCCAGGCTGGCACCACCACCGAACTCAACGTGTCGGATTACTTTCGCGCCAATAACCTCAAATACACCCCCATCACCTTCGACACCGCCGATGAAAGCGCCAAGGGCCTGGAAGCCGGTCGTTGCGATGTGTTGACCACTGACCAGTCGGGCCTTTACGCCCAACGGATCAAAATGGCCCACCCCGACGAATTCGTGGTGCTGCCGGAAATCATCTCCAAGGAGCCGCTCGGCCCGCTGGTGCGCAAGGGCGACGAGGAGTGGTTCAGTATCGTCAAGTGGACCCTGTTCGCCATGCTCAACGCCGAGGAAATGGGCATCACCTCGCAGAACGTCGAAGAGCAGGCCAAGAGCACCAAGAACCCGGATGTCGCACGGCTGCTGGGTGCCGATGGTGAATACGGCAAGGACTTGAAGCTGCGCAAGGACTGGGTGGTTCAGATAGTCAAACAGGTCGGCAACTACAGCGAAGTGTTTGAGCGCAACATTGGCCAGGGCAGCGTGCTGAAGATCAAGCGAGGCCTCAACGCCTTGTGGAACAACGGCGGGATTCAGTACGCACCGCCTGTGCGCTGAAGTGTTGAAATACGATCTGTAAAACACAAAATGGTTACCCCTCCCACCCTGTGAACCCCCACTAAGCTTTCACAGGGTGCCTATCGGAGACCATAGCCATGAACAAAGTAGATATTGCCACCCTCTGAGATGGCGAAACCCGTTTCGTGATTTGACTGCCTACCTCAGGAGCCTAGTCGCCGCTTCCAGCCATTGATGAAAGGCTGCTTCGGGTCCAGGCTGTGTGAAACCGTTTTAGAGCAAGTTTGACAGTCAGAATCGGAACAAAAATCGCGTTCCTATGCAAATTTCAGGTCTGCTGACCAAGCAAACGCCGACAGATTTTACGTAGCAACGCAGACTTCAAAACGGCGCATGCGTTTTCACACAGCCTGGGTCGATTGAAGCCCTTCGCGACAGGCAGAAATCGGCCAAAAGCAGTCGGTAGACAGGCTAGTGGCAAATTGGTAGCGTCTCGTTGCTGCGCTGAATCTTTACCGCGCGGTCGATCTCGCCGTCAGCCATGTGGCTCTTCTCTTTGGGTTATGTCGCGTTTGCTGCGACGACCTCCCAGCTAAGCCAGGGTTTACGGGACGACAAGGAACGTATACGACATTACTGTCGTGTCTCAATGCGACAGTAATGTCGCCCAATAGTAGTTAGGCGTCATTATGAAGAGCTTTCTTCTCGCTGCAGCGAAACTCGCCACAGGCCTCTTCTTTGCAGGTTTGGCTCTCGCGATTACGATCACGTTTTTCTCCTGGGCAACCAATAGCTACAAGAGTAGCCAGGCCAAGCAGTACGAGACCATTAAGGAGTGGTCAGCAGACCTCAGCACGAATCTCAGTTTACAACTTCAGGCCAAGACAAAGGTAGTGTCCGGAAAGCTCTTGTTATCCGTAGATGTCGTCGGATATCCGGCCTACCTATCGGACCCTCGCCTGGCTGAACGAAACCAGAAAGCACAACTCATCATCTACTTCGTCGACCAGGATGGCTTCAGAGTCTTCAGCAAACCAATCGAGCTTTCCGAATTTAGTGGCATCGTAGGCGCGAAGGGCGAGAAAATTGGCCTTCGAACTCAACTGCAAGAATATGTCTCGATCGAGGACTACAAGAGGTTTCAGCATCTTCAGGTCGAATGGACCCTGGAAACCAAGGCGCCGCCAGATCTTGCGCTCGACGTAAAGGAAGATCAGAGTCGCCTTGATCACTGCGCTCCCAATATATCGCAAGCAGAACGGCTCAAACGCCTATCAAGACACGGAGAGTTACGGCAAACAGGCTCCGGCTCTTATTCTGCAGGCTATCGATCCGTGCACTTCTTCCACGATGGAACACTACTGAATTGCCAATAAAGAGCTTCTAGCGCTGGCCCAGCGACGGGCAACTATCGGCCAAAAGCAGACCATGGACACGCAGCTAATACTTCAGTAATGTGCAAAAAAATATGCCGATTCCCCCCTTCTTGATGTCGCGTTTACAGACTCGATTTTTTGATTGCTCAAGGGATTACGCATGGACATGGAACGTTATGCGACATCGCATGTCGAAAAATTAATTATTATGCCAAAAGCCGTACGACACCTCAGACTTGAATGATCGGAGCAATAAAGTGGAAATCAAGATTGATATATTGGATTCTCCAACAGAAAAGGACCAGGGAGTTCTGAATAATAGGTTTTCAGAATATCTTCGAATTCAATATCCAAATCTACCGCCAGAATCGGAAGATAAAATATTTATGGTGGTTGCACACGACGAAGTAGGCGACTACATCGGTGCAATAAGCTGTAATTGTTACTGGGATGGCTTAGAAATTGATACCTTTTGGGTTAAGGAATCTCATCGCGGTAGAAAAGTCGGTTCTATGCTATTGGAAAAAGCAGAAACGATTGGCGCCAACAATGGGGCAGTAGTTGCATTCTTAAAAACCGTTGATGCTAAACAGTTCTATGAGCAGCATGGGTATGAGATTTATGGTGTTCTTGAGGATCGACCAATCGGGACTAACCTGTATCATTTAAAGAAACGGCTAGTAAAACATGCATAACAACTGGTTCAAACCGTTCGCTTCGCTCACTGGGACGGGCTAAAGCCCGCCCCTTAACCAAATGCTGGTCAGCGTCCGCATTGGGTCCAGGCTGTGTGAAAACACTCGCAATTGTCTAATCTTCTGATCGTCGAGATCGTAGCGGGGGCGATCATGAAGCGATTTATTGAAGGTGAGGCTCGGACGCAAGTCACCTTGCTGCCGGAGTGTCTGGACGATTACGTAGCCGAAGAAAATCCAGTGCGCGTGGTCGATGTTTTCGTCGATGAACTCGACCTGGGCGCACTTGGTTTTGAGGGCGTCGATCCTGCCGCAACTGGTCGTCCGGCTTACCACCCAGCGGTGTTGCTGAAGATCTATATCTACGGCTACCTCAATCGGATTCAGTCCAGCCGCCGGCTTGAGCGTGAGGCCGAGCGCAACGTCGAGTTGATGTGGCTAACGGGGCGTTTAGCTCCGGACTTCAAAACCATTGCCGACTTTCGCAAAGACAACGGCAAAGCCATTCGCAGCGTATGCCGCCAGTTCGTAGTTCTTTGCCGCAACCTCAATCTCTTCTCTCAGTCGATCATCGCCATCGACGGCAGCAAATTCAAAGCCGTCAATAATCGCGACCGCAACTTCACTCAGGGCAAGGTGAAGGCACGCATGCAGCAGATCGAGCAGAGCATTGATCGATATCTGGCGGCGATGGATTCGGCGGATCGGGCAACGCCCGAAGTGGCCGAGGCCAAAGCAGAGCAGCTTAAAGAAAAGATAGAAACACTGAAAAAGCAGATGCAGAAACTCAAGGAAATCGAGGCGCAGCTCCACGACAGTCCAGACCAGCAGATCTCCCTCACAGACCCAGATGCACGCTCAATGGCCACAAGCGGCCGAGGCACCGGAACGGTTGGCTACAACGTACAAACAGCTGTCGACGACAAACACCATCTGATCATTGCCCATGAGGTGACCAACGTTGGTAATGATCGTGGGCAACTGAGCAATATGGCGAACCAAGCGCGTGAAGAAATCGGGGCTGAATCGCTGACGGTGGTAGCAGATCGAGGCTATTACAAGGGTCTGGAAATCCTTGCTTGCGAGGAAGCCGGCATCACTACCTTCGTACCGAAACCCCTGACATCTGGCAGCAAAGCGGAAGGTCGATTCGGCAAGCAGGATTTCATCTACCTTACTGCGTCGGACGAATATCAATGCCCTGCGGGACAGTTACTGACCCGGCGGCATTCGTCGATGGAAGACGGCATGTTATTGCATTGTTACTACTTCTCGGGCTGCCAGTCCTGCGCAATGCAAAAGCAATGTACGACGGGTAAGGAGCGCCGTGTGAAGCGCTGGGAACATGAGGCGGTAATCGACGCGATGCAGGTTCGGCTGGAGCATGACCCGGGGAAGATGAAGGTTCGCCGTCAGACTGTTGAGCATCCTTTTGGAACGCTCAAATATTGGATGGGAGCCACCCACTTCCTGACCAAAACACTTCCGCGGGTAAGTACCGAAATGAGCCTTCATGTGCTCGCCTACAACCTCAAACGAATGATGAGCATCTTCGGCATCGCAGGATTGCTTGAGGCGATCAGGGCGTGAATCCAGCCGCTTGGCTCGCCAGTTAGTAGCCGTTTGGGCCGCTGACGCGGCCCAAACAGCATTACGAACGTCTATGTAGCTGACTAGGGCAATTCGCGCTTCCGTCTGCTGGTTTCGCAGACAACGCCCGTAGTTCTCAACTTTCGACGTATTCAGTGCGTTTTCACACAGCCTGGGTCGCAAGCGGTCCTTAGATGAACGTCCGATCTTGGCCAATAGCCCTCTTCGATACCGGCCGTTTTATCCCTGCCGACCGGGTCTCTGGCAATGTATGAGAGCCCGCACCCGGCAACCCAATCCTCAGAACGACCTGCCAACAGCGCCATACCTCTAACTTCGCAAAACCCTCAAAGCAAGCGTTCAATGGCAGAATCGCCTTAACTTGATCGTTTTGGAGACCACCATGCTTCGTGCGTTTGAACGAAGGCTCGACCCCTTTCCTCCTGACGAGGTACCACCGCCACCCGATGGTTTGGTTCGGTTTCTGTGGGCCTGCACGCGGGGCGCCCGCGGTTACATCTTTGCGCTTGCGCTGCTCAGTGCCGGTGTGTCGATTTACGAAGCCTGGCTGTTTTCCTTCCTTGGGCAGGTCGTAGACCTGCTCTCGACCTGGCAGGCAGGCGGTGATGCGGCTTCGCAGGAAAGTCGCGTGTTGTGGGGCATGGGTATCGTAATGGTGACCAGCGTCGGGCTAGTGGCGTTGCGCACCATGGTGCAGCACCAGATATTGGCGATTAATCTGCCGTTGCGGCTGCGCTGGGACTTCCATCGCCTGATGCTGCGGCAAAGCCTTTCGTTTTTTTCCGATGAGTTTTCCGGCCGGGTCACTACCAAGGTGATGCAGACTGCGCTAGCCGTGCGCGACGTGCTATTCACCTTTATCGAGATCGCACCCGGGATCGGGATGTATTTCATCGCAATCATCGCACTGGCCGGCGGCTTCGCACTGAAACTGATGCTGCCTTTCCTTGCCTGGGTCGTGTTGTTCGGGCTGGCCATGCTGTACTTCGTGCCCCGCCTGGGGAAAGTCGGGCAGGAACAGGCCAATGCGCGGTCGATGATGACCGGGCGTATCTCAGATGCCTACACCAACATCACTACGGTGAAGCTGTTCTCCCACTCCAATCGTGAAGCGCACTTCGCGCGTGCAGCGATGGAGGATTTCAAGCAAACCGGCTTCCGCCAGATGCGCTTGGTAAGCCAGTTCGAGATCGTCAACCAGGCATTGGTGGTGGCGTTGATCATGGCCGCAGGTGGTTATGCCCTGTGGCTATGGCACCAGGGTGAGGTCGGTGCAGGTGCCGTGGCGGCAATCACCGCCATGGCGTTGCGTATCAATGGCATGTCGCACTGGATCATGTGGCAAATGACCTCGCTGTTCGAAAGCATCGGCACCGTACAGGATGGCATGGCAACCCTTACCCGCGGCCCCAAGGTGCAGGATGCACCGGACGCGGGTGTGCTGGTGACCTCCGGCGGGGCGGTAACCTTCGACAATGTGAGCTTCAACTACAATGGCGAACGCCAAGTGCTCGATGGCCTGAGCCTGAACATTCGCCCGGGCGAAAAAATCGGCCTGGTAGGCCGATCCGGCGCGGGCAAATCCACGCTCATCAACTTGCTGCTGCGCTTCTATGATGTAGACAGCGGGCAGATTCGCATCGACGGCCAAAACATCGCAAAAGTGACGCAAGACAGTCTGCGCGGCTCCATCGGCATGGTCACGCAGGATACCTCCCTGCTGCACCGTTCCATTCGAGACAACATCGCCTACGGCCGTCCCAATGCGACCGACGCGCAAATCCGAAGCGCCGCGGCCAATGCCCAGGCCGATGAGTTCATAAACCAACTGAGCGACCAGCAAGGCCATACCGGCTACGACACACTTGTGGGTGAGCGCGGCATCAAGCTGTCGGGCGGCCAGCGCCAACGCGTCGCGATTGCCCGGGTGATGCTCAAGAACGCCCCGATCCTGCTTCTTGACGAGGCCACCAGCGCGCTGGACTCGGAAGTCGAAGTGGCCATTCAGGAAAGCCTCGATGAAATGATGCAGGGCAAGACTGTGATCGCCATCGCCCATCGGCTGTCCACGATTGCGGCCATGGACCGGCTCATCGTCATGGATGACGGACGCATCATCGAACAGGGCACCCACACCGAATTGCTCGGGAAGAGCGGCGTCTATGCGCGGCTGTGGCAGCATCAAAGCGGCGGGTTTCTGGGTGAGGATATGGGAGTAGTCGAGGCTATGGATCAGGCGTGAGCGTGAAGGGTGCGCAGCAGAGGGGGCTTTGAGCGGTGCAGTGGGGCGAGAGGGAGTAGCACGAAAATATCGGCGTAAATCAAAGGCATGTTTCTGGGTGGAGCGTACTACGGGCCTTTAGTGGTGCGAATGTGTCTGGATAGTTTTTGGCGGTGCCGACTGGCCGCTTATGGCTAATGCCGATCAGTTAAGCCAAAGACCAGCCGAACATAGTACCCGTGGCGAGGGAGCTTGCTCCCGCTGGGCTGCGTAGCAGCCCAAAAACAGGGCCGCTTTGCGCCCCAGCGGGAGCAAGCTCCCTCGCCACGGGTTTCGTGTTCGGCTTTATTTCTCTTAACTGACTAGCATTAGCCGCTTATGGCTGTCTTTCGCGAAGGCTGCTTTGGGTTGTGGATTCAACCGGTCGATGCAACAGATTGGCTAAATCGTTCAGCGGGCGTTTCTGAGTAATGACGTGCATTGTGAGCCTGTCATCGCAGCTTGCTTTGAAGCCAAGGTATCGCGATGCCGGCAGTATTACAGGTTGCGATATTTTCTCAGGCTGTCGCCGCAGCCTGGTTTGGTCGCCGGCCCCCCCGGCTTGCCTAGCCAGCCCGCCGGCCATACGATTCGACTATTCCTTAGGCGGAGGAGTCATTGTGAAGCCGGTGATGCTCCTGACGCGCATCCTGGCGCCTGCCATCGCTCTGGCGCTGGCATCCGCCGGCCTGCATGCCGACGACCCGTTCGCGCGGTTGCGCGACGCCATGGTGCGGGAGATCGCCAACATGTCGTCCGTTACCCGCGACGAAACCGGCAGGGTCGAGTTTGCCGCGCCGGTGATGACCGCGATGGCCAAGGTGCCACGCCATAAGTTCGTCCCGCCCGACGAGGTGCCCTACGCCTACGAGAACCGCCCGCTGCCGATCGGCTACGGCCAGACCATCTCCCAGCCCTACATCGTCGCCCTGATGACCGACCTGACGCAGGTCGGGCCCGGCGACGTGGTACTCGAGATCGGCACTGGCTCGGGCTACCAGGCGGCGATCCTCGCCGAGCTGGCGCAGGCGGTCTACACGATGGAGATCATCGAGCCGCTGGCAGTCCAGGCCGGAGAGCGCCTGGGCCGGCTGGGATATGCGAAGGTGCAGGCCCGGCTGGGCGATGGCTACCACGGCTGGCCCGAGCACGGGCCTTACGACGCCATCCTCGTCACCGCCGCCGCCAGCCATGTGCCGCCGCCACTGATCGCCCAGCTCAAGGCCGGCGGACGGATGGTAATCCCGGTCGGCGCGCCGTTCATGATCCAGTACCTGCTGCTGATCGAGAAGGCCGGCGATGGCAGTGTGTCTACCCGGCAAGTGCTGCCTGTGCGCTTCGTGCCGCTGGCCGGAGGCGGTTGAACATGCATTCGCCGCCATTGCTCGCCCTGGCGCTGCTGTCTGCCTCCGCGCTCGGCTACGAGGTGCTGTTGCTGCGACTGCTTTCGATCATCCAGTGGCACCATTTCGCCTACATGATGATCAGCGTCGCGCTGCTCGGCTACGGCGCTGCCGGCACCGCCGTGGCGCTGGCGCGGCCGGTGCTGGCGCCGCGCTTCCACGGCGTGTTCATCGGCGGCGCGGTGCTGTTCGGGCTGAGCGCCATCGCCTGCTTCAGCCTGGCCCAGCAGGTTCCGTTCAATCCCCTCGAGATCCTCTGGGACGCGCGGCAGTCGGCGCGCCTGCTGATGATCTACCTGCTGCTGTTCGTGCCGTTCTTCTGCGCGGCGGTGTGCATCTGCCTGACCTTCACCTGCTTTCAGGAACAGATTCATCGGATCTATGCCTACGACATTCTCGGCGCCGGCGTGGGCAGCCTGGCGATCGTCGCCGCGCTGTTCGCCCTGACGCCCGTCGATGCGCTGCGGCTGCTGGGCGGCACCGGCATCGCCGCCGGGGCACTGGCCTGCATGGCTTGCACGAGGCAAAGGCACTGGCTCGCGCCGTTGCTGCTGGTGGCGGCAGTCGCGGTGCCGGCCGGCGTGCCCGAGCGCTGGATCGCCCTGTTGCCCTCCGAGTACAAGGAACTGAGCCAGACGCTGCGTATCAAGGATGCGCGCGCAATCGCCCAGACCTGGAGTCCGCTGGGCCTGCTCACGGTCGTCGACAGCCCGACCATTCCCCTGCGCCACGCGCCGGGCCTGAGCCTCAACGCGACGCAGGAACCGCCCGCACAACTGGCCATCTTCACCGACGGCGACGGCCTTTCCGTGCTGAACCGCTATGACGGGCGCCGCGAGCCGCTCGCCTATCTGGACTACCTGACCTCGGCTCTGCCCTATCACCTGCTGCACCAACCCCGCGTGCTGGTGCTGGGCAGCGGCGCCGGCGCCGATGTGCTGCAGGCGATCTACCACGGTGCCAGCGCGGTGGATGCCATCGAACTGAACCCGCAGGTGATCGATCTGGTCCAGCGCCGCTTCGCCGACTTCTCCGGCAAGCCGTACAGCGCGCCCAACGTCCGTGTGCTGATCGGCGAGGCGCGCGGCCTGGTGGCTTCGCGCGAAGCGCCTTACGACCTGATCCAGATCGCCCTGCTGGACTCCTTCGGCACCGCCTCGGGCGGCCTGCATGCGCTGTCCGAAAACTACCTGTACACGGTGGATGCCTTCGCCGAGTACCTGCACCATCTCGCGCCCGGCGGCCTGTTGGCCATCACCCGCTGGGTCACCCTGCCGCCCCGCGATGTTCCCAGGCTGCTGGTCACCGCGGCCGCGGCCATCGAGCGCGACGGGCAGGCCAGCGCGGCGCGGCGCATCGTCATGATCCGCGGCTGGAAGACCACGACGCTGCTGGTCAGCAACAGGGATTTCGACGACGCCGGCATCGCCGTGCTGCGGGAGTTCTGCCGGGCGCGCTCCTTCGACCTGGCCTACTACCCCGGGATGACCGTGGCCGAGGCGAACCGCTACAACCTGCTCGACCGGCCCTGGTTCTTCGAAGCGGCGCAGGCCCTGCTGTCCGGCAAGCGCGCGGAGTTCCTGGCACGCTACAAGTTCGACGTGCGTCCGACCACGGATGACCGGCCGTATTTCTTCCATTTCTTCAAGTGGCGCTCGCTGCCGGAACTGCTGGCGCTGAAGGAGCAGGGCGGCCTGGCGATGCTGGAGTGGGGGTATCCGGTACTGATCGCCACGCTGCTGCAGTCCAGCGTGGCCGCCGTGCTGCTGATCCTGGCGCCGCTATGGGTGGCGCGGCGGCGTCAGTGGCGCTCTCGGAATGCGGCGTTGGCTAGGTTCGAACGTCGGGTCGTGTCCTACTTCGCCGCCATCGGCTTCGCCTTCATGTTCGTGGAAATCGCCTTCATCCAGAAGTTCACCCTTTTCCTCAGCCACCCGTTGTATTCGGTGGCGGTAACGCTCAGCGCGTTCCTGATCTTCGCGGGCCTCGGCAGCCGTTACTCCGGCCGGCGGCGGGAGGACATTGGAACAGGTGTGGGGCCCCGTCATCCGCTCGCGCGACCAGTCCTGGCGATCTGCGCGATCGCCCTGCTCTACCTGATCGCCCTGCCCCCGTTGTTCCAGCTGCTGGCGCCAGTGCGGACCCTCGCCAGGTTCGGCATCTGCGCCGCGCTGGTAGCGCCGCTGGCGTTCGCCATGGGCATGCCGTTTCCGCTCGGACTCGGGCGCGTCTCCGCGCGCGCCGAAGCACTGGTGCCGATCGCCTGGGGCGTCAACGCCAGCGTGTCGGTGGTAGCGGCCGTGCTGGCGACCCTGCTGGCGATCCACCTGGGCTTCACCGTGGTGTTGCTGCTGGCGTTGCTGCTGTATCTCGCGGCGGCGGTCGCATTTCCCTGATCGCGGCGGTTCGGAGCGAAACGTCAACAGACCCTGGTGAGACGAATGGCCTGCTGGAACGCCGCTTGCCGCCGTTCACACGTCTCGCTGTGTCGATCAGCGAGGGTGACGCCTTTCCCTGCTTCGAAGCTGAACATTTGACAATGTGGACGTGTGCGTCATGCCAAAGATGAGAGGTTCCGTGCCGCAAGCAATTGGTTTTGGCCGACGCAGTCGAGTCATAAGAGGTGGCTTTCATCTCATAGCTGCCGGTGGTGACCGGCAGAACCCGGCCAAATGCAGACAGTGGTCGCAGCATCCACGAGGATACCCGAAGGTCGGTCCCGTTCCGAGAGCGGACCTTGGTGTGCTAATCAGTCGGGTCTTGCGGGCAACAGTTAGGAGCGGCGGAATGCGCTCGATGGGACAGAATCATGAGCGTCCTGTGCTGCTTACTTCTGATCCAATACGCCTTTACAGTGTTTGCTGCGCGGAATATCCGTATTAGCTGCCACCGCTCCCGCCGTGCTGCGAGCGGTTTCGCAATAAAGGCACCGGTGCCGGGAGCGCGGCAGTCGCAAGTCGAGTCGGTCGCACCGGCCGACAACGAACTTCCGGGTTCCGCCAACTATGGCCGTCTGCCAGGCCGTTACACAGACATCTGGACACCAGCCTGGCCGCTGAAGCAGCCCTTCGTTGGGGCATGCCCTCCGGCGGGTCATCGGTGAGTACGGGCGGCACGCTGGCCATCAATCTGTGCCGTACGTATCCTGATTTCTGCGCCCTGTATCTCAGACATACCCAAGGACTTTCCACCAAAGCGGGCCGATGACCAGCCAGACGACCATATAGATGAGACTCATCAGGAAGCCAGCCTTCCACCATTCCTTCTGTGTGACATAGCCGGAGCCAAACATGACTGGACCGGAGCCAATACCGTATTGGGTCAGAGAACCGTTGATGCTGCTCAGGATACCGAGGGCAATCGCTGCGGTGAACGGTGGAATCCCGGCGGCCACCATCAGCGCCATGGAAAGGGGGAAAAGGGCACTGACATGCGCAGTGGCGCTGGCGAAGAAGTAGTGGATGTAGAAGTAGATCACCGCCACCATCATGTAGACGGCGAGTCTCGGGAAGCCAGCCAGATGTGCCCCGAACTCTTCTCCGAACCAAGAAACCATGCCGTACTCGTTGAGTTTGGACGCCAGCATAACTAGTAGGCCGATCCAGATCATCGTGTCCCAGGCGGTTTTCTCATTAAGGGCGTCCTGCCAGGTCAGCACTCCGGTGATGAACAGTAACGAGACGCCGAGAGCCGCTGCCAGCGTCGCGCCGATGTCCAGTTCCTTACCAAAAATCCAGAGCACCAGCAAGGCAAGGAAAATTACCGCCATGACTTTTTCCTGCACCGAAATGGGACCCATGGCAATTAGCTCTCTCTGAGCCAGTGCTGTCGCATCGGGCGTCCGGCGAATCTGCGGCTTGGCAAGCCACAGCATGGCTACTGGAATGATGGCAAGACAAAGCAAGCCCGGAACGGACGCTGCCACCGCCCAGTCGAGCCAGCTAATCAAAGCACCTTGATCCGCAGCCAGCTTGACCACAAGGGGATTGCCCGCCATCGCTGTGATGAACATGCCCGCAGTGATGATATTAGCGTGAAAGGCGCAGAGGATCAGATACCTGCCCACCTTGCCACGGGATTCCGGATCATCTGCATGGCTGCCGAGAACTTCCGCCATCGACCGGGTAATTGGTAGCATCACCCCGCCGGCGCGGGCGGTAATGCTCGGCATGGCGGGTGAGATAAGTAGCTCCGTGATGACCAGGCCATATCCCAGCCCCAGGGTCCGCTTGCCCAGCAACCGCATGAACAGGAGCGCGATGCGTCGCCCGAGGCCCGTCTTGATCACACCGCGCGAGATAAAGAAGGCAAGCATGACCAGCCAAACGAGATCCGTGCCCGTCGATCGGGTGACATCGGCAAGAGACACGACACCAACAAGGACGCCCACCGTGGAGCCAATAATGGCTACCGCCGACATCGGTAAAGGGGCGGTCATGATGCCCGCGATGGTGGCGACGAACACGGCAAACATGTGCCATGCCTTCCCATCGAGGCCGGACGGCGCCGGCAGGAACCACAGGGCGATACCGATAATCACCGGGACGAAAAATCTCCAGGCATTTCTGAGATCCCCTAACGAGGAGCTTGGTTTCGGCGCAAGCGAGCTTATCGGCGTTGAATCCTTGTCAGATGATACAGCCATGACATACCATCCTGATGGCGTTGTTCGGTTGACGCGTAGGCAATGTTCCTACCGTAGAGTGAGAAGCACTTTGTCGGTTGCTTCCTTGACGATGCGCGCGCTGCGCTGCAGGGCCTCTCGCTCGTTGGAGTTGAAGTCCGGATAAGCCAGTAAGTGCGCTCCGCTGCCATTGACCACCATTGGCAGCGACACACACACCTCTGATACGCCCTCGACTTCAGCATGCACGATGCCGACCGTAAGGATGAGGTTGGTGTCATGCACGATGGCCTGACAAATTCGTCCAATCGCACTGGCGATCCCGTAGTGAGTAGCGCCCTTGCCTTCCTTGATGAGCCTTGCGGCGTCGTGGACGGAGCGCAGGACCATATCTCGGCTGGCCGGCCCCAGCTCCTTGCCGCTTCTGGCCAGAAATATTTCGAGGGGCATGCCGGAGACCGTTGCGCCGGACCAGTCGATCAGCGCGGAGTTGCCGTGTTCGCCGAGTACGTAGGCGTGAATCGCAGGTGCTTCGACGCCCAGCCGCTCGGAAAGAAGCGATCGCAGTCGCCCGGTGTCGAGGGAGGTGCCGGTGCTGATGACGCGTTCCCGCGCGCAGCGCAGTCGGTCAAAAACGACGCCGGCCAACAAATCACAGGGGTTGCTCGCGAGGAGGTAGATCGCATCTGGGGCCAGTGTCGCAGTGCGATCAACAATTTCCAGCGCGACTTCCGCGTTGGTACTCGCCAAGTCCAGACGGGTCTGCCCTGGCTTCACACTGACGCCGGCGGTGATCACGATGATGTCCGCGTCGCGCGCGCTCTCATAATCGCCGGCATAGAAGCGGTTGTGCCCCCAGAATGCTGCGGCGTGGGCGAGGTCCAGCGCCTGCCCTTCGGCGTGCCCTCGGGCCAGATCGACGATGATGATCTCTGCACTCGGAATGGCCACGGCCGCGAACAGGGCCGCCGACCCACCAACCAGTCCTGCACCAACGATTACGATCTTGGGCTGTCGCATAGCTTGCCTCCCTTGTGCCCGGCATGATTAAAAAACCATACTAAAGTTAGGGATTATAGGCCGCTGAGCGTTACATATTATTGTTGCAGAACAGTAGAAAGCCTTCTGCAAGGTTTCCAAGACAAGTGCTCAACCACTCGGGAGATGGCTTCCCGTAGTCTTAGCCGCGATTCGAAAGCGCACGACGTTTAGTCGCGAAGCGCCTCGCAGATTGATCGGGAGTGAGTGTTTCGCTGCGACAGAGGGCGTATGGCGAGCGGCTCCTGTGCAGCTCACTGTAGCAGACGATCGCATACGACCTCGGTCGTTGAATGGCCGCTGCCCCCTCGGAAGCTGCCATTCATGTCGAGATAGCCCCAACGGCTGGAGAGGGTGAAAGCGGTCATTTCAAAACAGCCCTCTTAGCGCTGCTGGCTCCCAGTTCATGATCACCAGCTCGCCACTGACCTCGGCCTTGCCCTGGCGCTGGTTGCTCGTGGTGTAGCGGATATCCAGTGTCTCAAAATGAAAGCCCTCAAACACCCGGCGGATGTCCGGGTGGTCGTTGATACTGACCATCACCCTGCCCTTGCAGCGGCGCATGAAGTCGGCCATGCGTAAGCGTCCGGCGAAGTCACCTACCCTTATCGTTAGGATTGCCATGCGCCAACGAACCTCCTATGCCAAACCCTTTAAAGCCCAGGTCGTCCAGGAATGCCAGGGGCCTGGCGTGTCGATGGCCAGCGTAGCCTTGCGCCACGGCATCAACGCCAACCTCGTCCAAAAGTGGATACCTGCTTATCGTGATCGGCAGGCGCCGGCGTTGCCCGCTTTCGTTCCGATGAAACTAGAGTCCCGAACCCAGCCCGATCAGCAAATGTCCATCAGCATCGAGGTTCCTTTGGGGTCGCAGAAACTCACCGTGAAGTGGCCATCCTCAGATCCTGATGGGTGCGCCCGTTTTATCCGCGAGCTGGCCCAGTGATCCGCATCGACGCCATCTGGCTTGCCACCGAGCCCATGGATATGCGCGCCGGCACCGAGGCCGCGTTGGCCAGAGTGATCGCCGTATTCGGTGCGGCGAAGCCGCACTGTGCCTATCTCTTTGCCAATCGCCGCGCTAACCGAATGAAAGTCCTGGTGCATGACGGCGTGGGTAACTACTGCTCAAACCTTGAGCTGGAGGCTACGATGGTTCTGCTTATTGCGCCGGTCTTACTCATCGGAACTTGCCGCACGAGCGGTGACTTCAATGGCCTTAATACTGATAGCCGCAAAGATGGCCGTCATCAGCACGCCGTTAAAACCAAGCACGATGGCAAGGACACGCGAGGTGGCCAGTTTGGGTGCCAGGTCGCCGTAACCGATGGTCAGGCCGGTGACAAAAGCAAAGTAGATACCTTCAAATGCGCTCCACCCTTCGAGCTGACTGATGATCAGACCGAGCAGCGAGATAATAAAAATGAGCATTAAAAAAATCGGCGAGACAACAAGGAAATAAAACCACACAGTTTTGTAGAACTCGCGGCGAACTTGCTTGGCATAAGTGATACGCGTACGCATGTTATGGATTCCTGAGTTTTATCGACATTGGGTCGCGTAACCTACTCGCACCAATAGGTTGACACAAGCGCCAGAGACTGAGGCCATACCACCCTGACACCGGGGGCTGGCCCTGGCCAGCCACTACCGAGCCTAGAAAATCTAAAAATCGCCAAACACACAAAGGCTAATGCTACCGGCCTCAAATCAGAAAGGCCGAATATTCGTACATTAAACAAAGGCAACTTCAGCAAACTGCAAACCACAAATGATTTATACGTCCAACTATTTGGGAACGCCTAACAAGCGGTTCAAACCGTTCACTCCGCTCACTGGGACTGCGTTCCGCAGCTCCTTAACCAAACGTTATGAATGTCTGCAAAGGGTTTGTTGCCCGTCGCGACAGGCAGCAACCGGCCAAAGGCAGTCCGTCGAACCAGGCCACTTTCGCTCCTGTGTTGACGGTAGCGACCTCTCGAAACCACAGGCGATTCAATGCTTATCTGACGCATTTCCAATCCCGCCCCCTCCCCGCTATCTGACTTCAGTTTCCGCTCAATACGCTGCCGCGAGTCAGAAGCCGTTGCTTCCAATGACTTTCCTTCAGCTTCATTTTCTCTGTGCCGGTGGGCTTTTCTACGATTTCCAGGACGCTGAAGTCGGCGTCGGTTTCTACTGGGCGACTGTTGAGTTCACTACGACCATTGATGGCCGGAAGGTCCCGGTCTTGAGGGCGGCACATCATTCAACAATGACAGATACTCCATCACGACCTGGCACCAGGGCTTACGCCATACCAACGGCGAAAGGCTCGACTGAAGTTTGATACCTCTCGATACCCCAGTCGTTCAGCCACTTCGCTCACTGTCAGTTCACTGTTCGAGAGCAAATCGCGCGCTACGTATCGTCGCTGAATTTCAACAATAGCGTTGAATGTCCAGCCTTCGCGCTGCAAAGCCCGATGCAATGTGCGTGAGGTCATGTGCAGGCGTTCGGCGGTTTGATCCAGGCCAGGCGCGTGCGCCAGATCAGTCAGCACGATGTTAGCCACCGCCTCAAGCACCGATTCACGGCTGGTTTGCGTCGCATAATTCTTCAACGAGTTCGCCAGGGCATTGCAGACTGCCGGACTTCCGGCTGGGCGCGGCTCACGCAGAGCGTCCATGTCCAACACCACCTCATCGCGTAGGGCATCGAACCGCACCGGGTCTGCGGCAAGGTTCAGCCAAGGCTCCGGGTTCTCTGGGCGTGGCCGCCGAAGGCGTAATTCGCGAATGCCATTAGTGGTGCCGGGCAAACCTTTGAGGTGTGGATTTGCAGCGCACCCCGGAAATCCAGCTCTTCGACTGCCGGCAGCAAGGCATGACCGGGTAGCAAGGCAACGTGCAGCAGTCCATTTTTCTCCTCGACCTGCAATGCCATGTGCCCGGTCCACAGTGGCCAATAGCGCGACAACTCCACCAGCGACGCTGGCCGACTGGGCATCAGTTGCATCAGATAGGCCAGGCCAAGCATCTGTCCCGGATCACTTTGGCGAGCGGCGGCAAGGCCAATGGCTGGATCACCACTGAGTTCGCGTGCCACTTCCCAGAAGCGTCGGGCGAGAAACGCCGGCAGGCGCACATGAGGCTGGCGCAGGCTGGTCAAGCTCACGCCCCAGTCGGCTTGCAATCGCTGCAAGTCCAGGCCGCGCGCCTCCAGCTCCTGCACCCCCGAGTTGATTATGCAGACACATAACGACGGTCTATTTCGATGTACGGGGAAACGATTTGTCGGCCAATGATTAACGTTTTTCAAGCAAACCCTCCCATCGTTGTCATCGAGGCGGAGCAACGTTTTGCGCCGTCGCAAGCGCGACATAGCACGGCCCTGGGGTAATCCTCCCTGAAAAAAGTACTCGTCAGAACAGGCGGGGGTCTGAATTCCACAGCGGCGGTCCAGGCTAGACCGTCGCTGTGCGGCCAAAAGCACTGCGTCCGGCCTGCATCGCACATTTTTCGTATCCGCCCTCCCGTAGTGGCTTTGCGACTCGACGTCCCAATACGCGAAGAAACTGTCCCACCATGCCCATAGCATCGCGCCCGCGATACCTACTATAGGGCCGGGACCTCTGCCCAACTGGCAGGGGCCAATTACCTCTACCGGATGCACATTTTGCGCACCGTCGTATAAGTAGATTGGAGACAACAATGACAAAAGTCGCCGCAGCCCAAGACACTCCTTCACCAGCCTCCCCCTCGGCACCCGCCACTATCCGGTCGTCGGTACGCCAGCATTCAATCAAGGTGGAGCTTTGCTCCCCCGCCATCGGTGCCGAACTCAGCAACATCAACCTGGCAGATGCTGCCCAGGACCCCGAACTGATTGCTGAAATCAGGGCGCTGTGGTTGAAGCACAAAGTGCTGTTCTTTCGCGACCAGGACATCACCCCCATGGAGCAACAGCACTTCGCCGCGCAATTCGCTGAACTGGAAGCACATCCCCTGGCGCCGAGCCATCCGGAGGCGGACAAGCTGCTGATGCTGTACCGCAATCTCGATCCGAGCAAGCCCAAGAGCTATGTTGAAAAGGCCAGCCGCGAAAACCTCTGGCATGCCGATGTCACCTACAAGAAGGCGCCGCCCCGCGGAGCGGTATTGCGCTGCGAAATGGGTCCGGAGACCGGCGGCGACACCCTGTTTTCCAACATGGTGTTGGCTTACGAGAACCTGCCCGACACCATCAAGCAACGGATCGACGGCCTGTACGCAAAACACGGTGCCGAGCAGACCTTTGGTGCCCAGTTGCCACGCGAAGAGCGTCATGCGATGGCCGCGAAGAACCCTGCCGCTGAACACCCGGTGGTGCTTACCCATCCAGAGACTGGCGAAAAGGTCTTGTTCGTCAACTCGGCATTCACCACCCACTTCTCGAATTTCTTCAACTTCGAGGATATCCGCTACGGCCAGGACTTCATGCCGGAGGCTCATCACCTGATGAACTATCTGATGTCTCAGGCTGCGATTCCGGAGTACCAGGTACGTCTGAAATGGCGAACCAACACGGTTGCCATGTGGGACAACCTGCAGGTTCAGCACTACGCGGTGGCTGACTACGGCAATGCGCCAAGAAAGATGCTGCGCGCCACCCTGGCGGGCACCCCGCTCACCTGATCCTGACAGTCCCCAGAGAATCCAGGACATCCGACCATCAGAGATGGGCGGGCGGCCTTGGTTGCCAGCAAATACTCGATCTGAACCGCATCAATGGAGAAAGACATGTTCTACGAACACATCGACACCGCAGTCATCGATGGCGAATCGCTGCCATGGATTCCGTTTACGCCCTATGCGGAAAACGTCTTGCTGAAGTACTTCAAGCTTGATCCGATCCGCGGTGAATGGATCGTCATGATGAAGGCGCCGCTCGACATGCAACTGCCCAAGCACCACCACACGGGGACGGTCATGGTCTACACGATCGAAGGCCAGTGGAAATACAAGGAGCATGACTGGATCGCCGGCCCTGGCAGCATTGTGTACGAGACGGCTGCATCGACTCACACACCTGAAGTCGTCAGCACGGGAAGCGCAGACGGGTATTCGCTCATGCTGGTTCAAGTGACTGGCGATCTCGCGTTCCTGGACGAGAACGACAACATCGTCGCGCTCGAAAACTGGAAGTCCGGGTTGCAGCGCTATCTTGCCTATTGCGAGCAGCATGACATCGCACCGAAAGACCTGACGGCATTCAACTGATCTGGATTTCATGAGGAAACCCGGCTTCCCCGGTTTCAAGGGGTAGCCGGGCAGTTGCCAGATCGCAAAGATCCAGGGGAGCGAAACAGGCTGTCTCGGTTCGCGGTGTTGACGCGGAATCTGACAAGGGCCTGGCTACCTGCCCGCTCCCCGATCACAGACTTACGAACGGAGCGATGCCATGAATGGTTTGATGATGCAAAAGCAGCTATTGATTTCCTCGCTCATTGAGCACGCCGATCGCCATCATGGCGATACGCAGATCGTGTCCCGGAGGGTGGAGGGCGATATCCATCGCTACACGTTCCGTGACTGCCACCGTCGCGCGCGCCAGATGGCCAGCGCACTGACCAGCCTGGGCGTCCAGCCCGCCGACCGGATCGGCACGCTGGCCTGGAATGGCTATCGTCACCTGGAGTTGTACTACGGCGTTTCCGGTATGGGTGCCATTGTGCATACCATCAACCCTCGCCTGCATGAAGACCAGGTCGCCTACATCGCCAATCACGCCGAAGACCAGTACATCTTCTTCGACTTGACCTTCCTGCCGCTGATCAAGGCCATCGCCGGTCGCTGCAATACGGTCAAGGCGTTCATCGCCATGACCGATCACGCCCACATGCCGACAGACGCCGGAATCGACAACCTGCTGTGCTATGAAGATCTGCTTCAACGGGGATCCTCTGACTACGCCTGGCCGATTTTCGACGAGGACGCCGCCAGTACGCTCTGCTACACCTCTGGCACGACGGGCAATCCGAAAGGGGTCTTGTACAGTCATCGCTCATCGGTGCTGCACACCTATGCGGCCGCGCTGCCTGACGCCCTGAATTGTTCGGCGCACGACGTGATCCTGCCCGTTGTGCCGATGTTCCATATCAACGCCTGGGGACTTCCCTACATCGCGTGCATGGTCGGGGCCAAACTCGTACTGCCCGGCCCTGCCTTGGATGGAGAGTCGCTTTTCGAGTTGCTCGAAGCCGAGCAGGTGACACTCTGCGCGGGTGTCCCGACGGTGTGGCAAGGCCTTCTTGGCCATCTGGAAAAAACAGGCCAGCAATTCTCCAGTATGAAACGCACCATCATTGGTGGCGCGGCCTGTCCCCCGTCCATGCTGCACACGTTTCAGGAAACCTACGGCGTAGCGGTATTGCACGTCTGGGGGATGACTGAATTAAGCCCTATCGGAACCGTCGGCACCCTGAAGGCCAGGCACGTTGAAATGTCCTCGGCAGAGCGTTATGCCGTGCAATCCAAGCAAGGCCGAGCGGTGTTTGGCATCGACATGAAGATCGTCGGCGCTGACGGCATGGAATTGCCTTGGGACGGCGCAACTTCAGGTGACCTGTTGGTGCGTGGGCCATGGGTGGTGCGCGATTATTTCGGGAACGAAGGAAACAGTTCGCTGCTGCTCGAGCACGCAGGCCAAGGATGGTTCCCAACCGGCGATGTGGCGACCATCGATGTCGATGGCTTCATGCAGATCACCGATCGCAGCAAGGATGTGATCAAGTCGGGTGGCGAATGGATAGGTTCCATCGAATTGGAAACCATTGCGATGGCCCATCCGGCAGTTTTCCAGGCGGCCTGCATTGCCGCGAAACACGCGAAGTGGGACGAACGCCCCTTGCTGATCGTCGTCAGGAAACCGCAAGCAACACTGACCCGGGAAGAACTGCTGGCCTTTTATGAAAGCAAGATCGCGAAATGGTGGACGCCGGATGATGTGATCTTTGTCGACACGATTCCGTTGGGCGCTACGGGCAAGGTCCAGAAGAACCGCCTTCGGGAGCAGTTCGGTGATCATCTGATGGTCAAGGCTGTCGGCTGAGCGCTGTAAGGTTCAATCCAGTCCTGCCTGTGCGCAATGGCAGGGCCAACGGTGGCAGATGCCGATACCGTTCGCCCTGCCATTGCACCGACGCTATCAAGTGGCTAAACGTACCCCTTGCTCAAGCGTCATTTCGCTGGACGCTAGCACCTGGCGTTCCAACTGCTGAAGAAACTCCAAGAGCAATTCATTGACTTGATCGACGCTCTCTTCCGCAGCGCTATGGCCCACGCCGGGTAGCAGTACCTTCTTCTGCAGTCCGGGTAGATAGGTGTCGAGCTGCTCGTAGAGACCGCGGATTTCGACCGGTTCGAGCGAAGGGTCGGCAGCACCACCGATAAACATGCTCGGTTGGCGCACTACCGCACCGTCGAGAAACGCCGTGATTTCCCAGTTCCGGTCGCGACAGCGGTAGTAGTTCAGGGCACCGGTAAACCCTGTGCGCGTGTATTCAGCCACGTAGTAGTCGAGCGACCGTGCGCTCAACCAAGACGGGAACGCCTCCTTTGGCTCAGTGAAGGCATTGAGAATGGGCTCACCAGGCTCGACGAACAGGCGCCAGCGTTCAGCCCCGACAGCGTTGCCGGAGATCGAGTAGAAGACGCTGCGCAAGGTCTTGCGCGGATCGCTGGCCAACTCGCGATCCGGCTTATCGATCTGCTGGAAGTACAGGTGGTGATACACCCTGCCCTTCGCCATTGCCTGCAACGCTACGGTCGGCTTGACCTTGCCGCGCGGCGGTACCGGCGTATTGAGCATCACCAGGCCATGGAACAGATCCGGCCGCAACATGGCCGCTGACTGGGCCACCCAGGCACCCAAGTCGTGTCCAACGATCACCGCGGACGTTTCGCCCAGGGAAGCCATCAAGCCAACCATGTCGCCGACTGCCTGGCTCATGTCATAGGCTTCAATGGAATCGGGTCGATCGGTTTGCCCGAATCCCCGTTGATCGGGGACAACGACTCGAAAGCCGGCCTCGGCCAACGCCACGATCTGGCGCCGCCACATGTACCAAAGGTAGGGAAAACCGTGCAGCAGTATGACGAGCGGGCCCTGTCCTTCATCGATGTAATGCATGCGAATGCCGTTGAGTTCGGCAAAGCAGTGGTTGAATGCATCAGGGTCGTCGGCATCCACCTGCTCCATTGCAGCGAGCGGCTGACCGATGCGCATTGCGGCGCGTGCGTCCATCATCTACCTCCATCTTTTTTTAGTTGTCGGCCTGAAGGTAGCCCTGACAGGGTGTCCTGCACTAAGCTCCCCAGGACACAATCTGGTGAAATTGGGACATGAGGGAAAGCATGTATACCTTGACGCGAAGCGCCAGCCTTACCAACTATGAGCAGATTGCCCGTTCAGTGGGACTGGACCCTTTTCGTATGCTGCGGCTGGCCAAGCTGCCGGCCAGTGCACTCGACGATCCGAATATCATGATCAGTAGCGATTCGGTTGGCTGGCTGCTGGAGGAGTCAGCCCATCTGTCTGGCCAAGAGGCCTTCGGACTGCTGCTCGCGGAGAAGAGACACCTTTCCAACTTTGGCATGCTGGCGCTGCTTATCCGCGAAGAACCAACACTTCGCGCAGCCTTGCAATCTTGCGCTCGCTATATGCGGCTGCATAACGCTGGCGTGGAATTGCGACTTGAGGATGTAGGCGACCTGGTCCTGCTGCATTTAGGTGTGAATATGCAGGGCCATCACGGCGTCTGGCGCCAGGCTATCGAACAGTCGGCTGGCATCGGCCTGCGGACGTTGAGCATGCTGACGGGCAATACGTTACGCCCGGTAAGAGTCAGTTTTACTCACGAGCGCCCTGTCAGCCTTGAAGTGCACCACCGCGTGCTGGGAACAGCTATCGAGTTTTCACAGGAGTCCAATGCCATCGTTTGCCGAAGGCGAGATCTGGACATGCCGATCCCTGCTGCAAACCCGGCACTGCATCGCGAGATAAAGCGATCGCTGGACATGCAGTTGGCTAACCTGCGTGACGAGCCAGCGCAGCGGGCGCGCCAGATCGTCAAGATGCTGCTGCCAAACGGACTGTGTTCCGTCGATGGCGTTGCCCAGCATCTTGGCGTGCATCGACGCACCCTTAACCGCCACCTGGCAACCGAGGGTGAGAGTGTCACAACGATCATCAATGCTGTACGTGCTGAACTCGCCGAGGAGTATCTGGCAAACAGAAAACGCCGATTATATGAGGTCGCCGAACTTCTCGGCTTTTCCTCTGCCGGTGACTTTTCGCGTTGGTTCCGCAGCCAGTTTGGCAAGACACCCTCGGCTTGGGCCGCCTCCTATCGAGAGAGCAAGACGGCATCCGAGCCCATATCGCCTGAATAAATAGAAAGACAGGTTCGTGGGCGACTCTCAAGCCTCCTGGACAGCCACATTGGCTGAACCTGTCGAAGCCTCGACGTTTCTGACGCCGCCACTCAACCATGGCCCGTTGGCAGCGTCCCAATACGCGAAGAAACTGTCCCGAATAGCCCATAGCCTCGCTCTCGTGCAACCTACTATGGGTCAGCGGCCCCTGCTCTGCTGATAGGGCACCGCAACATCTGGCGGATACACGTATCCCGCCCGCGATTGGATTTTTGATTGCGCCATCGGCTTCCGAATTCGAGTCCACCAGACAATTCGATGGTGATGCAAAAAACACGATCTTGAATCTGATCGCGCTACTTGCACTCCGTCACCCGGATCACCGAAAGAGTATTGCCAGGGTCATCAGAACGCCGTCTTCGCACTCAACACATCTTCGACGAGAAATGGACCGCCGCCATCGGCCCAGGGAAGTACTACGCATGCCTATGCTTGTTCGCGCCGCCGTCTTGACCAAATACCTGGACGTCACCCAGAACCTGGGATTCAACCCGCACGACGTCATGGCAGTCGTCGGCCTAAGCAAGGCTCAGTTGCAAGCCCCCGAATACCGCATTCCCATCGATGCCGCCGTGCGCCTGCTGGAAGATTCGGCCGCCGCCAGCGGTTGCCAGACCGTCGGCCTGAGCATGGCCGAGTCGCGCCAGCTATCGGACTTCGGCGTGGTCAGCCTGCTGCTCAGCCATCAGCGCACCCTGCGCGAAGCGTTGCAGGTGATGGTGCGCTACCGTCATCTGATGAACGATTCGCTGGCGATCTTCGTTGAAGACGCCGGCAAGATGGCGATCATTCGTACAGAGATGGTCACCGAATCGCCGATGCCCAGTCGCCAGGCTACGGAGTTGGCCATCGGCGTGATATTCCGTCTGTGCTCGACCCTGCTCGGCTCGCACTGGCACCCTTACAGCGTCAACTTCATGCACCAGCCACCGGACAACCTGCACCTGCATCGGCGCCTGTTCGGCTGCAACCTGGAGTTCGGCAGCGAGTTCAACGGCATCGTTTGCTCCGACGCCAGTCTCGATATGATCAACCCCAATGCCGACCCGGCCATGGCCCGTTATGCCCAGAGCTACCTTGACTCGCTGCAAAGCCCCGAAGGCACCTCAATGCTGTTCGAAGTGCGCAAGGCAATCTACCTGCTGTTGCCCATGGGCCGCGCCACCATCGAGCAGATCGCCCAGTCCCAGGGCATGAACGTGCGCACCCTGCAGCGTCGCCTCAAGGAAGACGGCTGTGCCTTCAACGACCTGATCAATGATGTGCGCCGCGCCTTGGTGCTGCGTTATCTGGAAAACCCCAACAACTCGCTGAGCCACATTGCCGACATGTTCGGCTTTTCCATGGCGAGTTCCTTTACCCGCTGGTTCATCAACCAGTTCGGCATGCCGCCGGCAGTGTGGCGTAGCGCGCAGCAATCGACCGACTCCTCCCTCAACGGACGCTGCCGCCCCCAAGCCTTCCTGAGCACACGGCAAAAAAAAACGGCGACTGCTGGTACAGTCGCCGCGGAAAACCGGTGTTTGTGACACCGGTCGAGAGCCTCACTGTAACGAGGAGCCAACCCAGTGAAGCCCTGCCATAAAACCTATGGGAGGCCTGTATTCAAAGGCCCCAGCGCAGCAACAACAGCACCAGCACAACGAGGAACACCGTCTCGCCCACCATCAGCAGGATCGGCTTGATCCCGACCGCCACCAACTCCTTGAGCCGTGTTTTCATGCCCAGGGCGCTGATGGAAATCACCAGGCACCAGCGCGACAGTTCGTTGACCGATCCTTGCACCGCAGGCGTCACCCAGCCGGTGCTGTTGATACACGCCAGAGCCAGAAAACCAACGGCAAACCACGGCAACAACGGCGGCCGTTTACCCGTCGGATCGGCGCCCTGCATGCGGGTGATCATCGCGGCGGTGACGATCACCGGCAACAGCATGGCGACCCGCATCAGCTTGACCACCGTGGCCGTGTCGCCGGTCTCGGTCGACATGCTGTAGCCAGCGCCGACCACCTGGGCCACATCGTGAATGGTCGCGCCGAGGAACACCCCGGCCACCTGCGGCGACAACGCCAGCCAGTTGGCGATCATCGGGTACACGATCATCGCCAGGGTGGAGAGCGCCGAAACACCGATGACGGTGAACAACGTCGCGCGTTCTTTCTGCGGATGGTTGGGCAGCGCCGCCGCCAGCGCCAATGCCGCCGAGGCGCCACAGATTGCCGTCGCCCCGCCGGTGAGCATGCCGAACAAGCGCTGAAAGCCCAGGGCCTTGGCCGCGACTACGGACACGCCGATGGTCACTACCACCAGAATCACCACCAGCGCAATTGGCCTCCAGCCCAGCGCCGCCATTTGCTCGAGGGTGATGCGCATCCCCAGCAGCGCCACGCCGATGCGCAACACCGTGCGCGCAGTGAACTCGATGCCGGCTTTGCAGGCGCCGTCATCGGCCAGGAAATTCAGGGCCATGCCCAATAGCAAGGCGAACAACATGACCGGCGCACCGTAGTGCTCGGACAGAAACGACGCAGCGGCCGCCACGATCAGACTGACGATAAAACCCGGGGCCAACTCGCGCGTGCGACTATGGATGCGGGTGAAAGCAATGGCGCTCATGGCGCGGACTCCTCGGAAACGATGACGATGAACGCCTGGCCGTCAATGATCTCGACCAGGTAGTGGGTGACTTTGACTTGGGTGGAATTGAGCAGGTAGCCGCTCGCGATCACTTTCACGCAGTGCTTCGCATATGGCTCCCGGCAGCCTTTAGGCAAGCTGCGCGCCGCCCTTCAGGCAATCGGCCACGACCTACGCGTCGAAGCCGCAGCACCGGGCGATTGCCGACAACGTCTCGCGGCGACCCAAATCCTCGCCATTCTGGAAGTACGCCGCGAACAGCCGCTCAAGCAAGGTCTCACGCTGGGCAGCACTACCCCGCGCGCCGGCACACTCCAGCAGACGATGGGCGCGCAGATTCACAACTTCACCGCTAACCCAGCTTCGTTGACTGGCTCGGAAACGCTGTGACTCTGGAGGCGGGCGATATCTCTGTGGTAATGACACTTGGCATAAAAGAACACTGCCGCCGCCGCGAGGCTAACCAGTGGCACCAATTGAAACGCGGCATGCAGGCCAATGAGATCGGACACTCGGCCCGTTATGAACGGCCCCGGCGCCAGCCCCAGCAGGTTGTTGGCCAGGGTCAGCGTGGCGAACGCCGAGCCGTGGACCGAGTAATGGGTCAGGTTGGCAACCATCGCGCCGCTAGGGCCGGTAGTACCCGTGGCAATCAGCATGCCCAGACAGATCAGCAGCAGTTGCACCGGCCCCGCCTGCAAGGCAAAAGCCGCCGACAGCAAAAGGCAACTGCCCAGGCAAAACGCGATGGCCAGGCTGACCTTGCGCTCCGGCGAGTGGCGACACAGCCGATCGCTGAGCATGCCGCACAGAATCATCCCCACACCGCTGCACAGCACGATGCTCGCCGCCATACCGCCGGCCTTGTCCGTGGGCATCTCGTAATAGCGGTTGAGGTAGCTGGGAATCCACACCATCACCGTGCCGCCGACGAACAACTGCAAGCCGCTGGCGACATAGGTCGCCACCACCGAACGGCTGGACCACAGCGTGCGTAGCGGACGCTTGACCGCAGCCGTTGCCTTGTTCGCCACTTGCGCGCGACGTTGCGGAGCAATGCGTGCTTCCTTGACGATGAGTGGATACAACGCCGCCAGCACCAGGCCAAACAAAGCCATGCCGGCGAACGACCAGCGCCAGCCCAACTTGGCGGCGATGGCACCGCCCAGAGCCATCCCCAGGACAGCGCCGAACAAGCCGCCGGCCATGAAGGCACTGGTCAGGGTAGCGCGCATGTGTTTGGGGAACACCGAAATCACCACGGCGATGCCCACGCTGCCGTAGGCCGCCTCACCGACGCCGACCATGAAGCGTGCGATGAACATCTGTTGATAATCCTGCGCCAAGGCGCAGCCGAGGGTGGCCACACTCCAGAGCAGCGCCATCAACGCCAGGCTTTTGACCCGGCCGAAGCGGTCGGCCATCAACGACAACGGGAACGTCAGCAGGCCCACCATCAGGGCCACAATGCCGCTGAGCAGACCGAGCTGACCGTCACTCAGCGCCCACTCACTCTTGAGCAGCGGAAACACCGCGTTCAATACCTGACGGGACATGTAATCGGAAATCAACAGGCCGAACGTCAGTGCAAAGACGATCCAGGCATATTGGCGCGCAACGCCGACTCCACCGGAGTCGTCATCGTCGGCGGCGGTTGGGTGAAAGGCCATGCAGCCTCCTCAATGTCTTGGTTTTATTGTTGTTATCAAGCGTGCAGCCGTACGGCGAGCGATAGTGTCTTCAATGCCCGTACGCGGGTGCATCTACATGGCCAGGGCCATGGTGTCGAACGGCAGAACGTTCTTGAGCAGGGATTCGGCGGTCAGGGTGCAACTGTCCTGCACGCGGTGGATGAAGTTGAACCGATTCGGGCTATCGAAACAGCCATCGATGCCGCTCCAGGCGTGGGGTTGAATGCATCAGGGTCATCGGCATCGACGTGCCGCGTTGCGGCGAGCGGTTGACCAATGCGCATTGCCGTGTGTGTCTCCATTATCTACCTCCATCTATTCTCGGTTGACGGCCTGAAGGTAGCCCTGACAGGGTGCCCCGCACTAAGCTTTTCAGGACACAATCTTGCGAAACTGGGACATGATGAAAAGCATGTCTACCTGACGCGAAGTGTCGGCCTTACCCACTATGCGCAGGTGGCCCGTTCAGTGGGCTCGATCCATTTCGTATGCTGCGGCTGGCCAAGCTGCCGGCCAGTGTCTTCGCCGATCCGAATGCGATTCGGATGGTTGGCTGCTGGAGGAGTCCTATCGCCTGTCCGGCCGAGAGGCCTTCGGACTGTTGCTCGCGGAATCGAGACATGTTTCCGACGTTGGCATGCTAGCGCTGCTCATCCGCCAAGAACCAACCACTCCGCGCAGCCTTGCACTCTTGCGCTGGCGATATGCGGTCGCGTAACCGGCGTCCCAACACGCGAAGAAATTGTCCCGCAATGCCCATGGCGTCGCTCGAGTGCAATCTATTATGGGCCCGCGCCCCCCCTGCTCTGCTGATACAGGCCAGAAAATCCGCCGGATACACCTATCCCGCCCTGCCGCACCAGCACAGATTGGATTAACAATAACAAGCGCCGCCGTGAATCAAGGCACGACTTCACCTGCCACGCCCACGGCCCGGCCATTACCATCGGAATGGAGACGGAATGCGAGTCGAACAACTGACCTGTGCCATAGGCGCGGAGCTGCTCAACGTGAATCTTGGCGACGCCGTGCGCGATGACGGCCTGTTCAATGAAATTTACGCGGCACTATTGAAATACAAGGTGCTGTTCCTGCGTGACCAGGATCTGGCCAAGCTCTCACGTCGCGACCACGAAGCCTTTGCCCTGCGCCTCGGCCAGCTTGAAACCCATCCGATGCTCCCCAGCCACCCGGACGCTCCCGGTCTCGTGCAGATTTACAAGACCCCAGAACATCCGGCGGATCGCTACGAGAATGCATGGCACTGCGATGCCACCTGGCGCGAGTCGCCTCCGATGGGCGCCGTACTGCGTTGTATCGAATGCCCTCCGACCGGTGGCGACACCATGTGGGCCAACATGGTGCTGGCTTATGACAACCTGCCAATCGACGTGAAGCAGGAAATCGACAGCCTGATCGCCAACCACAGTTTCAATTCTTCTTTTGCCGCCGCCATGCCAAAGGAAAAGCGCTTGGCGATGAAGGCTCAATATCCGGATGCCGAGCACCCGGTAGTGCGTACCCATCCCGAAACCGGCGAGAAGGTACTATTCGTCAATGCCTACGCAACGCATTTCGTGAATTACCACAGCCAGG
Organism: Pseudomonas sp. Irchel s3h17; assembly: GCF_900187505.1. Lineage (GTDB taxonomy): Bacteria > Pseudomonadota > Gammaproteobacteria > Pseudomonadales > Pseudomonadaceae > Aquipseudomonas. Next base: position 299,201 of record NZ_FYDL01000001.1, read on the forward strand.
GACGTGTCCGTGTCGGCCAGGACTACAACCAAACAGGCGTCGACCTGCTGAAGTACCTGATTAGCCAGGCCTACAACCCCGAGTACCAGGTCCGTTGGCGCTGGAAGAACAACAGCGTGGCGATATGGGATAACCGCTGCACCCAGCACTATGCAGTGATGGACTACCCGCCCTGCCATCGCAAGATGGAGCGCGCGGCCATCATCGGCGACAAACCCTACTGACCAGTAAGTCGGCCCAGAGCCAGAGACGCTTTCGAGCGTCTCCTTTAGGTCGACGGATCTACGAACCCAGAGGCGATTCACTGCACGACTCATGTGCGAAAAGCGTCACGGAAGCACGCAGCTTGTTGCCGCCGAAAACACACATCTTTTCGAACGCCTCGTGGCTGACGGGAAGATGCTGGCAGTCGAGTGCCTGACGGTGCTGACTGTGATCGACATCCGGATCATGCAGGTAGACGAATTCTTCATCGTAGTCGGTGACGATGACCCAGTGCGGGGCTTTCGAGCGAGTCAGGCGGTAACTGCTGATCAGTACCAAGGGTTGGCCGCCGGCCTCCAGCGCCAGTGGCAGGTCCAGTTGGTTGCTACTGACCTGCTCCACATCACTGTGCTGGAGTTCACTGCAGAACGCTTCATGTACCAGGCGCATCACCTCCTTCTTGTGTTCGTTACGCACGCCGTCGAGAAACAGCGGACCTGCAACGCTGACTTGCAGGCGCACTCGAAATCCTCGGCGCCAGGCCGCCAGTGCCAGGCCTTGTGGGCTGCAACCGCCGTGGCCCGACGTCATGAACACCGTCGTGGCTTCACGCCAGATCTGCAGCTCGTCCCTGCGCCGTATCACACGTTCAGGCTGTAACGCGCTCATGGCCATCAACAGGCAGGCCGGTCCGCAGGTAAATTCAGTGGTCTGTGGGTAATAGGGAACCTGGAATTCGCGGTTGTCCCGACGCTGCACAATACGTTTCTCCAACCGCAGCGCCGGCACATGGTCTTCGTAGTAATCGTTGACCACGGCGAAACGCCGGTACCCATGGCGCTCGTAAAGACCGATGGCGACCGGATTGTCCGGACGGACTTCCAGTCGCAGGTAGGCGCAGTCGTGTGCGCGGGCACAGTCTTGCGCCTGGTCCAGCAACTGCTTTCCCAGGCCCAGGCCACGACTGTGGGTGGCGATAGCGATGGAATACAGGCGCGCCAGGGAGGTGCCGCGATGGAACAGGACCAGGCAGTAGCCCATCAGTTGGCTGCCCACTTGCGCAACGATCAGGCTGGCATGGGCCCGGCTGATCATCCACTGAAAGCTGCGCGGCGTCAGTCGATCAGAGGTAAAGCACTGGTTCTCCAGTTCCAGCAGAGACTTCAGGTCATCCTGTGTGGCTTTACGAAATAACAGGGTCATAGGGCCGCCGTAAAAGTTGCGTAACGAAACGAGACTTTTTAAAAGCATCGTGCTTAATAGATAAGGACTTGTTCTCCAACGGACCTTTTCATATGTCAGCGGTACAGGGCGGCTTGCGTGAAGTATCAGAGCAAAATCGGTTAGCGGCAATATCAAACCTGACTTATTTAGCGGGCGCATCAAGAAGGTCCAGCCAGGTGATTATTATTGTTGAGCGAAAAGAAGACTGGGCCTCTTACTTCCCCTCGGAGGACGTGATGAGTGCACAGGAGTACCTGGAGCAACCCCTTGAGATCGACGCTGGCAAGCGCGTTCAAGTGATTAATCTGTGTCGAAGCTATAAGTACTTGGGGCACGGTTACTACTGCTCACTGCTGGCCGAGGCACGCGACCATAACGTTATTCCGTCCGTGCGCACTATCAGCGAACTGACCAAAAAGTCGCTGTATAGCCTGGCACTGGATGATCTTGGTAAAACGCTGGACAAAGCACTGAACAAGCACATTTACAGTAATACCGATGGATTTACCCTGACGTTGTACTTCGGTAAAACCAATCTCGAACCGTTACAGGAACTGGCACGACAAATTTTCGAAATCTTCCCGTGCCCTATCCTCTTGGTAGAGTTCCGCAAAAGTCATAGTTGGCGCATCGACGGAATAAAGTCCGGGGTCTTGCAAAAGTTACGCGAAGATCAGGAAGACTCATTTGCCAATTCGCTGGACAGTTTCAGTCGCAAGGTCTGGCGAGTACCGCGCTCCCCCCGCGTGGCCCGTTATGACCTGGCCATCTTGCACGACCCGCAAGAGGCATTGCCGCCTTCCAATGCCAAGGCACTGGACAGCTTTATCCGGGTTGGCAAAGGGTTGGGCATTGATGTCGATCTGATCGAAAAGAAAGACTATTCACGAATCGCCGAGTACGACGCCCTGCTGATTCGCGAAACCACCAGCGTGGATAACCATACTTACCGCTTCGCCAAGAAAGCGGAAAGCGAAGGCCTGGTGGTAATGGATGACCCCGCTTCCATCCTGCGCTGTACCAACAAGGTGTACCTGACCGACCTGCTCAAAAGCCATCAACTGGGTATGCCGGCGACCGAGATTCTCTACAAGGAACGACCGGAAGACTTCGAGCGCGTCGGTGAACGCCTGGGCTTTCCATTGGTACTGAAGATTCCCGACGGCTGTTTCTCCCGGGGCGTGATCAAGGTCGAAAGCCAGCAAGCCCTGCTGGAGGCCACCTCAGAACTGTTCGAACACTCGGTGTTGTTGCTCGCGCAGGAGTTCTTTTACACCGAGTACGACTGGCGCATCGGCGTGCTCAACCGCAAACCGATTTTCGCCTGCCAGTACTTCATGTCCAAGGGTCACTGGCAGATCTACAACCACAAGGCCAAGGGCCAGGACATTAACGGCGAATGCCGCACCCTGGCGGTCCATGAGGCGCCCCGCGCGGTCGTCGAGTTGGCGGTCAAGACCGCCAACCTGATTGGCGACGGCTTGTACGGCGTCGACCTGAAGCAATCGGGCGACAAGGTGGTGGTGATCGAAGTGAACGACAACCCCAACCTCGATGCAGGTATCGAAGACGCGTACCTGCAGGACGACCTCTACGCACTGGTGCTGGAAGAGTTCGTTCGCCGCCTTGAGTTGAAGCGGCGCGGCCAGGCCTGGTGAGCGGTTTTTACATCTCGACCTGTGTGCCCAGTTCTATCACCCGATTCAACGGCAATTTGAAGTACTTCAGGTTGCTGTTGGCGTTCTTCAGCAAAAAGGCAAACAGGCTCTCTCGCCAACGGGCCATACCGATGCGCTTGGTCGGGATGACCGTCTCACGACTGAGAAAGTACGTCGTGCGCATCGGACTGAAATCCAGTTCATTCAGGTGACACAGACTCAAGGCCAGGGGCACGTCCGGTTCCTCGATGAAACCAAAGTGCAGGCTGACCCGGAAGAACCCCTCACCATACGCCTCGACTTCGAATCGCCGGTCCGCCGAAACGCGAGGGCTGTCTTCGGAGACCACGGTGAGCAACACCACTTGATCGTGCAGCACCTGGTTATGCAGCAGGTTGTGCAGCAGCGCATGAGGAACCGCATCGGCCCTGGCGGTCAGGAACACCGCCGTACCCTGCACGCGATGGGGAGGTTGCGAGCGGATGCTGCTGATAAACAGCGGCAGGGGCAACGTGCTTTCGTCCAGCCGCTCGACAATGATCTTGCGGCCCCGCTTCCAGGTGGTCATCAAAATGAACAGGCCAATGCCCGCGATCACCGGGAACGCACCGCCCTGGAAGATCTTCGGCGCATTGGCCGCAAAGTACAGGCTGTCGACCAGTAGAAACCCGAGGAGCATCGGGATGGCCAGCCAGCGTGGCGTTTTCCATAGCAGCAGGACGACCGCCGAGGACAGGATGGTGGTGATCAACATGGTCCCCGTCACCGCGACCCCATAGGCGGCGGCCAAGGCACTGGACGATTCGAAACCGATCACCAGCAGCACCACACCGACCATCAACGCCCAGTTGACCGTGCCGATGTAAATCTGGCCCTGCTCCTGGCTCGAGGTGTGCTGGATAAACATGCGAGGCACGTACCCGAGCTGGATCGCCTGGTGAGTCAGGGAGAACGCGCCGGAGATGACCGCTTGGGAAGCGATGATAGTGGCCAGCGTGGAAAGCGCGATCATCGGCAGCAGTGCCCAGCCCGGCGCCAGCAGGTAGAACGGGTTGCGCACCGCCTCCGGATTCTCCAGGATCAGCGCGCCCTGGCCAAAGTAATTGAGTACCAGCCCTGGCAGTACCAGGATGAACCACGCGCGAGCAATCGGCTTGCGACCAAAATGGCCCATGTCGGCGTACAAGGCCTCGGCGCCGGTCAGTGCCAGTACCACCGCCCCCAGGATGGCCACGCCGATCCCCGGGTGAACCACAAAAAAGCGTACCGCCCACGCCGGGCTAAGTGCCTGGAGCACTTCCGGGCGCTGCAAAATGCCATAGATGCCGAGCACGCCCAGCACCACGAACCACAACACCATGACCGGGCCGAACAGAATACCGATGCGGGCCGTGCCGTGTTTCTGGATCAAGAACAGCGCCACCAGGATGATCACGGACAAGGGGACGACCCAGTGCCCGATCCCGTCAAACGCCAACTGCAGCCCTTCAACCGCGGAAAGCACCGAAATGGCCGGGGTGATCATGCTATCCCCGTAAAACAGCGCCGCGCCGAACAGACCCAGCAGAACCAGCACCCGGCTCATGTTCGGGTAGGGCGCTGCCGCCCGGCGAGCCAATGCCGTCAATGCCATGATGCCGCCTTCGCCCTGGTTGTTGGCGCGCAGGATGAACAGCACGTATTTGATCGTGACCACCCAGATCAGTGACCAGAAGATCAACGACAAAATGCCCAGCACGCCATCGTGGTTGGCCTGGACCCCGTAGTGTCCGGCAAACACCTCTTTGAGGGTGTAAAGAGGGCTGGTGCCAATATCGCCATAGACCACGCCCACGGCAGCGACGAGCAAGCCCGCCCCTGATGTCTTGGCGTGGCCGTTATCATTTGCGCGGGTCGCTGTGTCGGTCACGTGCGGCATCTCGAAAATTGAGGGGGGAAGCGCATACCATCCCTGGACCAGGCGGCTTCCTGGCCGTTGGTGAGGCACTTGCGTGGATCGACCAACGGATTCGAACGATTAATAAAGACTGTAGCCCTTGTGATGCCCAACCACTGGATTGTGCAACCGGGCAGTTCCTGAAACGCCCCGGAGCCAACGGGTTACAAGCCCCGTGGACGATCGAAAAATCGGCCGACAGTATCCTTGCGAGCAAAAAAGCCTTCCGTAAAGAAAGCGTAATTTTTTTACCCCAAGCGAGCAGCCGGTAACGGGCACGCAATGATCGCCCGAGCCTTGATGTGCAATGACAGATTTCACGCCAACAAATTTGCAGATCCCTCTATCCCCTACCACACTGCAATGATCGTCCGTCCAGACCGTCAGGCGCGCCGTATTGCCTTCACGGTCGGAAACCGGACTTCGCTCCAAGGGCCTGCAATACCGGGGGGATTGCCAGCGCCATCTGTACGGAGTTTCTCAACTGGCTGTTACAGGACGTGCGTGCCCAGTTCGCAGACATCTGTGCGGCACGTCGCAATCACTGATTAAAGTCAGCAAATGCCCCCTATGAGCGGTGCTACGCTGTTCGGTGACTTTTATTATGGAGGGGTTCATGGGTGTAACCACGATCGATGTCGGACAGTTCCAAGGGAAAGACCAGTACCAAGGCACCGCTCAGGTGCAGACTACGGCCATCAGTACCTCACACTGTCCAGCACCTGGAACGCATCCGCAGGGAAGCATTTTTTCCAGCCGTATTGGTTTGTCGATTGCCGTTCTGGCCGGGATAGTCGGCCTTCTTGCCGGTTGCGGCAAGGAACCCGTGACCACGGCCCGCCATGCCCCTAATGTGACCGTAATGACCGTCACCGCCCAGGACACCCCCGTCACCTTTGAATTCGTCGCCCAGACCGAGAGCTCCCGCGAGGTAGAGATTCGCGCCCGTGTGGCTGGTTTCCTGGAAAAACGGCAGTACGTCGAGGGCGACCTGGTCAAGGCCGGGCAAACGCTGTTCCAGATGGACCGCAAGCCATTCGAGGCCGCCCTGCTCTCGGCCAAGGGACAACTGGCGCAGCAACAGGCGCGCTGGGAAGTGGCCAAGGCCACGCTGGCCCGCGTTCGCCCGTTGGCGGAGCAGAATGCCGTCAGTAAGATGGACCTGGACAATGCCGTCGGCGAAGAGCGTCAGACCCGTGCTGCCGTGCTGGCCGCAGAAGGTACCGTGCGTACCGAGCAACTGAATCTCAGCTACACCACCATCAGCTCTCCCCTCACCGGCCTGTCCAGCTTTGCCAAGAAGCAGGAAGGCAGTTACATCACGCCGGGCGAGTCAGGGTTGCTGACCACGGTGTCGCAGATGGACCCGATCTACGTCAACTTCAGTCTTTCGGAAAACGAAACCCTCAAATACCGCGACGACATTGCCGCCGGCAACCTGACGTTCCCGCCACGCAGCGAGTTTGTCGTCGAAGTGGTGCTGGCGGACGGTTCCGTGGTCCCTGATCGCGGCACCCTCAATTTCACCGCCCCTTCCTATAGCCAGGAGACCGGTACCTTCTTGGTTCGCGCCGTGGTGGCCAACCCGAAAGGGCTGCTGCGTCCCGGACAGTTTGTACGGGCCCGGGCCGTAGGAGCCTCCCGGCCGAATGCCATTCTGGTGCCGCAAAAAGCCGTGCTCGAGGGCGCCAAGAGCCATTTCGTCTGGGTCCTCAATGCCGAGGGCAAGCCCGAGCAACGGGTGGTCGACGTGGGTAGCTGGCAAGGCGATGGCTGGTTCATCAACCAGGGTCTGCACGCCGGTGAACGCATCGTGGTCGATGGTGCGATCAGGGTCACTCCCGGTGGCCCGCTGAACATTGTCGAGCCGAAGGCGTCCGCCCCGGCTGGCAAGGCCGCCGCGCCAACGCCGGCCGCCGGTGAGCCGAACAAAGACAGTGAGAAACGCCCATGAGTCTTTCTCACTACTGTATCGACCGACCGATCTTCGCCGCCGTCATCTCGATCATCATCACCCTGGCCGGTACCGTGGCGATGCTCCAGCTGCCTGTCGCCCAATACCCGGACATCACGCCACCGCAAATCACGGTGTCGGCGACATACCCCGGGGCGGATGCACAGGTGGTGGCCAACAACGTGGCCGCCCCTATCGAGCAGCAGGTCAACGGCTCGGACAACATGATCTACATGAACTCGTCGAGCTCCGCGACGGGCAACATGACCCTCAACGTGTTCTTCGAGATCGGCACCGACCCGTCCCTGGCCCAGGTGGATGTGCAGAACCGGGTCAACCTGGCCCTGCCCCAACTGCCTTCCGCCGTGCAGAACCAGGGCATCCAGGTACAGAAAAAATCATCGGCGTTCATGATGGTCCTCGCGGTGTATTCCAAGGGTGACCGCTACGACAGCACGTACGTCGCCAACTACGCCAACCTGTACCTGCTCGATGCGATCAAGCGCATCCCCGGGGCCAACCAGGCCGCCATCTTCGGCACGCCGGACTATGCGATGCGGATCTGGCTCAAGCCTGACCGCATGGCACAACTGGGGATCACCGCCGCCGATGTGCAAAAAGCGGTGTCCAACCAGAACCAGCAATTTGCCGTGGGCCGTGTCGGCCAGTCCCCGACGGGCGAACCCGTGGAGCAGTCCTTTGCGGTGACCACCAAGGGGCGCCTGACCGAGCCCGCCGAGTTCGACAACATTATCCTGCGCGCCAGCAACGACGGCGCCGCCATCGTGCGCCTCAAGGACGTCGGACGCGCAGAACTGGGGCAGAAAGACTACTCGCTGCGCAGTACCTACCAGGGCCGTCCCGCCACGCTGATCGCGGTGTATCAACAACCCGGCGCCAACGCCCTCGACGTGTCGAAGGCCGTCACCGAGACCCTGGCGCAGATGAAGGAGACCTTCCCCGAAGGCATCGAATACAAGATCGTGATGGACACCACCGCGTTTACCCGCGCATCGATTTCCGAGGTGATATACACCTTCTTCGAAGCCCTGGTGCTGGTGGTGATCGTGGTGTTCCTGTTCCTGCAGAGCCTGCGCGCCACGCTGATTCCGGTGCTGGCCGTGCCGGTATCGATTATCGGGACCTTCATCGGCATGGCCGCCATGGGCTTTTCGGTGAACATGCTGACCCTGTTCGGCATGGTGCTGGCCATCGGTATCGTGGTGGACGATGCCATCGTGGTGATCGAGAACGTCGAACGCAACATGCATGTCCACAAGATGAACGCCAAGGACGCCGCCAAGCGAGCCATGGATGAAGTGGCAGGCCCGGTGGTAGCCATCGTGCTGGTGCTGTGTGCGGTGTTCATCCCGGTGGCCTTCATGGGCGGGATCACGGGCCAGCTGTATAAACAGTTCGCGATCACCATCGCCATTTCCGTGGTGATCTCCGGCCTGGTCGCCCTGACCCTGTCGCCGGCCCTGGCCGCGCTGCTGCTCAAGCCCCAGCACGGAGAGAAGAACGCCTTCTTCCGCTGGTTCGAACGCAGCTTCGAGCGCATGACCGACGGCTACTCGCGCTCGGTGGCCTTCATGATCAAGCGCTCGGCACTGGCCCTCATGCTGTTTGCCGGGATGATCGTGCTGTCCGTGGTGATGGCGCAGCGTATCCCCAGTGCGTTCCTGCCGCCCGAGGACCAGGGCTACTTGCTCGGCGCCGTGATCATGCCCGATGCCGCCAGCCTGGATCGCACCGGAGAGGTGGGCAAGGTGGCCAGCGACTTCTTCATGAATGATCCGTCCGTCGAAGGGGTGGCCATCGTCAACGGCTACAGCCTGCTGGACGGCCAGAACAAGAACAACGCCGGGGCCTTCTTCGTTGGCTTCAAGGACTTCGAGGAGCGCTACAAGGACTCCGAGACCATCGCGGAGCAAAGCGCTCCCGCCGTCATACAGAAGGCTACCCGCGCATTTTCCACCATACAGGACGGTATCATCCTGCCGGTCAACCCACCCTCCATTCCAGGCCTTGGTACCACCGGGGGCATGGAGGTATGGGTGCAAAGCAAGGGCGATGGCAGCGTCGAGCAATTGGCCGAAATGGTCACCACCCTTGTCGCGAAGGCCAAGGAACGCCCCGAACTCGGCGTCGTCACCTCCACCTTCAATGCCCACTCCCGGCAACTGATGGTGGATGTCGACAGGGAAAAGGCCGAAGCACTGGGGGTGCCGGTCGAAGACGTCTACAGCACCATGCAGACGATGTTCGGTTCCCTGTACGTCTCGCAGTTCAACAAGTACAGCCGGCTGTGGCAGGTCATCCTGCAGGCTGAGCCGGTCTATCGCCTCAAGGCCGAGGACCTGCAAGAGATCTATGTACGTAACAAGAACCTCGAAATGGTGCCGCTCAAGGCGCTGTTGAATACCCGTTACGTCACCGGTCCCGACCTGCTGACCCGCTTCAACAACTTCCCGGCGGTCAAGCTCACGGCCAACGCAGCCCCTGGCTACAGTTCCGGCCAGGCGCTCAAGGCCCTGGAGGAAATCAGCGCCGAGATCATGACCAACGACTATGCACTCGCCTTGAGCGGTGAAGCGTTCGAGGAGAAGAAAAGCGGTGGTGCCTCCTCCAAGGTCTTCATCTTCGGCCTGGTCATGGTGTTCCTGATCCTGGCGGCCCAGTACGAGAAGTGGTCGCTGCCCATTGGCGTACTGCTGGCGGTGCCGTTCGCCTTGTTCGGCGCCCTGCTCGCGGTCATGCTCCGGGGCTTGAGCAATGACGTCTACTTCCAGATCGGCCTGACCATGCTGGTGGCCCTGGCCGCGAAGAACGCGATCCTGATTTTCGAGTTCGCGGTACTGAACCGGGAAGCCGGCATGTCCGCCTACGACGCCGCGATGACTGCCGCCAAGGAGCGTCTGCGGCCGATCGTGATGACGTCCCTGGCGTTCATCCTCGGTTGCGTGCCGTTGGCGATTGCCGTCGGCGCCTCGGAAAACAGTCGCCATTCCATCGGTACAGGGGTAATCGGCGGGATGCTGGCGGCGACCGTCATCGCCGTCTTCTTCATCCCGTTGTTCTATTACCTGGTGGAACGGATCACCGAGAAAAAGGGCTCGGCCCAACAGACCGCCCAGCCTCCTGCGGCAACGCCACCCGGGGATACTCCCGGCAGTGCTGCCCAGCCACGCCATGAGGGGGAATGAGATGCGTACCTTCCCTATTCCCCTGGTGCTGTGCCTGAGCCTGAGCAGTTGCATGATCGGCCCGGATTACCAGCGCCCGGCCACGGACGCTCCCGCGGCCTATCGCTACGCCGACCATGAGGTCAGCGCGCTGTCCAACAGCCTGTGGTGGGAGCAGTTCAAGGACCCGATCCTCGATGAGCTGATTCGCAGTGCACTGGTCGAGAACAAAGACATCAAGATCGCCGCTGCGCGGATCGAGCAGTTCCAGGGCCGTTACGGCCAGGTTCGCTCGCAGATGTATCCGCAAGTCGGCGTCGGCGCACAGGGCGACCGCAACCGGGCGCCCCGGGACAACAGCCCGGTGCCCCTGGACTCTGGCATTGACCCGATCTACAACAGCTACGAGGCCGCTCTCAGTGTTAGCTGGGAGCTGGACATCTGGGGCCGCCTGCGGCGCCTCAACGAGTCCGCCCGGGCTGACCTGCTGGCCTCGGAAGAAGGTCGGCGCACGGTGATCCTGAGCCTGGTGTCGTCGGTGGCATCGAGCTACATCACCCTGCGCGATCTTGATCGGGAACTGGAAATTGCCCGTACCACCGCCAAGGCCCGCGGCGAATCCTACGGAATATTCAAGCTGCGCTTTGCTGCCGGCACCATTTCCGAAATGGAACTGGCACAGAATCTCTCCGAGTTCCAGCGCACCCAGGCCTCGATCTCGCAATTCGAGTCCCAGGTGGCACAACAGGAAAACAACCTGGCCGTGCTGCTGGGACGCAACCCCGGCGCCATCATCCGCGGGCGCAGCCTGGCGCAACTGACACTGCCGTCGGTCCCCGCCGGATTGCCTTCTGACTTGCTGCAACGGCGCCCCGACCTGCGTCAGGCGGAGCTCAACCTGATTTCCGCCAACGCCCAGATCGGTGCCGCCAAGGCCCTGTACTACCCGTCCATTTCCCTGACCGGGCTGGTAGGCTCGGCGAGTACTGAACTCTCCAACCTGTTCACCGGCCCGGCCGCCACCTGGAACTATGGGGTCGGAGTGAGCATGCCGATCTTCACCGCTGGCGGGATCGCCGGACAGGTGAAACAGGCCGAAGCGATCCAGCAACAAGCGCTGTTGACCTACCAGCAGTCGATCCAGTCGGCTTTCAGGGATGTTGAAAACGCGCTGGTCGCGGCGAGCAAGAGCCGTGAGCAGATGCAGTCCCAGGCCAATCAGGTCGAGGCCCTGCGCACTTACACCAAGTTTGCCCGACTGCGCTATGACAATGGCTACACCAGCTACATCGAAGTGCTGGATGCCGAACGCAGCCTGTTCGACGCCGAGCTGAACTACACCCAGACCCGCGGCCTGGTATTCAGCGCCATGGTCGATGTCTACAAGGCGACGGGCGGGGGTTGGGTGACCCAGGCTGATAAGCTGACGGCGAGCGCCAACGAAAAACCACAATGAACAGGAGGCCGGCAGCTCGCCGGCTTGACCGATGTATCGGTGCAAGCGCGAGCCTGCCAAAGGCCCTATTCGACAGCAACTGGAGGCTAATGAATGGCTAAGAAAAAACATGTTCCTGCACAGCCCGAACCGGTGGTAGAACCCATCACCCGGCTCAGCCGCAAGGATTACGAAGCGCAGTTGAAAACCCTGCACGTCGAACTGGTCAAGTTGCAGCAGTGGGTCGTCGCTACCGGCGCCAAGGTGGTGGTGGTCTTCGAAGGCCGTGACGGCGCCGGCAAGGGCGGCACCATCAAGGCCTTGACCGAGCGTGTCAGCCCGCGAATCTTTCGCGTAGTGGCATTGCCGGCACCGTCGGAGCGGGAAAAATCCCAGATGTACCTGCAACGATACATGCCGCACTTCCCAGCGGCCGGTGAGGTCGTGATCTTTGACCGCAGCTGGTACAACCGTGCGGGCGTTGAGCGGGTCATGGGCTTTTGCACCGAAGAGCAGGTACAGAACTTCCTCGAACTGACGCCCGGTTTCGAGCGCCTGTTGGTCAACTCCGGTGTCCTGCTGTTGAAGTACTGGCTGGAAGTCAGCCCGCAAGAGCAGGCCCGACGCCTCACGCAGCGCATCACCGACGGACGCAAGACCTGGAAACTGTCGCCCATGGACATCAAGTCCTATAACCGTTGGGACGACTACACCCGCGCCCGTGACGATATGTTCGAGGCCACCGACGTCGAATGGGCGCCCTGGCATGTCGCCCGCTCCGAGAACAAGAAGGCCGTACGGCTGAACCTGATCACCCACCTGCTGGAACAGATCCCGTACGAGACCGTCAAGCAACCCAAGATCACGTTGCCCAAGCGCAAGGTCGGTGACTACAAGACCATCAATTACCCTTTCAAATACATCGCTGAACCCTTCCAGGCCTCAGTGTCGGACGAGTAGTCCCGACGGGGTGCCGCCAGGTCGTTTTCAACCTGGCGGCAGTGGTTCGAGTGTCAATAATCGCCTGAACCACCCGGCAGTGGCCAAATCCCAGGAAACACTGGGATTTGGCGGCTCATAAATTACTGGATTAATCAGTAATCCTACCTACGCTCTTTCCGGGGGGAGATGCATTTAACGGCGACCGGGGGTTCGTCCCAGAGTACCAACACTCAAGCATGGGAACTCGTCATGAACCGTACATGACAACCCACGGCCCTGGCCGCGGCGATATTGATGTCCACGCTAGCCCTCCCCTTCACTCTCCATGCCGCCGATAACCCGCCACCCAACATTGTCGTGATCATGGGCGACGATATCGGCTGGTCGAACATCGGCGTCTACAACCAGGGCATGATGGCCGGCCGAACGCCCAACCTCGATACCCTCGCGGCCGAAGGCATGCGTTTCACCGACTACTACGCCGAAGCCAGTTGCACCGCCGGGCGCGCCAACTTCATCACCGGCGAACTGCCGATCCGTACCGGCATGACCACGGTCGGCCAGGCCGGCTCGCCCATCGGCATTCCCGCCGAAGCCGTCACCATCGCCACCGCGTTCAAGGCCATGGGCTATGCCACCGGCCAGCTCGGCAAGAACCACCTGGGCGACCTCAACGAGTTCCTGCCCACGGTGCATGGCTTCGATGAGTTCTTTGGCTACCTCTATCACCTGGACGCCATGGAAGACCCGGCGCACCCCAACTATCCGCAGGCACTCCTGGCCACCGTCGGCCCCCGCAACATGGTCCACAGTTGGGCGAGCAATACGGATGACCCGACGGTGATGCCACGCTGGGGCAAGGTCGGCAAACAGAAGATCGAAGACGCCGGAACGCTCTACCCGCAACGAATGAAAACCGTCGACGAAGAGATCCGTGACAAGGCGTTCAGCTTCATCGACAAATCCAGGCAGGACAACAAACCGTTTTTCCTGTGGCTCAACCCGACCCGCATGCACATCGTCACCCACCTGTCCGACAAGTACCAAGGCATGCGCAATGCAGACAATGGCTGGTCGGAACAGGAAGCCGGCATGGCGCAGCTGGATGACATCGTCGGCGACGTCATGGCCAAATTGAAGAAAGATGGCATGGACGACAACACCATCGTGGTCTTCACTACGGACAATGGTGCGGAAAATTTCACGTGGCCAGATGGCGGTCAGACACCGATGCTCACCGGCAAAGGTCCGTCCAGTCGCCATGAGATTTTCTATTTTGGGGAGAGTTCGCTCGGAGCGGTACGCATCGATGACTACAAATACCGCTTCATTGACCAGCCTGGCGGCTGGTTGGGGGCCAAGCTGACCGTCGACGTGCCGATCCTGACCAACCTGCGGCTGGATCCGTTTGAACGTGCCGGCTGGCCGGAAAACCAGGCTGCCAACGGTTCGCAGCAATACTTCGACTGGTTCAAGTTCCAGTTCTGGCGCTTTGTATTTGTGCAACAGCAGGTCGCCAAACTGGCTGAAACAGCGGTAGAGTTCCCGCCCATGCAGAAAGGCGCGAGCTTCAACCTGGATTCGGTCAAGGCCAAGATCGAGGCGGCAAGGGCTGCGATGGCCAAGTAGATGAACGAATGACGGTGGGCAGGATTGCCCGCCGTCATTGACTCAAAAAATAATAAATAAAGGGTGCTTTCATGCGGTCCAGACTCCCCGGCAAGTACGCATTGAGCCTGACACTGCTGTCGGTGTACTACGCGCAGCAAGCGAGTGCCGGCGGTCTCATGCTCTACGAAATCGGCACCGACAATGCCGGCCTGGCCAATGCCGGCGCCGCGGCTCGTGCGCAGGGCCCCTCCACCATCGCCAGCAACCCGGCGGGCATGAGCTACCTCAAGGGAACCCAGATCACCGGTGGCCTGCAAGTGCTCTACGGCGACCTGACCTTCGACCGCGACAACGCTAGCAGCGTGTCCGGCAGCGGCAGTGGCAATGGCCTGGACCCGATCCCCGGTGGCAGTTTCTTCATCAGCCATGAACTGGACGACTACTGGAGCGTCGGCTTTGGTACCTACGGTGACTTCGGGCTGGCGTACGATTATGACAACGACTGGTCCGGACGCTACTTTGTGCAGAACGCCAGCATCGCCGGTTTGTCGCTGGTGCCCAGCGTGGCGTATCGCTTCAACGACCAGTGGTCGGTCGGCGTCGGCGTGAAAGCCATGTACGGCATGCTGCAAGCCCAGACTGCGATTGACCGCTCGCCCTTTGGCTTCACCGACCGCGGCGACGGCCAGCTCAAATACGAGGACACCGTTTGGGGCTACGGCGCCAATGTGGGGGTGATCTATGCCCCCGGGGCCGGCACGCGCATTGGCCTGGCCTACACCAGCCAGGTCGACCTGGATTTCGAAGACCGGCTCAACGTCAAGGGCAACGGCCCGGCGCTGGAGCGCCTCAATGGCCTGAAAACCGACCTGTCGACGCAAGTCCCCCAGACCCTCACCCTCAGCCTGTACCAGCCACTCGACCAGCAATGGGCGTTGCTGGCCTCGGTCAACTGGCAGGACTGGTCGGAGTTCGGCGAAATCGAGGTGCAGGTCGACACCTCGATCGCTGGTGCCCAATCGACTACGATCGATACCCAGTACAAGGACACCTGGCAACTCGCACTGGGTGCGCAGTACCAGGCCACGACGCAACTGTTGTGGAACGTCGGGCTGGCCTATGATTCCAGCGCCGTCTCCGACAGCGACCGGACAGTGACCATACCCATGGCCGAATCCTGGCGCATTGCCACTGGCGCGACCTATGCTCTGGACAAGGACACCGACGTGAATGTCAGCTGGGCCATGATCTGGTTGGGCGACATGACGGTGGACCAGAGCAAATCCATTTCAGGCAATCGACTATCGGGACAATTCGACAACGCCTGGATTCAAGCCGTGACTGGCAATATGACGTGGCGCTTCTGACGCCCTGAAACCCGAGCAGACCTTTTCAATCCATGGAGTCAAACCCTATGAGCCTGTCGCGTAAACTGATCTTTGGCGCCGCATTGGCCAGCCTGCTGTTGGGTGGTTGTACCTCGAAAGTCACCGAGCGGGAGCAGTACTCCGGTTTCATGTACAACTACAACAACCTGGAAGAAGTCACCACCACCAGCGGCGAGAAAGCGATGCGCTGGATCAGCCCGTCATGGAACCCCAACGCCTACGACACCGTGGCCTTCAACAAACTGGAACTGTACCCGGCGCCCAAGCCTGATGAGCGGGTGAACCGCCAGACCCTGGACGAACTGCAGCGCTACATGAGCACCGGTGCGAAAAACGTGCTCGGGCAGAAGTACCGTATCGTCTCCACCCCGCAAGCCGCACCGGCCGGCTCAAGGCTCCTGGTAATGCGCGCGGCGATCACCGGGGTCAGTGCGTCCAACGAAGGCATGAAATGGTATGAAGTGGTGCCCATCGCCGCCGTCGTCGGCGGGGTCTCCGCCGTTACCGGCCACCGCGACCAGGACACCGAACTGTTCGTCGAGGCCGAACTGATCGATGCGAGAAGCCAACAGACCGTGGTCAAGGTGGTACGCAAACTCTTCGGCGAAACCCTGGAAAACTCCAGCCAGCCGATCACCACCAAAGATTTCAAGGCGGCGATCGCCAAGCTGAACGCCGACATGCAGTCGTTCCTTCGTTAACCACCTGCCATCACCCGTGCCGCTTCCGGGCGGCGCGGTCCTCACCTGGGTTCGCCCCGTCCTGTCGTCCAGGCGTCTGATGACCACCCCTGGCCTGAAGACAGCCGCACAGGAGGTACTGCGTGAATCATCTACTGGTCGCCTTCATCGTTTTCCTCTGCCTGTTCGGCAGCGCGTTGCTGGGCGCCTATGTGCGCGCACGCCTGCCCTCCCACCACCTGAGCGAAGACTCCATCAGTGTCGTCAAGCTGGCCACCGGCCTGATCGCGACCATGTCGGCCCTGGTGCTGGGACTGCTGGTCTCCACCGCCAAAGGCACCTTCGACACCGCTAACAACGAACTGGTCAGTACCGCGGCCAAGGTGGTCGAATTCGACCGGTTGCTGTCACGCTACGGCACGCAAACCGACCCCATCCGCCAGCAGGTCAAACAGCGCTACGCCGAAGTCGTGGCGCTGCTCGCCTCGCGCAATGCCACACTGCTGGAACAACTCGACAGCCCCCAGACCATCCGCCACTCCGAAGCGCTGCAACGCGAAATCGAAGCCCTGGCACCGGCCAATGACGACCAGCGAGCCCTCAAGGCCCAGGCCCTGGCACTGATCGACGAGGTGTTTGCTACCCGCTGGCTGGTGCTGCTTCAGGCCCATGCCTCGATCCCGCTGACGATGCTGGTGATCCTGGTGGCCTGGCTGTCCATCATCTTCGGCTCGTTCGGCCTGTTTGCGCCACGCAACGGCACCGTCCTGGCGGTGTTGATGATGTGCGCGCTCTCAGCCTCGGCCTCGATCCTGCTGGTCGAAGAACTCGACCGCCCGCTCGATGGCCTGATCAGCCTGTCGCTGTCACCGATGCGTGAGTCGCTGAGCCGACTGGGACAGTGAGCAGCACCAACGGGTACAGAGCGGGCACTGTCACCACCCGATGGATCAGTTGGATTTTTCCCCCTTCGAGGCATTGAGCGCGACGGCAGCGCCAATCAGCGCCTTGAAAGCGCGCTCATCAACCCGGTCGCCCTCATGCAGATCAATGGCACGCCGGGTATTGCCTTCGAGGCTGGCGTTGAACAGCCCCGCTGGATCCTCCAGTGCGGCGCCCTTGGCGAAAGTCAGCTTCACCACCTGCTTGTAGGTCTCGCCGGTGCAGAGAATGCCAGCATGGGACCACACTGGAACGCCCCGCCACTTCCACTCTTCAACCACCTCGGGGGCCGCCTGCCTGATCAGCGCCCGGACCCTGGCCAGCGTCTCGCCCCGCCAGTCGCCGAGTTCCCTGATTCGCCCGTCTATCCGCTCAGAGGCAGAGCCTGCCTCTTGCTCTTCGCTGACCTCGTCCTGCACCGTTTTCATGGTCGTCACCGCCCCCTTTGATGATGGTTGTCACCCACTTCAGGGTAGAGGCTGCTCGTGCCCCACTGGAGTCTTACTGACTGACGGCCGCCCCACGGGGCATCAACCAACCTGGCGCCCACAAGAAAACGAACCCTGCCCAGGGGCAGCGGTCAGAAAAGTGATGGTATCGAGAAGTGACAGCGCTACAGACTCCCGCAGTCCACAACGGAGGTTTCGTCATGAGTGCCCTGACAATTGAAGGTTGGTGCAAAGCCGGCGACGACCAGAAGTCTGTCCCGGTGGGGGAAATCCATTTCTACGTCGATGGCCCCCTCCATGTACGCCTGGAACAAGCCGAAGAACGCCTGCAGGAAACCCATGAGCCGGAAGCCATGGTCGATGTCGACATGGACACCATGGACCTGGTCATCCCCGAAGGCTACGGCCCCTTGACCGACTGCCAGATGCGCGTCTACCTGCACCGCGAGCGCGGTCAGTTCCATCTGGTCGGCCACCGGGCCAGCGATGGCAGCCTGATTTACAGCAACGCGGTACTGATTGATCAGTTGCTTTAACGACCACGCCTGGGGGGCGTCAGCACCAGGACGAACCGGGAGAAACGTATGCGCAAGCTCGCCGTTGCCGCTTTCACAAGCCTGGATAACGTTATTCAAGCGCCCGGCGGGCCTGAAGAAGATACCGGCGGCGGATTCCGCTGGGGTGGCTGGATAGTGCCCTACGCCGACAACGCCATCGGCCAGGCGATACAGGAACTGTTCTCGCAGCCGTTCGAATTGCTGCTGGGGCGCCACACCTACGACATATTCGCCGCGTACTGGCCGCACGTACAGGCTCACTCAAACAGCCGGACCATCGCCGACCTGTTCAACAGCGTACCCAAGCACGTGGCCACGCATCGCAGCGATACGCTGACTTGGCAGAACAGTCATGCGCTGGAGGGAAACCTTGTCGACGCGATACGCGCGCTCAAGCACCAGGACGGTGCCGATCTATTGACGCAGGGCAGTGGCGATCTGGTGCGCCAACTGCTTGCAGCCGGGTTGGTGGATGAACTTCGGCTGATGATTTATCCCATCGTACTTGGGCGCGGCAAGCGCCTGTTCGGCGACAACGCACTACCGTCAGCCTTCACCTTGGCCCACGCTACTTTCACGCCGGGCGGTGTGCTGATCACCCGCTACGTGCGCAGCGGCGAAGTGCGCACGGGAACGTTCGAATAAGTGGGACAGGCCATGGCGTCCCGGTCGCCAACCGAACCTCGAAGCCTGCCGATACCTGGGCCAGGAAGATCGCCATCAATCAGCGCCACCGCGGGTCTGGTGCATGCCCACTTAACGGAATCGGCGGATAATGCTCCTTGGGCATTGGATCATGGACGAGGTGCCCACCACCTGTAGTGGGAGACTTGCCATGAAACGTACAACCCTGATCGTCGCTGGCCTGATGACATTCGGCTCGGCAGCTGCATTTGCCGAAGGAGGTGCCGAACGGATGAGGTACTACTACGCCAACTTCCCGGTCGGCCAACAAGAGGCACAGAGCAAGGCCAACGCGAGCAACAACGGTGAAATCTGGGTACCGGATGATCAAACCGCACAAGTCACTGAGTCCTACAGACCGAAATGACCGATAGACTGCCGACAGCTGTGTGACAGAGTCGCAGATGCCCCCTCCTCGATCCAGGCGTCCGCCCCTATGCCGGATTGAATCGCCCACAGGCTCATGGGTCTATCTGAACGACTGCTTCTGGCTGTTTGTTTCAAAAGCTGTCCTTCGCGAAAGGCGGCACTCGGCGGTGGATTCAACCGGAGGCTTCCAGGAACCCAGGGGCGATTCACCGCCTATTTCCAACCTTATGCACTCAATGCGCACCAAAGGGAGCTGGCCCAATTTTCTAAGCTGATATCATTCAAGAACCTACAAATCGAGTAGCCCATATGAATCGTCAAAAAAAAATAAAGCAGTTACTAAAGGCTCACGCCAAAAAGGCGAGTGCCAAATTGGCACCGCAAAGCAAGTCGAAATACATTTGTAAAGCTGACCGATTGAAGCTAGCGGCTGAGTCCAGTCACGACTCAATCATTTCTTCCGAGAGCTGATCTCTGCCGCTTAAGCACCCGCGGAATTTACCCAATTGATTGGGCTATTCATTCCGATGGCACGTACCGCGGCATGGGTGACGGCAGCTGTCGGCCAGATAGTGGACACTCGGAAACTCAACCATGCACCCAGTAGGCCCCTGACGGAACCCGATATCGCAGCGCCTTGCAGCGGCCGGGTGCGGGCTGATGCCCCGGCGGGCGATCAGGAAACCAGATTCGGCATTTACCCGGAGGCGGCAAATGACCGCGGGGAATCTCAACCTCATCGTACGCGGGCTCTGGCTCGACGGAAGTCATTGGCAATTCTCCTTCGGGCCTCCTATTCCAACCCCTTCTGTACTGCGACCAGGTCCTCTTTGGCGTTGGGTGGGGTACTCGAAGACTGCGCCCGCTGCGCCGCCTGGATCAATTGGACGTTGCGGTTGCGTAACTCGACGTTGCGACCAACCCGCATGTTTGAGCGCACCGCCAACGTTTCAGCCTGCTGGTACTGCCCCTGCTGAAGACGCAAGACACCGAGGTAATGCAGCGTCGCGGGATTGTTCGGCTGGATATGCAGGGCACGCTCCAGCGTGGCAGCGGCTTGGTCCAACTGGCCACTTTCATACTGCCGCGAGGCGGTTTCGATCAGGGTGGTTGATGCGCTGTTACTTTGCGAGGGCGCTCTGCGCTCGGCAGCAACCGAACAAAGCGACGCGACGGCGCAGAACGCCAGGATGAGACCCGGTAGAAAACTCTTGGTTGGCATCAGGGGGCGGACTCGACTGATCTCGAACGGCACTGTCGTAAAACATGCCACAGCGCTGCTCGGCATCGCCGATACAGGGCTCCAATTGACCTGGCCAGTAGCCTGAAGTTCCCACCGCAACCCACACGCTACGACGAACCAAGGCATCACTGGTTTATCGCCTGAAGAAATTGTGGAACCCGGGGAATCGAACGATAGTCACAGCGGTCCAACACGTGGCAGGACAACGGGCGCGAGATGCCCAAAGTATCGCCTGCCGACCGCCATTGCCTTAGGGAGAACCCATTGTTAACGGTCTTTTTGCGTCACGTTTGCCGGTTAGCGACACTGCTTTCTTCCATTGGCATATCGTCCTCTGTTTTCGCCTGCCCGGCAGGGCAGTACCAAGTCTGTGTGGTCGCGTGTTTTTGTGCTCCTGGCTCCGAAGAGGACGCGGGGGAAATCTTCAAAAACATGAACCAAATGGCGGCCTCTGGATTACAGACCTGGATTGTGCAATCGCGCAACACCGCGGCAACTGGCGATATTCGGCCAATCCCGCTGAATATCCGTGCCCAACTCGAACCCTACTATGACATTCAAGTGCTCGATTCGGCTCGCTACAAGGTCGGGGACGATGTGGAGCTGAACGCCGCACACACCATGCTGCAGAATCCCGATGTAAATGCAATTACCCTGATAGACATCATCGTCTTTCGCAGCCCCAATGATGCACTCAACAATGTCGCATTGTGGGCGCATGAATTGAAGCATGTGCAGCAGTACCTGCAATGGGGGGTTCGCGAGTTTTCGACGCGCTATACCCGTGACTACACAACCGTCGAGGCTCCTGCTTACGAGATTCAAACCCAGGTAGCCAGAGCGCTAAGGGCCAGCGTGGCCCAGCCAGAGCCTCCTCGAAACCCTTGAGCTCAAAGGGTTAAACCGGGTCGGCTAATGACGGGTGGGTGACTGGGCCATTACCCAGCGTGCCCACTCTTTACCTGCTCATGAAAGAGAACGGCAGCGAAGCAATCGCCTAACCTGCGCGCTGGGCCCGTTCCGATTCATCCAGGTGCTCCAGCAGCACCGCTATCGTTGCATCCCGCAGCTTGATGGCCTCTGTCCAGCCCGTCCCTTCCGCCAACTGCGCAGGGCAGACGTTGACGTGGATGGCACCGTGGCGCGGGAACCACTGACCGTCGCGCAGTACCCGGCGCGTGCCGCGGATTGCGACCGGCAGCAGTGGCACGCCGACACGCGCGGCGAGCACGAAGGCGCCCATGTGGAAGGTGCGCAAACCTGGCTCGCGGGTGAAGGTCCCCTCAGGGAAGAACACCAGGGGCTGGCCAGCCTGTAGCGCCTCGGCCAGGGGCTCGGTGTCCGCGGCGCCGCGCTGCAGGTCGAAGCGTTCGACGAAGCGGGCGCCGAGCTTGCGCAGGAACAGGCCGGCGATCCACTGGTCAGCCAGTTCGCGCTTGGCAACGAAACTGAACTGCGGCGGCAGCGCCGCGCAAAGAATGATGCCGTCGAGGTAGCTGGCATGGTTGGCGGCCAGCACGCTCACCGAGGATGAAGGCAGGCGCTCCAGCCCCGTGACACTGAACGGCACCCCCGCCAAACGTACGAACAGCCGTGCGGCCGCGCGGGTGAAGCTGCGGCACCAACGCTGGCGCGGCAGGATTGCGACGCCCAACCAGGTCAGCGGTGTGACCAGCCAGAACAGCAGCCAGATGTAAGCCGCATACAGCGCGGCGCGGCAGGTCCGCCAGCTGCGACCGAACTGCCCGCGAACAGCCTGCAGCACCAGGCGCAGTAGCTGGCGCCACACGGCGAGGTGCGGCCGATCCACTTCGCCGCGTTCATACAGTTCGCGGCTGGCGGCACGGCGAATCTTGCCGCTGGAGGTCTTCAGTACGCTATGCGGTGGCGCCAGAACGATATCGTCGGGCGGCACACCGGTGAGGTCGACCACGATGCGGTTGACCTCCTGCTGCAGGCGTTGCCGCGCGGCAGCTTCCTTCTCGTAGCTTTCCGCCAATACCACCAGGCGCTCGGTGCCGGTGGCCGGGTCAGGACTGCCGAACACTGCGATGCAGCCTTTGCGCAGGCCGGGCAAATTGCCGACGGCTGCCTCGACATCGTAGGGGTAGATGTTGCGCCCGGCACGGATGATCAGGTCCTTGGCGCGGCCGGTCAGGTAGACCTCGCCGCCGGCCATGTAGGCGAAGTCGAGCGAGTCAATCCAGCCATCGCGCAGCACCCGGCGAGTCTCTTCGGGGTTACGGTAGTAGCCACCGGTGGTGGACGGTCCGCTGAACTGCAGGTGACCTTCGCTGCGCTCGGGGAGTTCGACCCCGTTGCCATCGACGATGCGAATCTGATGGCCCGGTAGAGGCCGGCCGCTGGAGACGAAGCATAGCGTCGCACTGGCACCCGCCTCGGCGGGCAGTGCATGGCCGCGGGCCTGGAATGCATCGCGTTGCACCCGATCGATCAGCGGCCCTCGGCCCAAGGGCGGGAAGGCTACACCCAACGTGGCCTCGGCCAATCCATAAACCGGCGCCAGCGCGGTGGGCGCAAAGCCGTAGCGAACGAAGCGTTCGGCGAAGCGTTGCAAGGTATCCGGGCTGACCGGCTCGGCACCGTTGAAGGCCATGCGCCAACTGCTCAGGTCCAGGCCCTCGAGGTCGGCGTCAGCAAGTTTGCTCAGGCACAGCTCGTAGGCGAAGTTGGGCGCCGCCGACAACGTGCCGTGGAAGCGGTCGATGGTCCATAGCCAACGCGCCGGCCGCGCGAGGAAAGCCAGCGGCGACATCAGCACCAGGCTGTAGCCGTAATACAGGCTGCCCAGCCAGGCACCGATCAGGCCCATGTCGTGGTACATGGGCAACCAGCTGACGAACACGTCCTGCGGCCCCACGTTCAGAGCCCTGCCCATGGCGCGCAGATTGGCCAGCAGATTGGCGTGGCTGACCATCACGCCCTTGGGCTGGCCAGTACTGCCCGAGGTGTACTGCAGGAAGGCGATGTCATCCGGTTGCCGCGCGGGTGTGATGCACTCGCCCCCCTCACCGGTCAACTCGGCCACGGTGGCAATGCGAGTCAGACTCGGAACCTGCGGCTGGAGCAGTCGGGCGAGCAGCTTCGCTTGCGGCACAGTAATCAGCACTTTGACTTCGGCGTTGCGCAGGATGCCGGCCTGTCGGCGCAGATGATCCTCTATCTGCGACAGGCGCAGCGGTGGGTAGATGGGCACCGGCACACCGCCGGCCAACAGCGTTCCGAAAAAGCCATGGAGAAAGTCGCGCCCGGTGGGCAGCATCAGGGCCACGGTCTGGCCCGCCTGCAAGCCACTGTGTTGCAGTCCTGCGGCAACGGCCAGAGCGTCCTGGTGCAAGGCGCCATAGCTGATGTCCTCCGGCTGCTCACTTTCATCCAGCAGGCGCACATGGGGACGTTGCGGCTGATGGCGCACATGCCATTCCAGCACCTCGATCAAGGTCCGCGCGGAGTCAGGAGCCTGCCCCGTTGCTGTCAATGCCTCGCTGGAGTCGCTGGAGGGCAACTGGCGTACCGTCTCGACCTCATTTCCACGGTGCAGCACGCGCAGCACATCGCCGGGGGTGTCCGCCGAGGCGAACAGTGTTTCGGGTAAGCGCACACCGAATTCGTGCTCGATACGTGACCACAATTCGACCCGGGCCAGACTGTCTACGCCCAGGTCCCGGTCCAACACACTGTGCAAGGTGACGTGCAAACCTTCTGCCACCTGCGGGCGCAACTCGACCACGGTGCGCTGGACAATTTCGAGCAATTTCTCCGCGTCCCCATCGGAACGGGGAACGGCACGGGTTTCTGGAGGCGGACGAGACATCGGCGGCCCCTCATGACAGGCACTCGGTGTAGATCCTTGCCAATTGCCATTATGCGCCTATGGCGGCGACTGGGAATGCCATCTTCGCTCGCAGGATGGCTGAGCCAGTTAAGGACTTTGAGACGAACATTGCACCTGTGGCGAGGGAGCTTGCTCCCGCTGGAGCGCGAAGCGGTCCGAAATCAGGCGACTCAATCTTGCAGTTAGTACCGAGTCGCCTGATTTTACGACTGCTTCGCAGCCGAACGGGAGCAAGCTCCCTCGCCACAAATCGGCGGCCCCTCATGACAGGCACTCGGTGTAGATCCTTGCCAATTGCCATTATGCGCCTATGACGGTAACTGGGAATGCCCTCTTCGCTCGCAGGATGGCTGAGCCAGTTAAGGACTTTGAGACGAACATTGCACCTGTGGCGAGGGAGCTTGCTCCCGCTGGAGCGCGAAGCGGTCCGAAATCAGGCGACTCAATCTTGCAGTTAGTACCGAGTCGCCTGATTTTACGACTGCTTCGCAGCCGAACGGGAGCAAGCTCCCTCGCCACAATTGCTCACCAAGCTGTAGATTTTTGTTAACTGACTGGCATTGGGGCTAGGCTCTTAAGGATGCCGCGCCTGCAGAGAGATCGCCATGCCAGCCAGCCTTGCCCCCGGAGTGACACGCCGAGAAATCTGGGCCTGGGCGATGTTCGATTTCGCCAACTCCGGCTACACGACGGTGGTGATCACCGCCGTGTTCAATGCCTACTTCGTCGCGGTGGTCGCCGAGGGCGAAGCCTGGGGTACGCTGGCCTGGACCAGCGCCACCACCCTCTCCTATGTCCTGATCATCCTGACCGCGCCGCTGATCGGCGCCTACGCCGACGCCTTCGCCTGCAAGAAGCGCCTGCTGCTGTTCAGCACGGTCGGTTGCGTCGCCTTCACCTCTGGACTCGCGCTGGCCGGACCGGGGGAGCTCGGTGTCGCGATCCTGTTCATCGTGCTATCCAACTTCTGCTTCGGCAGCGGCGAGAACCTGATCGCCGCCTTCCTGCCCCAACTCGCCCGTGCCGATGCCTTGGGCAAGGTGTCCGGTTGGGGCTGGGGGTTCGGCTATATCGGCGGAATGGTCAGCCTGGGCGCCTGCCTGGCCTTCGTCAGTTGGGCCCAGGCGCAGGGCCAGACTGCGGCGCAGTTCGTGCCGGTGTGCATGCTGATCACCGCGGCCCTGTTCGCCGTAGCCAGCGTACCGACCTTCCTGTTCCTGCGCGAACGTAGCCAGCCGCAGCCCGGGCGCGGCGACACGCCTATTGCACAAGCGGCGCTAGCGCGCTTCGCGCAGACGCTGCGTGAAGCCGACCGCTATCGTGACCTGCTGCGCTTCCTTGCCTGCACCGTCTGCTACCAGGCCGGTATCTCGGCGGTGATCACCCTGGCTGCCATCTATGCCAATCAGGTCATGGGCTTCAATACCCAGGACACGCTGCTACTGATCTTCGTGGTGAATATCACGGCCTCCATCGGCGCCGTGCTGTTCGGTTGGCTGCAGGATCGCCTCGGCCATCGCGCCACGCTGGCACTGACCCTGCTGGGCTGGCTCGGCATGGTCGGCCTGGTCTGGGTCGCACGCGACCCCGGGCTGTTCTGGCTGGCGGCCAATCTCGCCGGCCTGTGTATGGGCGCCAGCCAATCGGCCGGCCGCGCGATAGTCGGTCTGCTGGCGCCGCCGACCCGCCTGGCGGAGTTCTTTGGCCTCTGGGGGCTGGCAGTCAAACTGTCGGCAATCCTCGGCCCCATGACTTACGGCCTGACCAGTTGGCTGTCCGGTGGCGATCACCGCCTGGCGATGCTGATCACCGGCGGCTATTTCGTTGTCGGCCTGCTGATCCTGGCCGGCGTCGACCTCAAGCGCGGACGGCAGGCAGCTTTCAGCCATACCGAGAATCTCGGAAAGTGAGAGGGACGGTCCAGATCGAGTCAGTTTTCGCCTGTCGCGACTGCCTCAATTCGGCCAAAAGCAGCCGTTCAAGACGCCTGAAAATCCAGAGATCATTCAGCTTTGTGCTGAGCCACGTGAACGTTAAACCGCCCCAACAGCGCTTACGGGTAGGCCGGGACTATCTTTGCCTGCTCGATCAGCCAATCGATGAGCAAAGCTATCTCAGGGATATCGCGACTCTCCTCGTTGCAGATGCAGAAATAGTCCATCCCTGTCGGTACCTTCAGTGCAAAGGGCTGCACTAGGCGTCCCTCATCCAAATCGCGCAACGAGTTGATCTCGTCGCTGAGTGCAACACCATAGCCATCTCGCGCCGCCTGCAGGGCAATGCCGAAGTCTTCCAGATGGACATCGGCATCACCTGGGTAAGGCAAGCGCGCTTCAAGCAGCCAGCGCCGCCATTGAGCGCCGTCATCCTCATGCAAGAGGCGGTGGTGAATAAGGTCGGACGGCAGCTTGAGCGCGCGCGGGCCGCGCAGCAATTGCGGGCAACAGACGGGAAACATATGCAGGCTTTGCAGTGGCCGCCACCAGAAACCCTCCCACGTCGGAGCGTCGTAGAGCACGGCGATATCGGCCCTGCGCCAGTCCACCTCGCTGATGTCGTCGGCAGTAATGACGCGCAGGTGAATGTGCGGATGTTCTGCACGAAAGGCGAACAACTTCGGCATCAGCCAGGCCGCGCCAAAAATCGGTTCAGTGGAAATGGTCAGGACTTTCGTCGCCGGCTCCTGGAAGTACGCCTCGGAAATCTGTCGCACCCCTTCGGTGATCTCACCGATGCCGCGGGCTACCGAGCGTTGTAGCGCCAGGCCTCGTTCGGTCAGCACCAAGTGGCGGCCCTGCTTGTAGAAAAGATCGATGCCGAGTGAGCTCTGTAACGCTCTTATCTGCTGGCTGACAGCCCCGGCGGTGACATGCAGCTCAGCGGCGGCCGCACCGACATGGCCCAGCCTTGCAACACATTCAAATACGCGAAACGCATGGAGCGGAGGTAAGGGCATTCGGGTCTACCGTTTAGTTTTTCTGCCTGTTTTTTTGACAATTTATATAGATTGATTGTGGTTAGAGCAACCGCAACAATTCATTTGGAGCTAGGCCAAAGACAATAATTCAAAAGGTGGTCCTATGAAGTACAAGCAGCAACAGCCGTGGCTAAAAATCGATATGGGAGCTGACTCTGTGTCTTGGTACACCGCCCGCGTTGGAGTCGGCAGCCTGCGTGCCGTCCTGCTGAAAGCGCTGACGAAGCTTGCTGGCCCGGCGCTGGCAGCCGAACGAGTGGGCACCATCACCCAAGGCTGTGAGAAATTGATCAAGCACCAACTCCCCCGTACGCTCCTCGCTACGATCTGCAGCCTGGGCCTGCTGACCGCTAACGCTAATGCGCAAGAACGCACCCTGCGTGTCTACAACTGGTTCGACTATGTCGCCCCGCAGACCCTGGACAACTTCAAGAAGGAGAATGGCGCAAAGCTGGTCTACGACATCTTCGACAGCAACGAAACCCTGGAGGCCAAACTGCTCACCGGCAACTCCGGCTATGACGTGGTGGTGCCGTCCGATAGTTTTCTCGCCAAGCAGATTCAGGCCGGCGCTTTCCAACCACTTGACCGCAGCAAGCTACCCAACTGGAAGCATCTGGACCCGCAACTGATGAAACTGATCGAGGCCAACGATCCGGGTAACCGCTTCGCCGTGCCTTATATGTATGGAACCGTGCTGATCGGTTTCAACCCGGCCAAGGTCAAGGCTGCGCTCGGCGAAAACGCGCCGGTGGACAGCTGGGATCTGATCTTCAAGGAAGAGAACATTGCCAAGCTCAAGCAGTGCGGCGTGGCCCTTCTCGATTCGCCGACGGATATGATCCCCATCGCCCTCCACTACCTGGGCCTACCGCCCAACAGCACTCAGGCCAAGGACTATGAGAAGGCCGAAGAACTGCTGAAAAAGATCCGCCCCAACGTCGCCTACTTCCACTCCTCAAAATACATGACCGATATCGCCAATGGTGACATCTGCGTGGCCGTGGGTTATTCCGGCAGTTTCTCCCAGGCGGCCAATCGCGCCAAGGAGGCCAACAACGGCGTGGTAGTGGACATGCGCTTGCCCAAGGAAGGCGCACCGGTCTGGTTCGACGTGCTGGCCATCCCCAAGGATGCGAAGAACCCGGATGATGCCCATGCCTTTATCAACTACCTGCTGCAGCCGCAGGTGATTGCCCCGATCAGCGACTTCGTCGGGTATCCCAACCCGAACAAGGACGCCACTGCCCTGGTCAGCCCGGAAATCCGCAACAACCCCAATCTCTACCCCGCCGCCGACATCCAGGCCACTCTCTTCGCGCTGGTGCCACTGCCGTCCAGTGCAGAACGCGCTCGCACCCGTGCATGGACCAAGCTCAAGTCGGGAACCTGAAAGTAAATTGCGCTGCGCCAGTGAAACTCAACGGGACCAGGCACATGGCCGATGCGGTTTCGCTGGCACGCTGCGCCAATCAAGCCACCTTGTAGACCCAGTAGCCAGTGGTAACAGCATGATTGAAGTAACCGAAGTTTCCATTGCCGAGCTGCGCGCAGCCCTCGAAGCTGGCCGAACCACGGCAGTTGAGCTGGTCCAGGCCTATCTCTCACGGATCGATGCCTACGACGGCCCCAACACGCCCACCGCCCTCAACGCGGTGGTGGTGCGCAACCCGAATGCGCTTAAAGAAGCGCAGGCCTCCGACACCCGTCGTGCCCGTGGCGAGACCCTCGGCCCGCTCGATGGTATTCCCTATACAGCCAAAGACAGCTACCTGATCGAAGGCCTGACCGCAGCGTCCGGCAGCCCAGCCTTCAAGGACCTGGTTGCCTATCGCGATGCGTTCACCATCGAGCGCCTGCGCGGCGCCGGCGCTATCTGCCTGGGCAAGACCAATATGCCGCCCATGGCCAATGGCGGCATGCAGCGCGGCGTGTATGGCCGTGCCGAGAGCCCGTACAACGCGGACTACCTCACTGCTCCCTTCGCGTCGGGTTCCTCCAACGGCGCAGGCACGGCCACCGCCGCCAGTTTCGCCGCCTTCGGCCTTGCTGAGGAAACCTGGTCGAGCGGCCGCGGGCCGGCCTCAAACAATGGTCTGTGCGCCTATACACCGTCGCGCGGGGTGATCTCGGTGCGCGGCAACTGGCCACTGACGCCCACCATGGATGTGGTCGTGCCCTATGCCAGGACCATGGCCGACCTGCTCGAAGTGCTTGACGTGGTGGTGGCCGAAGACGCCGACAAACGTGGCGACTTGTGGCGCTTGCAACCTTGGGTGCCGATCCCCGGCGTCGCTTCGGTGCGTCCCGCCTCCTACCTGGAACTGGCTGCCAGGCCCGCCGCACTCGCCGGCAAGCGCTTGGGCGTACCGCGCATGTACATCAACGCCGACCCCGACGCAGGCACCAGCGAAGCGCCGGGGATCGGGTGGGCGACAGGACAGCGGATCAACACCCGTCCCTCGGTGATCGCCCTCTGGGAAAACGCGCGAAAGACTCTGGACGCGGCCGGCGCCGAAGTGGTCGAGACGGACTTTCCGCTGGTCTCCAATTGCGAGGGCGATCGCCCTGGGGCGCCGACGGTGTTAACCCGCGGCCTGGTGTCCAGCGAGTTCCTCCATCACGAACTGTGGGACCTGTCAGCCTGGGCATTCGATGACTTCCTGCAGGCCAACGACGATCCCGGACTGAACCGTCTGGCTGACGTCGACGGCACGCAGATTTTCCCGCACGACCCAGGCGCTCTGCCTGATCGCGAAGATGGCCCGGCCATTGGCATGGACGAATACGTGCGCATAGCGGAGCGTGGCATCACCCCCTGGGACCAGATCGCCACACTGCCTGATGGCCTGCGCGGGCTGGAGCAGACCCGGCGTATCGATCTTGAGGAGTGGATGGATCGGCTGGGGCTCGACGCGGTGATTTTCCCGGCGGTCGCCGACGTGGGCCCGGCGAATGCCGATGTCGATCCGCAATCGGCGGATATCGCCTGGAGCAACGGCGTCTGGGTCGCCAACGGCAACCTCGCCATCCGTCACCTCGGCGTGCCAACGGTCACCGTGCCGATGGGCGTGATGCCGGACATCGGCATGCCCGTCGGCCTGACGTTTGCCGGTCGCGCCTACGACGACTCAGCGCTGCTGCGCCTGGCGTCGGCATTTGAGGCCACCGGATCGAAGCGCTTGATCCCGGTGCGAACCCCACCCTTGCCAGGCGGCTGAAAACCGCAATGGGATTGGCGCGATAAAGCGCCAATTCTGCCCAGTCACTGCAAGCCCGAGTAACAGAAATCAACCTTTGCCCCAGCGAGCACTGCGTGAGCGTACGCATGCCTGGGTCAGCTTTAGTAATCCGCATTGAGAATCCCATGCAAAATGACAATTCGATAATCGATCAGGCGATGACGCGCGACAGCCTGTATGGCACCGAGGGTGAACCGACCTACGGTGGTATCACCAGCTTTATGCGGCGTCGCTACACCCGCGATTTGCGTGGCGTGGATATCGCCATCAGCGGCATCCCGTTCGATACCGCGACCAGCAATCGACCGGGCAGCCGCTTCGGACCACGGGCCATCCGCGAGGCATCGGTACAGTCGGCCTGGGCGCGTCACTGGCCTTGGGAATTTGATCCGTTCGATCTGCTGGCTTGTGTCGATTATGGCGATTGCTATTTCGATTACGGCACCCCGGAGCAGACCCCGGCGGCGATCAGGGCCCATGCCGAGCGGATCCTGGCGGCGGGTACTGCGATGCTGACCCTGGGCGGCGATCACTTCATCAGCTATCCGCTGCTGCAAGCTCACGCGGCCAAGTATGGTCCGCTGTCATTGATCCATTTCGATGCGCACCATGACCTGGAGTCCGACGGCGAGGACAAGCGCATCGACCACGGCTCGATGTTCTACCATGCCGTCCGCGAAGGGCTGGTTGATCCTGCACGGTCCATCCAGATTGGCCAGCGCACGACCAATGATGACGTCATGGGCTTTCAGGTGCTGAATGCCAGCGAGGTGCATGATCGCCCCACCAAGGAACTGGCAGAGATTATCCGGGCGCGCGTTGGCGACCATCCGGTCTATCTCACCTTCGATATCGACTGCCTCGACCCGGCATTTGCCCCAGGTACGGGGACGCCGGTCTGCGGTGGACTATCGAGCTATCAGGCCTTGGCGATTCTGCGAGGTCTGCGCGGTATCAACCTGATTGGCATGGACGTGGTGGAGGTGGCACCGCCCTATGACCACGCCGAGATTACTGCGCTCGCCGGGGCCGCGTTGGCGATGGAGATGATCTGCCTGTATGCCGCGCGGCATAAGCTGTAACCCAGTGGTCTGGACAGCTACAAACATTTTTCGACCAGTTGCTCTCATGACAGCAACTGGCCGAAAACAGACCTTGGTATACCACCGTAAAGGGTCGATTGCGGCCAATCATGTGTGTCCATATACGGACTGTGAATGACCTCCCTGCATTGGACAAACACGGACCTCAAAGAGCCAGCTCAGCAAATCGCCCCCCCCCAATGCGCCAAGTCCGTTAATCTGACCCAAGGGCAGGCGCAACACCGTCTAATCTAAACAGGACGCGGCCACAAACACGCCTCGAACCTCTTGATACAGGGGAAACAGGATGACTGGAAAAACAGCGCGTCAATGCGCCTCATGGGTCCTACCCGCCCTGCTCGCCATCAACCTGGTGCTGACAGCAGGATGTGCTGGCAAAACTGCCACGGCTCGCTCTTCGGCTTCAAGCACAGGCTCAAGCTGCTACGCAAAAGCGCTTCCCACTGCCGGCGAGGGCGCCCTGGCGTGGGGCTCCACCTTGAGCATGGCTCGCAAAAAATCCATGGATAATTGCATACGCTATGCCGGCCGATCCGGTGGCACGCCGCATACCTGCAAAGTGGTATTGGCGGAGTGCAAACATTAATAGAATTGCTCAAGCTAGCCTGGGTTCAGCGCCGGACCGTCCGCGTGGAGTCGGTTGCAGCCCTTCACAACCGGCAGCCATAGGCCAACAACAGCCACTGATGCCCGTACTTGAATGACTTGTCCTATGCTTGCGTCCAACCAACGACTCCGGACATCGAAATGGCCGCCTCCGAATCCACCCTCCTCCAAAGCTGGCACCACAACGCCCAATCCTGGATCGAAACCATCCGCACCGGCGCCCTGGAAAGCCGCCTCAAGGTCACCGACCAGGCCATCCTGCTGGCGGTGCAAGGCTACCAGCCCGAGCACGTACTCGACCTCGGCTGCGGCGAGGGCTGGCTGTTGCGTGCGCTGGCTGAACGAGCCATCAGGGCGGTCGGTGTGGATGGCGATGCGACACTGGTCGAGGCGGCACAGGCAGCGGGCTCTTCGCCGGTCCATGTGGCGAGCTATGAGGCGCTGGTGGAGGCAGAGGTGGACATCGGCAGCGACTACGATCTGATCTGCGCCAACTTCTCCCTGCTGCACCAGGACATCATCCCTTTGTTCGCCGCCATGAACGCCCTGCTCGTCCCTCGCGGCACGCTGGTGATCCAGACGCTGCATCCGTGGAGCGCTGCCATGGGTGACTATCAGGATGGTTGGCGGGAAGAGACCTTCGCCGGGTTCAAGGGGCAATGGCAACCCATGCCCTGGTACTTCCGCACCTTGTCCAGTTGGCTCAATGCGCTGGACATGTCCGGTTTCCGCCTGGTCAGCCTGCAGGAGCCACAGCACCCGCAAAGTCCTGTGCCGCAGTCGTTGCTGCTGGTGGCCGAGCGGCAGGATTGAGCGATCGATTGGGCCGCCCTACGAAACCTGGGGCGACTCATCATGCAGGTTATTTGGATCGTCGCAACAGAAGCGATAAGCTTGCCCACGCCCCGCAGAGGCCATCTCTGCCGCGGACATGTTCTTAATATTCCAGGAGCTCCACAGACATGAACGTCTCGTTTCGCCCTCATTGGCTACTCGCCCTCGCGCTTCCCCTTGCACTCATCGCCTGCGGCAGTGACGAACCTGAGCAGCGCACCGCATTCACGAAGTTCCTGCAAACCCGCATCGTCGACAAGCCCGGTGTCCACGTGCCTCAGTTGACGTTGGATGAGTCGAAGGCGTTTGGCGAATACACCACTCATTACGCGGTGATCACCGACTTCAATGGCGGGATGGACGCCGTTGTGAAACCCCTCGGCAACCTTGTCCAGAAGGGAGCGGTGCGCTCGTTGAGTGATGTGATTTCACGCCGTGACGACATCAAGGGGGTGCAAAGCGGCCTGAATGACATGGGGGTACAACTCCAGCAGCAACGGGCAAAAGCCGATAGCGCCCACGCCCAACTCAAGCAACCGGAAGACTTGAAAGCCGTGTACGACAAAGCCTACGACAAGACCGTCAGCGTACCCGCCAACACGTTTCTGGAGGTGCTGCCGCAAATCGACAGCACCTTGGACAGCAGCCTGAAAGTGGCCGATTACGTGACTGCCCACAAGGCGCAAATCGAAATCAATGGCCCGGTGATCAAGGTGCAGGACCCAAAAGTGCAGGCGGAGTTGAATGCGCTGCTGCACGATTTGAACGCACAGGCCAAAACCGTTCAACAGGCCCAGGCTCGCCTGCAGGCCGTGATGCTCGGCCGCTAGACACCGCTTCCCCAAGGCCTGTCGAGCCTGCCTGTCAAACCCTGCGCGTGGAGCAATACTCCACAATGAGCTGGGTGACCGCGGCCACAATCGCCTGATCCGCTTCAGGAGAGGTAAACAACCGAAATTGCGCATCCGGCAAATCCGGCAGCCCTTGCTCAGCCCCAAGAACCGCCAGTCCTTGCCTCACCTGACTGAGTGTCATGGGGGCTACCGCGAAACCAGCAAGCGCCGCCGCCCGCAACCCGGCCGTGCTGCTGCATAACATCGCCGTGCGTTGGGCGATCCCCGCCTGAGCCAGCCTCGTCAACGCTACCCCGCGATAAGGGCACGGCTCGGGGAACAGGGCCAGCGGCAACGGCGTCGGTAACCGGGTGACAGGTTGTGCCGACCAGGCCCACACCAGCGGTTCTTGCCATAGCAGCAACCCCTCTTCGCCGGTTTCGCACAGGGAACCGATGACCAACTCCAGATGGCCTTGCTTCATCAGGTTCAGCAAGGTGCCAGGAATACCCACCTGCACGTCGATCTCCATGCCCGGGTACTGCGCCGCGAAATCCTGAAAAGTGCGCAGTAACCGCGATTCGACAAAATCTTCGGACACCCCGATCCGCAACCGTCCATGAAACGGCGTGCGCGTCAGTTCTGCCCAGGCATCACGATTGAGCACAAGGATCGTGCGCGCATAAGAGACCAGGCGCTCTCCATCGGGAGTCAGTTGCTGGGAGCGGGTGGTACGCGTCAACAGGGGTTTACCAATCTGTTCTTCCAATCGCCGCACGTGGCCACTGACCGCAGACTGAGTGAGGTGCAGCTTCTGGGCTGCACGGCTGAAACCTTCTTCATCGACGACGGCGACAAATGTCTTGAGCAGCAGGGTATCGAACATATTCTTTTGCGCGATCAATTCAGTGGTTATTTACGATTTATATTTCAAATTCAAATATGTTGCAATGTTCCCACCTGCCCTATCTCCCCACCCTCCCAGGCGTGCCATGACGACTCTTCTGCATATTGAATGCTCTCCACGCAAGCAACGTTCGGCCTCCCTTGAAGTCGCCCGCAGCTTCATTGCGCGCTATCAAGAAAACACACCGGACACCGAAATCATCACGCTCGACCTTTGGAACATGGCGTTGCCGGAATTCGATGACCTGGCAATGGAGGCCAAATACGCCGGACTCAATGGCACGCCCTTGACTCCCGCACAACAAGACGCCTGGAACACGTTGAAAGACTTGGCAGGCCACCTGCACCGCTCGGATGTGCTTGTGATGTCCGTACCGCTCTGGAATTTCAGTATCCCGTACAAACTCAAGCACTTCATCGACCTGGTGTCGCAGAAAGACATCCTGTTCAGCTTTGACCCGGAGCGTGGCCTGGAAGGCATGCTGCTCAACAAAACCGCGGTGGTGATGTACGCCCGCGGATTGGATTTTTCGGCGCAGTCGATCACGCCGGCAGCGCGCTTCGACTTTCAGAAGCCCTATGTTGAAGCCTGGCTGGCGTTTGTCGGCGTGACGGATGTGCATTCGGTAATTGTGGAGAAAACCATCCTGGGGGACGACGTTGATCTCAGCGCGCGCGCGGCTGCGACTCAGCACGCCAGGCGATTGGCAGATCGTATTGGTCAGTGACTCTTCAGGGACGCCAATAGGTGTATGGCATTAGGAAAAAAGAGGCGTTGCTGCCGGGCGGCATGACCTACCGAGTGTAGGCCCGCATGGGGTCGATGGCGGTTGCATGGCTGAAAACTGAGTTCTGCCCTTGCCTGTCACCCCCCGTCGACCTGAAGCGCACCACCTTGAGCGGGTGCAACGCAATACATCGGCAGCAGCTAAACTTTTGCGAATCAACCTTGTACCCCCAAGGAGATTTCCATGAGCACCGCCACCCTGTCCGAACTCGATGCCGCCCTGCCCCGTTTGGCCTGCAAGATTCGTGTGCTGGATGCCCTGGCGTGGCCGGATGGCGTCGAGGAAGTCTTCCTGGCGCATTGGCGTGGCGGGCATGCAGCGTTGCCCAAAGTCGAGCTGCGCCCACGCCGGCACAGCGCCGAGATCGCCGCCCTGGAAGCCTTTGTTGGCCGTTGCGATGAGGGGCACCCGGCCGGGAACTACCTCGCCATGACAGCGCGTAGCTATGCCACCGCCGGACGCATGCTGAATGCGATTGGCACACCGGCCTTTACTGAATATTCGTCAGCACTGTATCGGCGCCCGGACTTCTATTACACACGCCTGAAACTGAGCATGCTGGACGCGGCCCATTTCTTCCTCAAGACCACCGACGCCCTTCTGGGCGGCGTCCAGATTCCACCGAGCCTGGCCGAGATTCCGGCTGAGGCCTTTGCCGCCTGGATGCAACCGGAACTGGACCGCTTCTTCGGCGCGGGCCGGATCACGGTCATGCTCGATCCGACCCTGGCCGCCAAGGCCATCGCCGGGGCGAGCCGCATCCGCCTGCGTGCCAGCGCCCTGTTCTCGGAGCTGGACAAGAACCAGTTATTGCAGCACGAGGCTTTTGTGCATGTCGCCACGGCACAAAACGGCGCGCGCCAACCCAATCTCAAAAGCCTGGGCCTGGGGGCGCCACGCACGACCCAAACTCAGGAGGGGATTGCCACCCTGGCCGAGCTGTTCACCGGCAGCATGGACATCAACCGCCTGCGTCGCCTCGCCCTGCGCGTGCTAGCGGTCCAGCAAGCGCTGGATGGCGCCGACTTCATCCAGGTATTCGAAGGTTTCCTTGCCGCCGGTCAGTCGCAAGAGGAGTCCTTCCGCTCGACCCAACGGGTGTTTCGCGGCGCGGACCTGCATGGCGGCTCGGCGTTCACCAAGGATGCCGCTTACCTGACCGGCTTGATCGGCGTCCATACCTTGCTGCGCATCGCAATCCGCGACAACCGCCCGGAACTGGTAGGCCACTTGTTTGCCGGACGCCTCAGCCTGGGCGATACCGTACGCCTGGCGCCACTTTTCGAGTCCGGCTGGCTCCAGGGCCCGGTCTATCTTCCAGCCTGGGCCTCGGACCTGCGCCTGCTCGCCGCCAACCTGGCCTTCTCTGCCTTTATCGCCCGGATCAAACTCGACGTGCTCGACCTGGAGGTGCTCATGGCATTCGCAGACGAGCACGAAGCCGATGCCAGCGCCCGGTGATCAGGGTGTATTAGGGTCTGGGATGCATCTCAGCGACTGCTTCTGGCTATTTTCTGCCCTGCACGACTGGCTGCCATGGGTCGAGTGCTGCCCCTTCAGACGCGGTCATTTCGCGTTAGTATCATTCGACACAAGGTGGGAATACACCCCCATCGTCAGCGCGGGTAAGCGGGTAAGCGGGTAACCAGGCAGGATGCACCGACCGCTGTCGCCCGGCGTAACTGCGACATGACGTTCCCCGCCGTAATTACCGCTGTAGGCGACATTGGGCAGCCGCTCGCGGCCAGCGCCTCTGCGACCCAAGTATTGCAGGTATAAAACAGCGAATAGCTACCCTCGGCCTGGTAGAACCGGCTCTCTCCATACAGGCCAGGCCCGAGCACCACCAAGGTGCCCGTCGCTGAGTGGGTGAAGGTCCCGGCCACGAACGCGAGCAGTCGCCGGTAGCCGTCCTCCGTCACCCGCACCTCGATGACCTCGCTTGCGGCGAAACGCCGCCTGGGGTCCCCGTCAATCTTGACCGCATGTAGCACGGTTGCCGTCGACCCGAACAAGGCTCGCAGGGCGAGGTTCAAGGTGGCCTGTGGGGCTCGGTAAAAGTCCTCGTCACCCCAGCCGAACTCAACGAAGTCGCCGTCACCGAACTCTTCGGCTAGTGCGGGAAGCACCTGAAGTAGATCGGGGCGCGCAATTGCCAACCCGGTATGCAGGCCATGATTCACTACATAGAAGGACCGCCAATCGCCACCCTCGCCCCTCGGCGGGTCCGACGCTGTAGCGCAGCCGAACAGCGTCAGGATCAGGGCCAGCACTACAATGCGCATACACAAGGGTTTGGAGGCTCGCTAACGAACGTGAAAAACCCCGGCAGGGGTGGGTGCTGTATACAAGCATAGAAGCTCGCTCGCACCATCAAGCAGGCATCCATGGGCAATCGCGACAGGCAGAAATCGGCCCAGAGTGTGTAAAAACGCTAGCTACCGTTTCGATCTTCAAGGCTGAGTGGCTGTCCGGCTTCGTAGCCTGATCAAGGCAAGATGTCCCTTCCTGATGAGCTAAACCGCCCCAGCGACGCGCCAGATCATCGGGACACGTAAAAACAGGCCGGTTTTTTAGACCGTTAGCGCCTTCATCAAGTGATGGGTGCCGATGATTTTCATGACCCGTTTCAAGTTGTAGGCGAGCACATTCAAGCTCATCTCCGCACTCACCCCGGCCAGCTTTCGGGTCAGGAAGTGAGTCGCACCCATCCATTGTTTGAGCGTCCCGAAGGGATGCTCAACCGTCCGTTTTCGGACTCGCATCATCTCCGGGGCTTTGCTCAGCCGAAGCCGCATTTCCTCCAATACGGTTTCATGCTCCCAGCGCCGAATTCGTCGTTCCGTGCTCGGTGTGCATTGCGACTTCAACGCGCAGCCCTGGCATTTCGAACTCCAGTAACGATGCAACTTCAGGCCTTTTTCAACGTAGGAGTAGTGCCAGATCAGCGCCTCGCCAGCCGGGCAAATGTATTCGTTTTTTGCCGCGTCATAGATGAAGGCATCGTTATTGAAACGCCCGTCAGCCTTGGCTCCAGAGGTCATCGGCTTGGGCACATAGGCGGTGATACCTGCTTCGTGACAAGCGAGGATTTGTTCGCTTTTGAAGTAACCTCGGTCAGCCACTACCGACAACGTATCTGACGTCATCGCCTCACGGGCTTGCTTGGCCATCGAGCTGAGTTGATCACGGTCGGAACCGACGTTGGTCACCTCGTGTGCAACGATCAAATGGTGCTGGGTATCGACCGCTGTTTGCACGTTGTAGCCGACGATTCCGGTGCCACGCGTCATCATGGAACGGGCGTCTGGATCGGTCAGTGAGACCTGTTTATCCGGTGATTCATTGAGCTGGATTTCGATCGCTTGAAGCTCCTTCATTTGAGTTTTGAGCTTGGCGATTTTCTCTTCCAACCGCACGGTGCTGGGCTCGGAAGCTATTGGTTCTTGCCGATCGGCAGCATCGAGTGCCGCCAGGTAACGGTTGATACTCGATTCAATTTCTTCCATTCGCCGCTTCAGTTTGGCGCTGGTGAAATTGCGGTCGCGGTTGTTGACTGCTTTGAATTTACTGCCATCGATGGCGACCAGATTCTCTCCAAACAGCCCCAACTGCTGACACAGCACAACGAACTGGCGACAGACGCCTCGGATGGCCTTGCTGTTGTCTTTTCGGAAGTTGGCGATGGTCTTGAAGTCCGGCATCAAACGCCCGGTCAACCACATCAGCTCGACGTTGCGTTGAGCTTCTCGCTCCAGCCGTCGGCTCGACTGGATGCGGTTGAGATAGCCGTAGATGTAGATCTTCAGCAAGATCGCGGGGTGGTAAGCCGGCCGGCCAGTATCGGCTGGAATGGCACCTTCAAAACCTAGATTGACCAAGTCGAGTTCGTCAACGAAGACATCGACTACGCGCACCGGATTGGTATCGCTGACGTAGTCATCGAGGCTCTCGGGGAGCAAGGTGCTTTGACCTCGATGTTCACCTTGAATAAAGCGCTTCATGGGCGATCCCTGCGATGAAATCCTCAGAAATCATAGCAAGGGTTCGCGAAGGCGTTTTTACACACTCTGGGCCAGAAGCAGCCACTCAGATGCGCATTCCACGCCATCTGGCCACCCAGTCCACCAACATCCGGCCACCCGTTCCACGCTCATCCGGCCAGGCAGTCGGAGCGCAGCGACGCAGGTTTGCATTGTTAGTCTGAAGTCCCTAGTGCCGTCAATTTCGTTGCGCGCCTGCGCATCGATTCGCCCTTGAGTTCGATGCGGTAAGCGTTGTGCACCAGACGGTCGAGGATCGCATCGCCCAAGGTTGGATCGCCGATCAGCGCATGCCATTTGTCCACCGGCATCTGGCTGGTGACCAGCGTCGAGCGGTTCCCGTAACGGTCGTCCAGCAGTTCCAGCATGTCGCGCCGTTGCGCAGCGGTAAATGGCGCCAGGCCCCAGTCGTCCAGGATCAGCAGGTCGGTCTTGGCGTAGCCGGCCATTAGTTTCGCGAAGCGGCCATCGCCGTGGGCCAGGCCAAGCTCTTCCATCAAGCGCGGCAGGCGCAGGTAGCGCACGCTGTAAGGGTCGAATGAATTGCTGCTCCAACGATATTCAGATCACCACAGAAATTCTTTATCGTTCAATCTTTTGATTGGACGTTTTAGACGAAGGCTCATCAATTAATTAAGTTGCAGAAGCGAACTGTCTCTGGCGAAAAGTTCGGGTTCGAGACGGATTGAGCTAACCGTTCTTCCTTTTATTTTTTGAAGTAGCAGTTCCATTGCTCGATATCCCATTTCATGCATCGGTGATCGAATGCTGCTGAGTGGAATCGGAAGCTGGGCAGCCAGAGGAGTATCGTTGAAGCCGACAATAGCTATGTCACGTCCTGGTGTAAGACCGAGTGCACGCGCCGCCCCCATGACGCCAATCGCGATGAAGTCATTTACGGCGAATACGGCAGTAGGGCGTATTGATCTCGAGAGAAGCTTCATCCCAGCTTCATAACCTGCGGCGGTATCAAAATGGCTTGGGACAATCCAGTCAGATGAGATATCGATGCCAACAGTTCGACAATAACCCACAAAGCCCGCTGCACGCTCTACGCCGGTACTCGCAAAGGACTCCCCTGCAATCACTGCGAGTTGCGTATGCCCTTGAGAAATGAAGTGCTCAGCTGCTAGAGCCCCGCCCCGGTAGTCGTCGCAGGTGACAGAACAGTAATCGCCAGCGCGACGGCTAACCAGTACAAACGGTATGCCTCGTCTTGCGATGTCCTCTAGGAACTCATTGGCCGAGTCTACATGGGCATCACCAATGATGAGTCCATCAACTCGGCGTGCCAGCGCCATTTCACCCAGCTCTCGCTGGATGGCTGGTGAGTCCTGGGTATTGGAAACGAAAGTGAAGACCCGATTCTTATAGGCAGCTTCGTCAATGCCCTCGTAGATCGTTGCCAGTACAAGGTCGGACAGCCTCGGCACGAGTACGCCGACTGCCTGACTACGTTGTGTTTTCAGGCTGGTCGCGTGTGGGTTTGGGCGATATTGCAGCTCGGCAGCCAGTTTCCTAATTCGCAGCACTGTCTCAGGGGATGCCGCCAAAGCGGCGTCATCTTGCGAGCCATTCAAGACGCGGGAAACGGTAGAGACAGAAACGCCGAGCTGCTGCGAGAGTGCTCTCAGTGTGATCGGTTTTCCTAGTGTGCTCATACTTTCCTTCTCACCAATGCGATTATTTCAGCCAATCGGGTGCGAAAGCCCGAGATTGTCAAACATCTGAGTGTGCGGGCTTCGCAA
Organism: Pseudomonas sp. Irchel s3h17; assembly: GCF_900187505.1. Lineage (GTDB taxonomy): Bacteria > Pseudomonadota > Gammaproteobacteria > Pseudomonadales > Pseudomonadaceae > Aquipseudomonas. The sequence goes on from NZ_FYDL01000001.1 coordinate 340,598, forward strand.
CAAATTTTGAATACATCTGACGAGTTTCGGCGCTTTTTCCAGAAAAAATCGTCTTTTAGGCTCCATTCTGCGCCGACGAATGGCCAATCCTACCATATTGACTTTCCTGATATTGAGAGCATAGTTTGCCTACCCAAACGTTTGGGTAGCGATCCGCCGCCAAACCCAAACGTTTGGGTTAAAACAATAAGACGAGGTTTCAGCTATGAACGAAAGCATGAAAGAGAGAGTGAGTCCGGTTCGAGTGGCTGTGGTGCAGTTCGATCCTCAGGTCGGCATGGAAAACCGTGAGCGCAACTTGAGGCATGGCCTGAGCATGGCGCTACAGGCAGTCGAAGGTGGTGCGAACCTCATTGTGTTGCCGGAGCTTGCAAACACGGGCTACCTCTTTACCAGTCGGCAGGAAGCTTTCGAGCATGCGGAAAGTGTGCCGAATGGCCCTAGCGTCCAGGTCTGGATGGACTTCGCGAAGAAACACGACGTTTATCTAGTCGCTGGTGTTGCCGAGCGAGATGGAATGCAATTGTTCGACACGGCAGTTCTGCTGGGGCCTGATGGTTTTATTGGCAAGTATCGCAAGGCCCACTTGTGGAATTTGGAGAAGCTCTGGTTTACCCCTGGAAACTTGGGTTTCCCAGTGTTTGACACCCCTATCGGAAGAATTGGTCTGCTAATTTGCTGGGATATCTGGTTCCCAGAGGTGCCCCGGATTTTGGCTCAGCAGGGCGCCGACATCATCTGCAGCGTTAACAATTGGGTATGGACTCCACCGCCCCTGTTCGACGAGACCGGCAAATGCATGGCCTCGTACCTGACGATGACTGCCGCCCATGTGAACAACGTTTTCATTGCTGCGGCCAACAGAGTGGGGACTGATCGTGGTGAGCGGTTCCTAGGCTGCTCGCTAATTGCCGGAACCAACGGATGGCCGATTGGCGAGGTCGCGCCGTCAGAGGGTGAGACCATCGTGTGTGCTGACATCGATTTAGTCTCCGCTCGCAGCGCACCGATCTGGAACAGTCTCAATGATCTGCCGCGTGACCGTCGGACTGACCTCTACGATTCCATGCTGGGTTATACCGGCCACAGCGCTTTTCCACGTTGAGGGCCTGCCAACATGGAGAACTCAACTGCGGCTAGCAAACTCAAGTCTTCTGAAGTTTCCATCGTATTGAATGCAATCGCTGCTGCTGCACTAGTGCTTATAGTGGCTGGAGTTGGTCATCTGGCCACATTAATAGGCGCTTCGACTTTGTCGCAATGGCCGGGATTTGTTGAGCTCATGAAAAGTCTGCCGGAGCCGCTCGCGTGGTTGCGGTGGTTCTTGGGTGATATGAGTGAGGCGACGTTCTATAAGCACGAGTTCGCCTCGGTCGGTATGCTGCTCGGCGCTCTGCTAGCACACTGGGCGTACAAACGCGGGAAGCGTTGGCAAGGTTTCGCTGTTTCCTATGGAACCGGACTATTGCCCTGGATATTGTTTAGCTCGTCTCTGGGCTTGATTCTGAGCAATCTCCTTTGGAGCTGGACAATCGTGCAAAGCAACGCCTGGCAGCCCACTTTTGTGACCTTCGTATCGTTACCAGCTGCCATGGTACTGATGTTCGGGAGGGGATGGAAAGTCGCGATAGTGGGTGCCGTGATGGGAGCACTTCTGGTGACTCCAATAGCGCTGGTTCTGGTGAATTACGCTTGCAACCCTCTAAAGCTGCCAAGCATCATCGGCAACGTCAGTGCAATGGCGATAGGCAGCGCGGTGGCATTCGTAATTTGTCGCCTCGTTCCAGCATTGGTACGAAATGAACTGACGCCGGTGGAGGCGCCCAGCCCTGGAGCCACCACTCCCCTTGTGTACGGCCCGAGCTGGACGATCAGGCGAATTCTTGCTGATTTCACTGAGTCACCATTCGTGGGCAACGAACTGGCCAGTATCGGCTTGATCTTAGGTCTGCTGTTTGCCATCAGCTTGAACCCGCTGAGTCCAGTGTATGGCACTGGTCTTGCTGCACAGGTATTGGTGGGGCAAGTACTGGCCTCCGCTATTGGTGTACTGCTGTGGCGCAGACAATGGATGGTAAGAGGTTGGTATCCGACCTATATACCGGTGGTCTCTGTGACACCTGCCGCAATACTGACCTATGGTGGTACGCCAGTAGTGATTGCCATCAGTGCGTTGTTCGGCGCGCTGATTGGGCCACCGCTAGCCGCTGCCATCTCTGACCGTCTGCCAAAGAGCTTTCATCCATACCTTGGCAACGTGATATCAATGGCGATTTGCACATTGGTGATTTTGCCAGTTATCGGCAGATTGCCTGGTGTGGCCACATATTAGACCAGTCCTACTCATTAATTATATCGAGGTGCGAATCAGTCGCTGTTGAGATACACATCGATGTGTGCGGCTGGTTCGTGATTAATGGTTCTCGTTTGGTCGGAAGTAAAATGAAAATGAATCCTCCTTTGTTAGGTTTTTATTTTGGCGTCTCTCTGCAAGAGCTGGGGAGGCGCCTGCGAATAGGTGAGTTCACTTCAGTGGAGTTGGTGCGCAAAAGCCTCGAAGCATGTGAGTTAATTAATCCTCTCGTTAATGCTTTTACCTTTGTGGCCGCCGATATGGCTTATGAAGCAGCCTCAATGGCAGATAGAGAGCTGGCAGAGGGTATTGATCGAGGGCCACTCCATGGGATACCCGTCGCAGTTAAGGACAACATCTTTACTGCACAGATTCCAACAACAATGGGGTCGGCACATTACAAAGGGTATGTTCCAGATCATGATGCAAAGTGTGTGGAACGCCTGAAATCTGCCGGGGCGGTCATCCTGGGTAAAACAACCACGCATGAGTTTGCCTTTGGCCCAACCGGAGATTGCGCAATTCAAGGCCCCACGCTCAATCCATGGGATACCTCTCGAATGGCAGGTGGATCGAGCTGTGGCAGTGCCGTTGCAGTCGCATGCGGAATTGTGCCAATTGCTATTGGGACTGACACGGGCGGTTCAGTACGGATACCAGCGGCGCTCACTGGAGTGATCGGTTTCAAACCGAGTATTGGTAGAATTTCGACAGAAGGCGTCTTCCCACTTTCGGAGACCCTGGATCATGTAGGGATCTTGGCGAATAGCGCAGAAGATATTGCCCTGGTGCTGAGAGAGATTTCGCCCGAGGCCAAACCCTTAGATTCGGATATCTGTGTAGTACCAGAAAAATTCAAGCTCGGGTGGGTATCTCCGGAAAATTTCAATCAGACTGATCCTTTAGTTTTAGACAGTGTGTTCCAGAGCGCAGTTGCACTATCTGGTGGGAATATCTCCATCGTCAGTGATATTTCTCAACTGGCTGGAAAATTTCGCCAAGCATTTGGATTGATCCAGAAGAGCGAGGCATTTGAAATTCACTCAGAGCGAGTACTGTATCACCCAGAACTGTACCAGGAAGAAGTTCTAGAACGCCTGTTAGCTGCTCAAAGCGTGAAAGGCTGGGAGTATGTTCAAGCGATGCATATTCGGCAAGAGCTCCAGCAGTCGATATTAAATATATTCAAGGAATTTGAACTACTGGTCATGCCGACCGTTCCTATTCGTGCTCCAAAACTATATCAGCGATCACTTGATGTTGGTGGTAGCAACGTTCACGTTCGAGATGCGCTTCTTAGTTTAACCAGCCCGTGGAATCTTTTAGGACTTCCTGCGATCAGTATCCCTTGCGGGCTGGTAGACGGACTACCAACAGGACTCCAATTGGTCGCCGCACCCGGGAAAGATGAATTTTTGATAGCGGTGGCAGCTAAATTAGTGACCCGTTAGATCATCCATGTTTGGCGTCCACATGGGCGCTATTTTTTTGCGACATCTAAGATATTGGGAGTGCACATTTCTGAGTGAGCCCTGCAGTGTCTCCAGGTAGAGCATTTTTCACCTTTATAAAAATAGCATTGTCTTTCAGAGCCGAACTTCTAAAGCGCTCCCCTTCTCACGACGATCTCATTTGATGTCCTGTAGTTAAAAACCGGAACTTTTTCCAGCTTTAGAATAAGGCCATCCAGCTTCTCCGAATCATCCTCTATAATTTCCCGATCATCAGCTGTCCATGGAACTGTCAGTCGAATCATCACCCTTCGCAAAGAAGGCCGTGAGAGGGTTAGTCAAGGTTTCCAAAGCGCACCATTAGCCATATCGGTCGACGATATTTGGAAGCCAAGCACCGCGACCTGGATAAGCACTTTTGTGATCGTAGGTAATCACAAACGTAAAATTCTGACCTTTGTTTTGGCTTTTGGTTGGGGAGACATCAGCGACAACGGCTCGGTCTGTCGATGGAGTTCGGCACTCAGCGATAGGCGCTTTTGTATCCTCTCGTATGGTTGTTTCTTGAAAGGCAGTGCAGCCCTTGTTCTGTAAGGCTTGCAGAGGATTACCGGAATCTCCGGATCTAACACCGGTCAACTTGAGCCATGACCGAATTGAACCCGTATCTAACGGTACCCGGAGATACCTTCGGGTTACCTTGGCACCTCAGGGTGCGAAGCGGTCATCATCCAACGTCCGTTATTGGCCGATAGCGGCCTATCGCGAAGGGCTCCACAACCCAAAGCGGACGTTCGCACTGCGGGCACGCATGCGCCATCACCAGCTCCGCCGGACTGTAGAGAATCCGGAAGCTTGATGGATCTGCCAATATCTTGCGTATTGATGGGCAACAGGGCATTTTCAAGGTGACTCAGACACGAGACTCGAAAAATGGCACAACAACGACCACTACCCGAACTAGATGTAGACTTTCTCCAAGAGAATGCCCTGACATCGGTTCGTCTTGGGATTGAGGATTTTCAACGCTGCCGTCTTGATCCTGGGAGTGGCGGAGACCCGGCACGAGCTCTTTCTGCGGTCCGCAATTTGTTCGCAGGAATTCTGCTCCTGTTCAAATTTAAGATCGCTATTTCTGTGGCTGATCCCTGCGATGCGGCCTCCTTGATCTTCAATCCGCCAGATATTCAGCCTCAAGCCGACGGAGCAGGCGGAGTTGAGTGGACTCCTGTCGGCCGGTTCAAGCCCACCACCATCGATGTCGCTACCATCAAGAAGCGGTTCGATGGCTTCAACATTGAGGTGAATTGGGAAGTTATCAATAAGCTACAAACCTGCCGCAATCATCTGGAGCACTTGCATCCGGCTAACACCCTAGGGGAGGTGGCAGACTTTGTCGCTGAACTGTTCCCTATACTGCGGGACTTCATCCAGACGCAGCTGAATGAGCAACCCGCGGACCTTCTAGGTGCGGCTTGGCAAGCCATGCTTGAGCATCACAACTTTTTCGTGGATACCCGTGCCGTATGCGAGGCAGCTTGGGCTGAAGCTGGTGTACCGCCGAGGATGTTGCCATGGCTAGAAAAATGCCAGTGTGAAAGGTGTAGTTCTTCACTGATCAGACCTCCTCAAGATTTGCTAGACGGGGGGGCTAGTGTTGAGTATCAGGACGAGACATTCACGTATCTTTGCTTGGCTTGCGGGCACGCGGATCTCATTGTTCCAGTAATGATGAAAATGCTCGATAAGTCTCACGAGTACGACCCGAGGAATGGGGAGGAGGCTAGCGTTGAGCAGTGCTTTGAATGCAATCGGGGAACGTTCGTGATAGCTGAGCAGCATTGCCTATGGTGCGAAGCGGAACTCGATTACGACCGATGCTCCCTTTGCGAGGAGCCTCTTCGCCAAGAGGACCAACACAATGACGGATTATGTGGATACCACGCACATACATACGAAAAATACATGCGTGATTAGATCGACTTAGTGGCTAGTAGTAAGGGTAGGTCTCACGCTGAGCACCGAAGTCATCCGGATTTATGCGATTGATACCAGATTCATTGAGGTGCCGCCGTGCCAAAGTTTGAAGAGAAATTTTACCTTTCTTCAAGTGATGGAAAGGTAATGGTAGGAGGTAAGAGGCCTGACCAGATTGCCAGTGACTTAGCAGCTGGGGTGGCTCGCATCGGCGGATTTTGGCGACAGCCAAATTACTTTGAGTCATACCTGCACGCCTCGACCATCCTGATAGACCAAGGGATAAGAACCGGCAGCCTGGACGAGATTGGTCTTCCGGGTTTTTACCTCCAGCGCCACGCGCTTGAGCTATTGCTGAAAAGGTTACTGGGCTGGCTCATCGACATTTCAGACATGCGGAATGGGTTAGGTCGCGTCTCCGACTATCAGCCTTCAAAGGGACTGCGGGAGTCCTTGAATGCAAGCCACAACCTCACAGGCTTATTGCGCCACCTTGTCGTGAGTAGCAGCGGCCTTAACGTGTCGGCCCCACCGCAAGAACTTGTGACCCTCATCAATGATATGAGCAAGATTGAAATCACTGATACTTGGTCTCGGTAAGCAACATCCGTGCCAAGGGGAAAAGACGCTGCCGACGCTAGTGGTCCGGTCCAGCATGTGTCCCGCGAAATTCAGATTCCAATTGTGGATTTTCAGGAGAGGCTCTCCGTTGTTGCGAATCTGATGGTGTCACGGGAAGTTGGTACTGAAACCTACGAGGATGAGTTGTATGGCTTCTGGGGTGAGCTACACGCGGCTTTTGAGGCCTCCAGCTAACTCCAATGCACTGAAGTTCGACTTCCTGCTTATGCTCACCGGCAGCTATGGGTCGGTAACTGCCAGTCATGACAGGCAGCCATTGACTGAAAGCACAGACCCCGTGAAAGACATTTTTGGCCGCTGGGTGCGGGCATGCCCCCCCACTAGGGCGTCGACCAGCGGGATCCACCCCATGGTGAGCAAGACTTGAACCCTTGAAACACCCCCCCCACGAACTCAGGTCTCGAGACCCCGGCCTTGGCCCCAAGTAGAACAGTTGTGAGGGACCATAACCGACGCTCTCAACCCGCCAGCTCGCGCAACCGCGCCAGCTCGGACGCCGGTAACGCAATGCCTTCGGCCAGGGACTTGGCCCGCTCCTGGTAACGCCGGTCACCGGGCATGCGCTGCAAGCCCACCGCACGCATCTGTCGCACCAGTTCTTCGCTGCGGCTGGCGAAGTTGGCGCCTGCGGCCTTGCTCGGGTCGATCACGATGATCAACTGACCGGTCCACGGCGTTTGTGCGCCGGGGTGCTTGGACCAGTCGAATTCGAACGAGAAGTTCCCGCCGGTCAAGGCGGCCGCCAATAGTTCGACCATCATCGACAGGGCCGAGCCCTTGTGCCCGCCAAAGGGCAACAAGGCGCCTCCCGCGAGTATCGCTTGAGGGTCCCGGGTCGGCTGGCCCAGGCTATCGACCCCCATGCCTTCGGGTAATAACTGCCCCTTGCGCGCGGCAATCTGTACGTCGCCGTGGGCGATGGCGCTGGTGGCCAGGTCAAAGACGATGGGGTCACCACCGGCGCGGGGTGCGGCAAAGGCAATCGGGTTGGTGCCAAACAGCGGCCGTTGCGCGCCATGGGGCACCACGCAGGTCATGCTGTTGACCACGCTCAAGGCCACCAGGCCTTCATCGGCAAAGGGTTCGACGTCCGGCCAGAGCGCGGCGAAATGGTGAGAGTTGCGAATCGCCAGGACCGCGATTCCGGCGCTGCGGGCCTTTTCAACCAGCAACCCACGGGCCGCGGCCAAGGCTGGCTGGGCGAAGCCATTGCCGGCATCGACCCGCACAAAGCCCGAAGCCACATCCTCGACCAACGGCACAGCCCGACCCTCCACCCAGCCGCTGGCCAGCGACGACAGGTAACCGGGAATGCGGAACACCCCATGGCTATGGGAACCGTCACGCTGGGCACTGGCACAGTTGTGAGCCAGCACCCGGGCCACCTCGGCCGAGGTGCCATGACGCTCGAGGATCCGTTGCAACATCTGACTCAGATCGGCGAACGAAACGGGCTCCACTTCGGGCAAGGCGGCGTTGAGTTGGGACATGCTGAGGCTCCAGTCGAGTTGTTGTTATGGCTGTGGAACAGCGTGACGAACTATCCGGCCGTGACAGTTATCTGTCAAATGTTGACTTTATGACAGAAAACATCCACTTTCTTCCGCAAGCGCTGAATAACAACAGGAAACAGCCTTGAGCCAGCCGATCAAACAACGCCTTGAAAGCAGTCTGTCAACCGCCGCCGCCTCCGGTCGGGCGATTGCCAATTACATGCTGGCCAACCTCTATGAGCTGCCGTTCCAGACCGCTGCCGATATCGCCGCGAAGTTGAACGTCAGTGAATCCAGCGTCGGGCGTTTTTGTCGCTCCATCGGTTACAGCCATTTCAAAGACCTGAAAAACGACCTCAAGGCCGACCTGGGCGATGGCCCGTGGCTGGTTGGCGATCGTTTGCAGGAATTCCGCCAGCAGGCCAGTCAAGGCCCGCAAGGTTTACCCCGCAGCTTCGAGCTGGAAGTCGCGGCGCTGGTCAAGGTCTACGAATACAGCCTCACCCCGGCCTGGCACACCGTCAGCCAGCGCCTGGCCGCTCGGCGCAAAGTGTTCGTCGCCGGGTTCCAGACCGAGCGCGGCATCGCTGCCTCCATGGTGCATCTGCTGCAGTACCTGCGCGATGACGTGCACTGGGTCGACGGTGCCGCCGGGCATTACGCCGAAGTGCTGCTCAGCCCCCCCGAGGACAGTGTGCTGGTGGTGTTCGAAGCCCGCCGCTATTCGCGCCACGCCCTCACGCTGTGCCGCAAGGCCCGCGAGGCGGGAATCCCCGTGACCCTGATCACCGATACCTTTTGCGATTGGGCCGAGCAGAACGCCGACGAAGTGTTCCGTGTGCCCACCGAGTTCAACCTGTTCTGGGAATCGACGGCAGCGATGCTGTCGCTGGTACATCTGCTGGTCAACGACGTCTGCAAGCAGCTGGGCCCGGAAGTCGAAAAGCGTCTTGAAGCCATTGCGGTCCTACACAACGAGTTCGTTGGATACACATCGTCACCCAGCTCAAAACAATAAAACGAGGTGCTAGATGAAACACGTCATTCGCTTTGCCAGTGCATGTGCAATGGTCCTGGCCGGTGCAACCGGGGCGCAGGCTGAAGTACTGAAGATCGCCACCGAAGGGGCTTACCCGCCGTTCAACTACGTTGACTCGGACAACAAGCTGCACGGTTTCGATGTGGACATCGCCAACGCGCTGTGCGAACGCATGAACGTGCAGTGCAGCATCGTCGCCCAGGACTGGGAGGGGATTATCCCGGCACTGATGGCCAAGAAATACGATGCCGTCGTGGCCTCGATGATCGCCACGGATGAACGCAAGCAGAAAATCGATTTCACCCATCACTACTACCGCACTCCCCTGTCCGTGGCCGTGCCCAAGGACTCGCACATCACCGACGCCCAGACCAACTTCAAGGGCCTCACGGTCGGCGCCCAGGCATCCTCGACCCAAGCCATCTATGCCGAAGACCATTACGGCCCGGCGGGAGCCGACGTGAAGTTCTACCCGACCCTGGATGAAGCCAACAGCGACCTGGCTGCCGGCCGGGTCGACGGGGTGATTGCCGACAAGTTCCCGCTGCTGGCCTGGATCGACAGCGCCGGCAAGGACTGCTGCAAGATCATCGGTGATGTCAACGGCACCACCGCCGATGCGTCCATCGCGGTGCGCAAGGGTGACGACGCCCTGCGCGAGCGCTTCAACAAGGCGCTGGACGAAATTGTCGCCGACGGCACCTACAAGAAGATCTCCAGCCGCTACTTCGCCTTCGATATCTATTGACCCCCTGGCCCTCAGGCGAGCCTGAGGGTCGTTCCTTGCCGACATGTTGCACCGCTCCTTCCCCGGGGGCGGCGAGCACGTGCGAGCTTAATTGACCGAGAGGGTTCGAGCATGTTCGAAAACCTGTCACTGCTATCCTTCGCCAGCGGCGGCTGGGGTTCGGCCTTGCTGGCCGGCGCGCTGGTGACCATTGTCCTGGCCTTGAGCTGCCTGCCGATCGGCCTGCCGCTGGGCCTGGGCCTGGCGTTGGCCGCCCGCTCGCGACGACGCTGGCCGCGGGCCATGAGCACGGTTTTTTCCACCGTGTTCCGCGGGCTGCCCGAGTTGCTGACGCTGTTGATCATCTACTACGGCTGCCAGATCGGCGCACAGAAGCTGTTGGCCGCGATGGGCTACGAGGCCGAAGTTGCGATCAATCCTTTCGTCGCCGCGATGATCGCCTTCAGCCTGGTGTTCGCCGCGTTCTCCAGCCAGATCTGGCTGGGCGCCTTCAAGACCGTGCCCAAGGGCCAGTTCGAAGCCGCTGCCGCCCTTGGCCTGTCCCGGCGCACCACCTTTACCAAGGTGGTACTGCCACAACTGGTGCGCATTGCCCTGCCGGGCCTGTCGAATAACTGGCTGTCGCTGCTCAAGGACACCTCGCTGGTGTCGACCATCTCTCTGGTCGACCTGATGCGCCAGACCAACCTGGCGGTCAGCGTCACCAAGGAACCGATGCTGTTCTACACGGTGGCCTGCTTCGGCTACCTGTTTTTCTCGGCCATTTCCGGCCGGTTGTTCCAGTTCCTGGAGCAGTATTTCAGCCGCCATCAACGGAGCGTTCGCCCATGAGCTTCGATGAATTGCAGCACCTGTTCCTCAGCCCTGACTTGCTGGAGCGTTATGGTCCACGCTTCATCGATGGCCTGTTGGTGACGGCCAAGCTGGTGGCCATTTCCTTCACGCTCGGCGCCTTGCTCGGCCTGCTGATTGCCTTGGGGCGGTTGTCGAGCAACCGCTTTATCAACCGCTTTACCGGCGTCTATGTGTATTTCTTCCGCGGCTCGCCGCTGCTGGCCCAGCTGTTCATGCTCTATTACGGCCTGGGTTCGTTCAAAGGCTTCTGGCAGGACGTGGGCCTGTGGTGGTTCTTCCGTGACGCCTGGTTCTGCACGCTGCTGGCCTTCACCCTGAACACGGCGGCCTATCAGGCCGAGATTCTGCGCGGCAGCATCCTGGCCGTGGCCCAGGGCCAGCGCGAAGCCTCGAAAGCCCTCAGCCTGTCGCGCTGGACCACCTTTCGCAAAATCATCCTGCCGCAATCCCTGTTGGTGGCGATCGGTCCGCTGGGCAATGAACTGATCCTGATGATCAAGGCCAGCGCCATTGCCTCGCTGGTGACCATCTACGACTTGATGGGGGTGACCAAGCTGGCCTTCTCGCGCAGTTTCGACTTCCAGATCTACCTCTGGGCCGCCGTGCTCTACCTGCTGATCGTGGAAGTGGTGAGGCGCAGCTTGAAAGCGCTGGAGGGCCGCCTCGGCCGTCACCTGCAGTAAACCGGTTTTTTCTCGGGCTGCCGTGGGCGCCCCTGCATCAAGGATCTATCCATGCATTGCGAAACCATCGTTCTGGGCGCCGGGATTGTCGGCGTCAGTACCGCACTCCAGTTACAGGCCCGTGGCCGCAAGGTCGTACTGATCGACCGCCAACAGCCGGGCAACGGCACCAGCCACGGCAACGCCGGGCTGATCGAGCGCGCCAGCGTGATTCCCTATGCGTTCCCGCGCCAGCTCTCGAGCCTGGTGCGCTACGCCCTCAACCAGCAGTCGGACGTGCGCTACAGCCTGAAACACCTGCCCAAGGCCGGTCCGTGGTTGCTGCAATACTGGCGGCACTCCGGGGCCAAAGGCTTGGCCGCCGCGACCCGGGCCATGCTGCCATTGGTGGAGCGCTGCGTCAGCGAACATGACCTGCTCTCGGCACCGGCCGGCATGGACAAGTTGATCCAGGCCAGTGGTTGGGTCGAGGCCTACAGCGCGCAACCGGCATTTGCCAAGGCCCAACGCGATGCCGCCGCGCTCAAGGACTATGGCCTGAATTATGAAGTGCTCGACCGGGACCAGGTGCATGCCCGTCAACCGGGCTTGCACAGCAGCGTGGTCGGCGGCATTCACTGGCTGGACCCCAAGACCGTCAGCGATCCGGGCGGCCTGACCCGTGGTTATGCCAAACTGTTCGTCAAGCGCGGCGGCGTGTTCGTGCTTGGCGACGCCCTCTCCCTGCGCCAGCGCGTCGGTAAATGGGAAGTGCAGAGCGAACAGGGCCTGGTGATTGCCGACGAAGCCGTCGTGGCCCTCGGCCCGCAAGCCCGGGGCATCTTCGAACCCTTGGGGTATGACATTCCGCTGGCGATCAAGCGCGGCTACCACATGCACTATGCCGCCCTGCCTGGCACCCGCTTGCAACAGCCGCTGCTCGACCCCGTGGGCGGTTATGTCCTGGCACCGATGGTGGGGGGCATTCGCCTGACCACGGGTATCGAGTTCGCCGACAGCGAAGACCCGATCAACGAAATCCAGTTGCGTCGCTGCGAAGATCTGGCGCGCGCCTTCTACCCGCTGGGCGAACGCCTGGACGCCGAGCCCTGGCTGGGTCGCCGCCCGTGCCTGCCGGACATGTGCCCGGTGATCGGCCCGGCACCGCGGCACAAGGGTCTGTGGTTCAACTTCGGGCATGCCCACCATGGCCTGACCCTCGGCCCGGTCTGCGGCCGCTTGCTGGCCGAGTTGATGACCGGCGCCATGCCCTTTACCGACCCTGCCCCGTACAGCGCCGAGCGCTTCCACTGATTGCCGGAGACCAGACCATGAACGCCCTCTCTGCCCTTGTAGATACGCCGCTCGCCGCTCGCCCCGACACCCGTAAAGTGGTGGTCGATATCGCCGGTCTGAACAAGTTCTATGGCGCATTCCATGTGTTGCACAACATTGACCTGAACGTTCGCGAAGGCGAACGCATCGTGCTCTGCGGGCCTTCCGGCTCCGGGAAGTCGACACTGATCCGCTGCATCAACCGGCTGGAAGTCGCCGAAAAAGGTCGCATCCTGGTCAACGACACCGACTTGTCCCAGACCACCCGCGAGGCCGCCAAGGTTCGTAGCGAAGTGGGCATGGTATTCCAGCATTTCAATCTGTTCCCGCACATGAGCGTGCTCGACAACTGCACCCTGGCCCCGATCTCGGTGCGCGGCCTGAGCCGCAAGAAGGCCGAGGAACTGGCCCAGCACTTCCTGCAAAAAGTCGGCATTGCCAGCCAGGCCGAGAAGTACCCCAGCCAGCTCTCGGGCGGCCAGCAACAGCGCGTGGCCATCGCCCGGGCGTTATGCATGGAACCGAAAATCATGCTGTTCGACGAACCCACCTCGGCGCTCGACCCGGAGATGGTCAGCGAAGTGCTGGATGTGATGGTGAAGCTGGCAGGCAGCGGCATGACCATGCTGTGCGTCACCCACGAGATGGGCTTTGCCCGGCAAGTGGCCGAGCGCGTGCTGTTTCTCGACGGCGGCCAGATCATCGAGGACGCCCCGCCCCAGGACTTCTTCAGTGCCCCGAAAAGCGCACGGGCCAAGGCGTTTCTTGCGCAGATCGTACACTGAGGCGGCGAAGGCTCACGATCTTTTTCAGCAAAGGAAGTCACCTGCATGGACGTCATCAATCAGTTGCAACCCGCAGAGTGTGCGGGCATGGAGGACATCCGACGCGAAATCGATGCCCTTGACCAGGTCGTTATCCAGTTGTTGGGCAAGCGTTTTCACTACGTGCTGGCGGCCTCGAAGTTCAAGACCTCGGCGACCTCGGTGCGTGCTCCGGAGCGTTTCAAGGTCATGCTGGCGACGCGTCGCGAGTGGGCCGAGGCCGAGGGCCTGAGCCCGGACGCCATCGAGAAGATGTACCGCGACCTGGTGAACCACTTCATTGACGAAGAGATGAAACACTGGGCGATTCATCAATCCGCAACATGACCTGGGTGTCCGGACTGTATGCGTTGGGTCGACTGCGGCCAATCCTGTGTGTCCGTTTTCGGCCTGAAGCACAGGAGAGGTGATCAATGACGCTGGAGTGCATTGGATGCCGGGCCTGACTAGAAGTGCCCACCCCCCCTATACATTCAAGCCAATCCAGCCGTGAATGCCAACGTAGAGACCGACGCCGATGATCAGTGCGCTGGACAGGTAAGGTGCGCGACGCGCGACGGTGCCCAACCACGGCCAGCGGTTGGACGCTTGCCGGGCGCCAATGGCTGCCGCCACACCGACCGATACCAGGGTGAGCGCCAAGCCAATGCTGAAGCACAAGACGAGCACGCCCCCCAAGGCGACTTCCTTGACCTGAAGACACAGCAGCAGGACCGTGATGGCCGCGGGGCAAGGAATCAGCCCTCCCGTCAATCCGAACACGATGATCTGGCCAGTGGTCACGTCACGGTGGGTGAAGCGCTTGCGGATATCATTGGCATGGGCACGTTCATGGGCATCCTGGTAACCGTCGATCGACAACTCCAGCCCTTCCCGCTCGGAATGCGAGTGCCCGTGATCATGCTCCTGGTACTCCAGGTCGTAGTCATGGGAGTGCCCGGCATGTCCAAGACTCAAGCGAACGCTGAACTCGTGAGGTTCGGCAATGGCGGTCGTCGATTCCAGGAAACCTTCACGCTCGACAAATGCGAACGCTTGCGTACTGCCGTCTGCACGGGTCGTCAGCAAGCGGACATCTGCAGCGCCCCAGGCATGCCCGCTCAATGCTGCAAGGCGCCAGCGGGGTGGCATGCCGGTTTCGAAGATCGAAAGCTCGACACGGCCATGGCCGGTATCGACACGATGGGTTTCATCAGGGTGACCGTGGTCGTGCTCGTGCTCGTGGTGGTGATCGGCACCTTGCTCGAACTTGAACATCCGTTCGCCACGCCAGGTACGCCACAACATCCAGAGCGCAATCAGAATGATCAGTGCAGAGGACGCGAGCTGGAAGTAAGGCTCCGTGGTCTGGGCATCCAGGCCTTGTCCCAGGTACATGCCACCGATGGCGACCAACCACACCACCGCCGTATGCGAAAGCGTTGCCGCCAGGCCCAACAACACCGCTTGTTTGACCGAGCCACGAATGGCCACGATGAAAGCCGCCATCATGGTCTTCGAATGCCCGGGCTCAAGCCCGTGCAATGCCCCCAGCACTATCGCGCTGGGAAAATAGAGCCACGCATGGGCGCCGCCCTGCTGAAGCAGTTCTGCAAAATTTGGCATCGCAGGGCCTATTTCGAGTAACGGCGGATGGCTTCGAGTAGTTCAGCGACGCCTTTGGCCCGCTCCTCGTCGCTCAGTTCAGGGTTGGCGACATGTGCGTGTGCGTGAGCCTCGATGATCTCATCCATCAGACCGTTCATTGCCCCGCGTGTTGCCGCTACGAGATGCAGTGTCTTGGCGCAATCGGCATCTGACTCCAGCGCTCGTTCGATTGCCTGGACCTGGCCAGCGATGCGCCGCACACGTTTCAACAAATCATCTTTTTGCCCATGAATATGCGACATACCATACCCCCCCTACCTATAATGGAGAGCATGGTCACCCAGATCCAAGGTATTCGCAACCCTTGCGTGCCTGTACTTCGCAAGAGTGCGTTGCCTCTGGCTTCATCGATACAGCCTGGGCTCTAGACAGGGTCATAGGCCTGCCTTTGGTCGATTCCTGCCGGTCCGTTTGCCCTGTACAGGGTCCAGTTTGACCTGCATTGAAGGCTGGCCAGCGCCAACCTGCGGGGCGGGTCGAAATGGCCCGGGCTATTTCATCGAGCTTTCCTGCCGGATATCCCCGCAAAAAATATCGACGCTGCCGCTTTCCGGTGCCGTTCGCACGAGGATGGAGTACTCACCGGAAAGCAGGACTGGCAGATCGACAGGTGCGGTTCTAGAGAACGTCCAGCCGCGTATGGGTTGGGGTTCGGTGTTGACCTGGTCATTCATTGCGTAGGCGACTGGTCCGGGTTGCTGGCAACTGCCTTTATTGATGAAGGTGTAGAGGCGCAACGGCAGCGAGACTCCGCTTGGAGCGCCACTGATGAAAAAATTGAGTCCCGTCTGCTTGTCCCAGCTGGCCAACGTTACATTGCCGATCTGACCGGTGTTCTGCCGGGTGGCAACCAAAGGAACGGACACGCCATGGTCCGATGAAGTGGTGCAGCCGAAGAGGCTTGCGGTGACCATGAGCGCTGCAAGTGAATGCCTGAGTGTCATTGCCAAACTCCTGGGTTGAAAAACTGCAATGGGAGATTAGCGGGTATAGCTCATCAATTGACTTTCTGGCGTTGCCGGCACCCGGTTTTCTTCGCCTGGAAAGCGATTTCGGACCCTTTACAAACGGTTGCTCCTGGCCCGGCGCACGTCTTGCGCCAGAGCCTCCATGGCATCCCGGGATTGCGCCTCTACGCGAGCGGTAGGTACGGGTCGAGCCATGGCCCTTGTCGCATTAAGTTGAAATGCACGGCATTGCTCGACAGAATCTCGCCCCGATCCGGCCAAAGGCGCCGGACGCTCGTGGTGAAAAGGGGCTGCAGTTGAACGAACAGACATTGTCCATGCGCCTGGAGCGCGTGGCGGCACATGTGCCAGCAGGTGCGCGCCTGGCCGATATCGGCTCGGATCACGGCTACCTGCCGGTGGCGTTGATGCGCCGTGGCGCCATCGCGGCGGCGGTGGCCGGCGAGGTGGCATTGACGCCGTTCCGCGCGGCCGAACGCACCGTGCGGGAGAACGACCTGGACCTGCAGATCACGGTGCGCCTGGCCAACGGCCTGGCGGCGATCATGCCGGGAGACGGGATCACGGCGATCAGCATCTGCGGCATGGGCGGGGAGACGATCCGCGACATCCTCGACAGCGGCAAGGCGCGCCTGAGCGGCCAGGAGCGCCTGGTCCTGCAGCCCAACGGCGGCGAGCAGCCACTGCGCCAATGGCTGATGGACAATGGCTACCGCATCCTCTGCGAGGAAGTGCTGCGGGAAAACCGCTTCGACTACGAAATCATCGTCGCCGAGCGCGCCGGGCCGGTGATGTACACCGCCGAGGAGCTGTACTTCGGCCCGCTGCAGATGCAGGCACGCAGCCCGGCGTTCCTGGTCAAGTGGCAGCGCAAGCTGCGCCAGAAGCAGCAAACCCTGGCCCACTTCGCCCAAGCGCGGCAGGCCGTGCCCGAGGAGAAGGTGCAGGACATCGCCCGGCAGGCCCGGTGGATCACCGAGCTACTGGCTTGAGCCCGCCCAAGACGAAGCGAGGGCGCGTTTGAATCGCCCTCACATTCGTAGACACATCTGGATAAGCGCTTCTGGCCCAGAGTGTGTAAAAACCCATGCGCCGTTTTGACGTCTGCGTTGTTACGTAAAATCTGCAGGTGCTTGGGTAATCAGTACTATCAGTTTACAAACTGTCTTTTTTGTCGCCAGGTGATTGCGCCAGAAACTCGGTTATCAGTGATGTAATTTGCTGCTGAATCAACCCACGAGCGCGACCGTTATCGCCATCCCTGCAAATGATGCCATCGCCTGGTACGTCTTCTTCGAGCATTACCTGCGCACCAGGTTTGCACATCGACATGAAGCTGAAATGGCTTGCGTCGCTGATCTCGACGTAATGGCTTGACGCCGCAGGCAAGCGTTTGGCCAGGTTGGCAGACTCCAACTCAGCGGGAAGGTCGCGCGACGGTACGCCGGCAGCGATCACCAGAGCTGGTACCGGCAGCGCGGCCAGGCTTTCATTGGTTAGGCCCCGTGAAAGGCCCAGGTCCAATGTAACCACAGCAGTGACGCGTTTATCGCGCCAATCGGCGGCCAGCGCGGCCTTTGATTCTGAGGTGCTTGCGGGGTTTATCAGTCCGTAAACGGTGCAACCGGATAACTGCGGGTGGGCTTTGCAGTCATGGGCGAAGAGGTCTGGATCGAAACGAGCACCGGCGATCTCCAGGGCGGTCAAGCCGCCGAGTGAATGGCCCACTACTGCAATTCGGTCATTGGCGACCAGGCCAAATTTTTCAGGTTGAGTCGTGACACTATCAATGGCTCGGCGCAGATCAACGGGCCGCTGCCATAACTGCGCAGCTGCGTGAGGGCTGCGGTCATGGGTCGTGGTGCCAGGGTGATTGATTGCGGCGACGATGTAACCCTTATGGGCCAAAGAACTGGCAAGCCAGATCTGATTGCTCCAGTTACCCCTGTATCCGTGGGATAGCACCACCAATGGATGTTCGCCGGCAGATGGCGGCGCGTTACGAACGGCAGAAGCACCGACAAACACCGCATTATCGGCGATCAGTTGCGTGGCTGCGGTAGTTGCACTCGGGTACCAGACAACCATCTCCAGTGCGCGGTCATTGTGCAAATCCGGCAGTGTGGAAGATTGGAAACCGACGGGGTTCTCGTCAGCAAATGCGGTAGTCGTCAGCCAAGCCAACAACAGGGCGCCGAAAGCTATTTTCAATGTCGTTTCTTCCTTGATTAGACAAGTGCATAGCACCTGACCCCGCCGTAAAGCGCATCCAACTTCCTACAGAGTCGAAATTAATGTGGTTGCATATAAGCACGGACATTAAAGCCCAGATTCGAACCGCCGCGCATAATTTTCATCGTTAACGCTATTCGCGGTCTTGGCGAGAAGGCTGACGTCCGCTTTTGGCCGAGGGTGTGTAAAAACGTTTTTGAGCGCAACAGGTACTCAACACTGGACTGGACATCGCGCTTCTACGCGAAATCCACATCTGCCTGACGTGCCGATAAATTTCAGATTTAACGTAGACGCGCACACTTCAATTTTGGCGAAGCGTTTTTACACACTCCGGGCCGGTTGCTGCCGGTCACCAAAGGCGACCATCGACCCGTAGGTCTCGATGAAACCAGAAGGTTCAGCGGCGGCGCACCCGTGCCGTCCGCTGCAACCGGGGCGTTAGCGGGTCACGTGACCTTGACGATCTGCGGTGGACTCCACGTTCCTTTGCCGGGAGGCAGGATGGAAGGCGATACCGTCCTCGGCCAATAGAGGCGCATCACCAGGTAGATCAGGTCATTCGGTGCGGGCAACCAGTTGCTTTCCTTGTCCACGCCGGGTGAATCCTTCTGGATGTACAGCGTGAGCGAGCCGTCCGGATTCTTCTTCATGTTGGACAGCATCGGCGAGTTGATGAGGTAGCGATCGAGCGGATTCTTGATCAGCAGTTGCGTCTTGCCGTCGTACAGGGTCACCGACCAGAAGGCATTGACCGGCGGGAGCTGTCCAGCGGGAAAGGTGATGGTGTAGTTGTGCTTGCTGCCGTCAAGCGGCTTGCCATCGGCCAGGGTCTTGGCCATCGGATACGTGGCCTCTTCGGCGTCGTTGGCGTAGATGCCCGCTTGCGCGATGGCGGCACGCTTCAGCCAATCGCCCTTGTAGAAGGCGGCGTCACCGCCGGCCCCCACAATGTTCCAACCATTGACCTGCGTGCCGAGATGATTGGCCGCATCCCGGACCTTCGCATGCCCAGCCTGCATACCCTCAACCACTGCGGCCTGTTGTTCGGCGGGGAGTTCCTGGAAGTTGAAGTCCTTGCCGGCGCCAATGCCGATACGGGCCAGCTTCGCGCGGATCGCCACTTCATCCGGTGTGGCCGGGGCAAACTGCAACGCAAAGCCCAGATACTTGAAGAAGTCGGTCTTCACGAGGTCCTTGTCGATCTTCGGAAAGTCGATCGTTGGCGTGGCAGGCGGCGCGGGCTGCTTGAGAAAAGCCGATAGCGGCTGGGCCGCGTAGCCGGACTGGATCTTTTCGACGTTCGGCATGTCCGCCGGGTTGTAGAGCTGGGTGCGAAAGATCACGAAAGGGAGTTGCGTGCGGGAACGAAACACCTTCTTGATTCCCGGCGGGGTCACGCCCTTCCAATCGGGGCCGACCACCATGTAATCGCCGGCTTCGCTGCCGGTGGCTCGGCTGCCGATGTAACCGAAGTTGTAGGTATTGCCATCGACGAGCTGCAACGAGTAGTAACGCTGTTTCTCCACCGCTGGCACCGAGAGCACGATCGGCTCGCTGCGTAGGTCCATGAACAGCATGGAGTACGGCGTGTCGCTGTTCGGCGAAACAACCGCCGTGTCCTGATAAGTAGCGACATGGTGCAGGCTATGGATCTGGTTGAACGGAGCCTTGTATTGGCTGGAGTGCTTGTCGACGGCGTAGTCGTACATGATCGCATAGTTCATCACGATGGGCAGGCCGTAGATGTACCCCTCCTGCGCGATGGCCTTCGTTTCGGCAGGAGTGGTGTCCGCGGCATGGGCGAGCGTGAATGCAAAGGGCGCGAGCAATACCATTGCACAGCCAAGTGCTCTCGGTAGTGTGATCATCATGAACCTGAATCTCCATTCTTTGAATTAGATGAGTGAGTCGGTCAGCTAACTACTAATCAGGCGATAGACAATGTCGCGTTGCTCATGACTTGATAGCTCATAACGCTCCTTGTCCTTCTGTAGGCTTTTGTTTTGCCTGAAGTTGTTCACGGTGAACGCAACACTGCTCGAGGAGGAACACGACGGATGGCAAGATCAGGCTGCTCGGTCAGTATATGCAGCAAATAAAAAAACGCTGCCGACATGACTGCAACTTGCACTCTCACTCCTGGATGACAGCGAGCTTTCGTGCCGCTAAGCGTGGCTAGCGGATGGCTGTTCCTGGCCGATTGCAGTCAGTCACGAGGAGCCGCCATGAGGCGAACGCAGCCGTCTGCGCCAGTTGCTTTCGATGAAACTACTGCCTTCGCCGACGCGTCATACCCTTACAGGCTGGATCATTCGGCGTGACTGGGCGCGACAGTGTGTTCGGTCCGGCCGCGATGCCCGCCAACTCAGGGAGTACAAGCATGCACGACCCCTTCAACCTTCTTCGTTTCGTCGACGCCCAGCACCCGGTGTTTTCCCATGCCCTGGAAGAGTTGCGTGCCGGGCACAAGACCCGTCACTGGATGTGGTTCATCTTCCCGCAACTGCAGGGCCTCGGGCAGAGCGAGACATCCAGACGCTATGCCATCTCGGGTGCCGACGAAGCCCGGGCCTATCTGCAGCATGATGTGCTGGGGCCACGGCTGGAGGAATGCGTCAGCACCCTCCTCCAACACAGGGACAAGAGTCCACGGCAGATCCTAGGTCACCCTGACGACCTGAAGTTGCGCTCCTGCCTCACGCTGTTCGCCAGCGTCCAGCCTGAACAGCCCTTGTTCCAGCAGGCCCTTGATCAGTTTTTTGCCGGCGAGCCAGACCCCAGGACCCTGCTCCTTCTTGGGGAATGATCTCGACGTGAGCTACGTTGCGAGCAGCACGCTGAACCTCTTCGAGGCCGTGATCGACTGGCTTGGGTCAATGCATCCAGCGGGTGCATCAGCGGTCAAGCTCCAGGTCTCCCACCTCTAGTAGCTGCTCCGCCCAGGGAGCGCTAACATTCCAGCTTCGCATGGAGGCTGCCTGGCAGCGTCTTGAGCGCGCATGCACAGTCCTGGAATCACCCTATTGCCAAGCCTGCGGATACAAGGAAGAAACACCATGGCGCTTACTAGCAGAATTCCCCCCTATGACAGTCGATGGCCCTCGCTCTTTCTTGGCGCCAAAGAGCAGATCGCGAAAGCGTTTGGCACTGAGCCAGTTACCATCCACCATGTCGGCAGCACCGCCGTTCCCGGGCTCGCCGCCAAGCCGGAGATCGACCTCCTGGTCGAAGTTTCGGAGCATCGACACGAGTCCTCCCGAGACGATGTCATGCGTGAACTAGGGTACGCACGAGGAAGCAATCTGTCGGCAGGGCACCATTTTTATCGTCGGGATGTGGATGGCATTCGAACCCATAAAGTCCACGTCTGTATCGCCGGCCACGGTCAAATCGAAAGAATGCTCCGTTTTCGTGACCGGCTCAGGAGCGACCCTGTGATGCGCCAACAGTATCAAGACTTGAAACTTGAACTGGAAGCAACCAACACCGGTGGCATAGGTGAATACCTGGCACAAAAGGCCCCCTTCATCGACGCATTGCTGTTCAGTTAAGGATACGGTTGCTCAATACATCCCCCCGTGGCGAGCGAGCTTGCTCCCGCTGGGCTGCAGAGCAGCCCCAAAAACTATCGTCGAGCTCGTTCTGAACGACCGCAGTCGCTTTGTTGGGTGCCCTTCGCGCACCAGCGCGAGCAAGCTCGCTCGCCACGGGTCTCTCATCCGCTTCAAGCCTTTCTTAACTGAACAGTATTACCCTTCATCGGCGGGCTTATGGGCGATGGCCTGGACCTCCGATGATTGCTTCGGGCGCCCCCCGTCACGACCGACTGTGACCGGCCAATCGCAAACGGTAGTGTCGGGGCCAAGGCCCTGGCCTCTGCCCTCTTGTCGCCGAATTCGGGCGCGATGACCGCGCCATCAAGGGTCTTGCTAATCGGCACCTTGGGACCGGCATTCATACTAACCTGGTGCACCTATTGGGTCGGTCTGCACAGACTTTCGCAGTACCCTGGCCTCCAACAGCTACACTTTTGATCGCCTTCAGCTCAATCATCAGACAGCGCAAGACCGGGAACCCACCGCCATCGTTTCAAAAGGAATGAAACATGTCCGAAGAATTCCAGATTGTCGCAGGGAACGCCAACGCACCCTTCACCTTGAAGCTTCACCGCGGCGATGGCATGACTCTCCTCGCCATGAACTGGAGGGCAGCACAACCACCCCGCGACTTCGTTGGTTTCGCCCTTGAGTACAAAGAGCCCGATGGCGACCGTTACTGGGTGATCAAGAACCGCATCAGCTTGCCGAACCCCGACGGCAGTGTGAACAAGGCGCGAACCTCCAGCCGTCTCGCTCCCATTCAGAAGTTCCGCTGGGTTCACTTTCCCCTGAACGCTGAAAAGAAAGGCACGTTCACCTACCGGGTTACGCCGGTGTTCATGAGCCCTTCCGGTGAGCTCAGCTACGGAGAGGCGCAGGAGGCAGGCATTGCCCTGGCACGTGAAACCTATCCCGGAAAACTGAACGTCACCTTCACTCGAGGCTTCGTCTCCTCACAGGCTTTCGTTGACCGCTACGTCACCGACACAGACGGCATGCAAACCCTTATCCCCGCCACCGCCAACGAAGGCCTGGCGTTCGAGCCCACTCACCCTGAGGCCAAAGAAGCGCTTGAATGGATGGGCTTCGAGGCGCGCAGCGCAATTCTCGAAGTGCTCGACGCCGCAATCGCCGACAAGACAGCGCTCGTGCGTGTGATTTGCTTTGATCTCAACGACCCCGCCATCGTCTCTCGCCTCAAAAAACTCGAGAAGCGGTTGCGCGTCATTATCGACAACAGCAAGGCCCACAAGCCCGCAACTTCCGCCGAATCACAAGCGGCCGATCTCCTCGCCACGACCGCTGGAGCTGACCAGGTCAAACGCCAGCACATGAGTGACCTCCAGCACAACAAGACCATCGTGGTCGATGGCGAACACTTCAAGGCAGCTGTCTGCGGCTCCACGAACTTCACGTGGCGTGGCCAATTCATACAGTCCAACAACGCCATCGTCGTGTACGGAGAACGTGCCATCCAGCCGTTCATCAATGCGTTTGAGCACTACTGGACGCATGACTCTGTCAGAGGTTTCGGGCCAACGGATTCGACCGGCTGGCAAAGCCTTCAGCTCGAGGACATAGACGCCCAAGTCACCTTTTCGCCGCATTCCAGCAATGAGGGCGTACTGCAGGCTGTCGCGGATGACATACGGGGCGCGCAATCCTCGGTCTTCTATTCATTGGCGTTCCTGAACCTGACAGACGGCGCCGTGACCGATGCAATCAAAATGGTGACCCAGAAGCCGGGCATCTTCGTTTATGGCATTTCCGACAAGAAAACTGCTGGCCTGGACGTGCAACTCCCCGACGGCAAGATCGCGCCCGTGTATGTGGCCAACCTCAGCGCCAACCTCCCCGAGCCTTTCAAAAGCGAACCCACGGGTCAAGGGGCCAACGGCCTGGGCTCGCGCATGCACCACAAGTTTGTCGTCATCGATTTCGACAAGCCTACGGCCCGCGTTTACACGGGGTCCTACAACTTTTCCAAGCCTGCTGACAACGAGAATGGCGAGAACCTTCTCCTCATCAAAGACCGTCGCATCGCGGTGTCCTACATGATCCAAGCCCTGACCCTCTTTGACCACTATCACTTCCGCGTACGCCAGGCCCAAGCCGACGCGTCCAACGCCCCCATTCAATTGAAAAAAGCCCCTACGACCGGGCAGGAACCCTGGTGGCATGACGACTACAGCGACCGCCGAAAGATACTTGACCGTGAACTGTTCGCATGACGACCAGGAAACTGGCAGCAAGGTGACTTGCGGCCGAGCCTCGCCTTCAATGAGTCGCTTCATGATCACCCCCGATACGATCTCGACGATCAGAAGGTTAGACAATCACTGGCGTGTTCACGCAGCCTGGACCCATAGCTGCCGGATCTGTAGGAGCGGGCTTGCCCCGCGATCCAGGTGGCACGGACCGAATGCAGCAACCGCAGCGAGGGCATCGCGGGACAAGCCCGCTCCTACAAGGTTGCTGCAAGCCCCGGAGAAAATAGATCTGTCCCCTTATTGCTGCAGGGCGAATGTCACGCTCAGTTTGGCGCCGTCCTCGCAACGGAACTCAAAGCCGTCCGAGCACCAACGTGTATCGCTGATTTCCACCGCAATTCGGCCTTCGTGCCGACGCGGCACACCGGGCTGTTTGATCCGGCGCTCAAGCAGCAAGTTGTGATCACGCATGACCCGGTAAACCCGCTTCACGTTGATCGCGGGCAGCAAATGGGTTTCACGGGCACGACGCAGCAATCCCCAGACACGACGGTAGCCATAGCTGGGCAGTTCGCTGACCTGTTGCTGGATTTCGGCCACCAACTCAGCGTCGTTCACAGGCCTGCTTCGCCGTACTTTGGGCGATACCGATTGCTTGATTCGAACCGTTAATTGCGAGCGCGCCACACCGAGACATTCGCTGACCAGCTTCACTGGTCGTCCCCCGGCAACAAGGGTGAGTGCGCAATCCATTTTCGCGACCGGGCGATCTCCACGGCCTCTTTGAGGATTTCTGCTTCCATCGTCTTCTTGCCCAGCATCCGTTGCAGTTCACGGATCTGCTTGAGTGCATCGCTCAGCTCAGAGGCCGGCACCACGGCTTCACCGGCACTGACCGCCGACAGGCTGCCGTCCTGATACAGCTTGCGCCACAGGAACAACTGGTTGGCATTGATGCCGTTGCGCCGAGCGACGACCGACACACTTTGTCCTGGCTCAAGGCTCTCGCGAACCATGGCCAGCTTTTGCTCCGGGCTCCAGCGGCGCCGCCGCTCCTGGCCCAAAAGCTCCTCTCTCTTATCGTTGCTGTTAGTCATAAACATAACCGTTTGCCTATCCCTTATCGTAAGGGGGAAACGGTGTCCTGTCTTTCATGGGGCTCGTTCAGCCATGACCTCGGCGCGAAAACACTGGATTTAACATCCAATCCAGATCGTGAATCTGCCCATCGTTTATACGAGGGGGCAGGATTCTCGGTGCGCACAACAAAGGTCTACCGACATATCAAATGACTAATGGATAGTCCTTCAATGCATGGTGATCATGTGTGCAGGAGCATCCTGAATGGCTGCTTTGGGTTGTGGATTCAACCGGTCGATGCAACAGATTGGCTAAATCTTTCAGCGGGTGTTTCGTAGTGTGGGGCCTGCCGGAGAAGATGTCCGGGCTGGACTCGCTCATCCTGCAGCCCTGCCATACTGTTCAGCATGACCAGTGCAACCTTCCGCTTCTACGAGGAGCTCAACGATTTCCTGCCGGCTGAACGGCGGCGGCAGTCTTTCACCTGCAAGTGCGCGCGAGGGGCGACGGTCAAGCACATGATCGAGGCGCTCGGAGTACCGCACACCGAGGTCGAGCTGGTGCTGCTCAATGGCGAGTCGGTGGGCTTCGAGCGGGTGATCTTCGACGGTGACCGGCTGGCGGTGTATCCAAAGTTCGAAGCGCTGGACATCAGCCCGCTGCTAAAGGTTCGTACGCAACCGTTACGGGTGCTGCGCTTCGTTGCTGACGCGCACCTTGGCGGGCTGGCCAGCCTGCTGCGCATGAGCGGCTTCGACACCCTCTACGACAATGGCTTCGAGGATGGCGAGATCGCCGGGATCGCTGCGCAGCAAGGACGCATCGTGCTGACCCGCGACCGCGAACTGCTCAAGCGGCGGATCATCAGCCACGGCTGTTACGTGCATGCCCTGAAACCGTCGCTGCAGCTGCGCGAATTGTACGAGCGCCTCGACCTGGCGCGTAGCGCGCGGCCATTCAGCCTGTGCCTTCATTGCAACCTGCCGCTGCACGAGATCAGCCCGGAACTGGCCCGGCCGCTGGTGCCGCCACGCGTTGGCGCGCTCTATTCGCGCTTCCTGCGCTGCGACGCCTGCCAACGGATTTACTGGGAGGGTTCGCACTGGCGCGGCATGTGTGCACTGCTGGCACCTCTGCTGGACCGATAGCCGAGCGCGGCCCCGGCCGTTCCTCGCCTGTTTTCGCCGTGCCTGATCGCCGCCAGGCCGTGGGCCAGGCACACAGTGATCCGCTGGTGTTGGCTGTTCTCGCGCACGGTGCGTTAGGCCGAGCGAAACGGCGCATCAACGCCATCGCACCGTTCGTGCCACCTACTCCTCAAGGCGACTCGTGGCGTCACGATCGCGCTCGTATCGCCTCGTGAGCGGAAACGGTGGCAACCAGGACTCGCGACGGACGATCCAGCTTTCGTAGGTTGGCACCAGTTGATCGGGGGCATCCAGGGATCCCAGGTTCACTTCGACTTCGTCGGCGGTACGCGCGAAAACGGACGAGCCGCAGCGGGGACAGAAAAACCGCCCGACGTAGTCGCGTGTTTCGCCTTCGATCGTCACCGCATCCTGAGGGAACACCGCAGAGGCGTGAAAAAGCGCCCCATGATGCTTGCGGCAGTCGAGACAGTGACAAAGGCCAACCCGGTATGGGCGTCCCGACGCCACAATCCGCACGTTGCCACACAGGCAACCGCCCGTGAATCGGTCCATGCTGCGTCTCCTCTTGGAACAACCACAGGGGGTCTAGAGGGATTGATCCAACGATCAGTATTTGATGTCACGAGCCGTGCGGCGCGTATCCTGCTTGGTTCTGCGCTTGTCCTGACGACATTGTGCATTGCTCTTTTCATTGTCCGCTCGGCAGTCATATTTTGTCTGCCTTGCCGTGGAGCGCCCTTCCTGCCTCGTATCCCGGGCTTCGCGCCGTTGCTCACCCTGCTCGGTCGCGTACGCCGGTACCGACACCCACTGCATGCCAGCGGCGATGGCCAGGGTCGCCAGGGCCATCAAGTAGTGCTTGCGAATCATGGTCTTCCTCCAATTCAGGAACACTCGATCACTTCGGTGCCCAATCATCAGCCACACCAGGCTCCAGACCGTTCACTCACCGAGGATGTGCTGAGGATATATGCCTCATATCGTTCGCTCACAGCCCACAAAACCTCCGCGCGGTACATGAAATTCGACGATACGACTACCTGGGCAGCCCCGCAAGGGCTGTGAACTTCTCCGGTGCACCGACCGATTGAGTCCACCGTTGAAAGCCGCCCTTCATGACGGCAATGCTGTTCAGTCAAGAAACGCTTGAAGCGAGCGGGAGACCCGTGGCGAGCGAGCTTGCTCGCGCTGGTGCGCAAAGCGCACCCAACAAAACGATTGCGGTCTTTCAGAACGAACTCGACGATAGATGTTGGGGCTGCTGTGCAGCCCTGCGCGAGCAAGCCACGGGGGATGTATTAAGCAACCTTATCCTTGACTGAGCAGCATTGCCCTTCATGACTGGCCGTCAGCCGTCATCCGCGATGGACGCAAGGAGTCGACCGACGGCATCCAGCACCACCTCGGGAGCTTCGCGATGGGGACATGCTGGCAATTGTCCAGAACAAGGTGATTGGCTAGTGAGTGCCTGGAAGCAGGAACATCTGCCTATGTGATGGCTCCGGGCCCAATCTTTAGTCACTTGCTTGTAAAGCGAACACTGACAGAGGGCGGGCTGATACCGTGGAATGAAGATGAATTCCGTGAAGTGACAGCGCAGCGTTGCGAGTGAAGACCTGGCTCAGTTTCACACCAACTCTCAAGGAGCTTCAGAGAAATTGAGCCGCGACGACGAACAACGTCGGCCTGACTACTCAGCCATGATTGCTTGATATTGCTTCTGGTACTCGGCATAGGGAAGGTTTTGATCCATCAATGTTTTCACGCGCGCTTCCTTGTACTGAACAGGAGTCAGCATTCCAACCGGAGCCGAGGTGGGCGTAGACACGGAAGTCTGGTTAGCTGGCGTGATGTTTCCGATACATTGATATTTGACAATCATCTGGCCAGCGGTGCAGTTACCCCAGCCATCGCGGGCTTGGCAGTTCTGGGTTTGCCCACCAAAGGACTCGGCGCGGTTGTAACCCCAAACCGCACACTTGCTGTTCGCAATTGACTCAGCTTGTTTATAGTCAACGACCGGTGTCTCAAAGGGTTTGAAGTCGTAAGCCATGTCGATCGAGCCATCCGCCCGGCTTCCGCCGGTTGCGTAGAAGTCTTTACGGCTGGAGCAACCTGTTATCACCACAGCCAGCATGACCAGAAGCAGTAGCTTATCCATGGACGAAATCCCTTTGAGGTACAAGCCGCACAATAATGGCAATACGCCATCACCCTTATCTACAATAACGATTATTGAATAGGCAAGCAATTGAAATAGGGAGGGTAGCATTCCGTCAAAAGCAGCCATTACGGAACGACAGGCTGATTGTTCACTCGAGCGTTCGCAAGCTTTGAGAATAGCCATGAAAATTCGATTGACGAAAGCAAAAGGCTGGTTGTTTTTGAAGCACGTCCGTCTTGACGTGGCTTATTACTTCAGCGTCCTCTCTGGCTGCCAAGTTAACCTGACAATCCATCCTGTGCACCTCGATAGTAAACACACGCGACATCGCAGGCTACGCTGATGGCAAAACGGCGATCGGCGGCAGGTTGCGCATCAACATGTGAGGAGAGAACGATGAAGATTGTTGTAACGAGTGTACTCGTTGACGACCAGGCGAAAGCCTTGGCCTTCTACCGGGACGTACTCGGTTTCGAGCTCAAGCATGACATTGCCATGGGCGAGCATCGCTGGCTTACGCTCACTTCGCCCGGCGATCCCCACGGGGTTGAGTTGCTACTCGAACCTGACGTTCACCCGGCGGCGAGGCCGTTCAAATCAGCGATCAAACAGGACGGGATACCGTACACGTCCTTCGGGGTCGACGATGTGCATGCGGAGTATGCGCGGCTTTGCGTCGTCGGTGTCCGTTTCACACAGCCTCCGACGGCCATGGGACCGGTCACTACCGCTGTATTCGACGACACGTGCGGCAACCTCATCCAGATCTCCCAGCAGGGTTGAACGACGGGAACTGGTCGATTTCTGAGGCTATCGAGCGTCAGTCATGGCTTGATGCTGCCGATCACGACCGGCAGAAAACGGGCAGCCGCCATCATTCATCCGCGATGGACGCAAGGAGTCGACCGACGGCATCCAGCACCACCTCGGGAGCTTCGCGATGGGGGACATGCTGACAATTGTCCAGAATCAGGACATCCCCGGGTGCCGTCGCCAGCCCGGCGATGCGCACGGGATGCACAGTGGAACCGTATTCGTCGTGCTCGCCATGCAGCGCAAGCAGTGGGCAATCAATGGCATCGATTGCGCTTTCAAGCGTCCAGTCGCTGAAGGCTTCCGACAGCCAGGTCTCGGTCCAGGCCGACAGCACCCAGTGCGCTTTGTCGCCATGGTATTTTTCAAGACGCGCCATCTGCCCTGGTTCTGCAAATTGCGCCTTGGCAACCCGAATGCCATGCAGCGTACGTTCTTCGACAAACGCCTGGGCCGCGATGGTGATCAACGCGACGCAGCTTTGCGGGTACAGGGCGGCGCAATGTGCTGCCATCGCGCCGCCAACGCTATGGCCCAGGGCGATGAACCGGTCCAGTTGCAACTCGCTCCTGAGAATCGCGAAGAAACGCTCAGCTTCATCGCGAATGAAATGCAGCGGCAAGTCTCCCGGATAGGCATCGGACTCCCCGAAGCCGAGCCGGTCGTAGGCAATCACCTCATGCCCCGTGGCCTGACAGAGCCGCTGTGGAAAGTCTCGCCACAACTGGACGCATCCAAGGGAGTCATGAAACAGCACGATCGGCGGTTTTACCCGGCTACGCGCCACGTCCAGCGGCAACCAGCGTCGCGCAAACAGCCGCCCGTGAGGTGTATCGATCCAGACTGTTTCGGCATTGATGAACGATGGCATTAAGGTCCTCGGCTGACCGCTCAGGGGCATTGGATAGCGAAGCGTACCCGTGGCGAGTCTACCGACCAGAACGGCAGGAAAAATCGGCAACCGGGAAGAGACAACGCCTGTCGAGACGCAACATTGCCACACTCCCCGTCAACTCGTCCCGCTGGATGACCTCGCACATCCGCAGACTCCAGCGGATAATGCCGTGGTGTCCGTGATTGCCAGTCGTGCTACCCGCACGTTCGCCGAGGATCCGAAGATGCCGCTGACCCTGTACTTCCACCCGCTGGCGTCGTTCTGCCACAAAGTGCTGATTGCGCTCTACGAACACGGCATCGAATTCGAAAGGAAGATCATCGATCTCGCCAACGATGCCGACAGAGCCGAGCTTCAGGCTCTATGGCCAATCGGCAAATTCCCGGTCATCCGCGATCACGCCCGGCAGCGCGATGTGCCGGAGTCAAGCGTCATCATCGAGTATCTGGACCGATTTCATGCAGGCCCACACCACCTGCTCCCCGGCGATTGGGATACCGCGCTGGAGGTCCGGCTGTGGGACCGTTTTTTTGACCACTACATCCAGGAGCCGATGCAACAGATCGTCGCCGATCGCCTGCGCGGCTCTGCCGGCGACATGACGGGCGCGCGGGCCACACTGATGACCGCGTACGGCATGCTCGACCGCCAAATGGCATCCCGAACCTGGGTGGCCAGCCCGGACTTCAGCATGGCCGATTGCGCCGCGGCCCCGGCACTGTTCTATGCCAGCACCCTCCTGCCGTTTCCCGACGGTTATCGGCACTTGAGCGCCTATTTCGACAGGCTGACGCAACGACCGTCATTCCAGCGGGTGATCGACGAAGCCAGGCCCTACTTTTGCCACTATCCGTTTGCCGACGCCATCCCTGAGCGGTTTCGCTAGCAACCGGGCAATTCAGCCGGAGAACACATAGCGTCCCTTGACCTTTTTGGGTGCAAGAAACGCCAGGTCCGGAAACAGCTTCTGGCGCACGTAGCAGACGAAAACCAGCATCCCGATACTGATCGCCAGGCCGACGTACGTTGAGACAGTGCCTGAAGCCAGCCCCTCCAACTGCCTCGGCGAAAATCCCAGCGATAGAACGATGTAGGCGTTATAAGCACCCGCCAGGTGATTGTAGAACCCCCAGGCAAACAACAGCGGGATCAGCGCGCTCAGGCCGCCAATGATCCACCCGGCGTTAGGCCCGATGCCTGAACCCACGGCAAAACCGATCAGCAGCGCCAAGGTGGCCTGGATAAACATGAGTGTAATCACGGTATTGACCTTGCGGTCATGCATATCGCAGAGATAGGGGTCTGGATTTGAAGCGATCAAATAAGCAAGCAGCCGGTCCTTGACCCCTTGCCCTGAAAGCTGAGTGAACACCTCCGACTTGGGGACTCCGGACGACAGCAGCTCCTTTACTTTGGCTTTAGCTTGTTTTTTGTTCATATCGAGTGACGACTCCGTGGCACACACTCACATTGCGATGAGGTCTGAAGCGAGGTGGTCACGCGGCCATACGCCTGGTGGACGGTGTTCCCTTCAGCCCGTTCAGGTCACTGAGCAAGCATAGCTATTAATTTTCCAGTGTTGTTCGCACGCCAGCCATGGCTGCTTTTCCGCAGGCGCGCCCCGCTGTATCGGGTCCAAAACACTTGATGGACAGAGCCAGGCCCCATGAGTGGCTATGCTTGAACTGTTGCCAATCCCCTGGCAGCCACATCGTGGAAGGAGGCGTTCGAGATGCAGCTCATCACGTTGAAAATCGACAAGCCGGAGGCGACAAACTTCATCTTTGGCCAGACCCACTTCATCAAGTCCGTCGAGGACATCCACGAAGCCCTGGTCAATGCCGTCCCGGGCATCCTGTTCGGCGTGGCCTTTTGTGAAGCCTCCGGCAAATGCCTGGTGCGCTGGTCCGGCACCGATACCGCGATGATCGAACTGGCCCGCCAGAATGCGCAAACCATCGGCGCCGGTCATAGCTTCATGATCTTCCTGGGCGACGGCTTTTATCCGTTGAATGTATTGAACGCCGTGAAGATGGTGCCGGAGGTCTGCCGGATCTTTTGTGCAACGGCCAATCCCACTGAAGTGATTGTCGCCGAGACGGCACAAGGGCGGGCGGTCCTGGGCGTGGTGGATGGCTTCTGTGCCCGGGACATCGAGGGCGACGACGATATCCTGTGGCGCAAGGACCTTTTGCGCCAGATCGGCTACAAACTGTGATCGGCGAGACGCACGCGCGGCAACAGTAGGCTAGGCTTTGAGCAGCTCATTGCTCACGATGCTCGATTCTGCAGGTTTGGGTTTTCTGGAGAGCGTCTGCAACAGCTATCTCAGATAGGCCCAAACTGTTCACGCAGGACTGACGTGATGACCGAGCCCCTCTTAAGCTTTGACGCCCTCAAGCGCGCCGCTGCCAGCGGTGAAATCGATACCGTGCTGGTCTGCATGATCGACATGCAAGGACGATTGGTCGGCAAGCGCTTCCAGGTCGAGTTTTTCATCGACAGCGGCCATGAAGAAACCCACTGCTGCAACTACCTGCTGGCCGACGACATCGACATGGAACCGGTGCCAGGCTACGCCGCGGCCAGCTGGAGCAAAGGCTATGGCGATTTTGTGCTCAAGCCCGACATGGCCACGCTGCGGCGCGTGCCCTGGCTGGAATGCACGGCGCTGGTGCTGTGCGACGTGCTCGATCATCACCATCGGCAGGACCTGCCGCACAGCCCGCGGGCGATTCTGAAAAAGCAGGTCGAGCGCCTGCGCGAGCGTGGCTATACCGGCATGTTCGCCTCGGAGCTCGAGTTCTACCTGTTTGATGAAAGCTATGAGGCGATCCACCAACGCAACTACCACCACCCGAAGACGGCCGGTCATTACATCGAGGATTACAACATCCTGCAGACGACTCGCGAGGAGCCAGTGCTGCGGGCCATTCGCAAGCACTTGCAGGCATCCGGCATTCCCGTGGAAAACTCCAAGGGCGAATGGGGCCCCGGCCAGGAAGAGATCAACATCCGCTATGCCGATGCCCTGACCATGGCCGACCACCATGTCATCATCAAGCACGCCTGCAAGGAGATCGCGCAATTGCAGGGCAAGGCGATCACCTTCATGGCCAAGTGGCGCTATGACGCCGCCGGCTCCAGCAGCCACATCCATAATTCGCTGTGGGACAAGAACGCTAAAAAGCCGCTGTTCTTCGATCCCAAGGCCGAGTTTGGCATGTCGGCGCTGATGCGCTCATGGGTGGCCGGGCAGCTCAAGTACGCCAACGACATCACCTGCTTTCTCGCGCCCTATATCAATTCCTACAAGCGCTTCCAGGCCGGCACCTTCGCACCGACGCGGGCGGTGTGGAGTCGGGACAACCGCACCGCGGGCTTTCGCTTGTGTGCCGAAGGCAGCAAGGCCATCCGCATCGAATGCCGCATCGGCGGTGCCGACCTCAACCCCTACCTGGCCTTCGCCGCGTTGATTGCCGCGGGCCTGGCCGGGATCGACGAGAAGCTCGAGCTCGCGCCGCCTTTCGAGGGTGATGCCTATCAGGATGAACAGTTGCCTGAGGTGTCCAAGACCCTGCGCGAGGCCTGCGCCGCACTCAAGACCTCGCGCATGTTGCGCGAGGCCTTGGGTGATGAAGTGATCGATCACTATGTGCACACCGCCGAGTGGGAGCAGAAAGAGTACGACCGGCGGATAACCGACTGGGAACTGCAGCGCGGCTTCGAGCGCTATTGAGAACACCATGACGGCAAAGGTTCAGCTCATCTCCCCGGTCGATGGCCGGGTCTACGTCGAACGCCAGTGCGCCGATGCCGCACAGATCGAGCAGGCACTGGCGGCGGCCGCAACGGCCCAGGAGCACTGGAAGCGCCGGCCATTGAGCGAACGCGCGGTGTTGTGCAACGCCGCCGTGGACGCAATGCTGTCGATGCAGGATCAAATCGTCCCGGAGCTGGCGTGGCAGATGGGCCGCCCGGTGCGCTTCGGTGCCGGTGAACTGCGTGGTTTCGCAGAACGTGCCCGCTACATGATCGCCATCGCCGCCGATGCGCTGGCGGCAGTAGAGCCCGAGCCGGTTTCAGGTTTTCGGCGCACGATCAAGCGCGAGCCGCTGGGCACGGTGCTGGTGGTCGCACCCTGGAACTACCCCTACCTGACGGCGGTGAACACCATCATCCCGGCGCTGATGGCGGGCAACAGCGTGATCCTCAAGCATGCCACGCAAACCCTGCTGGTCGGCGAACGCTTCGCCGAAGCCTTGCGTCGCGCCCATTTGCCCACCGGCCTGTTCCACAACCTGCTGCTCGATCATCGGCAGACCGCCGCGATCATTGCTTCGGGCCGTGTGCAACAAGTGAACTTCACCGGCTCAGTCCAGGCCGGCGAGGCCATGGAGGCCGCCGCCATGGGGCGTTTTATCGGCATGGGGCTGGAACTGGGCGGCAAAGACCCGGCCTACGTACGGGCGGACGCCAACCTTGAGCATGCGGTGGAAAACCTGGTCGACGGCAGCTTCTTCAACTCTGGGCAAAGCTGCTGCGCCATCGAGCGCATCTATGTCGACCACAGCCTCTACCCGGCCTTTGTCGAGCGCTTCGTCGCCTTGACCGGCCAGTATGTACTGGGCAACCCGCTGGACGAAGCCACCACGCTCGGCCCGCTGGTTTCACCGAGTGCCGCGGAGTTCGTTCGCGGACAGATTGCCGAGGCCCTGGCACAGGGCGCCAGGGCGCTGATCGATCCAGCGGCCTTTACTGCCGATGTACCGGGCGGTGCCTACCTGGCCCCGCAGATCCTGGTGGACGTCACCCACCAGATGTCGGTGATGCGCGAGGAAAGCTTCGGCCCGGTGGTCGGCATCATGCCGGTTGCTGGCGACGAGGAAGCCATTGCCTTGATGAACGACAGTCAGTTCGGGCTCAGCGCCTCCCTCTGGACCCAGGACCTCGCTGCCGCCGAACGCCTGGGCGATGAGCTCGCCACCGGCACGGTGTTCATGAACCGCTGCGACTACCTGGACCCGGCGCTGGCCTGGACCGGGGTGAAACACAGCGGACGCGGCATCACCCTCTCGCGCCTTGGCTACGAGCACCTGACCCGAGCCAAATCCTTCCATCTGCGCCACGAGGTGTAGGTCATGAGTCTGACCGGAAACTGGAACTACCCCACGAGCATTCGCTTCGGTGTCGGACGCATTGCCGAACTGGCCGAGGTCTGTCTCAGCCAGGGTATCCGGCGACCGCTGCTGGTCACCGACAGTGGCCTGGCGCGCGCGCCGATCACCCGCGCGGCGCTGGACGCCATGTCGGCCGCCGGCCTTGGCGTCGCGCTGTTTTGTGACCTCAAGCCCAATCCGGTGGAGGCCAACCTGGCAGGCGGGCTCGATGCCTGGCGCGCCGGCCAGCACGACGGGGTGGTCGCCTTCGGCGGTGGCAGCGGCCTGGACATGGGCAAGCTGATTGCTTTCATGAGCGGCCAGACCCGACCGGTCTGGGATTTCGAAGACATCGGCGACTACTGGACCCGCGCCGACGATAGCCACATCGCCCCGGTCATTGCGGTACCGACC
This sequence comes from Pseudomonas sp. Irchel s3h17, assembly GCF_900187505.1. GTDB lineage: Bacteria > Pseudomonadota > Gammaproteobacteria > Pseudomonadales > Pseudomonadaceae > Aquipseudomonas. Next base: position 376,312 of record NZ_FYDL01000001.1, read on the forward strand.
ACCGCCGGCACAGGCTCCGAAGTCGGCCGGGCGGCGGTGATCATCGACGAGCGCACGCACACCAAGCGCATCATCTTCCATCCGAAGATGATGCCGCGCGTGGTCATCAGTGATCCGGCCCTCACCGTCGGCATGCCGGCCAAGGTCACCGCCGGCACCGGCATGGATGCGTTCGCCCATTGCCTGGAGTCCTACTGCGCCCCCGGCTTTCACCCCATGGCCGAAGGCATTGCGGTGGAAGGCATGCGCCTGGTCGCCAATGCGCTGGTGCGGGCCGTCCACATGCCCTCGGACCTCGACGCGCGCGCACTCATGCTCGCGGCCGCCGCGATGGGTGCCACCGCGTTCCAGAAAGGCCTGGGCGGGATGCACGCCCTCTCCCATCCGGTGGGCGCCCTGTACGACACCCACCACGGCATGACCAACGCCACCTTCATGCCCTACGTCCTGCAGTTCAATCGACCGGCCATCGAGGAGCGCATCACCCGCCTGGCGGCGTATCTGCGCCTGCCCTCCCCGGGTTTCGACAGCTTCCTGGCCTTCGTCCTCAAGCTGCGCAAGGACATCGGCGTCCCCCACACGCTGTTCGAGCTGGGTGTGGATGACCGGCAGGCCGACCTGATCGCGGACATGGCGATTGTCGACCCCTCGGCCAGCGGCAACCCGTTGCCATTGACCCGGGGTGGCGCGGCCAGCATTTTCGACGCGGCTTTTCACGGCCGTCTCTAGAGCAGTCGCCTGTCCGGGGCTGAGGCTTGTACACGCATCGGGACAGGTTAGATCCGTTAGCAGCAGGAGCAGTACGACAAGGTGTTGAAGGCCAGCCCATTGCGCGACGCAAACGCCAATGGATCTGAATCAAAACCTGATGGGGCACACACAATGAATCCAGTAAGCCAGCCCGGCAGCGGCGCGCAAGACGATGACGTCGAGATGCTGCACAGCATGGGCTATGCCCAGCAACTCTCACGCCGAATGGGGGTTTTCTCCAACTTTGCCATTTCCTTTTCGATCATCTGCATCCTCTCGGGTGGCATCAACTCACTGGCCCAGGGCACCTCGGGCGCGGGCGGCGCGGCCATCGGCATCGGCTGGCCAATCGGCTGCCTGATCTCCGGGGTGTTCGCCATGGCCATGGCGCAGATCTCCTCGGCCTACCCCACCGCTGGCGGCCTCTATCACTGGGGTTCGATTCTCGGTAATCGCTTCACCGGCTGGCTGACGGCCTGGTTCAACCTGTTGGGCCTGGTGACGGTGCTTGGCGCGATCAACGTCGGTACCTATTACTTCTTTTTCGGTGCCTTCGGACCGGCCCTGGGCATGGAGGACACGACCACCACACGGATCATTTTCCTGGCCATCCTGACCGGCATCCAGGCCCTGTGTAACCACTTCGGGATCGGGTTGACCGCAAAGCTCACCGACTTCTCGGGCTACCTGATCTTCGCCACGGCCATCGCGCTGACCGTCACCTGCCTGATCGCAGCCCCCAGCTATGAGTTCGTCCGGCTGGTGACCTTCGGCAACTATTCCGGCGAGGCTGGCGGCAACGTCTGGCCACAGGTGTCCAATAGCTGGATCTTCATGCTCGGCCTGCTGTTGCCGATCTACACCATCACCGGTTATGACGCTTCGGCGCATACCTCCGAGGAAACCCGGCAGGCGGCCAAATCGGTGCCGGTGGGGATGGTCATGTCGGTGGTCTGGTCGCTGCTGTTTGGCTGGCTCATGCTCAGCTCGTTCGTACTGATGCTGCCCAGCATGGACGAAGCGGCAACCAAGGGTTGGAACGTGTTCTTCTGGGCGATGGACACCCAAGTCAATCCCGCCGTCAAGATGGCGCTGTACCTGGCGATTTTCATCTCGCAGTTTCTCTGCGGGCTGGCCACCGTGACCTCGGTCTCGCGGATGATTTTCGCTTTCTCCCGTGACGGCGGCCTGCCCTGCTCGAAAGCACTGGCCAGGGTCTCACCCACCCATCGCAGCCCGGTCGCGGCGATCTGGACCGGTGCCACGCTGGCGGTGCTGTTCGTCTGGGGATCGTCCCTGGTCTCGATCGGCGAAACGCCGGTCTACACCATCGTGGTGTCCTGCACGGTGATCTTCCTGTTCTTCTCGTTCATCATTCCCATCGTGCTGGGCCTGTTCACCTTCGGCACCCCGAAGTGGCCGACCATGGGTCCGTGGAACATGGGCCGCTGGTTGTACTCGTTCTTTGCAATCCTCTCGATCCTGTCCATGGTGCTGATCTTCATCATCGGCATCCAGCCACCGAACGACTGGGCGCTGTACATCACCATCGGCTTCCTGATCCTGACCGCCATTGTCTGGTTCGCCTTTGAAGCCCGGCGCTTCCAGGGCCCGCCCGTGGGCGAGATGATCATCAAGCGCCAGGCTGAAATCGCCGCGGCCGAAGAGGCGTTGAACAAACAAGCGCCAAGCTGATCGCCACACCCCTGAAATAGCGGGACGCCCAGCGTCCCGCTGTGCTGTTGGATCAACACGGCAACGTTGGCCCTCGTGCGACCGAACCTGACCGTTTCCCGCCAACCTCCATAGAGCCACCCTGGCGTCGATTGCCGCTCCTCGTGAACCGCCGGAGAGTGCCCGCGCCCCACGGCCACGGCGCTCCCACACCCGAATGATTTACATCTCGCAATACTTGTTTGATCTTCACAGGGATGCGCTATCGTGTGCGGGATTCGCCTGCACACTGCCCACATCACGTAAGGACACTCGATGAATCGCCCCGCACGCCACCCGCTGGTTTTCGCCCTGGCGCTCACCGGCACACTCGCCGCCAGCAGCGTACTGACCTCTCAGGTTATTGCCGCACCAGCTGCCCCACCCGGCCCGGTCGCCGACACCAAGGTGACTGAACCGTACGTGCGCATGATGGCCCGTGAAGCCTACTTCTGGGGTTGGCCGATGGCCAATATCTTCAACCGCCGCCAGGCGTTCAAGGACCTGCCCGAACCCGGATTGATGGGCGGCATCGTGCCCGTGGCGCCGATCAACCGGCTGTCGATGCTCAGCGATTACATCGCCCCGGCCGAGCGCCTCGTGGCCTGCCCGAACCAGGACGTGGTGTACGGCGCGGGCAGCATTGCCCTGGACCTGGAGCCGGTGGTATTGCAGGTACCGGATTTCGGTAGCCGTTTCTGGGTGTACCAGGTGGTCGACCTGCGCTCCGACAGCTTTGCCGAACTGGGCAAGATGTATGGCACCCAACCCGGCTTCTACCTATTGGTCGGTCCGGACTGGAAAGGCACCGTGCCGCCCGGCATCACCAAGGTGTTCCGCGCCAACACCAACACCGGCTTCGTGATTCCCCGGGTATTCCAGGACGACACCGCCGCCGATCGCCAGGCCGTGCAGCCAGCCCTGTCCGGAATCGACATGTACCCGCTGTCCAGGTACGACGGTAAGGTCAAGCAGCGTGACTGGAGACAGCTGACAAAATTCCCGTCCCAGGCCCAGGGCGACGCCGAGGCCAAGTGGGTCATGCCGGAGAAATTCTTCGACGAACTGCCTGCCCTGCTCAAGGACGCCAAGCCGTTGCCGGGTGAAGAGGCCCGCTACGCACAGTTGGCCGCCCTCGCCGCCATCGCGAAGACCAACCCGCAACTCAGGGCGGCGATGATTGATGAGGCGAAGAAAGCCGACAGCGAAGTCATCGACCCGCTGCTGCAGTTCCGCAACTATGGCCTGCAACTGCCCGACCACTGGAGCACCATCAGTAACGGCGCGGCGTTTGGCACCGACTACTTCAGCCGCACCGCCGTGGCGCGCTCGAACATCTTCGTCAACCAGCAGAAAGAGACCAAGTACTTCTACCAGGACCTCGACCAGTCCGGCGCTCGCCTCAACGGCCAGCATGGCTACAGCGTGACCTTCGCCAAGGGCAAGCTGCCGCCGGTCAAGGGCTTCTGGTCGCTGACGCTGTACAACGAAAATCACTTCTTCGCCCCGAATGACCTGGGCCGCTACTCCGTCGGCACCAAGAACAAATCCCTGAAAACCAACGCCGACGGCTCGCTGACTATCTACGTGCAAGGCACCTCGCCAGGCAAGGACAAGGAAAGCAACTGGCTGCCGGCTCCCAAAGACGCAGACTTCTCGCTGTACATCCGCGCGTACTGGCCAGAGGCGGCGACGCTCAACGGCCAGTGGACACCTCCGCCCGTTGTCAAAGCCCACTGATTGACGTGAACAGGAGTTCACCATGAATACCGTGACTAACACCCTGGGCGCCCTGGCCCTGGGGATCTCCTTGAGCGCCAGCGTGCAAGCCGCGTCGCACTATGAGCAACTGGCCGACCTGCCATTTGCCGGGGGCTATCCCACCCTCGAAGGCGTTGCGCAACTGAAGAATGAGTTGCTGTTCCAACGCGCCGTGCAGTCTTACATCTGGGCCCTGCCCGCGCTGAACATGTACGCCATGAAAGAAGGCTCGGAGAAAATCTTCGGCGCCGGCTACAACGTGCTGCCGATCTGGAAGGACCGGCTCAATGCCAAGACCCGGGTCACCACGCCGAACTCCGACGTGATCTACGCCATGGGCTACCTGGACCTGAAACAGGACGGGCCGATGGTGATCGAAGTGCCGCCGGGGTTGCAGGGCATTCTCGATGACTTCTTCCAGCGCCCGATCTGCTCTGTAGGGCAGATCGATGGCCGCCAGTGGTGCGGCGACGTCGGCCTGCCGGGGCCGGACAAAGGCAAGGGTGGCAAGTACCTGGTGTTGCCACCGGACTACCAGGGCGAGGTTCCGCCGGGCTACCTGACCTATCGTTCGCGCACCTACGGGGTGTTCGTGTTCTGGCGCGGCTTCTTCAAGGACCCGAAACAGCTCGAAGCGCCGGTCAAGGTCATGGAGCAGACACGTATTTACCCATTGGGCAAACAGGCCACGGCCAAGGCGATGGAGTTCCCCAACGCCTCCAGGACCCCGGCCAATATGCTCTACCCCACCGATGGCAGTGCGTTCGACATGCTGTCGCGCTTCATCGAGCATGAATACGTCGACCCGCAAGACATGGAAATGCGCGGCATGCTGGCGGCACTGGGGATGATCAAGGGCCAGCCCTTCAAACCCGACGCGGCCACCCGCAACCTGCTGGACAAGGCGGCGAAAACCGCCAGCAAGATCGGCCATGCCATTTCCTACACCCCTCAAACCATCGTCACCGACGGCACCTGGTACCCAGACCGCAAGTGGCTGAACGTTTTCCCCGGCAATGCCACGTTCACCGCCGACACCTTCAACTACATCGACCCACGCACCGGCTTCTTCACCAATGCCTACTCCGCGAGCCCGGGCATGGCGGTGAACATGGAAAATGTCGGGGCCAAATACCCGGCGACCTTTGTCGACGCCAAGGGCCAGTTCCTCTCGGGCAGCAACGCCTACACGCTGAACCTGCCTAACGGCATCCCGGCCGCGTTGTTCTGGTCGGTCACCGCGTACGACTCGATCACGGCCTCGGGCCTGGACAATGGACAGCCGTTCCCGTCGCTGAACGCCATGGACAAACCGCAGGTCAATGCCGACGGCTCGATCGACGTCCACTTTGGACCCGACGCCCCGGGTGCCGGCAAGAACTGGATTCGCACCGTGCCTGGCGAAGGCTTCTTCGTGATTCTGCGGCTGTACGGCCCGACCAAGGCGTTCTTCGACAAGGCGTGGAAACCGAGCGATTTGCACCAGCAGCCTTGACCGGATGCGGCCTTGCGGTATGAGCGGATCCGTGACACCCGCACCGCGAAAAGGCTTGAGTAGCCTTGGCGCGAGCCGAGGGCTTACACCCGCCCAAACCGTCGCGCCCAAGGGCGTAACGGTTTGGGCGCGGGCATTACTTGTCTGACTTGATGCTGGTCCAGACCCGGGTACGCACCCGCTCGAGCTTTTGCGGCAGCGGTTGCACGACATAGAGCTTTTTCAAGGCCTCGCGGGTCGGTGTCAGGTCCGGGTTGCCTGTAATCTGTTTGTCGATCAGCGCCAGCGAGTCTTTGTTGGGGTTGGGGTAACCGAGAAAATCACTGATGGGCGCAATGACTTTCGGGTCCAGCAGGGTGTTGAGGAATTCGTGGGCTTCGGTGACATTCTTCGCGCTTTTTGGAATGGCAAAGGTGTCGAACCAGATCGGCGCGCCCTCCTTGGGCAAGCGCCAGTCGACGACCACACCGTTACCCGCCTCTTTGGCGCGATTGCCGAACTGGTAGAAGCTGCCGGAGTAGCCGATGGCAACACAAATATCGCCATTGGCGATGTCGGTCATGTACTTGGCAGAGTTGAAGTAGGTGACGTAAGGGCGAATCTTCAACATCAGCGCCTTGGCTTTTTCGTAGTCATCCGGGTTCTGGCTGTTGGGGTCCAACCCCAGGTAATGCAGGGCCAGCGGCAGGATTTCCGAGGGTGAGTCGAGCATGGCCACGCCACAGGACTTGAGCTTCTCCATGTTCTCGGGCTTGAACACCAGGTCCCAACTGTCCACCGGTGCATTTTCTCCCAGCGCCGCCTTGACCTTGGCCGGATTGAAACCGATCAGCACGGTGCCGTACATGTAAGGCACGCCGTACTGGTTACCGGGGTCGTTAGTGTCCAGCAGCTTGAGCAACTCGGGGTCCAGGTGCTGCCAGTTGGGCAGCCTGGTCTTGTCCAGTTTCTGGAACACACCGGCCTTGATCTGGGTATCGATGAACTGGTTCGACGGCACCACCAGGTCGTATCCCGAGTTACCGGTCAACAGCTTGGCTTCCAGAGCTTCGTTGGTGTCGAACGTGTCCCAGGTGACCTTGATCCCACTGTCCCTGGCGAAATCCTTGGGCACGGACGGCAGGATGTAGTCCGCCCAGTTGTACACTCGCAGTTCACGCTGTTCGGCGTGCACTGCGCTGGCCAGCAGCGTCAGCCCACACAGCGTGACACCCAGCCTGCGTTTTATCGTGTCCATGTATGGCTCCCCAAGTGTGGCGTGAGTTCGATGGTTGTTATGTTCTGTACACGGCAGCGACCCTTGAACAAGGCCAAGGGCTGGAGGATCTGAAGCCTGGTGGTGGTGATTGCGCCGCACGCGACTCAATCCGCGCTCGGTTCCTGATTCTTGCTGACAGGCGCAGTGGTTCACAGTGGGCGGTTGGCCAAAAGGAGATCGTAATGGCCAATATGCGTGTCACCTCGACGCCCCACCCTCGGCGCGGATGGATCCTCGACCTCCGGTAAACACCTGGAAACAGCTGGCGAGTTGCCACGCCTGGGCATCCTCTGCTTGCATCGCTTCCCTGGATCAACCACACGTCAAGGAGACAATCGATGAAAACCCTGGTGATAGGCGCCAGCAAAGGCTTGGGCAAGGCCCTGATCGAAGGATTGGGTGAGGCCGGCGATACACTGCTGGGCGTCTCCCGCTCCCGGCCCGAAAACCTGATGGCAAGGGCCGGTGTTGATCTGAGATGGATTGAGGCCAACCTGGGCGAACCCGCAATGGCGGCGCAGATCATCGAGCAGGCGGTGATCGAGGATGGTCATCCCGGGCATGAAGTCCTTCATCCGGGTGCGCCATCATAACCATCGGCACCCCGCCTGGCCAAAGCCGCTCTGCTTGCCCTTGAAGACGTTTACCACCGGGACACTGGCGGCGCGCTATGGTGACCCTCTACAGTGACGCCAGGACGGTTACCCCCTGCCTGTGATCCACTGGCGCAGCTTCCGAGCGCCGGTGCGCTGTACGCGGGACGGGGCCACCCACTGATCATCGTGCGCTGAAATCCCCCCACCTCCCCATGGGTGCAAGGGACTCGCTTTCTGACAAGGACTACCGATGCGCCTTCTGTTGCTTTGCCTGTTCGGCCTGTTGGCGGCCTGCCAATCCCATCACGTACTGCCGCCTCCGGCGCCGATCGCCCCGCAAGGGCGTGACCACGCCGACCTGGGAATGATCCGTGAACTCGCCACCGGCCGCACTCTCACCCCGCAGCAACTGGTCGAGCGCCTCGCCAGCGCATCGCGGGTACTGGTCGGCGAACAGCACGACAACCCCGATCACCACGCTTTGCAATTGTGGCTGCTGCGCGAACTGGCGGCGCAGCGCCCCCAGGGCAGCCTGCTGATGGAAATGCTCAACCCCGACCAGCAGGCCAGGGTCGATGCCGCGCAAGCCGCGACCCGTGCCGGCCAGCCACCGGCCGATCCTTACCAGGCACTGGCCTGGCAAGCCAACTGGGACTGGAGTGCGTATGGCGCGCTGGTGACCTACGCCCTGGGGCAACCCTACCCGCTGCTGGCGGCCAACCTGGACTGGGCGCAGATCAGGCAGATCTACAAACAGCGTCCTGTGCTTACCGGCGATGCCTCCACCGCCCCCCAGGTGCAAGCCACCCTGTTGGACGATATTCGCGAGTCCCATTGCGGCCTGTTGCCCGAAGCGCAGATGCCGGCGATGCTCGCCGTGCAGCAGCAACGTGACCGAGGCATGGCCGAGCGCCTGCTGGCCGCGCCAACACCTGCGGTACTGTTGGCCGGGGCCTTCCATGTGCGCAAGGACCTGGGCGTGCCCCTGCACCTGAAAGACCTGGGAGCGGGCGAAGGCAATGCGGTGTTGGTGTTGGCCGAGGTCGGCAAGACCGTGACCGCCGAAAGCGCGGATTATGTGTGGTACACCGCCGCGCAACCGGCACAGGACCATTGCGCGAAACTGCGTCAGTAAACCCGGCCCTCGGGAGTGGCCCCGGCCGCTCCCCAATCGCCAAGGGGGCACCTGAACGCTACAGTAGCGCGACGACATTGAGGACACCCCCATGGACGAACTTCACCACGGCAGTTGCCTCTGCGGCGCTGTGCACTACCAGCTATCCAGCGCGCTCAAGGCGATCACCCACTGCCATTGCCGCCGATGCCAAAAAGCCCATGGCGCAGCCTTCGCCACCTACGGCAGCGTACCCGGCTCGGCGTTGTCGCTCATTGACCCCGCCGCCACGCTCAAGGCGTATGAATCCTCCCCCGGTGTCACCCGGCAATTCTGCGGCGACTGTGGTGCGTCGCTGTTCTGGCGCAATTCACAAGGGCCCTATGCCGACTGGATCTCCATCGCCATCGCCACTCTGGACACACCACTGCCACCTGCCCGGCAGAAACACAGTTGCCTTGACCAGAAAGCCTGCTGGTATGAATAAGCACCGGTCAGCCGACCGACCGCAAAAAAATCCTGCACAGCCCATTCGGCTGCTATTGTGCCGCGCTGAAAAAGATCAACGGTTTGATTGCGAGGAAGTGGACGTTGAATAGTGACGAGAATATGACCGGCGACCTGTTCGAAGTGGACAAGCGCCTGACGCTCAAGCCCGTGGTGGACTTCAACAGCTACCTGCGCACCGCCTTCGGCGACGGCCCCTGCACGTGCAGTCGCTGTGTCGCCAGCGCAGGCGACGAGACGGGCTATGAACACCGGCACACCTTCACCTTCGACGGCCAGCCGACCAACCGCCGCTTTGCCTCGACCTCAGGCAGCGATGTCCTGCTGATGCTGAAAAAGGCCTGGCTGTCCTACACCAAGGTCGAGCTGGAAGTCAGCGGCATTCTGGCGCTGGACACCGTCAAGGAATTTGTCGAGCCCGACCTGCACAAGCGACTGGTGCCGCTGTTCGTGGCCAGTGGACTGGTCAAGGACATCGATGGCCAACTGCAGATCCAGGCGCACGTGGCTGGCTGATAACGGCCTTGCACATCACTGCGGCTGAAAGCCCTGCAAATACGCCAGCAGGTTGTCGATTTTCTCCTGGTCGCTGAGCCCCCAGAAGATCATGCGGGTGCCGGGGACCACGGCCTTGGGGTCTTCGAGGTAGGCGGTCAGGGTGTCGCGGGTCCAGACGATATCGGCGGATTTCATCGCGTCGGAGTACTGGTAGCCGGCGGCGCTGCCGGCCTGTCGGCCAAAAATGGCGTTGAGTGGAGGGCCGAATCCGGCCCGGGCCGACTCACCGACTTGATGGCAGCCGCCGCAGATCCGCTTGAACAGTTTTTCGCCCGCCTGGGCATCCCCCGCCCCCGCCCCCGCGTTGACCGGGCTGGCCAGTCCGGCCATGAGTATCCAGGCAAGGGTCAATGCTGCGGTGTTCTTCATGCTCGGTTTCCAGTCGGGAGTGGCTGAGCGCCAATGCGGGGCGCTATTGGAGCATGAACGGCCTGTGCGCCGCAGCCTGCGCTGTCAGCAAAGGCGATGCACCATCCAGGGTTGCCACGGGCCCGGGAAGCCCAAAGAAGGAATTTCGTATACCCTATCGGTATCTCACTCCAAACGACCGCCACCGTGAACCTACCCAGACTCAACGCTCCCGACCTCGGCAACACGCCTTCGACGTCGGAAATCATCACCCGCCACCTGCGTGACGCCATCGTCGCCGGGCACTTCGCCGAGGACGAGCCGATTCGTCAGGACGACATTGCCCGGCAGTTCAACGTCAGCAAGATCCCGGTGCGCGAGGCCCTCAAGCGCCTGGAAGCTGAAGGCCTGGTGATGTTCCAGCGCAATCGCGGGGCGATGGTCACGCGGATTTCCGACGCGGAACTGGCGCAGATGTTCGAAGTGCGCATGCTGCTGGAAGACAAGGTGCTGCGCCTGGCCATCCCCAACATGACGCAGGACACCTTCGATCGCGCGGAGCGCATCTGCCAGGAATTCATTGGCGAGGACGACGTCGGCCGCTGGGCCGAACTCAACTGGGAACTGCATTCCTGCCTGTATGAGCCGGCGCAACGCCCGTTCCTGGTCAGCCTGATTCGCTCGGTCAATGACAAGCTGGAGCGCTACCTGCGCATGCAGATGAGCCTCTCGGCCGGCAAGGAGCGGGCCGATCACGAGCACCGGGAAATCCTCGCGGCCTGCCGTGCCGGTAACGTCGACCTGGCGGTGAAACTGCTGGACGAGCACATTGCCGGGGTCTGCAAGACCCTGTTCGAGCACCTGCCCCACAGCCACTGAGCCGCCAGGCCACTGTGCTGATTTCGTCATCTGCGCCGGATAAATCCCTCAAGCCGGCGCCCCCCCGGACAGGCCACTCTTTCGTTCACTCATCTGAACGGACGTGGCCCTCCCATGAAACGCATCACCGTGATCGACTCCCACACCGGCGGCGAACCCACCCGCCTGGTGACCGCCGGTTTCCCTGACCTGGGCAGCGGCAGTATGGCCGAACGTCGCCAGCGACTGGCCGAGCACCACGATCAATGGCGCGCCGCCTGCGTGCTGGAACCACGGGGCAGCGACGTACTGGTGGGCGCACTGCTGTGCGAGCCTGTGGACCCGAGTGCCTGTGCCGGGGTGATTTTCTTCAACAACACCGGCTACCTGGGAATGTGCGGCCACGGCACCATTGGCCTGGTGGCCTCGCTGGCACACCTGGGCAGGATCGGCCCCGGTGTGCACAGCATCGAGACCCCGGTGGGCACCGTGCAGGCGACCCTGCACAACGACCATTCGGTGAGCGTGCGCAACGTGCCGGCCTACCGTTACCGCAAGGCCCTGGCCCTGGAGGTCCCTGGGATCGGCCGGGTGGTCGGCGACATCGCCTGGGGCGGAAACTGGTTTTTCCTGATGGCCGAGCATGGCCTGCGGGTGGCCGGCGACAACCTCGAGGCGCTGACCGCCTACACTTTCGCCGTGCAGCAGGCACTGGAGGCTCAGGGTATTCGTGGCGAAGACGGCGGCCTGATCGATCATGTCGAACTGTTCGCCGATGACCAACAGGCCGACAGCCGCAACTTCGTGCTCTGCCCCGGCAAAGCCTACGACCGCTCCCCCTGCGGCACCGGCACCAGCGCCAAACTGGCGTGCCTGGCCGCCGACGACAAGTTGCAACCGGGGCAGATCTGGCGCCAGGCCAGTGTGATCGGCAGCGAGTTCGAAGGCTCTTACGAACGGCAGGGCGAGCGCATTGTGCCGACCATTCGCGGTCGCGCGTTCATCAGCGCCGAAGCCAGCCTGATCATCGAGCAGGACGACCCGTTCGCCTGGGGTATTCGCCCATGAGCCAGGGCCAGGTGGCCGATGTGATCGTGATCGGCGCCGGCATCATCGGTGCCGCCTGTGCCCAGGCCCTGGCCCTTCGCGGCTTGCGCGTACTGGTGCTGGACGCTGGTTTGCCCGGCGCCACGGCGGCTGGCATGGGGCACTTGCTGGTGCTCGACGATAACCCGGCCGAACTGGCCCTGAGTCAGTATTCCCTGCAACGCTGGCGCGAACACGCCCCATCCCTGCCCGAAGGCTGCGCCTACCGCAGCAATGGCACCCTGTGGCTGGCGGCCAATGCCGAAGAAATGGCCGTGGCCCAGGGCAAATACCTGAACCTGCAGGCCCAGGGCGTAGCGTGCGAGTTGCTCGGTGCCAGCGCCCTGCGCCAGCGCGAACCGGAACTGCGTGCGGGCCTGGAGGGCGGCCTGCTGATCCATGGCGACGGCATTCTCTATGCCCCGGCCACCGCTCGCTGGATGCTCGACCACGCGAACATCCGCCAACGCCGGGCGCGGGTCGGCGAAGTCGAGGGCAACCGCGTGCGCCTGGACGACGGTCACTGGCTAAGTGCCGAGGCCGTGGTGCTGGCCAACGGTGTCCAGGCCAGCGAGCTGTGCCCGGAGTTGCCGATCGAACCGAAGAAAGGCCACCTGCTGATCACTGACCGCTATCCCGGCACCGTTACCCACACGCTGGTGGAACTCGGTTACGTCACCAGCGCCCACACTGCCAGCGGCCCGTCGACGGCCTGCAACATCCAACCGCGGCCGACCGGCCAGTTGTTCATCGGTGCCTCGCGCCAGTTCGGCACCACCGATCCCCAGGTCGAGGGCTGGATGCTGGCGAAGATGCTCAAGCGCGCTACCGAGTACATGCCAGGGCTGGCCCAACTCAACGGCATCCGTGCCTGGACCGGCTTTCGTGCCGCCAGCCCCGACGGCTTGCCGTTGGTGGGCCAGCACCCGCAACGCCAGGGCTTGTGGCTGGCGGTCGGTCACGAAGGCCTGGGGGTGACCACCGCCCCCGGCACCGCGGATCTGTTGGTGGCGCAGTTGTTCGACGAGCCCTCGCCACTGGCCGCGCAACCTTATCTGCCACAACGTTTCCTCGGGGAGGCCGTGTATGCCTGACTTGATCCTGGACGGTCGTGCCCTGCGCGTGGCCGAAGGCACCAGTGTGGCCGCCGCGCTGGCCCTGGGGGGCGACGGTTGCAGCCGCACCTCGGTCAGTGGCCAGCGCCGCGCACCGCTGTGCGGCATGGGCATCTGCCAGGAATGCCGGGTGACCATTGACGGCCGGCGGCGCCTGGCCTGCCAGACTCAATGCCGTGACGGCATGCAGGTGGAGACACGACCATGAGCGACTACGCCGACCTGCTGATCATCGGTGCCGGCCCCGCCGGCATGGCCGCCGCCCTCGCCGCCGCCCCCAGTGGCGCACGCATCGTCCTGCTCGACGACAACCCGCTGCCGGGTGGGCAGATCTGGCGCGACGGCCCCCAAGCCAGCCTGCCGAACCCGGCCCGCCGCCTGCGCGAGCGCCTGCAGGCCTGCCGCAATATCCGCCGTCACCCCGCTACCCGGGTGATCGCCTGCGCCGGCCCGAAACAACTGCTGGTGGAAGACGATGAGCGCGGCTGGCTGATCGGCTACGACAAACTGATCCTGTGTACCGGTGCCCGTGAACTGCTCCTGCCCTTCCCCGGCTGGACCTTGCCGGGGGTGACCGGGGCCGGTGGCCTGCAGGCGCTGATCAAGGGCGGCCTGCCGGTGCAGGGCGAACGCCTGGTGATCGCCGGCAGCGGGCCGTTGCTGCTGGCCAGTGCCGCCACCGCCCGACACAACGGCGCCCACGTACTGTGCATCGCCGAGCAAGCCTCGCTGGCCGCCGTCGCCGGCTTCGCCGCGCACCTGCCACGCTGGCCCGACAAGCTGATGCAGTCGTTTACCCTGCTCGACCGTCACTACCGAAGCAGCACCCATGTACTGGCCGCCCTCGGCACTGAACGGCTGGAAGGCGTGCGCCTGCAACAACACGGGAAAACCGTCGAGCTGGCGTGTGATCGTCTGGCCTGCGGCTTCGGCTTGATCCCCAACACCCAATTGGGCCAGGCCCTGGGGTGCGCCGTCGAAGGGCAAGCCCTGGCGGTGGATGCCTGGCAGGCCAGCAGCCGTGCCGATCACTACGCGGCGGGCGAATGCACCGGCTTCGGCGGCAGCGAGCTGGCGCTGGTGGAAGGTGCGATTGCCGGCCACGCCGCCGTCGGGGACCGGGACGCGGCCCGGCACCTGTGGCCGCGCCGGGCGCGTTGGCAGGGCTTTGCCAAGGTACTGAACCGAGCGTTTACCCTCGGCGCGCCACTCAAGTCCCTGGCCACTCCCGACACTCTGGTCTGCCGTTGCGAAGACGTGCCCTACTCCGCACTGGCCGGCCACGCCGACTGGCGCGAGGCCAAGCTGGCCAGTCGCTGCGGCATGGGTGCCTGTCAGGGCCGGGTATGCGGCGCTGCCGTGCAGCACCTGTTCGGCTGGCAACCCTCGACGCCACGCCCACCGTTCAGCCCGGCACGGATCGAGACCTTGCTCTGCCTGGACGACACTCCGCCGGCCTGAATCCCACCGGGGCTTTCGGCCACGCGGCCGAGCCTCTATGATCCCGGGGGTCCCCACCAGACCCTCGGCGCCATGTTCCCCTCACTCAACGCCTTCAAGCCCTGCGACCTGCCGACCTTGCTCGATAGCCTGGCCCCCATCGCGCCCTTGCTCGACACCCTGGCGGACGTGGTGTTTTTCATCAAGGACCGCGAGGCCCGCTATGCCTTCGTCAACCAGACCCTGGCCCGGCGTTGCGGCTTCAAGCACAGTGCCGACCTGCTCGGGTTGACCGCCGACCAGGTCTTCCCCGAACGCTTCGGCCCGCTATACACCGAACAGGATCGGCGGGTGCTGGCCAGCGGTCGCGAGCTGGCCGACCAGCTTGAACTCCATCTCTACTACGGCAACCAGCCCATCTGGTGCCTGACCCACAAGCTCGCCCTGCGTGACCGGCAAGGTCATATCGTCGGCCTGGCCGGCATCTCCCGCGACTTGCAGCTGCCGCAATCCAGTCACCCGGCCTTCCAGAAACTGGCGGCGGTGGACGCCCATATCCGCCGCCACTTCGCCCGGCCCATCAGCCTCGCCGAACTGACGGCCATCGCCGGATTCTCCGTGGCGCAACTGGAGCGTCACTGCAAACGGGTGTTCCAGCTCACCCCACGGCAGATGATTCACAAGGCCCGCCTGGAGGAAGCCTCGCGGCTGTTACTGGAGACCGAGCAGCCCATCACCGAGATCGCCCTGCGCTGCGGTTACACCGACCACAGCGCTTTCAGCCGACAGTTCCGCGCCTTGACCAGCCTCTCGCCCAGCCAGTATCGCGACAACCGACGCTGAGCCTCCGCCCCGCCAGTGTTCCCGAATGGGGCGCCCGCACGGCCACTGCTCCCATATGTAACACCCACCACCGGGCGTCCGATGCGCCGGGTGCCACCCTGCCGGCGACTGCGCCACTGCAAAGCCTCTAGCTCAAGGCCTGAGAATTTATTCGTGCTTCGGCCTGGAAACAGGCACAGTGATTGCTATTGTTAATATCGTATACGAAATCCCCAATACGATACCTGACCGCACTTCACCCACCACGAGGCCTCTATGAAAAACCCAGCATTTGCCGTAGCCCTCAGCGCTGTGCTCAGTACCTCCTTCATCGCCACCGCCCAGGCCGACAAGCTCGACGACATCATCGGTTCCGGCAAGCTGCGCTGCGCCGTGACCCTGGACTTCCCGCCCATGGGTTTTCGCGATGCCGGCAACAACCCGGCCGGATTCGACGTGGACTACTGCCACGACCTGGCGAAGATCCTCGGCGTGGATGCCGAAGTGGTGGAAACCCCCTTCCCCGACCGTATCCCGGCACTGGTCTCCGGACGCGCCGACGTGATCGTCGCCTCCACCTCCGACACCCTCGAACGGGCCAAGACCGTCGGCCTGACCGTGCCCTACTTCGCCTTCCAGATGGTGGTGCTGACCCGCGACAACACCGGCATCAACGGCTTCGCCGACCTCAAGGGCAAACCCGTGGGCAACACCAGCGGCACCTATGAAGCCATCGCCCTGGAAAAAGACGTGAAGAACTGGGGCACCGGCACCTTCCGCGCCTATCAGTCGCAGAACGACACCCTGCTGGCGGTCGCCCAAGGCCATATCGACGCCACCGTGGTGACCAACACCGTGGCCGCCGCCACCCTCAAGTCGGGCAAATACAAAAACCTGAAAGTCGCCGGCAACGCCCCCTACGTGATCGACTACGTGTCCCTGGGCGCCAAGCGCAACGAGTATGGCCTGCTCAACTACCTCAACCTGTTCGTCAACCAGCAGGTGCGTACCGGCCGTTACAACGAGCTGTTCGTCAAATGGGTCGGCACCGAGATCCCGCCTACCAACCTGACCGTGCCACAGGTCTACTACTGAGATGTCCGGTATGCCTGGGCCAACCGCTCTGACCGGGCGCAGCCTGGTCGCGGGCGCCGCACAGGGCGCCCTGTTGTTCGCCGACGTCGGCTTGAGCTTCTGGGGTGGGGTCGACCCGTTCAGCGGGGAAGTCATCGACCGCCACCACCCCCTCAGCGGTGAACACCTGGCCGGCCGGGTGCTGGCCATTCCCAGTGGTCGCGGCTCCTGTACCGGCAGCAGTGTGTTGATGGAGTTGATCAGCAACGGTCATGCACCCGCTGCCCTGGTGCTGGCTGAAGCGGATGAAATCCTCACCCTGGGCGTGCTGGTGGCCCAGGTCATTTTCGAGCGTTCCCTGCCGGTGCTGTGCATCGGCAGGGAGGCCTTCGCCGCCTTGCGCGGCAAGGCCTTCGCCCGGGTCGAGGACGGCGCCCTGAAACTGTTCCCACAACCACCGGAGGATGCCTGGCGGGCAGCTGCGCCGCCATTGCCCGGCGCAGCCGGCACACCTTCGTTCGAACTCACCGGGTTCGACCGGGCGCTGCTCGACGGCCAGCAGGGCAAGGCCGCCCAGGTGGCCATGCAGATCGTCCTGCGCATGGCCGAACTGCAAGGTGCCCACGGCCTGGTGGATGTCACCCAGGCCCACATCGATGGCTGCATCTATACCGGGCCGGCGAGCCTGCGCTTTGCCGAACAACTGGTGCAATGGGGAGCAAAGGTCCGGGTGCCAACCACCCTCAATTCGATCTCCGTCGACCAGCGCCGCTGGCGCGAACTGGGCATTGACCCGACCCTCGGGGAACCGGCCAGTGCCTTGGGCGACGCGTACATGGCAATGGGCGCGCAGCTGAGTTTCACGTGCGCCCCCTACCTGCTCGACAGTGCACCGAAGGCCGGCGAACAGATCGTCTGGGCCGAGTCCAACGCCGTGGTCTACGCCAACAGCGTGCTCGGCGCCCGCACCCTGAAATACCCGGACTACCTGGACATCTGCATCGCCCTGACCGGTCGCGCGCCGCTGATTGGCTGCCACCTGGACGCGCAGCGCAAAGCGGCGCTGCGCGTCGAACTGCCCGACCTGGGGGAGTTGGACGATGCCTTCTACCCGCTGCTGGGTTACCACATCGGCGGTTTGGCGGGGAGCCGTATTCCCCTGGTGCTCGGGCTGGAACAGCGCACGCCTGGCCTGGACGACCTGAAAGCCTTCGGCGCGGCCTTCGCCACCACCTCCGCCGCGCCCTTGTTCCACATCGCCGGGGTCACCCCGGAAGCCATGGACCCGGCGCAGGTGCTGGACCCGCAGGCCGTCCTACCGCTGCACCGCATCCGCCTGGAGGACCTGCTGGTCAGTTGGCGCGAGCTCAACAGCGCCCGCGACAGCCGGGTGGATGTGGTGTCGCTGGGCAATCCGCATTTTTCCCTCAGCGAATTTGCCCGGTTGGCGCAGCTGTGTCGCGGTCGGCGCAAGCACCCGCAGGTGGTGCTCGCCATCACCTGCGGCCGTGCGGTGCTGGAGCAGGCGCGCGCGGCCGGGCACATCGCGGTGATCGAGGCCTTTGGCGCGACCCTGGTCACCGACACCTGCTGGTGCATGCTCGGCGAGCCGGTGATCCCGCCGGCCGCCACCACCTTGATGACCAACTCGGGCAAGTACGCCCATTACGCACCGGGCCTGGTGGGGCGCACGGTGCACTTCGCCAGCCTCACCGAATGTGTCGACGCTGCCTGCAGCGCTACCGCCAGCGGGCGCCTGCCGGCCTGGCTGCAACCTGCCACCCACCTTGAGAGCCCCGCGCATGTTTGACTACACCTTCCAATGGCGCTCTGCGCTGCGTGCCCTGCCGGACATGCTCGCCGGTGCCCTGGTCACCTTCGAGACCGCGGCGCTGTCGATGATCTTCGGCGTGCTGATCGCCCTGGCCCTGACGGTGATGCGAGAAACCAAAAACCCGCTGCTGCGTGGCATCGGCAACGGCTGGGTGTCGATCGCCCGCAACACCCCGTCGCTGTTCCAGATCTACGTCCTGTATTTCGGCCTGGGTTCCCTGGGCCTGCATGTCAGTTCGTGGCTGGCCCTGCTGGCCGGGATCACCTTCAACAATGCCGGTTACCTGGCGGAGAACTTTCGCGGTGGCCTCAAGGCAGTGCCCGATACCCAGGTGCGGGCGGCACGCTCGCTGGGCATGAGTGCCTTCCAGGCCTACCGCATGATCATCGTCCCGCAATTGCTGCGGGTCGTGTTCTACCCGTTGACCAATCAGATGGTCTGGGCGGTGCTCATGACCTCGCTGGGGGTGATCGTCGGGCTGAACAACGACCTGACCGGGGTGACCCAGGACTACAACGTCAAGACGTTCCGCACCTTCGAGTACTTCGCCATTGCAGCGGTGCTGTATTACCTGATTGCCAAGGCGATCGTCGCGGTAGCCCGGCTGATGTCCTGGCGGCTGTTCCGTTACTGAGGAGGTGAGCATGTCGAACACCGGCTTTTCCATGAATGACCTGCTGTTCCTCCTCGAGGGTGCCTGGGTCACGCTACAACTGACGTTCTGGTCGATCATCCTCGGCTCCTTCGCCGGGCTGCTGTTCGGTCTGCTGCGCGCCCTGTTGCCACGGGCCAGCCTGCCACTGGCCTGGGTGCTGGACGTGTTTCGCAGCGTGCCGCTGCTGATCCAGTTCGTGCTGTTCAACTCGCTCAAGAGCATCGTCGGCCTGGACATCAGTGCCTTCAGCGTTGGCTGCATTGTGCTGGGGGTCTACGCCGCCGCGTACTTCACCGAGATCGTGCGCAGCGGCGTGCTCTCGGTGCCGTTCACCCTGCGCCGGGCCAGCCGCTCGCTGGGGCTCAGCTACCTGCAGGACCTGCGCTGGATCGTCCTGCCGATGGCCACCCGCGTGGCCTTCCCCGGTTGGCTGAACCTGGTGCTCAGTGTGATGAAAGACACCGCGCTGGTGATGTGGATCGGCATCGTCGAACTGCTGCGCGCCTCGCAAACCATCGTGACCCGCATCCAGGAACCCCTGCTGGTGCTGTGCATCGCGGGCCTCATCTACTACGTCATGAGCCTGGTGGTCGCTCGCCTGGGCGCCCGTCTGGAAAGAAGGTGGCAAGAAAATGATTGAGATCGACAACGTACATAAATCCTTCGGTGACCTGGCAGTGGTCAAGGGTGTCAGCCTGACGGTGAACAAGGGCGAGGTAGTGTCGATCATCGGCGGCTCCGGCTCCGGCAAATCCACGCTGTTGATGTGCATCAACGGCCTGGAGCCGATCCAGAAAGGCAACATCCGCGTCGACGGCGTCGAGGTCCACCACAGCGCCACCGACCTCAACCGCCTGCGGCAGAAGATCGGCATCGTGTTCCAGCAATGGAACGCCTTTCCCCACCTCACAGTGCTGGAAAACGTGATGCTGGCGCCACGCAAGGTGCTCGGCAAAAGCAAGGCCGAGGCCGAGGAACTGGCGGTCCGGCAGCTGACCCACGTGGGCCTGGGCGACAAGCTCAAGACCTTCCCCGGCAAGCTCTCCGGCGGCCAGCAACAGCGCATGGCGATTGCCCGCGCCCTGGCCATGTCGCCGGACTACATGCTGTTCGACGAGGCCACCTCGGCCCTCGACCCGCAGTTGGTGGGCGAGGTGCTGGACACCATGCGCATGCTCGCCGAAGACGGCATGACCATGGTCCTGGTGACCCATGAAATCCGTTTCGCCCGCGACGTGTCCGACCGCGTGGCGTTCTTTCGCAACGGCCTGGTGCACGAGATCGGCTCGCCGGACCAGGTCATTGGCAATCCCTTGCACGCGGAAACCGCGGCGTTTCTCAAATCAGTGAAATAACCAATGGCCGACGCAAACCTCCTGTAGGAGCTGGCTTGCCAGCGATGGTCGTTAACGATGACGCGTGCAGTCTGAATAAACGCGTCGCTCTTGCGACCATCGCGAGCAAGCTCGCTCCCACAGGGTTGGGTGGTGTACACAAAATCGATGGCTGCCACAGATCAATGTGGGAGCGGGCTTGCCCGCGATGGGCCTCAACAGGTGATAGAAGGATTAAGCCATGCGTTCATCAAAAGTCATCCATGTAGTCAGCTGCCATGCTGAAGGCGAAGTCGGCGACGTGATCGTCGGCGGCGTTGCACCGCCACCCGGTGCCACGGTATGGGAACAGTCGCGCTGGATCGCCCAGGACCAGACCCTGCGCAACTTCGTACTCAACGAACCGCGCGGGGGGGTGTTTCGCCACGTCAACCTGCTGGTGCCGGCCAAAGACCCCAGGGCACAGATGGCCTGGATCATCATGGAGCCGGCCGATACCCCACCCATGTCCGGCTCCAACTCACTGTGCGTGGCCACCGTGCTGCTCGACAGCGGCATCCTGCCAATGACCGAACCGCAGACCCGGCTGGTGCTCGAAGCCCCCGGTGGCCTGATCGAGGTCGTGGCCGACTGCCGTGACGGCAAGGTCCAGCGGGTCGAAGTCAAGAACGTGCCCTCCTTCGCCGACCGCCTCAATGCGTGGATCGAAGTCGAAGGCCTGGGCTCATTGCAGGTCGACACCGCGTACGGCGGCGACAGTTTCGTGATCGCCGACGCCAAGGGCCTGGGCTTTGCCATCGCGCCGGACGAGGCGGCCGACCTGGTGGCGGTCGGGCTGAAAATCACCCGGGCAGCCAACGAGCAACTGGGCTTCGTCCATCCGCTGAACCCTGAGTGGTCGCACATCTCCTTCTGCCAGATCGCTGCCCCCATCGTGCATGAGAACGGCATCGCGACCGGGGCCAACGCGGTGGTGATTCAACCGGGCAAGATCGACCGCTCCCCCACCGGCACCGGCTGCTCGGCACGCATGGCGGTGATGCAGGCCAAGGGACTGATGCAGGTGGGCGAGCGCTTTATCGGCCGCTCGATCCTCGGCTCCGAGTTCCACTGCCGCATCGACTCGCTGACCGAAGTGGCCGGGCGCCCGGCGATATACCCGTGCATCTCCGGCCGCGCCTGGATCACCGGCACCCACCAGTTGCTGCTCGATCCCAGCGATCCGTGGCCACAAGGCTATCGCCTGTCCGACACTTGGCCCGGCGCCTGACGCCGAACCGGAGCTTCTGTGGCGAGGGAGCAAGCTCCCTCGCCACAGGAATCGGCGCAATCGGGAAATACCGTTCCCACCAGACCAATGGCTGAAAAAACCACTGATTGATTGAAAAAAGCACTAGCCGAGTATCGACATTTAAAATATCGTATACGAAATACAATAAACCAACCGGAGGCAACAATGAGCAAGCGCATTAACTGGAGTGGCGTCTTCCCCGCGGTGACCACTCAATTCAACGATGACTTCTCGATCAACCTGGAAAAAACCCACCAGGTGATTTCCAACGTGATCCGTGACGGCGTGTCGGGCCTGGTGGTGTGCGGTTCGGTGGGGGAAAACACCTCACTGACCGCCGAAGAAAAAATCGCCGTGACCGAAGTCGCGGTCGACGCTTCCCGGGGCCGGGTGCCGGTGATCTGCGGTGTCGCCGAGTTCACCAGCGTGCAGGCGGCCAAGGTCGCCAACGCGGTACGCCGGGTCGGCGTCGACGGTGTGATGCTGATGCCGGCGCTGGTCTACGGTTCCAAGCCGTTCGAGACCGCCGAGCACTACCGCTACGTGGCCAAGAATGCCGACGTGCCGCTGATGGTCTACAACAACCCACCGATCTATAAGAACGACGTCACCCCGGACATCCTGATTTCCCTGGCCGACTGCGACAACGTGGTGTGCTTCAAGGACTCCTCCGGCGACACCCGCCGTTTCATCGACGTGCGCAATGAAGTGGGTGATCGTTTCGTGCTGTTCGCGGGCCTCGACGACGTGGTGCTGGAAAGCATCGCCGTGGGCGCCGAAGGCTGGGTCTCGGGCATGTCCAACGTGTTCCCGAAAGAAGGTGAAACCATCTTCCGCCTGGCCAAGGCCGGTCGCTTCGCCGAAGCCATGCCGATCTACGAATGGCTGATGCCGATCCTGCACCTGGACGCCCGCGCCGACCTGGTGCAGTGCATCAAGCTGTGCGAAGCCATCGCCGGTCGTGGCAGCGCCCTGACCCGTCCGCCACGCCTGGCCCTGCCGGAAGCCGACCGGGTGTTCGTCGAGCGGATCATGGCCAAGGCCCTGGCCAACCGTCCGGAGTTGCCGGACGTCGGCCTCTGAGTGATTGCCGGGCCGGCCCTCACGGGCCAGCCCCGGCTACCTGTCTTTGCGCCCCTACAGGAAACGCCAGCATGTCCAATCCTCAACACACCCACAGCGCAACCACCCCTTCGGGACTCAAGCGTGTCGTGGCCGCCGCCATGGCCGGCACCGTCGCCGAATGGTATGAATTCTTCCTCTACGGCACCGCCTCCGCACTGGTCTTCGGCCAGCTGTTCTTTCGCCAGACCGACAGCCCGATCGACGGCATCATCGCCGCCTTCGCCCTCTACGCGGTCGGCTTTCTCGCCCGCCCGCTGGGCGGCCTGGTGTTTGGTCACTACGGTGACAAATTCGGCCGCAAGCGCCTGCTGCAACTGAGCCTGGTGGTGGTCGGCATCACCACCTTCCTGATGGGCTGCCTGCCCGGTTTCGACCAGATCGGTTATGCGGCGCCGCTGCTACTGGTACTGCTGCGGCTGATCCAGGGCTTCGCCTTCGGCGGTGAATGGGGCGGCGCGATCCTGCTGGTCTCCGAACACTGCCCGGACAATCGCCGGGGTTTCTGGGCCAGCTGGCCTCAAGCCGGGGTGCCGGCTGGCAACCTGGTGGCCACGGTCGCCCTGCTGCTGTTGTCCTCGAACCTGTCGGAAGAGCAATTCCTCGCCTGGGGCTGGCGCGTGGCGTTCTGGTTCTCGGCCGTGGTAGTGCTGATCGGCTACTGGATTCGCACCAGCGTCGACGACGCACCGATCTTCAAGGAAGCCCAGGCCCGCCAGGCGCAGACCCGGCACCAGCAACTGGGCGTGGTGGAAGTGCTGCGTCATCACTGGCGCGCGGTGCTGGTGGGGATCGGCGCACGGTTTGCCGAAAACATCCTGTACTACACCGTGGTGACCTTCTCGATCACCTACTTGAAGCTGGTGGTGCACAAGGACACCTCGGAGATTCTGCTGCTGATGTTCGGCGCGCACCTGCTGCACTTCTTCCTGATCCCGGTGATGGGCTACCTGTCCGACCTGGTCGGGCGCAAACCGGTGTACCTGACCGGCGCGGCTCTCACGGCCTTCTGGGGCTTCGTCGGCTTCCCGATGATGGACACCGGCAACAACTGGCTGATCATGGCCGCGATCACCCTGGGCCTGGCCATCGAGTCGATGACCTACGCGCCCTACTCGGCGCTGATGGCCGAAATGTTCCCGACCCACGTGCGCTATACCGCGTTGTCCCTGTGCTACCAGGTGGCGCCGATCTTCGCCGGCTCCCTGGCCCCGTTGATCGCCATCACCCTGCTCAACAAGTACCACAGCTCCACGCCGATCGCCTGGTACCTGGTCGGTGCCTCGGTGATTTCCCTTATCGCCGTCGGCCTGGCCCGGGAAACCCGGGGCAAGTCGCTGCATCAGGTGGATGCCGAGTCGGCGGCGCGGATCGCGGCGTTGGGTCAAGCCGCACCAGCGTCTACGCGCCGGGGTAGTGAGCTGGCGTGAACCTGATACCCGCCGATTGTTCTGGCGAACTTCAATCTTGTGGCGAGCGAGCTTGCTCGCGCTCGAGTGCATAGCACTCGCAAAAAATGGCTGTCAGTACATTTTTGCGACCGCTACGCGACCCCGCGCGCGCAAGCTCGCTCGCCACCATCAGCATTCCTTCAGGCTTGAATTGCATTTTCCAACAGGAGTTTTTTCGATGCCCGAGATCATCGGCCATAACTACATCGGCGGTGCGCGCAGTGCCGTCGGCCACATCACCTTGCACAGCCATGACGCCACCAGTGGCGAAGCCCTGCCCTACACCTTCACCCAGGCCACACTCGGGGAAGTGGACGCTGCCGCCCTGGCCGCCGCCGCGGCCTACCCGACCTTTCGCAACCTGCCAGCCAGTCGCCGAGCGGAGTTTCTCGAGGCCATTGCCAGCCAACTGGATGCCCTGGATGACGAATTCGTCGCCCTGGTCACCCGGGAAACCGCCTTGCCCACCGGCCGTATCCAGGGCGAGCGCGGGCGCACCAGCGGGCAAATGCGCCTGTTCGCCCAGGTGCTGCGCCGCGGCGATTTCTATGGGGCACGCATCGACCGGGCATTG
Organism: Pseudomonas sp. Irchel s3h17; assembly: GCF_900187505.1. GTDB lineage: Bacteria > Pseudomonadota > Gammaproteobacteria > Pseudomonadales > Pseudomonadaceae > Aquipseudomonas. The sequence goes on from NZ_FYDL01000001.1 coordinate 401,068, forward strand.
CCCGCGCGTCAGCCGCTGCCTCGGGTCGACATCCGTCAGTACCGGATCGGCGTCGGTCCAGTGGCGGTGTTCGGCGCGAGCAATTTCCCCCTGGCGTTCTCCACCGCCGGTGGCGACACCGCAGCGGCGTTGGCCGCCGGTTGCCCGGTGGTGTTCAAGGCCCACAGCGGGCACATGGCGACGGCCGAGCGCGTGGCCAATGCGATCCTGCGCGCCGCCGAGCAAACCGACATGCCCAAGGGCGTGTTCAACATGATCTACGGGGCCGGCGTCGGTGAAGCACTGGTCAAGCATCCGGCGATCCAGGCCGTCGGCTTCACCGGTTCGCTCAAAGGTGGCCGCGCCCTCTGCGACATGGCCGCCGCCCGGCCACAGCCGATTCCGGTGTTCGCCGAAATGAGCAGCATCAACCCGGTGCTGGTGTTGCCCGAAGCCCTGCACCTGCGGGGCGAGAAAATCGCCAGCGAACTGGTGGCGTCGGTGGTCCAGGGCTGCGGTCAGTTCTGTACCAACCCGGGCCTGGTGATCGGCATGCACTCCCCTGCGTTCAGCGCGTTCGTTGAACACCTCGCCGCGCACATGGCCGAACAGCCGGGGCAAGTCATGCTCAACGCCGGTACATACCGTAGCTACAGCAACGGCGTGCAAGCGCTGCTCAGCCATCCGGGCATCCATCGCCTGGCCGGCCAGGATCAACCAGGCAATCACGCGCAACCGCAACTGTTCAAGGCCGACGCCAGCCTCTTGCTCAGGGGGGATCCACTGCTGCAGGAAGAAGTGTTCGGCCCCACGACCATCGTCGTCGAAGTCGCCGACAAGGCACAGTTGCGACAGGTACTGAACAGTTTGCACGGCCAACTCACCGCCACCCTGATCGGCGAAGCGCAGGACCTGCAGGAGCACGGCGAGTTACTGGCGCTGCTGGAGCAAAAAGTCGGCCGAGTACTGTTCAACGGTTATCCGACGGGGGTCGAGGTCTGCGATGCCATGGTCCATGGCGGGCCATACCCGGCCACCTCCGACGCCCGTGGTACCTCGGTCGGCAGCCTGGCCATCGAGCGTTTCCTGCGTCCGGTGTGCTACCAGAACTGCCCGGACGCCTTGCTGCCCGAAGCGCTCAAAGACGCCAACCCGCTGGGCATTGCCCGCCTGGTTGACGGCAACAGCCAGCGCGAAGCCCTGTAAAAAGGACGAACGCCCAACCCTGTGGGCGCCGGCTTGCCGGCGAATGCCGCGACGCGGTGTGTCTGGTACGTCGCCTTCGCCGGCAAGCCGGCTCCCACAGAGGTTCACGATCGTTCCCGCGGAGGTTGCGTACACTCAGGCCAGCAGCGCCTTCAGGTCGTGGTACAAGGCCTCGGGGATCTGCACCCCTTCCACCAGGCTGCGCGCTCGCGCTTGGTAACGCCGTTGCGACGGCAAGCGCGCGCCCTGCCCCTGGATACTTTCGAACAGGACTTCGGCCCGGGCCAGGTGGTGCTCGGTGGCCTCGCCGAGAAAACGCCGAGGGTCGAGGGCGATGATCAGCTCGCCATGGTACGGCGACGACTTGCTGCCGGCGTCATAGGCCAGCGATTCGGCGCTGGTCAGGTCACCGATCAATGGCCCGGCGATCAACTCCACCATCGCCGCCAGCGCCGAGCCCTTGTGCCCACCGAACGTGAGCATCGCGCCCGTATCCAGCACCACGTTGGCATCGGTGCTCGGCCGCCCCTGGGCATCCACGCCCCAGCCTTCGGGAATCGCCTTGCCGGCACGCCGGTGCAACTCGATGTCGCCCCGGGCAATGGCACTGGTGGCGAAATCGAAGACAAAGGGGTCCTGGCCCGCACGGGGCCAACCGAAGGCAATCGGGTTGGTGCCGAACACCGGCTGATTGCCACCGGCCGGCGCGACCCAGGCATGGCTGGGGTTGCAGGCCAGAGCCACCAGGCCGGCAGCGGTCAACTGCTCGATCTCCACCCACAAGGCGGAAAAATGCACGCACCGATTGATCGCCAGGGCGGCAATCCCGTTGGCCCGGGTTTTCTCCTGCAGCAAGGGCAAGCCGGCCTGGTACGCCAACTGGGAAAACCCGCCGGCGGCATCCACCCGCACGATCGACGGCGCCTGGTCGACGACCTGGGGCTGGGCATCGGCCACCACCTTGCCGGCCCGCAGGGAATTCACGCAGCCCAGGACCCGGTACAAACCGTGGGAGGCACAGCCATCGCGCTCACCGGCGATCACCGTGGCGGCCACCGCCTGGGCATGGGCCGCGTTAAAACCGTTGTGCAGCAGGATCGACTCGGCCAGCGCGCGGGCCTCGATCAGGGTCAGTCGGATCATAATCAACTCCTTGGACAGACCGTCCAGACTGGCCCATTGCAGGGTGTGAAGCTTGATCGCTTTAGGCAGGCTCGATGACGAATTCAGCACAACGAGCGTTGTATGACTGCCGTGCTCAGACCAGTAGATCGACGGTCTGCAGCATCCGTCGATACGGCGACTGTGCCTGGCCCATCTCAAAGTGAATGACGTCGATCAGGCACTCCAGGAACCGCTCGGCCGCCGGGCGCAGGGGTTGGCCGCTGCGGCTGATGGCCCCCACCGAGGCACTGCCGACCGGCTCGCGCAATGGCAAGGCGCACAAGCCCTCGCGCTGCGCGCAAATCTCCACCAGCGGCCAGGGGAAGATGCTCAACATGTCGGTCTCTCGCAGCAGGCTCAACAGCATCGACAGCGAATGGGCGAAATGCACATGCCCCTGGCGGGTGATCGTTTCGTCCTGCTGTGAGGCCAGGATCCAGTCGGCCGCGTCCAGCTCCGCCATGGCGTGACAGTCCGACAGCGGATGTTGCTGGCGGGCCACCACCGCACAATCGGCGGTGAACAAGGGTTGGCAGGTCAGGTCCGCGCTACGGCTATGGGTATCCAGCCGCCCGACGAACAGATCGATGCTGCCTTCGCGCAACCGCGGGCAGCCCACGGACGAAAGCCCTTCATGCAGTTCCAGTTGCACCTGGGGAAAGCGCTGGCGAAAACACACCACGGCCTTGGGCATCAGCGTCATCGCCAGCCACGGCGTCACCGCGACCGCCAGGCGCCCGGTGAGCTCGCCGTTGCCGTCAGCCAGCACTTGGCGGGCGCTGGCCATCTGCGCCACCAGCAACCGGGCCTCGACCAGCAATTTCTTGCCGACTTCGGTGAACACGATCCCGGAGGTGTGCCGGATCAGCAATTGCGTGGCGGTGTCGGCCTCGAGTTTCTGCAGGGCCTTGGTGACCGCGGCCGGTGAAGTGTCGAGCCGCCTGGCCGCGCCGCGAATACTGCCCGCATCGGCCACGGCCACCAGGGCGTTGAGTTGATAGAACTTCATAGTGTCCGCCACTGTTAACCCTGGGTTGCCTTGTTGACTTTCGGATGTCTATGGGCCGCTCACGTGGCCCTCTAAGCTCGGACCACAGAGCCCGGGCCTTGCACCGCTGCCAGGGACCGTAGCAGAAAACGCCCGCAAGGTTCGCCCAAACGCAGGCTGTCGTGAACCCTGGCACAGGTTGCGGTGCTGGCGACAGTCGGGTTGGGCCTCCCGATCATCAAGGAAAACGCTGCCCATGTCCGAGTCCATCACGCTGCTGCAAGAAATCGAGCACGAAATGCGCGAACTGCGCCACCGGATCCATGCCAACCCCGAACTGGGCTATCAGGAAGTCGAGACCAGCCAGCTGGTCGCCGAACGCTTGCTCAAGTGGGGCTATCAAGTGACCCGTGGCCTGGCTGAAACCGCCGTCATCGGCACCCTGAAGAAAGGCACCGGCACCCGGGTGATCGGCATCCGGGCGGACATGGACGCGTTGCCCATCCTGGAGAAGACCGGCCTGCCCTACGCCAGCCGGATACCGGGGAAAATGCACGCCTGTGGCCACGACGGGCACACGGTCATGCTGCTCGCCGCCGCCTACGCCCTGGCCCACGACCACCCGTTCGATGGCACTGTCCACCTGATTTTCCAGCCGGCCGAGGAAGGCCTGGCCGGCGCCCGCAGAATGATCCAGGAAGGCGTGCTGAAACAGTTCCCCTGCGATGCGGTGTTCGCCGCGCACAACATGCCGGGCTACCCCACCGGCAAACTCGGGTTCCGCGCCGGGCCGTTCATGGCCTCCGCCGACCAGGTCAATGTCACGATCCATGGCAAGGGCGGCCATGGCGCAATGCCCCACCTGACCGTCGACCCGGTGGTGGTCTGCGCCAGCATCATCATGGCCTTGCAGACCATCGTCTCGCGCAACGTGTCGCCGCAGGAAATGAGCGTGATCACCGTCGGGGCGGTCAACGCCGGCAAGGCTTCCAACGTGATTGCGGACAGCGCCCACATGCTGATTTCGGTACGGGCACTGGACAACACGGTCAGGGATCGCCTGGAGCACCAGATCAAGCAACTGATTCACGCCCAGGCCCAGGCATTCGGCGCGAGCGCCGAAATTGACTACAGTGCCGACTACCCGTTGCTGATCAACGATGCGCACATGACCCGGTTTGCCAGCCAGGTGGCCACCGACTGGCTGGGCCCGGACGAGGTCTTGAACGACATCGCGCCCTTCAATGGCAGTGAGGATTTCGCCTATTTCCTGCAGCAATGCCCGGGCTGCTACCTGATTATCGGCAACGGCGACGGTGAGAAGAGCTGTATGGCCCACGACCCTCGCTACGACTTCAACGACGAGATCCTGCTGCGCGGCGCTGGCTTCTGGGTCAAGTTGACCGAGGCCTTCTTACCGCTCAAGCCTTGAACCCAGACCTGCCAAACCGTGAAAAACCATAATAAAAGAGGTCATCATGCAGCCACGCAAACTCCCCTCTACCCTGATGTTGCTCGGGTTGATCTTCGCCCCGCTGTCCCAGGCGCAGCCGGTGATCAAGTTCGGCGTCGACCCCAGCTACCCGCCTTTCGAACAGAAGCAGCCCGACGGCTCGCTGAGCGGTTTTGATATCGACCTGGGCAATGCCCTGTGCGCCGAGTTGCAGGTCAAGTGCATCTGGGTCGAACAGACCTTCGACGGCATGATCCCGGGGTTGAAGGCGAAGAAATTCGACGCCATCCTGTCGGCCTTCAGCGCCACCGCGGCGCGGCGCCAGCAGGTCGATTTCAGCGACCGGATCTACACCGCCCCGTCCTCGCTCGTCGCCCGCAAGGACAGCGGCCTGCTGCCCACGGCCGAGTCCCTCAAGGGCAAGTCGGTGGGGGTGGTCCAGGGCACGCTGCATGAAAGCTTCGCCCGCTCGCACTGGGGCAACCAGGGGGTCAGCATCCTGACCTACCAGACCCAGGACCAGGTGTTTTCCGACCTGATCAACGGGCGCCTGGACGCCACGTTCCAGGCCTCGGTGCAGGCCGATGTCGGGCTGCTGCAAAAGCCCCAGGGCCAGGCCTTCGCCTTTGCAGGCGAGCCCATCACCGACAAGAGCATCATCGGCGACGGGGTGGCCATCGGTGTGCGCAAAAACGAGCCCGAACTCAAGGCGCAGTTGAACACCGCCCTGGCCAGCATTCGCCAGTCCGGCGAGTACGACCAGATCGCGAAGAAGTACTTCAACTTCGACATTTACGGTAAGTGAGGCCACGCCATGAACGAAATGATCCCATTCGGTGAGTCCGGTTTTGCCTGCCCCGTGAGCGATGAGGCGGTGCGTGCCTTTCAGGCCCATGGCGCGGTGTGCATCCGTAACGCGTTCACCCCACAGCAAATCAGCGAGTTGACCCAGGGTATCGAACGCAACCTTGCCCGTCCCAGCCCGCGCGCCAAAGTGGCCAGCAGTGCCTCGGACCCGGGCTGGTTTTTCGAGGATTTCTGCAACTGGCAGGACAACGCGCACTACCGCGACTTCATCTTCAATTCCGCCATCGCCCCCATCGCCGCCGCGTTGCTGGACAGCCAACAGGTGCGCCTGCATCACGACCACTTGCTGGTCAAGGAACCCAATACCCGCCAGCGCACGCCCTGGCACCAGGACCAGCCCTACTACAACATCAGTGGCTCGGACACCGTCAGTTTCTGGATTCCCGTCGACCCGGTGTCCAGGGAATCGACCCTGGAGTTCATCGCCGGCTCGCACAAGGGCCCCTGGCTGATGCCCCGCACCTTCATGGACAGCCAGGCCAAATGGTTTGCCGAGGGCACCCTGGACGAACTGCCGGACATCGAGAACCACCGCCAGGACTATCCCATCCTCGGCTGGGCACTGGAGCCGGGGGACATGGTGTGCTTCAACATGCTGACCTTGCACGCCTCCGCAGGCGTCGGCGGCCAGAACCGTCGTCGCGCGTTTTCGGTGCGGGTCATCGGCGACGACGTCAGGCATGCGCCCAGGGCCTGGGCCACTTCCCCCGACTTCCCCGGGCTACGGGAAAGCCTGGCGCCGGGCGCGCCCATGGAGCATGCGTTGTTTCCGACGTTGTCGCAGCACGGGCGTTGAATGCCGTCGGGCCTTGAGACCAGGGCCCGGCGATCGGCAATAGCCAGGGGCAGGCAGGGCTGTTGTGACGAGCGCATCTGCGCAGCCATGAGGTTGCGCGGGTTGACGCTACAGGTCCCGCGACATCAGCCACTGCTCTTTGCCCCATGCCTCGAATCGCTCCAGCACTTTCCAACCGCGCCGGGCGTAATAATCACGTTGGTCGTGGGTGTGCAAATACAGGGTCGCGATGCCGACTCCCCTGGCGTGCTCGCAGATACCTTCGATCAACTGCGCTGCGAGCCCCTTCCCTCGGGCTTGAGGGGTGATGAACACACAGGCCAGCCACGGGCCCAGCTCCGGCCGGTCAGGCAGATCGTCGCTGGCAAGTGCCGCACCGCCCAGCAGTTGCCCGCGATCCAGGACGATCAACGACTTCCAGCTGCCGTCACGCTGCCCATCAGCGAACTCACGTTGCCAATCGGGCAGAGACTGCCGTGCATACTCGTAGCTGAATTGCCGATACAGCCATTCGGCCATCGTGGCGCACTGATCCATGTGTTGGTCGAGCCAGTCCATATGCAACATGTGAAACGCTCCTTTTGCCTGGGTTTGCATGACGCGATGCAGGGCCATCGGACACCTCCAGGAAGGCCGCCCGCTGGCGCTGCAGACTAGTTGAAAACGCTGGGGACTGCCTGACGGCGGCGACAGGAGCCGGCCAGGCCTGGCGGAACACCACACGGCGTCGACGACGGATGCCCGTCGGGCAAAACCACTGCTAGGCTTTCCGTTAGCCCTGAGCATTTCCCTGTCGACTCGGGGCTGGCGGCAAATGGCGGGCGATTCCTGAAGTCCGTCGGCAACCTCGGGCAGTTGGCGGTTCGTTGATAAATATCAGAGGGGCTCCACCGGGGCTCCAGTACCCTCTTGGTGGCCATCGCCACGGGCGGGCGGCTCAACGATTGCGTCCGAAACGGATTCGAACCATCAGAACAACCAGCCACTGCCAGCCATTCCCCATGACCGGCGCCGCTTGCGAGGTAAGTCAATGCTCTACTGGATGCTGCTCTTCATCCCCGGTGCCATTCTTCTGGAGTTCCTGGCACCGCAGCAGCACCTGCTGGTCTTCCTGACCGCCGCGCTGGCCATCGTGCCGCTGGCCGGCTGGCTGGGCCGGGCCACCGAGCAGCTGGCGGAGCGCTCCGGCGAGGGCGTGGGCGGATTGCTCAATGCCACGTTCGGCAACGCCACCGAACTGATCATCGCCCTCAGCGCACTGCGCGCCGGCTTGCACGACGTGGTGCAGGCCTCCATCGTCGGCTCCATCATCGGCAATATCCTGCTGGTGCTGGGCGCCGCCATGCTCGCCGGAGGACTGGGGCACAAGGAACAGCAATACAATGCCTCCGCTGCCCGCTCCCAGGCGACCTTGCTGACCCTGGCCACCATTGCCCTGATTCTCAGTTCAGTGGTCGCCTCCCGTGTCCCTGACGTGCCCCAGGCGTTGAGCCTGTACATCTCCCTGGTCCTGTTGCTGGTGTACGGGTTGTTCCTGGTGTACTCGCTGGTCACCCACAAGAGCCTGTTTGCCGGGGAGCCCGTGGTGCGCGATGCGAGCATGCCACCCCTCTGGTCGATGAAAAAAGCGCTGCTGGTCCTGGCGGCAGCCACCCTGATGATCGCCTGGATCAGTGAGATCCTGGTGGCCGCCATCGAGCCGAGCGCCCATCAACTGGGCCTGAGCAACCTGTTCGTCGGGGTGTTCATTGTCGCGATACTCGGCAATGCGGCCGAGCATTTTTCCGCGATTTCCGCTGCCCGAAAAAATCGCATGGACCTCGCGCTGTCGATCTCCATCGGTTCCAGCATCCAGGTCGCCCTGTTCGTCGCCCCCGTCCTGGTCCTGGCCAGCTATGCTATCGGCACAACGCCCATGGACCTGGCCTTCCCCGGCGGCCTGGTGCTCAGCGTGCTGCTGGCGGTGCTGATCACCGGCCAGGTAGCGGCCGATGGGCGATCGGACTGGCTAAAGGGCGTACAGTTGTTGGCGGTGTACCTGATCCTCGGCCTGGCCTATTTCTTCATACCAGCGACTGCAAGCGCCTGAACCCTATCGACCCAAGGAAAACGTCGCCATGAGCGAAGTCCAGCCCTCCGAACCCGGGCCAGCAACGCCCCCTCTGAACCGTGGCCTGTCCGGCTGGCAACGCTGGCTGCCAGGGCTGCAATTGTTGCGCAGCTACCAGCCCGCCTGGCTGCCGAAAGACCTGATTGCCGGCCTGGTGCTGACCACCATGCTGATCCCGGTGGGCATCGCCTACGCCGAGGCCTCGGGGGTTCCGGGCATCTACGGCCTGTACGCGACGATCATTCCACTGCTGGCCTATGCCCTGTTCGGCCCCAGCCGCATCCTGGTACTGGGCCCCGACTCGGCGCTGGCGGCGATCATCATCGCCGTGGTCCTGCCGCTGTCCGCTGGCGATCCCATGCGCGCCATCGCGCTGGCCAGTGCCATGGCCCTGGTGTCGGGCCTGGTCTGCGTCGGTGCCGGGCTGCTGCGCCTGGGGTTCATCACCGAATTGCTGTCCAAGCCAATCCGCTACGGCTACATGAACGGCATCGCCTTCACCGTACTGATCAGCCAGACGCCCAAGTTGTTCGGCATCTCCATCGACAGCAGCGGCCCGCTGCGCGACATCCTGGCCCTGAGCAAGGCCCTGCTTGATGGCCAGGCCAACTGGACGGCCTTCGCCATTGGCATCGGCACGCTGGCGGTCATCCTCGTGCTCGCGCGCTTTGACCGTGTGCCCGGCATCCTCATTGCGGTGGTGGCCGCCACCCTGGTGGTCGGCGGCCTGAATCTGGACGCGGTCCATAACCTCAAGGTGTTGGGCCCCCTGCCCGAGGGCCTGCCCGGTTTCAGCCTGCCCTGGCTGACGTTGAACGACCTGGGTACCGTGCTGCTGGGCGGTTTCGCCGTGGCGCTGGTGTCCTTCGCCGACACCAGCGTGCTATCGCGCACCTACGCCGCGCGGACCCGCACCCACGTCGACCCGAATCAGGAAATGATCGGCCTGGGCGCCGCCAACCTGGCCGCGGGACTGTTCCAGGGCTTTCCCATCAGCAGCAGCTCCTCGCGCACCCCGGTGGCCGAGGCGGCCGGCTCCAAGACCCAGCTCACCGGCGTGTTCGGTGCCGTGGGCGTGTCGCTGTTGCTGCTGTTCGGCCCCAACCTGCTGCAGCACCTGCCCAACAGCGCCCTGGCCGCGGTAGTGATCGCCGCCGCCATCGGCCTGTTCGAGTTCAAGGACCTGCGACGCATCTACCGCATTCAGCGCTGGGAATTCTGGCTATCGGTCACCTGCTTCGTCGGCGTCGCCGTACTCGGCGCGGTACCGGGTATCGGCCTGGCGGTGGTGGTGGCGGTGATCGAATTCCTCTGGGATGGCTGGCGCCCGCATTTCGCCGTGCTTGGCCGCGTCGACGGGATTCGCGGTTATCACGACATCTCGCGCTACCCCCACGCCCGCCGCGCCCCCGGCCTGGTGTTGTTCCGCTGGGACGCACCGCTGTTCTTCGCCAATGCCGAACTGTTCCAGAACTGCGTGATGGAAGCCGTCGCCCAGTCCCCGACATCGGTGCGCCGGGTGGTGGTGGCCGCCGAACCGGTCACTAGCGTGGACGTGACCTCGGCGGACATGCTGGTGGAGCTGGAACAAGCCCTGCGCGCCAACGGTGTCGAACTGCGATTTGCCGAGATGAAAGACCCGGTCAAGGACAAGCTGCTACGCCTGGAAGTACTGGAGCACATCGGCAGCGAAGTGTTCCACCCGACGGTGGGTGCGGCGGTGGATGCGTACCTGGATGAGCATGAGGTGGATTGGACACCTTGAAGCGAGACCCGCCGGGACGCTGTTCAATCAATAACGACACGGCTCAGGCACAGGCGGTCGACGCAGGTACCTGACTGATGTCGCAGACATAGCGATCGCGCCCCTGTTGCTTGGCCTGGTACAGCAACTGGTCGGCGCGGATCAGCAACGCCTCAAGGCTGTCGCCGGCACCGCGCCATGCGCTGACACCCAGGCTGCACGTCACGCTAACGCAGTGCCCTTCATGGTTCAGAGGGGCCTTGCGCACTGTTTTCAGCAGACGCCCCGCCAGCAACCGGGCACCCTCCAGATCCGTGTCCGGCAGCAGGATGACAAACTCCTCGCCCCCCATGCGGGCAAGCACGTCGTGCTGGCGGATGATTCGCTCCAGCTGGCGCACGAAAAACTTCAACACCTGGTCACCACCATCATGGCCATAGGTATCGTTGACCCGCTTGAAATGGTCGATGTCCAGCTGCAACACGCTCAGCGGGCGACCGTCGCGGCTGGCGCGGGTCAGTTCCCGCTCGCCCAACACCATCAACGCACGCCGGTTGTAGGCACCGGTGAGAAAGTCTCGGGTGGCCGCCTGGTGATGCGCCACGCTGACATTAACCAGATGCACCAGCAGCAGACCGATCAACGGCAAACAGAGGAGAAACCCGGCCAGCAACATCAATGGAAAGCTATTGATCCGCACGAACAGCGCCAGGTAGCTCGAGATCAGCGGCTCACTGTAATAAATCAGTTGCAACTTGCCCTCGGGATCCACCAGGTGCCGGGTAAATCGTTCACCGTCCGTCGTCTCGGCCACCCCCTCGGCCCCCACGAGGGTGGCCGCGGAAGCAACCCCGGGGGGTACCAGTGCCTGCCACAGCTCGGCTGAGCCGGGCAGGTACTCGACCCTGCCTGAGTCCAGGCGCATATGGATGTCGAAATACAACACATGCTCATGCGCCTCGGTCATGGCGACGCGAATCACGATGCCATCGCGAAACGCACGCGCGAGGTCCGGGCGCGCGGGCAACTGCACGGGTGTCATTTCGGTCTGTGTCTGCTGGATCAAGGCAAAACCACCGTCGCAGGCGTAGCCGATGACTTGCCGGCTGACCATGCGGATCTTGCCTTCGTTCAAGCTGATGTGCGGCGTGCCCGGGGCTGACAGGCTGTCCGCCAGCGCACGAGGCACACTCAGCAGTTGCTGATCGAGCTCCCGCATGTTCCGGGCCAGGATCGTACTGACCAGCTCCCGCCGGGTTATTGACTCACTCGACAGGCAAGTGCCTGTCGGTGGGTCGGCCCATTGCAGGGCCTGATGTAACTCGTGGATGGAAATTTGCTTCATCAAGTAGGAAAAGCCCTGATTAGTGCGCTCCACCAGTGCCGCATGTTGCCCGGCGAGCAACAACTCACGCTGCAGTTGGTACTGATGCACAAGCCCCTGCAAGGCAACCAGGGACAGCACCGCCACCACTAACCAACAACCGATCCTGACGCTGCGCGCGTGTTCGACGACCCAATTCATGACTCCTGCTCCACTGCGGCACCTGGCACGCGTTGTCTTGCTCCACCGCTGATCTTGCGCAAGGCTGTAACGGCCGTGTCCAACTCGCTCGCATCAACATCGGCATAGCGATGGGCTCGCGGGGGGGTAGTCAGGACGCGGCGGCAAACGGGGCAGCCGCCAGTGACGGGCCGACCACGGCGCTGACAATGGCCTGCAGTAACGCATACCCCCGGGCATGGCCGCTGTGAATTGAGGCGCAGGTCCGCTGAAAATCGAAGCGCAAGGCTGAATACCTGTGAACGTGGCTGATAAGGCGACGTATCAATAGGCATTTGTTCACAAACGTGATGCTCGACCGTCAATGCGACAGCATGAAGGTGTCGTACTCCAGATCCTCCAGCACCCTCGAAAGCCGGTGCAGTCCCAGGAGCACACAGACCAGCAACGACAGCGTAAAGCCGTAGCCGAAGAAGCTGGGGCCAAGGTACTGGCTGAGCAGGGTCAACGCGGTATTCGACACCACGAACCAGACACACAACTGGAGAACGATCATGCGTTTGTCCAGGTAGAAGAAGACATTGAGCAAGGCCATGAACACCACCTGGAGACTCACGCCAATCAAGGCGATGTGAAACAGTGGCAGGTAGTAACTGGACAGCCCCAACCACTCGAGCAGACGCGGGGCGAACAGGAACGACAGCAACACCGTCACGCCCTGCACCTTGCAGATTTCCAGCAGGCCCTGGCGGATCGACAGGACCATCTCGGTTTTCAACTGGCCGATGTACTGCAGCGTTGCACCGTCCCGGATGGCTTGAAACAACCGTTCACACCACTCGGCGAAATCGGTTTCGATGCGCACCAGAAACACCGCCATGCCGGGAATGATCGCCAGGTAGGCGAGGAAGATCGGCAGGTCATAGATAAGCGAGGCGCGTAGCGGGCCGACCATTCCACTCGATGTACCGGGGTTGAGCCAGAACAGGAATTTGTCGACCCAGATCCCCAGGTTGTAACAGAAGCCGGTGGCGAGCAGGCTGACAAACACCTGGCGGCGGTCGAGGAAGTCGAAGGCAATCAGTTTCTCGGCCTGGTATTCGCGCAAGATGTCGTAGAGATACAGGAACAGCAACGCGCTGTGACCGATCAACAGGGCCAGCAGCAAACCCGGCAGCTGCAGGAAGCTCAGCGCGTAGGCACTCGCCACCATCAGCGAATAGCCCACCAGCATCACCAGCAGGATCCGGTTGTAAGCCTTCATGCCGGACAGAAAGATAATCACCAGCCACAGATTGCACAGGACGACGAAGTTCGCCAGCACCAGCACGCGAAAAATCAGCGGCTCGTCGAACAGCAGGCCCAGCACCATGATCCCCAGCAACCCGGCACCAAGGGTGACCATCAGTAAAATCCCCAACAGATTCGGCAATATCCGCTCGTGCTGGTGTTCGTAAAGTAGGTCGGAAACGAAACGGGTAAAAAACAGCTGCAGGCCACCGGTCAGGATCAACGAACTGGCCATCAGGTAGGTCACGGTCACCAGGAACTGGCCAACCAGCACATCGGGCAGCAACAAGCCGAGACTGATACTGCCGACCAGCATCACGCTGACAATCGACAGCACCCAAGGGCCGGAACTGATCAATCCGGCATACAGGTAGGCATGCAGGGTCGCCGTGTAGGAGTCGCGCGAGAGAATCCTGCGCAGTTCAAAGCCTATTCCAGCCATTCAACAGGTCCCCATGGCGGCATGATAAAGATCACGATAGCGGCGCAGCATCAAGGCCTGGCTGTAGTAACGGTTAACCCGCAACAGGCCGCTGGTCTGCGCGTCTTGCCAGCGCTGCGGGTTTCTCAGCAGACCAAGGATCGCCGTCGACGTGGCCTGAGGGTCGGCAATGGCCACCACCGTCCCGCCACATCCGAGGTCGCGGTCCTCGGCGCTGCCGCCTTCGATCAACTCGCGACAGGACCCCACGTCGCTGCTGACCACCGGCGTTCCGGCGGCCCAGGCTTCCAGAATCACCAGCGGCTGGGCCTCGCTGATGGAGGTCAGGACCATCAGGCCCAACTGCGGCAGGATGTCCTGGATGCGTTGGAAACCGAGGAACCGCACCTTGCCTTCCAGCCCCAGGCTCGCCGTCAGGCTGTGGCACTCACTGGCGTATTCCGGATCCTCTTCTTCGGGCCCGACGATCCAGCCTTCGACCTGGGGCATGACACTGATCACACCCCGCATGGCTCGCAGGAAGGTCTTGACGTCCTTGATCGGCACCACACGACCAATCAAGCCAACCACGGGGGCAATACCGGGCGGGCGGGTGTCGAAGGCGGCCGTCCATTGCGGCAGGTCAATGCCGTTGGGAATCACCTGGGTGCGGGCCGGGTCGGCACCGTCCTGGATCTGCCGTTGGCGATTGCCGTCGTACAGCGCCACGATCGTGTCGGCACTGTGGTAGGTCAGTTGGCCGATGCGCTCGAAGAAGCGGATCCAGAGCTCACGGAGGTAACCCGTGCCGGCGTCCAGGCTGCCATTGAGGGCATGCTCGGGACTCTCGGCGAGCCAACTGGCCTGGGCCAGGTCGATTTTGCGCTCCTTGGTATAGATACCGTGCTCGCTGAGCAGATAGCCACAACCCCAGCGTTTCTTGAGCATGCAGCCCAGTATCCCGGCATAACCGGTGGAGATGGCGTGCAGCACCCGTGCCGGCGGCATTCTCCGCGAGGCTTCGGCGAGCATCAGCAATGGCGACTGCATGGAACGCAAGGTCCAGAAATAATTGACGAACGACGGGGCGCTGCAGTGCTGCCGATACCCGCTGCTGAGCACTGCCCAGCTGGCACGGCTGCGCAACACGTCATCCAGCGTCAAGTGCCCTTGGACCATGAGGTCGAGCAAGCGCTCGCCCAGCTCCGGGGCCGGCGTGTCCGGGTGGTGCAAAAAGCGATACAGGTCGGACAGTTGTTGCTCGCAGGCCTTGCGCGGCAATGCCCTGGCGCTGGTGGGCCGGGTTGCATCCTCGAGAAAGACTTCCTCGATGTGCAGAACATTCGACGGAATCTCATAGCGTCGGCTCGCATAGGCCGAACGCTGTCCGCCAATGAACATCACCGAGAACGTCAGGTCGGGCAGACCGAGAATCATCTGGTGGATCCAGCTGGACACGCCTCCGCGGACATAGGGCCAGGTACCTTCAAGCAACAGACAGATGTCAACACGCGGCCCATCGTCTTTGCGGTTCATGTCCAGCTCCTCACCAGGGCGGCGAATGGCGGTCGCTGCTGCATGTCCACTGGCAGGCGGGTCAACAGCCCGGGCACCTCATGGTAACGACCGGCCACGAAGGCCAGCTCCGCGCGATACGGCAACACGTGGGCCTCGTCTATGCCGCTCTCCTGGGCCAGGCTCAACAATGTGTCGGCGCGTTCGACATCGCCACGCTCCAGGGCAATCCGCCCGGCCAGCAGGAACAGCTCACCGCCCTCCCCAGCCAGCAGTCCTTGTTCGGCATGCTCACTGGCCTGATTGAGGACGTGCTCCAGCACACTGCCCTGGGCCAGCCCAAGATAGGCCAGCTCCCAGTACCAGCGCGCCAATGTGGCATGCAGTGCGCCTGCCGCTTGTGCGGTGGCCGCGGGCACTTGCGCGAGGGCGGTTTGTATCCGCAGGTTGATGTCGCTCTCCAGCGTGTCGAGCATCGAGTACGCCAGCAACCGCACGTCATCGCTTGGATCACCCAATGCCAGCTTGAGGATAGGCACCGCTTCCCGGCCGGCCATGCGTCGGGTCGCCAGCAGACCGGCCGAACGCTGTTCTGGCCGCGGCGCATGCCGCAACACATCCTGCAACCCTCCCCCGGCAAAGCTCGACAGACCCGTGTTGACCTGGGCCAGGAGCGGCAGCTTGGGGATGGTGACGGATTGCCAGGTCTGTTTGTCGCGTTGGCGCGACACGTGCAGCGTCGGGAAAATCGCCATGACCCCCAAGGTGCCAAACACAGGCACAAAGAACGCCAGGCTGAAGATCAACAGCGGACTCCAGGGCAGCGGCGAACGATAGCGCACCGGCAACGACCGCCACACCGCCGCACACAGCAGTGCACAGGCAAGGCCATGAACCGGAATGAAGACCAGCCACTGTTGCCACTCGGGCGCAGCCGACCACAAACGGCTCCAGCTTCCCGCTTCCAGCACCAGGGCAGCGCTAAACATCCACTTGCTGATCATTCAAACCACACTCGTCGAATAGAAAATGACGTAACCCGGTGCAATCGCCGACAGGCTCCAGGTTGTAGGCCAGGACCTGTACCCCCAGGCTGGCCAGGTCGCTCTCGACACCAAACTCCTCATGCAACAACACACCAATGCGTGTGAAATACCCGGTGGCACCTGTCCTGTCAGTCAAGGGCAGCAGCATCAGCAGCACCGGGTTGCCACGACCATTACGCACCAGCAACTGCACGTCGAGACCTCGCTGGTGACGCTCCAGCAGACGCACCAGCCGGTCATTGGCGCGGGTCATTTCCAGGCCGAACAGACACGCATTGAGCCCATGTTGCTGGTTATCCGAAAGGCAACGCTTGAGCTGCCGGCTGAAGTGGTGGGCATCGGCATCCACCGATTGCAGCACGTGCCGATCACCGTGCAGCAAGTCGGCGATGTGTCCGGCCAGTAGCGCCAGAAGGCTCAGGGTCCGCTCCTGAAAGGCAAAGAACGGCATCTGCCGGATCGCCAGGACCGCCAGCAAATGGCCTTCGGCATCGATCAGCGGCACACAGGCCTGCAGCGAGTAGATCTGCGCCAGGCCGCCGGAATCGATCAATTCCTGGCGTACGCTGATCAGTTCGCCGCGCTCCAGGCAAAGCCTGATCAAGCCGTCATCGGTGTCCAGGTTCTCCATGGCCCCGATGGTGGCCAGTGCTTCTGGCTGAACCGTTGTCCGTTGCTCATCCACTCGATACAGCCCGGCCACTCGCAGTGAGCCGTATTGGCCCAGCAACGCCAGGATCGGTCCGGCCAGGAGCGTCAACGCATCGCCTTCGCCGGGCATGACCCGTAGCTTTTCCCGTAAGCCGAGCAACGCGCTGCGCAGGCTCTGATCACTGCCCGCCACGCGCTGCTCCAGCAAATCATGGGACACCCGAAGAATCTGGTGAGCGCAGGTGAACTCGTCCAGACGCGACCGGCTGTAGTCGTTGGCCCTCTGCAGGCGCTGCAAACGTTGCTGCCACAGATCGTGCACCTCCCCCACCAACATGCCGCACAGCAACAGGCCAACGATGTACGACGGCTCGATCTGTGCGTAGGCGGCGAGCCCGGCAGAGCGCAGGATGAACAGCGTCATCACCAGCAGCGCGGCACTCGACAAGCCCCGGGCAAAACCGTAACGCACACCGGCCAACAACGGTGCAAATACCGGCCAGGGGAAGGCGGCATGCATCTGCAGCGGGTCTTCCGGTACCAGCCACAGCCCCAGGCCAATGACCAGTCCCGTGACGACCAGGGTTTCCAGCCAGGACACCGGGCCTCTGGCGCGGGGCGCCAGGCTGTAATCCATGTAGGGAGATTTCATCGCAATCACTCGAACCGAAGGGCGTCAACCAGCGGTTCGATCACCTGCTGTGCCGTGCCGGCAAGGCTTTCACGGGACCAGCCCGCCCGCGCCCCGCTTTTGCTCCAGAGCACACGGCCACTGCGGACGTCCATCACACGCAGGCTGACACCCACCGCCGGTTCGCCATCCAGACCGCTTTTGTACTGCCACTCCTCGACACTGCCCGTGATCACGTAGTCGAGCTGCTCGGCGCGCGCCCAGTCCAGGGCGCCGGCCAGGCGTTCGTTGTCATCCATCAGGGCCTGCTCACCTTGAGTGCTGAGCGGGTAGACGCGTGGCTGCAGTCCATGGCGGCTGATCGCACTGAGCAGGATCTGCTCGCTGCGCTCACCGGCTTGTGGTGTCTGCGAATAGTTGACCATGGGCAGAATGCCCCACTGTGCATGACGCGGCAGGTTCGGGCCGGCGTCACCGGTAAAGCGGGTGCAGCTGGCGATCAGCAAGACCGCCAGGCCCAGACTCAGATTACGGATCAATTGCATCGCTTGATGTTCCTCTAGAAATTCCATGATCAGCGCCCAACGCGCACGCTGTAGCTCACACCCAGGGTTCCGCCCGCCTGCCCGTTGCCGCCTTGTGGCTCGGATTGGTAGCCCGCGGTGAAGGCCAATTCGTCATTACCCAGTACTTCCATGCCCATTCCGGTGTTGATGCCGTAGTTGACGGTTTGATCCAGCCACTGCCAGCCGACCGTCACATCCACCAGCCAGGTGTACTGTGGGTGCGCCCGGCTCAGCGCGCCCGGCATGCCTCGACGCCAGGTACTGCCGACATACAGCAGGCCGTAACGGCTCTGCAGCAGGTCGCTGGCGACCACCGTGGGTTGATCGAGGGGATTTTCAGGGTCTGGCAACTCGACCCTCACCGGACCACCGTTGTTGCTGGACAACGAGTCCAGGGTGCGATCGTCCACCTGGTTGTGCTGGTAGGCGACGCCACTGCGCAGGGTCCAGGCAGGTCCTTCGAACTGCAGCGTGTGGCCGTACTCCGCCTTCACATCCTGACCATTGCCCAGCGCGTCGCCACCCCGGGTGGAGAATGACTTCTGGGCCACCTCCCAACTGAGCTGGTCACGGGCGGTCAATCCATGACGGCCACCCAGCCGGACGCCGTCGTACTGCCCGAATGTGCGCATCAGGCCACTGTCCTCACTCTTGCGCTGCCAGTCGAAACCGGCTTCGAGCTCGTCACCCGCACCCAGTTGCCAATGGCGGCTGAGGCCGAAACCGTTGCGGTCATCGTCCTGGCGCTGGCTGGTATCGAGGACCAGCGTGTAATGACCTCGCTCCACTTGCCGCTGCAGGGTCAGCTCGGCGTTACGCTCCTCCCCCAGGCGCGATGAGATCAGTTGATCGCTGTCGTAGGTGCCCTGCTCCAGCTCAAGATTGGCGTGCCACTGATCACCCAGGCTTTGAGCGACCCGCAGACGCGGCCCGTTGAATTCGAGCCCACCGAAATCCTGTCCATGCCAGGCCAGCTGTGCCCCCTGCGGCGTGCGCTCGTGACCTTCCACCGCCTGCCGCCGCAGCTGCTCACGGATGGCCCGGGGTTGCTCATCACCCAGCGAGGACAGGCTTACACCCAAGGCCTCGCTGTGCCGTCCCAGGCGACTGAGGGCCTGGGCGCGCTGCGCCGGGTTCAGATCGGCATTGCCCAACAGCGCTTCGACCTGGGCCGTGTTACGGCTGCGCAGGGCTTCCTGAATCTGCTCGTAACGCTCAACCTGCAAACCCTGGCCGCGTGCCCACGCCAGCCATTGGTCCTTTTGCGCGGGCTGATTGGAAGCATCGAGGCGCGCCAGCAGACGTTCGAACCACAACTGCAACATGGCCGGCGAACCGTCCTGCCACTGCAGCACCTGTTGCTGAGCCTTGCGCGGCGAGTAGCTGGTGGCCACCAGGCGTAGCCAGGTGGTGTAACGTTCGGAAGAGGGTCGCGGCGTGTCGCTTTCAAGGTCGCGTATCAACTTCAAGCGCAGGCGCTGAGCCGTGTCCTGATAACCGGCGCTTTCCAGCGCATCGGCATAAGCCGCCTGTACCAGCCAGTCCTGAGGATGGGCCTTGAGGTGCAGGCGATACCAGGCCAGGGCCTCGCGGTTACGGCCGAGCAGTTGACTGGCACTGGCAAACACCAGCCACAGATCCGGGTCCTGGCGTGCCGGTGCGCGCCATTTGCTCAGCAGTGGCCTGAGCTCGGCGACGTTGCCCTGATCCACGTACAACCACATCAGGCGTTCGCGAAACGGGTTGTCGTCGGGATACAACTCCAACGCCGCCAGGTACAGCTGTTGCGCCTCATCGAAACGCCCCTTCTCCACGGCCAAGGCACCACGCACCGCCAGGACCTGGGCCAGGTTGTAGATGGCCGGATACTGCTCGGCGGCGTCGAGCAGCGCAGTGATCTGCGGCCAGTCCTGAAGTTCCTGGGCCTGTTGTAACGCCTGAATCAAGGACTGTGATGGGTGATCGCGTTGCCAGCTGGCAATCAACAGGTCCAAGGCACGCTGCGGATCGCGGACACGGTAGAGGGCGACAAGCCGATCTTCATCGGAGCGGCTGAGCGAACCTTCGAGACTCAATAGTTGTTCAAGAGCCTCTTGCAGTGCATCGTCCAGCTCCAGATCCCAGGCCAGTACCGCCCGTGCTCGCCAATAGCGCTCATCCGCGATGGCGCGGTCATCCACGTGCAATACCTGCCAGGCAGCCTGGTTATCGAACAGTTTCAGGTAGGTACGGGACCAGTCCAGCCGTTCGGGGAGGGTCAGTGCGAAATGCGTCGACAGGTTCTCGTAGGCCATCGCCTTGGCCGTCAGCTGTCCGGTACTGTCCAGGTTCAGCAGCAACTTGCTCCAGGCCAGGCGATGCGAGGGGTACTGATGCAAGTATGCCCGTAGCCAGGCTTCAGACTGCTCCGGGGTGCCCCGCGAGTCATGGCTGTAAACCAACGCCTCAAGCTCGGCATCGGACAGTGCTCGCTGGTCCTTGATAACGGCCAGCAACGGGATCGCGCGGTCAAAGTCGAACTGGTGCATCGCCAGACGCCAGGCACGCTCGCGGATCTCGGGGTGTTCCTCCAGCGCCAACAGCCGGGTCCAGTAGTCCAGAGCCTCGTCCAGCTCGCCATGCCAGTGCGCGAGAAGGCCCAACTGCTCAAGCACGTACGTGTCGTGCGGGTGCTCGTTCAACAGTTGCCGGCCGCTCTCCCTGGCACCAGGCAAGTCACCCAGCGCCAGGCGCAGGCGGAAGTCTTTGCCCAGTCGGTCGGGGTTGTCCGGCTGCAGGGTGCGCCACCGCTCAAGAAACTGCATGGCCAACGCGGGACGCGTGTTCGCCAGCGCAATATCGGCGCCCTGCTCCAACCAGGCGGCATCGATGGGTGGCCCCTCCAGCCCGTCGAGTTCATCAGCCAGCACCTCTATCGCTTGCTGGCCGCGTCCGCTCGCCAGCAGGCTGTCGAAGGCCTGCCGCGCATATTGGCGACGGTCCCCGGGATGCTCGCTGCCCTGCCAGAGTTGCACATAGATGTCGGCGGCACGCTTCGGCTGTTCCCCGGCCAGGTACCACTGCGCTGCGGCATCAAGCGATGCCCTGCGCTGCGGCGGATCGCGGCTGGCCAGCTCTTCATAGACCTGCGCGGAAATCGCCGGTGCCTGCAGGCGCAGCGCCAGCCTGGCCAGGCGCTGCAGTTGCACCACGGGCAATGACTGACGATCGATCGCCTCCAGCCGCGCCCGCTGCTCGAGGGCCTCGTGAGCACCGGCCACCGCCAGGCTGTCGAGCTCAAGCCGGTAGTAATCAAGCAGTGCCGGCACCGGTCGCGGCCAGCTCTCCAGGTAACGACGAGCCTTGACGGTGTCACCGAGCTGGATCAGCAGGTCCACCAGTTGCAGACGCAATCGGTCATTGTCCGGACGGGCCATCAACAGCAGCGCGGCATAGTTGGCCGATACCGCGTCCGGTTGACGACTATCAGGGTGGAATACGGCCTCGGGCTGGAAAACCAGGAGCAACAGACCGCCCACGGCACCGGCAACCACTGCCAGCACCCACGGATTGAGCAGGCGGACGTCCTCAGTCACAGATGAGTTGCCCCTGGCTCACCTGCTTGAGGGGCAGTTGAAAATGCCAGAGGCCGGCAGCGGCCGTGCCGGCAAATCGCTGCCCATCGACTTCTACCCGGCAGGCGGTAGCGGAGCGCACGGAGAAGTTCAGCTCGACTTGACCGGCGAAGGAAAAGCGCACGCGCCGGGGAGCCAGATAGTGCCAATCCAGCAATGGCAGATTGGCCTCTTCCAGCGCCGGCCGCGGGTCCCTGTCGGGCCGCAACACCAGCAACGCCCGGTCGCTGCTCAAATGCACGTAGCGCCCCTGGGGCAGATCCCGCACACCCGCCACGCCTTGCGAGCGCGCCAGGTCCGGCCAGCCCAGTTGCGGGTCCAGGCGCAAGGTGCGCAGTGCATCCATCCCGCGAACCTGCCAGCCGCCGTCGGCGGTGCGGGCCAGGCTGGCCTGATACAGGCCATGAACGCGATCGAGGTAATCGCTCATCCACAGCGAAATCGGTTGCTGGTCCGTCATGTAGCGGTATATCTCGTTCACGGCCTTGATCGAGGCCTGCTTGGTGCCCGAATAGAAGTGGTAATACAGGTGCAGACCGCGCATGCGCCGCGGGCTGTCGGTCAACTCAAAGGTATCGATCAGGTCGCGAAAGCCGTAATACGGCCCGTTCCACAGATTGGTGTAAACGTTCTCGTTGATGATCGGCGCGTAATACTGCAGGCCACCTTCGGTCGGCCTGAGCAACGGGCTCAAGCCGGTCAGGGACGGATCGCCCCGGGTCAGCATGGTCTGGGCGCCGTTGACGTTTTTCAGGCCTGAGTCGTAGGCCAGCTTGACGGTGGCAGGTGATGGCAAGGCGTCGCCCGACCAGAAGATCAGCTTGACCGGCTTGTCAGGGGTGGTCAGGCGCTGGTTGATGTAATCGCGTGAACCCACGACTTCGCGTTTGAAGTCGATGGTGTCATAGCCCGGAATCGCCATTTTCAAGCCATATGCCGCCGTGAGGTGGGCATTCTTGCGGGCCAGTTCCGGTTGCATGAAAAACGGATGGCTAAAGGTATGTGTCGCCACTTCGACTTTCGGCTCGGCAAACAGCTCGCGGGCGATGGGTTCCAACTCCTCGGCCAGGTACGGGTACATGCCCTGCGGTGACACTTCACCTTCGATCACCGATACCGAGGTAAGGAACGGGTTGGGTCGCACGAAGCCATCCAATACCTGCCTGCCGGCATAGGGCATACCGCGCACTTCCGCCCGGGACGGAAAGCCGTCGCCATCGATATGCACGGTGGCAATCCGCCGGCCGTTTTCCGTGGTGGCGTCCGGGCGTGGCAGCGCAGGCAAATGCAGGGCCGCCTGGAGAAAGGCGAAAGGATTGAGGATCCAGCGTGCGCGCTCGTTGTTCGACTCCAGCAGGTAGGGCGCCAGGGCCAGCCCGCCCCAGTCAGCGACGGCCACCGGCGAATATTCCTGACCGTTTTCAGCCGTGAGCGATAAAACGGCCTTCGGGCCTCGGGGTAACAGCGAAATCGCCATCAGCTCGCGGCTTCTGGGCTGAACCGGCGCCTCGAATGCCCCGATCAACGACTGGTCCTGATGGGTGATCCGCAAGGTTTGCAGGCCCGGCGCCGTTGCGCGGTTGAGCCCCAGGCGCTTGAGCAGCCCCTCGTCTTCAACCGGCAGACCGGCGAAAAAAACCAGCGGAATCTGCTCATCCAGCCGCTGGTTGAGCCAGCGGTTGAATGCCTGGCGGCCCGGAGGCGGACCGCTGGTCATCCAGGTCAGGATGCCGGCATACAGGCCACTGAAACCCTGCTCCGGCAACGAAGCATCCGCGGCCAGGTAATCCACCCGGTAGCCCAGGTATTCCAGCAACCCACCCAGCAGGTTATGCCCGGCGCTGGAGGCCAGGTCACCCTCCCGTGGGTCGTACAACAGCGCAATTCGACGCGGCTGAACTTCAATGTTGCTGATGCCCAGGGTGTTCAGCTCAGGGGTGCCGATGTACGGAACGAACCCCTCTTTGCGCAGGCGCTTGGCCAACTGGCGGGCTTCGTCACGACGGGACGGCGGCAGGTACTCGATCGCCACCAGTGGCGTGCCTTTGGCACGCAGGGGCTGCAATTGGGTGTCCAGCCACTGGCGATCCGCCTCGGGTACCGGGCGATAACGCTTGGCAGCCGCATCCCAGCCCGCGTGGATTGACTCCACGGCAACCGCCGACGCCACGCCATCGAGCTGCGGCAGGACTTCGAAGCCACGGTTGAAAAATAACCGCAGGTCCGGTTGGCGTTGATGCAATTCACGCAGAAAACTGGCCAGTGCCAGGCGCTGGGGTTCTCGCGCCGACTCGGGCAGTAACTGAAAACTGTCCAGCGTGTCGAGGAACACCCCGGCATACCCGTCCGCCTGCAAGGCTTTGGCGCGGCTGAACAGGTGCTCACGCCAGGCCGTGGTGGTGAGGTCCATCACCTGGCTGCCCCAGGCGCCATTACGAACAGGGCTGACCGCCTGGGCGAGAGACGCCGTGTCGAGCTCTGCCTGGCCACCGTGGAACTCGCCGACCGACAGATAGGCGAACGGCAAGCTGCCCTGGCTGCGCAATGTCTTGACGTCGGCAACGGACAGGTGCCCCGGCTCCACGACCGCCCAGTCGAACTGGGCCAGTTCCAGGAGCGGGGGCTTGTCGGCATACCAAAAGACCACGCTGCCGGGCGGCGGCAATGCGGCGGCCTGGACGATGGGCCCTGTCGAACACACCATCAAGGCGGCCAGCAAGCGCTTGAATGCCGAGCAAACACGAGTCCTGCGAAAAGCGTTTTTCATAATTCACTTTTTCAATGGCTGAACCGATACCGTTTACATGCCGGGAAGTAAGACTGCCGGGGGGTAACGACTGCGGGTAAGTTGCGCCATGCCTGCGGCGATGGGGGTGGCTAATGACCGCGTGAAGTGCTCGCCTCGTCGAATGTTGTCAGTCTTCGAGTGGCGACTTCATCCGGGCAATACAAGAAGAGAGCTATTCAAGGAATAAGTCTCAACTACATGAACACTGAGCCTTCGCATTCAACAATTCATGAGTTTTTATATACGGCTACTGCGCGTCAGCACCATCACCACGCGGGCCCATGGTTTCAGCGGACTCCTCCTGCTGCACAACACAAATAGATTTTCACCGACATCAATCGTGTAACGGGTTTCACCCAGTGGCTGCATCCAGTAACTCAAACTGGACTTGGGCTGGAAGATAAATAGATCGAGTGAGTTCAATTGTTCTTGACTCATATTATCGGTATTACTCTTGAGGCTACTGTCGACCTCGACCATTAACCGAGAGCCATACTTCTTCACTCGAAAAGCGCTATAGCGATTCACGACACCGATTTCCGCCCTGGTATCCGCATCGATCACCCGGGTCGCCATGCGTAAATGACTCAAGCCCGAAGGGCTCAAGTCCAGACTGAATCGAGTCATGACCCAGGTGGGACGTGCATTGATCTGTACTTGCCGCGCGCTCTCGCCATCGCACCAGAGGTCCATCGGCACTGGTTGCCCCACCGATAAACGCCCCAGCCCAATACCCATCACCCCAACGAGGGCGAAGGCCAGGCACCAGATCGCGTTCACGCTGCGTTTAGTCATACAACTGCACTCCCACGCAGCGGGACCTGGCCAGTTCCAGCTCTCCTTCGCAGAGGATCGCGTGCTCCCTGTGGTACACCGATATCAGGTACAGGTTTGCGCTACTCGACGAGATACCCAGTAACTGCACCAACTGCTGGCTGCGCTGGGCCAAGGTCTGCAACTGGGGGGTTGTAAGGGAGTGCAAGCCATCAGCCGGCACATGCACGCGCATGCCTTCTATCGTCACCGAGGGGGCGAATACCGGGAGATCGGTGTTCAACACCGGCGTCTGGAAAACGACACCCAGGAAAAAACTGGCGAAGCCCCACAGGATCAAGGCGATCAGCAGTCCCCAGTATTTATACGTAGACATTGCCCGCGCCAATACGCTCGACGCGCCACGCTCGACAGGCCCGGGTAAAGCGGTTGAGGGTGCGACAACGCTCTCGACATCCTCAGCTGGCGGCAAGGTTGACGCCGCGCAATCCGGAATGTCGTGGTCAATCTCCGGCGAGCCGGGAGTCGAAGCCGCCTCCTCCCCGGTTGCTTGCAACGCTCGAGTGCGCACGCCATCGGCGAGCTTGTAGCCCACACGCGGTAGCGTCTGAATGAATTCGCGGCCCGGTTGGAGTGTCTCCAGGGCCAGGCGCAATTGGCGAATCGACTGGGCAAGGCTGTTGTCGGTGACCTCCAGGCCATACTGACCCCAGGCACCCTCCATCAACTCGCGCTTGCGCACCACGGCCCCTCCCGAACGGAGCAACAACGCCAGGCAGCTGCTGGTGGTCGCACCCAGCCGCAAGGGCGCGACGTCCGGTGCATCCACACGAAACAGCAGGAAGCTGTCCTCATCGAAGACAACCTGCTCATTGATCAACACTCGGCCCATGGCCCTTGACCCCCTTGCGCACGTGGAACGCCGATAAGCAAACGCGTCAGGTCCGCATGGTCGTCGACATCCAGAGTTAAGCAGTCATTCCGTGCCTTAGTGTGTGGTTGCAAGGATTCGGTCATTTCACTTGCGTGTAACTCCAGGCGCCTGGTTTCACTCTTGTACAGTTCAGTCGACAGATTGAGCTTGTTCAAGAACGGCTGGCTGTTTTGCGCCAACAGGTGCAACGGGCGGCGATTGATCGTGCGCAGGGCATCAGCATCATCCATGACAAGAAATACCGTATCGGCAGTGATCATTGGGGTTTCCGGGCGGCGTGTTCAGGTCAGACAAGAGAGCCGACGCACATCGACATTTTTCGGGGGCACGGGAGTGTGTCGCTCAGGTATCGGTTGCGGGCTTGCTGCCTGGCCTGGCCCAACAACGGTCGCCGTGGATCAAACACCCTCTTTGATCCCGGCCAATTCACTGCATTAAGGCATAGCCCTCTAAAGGCCGCTGTGAATTGGAATGAGCCGCGCCCGGATGGACGATGAAAATATTGAAAAGCGATGAATGTCCATGAAATAGGTGGGGGTGATGATCATTCACCCATGCAGTGCTCAGCGCGGAGGCTCAGCGCCTGTAAAGATGCAAATCCGGGATTCGGTTTACCCCGCGCCACGATGAGTGTCGCCGTCCAGGCAACGAGCACACCCTGTCGACCAAAGCGCCTTTTTGTTGCCCCAGTCTCTGCAGGACCAACCATCGACGGCCGGGGGCCTGTCAGGTGCATGCGCGGTGTTTGAACTAAGGTCATTCAGTAGCCCCCCAACCCGGTACGCACCTGATGAACGCGCACATCACACAATTCCTTGGCATGTTCACCACGCTACTGGCAATCATCAATCCCCTGGAGGCCATCCCGGTGTTCCTCGGCCTGCTGCAAGGCAAGAGCGACGCCGAGCACCGCCAGGTGGCACGCAAGGCCTGTTTCTACGCGCTGCTGCTGATGTTCTTCTTCCTCATTTTCGGCAACCTGTTATTGCGCCTGTTCGAGGTGCCATTGAGCATGATCCGGGTAGTGGGCGGGGTGATCCTGATGCGTATCGGCTTCGAGCTATTCGCCCCCTCGCCCGCCAGCAACCTGGTCCCCAGCGCAGGCAAGGGCGACCAGGACGTATCCTTCATTCCCTTGGCCATGCCGATCATGTTCGGCCCGGGCGCCATCGCCACGGTGATCGGCCTGACCAGCACCATCAAGGACTCCGACCGCGCCGTGATCTCTTTCGCCGTAGTCGCCCTGGCCATCTGCGCCACCATGCTCACCGTCTACCTGTCCCTGGTCTACGCGAAGAACATCCTCAAGAAAATCGGCCCGCAAGGCATAGACGCCGCCACCCGCATCGTTGGCTTCTTCGTCTCCGCCATGGGTGTCGGCTTGATCTTCCACGGCACGGTTGAGTTTCTGCAGTCCTACGGGGTGCTGCTCAATGGTGTCGTGAAGTAATGGCCGGAGGGTGGGGTGTGAAGGTACGCGTGCCGACGTTACCCGACGCCTGGATAAGCGGCATGATCCCTTGCGTCGCGTACCGTTGCGGAGCACTTTGAATCGCCCCGGGTTTCGTAGCCATTTTCCAACTGGCCTTTCCGAATTGCCAAGCTACGCCCGCAGCTCGTGCTCGAACTCAGCCGAATCCTGGGTGTTAACCGCCGACAAAAGTAGCCGACACTGCCATTTCTGATGCGCGCGCCACATCAGCCCGCATGCTTCGCCTTGTTCGATGCAGCCTTGCTTGACCACATCCCCGGTGCGATACAGGTAGCGCACCAGCTCGGTCAGCTCCTTCTCCGGCCACTGGCAGCCATGCTTTCTCAGCAATACCAGCATATTGCTGAGCTGAACGGCCTCATGCTCGGCTTCCAGTTCATGCAACTCCGGAATCACATCCATGGCCTGCCAAAGCGCACCGTAGCCGGAGAACTCCTGCTCGATCAGATCGATCATGTCATCCAGTGCGCTCCACGTTTCGATCAGGCCTGACTTGCCTTCGAAAATCGCCTTTTCCCGACTGCGGATAGCGTCCAGCCATTGCTGTCCCAGGCGATACACAATCGACTCTTTATTCGGAAAAAAGCGGTAGAGCGACTTGATGTCGATGCCGGAGCGTTCGGCGATGGCATTGGTGTTCAACTGGGTGATGCCACCCTCCTTGAGTAGTTCCAGCGTCGCCTGCTCGACCTTCTTGATGATTTCAAGGGTTCGTTGCTGGCGCGGCTCACGGCGCATTTTCAAGTCTTGCGGAATCATCAAGTGCCCAGCCCTATCTTTCATTGATGCGCATTTCACATTGACTTGGCCGACAGAGTCAAACCGTAGCAATTGATGACCCGGAGTAACGCTGGTAGAAACACAAATTACAGTAATTACTGTAATTAAACTGGAGATTTTATGCGGCTCAAATCAAAACAACACCTGACGCTTTCCTCCCTCGCTTTGCTCTCTGGCCTCACCGGATGCAGTCAGACGCTAACCCCGGTCGCCGATAACAGTAACAACACGGTGTACCTCAACGGCCAGATTTATACCCAGGATGCCCAACGCCAGAAGGTTGAAGCCATCGCCGTCTCGAATGACACGTTCGTCTATTCCGGTAACCGGGAAGGTGCGGAACGCTTCATCAGCCAAGGTTATCGCGTGGTTGACCTAGGTAATAAGATGGTTCTGCCAGGACTGCACGACAACCACATCCATGTGCTTGGCACGGTCCCCCTGGATGTCTGTGACCTCGAAGGCAAGGGTGTGAACCTCGATCAACTGGCCAGCAAAGTAAAGGAATGCTTGCCCCGCTACGCCAGAGAACCCGGGGCCTGGCTGAAAATCGAGCAGTGGGTTCCCTATGAAAATAACGAACCAACCGACAACTACAAAACCATCCGCCAAGCGCTGGATGCTGTCGCTGACGGCCACCCTATTATCCTTTCCGGCGTAGACGGCCACGCCAGTGCCTACAACTCGAAAGCCTTGGGCACGGCTCAGGACGATAACGGCAAGACCGTCGGTTTCAATGCAAAAAGCCTGGCCAAGGGGGGTGTGTTCGCCGAGCTGGCGCCCTACGTCAACCTGGACAGCGGGGTGGTCCGCGATGCGGCCAAGGAAAAAATTCCGGTTGGCAACTTCGACATGTTTGCTCAAGAGGTGGGCGATCCGCGCGGCGAAGCAATTTACGGCGCCATCCTGCCGAAAGTCGCACACGTCATGGCGCAAAGTGGCATCACCAGTATTCAGGATGCCTGCAGCAATGACTTCATCCGCGAACAGCTGGTGAAGATGCAGCAGCAAGACCTGCTAAATATGCGAGTCACTGCCGCCACCTGCTTCATTTCCGACGATTACAAGGGCAAAGTGGATATTTCCGGCCACCTGAAAAAAGCTCAGGAAGTACGCGCCGCGTTCGCTGATAATCCATTGATCAAAGCGGATGCGGTGAAAATCTTTGCCGACGGCGTGCTCGAAGGCGACCCTTTCAGCAAACCTCCGTTCTCCCCCAACGCCGGCATGCTGCACAATTATCAGACGCCACACCTCAAGCAGAACGAAGACACCGGCGACGTCACTGTCATCAAGGACAGCGACGACTCTCAGAACAACGGCATCGTCAATTACAAAGCAGAAGACTTCAAGAATTACGCCAGCGCACTCGATGCCGACGGCTTCAGCATCCATGTCCACAGCATCGGTGACCGCGCCACTCGCGTTACGATTGATGCATTGGAAGCAGCCCGTCAGCGCAATGGCGATCGCCACATCCCGCACACCATCGCTCACTTGCAGGTGGTCCACCCGGACGACCAGAAGCGTCTCGGCGAACTTGGCACATACCTCACTTACACCTATGCCTGGGTCAACCAGCAACCCGAATATGACATGCTGATTACCCCATTCCTGGAACACAGTAGAAAAGGTCAAGACACCAACGATCTGCTCTACAACCCAAAAAACTACACCTGGGGAGCCATCTACCCGGTAGGCAGTACTGCTAAGGCCGGCGCTGTACTGGTGGCGGGCAGCGATGCACCGGTCGACTCTCGCGATCCACGGCCGTTCATGAACATCGCGGCCGGCATCACTCGCGCCATCCCCGGCCAACCGGCCTACAACGCCAAGCAGAGCGCTACGCTGGAACAGATGTTGGACGCCTACACCATCAACGGTGCCCGCGCAGTGCGCCAGGAAAAACTCATCGGCTCGATTGAGCCGGGCAAGTCCGCCGACTTCATCGTCCTGGACCGAAACCTGTTCGATCTGGTCCAGCAGGGTAAACCTGAGCAGATCGCTGAAACCCAAGTGATGCAGACAGTGTTTCGTGGCAAAACCGTCTATAGCCAATAGACCAACACCGCCAGAAGTAAAAATCAGCCATTTGCGCCTGATGCCAGCCAGTTAAGTCCTCATGCCTGATCGTTGGCCGCAAGCAATCAAAATCCGATGCCTTGACCGGCATCGGATTTTTTTTGCGCCTCACTCAGGCACCTGGACTGGCCTCCACCCCATGCGCCTGGGCCTAGCGAATGCCGGCACCCGCCATGGACTCCGGTACCCACTGCGCCGTCGATAGCGGCTCGATATACCGAATACCGCCATGGGGGCCTACCACGCCATTGATGTTGTAGGAGCCGCGCGACAGATCGTACGTCATGAAAGGGGTGGCGTCCGGGACCTGCTGGTCATAGCTCTGGCTGAGGAAAGCGAAGGAGCCACGGTAAAGCTCGCCACTCATGCCGTACTGGTCGGAGGCCAGAGCGGCCCAGGTGTCCTCATCCAGGTAAAAGCGACGTTTCTGGTAGATGTGCGTTGCACCGGGCTTGAGGTTGCCCTCCACCACGTAGACGCGGTGTTTTTCCCAGCGTACGAAGTCCGGGGAAATGTAATTGGGGGTGGTCAGCGACGCGGCATCCCGCGCATAGGTCAGTTTGTAGGTGTTGTAGGGCACGATCATTTCTTGCTTGCCCACCAGCGTCCAGTCATACAGTTCGAGGGCACGCGCGGTACCGGGGTTCGGTGTGTCGTAGGCCAGGATCGAAATCTGTTTGACCCGGCGCTGGGCCGGCATGTACTGCCAGGCACGGCCAGGACGCTGCAGCGGGTTGGTGGCGTTCTTGAGCATAATCGACTCGCCGGCTCGCCGCGCAGGTCCGGTATAGGACAGTTTCAACTGGTAGTAGAGGTCGGAGTTGTTGATGGGCTTCGACATGTTCTCGTAAATCGGGAAGGAGGCATATGCCGCGCCGGTGACGACCAGGCTTGGTACTCCCGCCGAGTCGACGCTCCAGGAGTCGTACTTGGAATGGATGTTGACGCCCTGGTAGCGCAGCAGGAAATTCCACATCGCCTCGGCACCCGATTGCGGGATCGGGAACGGCACACCGGGCAATACATTGTCGAAGGCTATCCCATCGTCGAGGGACCTGGCGGCGGTGGCGTTCTTGCGGCTATTGTCCAGTACCGCCTGCGGCAGCGCAGCGGTGCGGTGGGTTGGATACACGTCGATGCGGTAGCCGGGGTAGCGCCTGGCCAACTCGACAGTGGTGGCCGTCAGCAAGCCCTTGTACTGGTCGACGTTCTTGCCATTGATCACCAGCAGCGGTTTCTCGTGCGCATAGGGGTCCGGGCGCATGCTATCACCGGCCTTGAAGCTGGCCGGGGCAGTGGTCAGGCCACCGCTATAAGGCGGAATGGAACCATCGGCATTACCCGCTTTTTCAGCCCCCACCAGCGTCAGCCTGGTACCCAGTTCGGCGGCTTCCTGACTTGATACCAATGCCTGTGCATCAATGGCCAGCGCCATGAGGAGTGAAGCAGCGAGAAGACTTTTCACGAATTTCATATTGTTATTCTCCTGCTTAGCGTACCAAGCAACTCGTGACTCAAGCGAAGCAGTCGCATCCGGCGGTTCAAGCGGCAGTACGCTGTACACACCGCCTCGGATCACGGCCTTCCAAGGCTGGCAGTGCATTCACACAGGGCTGGCAAAATCATCGCGTTGCGCCGGCCTGCCGTTTGCCCGCCTGGTTATGTTCGCCTTGTGGGCAACCAGACTGGCTCAATCGCCAGATGCGTTTTTATGACTGACATTAAGGGCCCCAAAATGGGGGGGAGCTTTTCATTCGACGACAGTCGCTTGGCTATTCATGACAGACCCGGAATATCCCGCGGGCATGCCGGCGGTGGTTGCTTCAGTCAGGACCGGCAGCGCCTTTTCAAAGCCGTATGGCGTTTCCGTTACTCACGTCAAGCAACCGCTCTGACCTCGCTCACAGCACAGTCAATCCAGGCAGCCCCTGCCCTTGCCAGCTCTCGGGCCTTGCCTTCGCTAATGCCCTAGTGCCTGCCCACACGAACCATGTGCCACTGCTTGACGTATCAGCGCGAAAGTCGGAGATGTAGATGGGTCGACTATTTGACGATGACGAATCGAAGTTCATCCCCGGGCTGAAGCAGGTACGCAACGCATTCGACGCCGTGTCTATCGAAGCGCCCCCCCTCAGGTGATCGCCCAGGCGCCACCTGAACTACAAGACGCGATGGACCTGGCCTATCTGACCGCTCAACGGCCGGCCGACGTGCTGAAGGCCTCAACCAACGACCTCAACAATGGCTTCCTGCTGGTGGGCCGGGGCAAGACCGAGAAACGCCTGCGCATCCGCCTACACGACGGGACAGATGCATCAAACCTCAGCACCTTCCTCGATGCCCTGCTTGAGCGCAAAGCCATGGCCGGCATCAGAAGTTCAAGTCTGATCACCAACCAGGCGGGCCTGCGAATGAGTTACGCCGTGCTGAGAAATCGCTGGGATCAAGCCCGAGAGAAAGCAGCCACGAAGGCCGCAACCGAAGGTAATGCGACGCTTGCCACCACGATCCGCCAGTTCCAATTCCGCGACATCCGACCAAAAGCCGCCAGCGAAATCGACGACATTGGTCATGCCAGCAGGCTGCTTGGTCATTCAGCGCAGGAGATGACGAAAAAGGTTTATCGCCGCGTTGGCGAAATTGTACGTCCCACAAAATAACTATGGGGCGCAATGGGTCGCTTCCAGTTATCTCTGAAAGGCACGAATCCACAACCCATAGCAGCCCTTCGCGATAGGCAGAAAACGGCCAGAAGCAGACGTTCAGGCCAGGTTCGCTGTCGGCCCAGGCTGTGTAAAAACGCCTGCATCATTTTTTAGGTCTGCGTTGCTACGTGAAATCTGCGGGAGTTCTGGTCAAATCAAGACCTGAAATTTGCGTGGGATCGCGTTATTTGACCCGATTCAGATCGCCGTTAGTGGTCGAGAACGTTTTTACACAGCCTCGGCCAGAAGCAGTCGCTGGAACCAGTGGCGGTTCAAGATGCGAGGATGACTAGTCTCGATCCAAAGCTTATGCCCAGAACAAAAACGGGAGAAAGTGCCGTTCGGTTCCCATGTCACCTTCCAATTAACAATCCAACTCCAAGCATTCCTGACGCCAGCTTCTGGGCCATGCTAGATTTGAAAGCTATCACAGAGAAGGATGGCGCTATGAAAGGAAATGTTTTGGGCGATATTCGTGCTGAGCATGATGCAAAAATGCTCGAAGCGTCCTTTTGGCCAACTTCGGATTACAAGTCTCTCTTAGAGTCCCACGATAGGTGCATAGTAGTCGGGCGCCGGGGAACGGGTAAAAGTGCTCTTGTATATATGCTTTCGAAGCATTGGCACAGCAAACCCAAAACTCACGCCTTAACCATAACTCCAGTAGAAGAGCAAATAATTGGCTTAAGAGACATTGTATCGCTGTTTGGCGACAACTATCTGCACATTAAAGCAGGCAGCAAGTTAGCATGGCGCTATGCAATTTACATGGAGATTCTGTCTGAAATAAGCGGGCACTACAAACTGCAAGGCAGCTTGACTTGTCAAGTGGCTATTAAGCACTTAAGCCTCTGGGGAACGAAACGCCAAAACATTAGTGGTAAAATAAGAAAGAAACTGCTTAGCATTTTGGATCACACTAAAGATCAGACTCCAGCCCGTCGTATATCAGAACTTTCGGACGCATTTGAATTCGAAGAGCTGGAAGATGCGATACTTGACTCACTTGAAAAAAACAAGTTTCAATTCGTGATTTTTGCTGACAGATTGGACGAAGGCTATACTCCAGATGACCTAGGAGTTGCCATTGTTGACGGCTTCATTCAATCAGTAATCGACATAAAACAAACTTTCAGAGAAAAAGTCATCGCCTTTGCATTTGTTAGAGATAACATCCATCGTGCAATTTCAAAAATGGATCCAGACTTTACCAGAAACATTGAAGGCCAGGTTTTAAGGCTGCACTGGGATGAATACAATCTTTTCAATCTAGTATGCAACAGGATCCGATCCGCTTTTGAATCAAAGATCGAAAATAATACTCGCTTGTGGAATGCTTATACTGCAAATGGCCTTCAATCTAGTACAGGCTTCCGTGACGCACTAAAACTTACGCTTTATCGACCGAGAGATATACTTGTTTTGCTCAACGATGCTTTTCTCCGAGCTTTCGTACAAGGCCGTGATAAAATCATAATTGACGACATAAATGCCACTGCAAATACAATTTCCCAAAATCGCCTGAATGATTTGCTGAAAGAATATGAAACTGTTTTTCCGGCGCTGGATATATTCACTTCTTTGTTTTCAAATAAAAAGCCTGATTATCAGGTGTCAGAGGCGGCAAAAATAATAACTGTCGCGCTAACAGCTAATTCACTTGAAAGCAAGGTCAAGCTACAAGATATTCTACTGCTTGACGGCCCTATTCAAGTCATACAGCGCCTATATAGCATAGGCTTTCTAGGTCTATACAACACTCCGTCTTCTTCATATGTATTTTGTCATGATGGAAAAGAGCCAGAAAAAGATTTTACGGAAAGCTCAAAAATACTTATACATCCGTGCTATTGGCTAGCATTGAGCGTACAAGAGTTCGATATTGATAGTCGTGCAGCGGAAGACATCCACGATGAATACGACATCGAAGTAAGCTCGGTATCTGAGGAGCAACGAAAGCACCGCATAGGTTCGCTATTAAAGGAGCTGAGTGAAATTCCAGAGGGAGCAGCAGGTGCTGTAGATTTTGAGGCATGGGCCTTGAAAGCTGTAAAAATACTCTTTGCGACAAATTTAACAAATATAGAATTGCATCCTAATAAAAATGGTCTTCAGCAGCGAGATATTGTTGCTACAAACCTTGCTGATTCAGGGGTTTGGTCCCGAATACTCACAGACTATCAGACTCGCCAAGTTATTTTTGAAGTTAAAAATTATCGCGACCTCACCTCTTCCGACTATAGACAGGTAAATGGCTATCTTTATAAAGATTACGGAAGATTAGCATTTATCATCAATCGAGACTTTAATGATAACCTGGAGAAAAATCGCGAGCTTCAATGGGCAAAAGAAATCTATGACAATCACAACAAAATAATAATTAAAATTTCACATAAGTTTCTTGAGCGCCATCTATCAAAGATGCGCAGCTTGCAGAAACATGATGAGGCCAACAAACAGCTTAGTAAGTTAATTGATCTTTATATCAGAACATACCTTACGCACAAGTCTCGATAAGTGTGCTAACGCATCTGGCACGATTAGTAGTTCCATATGGATGGACGTAAATCAAATCTTGTAGGCGAGACGTAAAACCCTGAATCGCCCTCAAAATCGTAGACACATCTGAATGACAGCTGTGGGTTGTGGATTCAACCGGTCGCGGCAGGTAGAAAACGGCCAAAAGCCGCCGATCAATAGGGGCGGCTTTGACCTATAGCAGACAGAGAACAATGTCCACAGACTCAGAGGGGATTCAAGGCCTCGCTGGAACTTCACTAGACTCAGCAGAGATCGGGAGCGGTGAGATCCAATCCTTGCGAAACGGGACGGGGGCAGAGAGCGGTACATTCAGTCTCTGCAATTGCTCATTCAGCTGGATGACGACGGCAGTATTGCTTTCATTTCTTTTTGATTCTGAATGATCGGGTTTGGGGCCGTTTACTTTAGGTTCACTAACAAAGCTGAATATCGATACACCAACAAACATTACTATCACGGCCCCCATTCCAATCATCGCTGAGTATTTGAAGACTTGCTCAGATTTTTCGGCCGGTGCTGCTACCATCTTGTTGTATTCGTCCTGTGGTAGGAAACGGTAGAGTTTTGGTTGCCAGTCCTTCCGAAGTCCGCGCTGTAAACTTATGAAGCTCCACCCGGAGTAGACGATCATCCCGATGTACCCAGTTGCTATCAACATCACCATGCTGATTAACCAAGGATTGATGTCAGTGCTCAGCCTCGCGGCCACTAGACCTACGCCTACGGCCAAGGCCCCTGAAACAGCTGTTATCGTTTGTCTTGTTGCGTCAGTAGCTTTAGCGGTTTCTTCGGTGATTGCTTTGCGCAGATCGCCTAGCGACTTAAGAGTGTCTTTGCCTAAGTCTGACAGCGACATTTGATACGCGATCTTTGCACTTTCCAGCGCTGTTGAGAGATTGGCTTTTAAGTAATCAGCGGCAGGGCCATTCTCACGCCCTGAACGGGCAATTTCCATCGCTAACAAGCTATGTTTGACTTCCGCTTCGCGGCTATTTTCATAAACCCAATGAGCGGCTGTTTGGAGATGCAGAAAAGCATCTACACCAAATTCTTGTATAGTAGTTGTAGTGGATTTTGGGGGTTGTAAAACCAGCTTTGGCGCCCCCTTGAATATTAGTGAATGACTATCTGGATCGATCTCATTCGCGAGAGTGTGCACTATTGCATCAAACGCCTTTACACCCCATGTTTTATGGAATGGCTGATCTAAATCAAACTGCGATTGATCTAGAAGGAGCCATGGGCGAATGTCTCCTGGGACGATCTTCAAAGAGCCTGATTCCCTTACGAGAGCCCTGGGAGACTTAGTCGTAGGAGAAACCGTAACTGCCGTAACTGCTTCGGGGAGCGTCCAGCCGGTATATATGCGAACCTGAGTAAACAGCGGTTTCGAGAGACCAGCGATCCGCCAGCGTTTTGCGTCGTGTCCTTTCTCCAGCCAGTGTAAAATGCCAACTGAGGTAAGAATATCTAGTGTCTCTTCGGGGCGATCTGGTTTCCGAATTGTTACGCGGAAAGGCTCGAAATCCTCAACAATATTACTTGGCTCAGTTGGTGTTTGCTCCTCATCAAATGCGGAGCACCCCCAACCGAGCCCCAAGCAAGTAGCGAGAATTTCAAGGGTCGCGTCCGCACACAGATTCGAGACTGTGATGCTCTCATCACTCTCATTGATATGCGCGTTAGCCTGAGCAGCGAGTACATCAAGCTGTTCAGCGAGGGTTGTCAGAGACAAGTTTGTCTTCCGTGATTGCCTGAGTATCAATCGTAATCAATTCCCCACCTTTAGCCTTAGGCTCGCGAGTGACTGTCATCCCAGCATCGTCTGGGTACAGAACTGTGACGCCTTCGGTGGTTCGGATCCTACGCATTGGAGGCCGCCCTAGGATTGCTTGATCGGAAGGAAACACCAAATTTTCAATTCTAGCGGAACGAATTTTTCGGCGTGTTGCATTCTGCAATCTTGTAATTACCTTTTCATCGGTAGGGTTTCCCGCTGCCAACAGGACAGCATCAATGATCGCATCTTCATTGATTTCTCGACGTTGAGCTAAGGAATTTTTGGCTACGGAAAAAGCTCTTGGAACTGTATCTCCCAAGTCGGCTTTACAAGAAGTTAAGGTTTCGCGTAACAGACTAACGACCTTAGTATTAAGCTCTTGATCAGACATACTACGGACCACATCGAGAAAGTTGGCAAAGTAATCAACGATCTCAGGAGCTTTTTTCATTCTATCTCGGGCGGACACTAGGGTTTCCGCTACACCGTTTACAACCCTCACCAAGGAGGACTTCTGAATAGCTTTCTTATCAGCGACAAATGCATGAACAATGCGTCGAAGCAGGCCGCCGTCTTCCGCAGGGGCCTGCTCTATAGCCTCGCTGTAGTCATATTTGATCATGCTATAGAGTTTCGTACTCTCATCACCACCGGACAACTCGAAGATAAATAATGCACCGTCGCGGCTGCTATTAACGTGCCAACGAGAAAAAGTAGCGGAGAGACTCTGAGTTCCTCTCTCAAAATTTTCGGCTCCCGTAGCAATTTTTTCTAGTTGAGCCTTGGTAGCTGACGTCTCCCTGAAGCTATAGATTGCATCCGCATCGGTATCGAGTATTCGTGCGATGAAAAACTCTTCATGCTCGACTTGGCGTACGGACTCCGGGGTAAATTCTTCTCCACCGACTACGTGCAGGATCATATTTGTGATCCTCAGGTCAGCCGTCTCTCCATCTGTAAAGAAACCCACCGCTCTCTCCCTAACTCGCAAATATCTTGTTGGACGGGCGTGATCCCAGTCCTAGACACCTCTGCAATTGGGCAATTACTCGGTGTAAAGGATCAAGATATTAGTCACGAATTGTCAGCATACGGTTGCCCCTTGGCAATGGCAATTAGCCTTGTCTGAATGAGCACAGGGAAATTGAGATTGAGGCGCGGTCTCCAGTTCCTACTCTGAGTAACGGGATGTGTAAATCCCCCCACGTTTTTTTTGACAGCTTTGAACGTCTGCTATTGGCTGTGGATTCAACCTGTCATCACTCTGACCACAGGTGCTCCCATCGTTAGCAGTTGCGGAACACTGCCCGAAAATTGCGGAACACTTCACTTTCCTGAAGGCAATAAAAAACCCCGTAACTCATTGAGCTACGGGGTTTTTAAGAGTGGAGGCCGAGGTCGGAATCGAACCGGCGTAGGTGGATTTGCAATCCATGAATATTTTCAATTATTACAACAACTTAGAGGACTTTCAGTTCCGCAACTTCATATCCTCTGACTGCCTATAACCCAAGCGGGCTGCGGGGTGTAGTTTCAGTTGCGGAACTGATTCCCCCCCTCCTCCGGTGTCCTGCCGACCGAACACCACCCCTCCTGCCTACACAGAATCTAGTGTGTTGCATCGACCAGTTGAATCCACAGCTAAAAGCAGACATGCCGCTATCCCGCACAAATAGCCCGGCTAATCAGCCCCGGCTTTTTCGTGGCGCTCTGAAACATCCGCGGATTCCGCCCTTGGCCGTCATTGCGATGACTTCCAACTCAAAAAGCCGATTCCTTACCAACTCAAACTAATCCCCGACTCCCTGCATAAGCCACCACCACCTCATTTAAGGCCGTACTCAGCACACGTGCATCCCGACTCTTGAGCGCTGCTTCAAGGCTGTCCATGTACCCGAGCAATTGAGCCTTTACCTGATGGGCAAATTCCGGACTCACTTCCTGGTCTTCATAAAACAACACGTACGCGCGACAGAACTCGCCGATCACGAAACACATCGCCGCGTGTTCGGGAACGCTACGAATGATCTGCTCGCATTGCACTCGCACACGCTTGAAGGCATCGGTGCCGGGCAAGGCCTGGCGAAACTCCTGGACGGCGCTGGAAAAATTCATGGCTGACTCCTTTGACGTGATTAACGATCGAATGAAAGGCGCTGGCCGTGCAGGCCCGACAGAATTGCCGTGCCATCCCACACCCGTTGCCCGTTGACGAAGGTACTGACGATGCTCGATGAAAAGGTGTTGCCCTCGAACGGACTCCAACCGCATTTGGACAAGACATCCGTGCGCCGCACGGTGTGCTGTCGGCGTGGATCGACCAGTACCAGGTCGGCGGCATAACCTTCGCGCAAGAAGCCGCGACCGCTCACTTCGAACAACCTGGCCGGGGCATGACTGATGGCCTCGACCACCCGTTCCAGCGTCAACTCACCGGCGAACACCCGCTCCAGCGCCGCTTGCAGGGCGAACTGCACCAGCGGCATACCTGATGGAGCTTTCTGATAACGGGCGTTTTTCTCTTCGAGCAGATGTGGCGCATGGTCGGTGGCCAGCACGTCGATGCGACCTTCAGCCAACGCCCGGACAATAGCCAATCGATCACGTTCGGTCTTGACCGCCGGATTGCACTTGAGCCACATCCCCAAACGCTGGTAATCGTTATCGTTGAAGTGCAGGAAATGCACACAGGTTTCCGCGGTGATTCGCTTGTTCGCCAACGGCCCGGGCTCGAACAGCTCTAGTTCTTCGGCAGTAGAGATGTGCAGCACATGCAGACGCGCGTTGTGTTTACGCGCTAGGGCGATGGCCAGCCGGGTCGATTTGATGCACGCCTCGCGCGAGCGAATCAGCGGGTGCAGGTACGCCGGTATGCCTTCACCGTAACTGCGCAGAGCCTTTTGTAGGTTATCTTCGATCATCGGCGAGTCTTCGCAATGGGTGATGATCGTCACCGGTGAATCGCGAAAGATCCCGTTCAATACTTCAGGATCGTCCACCAGCATGTTGCCGGTGGACGCGCCCATGAACACCTTGACCCCCGGTGTACTCAAAGGATCGATCGCGCGAATCGCCTCCAGGTTGTCGTTGCTAGCGCCCATGTAAAAAGCGTAATTGACCACCGACGACTGGGCTGCGATCGCGTACTTGGCTTCCAGGGAGTCGCGATCCAGAGCCGGTGGCCGGGTGTTGGGCATCTCCATGAAACTGGTGATGCCGCCGGCCGCGCAAGCCCGGGATTCGCTGGCGATATCAGCCTTGTGGGTCAGGCCCGGTTCACGAAAATGCACCTGATCGTCGATCATCCCCGGCAGCAACCACATCCCGGTGGCATCGATCACCCGCTCCCCAGCGCGGGGCTCGATGGAGGACGCGATCTGTGCGATCAGGCCGTCTTCGATGCGCAGGTCGCCGTAAAAGCGCTGACCTTCATTGACCAGCGTGGCATAGCAAATCAGCCAGGACTCAGAATGGTCAGTCATAGCGTCAGCTCCTGTGTGGTGTGGTACAGCACCTCGGTGGCTGCGATGAAATCATCCAGTTCCATCGCCTCATAAGGGTTGTGCGAACCGTGTTGGTTACGGATGAAGAGCATGGCACTGGGGATTCCGGCGTTGGCGAAAACCGCAGCGTCATGCCCTGCACCACTCGGTGTCAGGACGCCCTCCCAGCCATGCTCGCGAGTCATGCGCACAAAGGCTTCGACCCAGGGTTCATGCATGGCCGCCGGCTGCGTATCGATGCGTTTATCAAATTCGAACCGCACCTGACGGTGTTCCTCGATCTGCCGGATTTCGGCCTGGATCAGGGTATGGAAGGCTTCCAGCGTAGGTTGATGCAGGCTGCGGATTTCCAGGCTGAAACTGACTTCGCCGGGAATGCGCGAGACGGCATGATGAGCGGTATTGGTGCCCAGGGTGCCGACCGTGACCACTAGATCGCGGCCGTCATCCAGCCACTCACCCCACAACCGGTCAATGCGCGCGACCAGTTCGCTGACGGCAAACACCGAGTCATGGCGGTCCTCACGGGACACCGCGCCGGAGTGGCCGTCCTCGCCAAGGCAGCGCACCAGGTTGTGCCGCAGATTACCGCGAATGCCGGGCACGATGCCGATGGCTTGGCCCATTTTCTCCAGGGACTCGGCCTGCTCAATGTGCACTTCCAGGTAACCGGCAAACTGCTTGCGATCGATCAGCCATTGCTGGCTGCGAATTGCTGCCAGGTCAGCGCCGACCGCCTGCATGGCCTCGCCCAAGGTCTTCTTGCTGAAGCGGTTGACCAGTGCCAGATCGGTAGATGTGAGCCCACCCATCAACGCTCGTGAGCCCATATAAGACTTGCCGAACCACGCGCTCTCTTCACCGCGCAGGCCCAACACGCGAATCGGACGTTGGGTCCGAACTGCTTGCTGATCGAGTCGACACAAGCACAACAGCCCCGCGACGACACCCGCCAAACCATCATAATTCCCGCCTTGGGGCACCGAGTCCAAATGTGAGCCGATCCAGACTGCTGGCTGCCCATCGTCATCGGTCCGCTGGAAAATCACGTTGCCAGCGCGGTCGCTGTGCACCTGCAAACCGTTGTCGCGGGCGAACTTCGATAGGCAGGCAATCGCGGCGCTTTCACCAGTACCGTAGCTCTCGCGGGTGATGCCGATCTCCGGGTCACGGGACAGCTCACCGATCTCACAAAACAACCGATGTGCTTGCTGTTTCCATAGAGTGCTCATGGCAAGGCTCCAAAGGCAGCGGCGGGAGAGTCGTCGAGACTGCCGATCAGCGAACTCAAGCGACTGATGCCCTTGCGCCGACAAAACACTTCCAGTTCGTTGACCATCAGGTTCATGGTCTTGGGATGAATGAAAGTGGCAGTGCCGACCTGCACCGCGCTTGCACCGGCATAGATGAACTCCAGCGCGTCATCGGCGGTGGCAATGCCGCCGCAACCGATCACTGGAATCTGCAGGGCCTTGGCGCACTGATAAGTCAATCGCACCATCAGTGGCTTGATCATCGCGCCGGAGATACCACCCATGAAATTGCCTAGCCGTGCCCTACCCTTTTCAATGTCGATCGACAGCCCAAGCAAGGTGTTGCCGACCACCACTGCGTCGGCGCCTTCGTCCTGAGCGGACAACGCGATGTCAATGATCTCGCCGGCGTTTGGGGTCAGCTTGACCCACAGCGGTAGCGACGTACTGGCGCGCATCAACTTGACCACTTGCCGCGTAGTGTCGGAGTGCATGCCAAACGACTCACCATGGGCTTCGAGGTTGGGGCACGAGATGTTCGCCTCGATGCCGGCCACACCCGGCACGCCGCTCAGACGCGCCGCCAGGTCGGCGAAGCCTTGGGCGGTCGGCGCCGAGATACTGACAATCAGCGGCGAATCGAAGTCGCGGTAGAACGGCACCACTTTTTCGATGAACAGGTCAGCGCCTTTGCTCGGAATCCCGATGGCATTCATCATGCCGTCGGCCAGTTCGCAGACCCGTGGCATGGGGTTGCCGGTACGTTTTTCGCTTGTAATGGTCTTAGTCACCAGGGCGCCCAGACTGTTGAAATCCAGCAGGTGAGTGAGTTCTTCGGCGAAGGTGCCGGATGCCGGCATCACCGGGTTCTTCAGGCGTAGGCCGCCGATGTTTACGCTAAGATCAATCATTCCAGAACCTCCGCCAGGTCGAACACCGGGCCTTCCAGACACACACGTTTGCCGATTTTCAAGCCATCGACTTCGAACACATCGACGCAGCACTGGC
This sequence comes from Pseudomonas sp. Irchel s3h17, assembly GCF_900187505.1. Lineage (GTDB taxonomy): Bacteria > Pseudomonadota > Gammaproteobacteria > Pseudomonadales > Pseudomonadaceae > Aquipseudomonas. The sequence goes on from NZ_FYDL01000001.1 coordinate 444,253, forward strand.
ACATGCCCAGGCCGCAGACCATTTGCTGCTCCAGGGCGACTTGCCCGGAGAGGCCCAATTCACTCGACAAGCGTTTGAGCAAGCGAGTCAGGCGTTTGGAGCCACAGGTGAACAACGCATTGCTGCCTTGGTGGGCTATCACCTCGCGCAACAGCACTTCAATGTTTTCCAGCGAACTACTGCCGTCTTCATCCAGGACACTGATGACTTCAGCGCCCAGAGAGGCGAAGCGCTCGCGCGACAGCAGGCTTTTTTCGCTGCGGGCGCTGAGCACGGCGGTCAGCCTGATCCCCAAGGCATGGGCCGCTTCGGCCAACGGCGCCAGGGTCGCAAGGCCCACGCCCCGGGCAACGATGGTCATGTGCTGCCAGTTCGGATCGAGATCGAAGCCCTTGCCCAGTGGGCCAAGAATTTCCAGGGTTTGCCATTCGCTCAGAGTTTCTAGGCCGAAGGTGCCCTTGCCGGTGACCTTGTACAGAAACTCGACCTGGCCAGTGACCGGGTCGGCCTTGTAGGTGCTCATCGGCCGGCGGAAGAAAGGTTTGTGCTCGCTTTCGCTGGGGCACAGCAGGTTAAAGAATTGCCCTGGTTGCGAATGGCACGCCGCGCCATCGGCTTGCAGGATCAGACGTTTGTATTCGTCGTTGACCCATTCGTTGGACAGCACCACCGCCAGCGTATCGTTCGGTGGAGTGACGGCGATGGCCTGGCAGCAGCTGGAAATCCCGGTCATTTTGAAAGCCCTCTACGTTCTTGTCTAATTTTTGATACAGGCGAGTCAAAAGAGAAACGACGCCGCCCGTAAGCCCGGCAGCGTCGTGGTTTTCTACTTCATTTCTGGGTTGACTCTACGCCTTTGAATAGAAGCCGTCTAATTTTTGATACATTATTTTCAATATTTTTAAAACACTAACGGTTCGATCAAAATGCTTACTTTTGCTGCGCTGACAGTGGGCTCGCCAACCCCGCTTCACCGCTGTCGCCCTGACTGCGCGGTAGCAGGAACAGTGTGGCGGCCATGGCCAACAGATAGATTGAGGCCAGCAGCATAATTGCCGCCGAGAATGAATACGCCACGGCGATCGCTCCTACTACCAGTGGACCGAACCCTCCGACGCCGCGTCCGACGTTAAACAGTACGTTTTGCGCGGTGGCCCGGACTTGGGCGGGATAAAGATCGGAGATCAACGCTCCATATCCACCGATCATGCCGTTAACGAAGATGCCCATCACCACACCCACAAACAGCATGCTGATCGGGTCTGTCAGGTTGGCATAAATCAACACCATCCCTGCCGCACTGGCCTGATACAGCAAAAAGATCCGCCAGCGACCGAAGCGGTCGGCGAGTTGCCCAAACAGCCAGATGCCGAAGGCCATTCCCACTACCGTGGCGGCGGTCCAGGTGCCGGATGCGGCCAGTGAAAAGCCGAACTGGCGCGACAGGTAACTGGGCATCCAGATCATAATTCCGTAGTAACCGAAGTTCTGCACCGAGGTCAGCACCATCACGCCAATACTGGCCTTGGTGGTCGGTACATCCTTGAACAGTTGACCGAAGCGCTGAGTAAAGGAGATCTGATTGACGGTGGCTTTGACGAACTCCTCTGGCTCACCCATGGTGTGGCGAATAACAAAGGACAGCAGCGCCGGCACCAGACCAACCAGGAACATTCCGCGCCAGCCGATATGCGGCAACAGCAACGGCGTCAACAGCGCCGCAGCCAGCACCCCGGCCTGCCAACCCATGCCGACGTAGGACGATGCGCGGTTACGCTTGTTGGCCGGCCAAGTTTCAGCGATCAATGCCATGCCGATGCCGAACTCGCCGCCCAGGCCAAACCCAGCCAGGGTGCGATAAGTCAGCAAATCCCAATAACCTTGCGCCAGCGCACAAAGGCCGGTGAAGATTGAGAACACCAGAATGCATACGCTGAGCATTTTGACTCGACCGTAACGGTCGCTGAGTTGGCCGAATATCAGGCCGCCGGCTACGGCGCCGAGCAAGGTCCAGGTCACTAGTGAACCGGCCTCGGAGGTGGTCAGCCCCAGGCCGAGGGTGATGGCCGGCAACATGAAGCCGAGGATCAGCAAATCGAAGCCATCCATGGCATAGCCGGTGACGCTGGCGATCAACGCCTTGCGTGGTGAAGCATCCGCCTTGGCGGCGCTTGAGTCGTTGTGAGTTTTCACAATCATTACCTCTTATTGTTATCTCTGGTTGATGCGGGTGATCCGTGATCCGGGTCAACCGCCTGACTCATCCCTGGAAGGTAACAGCACCGCCCTTCATTCGCCGAAGCGAAGTGCTGAGTCTACGAACAAACGAGACGATTTGTCTAATTTTTGATACGACACAGACGAAAAAATAAGATCGCGTGCCTACAGGTGCCACTCCAGGTTGATCGATAACGCATCGACATCCGTGCCCGGCCCCTTCTCATTGCCGAACTTGTTGCGCCAGTACTCGTAGCCCGGACCGATCCACAGCACGTTTTTCTCGCCCCAACCCAACTGCCCGACATCCAGCATCAACGACGTGCGCATCAACTGCTCGGCGGCCGTTGGGCGGTTCTGGTAGTCGTCGCCCTTTTCACTGCTGTAGGTGTAAAAGCCCTGGAACTTGAGTGGTAGTGGTCCTGCCATGAACGGCACGCCCCAGGTGAGGTTGAACTGGACGAACGGATCGAACAGCAGATCGTTGTGATTGCCTGGTTTGCCGCACACGTCCAGGCCGCAGTGGTTCTTTTCCCGAGCGTAGAGCACGCTGGCGTCGAGGAAGCCGGCAGGTAAAGCGAACTTGAGCGTCGGACCGAGGACCAATAGGCGTTTTTCGGAGGCGAACTCGTTGTTCTTGGTGTTGAGATCGAAACCAGCGGTCAGGGCTACGTCCTTGACCGGGCCGAATGCCAGCGGCTTGTCGAACACCTTGCCGTACTGCAACTGGTTGCGGTACGTCAGGTAAAACTCGGTGGCACCGGTGCCTCCGCCCTTGGCCGGATCGGTGCTGTCGGACTTGAACACATCGAGGTTGATGAAGTTCTGCCCCAACCTGTAGCTACTGACGTGGGTGATTTGCAGAATGTCCTTGGCCACATCCTTAGTTTTGCCGGGGTCGGTGTAATGGTCGCTGTAGCGGTAGCCGATCAAGGTGTCGCTAAACCCCGGCGCGGCCAGAGCACAGGGGGCCAGGACGGCCAGTGAAAGCGCCAGGACCGGTGGTACAACACGTGAGTATCCCATGAATGCGTTCCTTATTTTTATAGTTTCAGTGGTTTTTCAGGCGTAACAAACCACGCGCACCCTTGGCGAGGGCAAGCGGATTCAACAGCGTTTAATCAATTGGCGAGGTGGTGATCACCGCAAATCATCACGGTGACAGCCCCAGCACGTGGACTTGGGATGGGATATGAATGGACATGGCCGCACCATTTTTGTATTTTTGACGACAGCATATTTTCTGTCTAAATATTGATACAGTGAAGTCGCGACGAGGTCAACAAATTCATCGTTTAAACCGCATCAACGGTACGAGTTCTCGGCGCAAGCCACAATTGAGCAACGCTCTTCACCCACGCATATCAGATTTTTCGGAGCTGTAGTGAACCAAATCGACTACCAGGCCATCGGCGAACGCCTTCGGGCCTACCGCATCGGTCGCCAATTGAACGCCGATCAGGTGGCCGAAAAACTCGATATCTCCCGGGCTGCGGTGTATCGCCTAGAGCTGGGGAAAATCGTCAAGCTTGAAACCCTGGAGCGCCTGGCGCAGTTGCTCATGGTGTCCTTGACCAGCCTGCTGGGCTCCGACACCGAATACTTCGACAATGCCCTGGGTTACTTCGAACGCATGCGCCAACTGGAAGCGCGCTCGATCAGCATCCAGTCGTACTTCGACCCGTTCTCCTACCTACTGACCTCCCCCGCCTACACCGAGCTGTTCAAGACCATGCTCGACGAAGCCCGGCCGAAAAATTTCGACGCCAGCCAGGAAGCGATGCAAACGAAGATTTTGGAGATTCTCAACGAACGGAAGGCGACCTTTTCCAAGCAGAAGTTCGAAGTGCAGTCGATCATCAGCCTGCGCCAGATCGAACGCTACCTGCACATTGGCCTGGTCGGGCGTCTCGATTTACCGCCGAGTGTGCGAATGGAACGCGCATTGCTGGCCCGGCGTGAAGTCGAAAACCTAATAGACAAGATTGGCAGCGAGGGTTCGCAGTTCAACATCTACCTGATCGACGAAACCCTGCCCAGCGCCACTTTCCAGATTTTCAAGCAAGCCCATACCAGCTACGTCGCAGTCAGCCCTTATCGCCTCGGTGAACTGCCGAATATCCACACCGGCATCGCTAGCGTGACCTCGTCCCCCGAGGCGGTGGCCATGTACAAGTCAATGACGCGCAGCTTGCTTGAACGCGCGCATTCGGGCGAAGCGGCGAAACGTGAGCTGAGCAAGCTGTTGGCTAAACTGTAAATCGCATTACAGGCGAACCTTCCCGCAACCAGCAGCTGTTTTCGCATCATTCACAGGCTCGACAGGGTAATTACAGTGGCCTGTTACGTGGTGCTTTGAATGTCTCTAGGAACCTATTACCAAACGTAAGTCAAAAAAAATCTACACTTCAACCTGTCATATCTGACCATTGAGTCAACAATTGCCCGCCAAGACTTATTCTGACCTTCCGATGGCTGACAGCAATACTATTCGGTTCGCTCGGTTTGGACAGCTGTTTCGCACAGATAGGGTCGTAATGAACGGTTGAGCCCACAATCGAAAGCAGTCATTTCAAAAAAGCCCTCCCAGTGCTGCCGGCTCCCAGTTCATGATTACCAATTCGCCACTGACCTCGGCCTTGCCCTGCCGCTGGTTGCTCGTGGTGTAGCGGATGTCCAGCGTCTCAAAGTGAAAGCCCTCAAACACCCGGCGAATGTCCGGGTGGTCATTGATGCTAACCATCACCCTGCCCTTACAGCGACGCATGAAGTCGGCCATGCGCTCATAGTTCTCAAACGGAAAATCCACCCCATAGCCTGCGGTCTGCCAGTACGGCGGATCCATATAGTGGAAGGTATGCGCCCGGTCATAGCGCTCGGCACAGTCCAGCCAGGGCAGGTTTTCCACGTAGGTACCGGACAGGCGTTGCCAGGCGGCCGAGAGGTTTTCCTCGATCCGCAGCAGGTTGATCGACGGGGTGGTGGTAGCGGTACCGAAGGTTTGCCCGGAGACCTTGCCGGCGAAGGCATGGTGCTGCAGATAGAAAAATCGGGCGGCGCGCTGGATGTCAGTGAGGGTTTCGACGCGGGTCATTTTTTGCCACTCAAACACCTGGCGTGAACTGAGCGCCCACTTGAACTGGCGCACGAACTCCTCGAGGTGGTTCTGCACCACGCGGTAGAGCGTCACCAGATCGCCGTTGATGTCGTTGAGCACTTCCACGGGCGCTGCCTGGGGCCGCATGAAGTACAGCGCAGCACCGCCGGCAAAGACTTCGACGTAGCATTCGTGAGGTGGGAACAGCGGAATAAGGCGATCGGCCAGGCGGCGTTTGCCGCCCATCCAAGGGATGATGGGTGAAGACATGGATAGCAAGACCTTTACTGTATAAATAAACAGGTGTTAGGCTCGCTCCGCTTTGTGCACAGAGCAGGAGCCTTGGCTGGACTTGCAGGGACAATCTGCGGGGACGGCGGCCAGGCTGGATGTTGACGCATCCGGCCTGGTCGCTCCTTTTACTTCGGGGTTGAAACCTCTTCGACCTGGGACGGTTCACCCTCCCGGACAGTCAATCTGCCACGTCGAGCACGACCTTCTGCGGCTTTCCTGATGCCGTGGCCTTGCCCTCCTTGCCGCCGTTGCACTCAACCGACACCGTCCACCCCGATTGGGTGAAGGTGTGATCCACCGACTCCACCAAGTACTCGCCATCGAGCCCACGCTTGAAGCCCTGCGCCTCGATCATGCTTTCGGCAAACAAGTCGGTCCGTCCGGGCAGGTCGAGGCGTACCGAGGCGGTGGAACGGTTAAATGCGGCCAGACGCGCCTTCGCCGCCTCGTCGGCAGCCGTTCGATCCGGATAGAGATGGCGGTCGGTGTGCACTGGCGGCAGGCCCTCGGGCACGTTGGGATTGTCCAGGTGCGAGACCAGCAGTTCCCCGCTGGCCGGGTCCTGGTACTGGGTGCTGACCCCCTGGTGGGTGCTGCGGTCACTCAAACGAAACTGCCAGCGGGTGACATCGCCGCGCTGCAGGGTGATAACAGCCAAAGCTCGACCGCTGGCGCTCTGCCCGCCCTGCCGCGGCAGAACCAGCAGCTTACCGTCGGCCACCTTGGCGGTGCAGTCGTGCTTCTTGGCCAGGCGGGTGATGAAGTTGAAGTCCGACTCATTCAACTGATCCATGCGCGGCACGCGGGTGTCGACCGGACACGACGGCTGCCAGCCATTGCGCGCCGCTACGTCGCCGACGATCTGCGCCAGGCTGACGTCCTCCCAGCTGCCACTGCGGGTGCTCTTGCCACTGCCGCGCATGTCGCTGGCCTTGCCGCTGATCACCAGCGTGTCCGGTGGGCCGGAGACTGCCACCTCGTCCACCATGTAGCGGCCCATACGGGTCAGGTCGGCACCGGCATAACCCAGGTAGATCTCGATACTCGCACCACGCGCGGGCAGCGCCACTGCCCCATCACGATCATCGATCCGCAGCTCAAACGAGTCCGAGGCCATCCCGGGCCGGTCGGCAAGCTGCAGTGAGACCAGCCGATCGTTGATCAGGGCGCTGATGTCGGCGCCGTCGGCGACGATACGGAAAAGCGGTTGCATAACGATATCCCAGACAAGAAAAAGCCCGCACTGGGCGGGCTGGGTAACGGGATCAGTCCCATAGTGAAATCACGCTGTCGGTCTCGACCAGCAGATCCGGCAGCGTGATCAACACGCCGACCCGGAACGGTTGTGGCTCATCGGCGAGGCCCTGATTGGCAGCCAGCACCGCCTCGACGCTGCGATTCAGGTGGCCGTAATAGTGGTGGCAGAGGGTATCGAGCAGATCTCCCTCAGCCGTTCTGCAGGTCATCGCCATAGCGGACAAACTCCAATGAAAAGCCCTGCTTGCGCGGGATCGCCCCGGGCAGCAAGGCGCTTTGCTCTTCTTCGATATTGGTCAGGCACCAGTTGCCCAGCACTTCGCCATACCCGGTGGTCAGGTTCAGCGGCAGCAACTTGGCGCCGATGCTGCGCAGCGTATCCAGCTGTTTCAGCCCGCCTTTGAAGCTCGGATAGATCGCCCCCTTGAGGGTGATCTTCTCCTCGCCTAGGCCCACGGCCTGTTGCGCCGGGCGCCGCGTCAGGCGCTCCTGTGCGGCCCAACGAAACGACGTCTGCCGCCTCAGCTCGTCAAATGCTGCGGTGTCCAGGTTGAAGTAATACGGCCGCTCATTGGGCTTGAGCGGGTAGATGATCAGCAGGTGCGGAAACGGCTTCACCGCCTCGGGGATCGGCGTCATATCGCCGGCAAACCATTCCGTGGGGAAGATGTTGCCCAACGCAGCATTGGCCTTGCCGGCGACCTTGTTGAACGCCGCACCAAACCGGTCAATCTGTTCGGTCAGGGCTGAAAAGTGCTCATCAAACTGCGCCAGCGCCCGCTGGGTCTGGTTATAGAGACTGGCCACCTTGCCGATCTTGGCCTGCGCCGAGTTGATCGCACTCTGCAGGCGCCGGGTCTTGTCGCTCAGGTCTTCGCTGATAAAGGGCAAGCCTTCGATGGCATCCGCCGCACCGCCGATTTCATTGAGCGCGCCATTCATTGGCCCGGTCATCGATTCCAGGTCGGTGCGTCCGGCCTCGCCGGCATCGACCATGTACTTCAGCCCGCCCTGTAGGTGTTGCAGGTAGGTTTTCTCATCCGCCATATCACTTCCTCAGCCAACGTGTGGCGCATCAAACAACTGACGGGCGCGCGCTTCCCGGGCGAAGTCTTCAAACTGACGGCGCAGGTACGGCATCAACTCCTGGACCAACTGCGCCGGGTCTTTCACATCGCCTTGCACGGTAATGCTTGGTGCCGGAGCAAAGGTGAATTGCTGGTCGACCTTCGGCCATTCTGGCGTCTTTGCTGCGGCGGCCGGCATCAGCGCAGCCGCCGTAACCGGGACCGCTGGGATGCTGGCCATCGAGCGCACGACATCGCCGACGTGTTGACCCGCGGGCATGGGGAACATGCCGAGCGGTGCTTTCGGTAACACCGTAGGCGTGTCCGCCCCGCCGAACAACGCCTTGCCCACGGTCGCGCCCAAGTCACTGCCGCCCCAGGCCCCAAGCCAGGCGCCGATCGCTCCGCCCACCGCGGTGCCCAGCAGCGGTATGACCGAACCAATGGCTGCACCGGCCGCTGCGCCCGCCAATCCACCGGCCAGCCCGCCCGCCGCATTGCCATAGCCCTCGGCCTTTTCATCGCGGGTGGTCGCGTTCAAGGCGGTGTCCACTGCTTGAACCCCGGCGGCCAGCACCACCATCGGCCCGGTGCCCTTCATGACCCGGGTGCCCATGGACGCCTTGCCTGCCGGGCCTTTGCCCTTTCCACCCTTCCCTTCTTTGCCATAATCCAGCCCGTCCCCCCCGACGTCATCCGCGTTGGTCACGAACACCCGCTGCACGATGTCGGATTTGCCGTTGAGCGAACCGCGCGCGATGTTCACCAGGCCCCGGCCAATCGTCAGCGCGGCCCAGGCCTTGCCCAGCACCAACGCCCCGGTGGTCAGCCCTGCCAGGCCCAACACCACTTTGGGCGTTTCCTCGGACAACGCAGTCAAGCCCCGTGCCGCCGTACCGATCCCGGTGGCTAGCGCATCCGTCGCTGGGCGCAGGGCATCACCGATGGCGCGCAGCGAATCGTTAAATGCCTGGCCAGTTTCAGCCCAGCGTTGCGACGAGGTTTCACGACGCTCGGCCAAGTTCTTGTCGAGCACCCCCGTGGCAGAAGCCCCGTCGTCACTCTTGAGGTTTTTCAGATTCTTGTAGAGGTCTTTGTTCTTCATGGCCGCGATCAGGGCGGTCCGGGCTTGCATGTCGCCGATGATGTCGCCGGTACGCAGCATCTGTTCAAAGGCTTTGATCATCCCATCGCGCTTGACCGGGTCTTTTTCCTGCTCGAACTGGGCGACCTGCTCATTGAATGCCGCGACTTTCTTGGGCTGGGTGTTCTGGACGTATGCCTGCGTCACATCAATCAGCGCTTCCAGAGGGGACCGGCCCTTGGCGATGGCTTTTTCCATCGACTCTTTGTACCTCACCCCGGCGTCATCAAAGGCTTTGACCGTCTCACCTGAGCCGACCTTGGACATCAGGTTTTTCAGGTTATTGGCTGCCTCATCGGCACTGCCCGCCGACTTCATCTGCACCTGCAGCATGGCGCCGAGCTGTGTCACCGCGTCCTGACCGGTGACGCCCATGTTGGCCATGCCGGCCAGCATCTCCGGAAACCATTTGGCCATGTCGGCGGCTTCAAAGCTGCCCTGCTGCCCCTGAAAGGCAATCGCCTCCAGCGCTTTCAACATCTCAGCAGGGTCGGTAATTTGGGCGTTCTGCCGTAGGGCGCCAATCATTTTCGCCGTATCCACACCACTCACGCCTTGCCCGACCGCAAATTTTGCTGCGTCCGGTAAATACGCCTGCGCCTCGTCCACCTTCATGCCCGCGGCGCTCAATTGGTTGACCAAGTCAGCGACTTCATTGCGAGCCATCCCGGCATCTTTCGAGGTTCTGAGCACGGTGTTCGCCAAGCCCACTTCCTTCGACGTGTTAGCAATATTGGCCTTGATCGCGATGTCGCGAATGATCGCCCGAAAGTCCGCACTGATTTTGGTCGGCACCGCCGCCAGGGTGGTACCGGCCACTGCCTTACCAAATCCGCTGCGCAGGCTCTCCTGCCCCTCCTCGATCTGGCCCATGCCTTTGGCCTTGAACTCGGCACTGCGTACCACCTTGCCCAGCGCCAAGTACTCCTGACGTAGGCGCCCGACCTCGATCCCCTGCTTGCGCAGGCTACTGTTATTGGCTTCCAGCTTGCGCAACAAGGCGTCAGCATTGGCCGCCCCGCTGTCGTGGGCTTTTTTCCATTCATCGCGCAGACGCATGGTCTCGCCGATGACTTTCTGCAAACCCTTGGCGCGGGTGGTCTGCGCCTCGAGCTTTTTCATTTCGCCGCTGACGTTCTTGAAGGCGGCGCCGAGCGACGAATCGACGGCGCCGCCAATCACCAGCCCGAGGGAGAGTTTGTTCGCCATGGGGGTTACCTGTATGCGACGGGGATCGGCTCAATCCGTGAGCCACCAGACCATCTCGGAAAACGACAGCCCCTGGATCTCGGCCGCCGAGAAGTGCAGCTCGACGGCCAGGCGCTTGGCCAGGGCCTTCTGTAGCTTGGGGTTAAACCCCGTCGTCTGCTCCCAGACGAAAATAGGCGGTCTGCAGACGACGGTAATCGCGCATCAACAGCCCCTCCAGATCGCCACGGCCGATGCTTGCCAGGCTGCAGAACAAGACCATCTCCTGTTCTTCTTCGTTGGTACCGCCCTGCAAGGTGGCGGCGCGCATCTCGCGCACCGTCGGTTCACGCAGGCTCAGCTTGTCGACCTGAATGCCGTTGGCCTGGCTCGGCCGGGACAGGATCACGGTGGCAATGCCACTGCCCAGTTGCAGCCACTTCGGCAGAAGATCTTGGGTTGTATTGCTCATGGTGGTGCTCCTTACATGCCCAGGGCAGACCGCACGGCGGCCAGGTGATCGGTGCCGTCGACGACGCGGATCGAGTTGAGGGGATCGATTTCAAACATCACGCTGCCGTCGATTTCCAGCTTGTAATAGGTGACGGCAACGGCGTACTTGAACTCACCTTTTTCGCCGGGTTTCCATTCCCCCGGGTCGACTTCCTTGAGGCTGCCACGCAGGGTGGCGACCACCGATTTCACCGCGCCTTTCTGGCCCTTGAAGGCGCCGCGGAACGAGGCGTTAAACGCGGTCAGGTCGGCCTGACCGAAGAACTTCAGCACCTCACGGCGCACGCCGTTGGTGGTGAAGCTGGCCTCGAGCTTCTCGGTGCCCATGTCGATTTCGACCGCCGCGTCCATACCGCCGGCGCGGTACTCATCGGTCTTGAGGGTCAACTTGGGCAGGGTCAGGCTCGGCACATCGCCCTGCAGGCTGATACCGTCGACAAACAGGTTGGTGTTGTAGAGCACTTCAGGAATCATTGAGCGGCCTCCTTAGGCGGCGGTATCAAGCACTTCAGTGATCCACTGATCGGTCACCTCCACGCGGAAGTTGGGGTTTTCAGCCGGCGGTACGCCGGTAAAACGGATGTTCCAGTACACCTTGCCCTTGCTAAGCTCGCTGGAGGTGTTCAGCGCTTCGTCGGCATACACCTCGAAGTTGAGCTTGGCGCCCTGGTCCTGCAGGTCGCGGATGAAGGCCTGCAGACCTGCGCTCACATCCTTGACGTAGGTGGCAGTGATCGAGTGGTCCACCGCCCACTTGTGTGCGTAAAGGATGGCGTCCTTGACGATTTCCAGCAGGCGCGCCTGGGTGCAGTCGTCGGTCTTGAGGGTCACTTTGGGCAGAATCATGGTCAGCCTCCTTAGGCAGCGGTATCGAGCACTTCAGTGATCCACTGATCGGTCACCTCCACGCGGAAGTTCGGGTTTTCGGCCGGCGGTACGTCGGTGAATCGAATGTTCCAGTACACCTTGCCGTCGCTGAGTTCGCTGGAGGTGTTCAGCTCTTCGTCGGCATACACCTCGAAGTTGACGATCGCACCCTGATTTTTCAGGTCGCGCATAAACGCCTGCAGGCCTTCAGTCACGTCCTTGACGTAGGTCGCGGTGATCGAGCGGTCCACCGCCCACTTGTGCGCATAGAGGATGGAATCCATGACGATATCCAGCGTGCGCACGCGGGTGACGAACTTCCATTTCGGATCGCTGGACAACGTGCGGTTGCCCCACAGCCGATAACCGTCGTCGCGAATGATCGTGGTGATGTTGGCGTTGTTGAGCAGGTTGGCCCGGCAGGACGGATCGCCGTCGAGAAACTCGATCGGCCGCGTGGTGCCGGTGATGCCGACGAACTCCTTGTTCGATGGCGAGGCCCAGAAGCCATAAGTGGCATCGGTCCAGGCAAACAGGCCGGCGGTCCAGGCCGACGCAGGCGCGTTGATCGTGGCGCTGGTTTTGGTGTCCCAGAACTGCACGCCCGGATCGACCATGTAGGCGTGTTTGCTGCCGAAGTTGCCGGCGTACTCGATGGCGGCTTCGTCGGTGGTGTTCGGCCCGTCGATAATGGCCATGGCCCGCAGTTTGTCGGCCAGCGCCACCAGTTCGGTGGCCACCGCCAGCGTCGCCGAGTACCCCGGAGTCACCAACAACCGCGGCTGGGCGTTGAATTGGCTTTTACCGTTGAGCAATGCCTGCATGCCGGTCCGGGAACCGTCGGCCCAGACGCCGCCGATGATTGCGGACAGTTGCTCGGCTGGGTCCTCCAGCAGCGGCACACCGACGGCGACAATCACCGCCTTAGAGCGCTTGAAAATGGCCTTGCAGTCCTGGGTGATCGCCGCATCCGGGCCCCAGGCTGCCACCGCTTCGCTTTCGCGGGTGATCAGCAGCAGTTCGTTGGCTGCGGCAGTGGCCGGCGGGCCCACGGTGAAGGTGTTGCACAGGCCGATGATCGACGCAGACGGGGTGGTGATTTTCCGTGCCCCGCTTTCCACCAGGGTCACGGTGACGCCGTGAAAGAAACTCATAGAGTGATGCTCCAGATCGAGTAGGAGGCGGATTTACATCCGCCGTCCTCTCACATACATGGACGCCCCCAGTTTGCCGAGCTTTCAATTCGTGACAACACAGACGGGGTTGAGATTGCAGCCATACATCCGGACTTTATGT